>JARLIO010000080.1 GCA_031291675.1 Azospirillaceae bacterium
CGGCGGGTTCATCCAATGTCGCCGTCATTTCCAACTATGGCGGTAGCCAATACACGGTCCAGGCCCAGGATCTCGTGGCCGCCGTGCTGGCAAACCTGACCGCGGTCACGACGGCGACCGACGCCGAGGGATTGCTGACCGGCGGTTTCGCCACCGCCATGACCTCGCTTGGGACCGCGTTGAACCAGATCGCTGGCGATGAAAACCGGATCAAGACCCAGATCTCGTTCAACAGTCAGCTTTCCGACGCCATCACCACCGGCCTCGGTGACATGGTTGACGCCGACATGTCCAAAGCCGCCGCACAGCTGCAATCGCTGCAGGTTCGTCAGCAGTTGGCAACCCAGGCGCTGTCAATTGCCAACCAGGCACCGCAGTCCATCTTGACCCTGTTCCGCTAATATTCGTCGGTCCGACATTTGTTGCGCTGGATCATCACCGCGTTTCATCTGTCGCACGATCAATAACCGGTCACTTTCTGCTCCTGTTGGTCATCCCGGCCGCCCGGGTCCGGCATCGCGGTGTTATGCCCGACGGCCGCCGGGGCGACCGGCCGAGGGTTCAACAGGACCGCAGAAACCAGCATCGCCGGCTGGTCACGTTCGAGGCTTGCCTGCGGTATTGCCAAATGTCCGCAGATCGGTTCGATGCGCGCGAAATCCCGCTGGCGGTGATCGCCTAAGATTCGCCGCCGCCGTGCCCCCGTCCGTCCAACGACGGGGGCCGGTCATCGCGGTGTGTCATCCTGTCCCGCCGCGACCAGGACAACCAGCTTGTGGTCCGGCAATCCGGCGGGAATCAAGGTCACCTGTTGGTAACGCAACGGTCCGGCCTGCGGATGGTCAAACATCCGCAGGCCGCCTTCGCGGTCCAATACGCTCTGGTTCGCCCACGCCTGGGCGAACAGCGGACTCCGTCGGTTCAACGCGTCGACCAGGGCCTCCAGGCGCGTGTCATCGAGATGCCGGCTGAAATCAGCCCGGAACTCGGCCAGGACGCGCCGCGCCCGTTCCTCCCACCCCACGATCAGGCGACGCGCACCCGGCGCCGTGAAGATGAAACGCAGCAGGTTGCGGTCACACTCGGCATCGAGCCAACCGGTGAAAAGCCGGGTTGCCGCCGGGTTCCACGCCCGGGCGTCCCACAGCCGATCCAGCAGATAAGCGGGACCGTCGAAACCGGCGATCGCCGCGACCAGGGAGGCGGGCACCGCATCCGCGGGCTCCGCATCGCCCGCCGGGTCGCGCTGTTGCGCCAGGGCGAACAGATAGGCGCGTTCGGCCCGGTTCAGGCGCAACGCCCGCGCGACCCGGGCCAGGGCCGCCGGTGACACCGAAACGTCGCGTCCCTGTTCGATCCAACTGTACCAGGTCACGCTCATGCCACACAGTTGGGCGACCTCCTCGCGCCGCAATCCGGGGGTGCGCCGCCGCTGTCCGGCGGGCAGGCCGACCGCTTCGGGGCGCAGGCGTGAACGCTGGGCACGCAGGAACGCCCCGACCTCCTGGTGCTGGCGTGTCTTGACCGGTTCGATCATGGCAGTGGTGATACTCGTATAACCGCTTGTCTGGTTGGGCCGTCAGCGCCCGTGATACAGCCTTGGTGACGGAGGCGGATGACCCGCTTCTCCGGCAAAACCGCGACGAAATCAAGGGCTCGGGCCCTGCGTCGCGCCCACCGCCCCGATCGGAATTGGAACCCATCATGTCATTGCCCGCCCCGGACGCAAACAACCACGAGACCGTGGTCGAACACCAGTTCGGCCCCCGTGCCGCCGCTTATCTCACCAGTGCCGTCCACGCCCAGGGCGAGGATCTGAACCAGTTGGTTGCCATCGCCCGGACCCGTCCGGCGGCGCGGCTGCTCGATCTCGGCTGTGGCGGCGGCCATGTCGGCTTTTCGGTGGCACCGCATGTCGCCGAAGTCGTCGCCTATGATCTTTCCGCCGCCATGCTGGACCAGGTGGCGCAAGCCGCGCGCCAGCGCGGCCTGGGCAACCTGACAACCCGACGCGGGGCGGCCGAACAACTGCCCTTCGAAGACCAGAGCTTCGATCTGGTCTTCAGCCGCTATAGCGCGCATCACTGGCAGGATGTGCCGGCGGCGCTGCGCGAAGCGCGCCGCGTGCTGCGCCCGACCGGCCGCCTCGTCATCGACGACGTCGTCGCGCCGGAGCGGCCGTTGCTGGACACGCATCTCCAGGCGTTCGAATTGTTGCGTGACCCCTCGCACGTGCGTAACTATTCAGTATCGCAATGGCAGGCCCTCCTGTCGACGGCGGGGTTCGAACCCGACGGCGTGATGCGCCGTCGCCTGTTTCTGGACTTCGCCAGCTGGGTCGAGCGGATGCAGACCGCGGCGGTCCATGTCGCGGCGATCCGGTCGCTGCAGATCGAGGTCTCCGCCGAGGTCAAGGCACATTTCGACATCCAGGCCGATGGCAGCTTCACGATCGACACGGCGGTCGTCGAGGCCTCACCCCATTGAACAAGGCGGCGCGGGATCCCGGGGTGCCCCGGGGTCCCGCGTCTGGTCACCCCTCCCGTGCGTCCCGGAGGATCACCCGGGTCTGACGTTGAACCAAGGCCAGGATTGCCGCCAATTCGTCATGACCGAAGGCACTCCAGCCCATGAACCGGCAAGCCGCTTCGCCGGATTTGCGAAACACCGTCAACTGGCCAAGGATGGTCAGGGTTCGCAGCCGGGTTTCAGCATCGTCGCTGGAATGCCCGGTCGCGCGACCGATCAGGCGGCAACAGACCGACGCCACGTTGCGGGTAAAACTCTGGTAGAGGATCTCAAACGCCGTGGTCGGGTCGGTCAGTTCGCGGGTTACGAAACGCATCCGTGCCTTTAACGAATCCCCCCCCAACAAACCGCCGGCATAGGTAACGCAGACGTCCTGGAGCACCGCGATCACATCGTCGGTCGTCGCATCGTCACGCCCCAGCACCGCTTCGGCCCGCTGGATCGCCGGTGCCATCAGCGCCGTCAGGCATTCCGCGACGTGGGCCGCAACGGCGTGATAAAGCCCCTCTTTGGAACCGAAATGGTAAGGCAGGGTCGGCAGGCTGACCCCGGCCCGTTCAGCGATCATACGTGTCGTCGCGCCGTCATAGCCATGGGTTCCGAACACGTCGAGGGCGACCTCGATCAACCGGTGTCGGGCCTCGGTTCCTCGCGGCACGGACAGTTTGTGATCGGTCATGGTTAGACCCTCCCCCGAAAAAATGATATCGACTGATTGACTTCCTACGCTCAGCGTATCATATAGCGATCGATCGATAGAATGGAGAGATCGATGTCCGGTCAACCGACGAATGACAGCGCGGATGCGGCGCCGCCGCGGGACGGCGTGCAGGCTGCCGCGCCCGATCCGGCGCCACCGGAACCCGGCGATCACGGTGGCGTTGCACAAGGCCAACCGGCCGCCGATTTGCGCGCCGGGGCGCGATCCTCCGCCCCGCCGCAGCCCAAGGCGCCGCCGAGGCGGCGGGGGCCCATCACCCTGCTGGTCGTTCTGCTGCTGCTGGTCGGCGGCGGCGGCTATTATTGGTGGTCGACGAAAGATATCGAGACGACCGACGACGCCTATACCGATGGCCGTGCCGTCAGCGTTGCCGCCCATGTCGCAGGCTATGTCGCGACACTGGATGTGACCGACAACCAGTTTGTGCACAAGGGCGACCCGCTGCTTCATATCGACCCGCGCGATTTCCTGGCGGCCCGGGATCGGGCCCAGGGACAGCTGGCCACCGCCGAGATGCAATTGGCCGGCGCCCGCCACGCGCTGGAGCTGGCCAAGGTTCGCTTCCCCTCGCGGCTTGCCGCGGCGCAAGCCAGCCTGGATGCTGCGAAAGCCAATCAATTCAAGGCGCAGACCGATTACCGGCGCCAGACGACGATCAGCCGGGCTGCGACGACGCAACAGGACGTCGATTACGCCAAGGCGGCGTTGCTGCTTGCGACCGCGCAGGTGGCCCAGGCCGAAGCCGATCTGCGTGAGAACCAACCGGTGCCCCTCAACATCGCCAACGTCGACGACCAGGTTGGCCAACTGGACGGCCAGGTGCAGACGGCAAAGGCCGAACTCGCACAGGCCGAGCTTAACTTGTCCTGGTGCGTGATCACGGCGCCGCAAGATGGCTGGGTGACAAGGCGTAACGTTGAGCAGGGAAACTACATTCAGGTCGGTCAGCAGATCCTGGCGCTGGTATCACCCGAGATCTGGGTGACCGCCAATTTCAAGGAAAGTCAGTTGCGGCGAATCCGTGTCGGACAACCCGCGACCGTCACCGTCGACGCCTATTCGCAGTTGACCCTGCATGGCCATGTCGACAGCGTCCAGCTCGGCTCGGGCACCAAATTCTCGGCATTCCCGGCGGAAAACGCGACCGGCAACTTCATCAAGATCGTCCAACGGGTTCCGGTCAAGATCGTGATCGATTCCGGTCTGGATCCGCAATTGCCGCTGCCGCTGGGCCTTTCTGTGGCACCCGAGGTGTCCGTCGGACAACCCGGCACGCCATAACCGTGGCGCCCTGATATTTCCTGATGGTTTCTGGCCGCGAAAGGCGCACCGCGACAATGTCGGACGATGGCCCCCAAGACACAGAACAAGACCTGAGCGCACACGCGGATTGGCGGCCGCGCGCAAATCCCTGGGCGATCGCCCTGGTGGTTACGCTGGCCGCGTTCATGGAGATTCTGGATTCAACGATCGTCAACGTCTCGCTGCCCCACATCGCCGGCAGTCTGTCCTCGACCTATGACGATGCGACCTGGACGCTGACCTCCTATCTTGTCGCCAACGGCATCGTGCTGACGGTTTCGGGCTGGTTGAGCAGCGTATTCGGCCGCAAGCGTTATTTCCTGATCTGCATCATCATGTTCACGGTGTGCTCGCTGCTGTGCGGGATCGCCCAGAGCCTGCCGCAATTGATCGTGTTCCGCCTGCTTCAGGGTTTCTTTGGCGGCGGGCTCCAACCCTGCCAGCAATCGATCATCCTGGATTCATTCCCGGTCAGCCGACGTGGCCAGGCTTTCGCCGTCACCGCGGTGGCCACGGTCGTCGCGCCGATCCTGGGGCCGACGCTGGGGGGCCTCATCACCGATAACACCTCATGGCGCTGGATCTTCTTTCTCAATATTCCGATCGGGCTGTTCACCGTGATCGCGGTGACCGCACTGGTCGAGGATCCGCCCTGGGCCCGGCGCGAACGTCGCAGCATCGACTATATTGGCCTGTCGTTGATCACGATCGGCCTGGGCTGCTTGCAAGTGGTGATGGATCGCGGTGAAGATGACGACTGGCTGGCCTCGCCCTTCATCGCGATCATGAGCGTGGCAACCGTTCTGGGGATCGTCGGCGCCATTGTCTGGCTGCTGAGGGCACAAAAGCCGGTCGTCAATATCCGGGTCCTGGCCGATCGGAATTTCGCCATCGGCTCGGTGATGATCATCGTCATGGGCCTGGTCCTGTACGCGTCGTCGGTGCTGATTCCCCAGTTTGCCCAGCAGGTGCTGGGCTATGATGCGACCCATGCCGGGATGTTGCTGTCACCGGGCGGGATCCTGATCTTCTTTCTGATCCCGATCGTCGCCCGGATCCTGCCGCACATTCAGGCCCGTCTTGTCATTGCCTTCGGCTATAGCGTGATGACCGCGGGCCTGTTCTATACGTGGCATCTGGTGCCCGACATCGACTTTCTGACCCTGACGATGATGCGCACATCGCAGACGCTGGCGCTGGGTTTCCTGTTCGTCCCGATCAGTGTGATCACCTATGCCACGCTGCCCAAAGAGATGAATGCCGACGCCGCGGCGCTCTTTACGATGTTCCGCAACGTCGCCGGTTCGGTCGGGATCTCGATTTCAACCGCGCTGGTGACCGAACGGACCCAGATCCGTCAGGCCCATCTGGCGACCTGGATGACACCGCTCAGTCAGCCCTATAATACCCTGGTTGCACAAAAGGAGCGGGTACTCCTGACGCTGGGCAACGCGGCATCGACGGTTCACGATACGGCGGTGTCGCTGGTCTATCAGACCTTTCGTCACCAGGCCTCGGTCCTGGCTTACACTGACGTTTTTGCCATCTGTGGTTTCGCCACGCTGGTCGCTATTCCCATCGCGTTCCTGTTCTCGCCGGCCAAGGCCGGGGGCAAGATGCCTTCCGGTCACTGATCGCAAGCAGAAAGTCACGTGACATGATCCGCTTTCCTCATTCCTTCGGATCGCCATCGCTTCTTCGCCGTGGCGCGGTGCCCCGGTCCGGGTCCGGGTCCGGGTCCGGGTCCGGGTCGGGGCCGGCGCTGCGGCGTGCGACGGGGATCGCGACGGTGACAGCGAGCCTGGCTGTGATGCTGTGCGGTTGCACCGTTGGACCGGATTTCCAGCCGCCCAGCGCCGCCGTCCCGGCGACATGGCTCGACGGCTCCCGGGTGACGCCGGCAAAAGTCGCCAGCCATGCCGTCGCCACACCGATTGATACCGCGTGGTGGGCGGTTTTTCACGACCCGGTGCTGACCGCCCTGGTGCAGCGCGGGGCCGCCGCCAATCTCGATGTCCGCATCGCGGCAATCCGGCTGGCGGAAAGTCGGTCGCAACGTGCGGTCGCCGGGGCGGCACAATTTCCCACCCTGGGCGCCAATGCCTCCTACACCCGCGAGTTGGCCAGCAACAATGGCCTGATGAGCCTGTTCGGCGCGTCGTCAGGTGCGGCCGGCGCGGCGGCCAACGGCACCGGCAGCGGCGTAACCACCGTTTCGAGTACCGCGACCAAATCCGGCGGCTCCACGCCTCTCGGGCTGTCGCAATATGGCCTCGACGCCTCGTGGGAGCTGGATCTGTGGGGTCGGGTGCGCCGCTCGATCGAGTCCGCCGATGCCTCGGTCCAGCTCAGCCAGGAAGCGCAGCGCGCGGCCCTTATCTCAACCATTGCGGAAATTGCCCGCGACTATGTCGCGCTGCGGGGAACCCAGACCACGCTGCGCATCACCCGGGAAAATCTGGACACCGCGCAGCAGGTGCTGGATCTGACCCGACAGCGCAATCAGGCCGGACTGGTCACCGACCTCGATGTCATCGACGCCAGCGCCCAGATCGCGACGATCCAGTCCCAGATCCCGCCCCTGGAACAACAGGTGGAGGCCGGGATCAACCAGTTGAGCTTCCTGGTCGGCGAAGCGCCGGGAAATCTGCGATCCGAATTGAACGGCAGCGACGTGATCCCGCCGGCGCCGCCCCAGGTTCCCGTCGGCCTGCCCTCGGAATTGGCGCGGCGACGCCCCGACATTCGCCAGGCCGAAGCCGAACTTCACCAGGCCACCGCGGCAATCGGCATGGCCGAGGCCGATTTCTATCCCCAGATCACGCTGTCAGGCAGTGCCGGCGTCCAGGCGCTGGAATTCACCAATCTCGGCAGCTGGAATTCGCGTCAATACAGTTTCGGCCCCACGATCACCTTGCCAATCTTTGAAGGGGGGCGTCTGCGCGGCACGCTGGCGCTGCGCGAGGCCCAGCAGCAGGAAGCCGCCGTCAGCTATCAGCGTACCGTGCTTCAGGCCTGGCACGAAATCGATGATGCCCTGACCGCATTCACTACCGAACAGCAACGCCACGACCAGTTGCGTGAGGCCGCCGCACAAAATCGCGAAGCCGTTGTCCTCGCCCGCCAGCGCTACACCCAGGGCGTCGCCGGCTTTCTCCGTGTCCTGGATGCCGAACGCAACCGGCTCGCGACCGAACAGCAGCTGGCAAGCAGCACGACGACGATCTCAACCAACTTGGTCACCCTCTACAAGGCCCTGGGCGGCGGCTGGCAGGATACAATCCCGCTGACCGCACCGTCCCCGCCAGAACTCCGAGAGCCACGCTCATAAGAAATGACCGTTTCGTCCAGACGTCACCCAGGGTTCGGCCCTTGCGATGTCACTTCAGCGCCATGCTCAGACGAATGGCCTCAAAATATTTCTTGTCCTCCTGGACCAGGTGCGTCGCGACAATGTCATAGGCAAAAAACGAGGATAACTCACCGACGACCATCCTTCCCGCCGAATACTCTTCCCGCATCGCTTCGGCGCGCGTCCGAAGTCTTTCGTGTATTTCCTCATGCTCGGCCGTCAGCCGATGACCGATGGAGGCAAGCAGTATTTCCTCATCATGGAAATGCTCTGCCATAAGCGAGACCAGCGTGTGGATTTGCCGCATGATCGCGACCTTGTCATGCTGACGCGCCGTCGCGGCCAACAACTCGTTGGCCCGTTCAACCAAAAGGCGATGCTGGAGATCAAGGACGGCATGGCCGGATTCGTAGCCGCTGTTCCAGATCAGGCGCAGGAAAGCTGCGTCCTGGACCTCGGCCTGAACCACCGCGCCATCGCTGCCGAGATCCGCGATGACCCGATCGCGGCCGCTGGTTTTTGCCGTATAGAGCGCGGCGTCGGCGCGCGAGAGCCAGGACTCCCAGCTTTCGCCCGGGCGAAACTCGGCGACACCGAAGCTTGCTGTGACCGATTCCGCGACCGGAAATGGATGGTTGGCCATCGCCTTGCGAATCCGTTCCGCGAGCAGGCTCGCCGCCGTCACGCCGCTGTTTGGAACGATGATAAGAAACTCCTCGCCACCCCAACGGCCCAACTGATCGGTTGGCCGGATGCAACGCCGCACAAGGTCGCAAAAGGCGCGCAGCACCTCATCACCGGCGCCATGACCATGCGTGTCATTGATCATTTTGAAATGATCGAGATCGACAAAGATCAGGGATACGGGGTGCCCATAGCGCGTGGTACGCAACCGCTCCATCTGCGCGAATTCTTCGATTCGGGCTCGATTTCGCGCCCCCGTCAAACCGTCATATTGGACCAGATGTTCGAGGGCCTCACGGGCCGCCGACAGTTCGGCCACGGTCTTGGTCAGTTCGCGATTCACGACTTCAAGATCGCGACTTCGCTCAACCACGGCGCGCTCGGCCCGGATTCGCTCGGTGATATCAACGACGACACAAACCACGCCGCTCTGCTGACCCGGCATCAACTGTGAACTGATCTGCCCCCAAAAGCTGGTGCCATCGCCCCGCTGAAACTGACGTTCCAGTGTTACTTTGGGAATGGCACTGCCTATGTGTGCAACGAGACGCTGTTGGGCCTCCTGCCGCTCGGAGGGATGGACCAATGTTGCGTACTCAAGGCGCACCAGCTTGTCCATCGGCAGCGCGAACATTTCAGCGGTCCGCTGATTGACGTTGTCAACCCGCCCCTTGTCATCAACAGTGAAAATAGCGGCGCTCGAGTTGTCGTAGATCAGGCGCAGCAGACTCTCCCGGTCGCGCAGAACCTCCTCGACCCGGCGCTGGTCGGTAATGTCCGTGCACAATGAGATCAGGCCGTCCGTGCCGAAGGGCTTGTCCTCGAGATCCAGGGTCTTCCCGCTGCTGAAGCGCCATTCGCGCCGTTGGCCCTGCCGCTCGGCCGCCTGCTGAACCGCGCGCGCGACCAGTTGGTCGATATCACCGGGGCCAAACATTCCGCGCTGCGCATAGAGGCGGGCAAGATCTGCGAAGGACGGCGGCCCCTCCCTGAAAATATCGTCGGGCAGATCCAGATAACACCGAAATAAGCGGCTGCAAACCACGACGTCCAGATTGCAATCGAACACGGCAACCCCGCAGGGAAGATGATCAACGATCGCCTGGATGACGTCAAAGCCGATCGGGTCCTCCACCAGATTCGTCAAGTTCATATCGCCGGGAGCTCCCTCCCGAACAATATTCAACTGTCTCGATGGTGATGTCCCCGATGGAAAATTCATCGCTCGCCATTCTCTGATATTTAAATCAGATGGAGTGTTCCTTAAAAATGCGCACCAGAAACCACATCCAAAACCCGTCAAAGCACGTCAAGGTGACAACGCAAAGGCACACTTTACTTCTTATCGCATCAAGGCCGAAAAAATCAGTATACGGAAGGATAGCAGCGTTCCTCATTCGCGGCATGGCGCAAATCGCGCCCGAAAATGTCAAACATCATGGCGCACGAATATCAGTTGTCATGGTACGAAGAGGCCAAATATCGACCCCGATTCAATGACCCCTCATTGAAAGACACAATCGATTCGGGCTAAATCGATGAACATGCTGCGTCGATCGGGGGCGATGTTTCCTTGATGCGCGAGGCCGCGGGCGCGGGCCGGGCGCGCGCCGGGCGCGCGCCGATCTCAAGGTTGCGAGGACAGCCGCACCGCCCGACGTTTGCGGCCCCAATCCCCGGGTTTCGCGTCAAACACGCCGGCAATCGCAGTGCCGCAAGCGGCGCACTGCCCGCTCGCGTCCAGCCCCCAGCGCCCCAGTTGATACCAGTCGCGTTCAATCAACAAGGCGCCGCAGTTCGGACAAACGGTGCTGCCGCCGGCCGGGTCATGGACATTGCCGGTGTAGACATAGCGCAAACCGTTGCCGATCGCGATGCGGCGTGCCCGCGTCAGGGTGGCCGCCGGGGTTGCCGCAGTCGCCGTCATTTTCCAGTCCGGATGGAACGCGCTGAAATGCAGCGGAACATCCGGCCCCAGATGATCAGCCACCCAGCGACTCAGCGCGTCCAGTTCGCGATCGGAATCGTTCTCGCCGGGAATCAACAGTGTCGTGATTTCCAGCCAGACCCCGGTCTCACGGTGCAGATACTCCAATGTTTCGAGAACCGGCCCCAGATGGGCAGAGCATAATTTTCGATAGAAGGCATCGCTGAAGCCCTTGAGGTCAACATTGGCCGCGTCGATATGGCCGTAGAAATCACGCCGTGCCGAGTCGGTCATATAGCCCGCGGTCACCGCGACGGTTTTCAGACCCAATGCCCGACAGGCGTCGGCGACGTCGGTGGCATATTCCAGAAACACCACGGGATCGTTGTAGGTGAAGGCGACACTGCGGCAGCCGAGATCGACCGCGGCCTGGGCGATGGTGGACGGCGCCGCGTCATCGTTGAGACGGTCGAGCGCGCGCGCTTTCGAGATGTCCCAGTTCTGGCAGAACTTGCAGGTCAGATTGCAGCCCGCGGTTCCGAATGACAAAACCGGCGTCCCGGGCAGAAAATGATTCAGCGGTTTCTTTTCGATCGGATCGACGCAAAACCCCGAGGAGCGGCCATAGGTCGCCAGAACCAGCGAGGCACCCTCGCGGGCCCGGACGAAACACAGTCCCCGCTGGCCATCATGCAATCGGCACAGACGTGGGCACAGATCACATTGCAACCGCCCGTCGGCAAGGGTGCGCCAGTGGCGGGCGGGAACGGTGGCGGATGGCGTCTTGCTGCGAAGCATTGCCAGGATCCCCCTCTTGTGCTCCGGCACGGACGCGGCGGCCGGGATCTCTCGAATACATGGTACCGAACCCCCGTTTCGCGCTATGATCTCTTCGGTTTTTGTGGGAATTCCCCCTCCCCCACAGCGAGGTGCCGCGATGACTTCGATCCGCGAGACGGCTGTGGCCGGCGCCTTCTATCCGGCGGCTGCCGGCCCGTTGCAGGCCATGATCGAATCCTGTCTCGCCGACACCGAACAGAAGGTGACGCAGCCCGTGGCGCGGGATCCGCGCCTGCCAAAGGCAATTATCGTCCCCCATGCCGGTTACATCTATTCCGGACCGATCGCCGCCAGCGCCTATGCCCGGCTGCGGCCGCTGCGCGGCCGCATCACCCGCGTTGTCCTGATCGGCCCGTCGCACCGGGTCGCCTTCACCGGTCTCGCGGTGACCGGCGCCCGCGCTTATCAGACGCCGTTTGGGCCGGTGGCCCTCGATCGGCCGGCCATCGAAGCGCTGCTCACCCTGCCCGAGGTCGTGGAACTCGACGAGGCCCACGGGCCAGAACACAGCCTCGAAGTCCAGCTGCCGTTCCTGATCCATGTGCTGGGGCCGTTCACGCTGGTGCCGATCGTCGCCGGTTTCGCCACACCGGACGCCGTCGCCCGGGTGCTTGAGCGGGTGTGGGGCGGACCGGAAACCTTGATCGTTGTCAGCTCCGATTTAAGCCACTACCTGGACGATGCCGCGGCGAAACGGCTCGACGCCCTGACCGCAACAGCCATCGAGCAACGGGATCCCGAGCGCATTGGCGACAGCCAGGCCTGCGGCCAGGTCCCGGTGCGCGGTCTGCTGGCATTGGCCCGACGCAAGGACCTGACGGTCGAGACCCTCGATCTGCGCAACTCGGGCGACACGGCCGGTGATCGGAACCGGGTTGTCGGCTATGGCGCCTGGGCGCTCTATGAACCTGTGGCGCAAAGCGGTGCGCTGGACGTCGATCGGGCCCGCATCATGGCCTGGGGCCCCACGCTCGGGCGCATTGCCCGTCTGTCGATCGAGTCCGGCCTTGACCATGGCCGCCCCCTGACCGTTGCCGATGGCTCGTTCACCGATGTCGGGCGGGAACCGGGCGCGGCCTATGTCACCCTGCACCTGCGGGGTGAGTTGCGCGGCTGCGTGGGCTCACCACGGGCGTGGCGAGCGCTGGTCATGGATGTCGCCGAAAATGCCTTCAACGCCGCCTTCCGGGACACCCGCTTCGCGCCCCTGACCGCCCGCGAGTGGCCGGATTGCACACTGACGATCGCCGTGCTGACGCCGCTGCACCTCCTGCACTTTGCCGACGAAGCCGATCTGTGCGCCCAATTGCGACCCGGGATCGATGGCCTGCTGATCGAGGACCACAATCACGGGGCGCTGTTCCTGCCCGCGGTGTGGCACACCGTGCCCGACCCCACCGAGTTCCTGCGACATTTGAAACACAAGGCGGGGTTGGCCGCGACCTGGTGGTCCCCCAGCTTTCGCGCGATGCGCTTCACCGCGATCGAGGTCCCCCTGGACGCACCGGCGACCGGCACCGATGCTCCCGTTTCCGCGGCTGCCCAACCCGGCACAGTGAAACATGATTGATCGGGGGAACGCCGCGCGTCGGTCGTCGTCAGCCAGAGGCGTGCTGATTGCGTCATGACCAGCCCTTTCGGCGCGCTCAGCCTTGACGACGCACTAACCCTCGCAACCCGATGGCATCGGGAGGGGCAGGCCGACCAGGCCGAAGGACTATACGGGGCGATTGTTCGGGCGCAGCCCGATCATTTTGCGGCATCGTTGCAGTTGGGCATTCTTCTCGAACAACGGGGTAACCCAGAAGGGGCCTTGGCCTGTTACGAGACGGCCATTCGCGTCAATCCAGGCCATGCGTTGGCATTCACACGCCGCGCGCTGATTCTGCTGCGTCGTCAATGGGGATCCCCGATCGCCGCCTTGCCGCCGCCGATGGCGGGGACGCCGCGGATTGGCATGTCCTCGTTGGGAAGCAACGGCCGTTTTGGCAATCAATTGTTACAATACGCCGTCCTGCGACTTTACGGTGCCGAGCACGGAATATCGGTGGAAACACCGGATTGGATCGGGCGCGATTTGTTCGAATTGAATGATCCGTGGTTATCCGCCGGGTTGGTGCCGCTGCGCGAAGAGGATGCCGATCTTGCGGCGTCGTTGAACCGATCATCGGCAATCGTGTACCGGGGCGTGGACGTCCGCGGTTACTTTGCCTGGCACACGGCAGCATTCGTCCGGCATAAGGCATTGTTTCAGAGTCTGTTCCGGCTCGGATCCAAAGCCGCAACTGCGATCGCGCCGCCCGTGGCGAGGCTGCGCGCCCGCGGAAGAACACTGGTCGCGCTTCATATACGCCACGGCGATTTCGGCTATGGTCCGTTTTGGATTGCACCCTCGGCCTGGTACCGCGACTGGCTGCAACAGATATGGACGGATCTCGATGATCCCGTGTTGTACCTGGCGACAGACGATCCGACCGTGATCCGGGATTTTGTCGACTTCCGCCCGATCAGTTCCGCGGATCTGATGGCGCCGCTCCCGGGGGCCGAGTTCCTGTTGGATTTCGAGGTCCTGGCCGAGGCCGATGTGGTCGCCATCGCCAACAGCAGCTTTTCGCGCGTGGCCAGCATGCTCAACAACCAAGGTCGATGCTTCATGCGTCCCAACCCTGACCGCCGCGCGATGGTCGCCTTCGACCCCTGGGACAGCCCGATGCAACTCTCTGCCGAAGCGGCCGCGGTGGCTTGATGACCGACTTCGCAACAGCGGCAGGCGCCCGGTTGTGACGGATCAGGCGGCCTGCCCGATCCGGCAAATGATGGGCAGCGACGGGTCGGGCAGGTCAAAGCCAACAAATATCGTAAATTCGAAAATGGCAGATTCCGGATCGTCGCGCCGGGTCCAGATAACATTGTCGAACCGGTAAGGCGCGAACGCGGCAGCGGCCGCCGTGGGGGACGTGAAATTGGCCGAGACCATGATATCCCAATGAGACTGCTCCGCTTGCGCCGCGGTCATCGTTTCCACTCTCTGATCCGCCCCCCGTGTCCGCAGACGCGCCGCCAACGCCGGGCTGATCGTTTCCTCGACGACGAGGCGCAACCGGGGCAGGTCAACCAGATCGGTCAGGGGATCGGTCCAGGCACCCGCGCGGAACAACACGCTTACCGTTTCCTGGCGACGATGGCATTCCTGGACGAACTCGTAGATTCCGGCGCGAAAAAGCAAGGTTTCGCCCGCGGCCGGTTGTGCGTGGCGACAACGCGGTTCGCGGGCGACGTCAACGATCGGATCCGGCCGGCCCTGTAGCGCTGCGCGCCAGAACCGCTGCCGGACCAGTGGTGGCGACAGAACCTCGCAATAACGCTGCTGCGCCGCCCGGGCAATGGTGATGGCTTCTTCAGGGTGGGCGAGGTAGTGGTCAAGCACCTCGTCCAGTTCGTCAAGCGAACTGAACCCGACATAGTGGAGCCCTTCCTGATAGAAAAACGAGAGACCGGTCTTACTGCTGATCCGGTCAGTTACCATGAATCCGCCCGCGGCCGGGATCTCGTGGAAACGCAGATTGAGATCAGCATTCAAGGTGACGTTGAGCGAGATCAGAGATTGATTGTGCAGCGCAAAGCCTGTTTCCTGCGCGCAATGCACCACGCGGAGGGGATAATTGCGCCCGGTCAAATGCGCGACGACCCGCTGGCGACGGGGATGAAGTGAACCCACTTGTCCGACCAGCATAATTTCCCGCCGCCGCTCGGAACGAAAGGGCAGAATATGCGGCGTGGCCATCCATCCGGGATCCCAGAAGATCGGGGCCAGGCCCGCCTCCAGGAAATAGTGAGCTTTCGATAAATCGACGAAGATTGCATCATAGGGTTGTTGCGCTACGTAACCCAACATCCGACGAATCGGCCGCCGCATGTGATGCATGTCACCAATGAGGGCAATCCTGCGGCAGTGCACTGCGTCCAGGTTAACCGGCATGACCTTGCCGGTCGCGTCAACCCAGACGATCACGACTTCCGGCTGTTGGTCGGCTGGCAACTTTTCCAAGAATGCCGCGAGATCGAATTCGCCCTCGGGCGTCTTCATTGAAAGATAACGGCCATTGTCCTGCTTCGTCTCGACGAAAGGGCCACAGGGAAGGCTACGCGCTGACAAGGCGGGCATCGCGAGATAAGACAGGGGGCCCGGGACCACGACGACGGTGAGCGGATCACCAGGATCGGCTTCGTTCGTTGCTTTCCCATTTTCCGGGCCCTGTGCCAGCGAACACTCCAGATCGGCCGTTTTGAAGTCCGGCTGCATCACTCCCCCGTCCTCATGACGGCCCGCTCACAGGCACCGCCGGCTCGTGGATGCCCGGCTTTCGTGTTCCAAGCGTGCCGCGGCCCCGATCAACCGATGATGATTATTTCATCGGGAGATTAGCCTATGAAAGTGAGATTTCAAGGGAAAGGATCCCACGGGGCGACGTTATTTCCGATCCCCGGTTAAATAACACCCGATTACCTGTCGGGATTTTGCTGCGATGGCAACTCCGGGGATCGTGCCCCCGGATGGGCGAACAGGACGGTCCATCGCACGGCGCCGGCCTTTGCCTTCGGCTGATCGATGGTCTCGCCCGAGCGGCTGAAGGCCAGCCCCGTTTCCTGATAGTTCCCGCGATGAGCAACCCGTTGCTTGCTGCGGGAAGGGCAGACGCCAACGCCCGCCCTGCCGACGGAGAAGCCGACGATCACAAGATAATGACCGTTGCACTCAGACACGGCGCGGGGTTCGGCGACGTCCGGGCCGAACCGATCCGCGCGAAATGATCAGGCGGGAACGCAGGCGTCGCTGGGGCACACCGCGGCGCATTGCGGCGTATCGAACGAACCCTTGCACTCCTGGCACTTGTTGGGGTCGATGGCATAGACATCGCCCTTCAAGCTGATCGCGTTGTTGGGGCATTCCGACTCACAGGCGCCGCAGGCGGCGCAGTCAGCGGCATTGATCTTGTAGGCCATCGTGACGTCCTCACCAGTAGAGGGATCCCGCACCAGAATCGGCGGATTCTGCCGGCCAGGTCCGGGCATCCTGAAATAGTCAGCGGCACAATAGAGAGGATGGCGGGCGATCTGCATTGACCTGCCTCATCGACACGGCCGATTTCAGCGCCTGGTGCAGGATATGCACGGAAAGCGAAACCGGGCGGAAGAGTTCGGCGGCGGTGATGCTTGCCAGGACGCCGTCGTCCTTGTCCCCGACTTTTCGTCGAGGGCCCGGCAGGTCTTTTCCGGAATTGCGCCGCCGCTCGATCCCGGCAAGGCGGCGTGACAGCTGCCCGCTTGGTGGAGACGGGCCCGGACAAGGGATTTACCCCATTGCCGGGTATTCTTTGACCCGATTGCCCGGTGGCGCCGTTTGCCCGTCCTGTTCAGCGGTTCTCCTTTTGGCGACGCCGCGTTGGGCTTTCGCCCAAACCCAACGGGGGCCATGCCCCAGACCCCCTCGTTCTTGTCAAAACAAAAGGGGATTCGGGGTTCACCCCGAGCGGGTGCGGGCGGCAGCCCGCTGGCGACAGCCAAAATGAGAACGGCTGATGCCCGTTTGCCATCCTTGCCGCACCGCGCCCAATGGGGCATTCTGTTTGGCCCTTATCCCTTGCCGCGGCATGCCCCCGACCCCATGAACCACACCCTTTCTCCTGTTCACGTCATTGGCGGTGGTCTGGCCGGCAGCGAGGCCGCATGGCAGCTGGTTCGCGCCGGCGTCCCCGTCGTCCTTCACGAGATGCGGCCCGTCCGCAGCACCGAGGCCCATCAAACCGACCGGTTCGCCGAGCTGGTCTGCTCCAATTCGCTGCGGTCGGATGACCCCGACAGCAATGCGGTCGGTCTGCTGCATGCCGAGATGCGGCGCTGCGACTCGCTGATCCTGAGTGCCGCCGATCGCCACAAGGTTCCGGCCGGCGGCGCGCTGGCGGTCGATCGCGACGGTTTCGCCGCTTCCGTGACCGAAACGCTGAGCAGCCATCCCCTGGTCACGATCCAGCGCGAGGAAATCGCCGGCTTGCCGCCGGATGATTGGGACAGCGTCATCATTGCCAGCGGTCCCCTGACCTCGCCGGCCCTGGCCGATGCCGTTCGCGCCCTGACCGGCGAGGCCTCCCTGGCCTTTTTCGATGCCATCGCCCCGATCGTACATCGCGACAGCATCGATCTCAGCAAGGCCTGGTATCAGTCACGCTATGACAAGCCGGGCCCGGGTGGCACCGGGCGCGACTACATCAATTGCGCGATGGACCAGGACCAGTATCGTGGCTTTATTGATGCGCTGCTGACATCCCCCAAGACCGAATTCAAGGAATGGGAAAAAGACACGCCCTATTTCGAGGGCTGCCTGCCGATCGAGGTCATGGCATCGCGGGGCGTCGATACGCTGCGCTATGGGCCGATGAAACCCGTCGGCCTGACCGATCCCCACAACAACCGGCGCCCCTATGCGGTGGTCCAGCTGCGTCAGGACAATGCGCTGGCGACGCTTTACAATCTGGTCGGTTTTCAGACCAAGCTGAAATACAGCGAACAGGCACGGGTGTTTCGCATGATCCCGGGGCTGGAGAATGCCGAATTCGCCCGCCTCGGTGGCCTGCATCGCAATACCTTCCTCAACAGCCCGCGGGTGCTCGATGACCGGCTGCGCCTCAAAGCCGCGCCGCGACTGCGCTTTGCCGGTCAGGTCACCGGGGTCGAGGGCTATGTCGAATCGGCGGCGATCGGCCTGCTCGCCGGCCGGTTTGCCGCCGCCGAGCGCCACGGGCTGGCCCAGGATCCACCACCACCGACGACGGCGCTGGGGGCTTTGTTCGGCCACATCACCAGCGGCGCCAATGCCGAGACCTTTCAGCCGATGAACGTCAATTTCGGCCTGTTTCCCGAGCCCGAAACCCAACCGGGCCAGCGCGCCGCCAAAGGCCGCGACCGCAAGCTGGCCTATACCAGCCGGGCGGTCCGTGACCTCGAAGCCTGGCTGGGACGCCTGCAGGTGGCCGCATGACCCGGGAATACCAGATCGGCGACCAGGTGACCGTTATTTCCAGCCAGAACGGCCCCCAGATCATCGCCACCGTCGCACGCTTCACCAACGAGCGACAGTGCATGGTCCTGTCGGACGGCTCGCAATGGCGTGCCGACGGCCGACGGCAATGGCGCTTCCGCGGCTCCCATTACACCGGGCCCTTTCTCGAGCCGACCCGGCCCGAGGATGTCGAGATCGTTGCCAAAAGACGGGCCATCGGTGCGCTGCGAAAATGGACCGCGGGCCTCACCCTCGAGTCCGCGATCGATGCCGGCGCGTTGCGCCGGATTCTCGACCTGGTGGAGCACGAAACCAGCCTGACCGCGCCGGCGGAGACCCCCGAACCGGAAGTCGCCGCCCCGCCCCGGCCGCGGTTGGGCCTGGTGCCGGAATAACCGGTCGGGTCACGGCGTCGTCGGGCGTTTCATCTCGAAATTGCCCTCGTCCGCGGTCCGCGTATACCAGTCGCCGCCCATCCGGCCGACCAAATCGAGCCGCATCGGATCGACCCGGCCCTCGGCATTGAGAATCCGCTCGTCGATATGGGCGGCGACAATCTCGCCCAGGATGACGTGACAGGTCGGCTGCGCCACGGGATAGGGATGCACCGCGGCCAGGCGGCATTCGAAAGCGACCGGCGCGCCCTGGACGCGGGCCGGTGCCACCCGGGTCGACGGCAGGCTGGGGATGCCACAATGTTCAAACTCGCTGATTCCGTGCTCGAATGCATAGGAGGTGGCATTCATCGCCGCCGCCTGTTCGAATGACACCAGATTGACCACAAACTCCAGCGTTCGCTCGATATTGCGCGTCGTGTCCTTCTGCAAGCCGTCGGGTTTGAGACCAATCGACAGCATCAGGGTGGGCGGCGCGGCGGTCACGGCCTGGAAATAGCTGAACGGCGCCAGATTGGAAACACCGGCGGCCGAGCAGGTTGAAACCCAGGCGACGGGACGCGGGATCACCGTCGATGATATCCAGCGATAGGCCGTGAGCGGCGGCAATGTAGTGAAATCCAGAAACACGATCATTATCCTTGGTCAGGAAACAGCGTGACGTTGATATGGCGCCATTCCAGAGCGGTGGCGATAGCCTCGTCGGATTGTCATGCGACCGATCGCAACGAACCGCTGCGCCCCTGCAAAAACGCATCCGCGGTGGCCGACGATCAACAGGTGATTTCCGCGACCCGGCCGCTCATAGTCGGGGTGGTCGGAGACAAGCGAACTGACCAATCGCACAGCTCGAGGTGATTATGGCGAAAATTGCGATCGTCTATTTCAGCGGCTATCAGCATACCCGCAAGCAGGCCGAAGCCGTGCACCAGGGTGCCGTCGATGTCGCTGGCACGGAAGCCACTTTGTTGGCCATCGATGCCGAAGGCAATCTGCCAGCCGAGGCCTGGGACACGCTCGCCGCGGCCGACGCGATCATCTATGGCAGCCCGACCTATATGGGCGGTCCGGCCTGGCAGTTTAAGAAGTTTGCCGATGCCAGTTCCAAGGCCTGGTTCACCCAGGAGTGGAAAGACAAGATCGCCGCGGGCTTCACCAACTCCGCCTCGCTCAACGGTGACAAGTCGGCGACGATCATCTATCTGATCACGCTGGCCATGCAGCACAGCCAGATCTGGATTGGTACCGGCCTGATGCCGTCCAACAAGAAAGACGCCCAGCGCAACGATGTGAACTATCTGGGCGGTTTCTCCGGGGCGCTGGCCCAGTCGCCGTCCGATTCGTCCCCCGACGAAGCGCCCGGCCCGGGCGATCTGGAAACCGCCCGTCTGCTCGGCCAGCGGGTCACCGAATACGCCGTCAAGACTCGCGGCTGATCCCACCCCCGGGTGCCACACTGAGACAGGGCCCGCCCGGGGCCCTGTCTCAGTAGCGGCCCCTCAGCGCGGCCCCGGCCAGCCACAGGGCACGCCAGGGATGGGGCATCAGCACCCGTGCCGCGAACGGGTCGCAATCATGGCGCCGCAATGTGGCAAGGTGCAGCGCCGTCGCGGCCAACGGCAGCAAGGCCGGACGGGCGGCCCGCGGGATCGCGCGCCGCCGGCCGCGGGCCCGCGTCAGGTGATCGCCGGCAACCGCCACCAGCTCCCGTGTCACCGCCCGCAGACCCGGTTGCGGCTTCAGATCGAACAGCACCGACCGCCGGACATCGTGGCGGTTCAGCAGCGTTTCGGGTAACAACAGCCGGTGCTGGCGGGCGTGAAACACCACGGCGCGCACAATGCCCGTGACGCCGTAAGCGACCCCGGCCAATCGCGCCACCTCGGCAAGCGCATCATCGGAACCCGGCGCCGGCGGTCCCAGGGCCGGGGCTCCCAGGATGATCAGCGCCAATTCGAACAAGGGCGCGGTCGTTGCCTCGGCATAGGACAGCAGGGCCGCCAGGTCGGCGGGCGGTTCCGGCTCGAGATCGATCTCGCGGGCATCGATCAGCCGGTCGAACGCCGCCCGGGGCAGCTTGAAGCGTTGCATCGCCAGGGACAGCGGTTCCAGAACCTCATGGTGCGGCGGCGTTGCCGCATCCGCCGCCGCGATGCCATCACGCCACCATTGCAACCGGATCTGGCCCATGATCGGCTCACGGACGACCTCGCGGGTCCGGGCGATTTCGAGATTGAAGGCGAACAGCGCAAACAGCGCCTCGCGACGATCCGCCGGCGCGAACAGGCAGGCGAGAAACCGGTCGTTGTCGAATTTCCGAACCTGCTGCCCGCAATAGGAAAGAGCGGAGAGATCGGCAGCCATTGCGAACACCTTCGAATAAAGCGGGCAAATAAAGTGGGCCCCCAAAACCGGCCGCAGCACGACCCGACATTCGCGTTGTGCCACAGACGCCCGGGACCCGCCAATCGGTCGGAGCCGGGAGCGTTGAAGGCAACGGTCATTTCGAATGACCATCGATATCGGCCAGCCTGAGGCCCCCGCGAACCGCAGGCGCTGTGTCGGGCACGGAGCACGAGGAGGTGGCCGACGCCGACGGCCCGTGGTAGCATTATCGTCATGGGGGCGGACACGAACCCGCGGCGACAACGCCGGCCGCGCGGGGGCACGTATCCCGCGCCGTTCGATGGCTTTGTAGCGGCGACCCACCGCGACGGCAACCTGGAACAGGCCGAGATGACCGAATTCCACACGATACCACCTGCCGCTCCCCCGCCCTCTCCCGCTGTCCGCAACATCGCCGGCGCCGCGCCGCTCGGCCGCGGATCGCCTTTGTTGCCAAAGCATCTCCGCCCGCACATCGCCGCATTTCGTGACTTCGCCCGAACCGGGGATGAGATCGCCGATGATCCGGAACTCGATCTCGATGCCAAACTGATCTGTCTCGACGCCCTCGACAAGGCCCTGACCAAGGGTGAGACCGGTGAAGCCTTCGTGCGCCCGGCGCTGGATCTGCGACGCAGCCTGGCGGCCACCGGCGTCGGCGATGCCCAGGCCCGCCAGATGATCGAAGGCTTTCGCCGCGACGCCCAGACCGGCAACTACCAGACCTGGGGCGACCTGTTGACGCATTGCCGGTTCTCGGCCATCCCGGTCGGTCGTCACATGATGGCGCTGCACGGCGAATCGGAAGCGCCAGGGGTCGCTTTCGATGCGCTGTGCAGCGCCCTGCAGATCCTGACCATCGTCCAGGAGTGTCGCAATGACTGGGTGGTCCGCGGCCGCTGCTACATTCCCCTGACCTGGTTCAACCAGTTACGGGTCAGCCCCGAGCGCCTGGTCGAAACCCGCTGCGACCCGCGGCTTCGCGCCGTGTTCGACCGGACGCTCGATCGTGTTGACGCCCTGCTGGTGCGCAGTGCCCCGCTGCCACAACTGATCGCGCATCGTGGCTTGCGCCTTCAGGTTTCGGTGCTGCTGGCCACAGCACAGGCCCTGACGCACCACCTGCGCCACCGCGACCCGCTGGCCGGCGCCGTGCGCCTGCCCCTGCCACAGCGTCTCTGGGCCAGCCTGCGCGGCTTGATCATGGGCCTGCGCCGGTAATCGCGCCGACCGTTTGCCGCGGTCCGGTAATAATAACCATAAACTGCGCTGGGGCCGGCGAACCCGGCAATCCAGACTTCAAATTTCGACGCGACTGACATATCTGAACGGGTGTCGCTGCACGCGAAGGGGCGTTTCGCCCCAAGCCTCAGACAACAATCAGGAGACGACCCATGGCTTTTGAATTGGCCCCGCTGCCCTTCGCTCAGGATGCCCTCGAGCCCTATATCTCGGCGCACACCCTGAGCTTCCATTATGGCAAGCATCATCAAGCCTATGTGACCAACCTGAACAATCTGACCAAGGACAGCCCGCTGGCGACGCAGAGCCTCGAAGACATCATCAAAGGCAGTGCCGGTGATGCCAGCAAGGCCGGGCTGTTCAACAATGCCGGTCAGGTCTGGAACCATAACTTCTTCTGGAACAGCCTGAAGAAGGACGCTGCCGACCGCATTCCGGGCGAAATCGAAACCCGCCTGAACGCGGATTTTGGTAGCGTCCAGGCTTTCAAGGACGCGTTCGCCCAGGCTGCGGTCACCCAGTTCGGCAGCGGCTGGGCGTGGCTGATCGTCGAAGACGGCAAGCTCAAGGTTACCAAGACCGCGAACGCCGACACGCCGTTGGCCCATGGCCAGCATGCGTTGTTGACGGTCGATGTCTGGGAACACGCTTATTATCTCGACTATCAGAACCGCCGCCCCGATTTCGTGAAGGTGTTCCTCGACCATCTCGTGAATTGGGATTTTGCCGCCGAACGCCTGGCACAGGCCGGCTGATCACGGCATCGCGACCCGTCCGTGCGGCCTGCCGCGCGGACGGGTCGGCTGTCGAGCACCCGCTGCGGGGGCGGTTTCGGGCTTCGCCGCGGAGACTACGCCGGCAACAACGCCGCCGCGACCCGCCGCCCCTCCGCCAGCAAGACATTATAAGTACGGCAGGCTGGCCCGGTTGCCATCGGGTCGGCGACGATGCCCGATTGCTTCAGCCGTTGGCGCAGCGCGGCGGGCAGCAATTGCATCCGCGGGCCACAGCCCAGCAGCAGTACCTCGATCGGTGGTTGTGCCTGATCGAGAGCGGCAAAGCTCTCGAGCGAAAGGCCCTCGAACCCGGCCACCGGCCAGGCTTGGCTGCGATCGGGAAACACCAGCACGGCGCCGCGATGGATGATCCCGCTGATGCGGAACCATCCCGGGCCGTACGAGTCGATAACTTGACGATCCGCGGGGATCACCGGGGTGAGGTCGACCAAATCCGGAGCCTCCCTGTCACGGCGTCAGGAGATGACGCCGTTTCGTTGCCGCCATCCTGTTTTAAGGCACCCTGTTCAGGTCCCTTTGCCCGCGGCCGGGGCGACCGGTGCGGGTGCTTCCCGGGTCTGGCCACGACGCAGCTTGTGCTCACCCAGGAATAACAGGATCGGCGCCGCGATGAAAATCGACGATGAGGTGCCGATCACGATCCCGAACAGCATCACCAGAGCGAACTCCTGCAACGCCTCGCCGCCGAAAATCGCCAGCGGGATCGTGGCCAGGAACGTCGCCAGCGAGGTTCCCAGGGTCCGGTTCAGCGTCTCGTTGATGCTGAGGTCGATCAATTCGCGCAGCGCCATCTTCTTGTAAACGCGAAGATTCTCGCGAACCCGATCATAAACCACGACCTTGTCGTTGATCGAATAGCCCATGATCGTCAGGATCGCGGCAACCGCGGTCAGGTTGAACTGCATCCCGGTGACGGCAAAGAACCCCACGGTCTTGGTGACGTCGAGCACCAGGGTGATCACGGCACCGAGCCCGAATTGCCATTCGAAACGGAACGAGATGTACGCCAGCATCGCGAGGATCGCCAGACCGAGCGCCGTCATCCCATTGCGGAACAGTTCGTCGGACACCGATGCGCCAACCGCCTCGACCCCCCGCACCTCGGTTCCCGGGAATTTCTCGGCCAGGTTCTGCTTGACCACATCGGCGGCTTTTTGCTGCGCCGTATCATCGCCCGCCTGACGTTCCACGCGGATCAGGACATCCCGGGTCGAACCGAACTGCTGCAACTGAACCTGGCCCATATTGAGCTGGCCCAGATCACCGCGCAGGGCCGGGAAATCGGCCGGCCCCGGCGTGCGAATTTCGATCGCAATGCCCCCGCGGAAATCGGTGCCGTAATTCAGCCCCGGATAGAAGAACAGGATGATCGACGCGATACTGAGAACCGCTGATGTGATCAACCCAGCATACCGCCCGCGCATGAACGGGATATGCGTGTCATCAGGGACGAGACGGACATAGTACATGATCGTTTGTCCTCACACCGGCAGCATTGCGGGACGACGGCGGCGCAGCCACGTCACCATCATCAACCGGACCAGCACGGTGGCGGTGAACAGGGAAATGATGATCCCGAGGCTGATCGTGACCGCGAAGCCCTTGACGGTTCCCGATCCCAACAGGAACAGGATGATCATCTTGATCAGGGTGGTCAGATTGGAGTCGAGAATTGTCGAAAACGCCCGCTTGAACCCGGCCTCCATCGCGGCGAACGGCGTACGGCCGCGACGGGTTTCCTCGCGGATGCGTTCATTGATCAGGATATTGGCATCCACCGACATCCCGAGCATCAGCAGGATACCGGCGATGCCCGGCAGCGTCAGCGTCGCCTGCAGCAGCGACAGGGCCGCCAGCGTCATGAACAGATTGACGATCACGGCCAGATCGGCAAACAACCCGAAAATGCCGTAGCCGATGATCATATAGGTCGCGACCAGCACCAACCCGACAAGACAGGACAGGATGCCGGCACGGATCGAATCGGCGCCCAGGTCGGGACCGACGCTCCGTTCCTCAATCACCTGCAACGGCGCCGGCAGCGCACCGGCCCGCAGCAGAACCGCGAGATCATTGGCCGATTGCGCGGTGAAATTGCCGCTGATCTGGCCACGACCGCCGGTGATCGGCTCCCGGATCACCGGTGCGCTCAGCACCTTGTCATCGAGAACGATCGCAAAAGGCCGGCCGACATTCTGTTGGGTCACCTGGGCAAAACGGCGAGCCCCACTGCTGTTGAATTCGAAGCTGACGACCCACTCGGCACTCTGCGAGTTGGTCGCGGCACGGGCGTCCGTCAGATCGGCGCCATCGACCTCGACCTTGCGGCGCACGACATAGCGCGGCGCGGCACCATTGGTGCCCGCCCGGGCATAGCCCTGCAGGATCTCCGAGCCCGGCGGCGCTTTGCCGCCGACGGCATCACCGTTGGGATCCAACAGGCGGAAGGTCATTTTGGCGGTCTGGCCCAACAGGCGCTTGATCCGGTCCGGGTCCTGAACCCCCGGGAGCTGAACCAGAATCCGGTCGGCTCCCTGGCGCGCGATCTGCGGTTCGTTGACGCCGGTCTCGTCGATGCGTCGCCGCACGATCTCGATCGACTGTTCCACCGCCTTGCCGATCCGATCGGTCAGCGAGGCATCGGTCAGCGTCAACGTGATCTTGCCGTCAGCGGCGCTGTCGACCTTGAATTCCGGCTGTCCGGCGGCGGTCCGCGACCCGATATCGCCCAACGCGGTCAACGCGGCATCGGCCTGGCCCGCATCGCGCAGGTGAACCGTGACACTGCGATCAGCGCCAGCCAGTTCGGTATAACCGATATTGGCGGTGCGCAACGCCGTGCGGGCGGCGTCCGTCGCGGTATCGAGGCGGTCACGAATGACAGCGGCGGTATCAATCTCGAGCAACAGGTAGGAGCCACCGCGCAGATCAAGACCGAGATTGATCTGTCGCTGCGGAACCCATCCGGGCAAACCACTCAGCGTGGCCTTGCTGAGAAAATTGGGTATGGTGAAAAGAATCGCCGCAACGCAAACCGCGATGATTCCCCAGATTTTCCACTTTGAAAAATAAAGCATGCCGTTAATCCGCCACTGGCCCGTCGTCAAGGCGCCTGGGCAGCCAGTACGGCGGGATCAATTGGGTCATCATGTCAGGAACCGGTAACGCGGGAGCACAGAACGGAAGGGATCCGGCTCACACCGCACCGCGATCGACGCGGCATCGCGCAAAGCCGGCCCCGTTCACTTGCGACCGAGGAACCGAGCCGCCAAGCTGCCGAGCAGGCTGGTCGGGGCCGCCGCTTCGCCGCCGGTCGCCGGAGCCGAAGTCTCCGAGGCCGAACCGTCCGTGGGCTTGCCCGCATCCGCCTTGACGGCGCGTGCCGGCTCGGTCTTCGCCAGAACACCGGTGATTGTGCTGCGAACCACCCGCACCCGGACATTTTCCGCAATTTCAACCGTGACGTCGTCTTCGGTACCAACCTTGACGACGGTTCCGACGATACCACCGCCGGTGACGACCCGGTCGCCGCGGCGCAGGGCCTCCAGCATCGTCTTGTGATCCTTGACCTTCTTCTGCTGGGGCCGGATCAGCAGGAAATAGAAGACAACGAAGATCAGGACCAGCGGAAGAAATGACATGATGTCGACGCCGGCTGGTGCCGTTCCACCCACGGCCTGGGCGTAGGCCGATGACACAAACATAAAGGTGCTCCCTTCGGATCGCAGTCGCGCGGTCCGCGGGACTATAACCGGATCGGCGGCTCATGCAATCGAAACCGGCAGCCCGCCGCTGCGGCCCGAAGCCCCGGCGCGCCCCGGCCCGCCTGCACAATAACAAGACCCGGTACGACAACGCCAAGGGGCACCCTTGCTGGCCGGATCGCTCTGGTCTAGGTTTCGCTCCCCCGGTGACCGCGGAGGGGTCGCGGACCGGCACAGGGTATGGACAAAGAGAGGGGCGATGACCGACCAGGATCCACAGCTCGTGGTGCTGCTGACCCGAATTGCCGAGGCCCTGGAACGGCTGGCGCCACCGCCCCCGCCGCCGGCCCGCGTTGATGCCGCCGATGCCTTCGTGTGGCACGCCGACAGCGCCCGATTGCTGGCGGTTCCGGTCGTCAACCGGGTCGAGCTGCCGCTGCTCCAGGGGATCCAGCGTCAACGTGACATCCTCATGGCCAACACGCGGCAATTCGCCCGGGGCCTGCCGGCCAACAATGCCCTGCTGTGGGGGGCGCGTGGCATGGGGAAAAGCTCGCTGGTCAAGGCGGTTCACGCCGCGATCAATCGCGAACGCGGCGACGAGGAACCGCCGGCGGCCCTGGCCCTGGTCGAGATCCACCGCGAGGACATTCCCTCGCTGCCCCGACTCCTGATTCTGCTGCGCGCCTCGACCCGGCGCTTCCTGCTGTTCTGCGACGATCTATCGTTTGATCAGGAGGACGCGACCTACAAGTCGCTGAAAGCGGTTCTGGAAGGCGGGATCGAGGGGCGGCCGGACAATGTGCTGTTCTACGCCACGTCCAACCGACGCCACCTGATGGCCCGCGACATGATCGACAACGAACGCTCGACCGCGATCAACCCCCACGAGGCGGTCGAAGAGAAGGTTTCGCTGTCCGATCGCTTCGGCTTGTGGCTTGGGTTCCACAACTGCGATCAGCCGACCTTCTTTGCGATGATCGATGGCTATGCCCGACGCTTCGGATTGGCACTGCCGACCGAACAGCTGCATGCCGAGGCGGTCGAATGGTCGATGACGCGCGGCGGACGCTCCGGCCGCGTCGCCTGGCAGTTCATTCAGGATCTGGCCGGACGCCATGGCCGCCGGCTCGACATCACGGCACCGGACGCGCCGTAATTCCCGGCGCCGGCGCTGTTTGACCGCTGTTTCCCCGCCCCGCGCAAACCCGCCGGGCGGGGATCGTCTAGCCGGCGGTGTGACCTTCCATCAGATCATGCGGATCGACCGGCTGGCTGTTACGCCGGATTTCGAAATGCAGCTGCGGCTCGTTGACATTGCCGCTGGCGCCAACGGTGCCAATGACCTGGCCACGGGTCACTTTCGCGCCGCGACGCACCTGCAGCTCTTCCAGATGTGCGTAAGCCGTCATCCAGCCGTCGGCGTGGCGCAACAAGAGCAGATTGCCAAAGCCGCGCAGCTCATTGCCGGCATACGCGACGACACCGTTCTCCGCCGCACGCACCGGGGTGCCGCGCGGCGCGGCGATATTGACACCGTCATTGTGCAGACCGTCGGGCTTTGAGCCGAAATCGGACAGCACATTGCCATGGATCGGCCATAGAAAACGTCGGCCGGCCCGTGGCGGTGGGGACGGAACCGCCTCCGGGGCTGCCGCGACGGCCGCACCTTTGTTGCCATCGGACTCCCGGGCGGGCTCGGACGCCGCTTCCGATGCCGCCGGCCGTGCCGGCGAACCGGTTTTCGCCGGTTCGGCCCGAGCAGCCTCGCCACCGGACGGCTCAGGCTTGGCCCCGGGTGGCGGCAGCAAGGTTGCCGGCCCCAGGGTGCGCGGCTCATGGGCGTCGGCGGCGGGACGTTCCGCAGGCTCCGGGGCCGCCGGCGGTGGGGCTGCCGGTGGCGGCGCTGCGGCCGCTCCCGGTGGCGGCGCCAATTCGGTCGTTGTGACCGACCCGGGTGATGATGCGCCGGACGGGCGGGAGGAATCGCCCGCGACCGTAACCGGCGGCAGTGCCGTTGCGCCGCCCGGGACGGGGCGGGCGACGGTTGCAGCCGGGGGCGCCCGGTCCGCCCCGCCGGGGCCCCCGGGAATCCGCAACACCTGACCGACCAGAATCTTGTAAGGCGGCGCGAGATTGTTGAGCTGGACCAGGACGCTGGAGTCGATCCGGTAGGTATGCGCGATCCCGAACAGGGTTTCGCCGCGGCGGACGGTGTGCAAACGCACGGCCGGCAACATCAGTTGTTGCCCCGGTGACAGCTTATAGGGCGGCGTCAAATGATTGGTTTCGATCAGATCGCGCCGCGACACCTCGTAGCGTCGGGCGATGACGTCGAGCGTCTCATCAGATCCAACGACAATCGCGCTGGGCGGCGCCACGGCCAGCGGGGGCTCATTCCCAGGACCCGGGTTGGAACCCGGCGCGGCACAAGCCGACAACAGCGCCATCATCAATGCGGTCAGAGCGCGGGCAACGCCCCGGGATCGCCCCCGGTTGAATCCCCGAATCCCCGCACCCCGAGAAACCGCACCGCATCGCGCAACACCGGGCCGAATCGAACGGGTCACAACACCTCTCCCACGAAAACTCCCGATGAAGAACGCCATCGACCCGTCACCACGGCTCGCCCGCCACCGGCGCCGATGGCATCGCAAGACAGCCACAGTCCGGCCGTCCGGCGCAAGCCGATCCGCTCGCGGAGCGACGCCTGACAAAATCCCGCATTTCTTCGATCATGGCCACCTCCCGCGGCACATCCCGCAGCGACGGTCATGATAGCGGCAGGCTGTGCCAAATAAGCGACAATGGCTGGCACGGCCCGGCTCACCATTGCCGCCGCCGCATGACGACCGGTCCGGAGGGCAGGACCATGGCCTCAAAGCGTATCCCAGGGCCCCGCGAACGCCGGTTTCAGCGTCGTCAGCGTCGCCCCGTGGGTCAGATCCAGATGCAACGGCGTGACCGAAATCCCGCCGCCTTTGACCACGGCGACATCGGTATCGGCGGTAACGTCCGCCTCGCCCCGCAACTGGCCGATCCAGAAATAGGTCTGGCCACGGGGATCGACCCGCTCGGTCAAATCATCACTGACCTTGCGCTTGCCGTGACGCACGACCTTGATCCCGCGAACCGCCGACGCCGGACATGCCGGAAAATTGACATTCAGCAAGACATTGGCGGGCCAACCGGACAATACCGCCCGCCGGATCACGTCCGCGCCCCACTGCTCCGCCGTCGCCCACTGCACCGGATCACCATTGTCGCCGATATCGAGACTGAGAGCGATCGAGGGCACATCGAGCAGCGTCGCCTCCATCGCCGCGGCAATGGTCCCGGAATAGGTCACGTCCTCGCCGATATTGCTGCCGTGATTGACCCCCGACAGCACCAGATCCGGCTTGCGGTCACGCAGGACGTGGTTGATGGCCAACAGCACGCAATCGGTCGGCGTGCCATCGACCGCGAAGCGGCGCTCGTCCAGTTTGCGCAGCCGCAACGGACGGCGCAGCGTCAAGGAATGGCTGGCGCCCGACTGTTCGACCTCGGGGGCGACGATCCAGACATCCGAGGACAGCGTCCGGGCGATCCGTTCCAGCACTTTCAGACCAGGGGCCTGAATACCATCGTCATTGGAAAGCAGGATTCGAAGGTGCGACGGATCGCGAACCGCATCAGCCATGAGTTTCAATCTTTGTTAGGCCACCCATGTAGGGGTGCAGGACTTCCGGCACCAGGATGGATCCGTCGCTTTGCTGATAATTCTCCAGCACCGCAACCAACGCCCGGCCCACCGCGACGCCGGAGCCATTGAGCGTGTGCACGAATCGCGTCGCCTTGTCACCGCGCGCCCGGCACCGGGCCTTCATGCGCCGCGCCTGGAAATCGCCGCAGTTGGAGCAGCTCGAGATTTCGCGGTAGGTGTTCTGCCCCGGCAGCCAGACTTCGAGGTCATAGGTCTTCTGCGCCGCGAAGCCGAGGTCACCGGTGCACAGCGTGACGGTGCGAAACGGCAGTCCCAGCCGCGTCAGCACCGTTTCGGCGGCCTGGGTCATCCGTTCATGTTCCGCCTGACTGTCGTCGGGGCTGGTGATCGAAACCATTTCGACCTTCCAGAACTGATGCTGGCGGATCATGCCCCTGGTATCGCGGCCCGCAGCGCCGGCCTCGGCCCGGAAACACGGCGTCAGCGCGGTCAGACGCAGCGGCAGCTCCTCCAGATCCAGGATCTGGTCAGCCGCCAGATTGGTCAGCGGCACCTCGGCGGTCGGGATCAGCCAAAGACCGGTTTCGGTGCGAAACAGATCTTCGGCGAATTTCGGTAACTGACTGGTGCCATAGAGCGCCTCGGTACGGACCATCAGCGGCGGCGACACCTCGGTATAGCCGTGCTCGCGCGTGTGCAGATCAAGCATGAACTGGCCCAGGGCGCGTTCCAGCCGCGCCAGCGCGCCGCGCAGCACGGTGAAACGGGCTCCCGACAGCTTGGCCGCCGCGGCGAAATCCATCAAGCCCAGCGCCTCGCCGAGATCGTAATGCTCCTTGGCGCCGACCAGTGCCACCGGGGTGCCGACCCGACGCAACTCGACATTGCCCGACTCATCAGGCCCGTCGGGCACGTCCTCCGCCGGAAGATTGGGCAGCGTCGCCAGAATCTGGTCCAGCGAGGCGCCCAATTGGCGATCCTCTTCCTCCAGGGCCGGCGTGCGTTCCTTGATGGCAGCGACCTCGGCAACCAGGTCCGCGGCATCGCGGCCCTGCTTGAGCGCCTGCCCGATCCCCTTCGACGCCTCGTTGCGCCGGCTTTGCAACTCCTGCAAGGTGGTCTGCACCGCACGGCGACGCACATCAAGGTCGAGCACGACAGCCGCCGCCGGCGCCGACCCTTTACGGGTCAGACCGTCATCGAAGGCGGCGGGATTGTCACGGATCCAACGCAAATCGAACATGGGGCACGCCAACACCAATACCGGGACGCCGGTTATAGTGCGCCGCCCGCGACCTGGCAACCGGTGGCGTAACACCAAGCCGCTTTGATCGTGGCCGATCAAAGCGAAGCTCAGGCGCCGGCGCGCCCACCCAGGCGCTTGGCTCCGCGCCCCTGGGGGCGCGCGGTCGCGGTCGCGACCGGGACCAGCCCGCGATCAGCGTGACGGATCGCGGATCGAGAACGGCGGCGACGGCCACCGCGGCCCGCCAGGGCCGAAGCCGGCATCGAGATTATTGCCGGTTACTCCGGTTTGCTCCCTGCAGCGGCGTCTTCGGCTTCGCGCTCGGCGCGCTGGCGTTCGATATAGCGGGCGGCCCAGATCGAGATCTCATAGAGCAGCAGCAGCGGGATCGCGAGGCTGATCTGGCTGATGACATCGGGTGGCGTCAGCACCGCGGCGATGATGAACATGGCCACAATGGCATAACGGCGCTTGGCCGCCAGCGTTTGCGACGTGACCAACCCGACCCGGGCCAATAGCGACAACAACACAGGAAGCTGGAACGCGATGCCGAAGGCAAAGATCAGCGTCATGACCAGCGACAGATATTCACCGACCCGGGCTTCGAACTGGATGGGCAGGCCGTTATTATCGATCGGCATGCTTTCGAAACTGAGGAAGAACCGCCACGCCATCGGGAAGACGACATAGTAGACCAGGGCACCGCCCATGAAGAACAGAACCGGCGTCGCGACGATAAAGGGCAAGAAGGCCCGTTTCTCGTTGCGGTAAAGGCCGGGCGCGACGAACATCCAGATCTGGGTGGCGATCACCGGAAAGGAAACGAAACACGCAGCCCAGAAAGACACTCGGACATAGGTGAAAAACGCTTCAGTCAACCCGGTATAGATCATCCGCCGGCCCTGCCCCTCCAGGATGTGCGCCAGAGGGCTGACCAGAAATGAATAGATATCCCGCGAAAATGCGTAACAGATCAGAAACGCCGCCAGCAGGGCAAGGCCGGAATACATAAGGCGGTTGCGCAGCTCGATCAAATGATCAAGCAGAGGCATTTTCGAATCGTCGATGTTATTTTCCTTGGACAAGGCGTTGCTCACCCTTGATGCTCGGCCGGATCTGCGGCCAGATGTTTCGTGGCAACGGCCTTCTGAACCGCGACCGCGGGCGCCGGGACGGTCTCATCGGTGCCGAATTCGATCGGGGTCGCGAGAGCCGCCGCGGGACGCTCAAGCGGCAGGTCCTGCCCGGGCGGCGGCAGTGGCGCACCCTCGGCATTGACGGTCGGGGCATTGACGGTCGGGGCATCGATTGCCGGGGCATCGATCACGCGGGCATCGCCCGCGGGCGCCGGCTCCGGCACGGGCGGGATCGGCGGCGCGAACGCCCCGGCAATCGACCCGGTCGGGTCGATCAACTGTTCCATCGCCGCCGGCGTCGCCTTCGCGTGCAAGGCTTCGGCCTGCTTGCGCAGTTCGGAGAGCTCCGCCTCGCGAACCATATCATCGATCCCGGTCTGGAATTCCCGGGCCAGCATCCGCGCCTTGCGGGTCCATTGACCAAGCGTCATCAGAACCTTGGGAAGATCCTTCGGCCCGATCACCACCAGGGCCACGGCCGCGATCAAGGCCAATTCCGGCCAGGCAATATCGAACATACGCGTTTCACTCTCTCGGACGGGCACCCGGACGGGATCAGCGGCGATGGATGGTTCCACAACCACGGTCCCGCGTCGTCTGCTGACGACGGTTGATCAGGCCACGACGAACCATGGCCGGAACCGCCACCAGAGGCCGCCGCGGATCATGGCAGAAACCCCCCAGCCCCGCAACGGCGCGGCGACCACGGCGCGGCGACCGCGTTGCCATGCTTCACCGTCCCGCGACCGCCCCCCCCCTCAGGCCGCCTGTTTGCGTTTGATCAGCAAACCCAGGATGTCGTGTGCCGCCTTGGGGATGTTGGTGCCCGGCCCGAACACCGCGGCGACGCCGTCGCGATACAGCCCCTCATAATCCTGTGGCGGGATCACGCCGCCGCAGACCACCAGGATATCGGACGCGCCCTGGCTCCTCAAAGCCGCGATCAAGGCCGGAACCAGGGTCTTATGCCCCGCGGCCAGGCTGGAGACGCCGACGATATGAACATCGTTCTCGATCGCCTGACGCGCGGCCTCGTCCGGGGTCTGGAACAGGGGGCCGACATCGACATCGAAACCGATATCGGCAAAGGCCGTCGCGATCACCTTGGCGCCCCGGTCGTGGCCGTCCTGGCCCATCTTGACCACGAGCAGGCGCGGTCGCCGCCCCTCAGCCTCGGCAAAGGCCGCGACCTCGTGCCGGATCGCCGCAAAACCAGGATCCTCGGCATAGGCCCCGCCGTAAACGCCCGACACGGAACGGATCGTGGCACGATGGCGGGTGAACACCGTCTCGAGCGCCGACGAGATTTCGCCGACGGTCGCGCGGGCCCGCGTGGCCACGATCGCCAGAGCAAGCAGATTGCCCGTCCCCGCGGCGGCATTTCGGGTCAATTCGTCCAAGGCGGTGCGGCAGGCCTTTTCGTCACGGTCATGGCGCAACCGGTGCAACCGCGCCACCTGGCCGTCGCGGACCACGGTATTATCGATATCGAGCACCTCGACCGCATCGGCCTGATCGGTGCGGTATTTGTTGACGCCGACCACCGTCTCCTCGGCGCGATCGACCCGCGCCTGACGCAGCGCCGCGGCCTCCTCGATCCGCAGCTTGGGCAGGCCGCTTTCGACCGCCTTGGTCATCCCGCCCAACTGTTCGACCTCATTGATCAGGATCCGCGCCTGATCGGCCAGGGATCGGGTCAGGGATTCGATATAATACGACCCACCCAGCGGATCGATGACGTGGGGGATCCCGGTTTCCTCGGCCACGATCAATTGGGTATTGCGGGCAATACGGGCCGAGGTCACCGTCGGCAGCCCCAGCGCCTCATCAAACGCATTGGTATGCAGCGACTGGGTCCCGCCCAGCACCGCGGCCAAGGCCTCGATCGTGGTGCGGATGACATTGTTCTGGGGATCCTGTTCGGTCAGGCTGACGCCCGAGGTCTGGCAATGGGTCCGCAAGGCGAGCGAGCGCGGATCCTGCGGCTGAAATTTCTCGGCCATCAGTTGCGCCCACAACAGCCGCGCCGCCCGCAGTTTCGCGATTTCCATGAAGAAATTCATGCCGATCGCGAAGAAAAAGCTGAGCCGCGGCGCGAAGGCGTCGACCTTCAAGCCTTTCGACAAGGCGACCCGGACATATTCCAGCCCATCGGCCAGGGTGTAGGCGAGTTCCTGGACCGCGGTCGCCCCGGCCTCCTGCATGTGATAGCCGGAAATCGAGATCGAATTGAATTTCGGCATATGCTGCGCCGTGTATTCGATGATGTCGGCCACGATCCGCATGCTCGGCCCGGGCGGGTAGATATAGGTGTTGCGGACCATGAACTCCTTGAGGATATCGTTCTGGATCGTCCCCGACAGCCGCGCCGGCGGCACCCCCTGCTCTTCCGCGGCGACGATATAACCGGCCAGAATCGGCAGCACCGCGCCGTTCATCGTCATTGATACGCTCATCTTGTCGAGCGGAATGCCGTCAAACAGGGCCTTCATGTCCTCGACACTGTCGATGGCCACCCCGGCCTTGCCGACATCGCCGACAACCCGGGGATGATCCGAATCGTAACCGCGATGGGTCGCCAGATCGAACGCAACCGAAAGCCCCATCTGCCCCGCGGCCAGATTCTGCTTGTAAAAGGCGTTGGAGGCCTCGGCCGTGGAAAACCCGGCATATTGCCGGATCGTCCAGGGCCGATGCGCATACATCGTCGCCCGCGGCCCGCGGAGATAGGGCGGAAACCCGGGCATCCCGCCCAAATCCAACCCGTCGAGATCGGCCTTGGTATAAAGCGGCTTGACCGTGATCCCTTCCGGCGTCCGCCACGACAGGTCCTCGATACGGCCCGAGGCTCCGATATCCTTGGCCGCCAGGGCCGCCCAATCGGCCAGTGTCGGTTCCGGAAAGTCAGTCATCAGAAGTCCCCTTTGGTTCCACAGGACGAGGGTCGCAGGGCGGGCTCAGGCGAATTCCAGAATCGCCTGGTCGACCGCGAGGCTGGATCCGGTCGTGGCATGGATCTTCGCGACGACGCCATCATGGTCGGCGCGCAGGATATTCTCCATCTTCATCGCCTCGACCACGGCCAATTCCTGCCCCGCCTTGATCTCGGCGCCTTCAGCCACCGCCAATGACACCAGCAGGCCCGGCATCGGTGACAGCAGGAAGCGCGACATGTCGGGCGGCAGCTTGACCGGCATCAGATCGGCCAGAACCGCCGCGGCAGGGCTCAGGACCTGGACCGGCAGCTGCGCCCCGCCATGGGTCAGGCGATAACCAACCCCCAACCGGTCGATCTGGACCGAAAGCGCGATGCCGTCGACCGTCCCGGTCCAGAGACTGTCGCCGATCTCCCACCCGCTGCGCACCGCCAGGCCCGGGCCGACGCCGTCCACGGCATCGATCGTGACCACGGCACCGCCATCGACCAGACCGACGGTCACCGGATGATTGATGCGGCCGATGCGCACCACCCAGTCGCTCGCCACCGGGCTGCGCAACCCGGCGACCTGGCCGCTGATCTGGCGATCGCGCTCCACGATGCGCCGATGCGTCGCGGCCGCCACCGCGATCAACCGGTGTCGGGTGGCGTCGTCGACGCTGACCCCGCCGAACCCCGACGGAAACTCCTCGGCGATGAAATTGGTGGTCAACCGCCCGGCGACGAACCGCGGATGGTTCATCAAAGCCGACAGAAAGGAAATGTTATGGGCAACGCCGCGAATCTCAAAGCAGTCCAGGGCGTCGCGCATCTTCAGGATCGCGCCGTCGCGATCGGCACCATGGGTGATCAGCTTGGCGATCATCGGATCATAGAACATGCTGATCTCGCCGCCCTCGAACACCCCGGTGTCGACCCGGACCGAACCGTGCGGCGCGGTGTCTTCGGCCGGCGGCCGATAGCGGGCGATGCGTCCGGTCGAGGGCAGAAAGCCGCGCAACGGGTCCTCGGCATAGACCCGGGCTTCGACCGCCCAGCCCGACAGCGTGATATCGTCCTGGCGCAACGCCAGTTTTTCGCCGGCGGCAATCCGGATCATCTGTTCGACCAGATCCAGGCCAACCACCATTTCGGTGACCGGATGCTCGACCTGCAATCGGGTATTCATCTCCAGAAAGAAGAAGTTCCGCCGGGCATCGACGATGAACTCCACGGTCCCCGCCGAGCGGTAATTGACCGCCCGGGCCAGGGCGACCGCCTGCTCCCCCATCGCCCGACGGGTTGCGGCATCGAGAAACGGGCTCGGCGCCTCCTCGATCACCTTCTGATGGCGTCGCTGGATCGAACATTCACGTTCGCCCAGATAGAGCGTCGTGCCCTGACCATCGGCCAGGATCTGAATCTCGATATGGCGCGGTTGCTCGATATATTTCTCGATGAACACCCGGTCGTCGGCGAAGCTGGAACGCGCCTCGTTTCGCGCCGAGCGGAAGCCATCGCGCACCTGCGCCTCGTCATAGGCGACCCGCATCCCTTTGCCGCCACCGCCGGCCGAGGCCTTGATCATGACCGGAAAGCCGACATCGCGGGCGATCGCGACCGCCTCGCCCTCGTCGGCGATCACCCCGAGAAAACCCGGAACCGTGCTGACCCCGGCAGCACGGGCCAGCTTTTTCGATTCGATCTTATCGCCCATGGCCGCGATCGCCGGCACATCGGGGCCGATAAAGGCGATGCCATGGTTGGCGAGCGCCTGACAGAACGCCGCCTTTTCCGACAGAAAGCCATAGCCCGGATGAACCGCCTGGGCGCCGGTCGCAAGGCAGGCCGCGATGATCCGGTCGGCGACCAGATAGGACTGCGCCGAAGGCGCCGGGCCGATGGCGATCGCCTCATCGGCCCGTTCGACATGAAGGGCGTTGGCGTCCGCCTCGGAATAGACCGCCACCGTCTTGATGCCCATGCGCCGCGCCGTCTTGATGACCCGGCATGCGATTTCGCCACGATTGGCGATCAGGATCTTTGAGAACATGATGGGCGGCTCACAGCGGGATGTTGTCGTGTTTTTTCCAGGGATTCTCGAGCTGTTTGTTCTTCAGCATCGCCAGGGCGCGACACAGCCGCCGCCGCGTTCCCTGGGGCAGAATGACATCGTCGATATAGCCGCGACTGCCGGCGACGAAGGGATTGGCGAATTTCTGGCGGTATTCCTCGGTCCGGGCCTCGATCTTGGCCGGATCCCCGATATCGCCGCGGAAAATGATCTCGACCGCGCCTTTCGGACCCATCACGGCGATCTCGGCCGACGGCCAGGCGTAGTTGACATCACCACGCAGATGCTTGCTCGCCATCACGTCATAGGCGCCGCCATAGGCCTTGCGGGTGATCACGGTGACCTTGGGGACGGTGGCCTCGCCATAGGCAAACAGCAGCTTGGCGCCGTGCTTGATGATGCCGCCATATTCCTGCGCCGTCCCGGGCAGGAAGCCGGGCACATCGACAAAGGTCACGATCGGAATGTTGAAAGCGTCGCAGAAGCGCACGAAACGGGCCGCCTTGATCGCCGACTGAATGTCGAGACAGCCCGCCAGCACCATCGGTTGATTGGCGACGAAGCCCACCGTCGTGCCGTTCATGCGCCCGAAGCCGACGATGATGTTGCGCGCATAGTCCGACTGGATCTCGAAGAAGTCGCCTTCGTCGATGACCTTCAGGATCAGTTCCTTCATGTCATAAGGCTTGTTGGGATTGACCGGAACCAGGGTGTCGAGCGACGGCTCGATCCGGTCGACCGGATCGGCCGTGGGGCGCACCGGCGGCTTTTCGCGATTGGATGAGGGCAGGAAATCGATGAAACGGCGGAGCTGCAACAGGGCCTCGACGTCATTCTCGCAGGCCAGATCGGCAACCCCCGATCGCGTGGTGTGGCTGACCGCGCCGCCCAGCTCCTCGGCGGTGACGATCTCGTGGGTCACGGTCTTGACGACATCGGGGCCGGTCACGAACATGTAGGAGCTGTCCTTGACCATGAAGATGAAGTCGGTCATCGCCGGGGAATAGACCGCGCCACCGGCGCAGGGACCCATGATCAGCGAAATCTGCGGCACGACCCCCGAGGCCAGGACGTTGCGCTGAAACACCTCGGCATAGCCGCCCAGCGACGCCACGCCTTCCTGGATCCGGGCGCCGCCGCTGTCGTTGAGGCCGATCACCGGGGCGCCGACGCGCAGCGCCTGATCCATGATCTTGCAGATCTTTTCGGCATGGGCCTCCGACAGCGAGCCGCCGAACACCGTGAAATCCTGCGAAAAAATGAACACCAGCCGGCCATTGACCGTGCCGTGGCCGATGACGACACCGTCGCCGGGCACCTTTTGCTCGCCCATGCCGAAATCGGCGCAGCGATGCTCGACAAACATGTCCCACTCTTCGAAGGAGTTGCGGTCGAGCAGCAGTTCGATCCGTTCGCGCGCCGTCAGCTTGCCTTTGGCATGCTGCCCCTCAATCCGCCGCTCGCCGCCGCCGAGGCGGGCGGCCCCCCGCATCGCTTCCAGCTTCGCCAGGATCTGTTGCACGCCCGCCTCCGTCCGTGGGTCCGTCGCGGCCGTCACGGCCGCCAAAGTGGTGGTTACCTTAGGGGTTCGGTTTGCCCTGCCTCAACGCCGATCATGGACAAAAGAGCGAAGATGTGAATTTATTGACCAAAGCGCCGTGCAAATTGCGAATGTTGTGAAACGGCAAGGGACGGAATGCAGCACAAACTTTTCCTGGGCCGCAAGCTCCGGCGCTTGCGCGAACAACGGGAGCTGACCCAGAGCGCGCTGGCGCGACAGCTGGAGATTTCGACCAGCTATCTCAACCAAATCGAGAACAACCAGCGCCCCCTAACGCTTCCGATACTACTCCGGATCACCACGCTCTTCAACGTCGAGTTGGCGGGGTTCGTCGAAGACGATGAGTCCCGCCTGGCCGCCGATTTGCGCGAGGCCCTGCTTGATCCGCTGTTCACCGGCCCGGCACCGGGGATCGGCGAAATCCGCAATGTCGTCGCGGCCTCGCCCGAAATGGCTCGCCGCGTGCTGATGCTGCATCAGGCCTATCAGAAACTCAATGAACGGGTGCAATCCCTTGCCGACACCCTGACCAACAATGATCGTGGCCTGTCCGTATCGAGTTCGCAGCTTCCTTACGAAGAAGTTCGCGATTACTTCCATTACTGCAATAACTATGTCGGATCTCTCGACGAGGCCGCAGAACAACTTGCAGAATCCGCGGAGCTTCCGATCGGTGATATGCAGGCCGCGATCATTCGTTACCTCAAGCGGCAGCACGATGTTCGGGTTGTGATCAGCGGAGCCGAAGATCCCGGTGAGGGGATGCGCCGATTCGACCCGGCCAGCGGCACCCTGACGCTCTCGGCGCAATTGCCGCCGCCCAGCCGGACCTTTCATCTGGCCCACCAGATCGCGCTGCTGGATTACAGCGACCGGATCGAACGCCTGGTGGCCGAGACCCGTTTCATGTCCGAGGAGGCGCGCTCGATCTGTCGTGTCGGGCTGGCCAATTACTTCGCCGGCGCCCTGGTCATGCCCTACCGCCGCTTCGCGGCGCTGGCGCGCCAGACGCATCACGATGTCGATGTGCTGCGCACCCGCTTCGGCGTCAGCTTCGAGCAGGTGTGCCACCGCTTGAGCACATTGCAGCGCCCCGGCGCCCGCGGATTGCCGTTTTACTTCGTCCGCGTCGACATGGCCGGCAACATCACCAAGCGTCACAGCGCGACCCGGTTCCAGTTTGCCCGCTTTGGCGGCGCCTGCCCGCTGTGGAATGTCCACGAAGCCTTCGCCCAGCCGGGCAAAATCCTGGTCCAGCTGGCGCGCATGCCCGATACCACCGCCTATATCTGCATCGCGCGCACCGTGACCAAACATGGCGGCGCCTATCTGCGTCCCAGCCGGCAATTTGCCGTCGGACTCGGCTGCGAGGTCGCTTACGCCGATGAGATCGTCTACGCCGCGGGCCTCGACCTGCGCAACGCCGACGCGGCCGTCCCGATCGGAATCAATTGCCGGATCTGCGAACGCTCCGACTGCCAGCAGCGTGCCTTCCCGCCGATCGGGACCGAATTGACCGTCGATGCCAACAATCGCAGCTTCATTCCCTACCTGTTCACACCGCCGGTCACCACGGTTGATTGACCGGGGTGATTGACCGGGGTGATTGAGCCGGGGTGATTGAGCCGGGTGCGGCGCGAGGCCCTTCCACCCGCCCGCCTGTCGGGTATAAAACCGTCGCAGGGTCATCAGGAAACCACCCCCGCACACCGGAGACATGCCGACATGGCCGACGATAACAGCCCGGGCACCGGATATCCGTCCCCCCTTCCCCTGGGCCCGGATACCACCCCCTATCGCAAACTGAGCAGCGATTTTGTGTCCGTCGCCGAATTCGACGGCGAACCGATTCTCAAGGTGGAACCCGAGGCGCTGCGGCTTCTGAGCGAACAGGCGTTCATTGACATCAACCAGCTGCTGCGGAGCAGCCATCTGGCGCAATTGCGCGCGATCCTCGACGATCCCGAGGCCTCCCCCAACGACCGGTTTGTCGCGCTGGACCTGTTGAAGAACGCCAATATCGCCGCCGGCGGTATCCTGCCGATGTGCCAGGATACCGGCACCGCGATCGTGATGGCCAAAAAGGGCCGCCGCGTCTGGACCCGGGGCGGTGACGAGGCCGCGATCAGTGCCGGGACCGGCGACGCCTATCTGAAGCGCAACCTGCGCTATAGTCAGTTGGCGCCGCTGTCGATGTATGAGGAAAAAAACACCCGCAATAATCTGCCGGCACAGATCGACATCTATCAAGAGGGTGAGGACGCCTATAAATTCCTGTTCATCGCCAAGGGCGGCGGGTCGGCCAACAAGACCTTCCTGTTTCAGGCAACGCCTTCGGTGTTGACCCCCGACCGGCTGCTGCCCTTCATCGAAGACAAGCTGCGTTCGCTGGGCACCGCGGCCTGCCCGCCCTACCATCTGGCGGTGGTGATCGGCGGAACCAGCGCCGAACAAAACCTCAAAACCGTCAAGCTGGCCAGCACCCACTATCTCGACGGCCTGCCCACCGCCGGTTCGCTAGCCGGCCAGGCGTTCCGCGACCTTGAATTCGAGGCCGCGCTCAACGGCGTGGCGCAAACGCTGGGCATTGGCGCCCAGTTCGGCGGCAAATATTTCTGTCATGACGTCCGCGTCATCCGTCTGCCCCGCCATGGCGCCAGCCTGCCGATCGGCATCGGCGTGTCCTGTTCCGCCGATCGCCAGGCGCTGGGCAAGATCACCCGCGACGGCGTGTTTCTCGAAGCGTTGGAGACCGACCCGGCCCGTTTCCTGCCCGAGGTCACGCCCGAAAGCGACAATGCCGCCCTGGCCGGGGCGGTCGTCCGCATCGACCTGACCCAACCCATGAGCGTGATCCGCGAGACCCTGTCGCGCTACCCGATCCGCACCCGGGTTTCGTTGACCGGCCCGCTGATCGTGGCGCGCGATTTGGCCCATGCGCGGCTGCGGGCCCAGCTTGAGGCCGGACAGCCATTGCCGGACTATTTCAAGAACCACCCGATCTATTACGCCGGCCCGGCCAAAACGCCGGCGGGCTATGCCTCAGGATCATTCGGGCCAACCACCGCAGGCCGGATGGACGGTTTCGTCGAACAGTTCCAGGCCGCCGGCGGATCCCTGGTGATGCTGGCCAAAGGCAACCGCAGTCCCCAGGTCCGCGAAGCCTGCAAGCAGCATGGCGGGTTCTATCTGGGCTCGATCGGCGGTTCAGCGGCGCGGCTGGCCCAGGACTGCATCCGCAAGGTCGAATGCCTCGCCTTCGAGGATCTGGGCATGGAAGCGATCTGGCGCATCGAGGTCGAAGATTTCCCGGCCTTCATCGTGATCGATGACAAGGGCAATGACTTCTTCCAGGAACTGAAACTCGGCTGATCCAGGATCCATGATGATGCCCGATACCCCGCTCGCGGTGACGCTTGCCGACATCGAAGCCGCCGCCGCGCGGCTGGCCGGCCACGCCGTACTGACACCCCTGATCGAAGATGCCAACCTGACGCGGCGCCATCCGGCGCGATTGCTGATCAAAGCCGAGACTCTGCAACGCACCGGATCCTTCAAGTTCCGCGGCGCCTTCAACCGGATGCGCCAACTCGATGCCGGGCAACGCCAGGCCGGGGTCGTCGCGTTTTCATCGGGCAACCACGGCCAGGGCGTCGCCGCGGCCGCCCGACTGCTGGGGACCACCGCGGTCGTGGTCATGCCCGATGATGCCCCGGCCATCAAGGTCGAGCGGACGCGAGCCTATGGCGCCGAAATCCGCCTCTATGATCGCCAACGCGAGGATCGCGAAGCCATCGCCCGGTCCCTGGCGGCGGAACGGAACCTGACGGTGATCCCGCCTTACGATGACCCGGCGATCATTGCCGGCCAGGGGACGATCGGCCTTGAGTTGTGCGCCCAGGCGCGGGCCCTGGGCGCGACGCTCGATCTGGTCCTGGTGGCCAGCAGCGGCGGCGGGCTGGCGTCGGGCATTGCCATGGCCCTGGCCCACCACAGCCCGGACACCGAGATCGTCGTGGTCGAGCCCGAAGGCTTCGATGACATCGCCCGGTCCCTGATCACCGGCAATCGCGAAACCAACGCGCCGGGCCGGACATCGCTGTGCGATGCCCTGATGTCGCCCAACCCCGGCATCTTGACGCTGCCGATCCTGCGTCGCCGGGTCAGCCGCGGCGTCACGGTCACCGACAGCGAGGTTGAAGCCGCAATGGCCTATGCCTTCAGCGACCTCAAGCTGGTGGTCGAACCCGGCGGTGCCGCGACGCTGGCGGCGGTGCTGGCCGGCAAGGTTCCGGTGGCCGGTCGAACCGTCGCTGTGGTCTGCTCCGGCGGCAATGTCGATCCGGTGCAGTTTAGCCGGATCCTCGCGAGCGCCGCGCGCTAAACCGGGTCGGGGGAAGAGTAGCGGCCGGGAGGGAAGCCCGAAGGCGTGAGCCGCGCGTTGCGGCTCGATACCGGCATGAGGAGCCGGTACAGGGGGAACAAAAAAACGAAGGCAGGAAATTGCGTAAAGATTCTTCCAGTTTTCAACATGGTAGCGTCACACAGCCAAGTCGCGAAGCCCGCATCGTAGCTCGTCCATGTTTGCTCTCTACCCTCCAATTTTGACCGCCGCTATGGCGGCCTCAATCGGAATGAACGCGTCACGATCGCCGCCAGGATTCATTATCAAGCGAAAAATGTCCACGACCACCCTGACGCGCCTTGCAGCTCAATGCGAGCCCAACAGCCCGGCTTGGCTGGAACGCGCGACATCTTGCCGTATTGGTCAAATTACCTAATTTGCGTTTTTTTGCGGAATTGGATTTTCCGGTGCACCCATTGATTGCTTTCATTAACCGCGAGGGATGCCTCAGGATCATGACCGCAGATGCAAAGTTTGTTGCCGTCCGGGCCGCGAAAATACGCCCCATAGTGGTCCGGATGGTATGCCGGCCGCAGACCGGGTTTGGTTCACTGCTTCGGCTAAAGGTTGATCGCCTCGGCCGGTGACCGGGCTCGGTGATGGGCATCGAAGCTCTGCGCCTCGATGAACACCCGCGTCACCTCCGGATGCACGGCCTTGATGTGGCGCTCGAGGCCACTCACGATGGCTTCGACACGGTCCGCCAGCAGCGAGTCCTCGAAATCCAGGCTGAGCGTGACGAGCACATCCTGTGGTCCGAAATGCATGGTCAGCAACTCGTTCACGCCGACGATGCCGACCTCGGCCGCGGCGATCCGGCGGATGCTGTCACGAACCTCGGCATCGACACCTTCACCGGTCAGCAGGCTCTGGCACTCGTAGGCCAGGAAGGCCGCCGTCACCGCCAGGATCACGCCGATCACGAGCGAGGCAACGCCGTCGAGCACCGGCAGGTCGAGCGCCTGGCCGAGCGCGATGCCGCCGAGTGCGACCGCGAGGCCGAGCAGCGCCGCGGTGTCCTCGAACAGCACGGTGAACACCGTCGGATCCTTGCTGCCGCGGATGGCGCCGAACAGCGTCCGGGATCCCTTGCTGCGCCGAAATTCCTTCAGGGCGACCAGCCAGCCCCCGCCCTCGAACAGCATGGCGAGGCTCAGCACGATGTAGTTGACGTAGGCATTCTCGACCGGATGCGGCACTTCGATCTTGTCAAGGCCTTCAAGGATCGAGAGGCCGGCGCCGAGGCCGAAGATCAGGACAGCGACGACGAAGGCCCAGAAATAGAGCTGCAGGCCATGCCCGAACGGATGAGCGGCATTGGCCGGCTTCGCGGCCTGCCGCATGCCGTGGAGCAGGAGGATCTGGTTGCCGGTGTCGACGAGTGAGTGGATTGCCTCGCTCAGCATGGCGGCGCTGCCGGTGAACCAGGCCGCGCCGAATTTGGTGACGGCGATCAGCGCATTGACGCCGAGCGCTGCATAGATGACGAGCTTGGATCCGTGCGTGGCCATGTTCCAGGTTTCGTTCAAGTGGCGGGAAGCGAAGGCGCCGCTCAGGCGGGTTCGGTCTCTTCGGCCAGCACGGTCCGGTCCGGTTCCGCTGGCATGAGACACGCGCCTTCGGTGGAGCGGGCCATTTCATCGGGCGAAAGCTGCGCGAAGGACCGGTTCGGCTTGAACAGCCGTTGTTTGGCGCAATCGCCGAACATCGATCGGGCCCGGCGTTCGACGGCTTGGTCATTCACGGCATCGGTCATGCGATCGCTCCCCATCGTTGCCGGCAGACCTTAAATCATCCCCGTGGCGGAACCAAGCGGCAGCCTCGCAAGACAGACTGCCGCAGCGGCTCGCTGTTCGGTGGGGCCGTATGCAGAACGGGCACGGATTATGCGTGAGCCCCGGCCTACGCCGATCGCAAACGGCAAGGACGCGTGGCAGGCGGGCCGTCCGCCTTCAGGCGCGTATGCGACCAAATCGGACGTTCACTCAGTCGCCTCAGGATCATGACAACAGATGCAAAGTTTGTTGCCGTCCGGGTCGCGAAAATACGCCCCATAGTAGTTCGGATGGTATGCTGGCCGCAGACGGGGTTTACCCTCGTCGCGGCCGCCGTGTTCCAGTGCCACCGCATAGCAATGATCGACGAGCGAACGGCTGCGGGCCAGCAACGCAATCATCTGTCCGTTGCCGGGCGTCGCGGCTTGACCATCAAAGGGCCGCGTGATGATGAACAGCGGCCTGTCTGCGTCAGAATGCTTCCAACCCGCCCATTGCGGCTCGGAGAATTTGAGCGTCAAGCCTAACGCCTCCATTATCGGCCCGTAAAATTCCAAAGCGCGTTGGATATCGGACACGCCCACGGTCGTATGTGAAAGCACGGGATCCCGTCTCCGCCTCAAATAGGCCTGTGCGTATGGCCGCTTTTGGAAGATGGCAAAAGGTGACGAGGTTGGCTATCATGGATCGATTTTCGCCTGTCGGGAAACATAGCTACGGGAACCCCGGCCGACACCGACCGCAAACGGCAAGGACGCGGGGTTCGTTCTCGGTCCGCTGCCGGAGAGCAGATGCGGCAAAGCGGACATCTGGAACGTCACAGTCTGGCTGCCAGCATCGGCGTCTCATCGCGGCGCAGGGTCAAGACTTCGACGCCATTCCCCGTGACCGCGACCGTATGCTCGAATTGGGCGGAGAGCTTCCGGTCGTTGGTCACAACCGTCCATCCGTCGCTTTCGGTCGAGACCTTGCCGGTGCCCTGGTTGACCATCGGCTCAATAGTGAAGACCATGCCCTCGCACAGCTTCAAGCCCGTTCCCGGCCGTCCGAAATTGAGCACCTGCGGTTCCTCGCGCATCGCGCGACCGATGCCATGCCCGCAATATTCCCGCACAACCGACTAGCCGTTCCTTTTGGCATGCCGTTCGATCGCGAAGCCGATGTCCCCCAGATGTGCTCCGGGCCGCACCTGTTTTATGCCTTTCCACATCGCCTCCTGGGCGACCCGCACGAGCCGCCTCGCAGCCGCCGGGGCATTGCCGGTCAGGTAGGTCTTGCTCGAGTCCGCGATGAAGCCGTTCTTTTCGAGCGTGATGTCCAGGTTGATGATGTCGCCGTCACGGATGATCTCGCCCGGATCGGGCACGCCGTGGCAGACGACATGTTTGATCGAGCAGTTCAGGACATATTTGAAGCCATATTGCCCCTTGCTCGCCGGATGGGCGGCGAGGTCCACGGTGATGAAGCGGTCGACCAGATGGTTGACCTGCAATGTCGACATGCCGGCGAGTTCCTGCCCGTCCAGCATCTCAAAGACGGACGCCAGCATTTTGCCTGATACGCGCATGAGCGCCAGTTCGTCCGGGGTTTTTACCATGTCACGTGACCGCGACATCCCCGAGACGCACATTCGCCGTCGCGAACTGCATCTTCACGATGTTGTTGAAGGACAGGGTCGGATTGGCTTCGGCCAGCATGCCGATCTTCATCCAGAACTCGGCCTGCGCATTTATGGACCGGCACATCACGGTGCTGGCCCGACGGGCTTCCTCATGCAGGTCGTCGTCGATTTTTACGATGCCCATGGGGGTCTCTTAAAGGAAACGAATATACGAACCATATATGGTTCGTATATGCTTCGTCAATCGAATGCGGTGAAGCCTTGGCGAACCTGTTGTTGCGGCCTCCCGCCCAAGCCGAGGCTGGAAGCTGAATGAACGGTTGATCTTGGGCGGCTATCTTGCGATCTCGCGGAGCAAATTTGGGTCGACTTCCGCCTGTCGGGAAACACATGTTTTCCGTCACCGGCGCCGGAGCACCCCGAAAGACCGGTTGATCGGCCAAAACCTGCACGACAAGTCCCGCCGGAATGAAGCACGACCCGGAGCGAACAACTGCGGACACACGGCACGTCTGCCGTCATCCATCTCGCCTTTGCGCCCCGTGCCAATTGCTGCGATGCAGCATATACGAATACTTCCAACCATCCACCATCGGGTCGTAGAGCCGGAACCTGTGGTCGGGGGTCGGCCCTGGCATCGCCGTGGCGCCGCCATCGCCTCCCCAGACTGTACGACGCAAGCATTCTACCGACGATCCATCGGATTGGCAGAAATACCCCAGGATATGGGGCCGCACCCCACGGACACCCGCGATCCGGGGCGTCAGAACTGGGTAAAGGGCGTCAGAACCACCTGCCGCCCACTGGGTAGAATGATCGTTGCCGCGGTCGAGGAACTCACGGTCAGCGTCATGGTCCCGACGCTGGTTTCCGCGGGTGTCTGGACCGCACCGGTCAGGGTCTGGCCGCCGATCGCCTCCATCAGCGCCGCGGTCAGAATCTGGGCGCCGGTTGCGCCGAACACCCCGTTGGAGGTAACCGGCGTTCCCAACGCGTAATACCAGCGATCGGTGCCATCCGCAGCGTAGAGATAGGCGATCAGGAAGATCTGTGTGCCCTGCTGTTCGATGAAATAGCCCGATCCGGCATCGGCGGGGTTCCACCACCATCCGCTGGCCGGGGCCCCCGTCGTCGCCGCCTTGACCGAACTGCCGTCGATCGGATAGCGGGTGATCGACGTGGTCACGGCACCGGACGAAAACGCACTGCCACTCCAGGTGATCGTTCCCTTGGTGGTACTGGTGAACGCCAGCGTCACCGTCGCAGAACTGGCCAGGGCGGTGACCTGCGTCGACGGGTTGCTGCTGAGGGTCTCGCCGCCGCTATATTCCGTCAATGCGCCGCTGAAGCCACTGGTACTGTACGGCCCACTGGCGACATACCACACCGGTGTTCCGTTGGCACGGTACATATAGGCCGCGATCATGATCCGATTGTTGTCGACCTCGATGCCATAGCCCCGCCCGGGTTCGCTGGCGGACCACCACCATCCGGTATCCGGAACCACCGTCACCGTCCCGACATCCGGCAAGGCCGCAGCAACATTGATCCGCGGCAAGGTATAGGTGTAGCTGGTCTGACCCGGCGTCAGCGTGAAGGTCAGCATTGTCCCGCCCTTGGTCAGGGCCTGGGCGATCTGATCGATTGTCGCGGTCGGACGCGCCGATCGCAACAGAGCGAAGGCGCCCGCGACATGCGGTGTCGCCATCGACGTGCCGCTCCAGATCGCGTAGCCCCCGCCGGGAACCGAAGAGGCAATGTTCGTGCCCGGCGCCAGATACGACACGAATGACGCAATATTGGTGAAGGAGGACAGCGTATCGCTGACCGTCGTGCTGCTGACGGCGAAAGCCGTCGAAATGCAGGCCGGCGCCGAAATCGCATTATCAATCGCGTCATTTCCGGCCGCAATCACGGTCGCGATATTGACCGCACGCAGATTGTCGACCGCCGTCTTCTGGTCGGCATTGTCCGAATCGCAGGTCGCCTGGGAGGTATAGGTATCACCGCCCAGGCTCAGATTGACCGCGGCAATACTATAGCTGTTGCGGAGCTGATAGATATATTCCATCCCCCGGATCTGGTCGCTGGTCCAGGACAGAACGCAGGTATAGCTGCCGCTGCCCTGGCATTCCGACCCGCTGAACAGCGAGTAGACCTGGACCGAGATGATCGAGGCCCCCGGCGCCACCCCGGAGAAACTGGTCGATTGGTAGCCGGCGGCGATACCGGCAACATGGGTTCCGTGTTCGCAGTCGGAAGTCAGGATCACGCTGCAATTGACCCCGGACCCGGTTCCCGTCTGGCTCGATGTCCCGTTGGGGCATAATGTCGTCGAACCATAGCTGCTTGATGTCGTCGAAAAACAGGCCTCGGCAACGACGCGCCCACCCAGATACGGGTGCGCCGTTGCCATGCCGGTATCGAGAATGGCGACCGCCTGTCCGACACCGGTATAGCCTTCGGCCCAAACCGTCGGCCCACCGATCAGGGTCACCGACGCCGAGGTGTAGCGCGGCTTGGCAAGACGATCCTCGGTGATCGACGTCACCGTGGCGTTGTTACCCAATGCCGCCAAGGCGTTGGCGTCGACCTCCATCACCGCGGCAGGCAGGGTCGTGAACGGCGCCACACTGTAGACCTCGCCCCGGCCCGCGGCATCCGCCGCAACCGCGCGCAGATCGCCCGCGGTTTTGGTGCGCTGCGTCGCAACCGCGGCGTTATCGCTCAGCAGATGTTCGGCAACGGCACCATTCTGGATCCCGACAATGACCCGGACCCGACCGGCACTCTGCGCCTTGGCCGTCAGCAAAGCGACGCGATCCGCAGCCACGCCGGCATGGGCGCTCGCCATCGCAAACACCATGACGATGGTCACCAGTATCGCGACCAAAGCCGAAGGAAGACGACGTTCTATCCCACTTATCCGCATCATTGTGCTGCCCTCTACCATCGCTCCGACCCGGACCGCAAAACACGCGTCACCTTATATCACAATGCCGATCACTACTTTGTCCCGACGACAAAATATCGCAAATTAGACGGCGATTCAGCGACACGCGGCGCGCCGGCGCCGACAGATTGGCGAGTACCAGGCATCTGCGCTGGAACACGAGAGGTCCGCGTCGCTGAAAATGAGAGGATCTCCCGCCACCGTCATGCTCGCGAACGCGGGGGCCCAGAGCCGCAAGCTCCGAACGATGGCGCCTGTGGCCTTGGATGGCCGCGTTCGCGAGCCACTAGAACCGATAACGCGTCAGCGGCAGGACCGAACCATTCGGCAGAGTCAGGTTCGCCGATTCCGTGCTGGAAAACTGAAGCGTGACGGAACCGACATTTTGCGTTGACGTGACAGGTTGCCAGGATCCCGTCAGCGTCTGCCCGCCGGCGCTTTCCGTGAGCCTCCCGGTGTAGTTGTAATCATCGGTCATCGCACCCAGCGAGCTGTACCACACCGGATTGCCACTGCTGTCATAGAGCAAACCGCCCAGGAACAACTCACTGCCCTGGGTTTCGATCACCCAGCCGGTCCCACTCGCCGCGGCATCCCACCACCACCCCGACTCGGGTGTGAACGAATTGCGGGTTGTGGTCGCGCCACTACTGCCGAACGAATAGCGTTGCAGCGCCAGCGTGCCGCCGGGCCAAACCAGGGTCGCGTTGCGGGCCCCGGACGTCGTCAGGGTCATGGATCCCAGGCTGGTCGGGCAACTCGCCGCGTGATAGCTGCCGCTCAAAGTCTGCCCGCCGCTGCAGCTCAGCAGACTGCCGCTATAGGACGTGTTGCCAATGCCGCCGAGTGACATCGACCAGGTCGGCGCACCCGATGCGGCATAGAGAAGATCGGCAAAATACAGATTGCTGTTGTGCGTCTCGATGAAATAACCGACCCCGGGATAGGACGGATTCCACCACCACCCGGTCTCGGGCAGTGCCGCCAGCGAATCAATTGTCGACAGCGCCCCCGACACGCTGATCCGCGGCTTGGTATAGCTGTAGGTGGTATTGCCTTGCGCCAAGGTCAGCGACAGTGACTTGCCGCCCTGGGTCAGGGCCCGGGCGATCTGATCGAGGGTATCGTTGGGCCGTGCCGACTTCAAAAGGGCAAACGCCCCGGCAACGTGCGGGGTTGCCATCGACGTCCCGCTCATCACCGCGTAACCGCCGCCGGGGATCGACGAGGTGATGTTCGATCCCGGGGCCAGATAGGACAGGAACGAGGCGATATCGCTGAACGACGAGAATGTATCCGAAACCGTCGTGCTGCCAACCGAAAACGCCGAGGAAATACAACCCGGCGCATCGATGACGTTATAGGTCGAATCATTGCCCGCCGCGATCGCGGTCGCAATTCCGACATACCGCAGATTGTCAATTGCCGCTTTTTCAGTATCGTAGTCCGAATCGCAGCTCGCCTGACTGGTATAGGAACTGCCGCCCAGGCTCATATTGACCGAGGCGATGCTATAGCTCGACCGCAGTTGATAGACATATTCCAGGGCCTGGATCTCATCGCTGGTATAGGACGCGATACAGGTCGAACTGCCGGTGCCCTGACATTCCGACCCGGTAAACAGCGAGAACACCTGGATCGAGATGATCGACGCGCCGGGGGCGACACCGGAAAAGCTTGTCGATTGATAGCCCGCAGCGATGCCGGCAACATGGGTGCCGTGCTCGCAATCGGTCGTGAGCGACAGGCTGCAATTCACGCCGGCGCCGGTCCCGGTCTGACTCGTCGCGCCGTTGGGGCACAGGGTGGTGGCGCCGTCGCTCGTCGAGGTCGTCGAAAAGCACGCCTCGGCAACAACGCGGCCCCCCAAAAACGGATGCGTCGAGTCAACACCGGAATCGAGGATCGCGATTGCCTGGCCGCTGCCGGTATACCCGTCAGCCCAAACCGTTGGCGCCCCGATCAGGGTGACCGACGTCGAGCTGTAGCGTGGATGATGGATCTTGTCTTCGGTGATCGACAACACCGCGCCATTGTCGCGCAATGACGCCAGGGCGTCGGCGTCGACCTCCATGACCGCGGCCGGCAGGGTCTGGAACGGCGCCTCGCTGTACACCTGACCATGGGCGCCAGCGGTTGCCGCGACCTGGGCCAGGTCGCCGGCGTTCTGGGCCCGCTGCGCCGCGATCGCCGCCTGACTGCCCAACAGAGCTTCGGCAACGGAACGGTTATGGACGCGAACGATCACCCGGACCCGGCCGTTATCCTGCGCCTTGGTCATCAACGCGCTGACCCGATCCGCTGTCACCGTGGCGTGTACAATCGAGGGGGCACAGGCCACGACGAGGACCGCGAGAATCAGTCGAAAGTAACGATTCATCCTATCCATCCTGGTCGCCAAGGTTGATGCGGCATCGCTAAGCGGAACCGCTGCGGCGGCTCGCGGCGCCTCCGATCCGCGAACACCGGAGAGAGCCCGGCCTTGGTCAATGTCGCGACTGACAACACTGCCACCAGAAACAGGGCACGAAACTTGTTCAAGTTCGCCCCAGAATGCCCCATTCCGGCTCAACAGAGGACACTACCCTTAGCATAAATCACGATGGCTTCTGTGATCTGTTTGTGAGGCCGGCGCTGCCACATCGCGACATTCCGGCCCCTCGCCGGCCCCCGCGCCGGCTCCTGCGATTGTCGGCCCGACCGCTCATCCGGGAAGCCCAGCGAGCAGGGTCAGGGCCTGACGCAAGCCATCTGCGCCGTGTTCCCGCACCCGGTGCTGACGCAGAATGTCGGCCACCGATACCGGGTGTTCGTAGTACCCCAGATTGTAGCTGTCCCGCGGCTTGATGATGCTGCCCTCGAGCGTCGGACCGACATCGGCACCATGGCCCGAGGCCCAGACGACAATATCGGGGCTCGACGCTGCATCGGGGCTCGACGCTGCGATCTCGCCGGCGGGACCCAGCATCGCGATCGCCAGACCGGATTGAGCAGCGACGCGCAGCTCGTTGGCCAACAGGGCATCCAGCGCCTTGTCGCTGAGGACAAACAGCACCAGGGCGGCCTGAGCGAGATCGGTTTTCAGGCCAAACGACACCGAGCCCAGGGTGTAGAACGCCGGCGCACCCCACAGGCTCGACCGGGCCCTCGTCAACACCACCGCGTCACCGCCCTCGCCCCCGGCGAAGAACCCGCCCTTGACCAGGTGAGGCACGATCATCACGGCCTTGGCCTGCTTCAGCAACAGCAGCGATGCCGGGCCCACGGCCTTGTCCTGGTGCAGCGCCTCGATGGTCGCCACCGCCTGATCGACCACCTGCTGCTGTTCTGCCGCCGCCCAGGCCCCCCGTGCGACACCGAGCATCGCCACGACGATGCCGAGCATCCCGAGCATTCTTCCGAGCGCCATTCCCATTCCTCCACACGCGTTCGCGCCACCGGGACCCGACGCATCCGACCCTTGACCGTTCGAGCCTTCTCCGGCCCGGGAGCCATCCCGTTGGCCGCAGAAAATGTGGCAAAAATAATGACTCAGGGCCATAGCGGGCCGGCCAGGTTGCGGATCAGATCGACGCACCACCAGAACACCCAGCCGATGACTTTGCCCGTGACAAACCACAGGGCATCGCCGCCCAGACCGGTCGCAACGACCGTGACGGCAAGCACGACCGTCGCGGCAGCAACCGCCACCGGCAGCACCCGCCGTCCGGCGCCCCGCGGATGGCCGGCTTTCTCCGCACCCGTCATCACCAGCCTTTCACGATTGCGATACCGGCGCCGCGCCATGCCGATCGACAAATTGCGCCAAGGCACCGCTGACCTGCTCGACGACCGTCCACCAATCATCGAGCTGAACCTGTCGGAACAATCGGGCACTGGGATACCACGGTGAATCATCGCGATCCTGCATCCAGCGCCAGCAGGCGTCATGGCGGATCAGGATCCACACCGGCTTGCCCATCGCGCCGACCAGATGCGCGACCGCGGTATCGATCGTGATCACGAGATCGAGCCCGGCGACCAGCGCCGCGGTGTCGGCAAAATCGTCGATCTCATCCATCCAGTCGTGCAGCGCGATCCCGGCGGGCATCGTCCCGATCTGCGCCGGAATTTCCGGGGTGACCCCCGCAACCGCGATCTTTTTCTGCAGGCTGACAAAGCTGACACCGCCGACCCGGGCCAACCCGGCCAGTTGAGCTGCCGGAATGCTGCGGCGCAGATCCGGCAGCACCGAACCCCGGTCGGACGGCAAAGGATCACCGGACCACACCAGACCGACCTTGACACCGGGCAACGCCGCGACGCGCGCCCGCCACGCGGCGACGGCCGCCGCGGGCGGCGCCAGATAGGGGACCGTTGCCGGGATCGCCGCAAGCCCGGTCCGCAGCAACCGGGGCACGCTCATCAGCGCCAGATGGCAGTCGAAGGGTGGCAGCGGCGCTTCCATCGCAACGACATCGGCAACGCCGGCAACAGGACACAGCAGCCGAACCAGCGGCTGGCGCACCCGCAGGATGACCCGGGCGCCCCGTGCCGCCAGCACCGGCGCGAACCGCGCGAATTGCAGGGTGTCACCGAACCCCTGCTCACCATAGAGCAGGATCGTCCGCCCGCTCAGCGGCTCGCCCGCCCATTCCGGCTGCGGGAAACGAACCACAAGGTCGTGAAAGCGCTCCGTCTTCCAGCGCCATTCATAATCGTCCCAGCCTTCGACCAGGCGCCCGCGATGCAACAGCGCCATCGCGCGATTGACATGGATCCGTGGATCCGCGGGGGCATGGAGCAACGCCCGGTCATAGGTCGCGATGGCGTCGTCGAGCCGCCCCTGCGCCTGCAAGACGCTGCCGAGATTGTTGAGCGCATTGGCATCGTCGGGGGTCACGCGCAATGTCCGGCCAAAGGCGCGGACTGCGGCGGCGGTATCGCCGCAGGCATACAGCACACTGCCGAGATTGTAGAAGGCACCGGCATGGTCAGGCTTGCGGCACACGGCCTGGCGATAGGCGGCGATGGCCGCGTCAAAGGCGCCGCAGCGCGCCGTCACAACCCCGAGATTGTTGAACAGGTCGGGCGTATCCAGGCCCAGACGCCGCGCCCGGTGATAGGCGGCCCGCGCCGGCGCCGCCAAACCCGTGCGCAGTCCGTTGCCGAGATTGAAATAGGCCTCGGCAAAATCGGGACGCAAGGCAAGGGCCTGACGGCAGACGGTCACGGAATCGTCGAAACAGCCAAGATCGAACAGCAGCATGCCGAGCATATTGTAGAGTTCGGCCACCTGCGGTACCGCGGCAATCACCTGGACGTAGGCCTGAGCCGCACCCCTGGCATCCCCGGCCGCGTAGCAGGCCTCGGCCTGTGCCAGCAGGCCCGGAACTTCGCCGAGGGGCGGCGGCACCGGGCGGGCCAACGACGGGGTCAGCCGCGAAACGACACGAGGCTGGCTGCTGTCGGGAACGGTGCTGCGGCCCGTCATCACGTCTCCATCAAGCGCCGACAAGGGATCAACGGCAAGACCAGAGGGCAACGACACCCGGGGCCCCGTCAAGACCCGATTGCGGCGCAACAGCCATCCCGATCGCGACGGAACGCCCCGGCCCGGAACGATGCCCGAGCCACGGCGTCGGGGTTGCCTTTTGGCACCAGGTCGAACGGCACTGACCGCCCCGACCCTGGCAAAGCGTTGCAGAACGCTGGTTCGGGCATGATCTGTCAGTCACCGCCTGTTTCACCGACCACCCCGGCTTTCGCCCCCCCCCCGGCATTCGATCGATACCGACCCAACCGCACCCTTGACGGAACCCTACGCGTGAACCCACCCTCTCCAGAGGCGGCCGGCCCGCAACGCCCCGCGCGCCCCGAACCGTCGAACCGATCCGACCGGCCGCGTCCCGCCACCGGCGGAGGAGCTTTGGGCTGGATTTGGGCCCGGCCCGTCTGGCTGCTGTGGTTGCCGCCGCTGGTATGGTCGAGCAATATCGTCCTGTCGCGGGCCTACAGCCACGCCTTTCCCCCGATCGCGCTGACCTGCAGCCGCTGGCTGGTCGCGTTTCTGGTGCTGCTGCCTCTGGTCTGGAGCCGGGCGATCCGGCAACTGCCGGTGCTGCGCGCCCATTGGCTGCTGATCCTGCTGTGTGGCATCCTGGGCATCGCCGGCTACAGCATTCTGGGTTATATGGCCGCCGCAACGACGACCGCGGCGAATATCGCCTTCATCAATTCGACCCTGCCGCTGATGGTCCCCCTGATGGCCACGGTCGTCAGTCGCGAACCGCTGAGCGCCCGGACCGTGTTCGGGGCGGTGATCTCTTTTGCCGGCGTGGCCTGGCTGGTGTTGCGCGGCGATCCGCGCTCGGCCGCCGACCTGTCGTTTCGCGGTGGCGACTTTCAGATCCTGGCCGGGGTCGCGAACTACGCCCTCTACTCGGTGCTGATCCGCCGCAAACCGCCGGAACTCGATCTGTTCGTCTTCCTGCTGGCAACAATTGCCGCCGGCGAGATCGTGCTGCTGCCCTTCTGGATCCACGAAGCCCTCACCGACCGCACACTGCCCCTGGATCCACTGTCGATTGGCATCGTCATCTATCTGGGGCTGATCATCTGTCTGCTGGGCGGCGTGGTTTGGAATCGCTGCATTGTCGTCCTTGGGGCGACCGTCACCGGGGCCTCCTATCACCTGCTGGCCGTGTTCACCGCCCTGCTGGCCGCGATCTGCCTGGGCGAACGATTGGAACAATACCACGTCGCCGGTTTTGCCCTGATTCTCACCGGTGTGGCTCTGGCGACAGCGCGACGGCGCCACCCCCGACCCGACCGGGCCCCAGGCCGCAACATTACGCCGCACAACGGCGCACCGCAGCTCCGGGCCACAGCCGGGGAGTGAAATATCGCGATTTTACGATTTATGATATCGTCCGTTCTCAACCCCTTCGCTTTGAACAGGACAATCCGGCCATGACCACCGTTGCAGATCCTTCCGTCAGCGCCTTGTTCCAGCCCTTTGCCTTTGGACACCAGACCCTGGCCAATCGCATCGTCATGGCGCCAATGACCCGACAGCAGTCGCCGGGCGCGATCCCCGGCGCCAATGTCGCCGCCTATTACCGTAGCCGTGCCGCCGGCGGCGTCGGCCTGATCATCACCGAAGGCACCACGATCAACCATCCCGGCGCCAATGGCTATGCCAACGTCCCGGCGTTTCATGGCGCGGCGGCTCTGGCCGGTTGGCAGTGCGTCGTCGACGAGGTTCACGCCGCAGGCGGCCGAATCATTCCGCAACTGTGGCATGTCGGCCCGGTGCGCCGCCCGGGCATGGAACCCGATCCGGCGGTCCCCGGCTATGGCCCGATGACGATCGAGGACAAGGGGACCGTGGTCGTCAAGGCGATGACCGAGACTGACATTGCCGATGTCGTTGCCGCCTTTGCCCAGGCCGCCCGCGACGCCGAACGGATCGGTTTCGATGGTGTCGAATTGCATGGCGCCCACGCTTATCTTCTCGATTCCTTCCTCTGGGACGGCAGCAACCAGCGTACCGATGGCTATGGTGGCTCGATCGCCAACCGGACGCGGATCGCGCTTGAAGTCGTCCGCGCCGTTCGCGCCGCCGTCAGCAGCGATTTCCCGATCGTGTTCCGCTTCTCGCAATGGAAGATGAGCGATTACGCCGCCAAGATCGGCAACACCCCCGACGAGCTGGCGCAAATCCTCGTGCCCCTGGCCGAAGCCGGTGTCGACATTTTCCATGCCAGCACGCGCCGCTTCTGGGTCCCGGCGTTCGAGAACAGCCCGGACACCCTCGCGGCCTGGACGCGGCGTCTGACGGGAAAGCCGGTCATCGCGGTTGGCAGTGTCGGCTTGGACCGCGAGATGTCATCGGCGGTGTTTACCGGAACCGAAAAACTGATCGCCAGCGCCACCGGCATCGCGGCGATGGTGGAAAAGCTTGAGCAGGGTGACTTCGATCTGGTGGCCGTCGGCCGGGCTTTGCTGGCGGAACCACAATGGGCCAACAAGGTCCAGGAAGGCCGGCAGGCAGAAATTCACGATTTCACCCGCGACGCGTTGACGTCCTTGGTGGCCTGAGCCAATTTGGGTGCGGCGGGATTCAGACGACGGTCGAAGCGACCTGACCCGACCGCGACACAAACACAGGGTGATGGGTGCGGAGGGTGATCATGGATATCGATGCGATCATCCGCGCGCTCGCAAATCCGGTCCGGCGCGATATTCTGGTCTGGCTGAAGCAGCCGGAACAGAATTTCGCGCCTCAGGACTCCCAGCCGCTGTCCGAGGGCGTCTGTGTCAGCCGGATTTTCGAAAAAGCGGCGCTGTCCCAATCGACCGTTTCGGCGTATCTCGCGATTCTGCAACGGGCCGGTCTTGTGACGTCAAAACGGGCCGGCCAATGGACCTACTATCGGCGCAATGAAGCCATGATCCAGGCGTTTCTGGCGGCGCTCGGGCAGACGATCTGACGCACCGCCAAAGCCCCCCTGGCGGCGTCACGCCGATGACGACCACCAAATCCCTCGGCCACAGGATGAGGCCGCGACAAAAAAGGCAAACACCAAGTGACTTACCTTGCCGACAACAACCGGTACCACAACGCGCAATTCCGCCGCTGTGGCCGCAGCGGCCTCGATCTCCCGGCGATTTCCCTGGGCCTGTGGCAGAATTTCGGGGGGACCGACATTTTCGAAACCGGTCGCGCCATACTGCGCCGCGCCTTCGACCGTGGCGTCAGCCATTTCGATCTGGCCAATAATTACGGCCCGCCGCCGGGATCCGCCGAGGCGAATTTCGGCCGGATCCTGGCCACGGATTTCAAGGCCTATCGTGACGAGATGGTGATCTCGACCAAGGCCGGCTATCTGATGTGGCCAGGCCCTTACGGTCAGTGGGGTTCGCGTAAATATCTGCTGTCCAGCCTGGACCAGAGCCTGCAGCGAATGGGACTCGACTATGTCGACATCTTCTATTCGCACCGCTTCGATCCGGACACCCCGTTGGAGGAAACCATGGGGGCGCTGCATTCGGCGGTGACCCAGGGCAAGGCCCTTTATGCCGGGATCTCATCCTATTCCCCACAGAAAACCCGCGAAGCCGTCGCGATCCTGAAGGCGCTGGGGACACCCTGCCTGATCCATCAGCCGTCCTATTCAATGCTCAACCGCTGGATCGAGGATGGGCTGCTCGCCACCCTCGAGGAACTGGGCATCGGCTGTATCGCCTTCTCCGCCCTGGCCCAGGGCATGCTGACCGACCGCTACCTCGACGGCATCCCGGCCGGGTCACGGGCCAGCAAAGGCGGCTCGCTGAGACAAAGCCTGTTGACTGAGGCCAATCTCCAGCGAATTCGCGCCTTGAACGCGGTCGCGCAGCGCCGCGGCCAGACCCTGGCGCAAATGGCCCTGACCTGGGTCCTCCGTGATCCACGCATCACCTCGGCCCTGATCGGCGCCCGAACCGTCGCGCAACTTGACGATTCGCTCGACGCGTTGCAGAGCGCGCCCCTGTCGTCCGAGGAATTGGCCGAGATCGATCAGCACGCATTGGACGGCGGTATCGACATTTGGCGCGCGTCTTCGGCGTCGTAAAAAAAACACGTGGTCGGGTTGCCGGGGTGGAATATCCCGGCCCCCGCCGACGTTGTTATCATTGTGGTTGCTGGTTCGGGTCGTCGGCATCGGACGATGGCCGGGGTTGCATCGAACAATCCCGCCGCCAAAGTCTTAGTCCCAATGCCCTGTGCTGGAGCGCAGTGATCCTGGTATTATGGTTTGGCGGATCTTATCCGCGCGCCGATTCCCGTCGGACGCAAACAAGGAGTTTTCGGTTATGAAAAGCGGTTTGGCGGTCTGTGCGGTCACGGCGGCCCTGCTTGCGGCAGCACCTTTGTCATCGGCCCAGGCCGACGGCTGGCACCATCACGACGATATCGGCCTGGGGCTGCTGGGCGCGGTCGTCGCCGGAACCACGGCGGCGGTGCTGTCACCACTGGTGCCGCACCCGGTCTATGTGGCACAGCCACCGGTTTATTACGCGCCGCCACCGCCCGTCTATTACGCGCCGCCGGCGGCTTATTATCCGCCGCCGCCGCGGGTCTATTATGCGCCACCACCGCGCGTCGTCTACTACCCGGGACCGGCCTATTATCAGGGCTATTGATCCACCGGGGGGGGGCGCCGGCCGGTTTCCGGCGGCGCCGGGTTCGCCTGAAACAAGGCGGATGGCACGCCCGTGATCGAAGATCGGCCTTTCGGGCCGGGGTGACGTTACGGGCGGCAGAAATGAACCGATAAGCGCCAGCGGGATCCTCGCCCTCGTCGCCCCACCCGATTGCAGCCACCGCTGGGCACCGTTTCCAGCACAGCAAACAGGGGCGCCCCGTCCCGAGGCCGATCCCCCGTAACACCCATAGGCGTTGGAAAACCGTCATGTTCGGACGCCACGCAGGCTTCGGCCCTTGCGCGCTGCGGTCCTCGACCTGACCCGTTCCTGTCGCAACGATGATACGCCGGCCGCAGGGCCAGGAGATTGTTGCACCGCCCGATCCCCCGTGATCTTCTGGCCGTCAAGCTGCCTAGCGCGCCCATGCAGGACCCGTCCGTCACAGGACCGGTGACGGGGCCGGTCCGTCGACGCTCCCCCCGGTACCCGCGATCGGATCCCGCCGTGAAGACCCTGTTCCTGCTGCGCCACGCCAAATCGGACTGGAATGACCCGAATTGTGCCGATCGCGACCGCCCTCTGGCGCCCCGCGGCGTCAAGGCGGCCCATCGGATCAATCATTGGCTGCGCGACCATTGCGCAGCGGATTTCCGCCGGCACAACCCCCTCATCCTGTGTTCGACCGCCCGTCGCGCCCGGGATACCGCTCGGCTGGCCCTGGCGGATCTCGACCTTGATCTGGTGATAAACTATGACCGGTCGCTCTATCTGGCCGGCGCCCAGGCCTTGATTGATCGGCTGCGCCACGTCCCCGACACCGTCACCACGGTGATGATCATTGGTCACAATCCGGATCTGGCCGACCTGGTCGACCGCCTGCGCGGCGACGGCACGCCCGACGCCGTGACCGCGCATGCCGGCGCCTTCCCGACCGCGGCCCTGGCGATCCTCGAATTGCCCATCGAATCATGGGCCAACAGCGGCGATCAGGACGGCTTCCTACGCGCCTTCATCCTGCCCCGCCGGGAGGACCACGCGGACAACAGCGCGGCATCGTGATCCGGCGCCGTCGGGCGCGCAATCATGACGCATTGATGACGAATGCGGAATCGGACCGAATTCCCGTCGCGCCGCTTGCCCGGGTCAGGTATTGCTTAGCCGGCCGGTCGTTGGCCAAACCGTCCTCCGACCCGAGGGTTGCCTGCTTGTCTGCCAAGCCGAAGTCCGATCCGACCCCGTCCGTCCCTGATGCCCGGGAAGCCAGTCCCGGCCTTGAGGTCGAACTTAAGCTTCAGGTCGCGGCCGGCGATCTGACGCGACTGGTCCGGCATCCGATTCTGACCGCGGCGCATGACGGCACCCCGGTCAGCCGCCGTCTGATCACGACCTATTTCGACACCCCGGATTTCCAGCTCGCCGCCCGTGGCTTGGCCTTGCGCGTTCGCCGTATCGGCAATGAACGGATCCAGTCGATCAAGACCTTCGACAATGGCGCCGCGACCGACCCCGCCGGCGTCGCCGTCCGCCGTGAATGGGAATGGAAGATTCGCGACGATCACCCGGATCTCAGCCTGCTGACCCCGGATGTGCTGCGCGGCGCCCTGCCCCACGATGCCGTGTCCAATCTCCGGCCGATTTTCGTCACCGATCTGCAGCGCACCACCTTGCTGCTGCGCACGGCGAAGCTGACCGCGATCGAAATCGCGCTGGATACCGGCGAGATCCGCGCCGGTGACGCCCGCACCCCGATCAACGAAGTGGAACTGGAGCTCAAGGCCGGCCGGGTCGGCCAGCTGTTCGATCTGGCCCGCGAACTGCAGCGCAGCGTGCCGCTGCGGATCACGACGCGCAGCAAGGCCGACATCGGCTTTGATCTGGTCAATGGCACAGCGCCGGCACCGGTCAAGGCGGCGCCCCTGGCGATGACGCCCATGACGACCCTGGCCGAGGCCTTTCGCCATATCGTGCGCAATAGCATCAGTCATCTTCTGGCCAATGAGCCCTGCGTGCTGAGCGGCCTGGACCCCGAAGGCATCCATCAGATGCGGGTCGCGTTACGCCGGCTGCGGTCGGCACTGGTGCTGTTCAGTGATTACATCCAGTCGGCCGAAGGTCTGCAACTGGCTGACGAGGTTCGCTGGCTCGGCGGCCGCCTCGGCGCGGCACGCGACCGCGATGTACTGCTGACCCGCTATTTCGATCGGTTCAAGAACGATCGCCGGCCGTCGCCCGGAATCGAACAGTTGCGCCACGCCATCGAGCAGATCCGCCAAGTGGCCCAGGGCAGCGCGATCGAGGCGATGCGCGCGCCGCGCTATACCAGCCTGCTGCTGACGATCGGCGGCTGGATCGAGGACGGCCGCTGGTACGAAGGCGCGGCCGCCGGCCTGATGCCATCGCTCGACCAACCGGTCATCGAGCTGGCGCATCGCTGGCTGGCCAAGCGCCACCGCAAGGTTCGCCGCATTGGCAGGCAGATCGCCCGGATGGAACCCGAGGACCGGCATCGGCTGCGGATCGCGGTCAAGAAGCTGCGCTATGCCACGGACTTCTTCCGCGGCCTTTACCCCGCCGCGACAACCCGCGCCTATCTCAACGCGGTGGAGACACTGCAGGATGTGCTGGGCGACATCAACGATGCCACGGTGTCCGGTCACCTGGTCGAATCGCTGTGCCGCGGCGAAGAAGGCGACGGCCGCAAGGCGGCGCGAGACCTCAGCGACTGGATCGCCGAACAGGGGCATCACCAGTTGCAGCAACTCGGCGACTGCTGGAAGACGTTCACCGAGGTCGAGCCGTTCTGGACCGCCGAGGCCGCATGAGCCGGGCGTCCGGCGCCGCCATCGCGTTGCTGGCGGTGCTGACCGGTTTGTGGACCACGCCGGCGGCGGCGCTGCGATTGGTCACCTGGAACCTGAGTTGGCTGACCGAGCGCGCCGACGACATCAACCGGCATTTCGACAATAATCCCCGCAGCGACCAGGCGGTGTTCGCGCGCAGCAGCGAGGATTTTGCCCGCCTCAAAGGCTACGCCGACCGCCTTGACGGCGACATCGTGGCCTTCCAGGAGGTCGACGGCCCCGACGTCGCCGCCAAAGTCTTTGATCCCGCCCGCTATGTCCTCTATTTCAGTCACGGTTCCGAATACCAGCGGCCCGGTTTCGCGGTGCGGCGGAACCTCCACGTCACCGCCAATGCCGACCTCGCGTCCCTCAACATCTACGGGCCCATCGCGGATTCGCTGCGCGCCGGTGCCGACATCACCCTCGACTATCACGGCGAGACCATCCGCCTGCTGGCGGTCCACCTGAAATCCGGCTGCGCGACCGGCTATATCCCGGATGACCCGCAGGGACCGGTCGACCACAGCGATCCCTGCGGCGTCCTGGCCCGCCAGTTGCCAATCCTGCAAGACTGGATCGATCGCCGCCACGCCGAGGGCCGCCCTTTCATCATTCTCGGTGATTTCAACCGACGCTTCGTGTCACGCGACGGCCGCGCCACCGACTGGTTCTGGCGTCATCTCGCCGGTAACCCGACCCGGGGCCTGACCCTCGCCGACGCCGCGGTCAAACCGCTGTGCTGGGGCGAGGATCGTCCGCTGATCGACCATATCGTGCTCAGCCGCACCCTGGGCTCGTGGCTGGTCCCGGGCTCGGTCGCGGAAATTGGCTACCGCGAAACAGACCGCTATCGCTTTGAGCCCAGACTGTCGGATCACTGCCCGCTGGGGGCGACACTTCTGGCCCCGAACGAACGTTAGTCGCGACTTCCTTCTTGCATGGAACTCAAGCATTACGGTGACCTCCTGTCACCACAACCTCGTGACGTATTGCATTTTGCACTACGCAGGCGTATGTTCGTTGCCGGAGATAAACAATGGCCATCAAAGCTGAACGTAAGGAACACCCGATCTCGATGCGCCTCCCCGAGGCAGACATCGCCATGATCGACCGTGCCGCGGGATTGCGCGGCCGCTCCCGCACGGACTTTGTCCGCGAGGCCGCGGTTCGGGCAGCCGAGGACGTCTTGATGGAAAACAGGCTGATCCGGATGAGCGTAGAGGGCTTTGCGGCGTTCATGGCCGTCCTGTCAGCGCCAGTCGCCGCTATTCCTGAAGTCGTCGAATTGGCGAAGCGTCCCGCCCCGTGGGAGCCGGACTACATCGCAAAAAGCTGAGCCTTGGGTCTCTCGGTCCCCGAGCCCCTCACCGCGGCGCACGACGTCTCGGCATTCTCCTGCGGCAAGCCGCCTCTGGACCACTGGCTCAAGGGCCGGGCGCTTTCAAACCAGGAGAAGGGCTTCACCGCCGTTCTCGTCGTCCACGACGAAGGCCGCGTGATCGGGTTCTACGGTCTGGCGCCAACGGCGGTTGTCCCGAACGCCCTGCCTCGGTCCATCCGGACGGGCCAACCTCCTGACCCGGTGCCGTGCCTGTTGCTCGGCCAACTCGCAACCGACCTTGATTGGACCGGCCGCGGTATCGGCACGGGCCTGGTGAAACATGCACTGCGGCGCTGCGTCATGGCAGCAAAGCTCGTTGGCGGCCGGGCTCTGCTCGTCAATGCTGTTGATTCGGAAGCGGCCGCATTCTGGCGACGGCGAGGATTTCTCCCATCCCGGGATGATCCGCTCATTCTGGTTCGTTCCATCGCGGACATTGCGGCCTCGCTTTAATCGGGAATTACGGATTGCGGAAGGGACGCTCATTACTGAGCGCCACCCGCACAGATCCGTAACCCTGTCACCGCTACCACGAAACCGGCCGCTATCGCTTCGAGCCCAGACTGTCGGATCACTGCCCGCTGGCGGCGATACTTCTGGCCTCGGGTGAACGTTAGTGGAACGGCTCACTGGTCATGAAGAACTCTTGGGCTCCGCCCAAACCCGCTGGGGCCTGAGGCCCCAGCCCCCCATTCCTTACCAACGCCATCCGGTCTGGCCTCACGCCCGAGCGCGCAACACCGTGTTGGCCGCGCTGACAACAGCCTTCAGCGAGCTGGTCGCGATATCCTCGTCAAGCCCGACGCCGAACCCGACGTCACCGCCCGGGAAGCGGCACTCGACATAGGCGGCGGCGCGCGAGTCGGCACCGCTGCCCAGCGCGTGCTCCTGATAGTCAACCACCTCAAGGGCGACGTCGCAGTGACGCGCGATCGCATCGACCAGGGCGGAGATCGGGCCATTGCCCCGGCCGGTGATCAGGCGCTCCGCGCCGTTGAAGCGGATCCGGGCCTGAATGGTCCGATCGCGCCCCGTCGCCGTGTCCTGATGCTCGATCAGTTCGATCGGCTGCGCCTCATCAAGGCAATAGGCCGTGCGGAACGCGTCCCAGATATCCGCGGCGTTGAGCTCCTTGCCGGTCCGGTCGGTCATCTCCTGCACGACGCGCGTGAAGGCGATCTGCAGGCGCCGCGGCAGCTTCAGCCCCTGGTCCTGTTCGAGAACCCAGGCGACACCGCCCTTGCCCGACTGGCTGTTGACGCGGATCACCGCCTCATAGGAACAGCCGACATCCGCGGGATCGATTGGCAGATAGGGGATCTCCCAGATCTGATCGTTACGCCCCTGCTGCGCGGCAAACCCCTTGCGGATCGCATCCTGATGCGACCCCGAGAACGCGGTGAACACCAGATCGCCGGCATAGGGATGCCGCGGATGCACCGGCAACTGGTTGCAGTGTTCAACGACCTGGACGACTTCTCGCATATTCGAGAAATCGAGGCCGGGATCGACGCCCTGCGAGTACATGTTGAGCGCCAAGGTCACCAGATCGACATTGCCGGTCCGCTCGCCATTGCCGAACAGACAGCCCTCGATCCGGTCGGCGCCGGCCATCAGCGCCAGTTCCGCGGCGGCGATCCCGGTGCCCCGGTCATTATGCGGATGGACACTGATTACCACCGAATCGCGCCGCGAAACATTGCGGCAGAACCATTCGATCTGATCCGCGTAGACATTGGGTGTCGCGACTTCGACCGTCGCCGGCAGATTCAGGATGACCGGGCGTTCCGGGGTCGGCTGCCAGACATCCATCACCGCCTCGCAAATTTCCAGCGCGAAATCGAGTTCGGTGAAACAGAAGGTCTCTGGGGAATATTCGAAGCGCCAGTCGGTCTCCGGCTGAAGGGCGGCCTGTTCGGCGAACACCCGTGCCCCCGAGACCGCCAGCGCGATGGTCGCCTCCTTGTCCTGGCCGAACACAATCCGGCGGAACAAGGGCGAGGTCGCATTGTAGAGATGAACGATCGCCCGCGGCACGCCGCGCAGAGATTCGAAGGTCCGCGCAATCAATTCCGGCCGCGACGGCGTCAGAACCTGGATCCAGACATCCTCGGGGATCGCCGATGTTGTGATCAGATCACGGACGAAGTCGAATTCGGTCTGCGACGCCGACGGAAAACCGGTTTCGATCTCCTTGAAGCCGGCCTTGAGCAGCAGGGCGAAGAAGCGACGCTTGCGTTCGCCATTCATCGGCTCGATCAAGGATTGGTTGCCATCCCGCAAGTCAGACGACATCCAGCGCGGCGGATGGGTAATCGTGCGCGACGGCCATTGACGATCCGGCAAGTTAACTGGAGCAAAAGGCCGGTATTTCGCGGCGGGATTCTTTAACATCATGGGACTTCTCCGTGTTCGGGGCGATGGGATTGTCACACGGCAGCATTACGACTGTCAGATCGCCGTCAGATCCAACAGTCGCAGCGAAGTCGCTGTGTCAGAGTGAAACGAATCGCTTCGCCCGAGGCCGCGACACGCCGCGACCGGATCCAGTCGGATTTTAGTAAAATCAACATCGGGACTCCCGGCCCATTACCTGCTCAACCTCGACACAGCACAGCCCGACCCCTCGCGAGAGGCCGGGTCTTAAAGTCGAAGGAGGGTGGTCCGGATCTTCATGATGGCGGAACAGTCGCCGACAACGACACTCCTGTCAACCCTGATTCCCAGGCCTGTTTGGCCACCCATCACGATCTTGACTCATCGCAGGGCACATTTTCGCGTTCCGACCGTCGTTGCGCCCCTGTCGCCGTGCGCGAAAGGGAGCTAATCCCAGCGCGCCGGTCGTGATCACCGCGATCGCGACAATATGAGAAAGAGAGCAAAATGGGGCCACGATCGCGATCCCGAAGGCCAGGGCGTCACGGCCGGCAATCGCAGGGCTCCGGTCGGGGCTTGCCCGCCCGAAATTCCCGCCAAAAACGCGCGAAGGAGACGCATCATGATATTGTCGCGAAACCTCAAATGCCTGAGCCTGACGCTCGCCATGCTCCTGCTCGCACCGGCCGCCTGGGCGGCTTCCGACCAGCAGCAACTGATTGACCGGGCGCGGATCACCGTCAGCGACCTGCGCCACGACAAGGAGTTTGGCACGGCGCCGGCGCTGTTGAAACGTGCGGTCGCGGTGATGATCGTGCCCCAGCTGGTCAAGGGCGGGTTCTTCGTCGGCGGTGAAGGCGGCGACGCCGTAATGCTGCGCCGCGAAGCCCATGGCTGGAGCAATCCGGCTTTTTACACCCTGGCCTCGGCGTCGTTTGGTCTCCAGATCGGCCTCGAACAATCCGAACTGGTCCTGTTCGTGCTATCTGAAAAGGCGCTGCACGCCCTGCTCGCCGATCAATTCAAGATCGGCGCCGGTGCTGGGCTCGCGGTCGTCACCCTGGGCAGTTCAGCCGAAGCGGCAACGACCGCGACGCTGAATGCCGATATCGTGGTCTGGGCGTCGGCCAGCGGCGCCTATGCCGGCGTGACCTTGAACGGCACCGCGATCAAACCCCGCGACAGCGCCAACATGGCCTATTACCACCATCCGATCTCGGTTTCCGATATCCTGTATCGCCATCAGGCGCACAACCACGACGCCGATCGGCTGCGTCAGGCGCTCACGGCCACCGCCGGCCCGGCCTCCTGACACCGCCATCGCCTCAATCGCCGAACGGCGGGGCTGCGGCGGCACCGTCAAAACCGGTGCCGGCCATCGCCGCCGGCACCGGGGCCATAACGACCAAGGGGCCTGCGGCAGGATCGTAAGGCAGGCGGATCGCCCGCGCATGCAGATGCAGCCGCTGGCGCGGCGGCCGTTCCGGCCCATAGATCGCGTCACCGATGATCGGGCAGCCCAGGGCCGCACAATGGGCCCGCAATTGGTGGGTGCGCCCGGTATGGGGCCGCAGCGCCAACCAGCTCCACCCGCCCGCCGTCGCCAGCACGGCATAATCGGTGATCGCCGATTTTCCGGCGGCGTCGACCTCCATCCGGGCACCGGTTTCCCCGGCAATCTTGAGCAGTGGCAGATCGATCCGCCCGGCATCCTGCGGCGGACGACCAATCACCACCGCCCAATACAGCTTGTCGACACGATGCGCGGCAAACAGTCGGCCCAGCCGGACCAGCGCCTCGGCATGGCGCCCCATCACCAGACACCCGCTGGTGTCCTTGTCAAGACGATGGGCCAGGCGTGGCGGTTCCGGGGCGTCAAAGGCTACCAGATCCAGCAGCTCTTCCAGATGCTGCTGGATCTTGGTTCCCGCATGAACCGGCAGCCCGGTCGGCTTGTCCAGCACCAGGATATCGCGGTCACAATACAAAACACGATCCCGGATGTCGGTGGCACTGAAAGGCATGACGGTACTCCGGCCCTCGGGCCCCCAGGATCCCCGGGACAATCCCCGGATGGCGCCACCATGCGATCCCGGCGGCGATCGGGCAACAGCCCTGATCACGATCCCCCCGATCACGATATCCTTGACCGCGACCCCGGCTTTGGCCGTTGATGAGGCGCCGGCAAGCCGTCGGTGCCAACCTTGATCGCCCGCTTCGATGTCTCGCCGCACCACGCCCGTTCTTCGATCCGCCGCGCGCCGTGGCGGCGCGACCACCCCGGCAACCCGATGACCACGCCCCGCCGCAATCCCCGCGGACCGCGCAGCGCACCGGTAACGGCAGCGCGGCTGCGTCCCCCACCGGCTCCGCCGCCCCTCTCGGCCGCGGAGATGCAAAGCCTTGTCCTCTATCGCGACGCCCTGGTGTTGATCCTGAACAAGCCGGCGGGGATCGCGGTCCATGCCGGACCGGGCGGTGGCCCCAACCTGGAAGCCTGCTTCGACGGGCTGCGCTTTGGTCTGCCCAAACTCCCGGCCCTGGCCCATCGCCTGGACCGCGACACCAGCGGTTGTCTGGTGTTGGGCCGGCATCACAAGGCGCTGGCCCGGCTGGGTCGCCTCTTTGCCGAAGGCCGGGTGGAAAAGACCTATTGGGCTATTGTCCACGGCGCGCCACCGCAAGACGAGGGCGTCATCGAGCTGGCCCTGGCCAAGCGTAACGATCGCAGCGGCTGGCGCATGGTGGTGGATCCCGCCGGCCAGACCGCGGTCACCCAGTATCGCGTGCGCGGCCGCAGCGGCGATGTCACCTGGCTGGAATTGCGGCCGCACACCGGCCGGACCCATCAGATCCGGGTCCACTGCGCCGCCCTGGGCTGTCCGCTGCTCGGCGACCCGGTCTATGGCACGTCTGCGGCCGGCCTGACGCCGATGCACCTCCACGCCCGGGCGCTGCTCCTGCCGCTTTATCCCACCAAGCCACCGCTCCAGATCACCGCACCGGTTCCGGCGCACCTGCTCGCGGCCCTGGCCGCCTGCGGCTATGTCGATGAGGCTTTCACCGTGCCGCCCGCGGCATAGCCGGGTTGCGATAAGCGGTGTCTCGGGAGGTTTTTTGCCTTGCCAGACCGGCCCCGGATCCATTATTGTCGCGCCATGATTACGAAGCGATCCCATAGTCCGCGATTTTACCGCTGGTACACACCGGCGGTTTAGGTTCGCGAGCATATCGCAGACACCAAAGCCGCCTCACCCGGGCGGCTTTCGCATTTTGTAATCATGCAAATACGAACTCTCGTCATTGGTGATGCGGCCTTCCGTTCCAGGAGCCCCTCAGATGTCAGAGTTCGATTTCGATGTCATTACCGGCCCGTCGATCCCCGGAGATCCCGCCCGGACCTGCCCCATCTTGCCTTCGGATCACCCGGCACCGCGCGCCGCCAACGCACCCGTTGCGCGCAACACCGGCCTGCCGTCTCACGCGATGATCCGCGAACGCGGAGCCAACCGATCATGAACCAAACCTGGTCGCCGCAAAGCTGGCGGTCAAAGCCGGTCGCGCAAGCCCCGGCCTATCCCGACGACGCCGCACTTGCCGCCGCCGAGACCGAATTGCAGCGCCTGCCGCCCCTGGTCTTCGCCGGCGAGATCCGCCAGTTGAAGGCCTCCCTGGCCCGGGTCGCGGCCGGCGACGCTTTCCTGCTTCAGGGCGGCGATTGCGCCGAGTCTTTCGCGGAATTCGGCGCGGACATGATCCGCGATACCTTCAGGGTCCTGCTGCAAATGGCGGTGACGCTGACCTTCGCGGCGGCCTGCCCGGTGGTCAAGGTTGGCCGTATCGCCGGCCAGTTTGCCAAGCCGCGATCATCCTCGGTCGAAGTTCGCCGGGGTCAGACGTTACCGGCCTATCGTGGCGATATCGTCAACGACATCGCCTTCACGCCAGAAGCCCGCGTGCCCGATCCCACGCGGATGCTGCGGGCCTATCACCAGGCGGCGTCAACGCTGAATCTGCTGCGCGGTTTCGCCCAGGGCGGATTCGCCGCCTTGGACCGGGTCCAGGACTGGAACCAATCCTTCATTGCCGGCTCGGCCCAGGGGGCGCGATACCGCGACCTGTCGCATCGGATCGAAGAGGCTTTGGCCTTCATGACGGCCTGCGGCGTCACCGCGGCAACCGCCCCGTCGCTGCAGCAGACGCCGTTCTACACCAGTCACGATGCCATGCTGCTGCCTTATGAGGCGGCAATGACCCGGACCGACAGCGTCACCGGGCAGTGGTACGATTGCGCCGCCCATATGGTCTGGGTCGGGGAGCGCACGCGTCAACTCGACGGGGCCCATGTCGAGTTCCTGCGCGGCATCAACAATCCGCTAGGCATCAAATGCGGGCCGGGCATAACGCCGGACGAGGTGCTGCGCCTGATCGACGCGCTCAATCCCAATAATGAGCCGGGGCGCCTGACCCTGATCATCCGCATGGGTGCGGGCAAGGTGGGTCCCGGGCTGCCACCCCTGATCCGGGCGGTGCAACGCGAGGGCCGCTCCGTGGTGTGGTCGAGCGATCCGATGCATGGCAACACGGTCGCCTCGTCCACCGGATACAAGACCCGCGCCTTCGACCGGGTCCTGGCCGAGATCCGCGATTTCTTCGCGATCCATCGCGCCGAGGGATCGCATCCCGGCGGGGTCCATATCGAAATGACCGGCAAGGACGTCACCGAATGCACCGGTGGCGCCCAGGCCATCGCCGAGCATAACCTGGCCGAGCGCTACCACACCCATTGCGACCCCAGGCTCAACGGGTCGCAGGCCATCGAACTGGCGTTCCTGCTGGCCGAGGAATTCGGCGCCCGGCGCACCCTGGCCCAGGCTGCGGAATAACACCAGCCCCGCGATGAGCTTGCCTCATCGCGGGGCTGACGCCTGTTGGTGGGGCGGGCCTCCGTGCCCGCCCGTCAAGCGCCCCGAAACCCTCAGCCTATCGCGGGGCCCCACTCACATCGTGGCCGCGATCTCACGAAACGAGATCCAGCCCGACAGCACGACCGCATCAATGACCGACCAGACGATCGCCGCGATGATCGTCGTCGCCACCATCTTCCAGGCGATCCGGGGCCGTGCCGGGGCACCGACCCGGCCCGCGGGATCCTGTTCCGCAGCCGGCTGGACGCCCCAGGGCAGCACCGTGAACAGGACCAGCCACCAGACGATCACGAACACCGCAATGCCGCTGACGACGCCCATGTCAGGCCTGTTCCAGCTCGATCAGCGTGCCGCAAAAGTCCTTGGGATGCAAAAACAGCACGGGTTTGCCATGAGCGCCGATCCGTGGCTCACCGTCACCCAGCACCCGGGCACCGTCCTGCCGCAAGCGATCCCGCGCCGCCACGATGTCCGGAACCTCATAGCACAGATGATGCATGCCGCCGGCGGGATTGGCCGCAAGGAATTTCGCGATCGGCGACTCCACGCCCAGCGGCCGCAGCAACTCGATCTTGGTATTGGACAGGATCACAAAGATCGTCGTGACCCCGTGGTCGGGAAGATCAACCGGCGCGGAGACGGTCGCGCCCAGCGTATCGCGATAGAGCAAAGCGGCACGATCGAGGTCGGGGACGACGATCGCAACATGGTTCAGCTTGCCGATCATGATGGACATTCTCCCCGTTCCGCCCGCAGCGCTACAGCCGGATCAGATGGACCTCGGTCATCGGTTTCTTGCCATAATGGGCATTGAACCAGCGCCGCACCGCAATCCGCGCGGTCTGGCGAACGGTATCATCCTCCGCCCGGGCGGAAAGCTCCAAGCCGTCGAACGCTTCCGTGACCGCGTGATAGAGGTCGCCCAGCACCAACGCCTCCTCGGCACCGTCCAGCAGGCCCAGAACCGTGACCTGCGGCGTCGCCGCCAGCTTGCCGTCACGGCCCAGCACCAGGGTTGCCACCGCCGCACCATTATACATCATCCGCTGACGGCCGCGCATCGCGCCGGCGTCCAGGGGTACCACCCGCTTGCCATCGAGGGCGAGACGGCCGGTTCTGACCTCGGCAACGATTTCGGCGGGCCCCGGCGCCAGGCGGATCACCGTGCCATTGCGCGGGATCACCGTCTGCGGCACCTGGCATTGCTCGGCGATCCGGCAATGCTCGTTCTGATGGCGGTCTTCGCCATGAACCGGCACCGCGATACGCGGCCGGATCCACTGGTACATCTGCAACAGCTCGTCCTGCGCCGGATGCCCGGAAACGTGAACCAGGGCATCGTTGGCCGTCACGATTTCCACGCCGTGGCGCACCAGCAGGTTCTGGACCCGGGCGATGGCGCGCTCGTTGCCCGGGATCTCCCGCGAAGAGAAGATCACGACGTCGTCCGCATCCAGCGTCACTTCGGGATGATCGTCGGCCGCGATCCGCGCCAGCGCCGATCGCGGCTCGCCCTGACTGCCGGTGCAGATCAACACCACCTTGTCCTTGGGCAGATAGCCGGCGTCATGTTCGGTCAGGAACGCCGGAATGTCGCTCAGATAACCGGTGGCCCGTGCCGCCTCGTTGATCCGCCACAAGGACCGTCCGACCAGGGCGACATGGCGGTCAGCCGCCGCCGCGGCCCGGGCGATGCTGTCGAGCCGCGCCACGTTGGTGGCAAAACACGAGATCGCGATCCGATTGTGAAACCGGGGAAACAGCTTGATCAGGCTATCACGCACCGCGGCCTCGGAGCCGGATCGTCCCGGAACCAGGGCGTTGGTCGAATCACAGATCAGCGCCAGCACGCCCTCATCGCCGAGACGGCGCAGCTTTTCGCTGTCAGCGACCGACCCGACGATCGGGTCGGGGTCGAGTTTCCAGTCACCGGAATGCACGATCGGCCCGAAGGCGGTGTGGATCACCACCGCGTTCGGTTCCGGGATCGAATGGGTCATCGTCACCAGCTCGACATCGAAGCTGCCGACCTGGAACCGCCCCGACAGCGGCACCTCATGGAGCGGCACCTGGCCGACCAGTCCGCGCTCCACCAGCTTTGCCCGCAGCACCGCCGCGGTGAAGGGCGTGGCGTAGACCGGACATTTCAGCCGGGGCCACAGATAGGCCACGGCGCCGAGATGGTCCTCGTGAGCGTGGGTCAGGACCAGTCCGGCCAGATCCCCGGCCTGGGCCGCGATGAATTCGGGATCCGGCATGATGACATCAATGCCCGGCATCGTGTCGTCGCCGAAGGAAATTCCCAGATCCACCATCAGCCATTGGCCATTGCAGCCATAGAGGTTGAGGTTGAGCCCGATCTCGCCCGATCCACCGAGAGGCAGGAAATATACGGCGTCCCCGAGAGGACGGAAAGAGTCAGTCACAGCGTTCATTACGCCTTGTTGCGTTGGTGAATGAGTCGAAGACCGCGAAGCGTCAAATCGCCGTCAATGTGATGAATGCGGTTGGTCGCGCGAGCGAACAAGACCGCCAGTCCGCCGGTTCCGATCACCGTCATGGAGGCCTGGGCCTCCTGCTCGATCCGCGTGACCAGACCTTCGATCAGGCCAATATAGCCCCAAAAGACTCCGGACTGCATCGCCGCAACCGTATTTTTGCCGATCACCCGGTCCGGCTGGCGAATATCGACCCGGGGCAGCTTCGCCGCCGCCGCCTCCAGGGCCTCGAGCGAGCGATGGATCCCGGGCGCGATGGCGCCACCACAATAGGCGCCAGAGGCATCGATCACGTCGAACGTCGTCGCCGTCCCAAAATCGATCACGATGGCCGGCACGCTGTAGGATGCCACCGTCGCAACCGCATTGACCAGCCGGTCGGCACCGACTTCCTGGGGCCGGTCCATCCGGACCTCGATCCCCAGCTCGACGCCGGGATCGCCGACGATCAGAGGTGGATTATGAAAGTGATCCTTGCACAAGCGCTTGAGATTGAAGGTCACATCGGGAACCACGCTGGCGATGATCGTATCGCCGATGTCACGGGCACCGAGATTGACCATGGCCATCAACTGCAACAACCATACCGCATATTCGTCGCCCGTCTTGCGGGGATCGGTGGCGCAGCGCCATTGGCCCCGCGCGGTCTCGCCGTCATAGACCGCAAACACGACATTGGTGTTGCCGGCATCGATCACAAGCAACATCTCAGGCTCCCGACGGGAAAAAAACGTCACCAGCGGCGACCCGACGCCGCGTCCCATCCGCCATCGCGACGATCAACGCGCCCTCGCCATCGACATCGACGAACTGACCGCTAAAGGTTTCGTGGGTCAGACGAACCGTCACCGGTCCGCCCCGGCCCTGGGCCCGGTCAAGCCAGGAACTGCGGACCGGGGCGAAACCCCCAATGTTCCATCGTTCGATGCCCGCCGCGATGGCTGCGGCATAGGCGGTCAGGACCGCCTCAAGATCGCCGGCAAAGCCGATCTCCGCCAGCGCAATCGCCGGGCGCTCGGTTTCGTCGGGCCGCGACGCCACATTGATGCCAACGCCGAGCACCAGCGAATCGACCGCGCCATTGGCGCCGCTTTCGGTCTCCAGCAGAATCCCGGCAATCTTGCCGCCCTGAACCAGAACGTCATTGGGCCATTTGCAAACCCATTGTGCCGAAGGCAGCAGCGCCGACACGGTGGCGCCGACCGCCAGCGCGGCGACAAAGGACAACTGCGCCATCGCCGCGAGGTCCTGCCGCGGTCGCAGGATCAGCGAGGTGTAGAGATTACCCGGCGGCGACGACCAGGGACGGCCACGCCGACCCCGCCCCTGCTCCTGGCGATGGGCCCACACCAGCGTTCCCGTCGCCGCACCCGCCCGCGCCAGGCGTTTGGCCTCGTCATTGGTGCTGGCCACAGCCGGCATTTCGACCAGCCCGAAGCCCTCCGGCAACCGGGGCGACGACCGGAGTGGCGGTTCGGAGGGCGGTGCCATTCCACCGCCCGTCCTGTTCATCCGGCAACCAACGCCGCGGCTGCCCGGGCAGCCGCGCTCAGGATCGGTGACGGGAACACGAAGAACAGCAGCGTGAACAGCCCGGTCACGGTCAACACGGCCGACACCTCAAATTCAACCGGGCCATCGAACGCCGGCGCCGGTTGATCGAAATACATCACCTTGATGATACGCAGATAATAGAAGGCGCCCACGACGCTGGTCAGCACGCCGAGAACCGCCAGGACATAAAGCTGCGCCTGGATCGCGGCCAGGAACACATAGAGCTTGCCAAAGAACCCCGCCATCGGCGGAATGCCCGCCATCGAGAACATGAACACCGCCATCGCCGCGGCCAGCATCGGCTGGCGCCGCGACAGCCCGCCAAGATCGGCGATTTCCTCGACCATCCGGCCTTTCTGGCGCATCGACAGGATCACGGCGAAAGCGCCGACATTCATGAACACATAGATCGCCATGTAGATCAGAACGCCACGGACGCCCTCCTCGGTACCCGCGGCCAGGCCAACCAGGGCGTATCCGATATGACCGATCGAGCTATAGGCCATCAGCCGCTTGATATTGTGCTGATTGATCGCGGCAAACGATCCCAGCAGCATCGACGCGACCGAACAGAAATAAATGATCTGCCGCCATTCTCCAACCATTTCGCCAAACGGACCGACCAGGACCCGGACGAACAGCGCCACCGCGGCGACCTTTGGCGCGACAGCGAAGAAGGCGGTAATCGGTGTCGGCGCCCCTTCGTAAACGTCGGGTGTCCACATATGGAACGGCACCGCCGAGACCTTGAAGGCGAGACCCGCGGCAACGAACACCAGACCGGCGACCAACCCGACCGAGGGATGGTTACCCTGCATCAACAAGCGGGCGACGCCGTCGAAATTGGTGGTTCCCGAGAACCCGTAAACCAGCGATGCCCCGTAAAGCAGCATCCCCGACGACAGGGCCCCCAGAAGAAAATATTTCAGACCGGCTTCGCTCGATTTCGCGTTGTCGCGACGCATCGCGGCGACGACGTAAAGCGCCAGACTCTGGGTTTCAAGGCCGACATACAGCGAGATCAGGTCGTTGGCCGAGATCATCATCAGCATGCCGAACGTCGCCAGGACGATCAGCACCGCGAACTCCGGCCGTTTCATGTTCTCCCGTTCGAGATAGCCCCGGGCGATCAGGATCGAGAACGCCGACCCCAACAGCACCAGGACCTTCATGAACCGGGCGAAGCTGTCGACAACATAGAGCCCCTCGAACGTCACCGCCCGGCCATCGGCACCGCCGATCACCAGTCGCGCCGTGATCACCAGCGCCAGCACCGCGAGATAGCCGACCGAGCGCGTGCTCCGATCGCCGCGGAACACGCCATACAGCAGCAGGGCGAAACCGCAAAGGACAAGAAAGATTTCGGGGAGGGCCGGCGACAGCGCCGGAAACGGGGCGTTCATCTCAGTGTCCTCCCACCGTCGGCAGAGCGGCCAGGGCCATCCTGGTGTGGGCATCCCCCAGCGCCGTCTCATACGCGTGGATCAAATGGTCAACCGATGCGGTCGTCACGTCGAGGAAGCTCGACGGATAGATCCCCATCCAGAACACGACAACAATCAAGGGCGCAAAGATCGCGATCTCCCGCGGCGTCAGATCCATCAGCACCCGCACGTCATCATGGGTGATGGCGCCGTAAATGACCCGCCGGTAAAGCCACAGCATATAGGCCGCACCCAGAATGATCCCGGTCGTTGCCAGCACGGCCACGCCGGTATTGTCCTGGAAGGTCCCGATCAGGATCAGGAACTCGCCGACAAAGCCGCTGGTTCCGGGCAGACCGACCGAGGCCAGCATCATGATCATGAACACCAGCGCATATTTCGGCATGTTGTTGGCGAGGCCGCCATAGCGCACGATTTCACGGGTGTGCAACCGGTCATAGACGACACCGACGCACAGGAACAGCGCGCCCGACACCACGCCGTGGGACAGCATCTGGAAGATCGAGCCGGCAACGCCCTGCGTGGTCAGGGTGAACATCCCGATCGTCACAAACCCCATATGCGCGACCGATGAGTAGGCGATCAGCTTCTTCATGTCCTGCTGGGCCAAGGCAACCAGCGAGGTGTAGATCACCGCGATCACGCTGAGGGTGTAGATCAGCGGCGTAAAATACTCGGTGGCCTCGGGCAGCAGCGGGATCGAGAACCGCAGGAAGCCATAACCGCCCATTTTCAGCAGCACACCGGCCAGGATCACCGAACCCGCGGTCGGCGCCTCGACATGGGCGTCGGGCAGCCAGGTGTGGACCGGCCACATCGGCACCTTGACGGCAAAGGACGCGAACAAGGCAAGCCAGAGCCACATTTGCATGTTGCGTGGCAGCGATGTCTGCAGCAGGACGCTGATGTCGGTCGTCCCCGCGGCGTAATACATCGTCAGAATGGCCAGCAGCATCAGCACCGAGCCGAGCAGCGTGTACAGGAAGAACTTGAATGCCGCATAGACCCGCCGCGGCCCGCCCCAGATCCCGATGATCAGGAACATCGGGATCAGCACGCCTTCGAAGAAGACATAGAACAGCACGAAATCCAGGGCGCAGAACATGCCGACCATCAGAGTCTCAAGGACCAGGAAGGCGATCATGTATTCCCGGACCCGGGTCTGGATCGACGTCCAGCTTGCCAGGATGCACAACGGTGTCAGGAACGTCGACAGGATCACGAACAGCACCGAAATCCCGTCCACGCCCATATGATAGGAGATGTTGAACGCCGGGATCCACGGCGCCCGCTCCTCAAGCTGAAACTCGGCGTTGCTGGGGTCGAAATGACCCCAGATGAACAACGACACCACAAAAGTGACCAGGGATGTCCACAGCGCGACACTGCGGGCATTTCGGGCGACCGCCTCGGCGTCACCCCGCAACACCAGGATGAAGACGGCACCAACGAGTGGCAGGAACGTCGTCAGCGTCAGGATTGGCCAGCCAGCCATCATCAATCGCGCCCCACCGCTCTAGCTGAAGAAATAAAACCAGCCAACCAGGCCGACGATGCCGATCACCATGACAAACGCATAGTGATAGACGTAGCCGGTCTGAAGGCCGCTTGCTTTTTGTCCCAACACCCGCGTCGCCGCGGCAACACCATCGGGACCAACACCGTCAATAACCGCACCATCGCCCGACTTCCACAGGCCAAATCCGACCCATTTGGCAAAATCGACAAACAGGAACTGGTACAGCTCGTCGAAATACCACTTGTTGTAGATGAACCGGTGCAGACCGCGGCATCGCGCCACCAGGGCCGCAGGAAGCCGCGGTGCCGCCATGTAGAACACATAGGCCAGCGCGATGCCGATCAGGGCGACGATCAGCGTGCCGTGCTCGATCAGCAAGGGCAGCGGCTGTTCGGCCACGCCAATCGAATCGTGGCCCGGCAGGACCTTGATCGCCGTCCCCCAGAACGCGGCCCGACCCTCACCGACAAACAGGTGAAAGCCCAGGATGCCGGAGAACACCGCGCCCAGCGCCAGCACCAGCAACGGCACCAGCATCACCCATGGCGATTCGTGGACATGTTCCATCGTATGATGGTCGGCCCGCGGCGCCCCATGGAAGGTCATGATCAGCAGACGCCAGGAATAGAACGCGGTCATCACCGCGGCCGCGATCCCCATCGCAAACGCGTAGTAACCCACGCCGCTGCCGCTGGCCCACGCCGCATCGACGATCAGATCCTTGGAGTAGAAACCGGCGAAAATCGGAATACCCGCCAGGGCTAAGCTGCCGATCCACATCATCGCATAGGTGATCGGGATCAGCTTCCAGATGCCGCCCATCTTGCGCATATCCTGTTCGTGATGCATGGCGTGGATCACCGATCCGGCGCCCAGGAACAGCAGCGCCTTGAAGAACGCATGCGTCATCAGATGGAAGATCGCCGCCTGATAGGCCGACACCCCCAGGGCGAAGAACATGTAACCCAGTTGGCTCATTGTCGAATAGGCGATGACGCGCTTGATGTCGAACTGGGTCAGCCCGATCGTAGCCGCGACAAAGGCCGTCGAGGCCCCGACGAACGCAACCACGGCCAGCGCGGTCGGCGCGTACTCGAACACCGGTGACAACCGGGCCACCATGAAGACACCGGCGGTGACCATCGTCGCGGCATGGATCAGCGCCGACACCGGGGTCGGGCCTTCCATCGCGTCCGGCAACCAGGTGTGCAGGCCGAGCTGCGCCGATTTTCCCATCGCGCCCATGAACAGCAGCAGGCAGGCCACCGTCAGCCCATCACAATCGTAACCCAGGAATGAGAAGGTTTTGCCCGCCAGTTCGGGGGCCGCCTGGAACACGTCGTTGAAATCGACCGAGCCCACCAGCGAGAACACCGCCATGATCCCGAGCGCAAAACCGAAATCGCCGACCCGGTTGACCAGGAACGCCTTGATCGAGGCCGCATTGGCGCTGGGGCGCTGATACCAGAAATTGATCAGTAGATAGGACGCCAGGCCGACACCCTCCCAGCCGAAATACATCTGGACGAAATTCTCGGCGGTCACCAGCGAAAGCATGAAGAAGGTGAACAGGCTGAGATAGGCCATGAAGCGCGGGATCGCGGGATCCTCGGCCATGTAACCGATCGAGTACAGATGCACCATCGCCGACACCACGGTGACGACCAGCAGCATCACCGCGGTCAGCGCGTCGAACCGAAGTTCCCAGTTGGCCTGGAATTCACCGACATCGATCCAGCGCAGGACCTCAATCGTTTGTGGCGTCGGGGTGTGGATGACCTGGGCGAACAGAACGATCGACAACAGGGCGGCGAGACCGACCGCCCCGGTCGTGACAAGCTGCGCCCCGCGATCGCCAATCACACGCCCGAAAAATCCGGCGATGAAGGCGGCGATCAGGGGCAGGAAGACAACGGCTGCTAGCATGATCCGCCCTTTTCTAGCCTTTCATCTGGTTGATATCGGTCACAGCGATGTTGCCGCGGTTGCGGAAATACACCACCAGGATCGCCAATCCGATTGCGGCTTCCGCCGCCGCCACGGTCAGAACGAACATGGCAAACACCTGCCCGACCAGGTCATGCAGATACACGGAAAACGCGACCAGATTGATATTGACCGCCAGAAGCATCAACTCGATCGACATCAAGATCACGATCACGTTCTTGCGGTTGAGGAAGATCCCGAACACCCCAAGCACGAACATGATCGCGGCCACGACCAGGTAATGGGCCAACCCGATTTCCATTTCACACTCCCTCGCCGACCCGGACTTTGGTGACCGCGACCACCTCATCACGACGGCGGCTGACCTGGCCTTCGATCCGTTGGCGACGCACTCCCTGACGTTCCCGCAGGGTCAGCACGATGGCGCCAATCATGGCGATCAGCAACACCACGCCCGACGCCTGGAACACGTAGAAATAATGGGTGTACAGGACGTGCCCCAAGGCAACGGTATTTGACATCTGCTCAACCGCCGGCGTCGGGGCCAGGGCCAGGGTGCCTGCCGACGGCGCCACCACCCAGCCGCCCAGCACCAGCAGCAGTTCGGCCAGCAGGACCAGGCCGACGGCGCCACCGAGCGGCAGATACTGCGAGGCTCCCTTGCGGAGCTGCCCGAAATCAACGTCCAGCATCATCACGACGAACAGGAACAGCACCGCGACGGCACCGATATAGACGATGATCAGGATCATCGCCACGAACTCGGCGCCGATCAGCAACAACAGCCCGGCCGCATTGAAGAAGGCGGTGATCAGGAAAACGACCGAATGAACGGGATTGCGCGAGGCAATGACCATCACGGCCGATGCCACCATGATGGCCGAAAAGAGATAAAAGGCCAGGGCCTGGACGATCATGGGTTTCCCCGCCTCCTGCGCCGAGGGAAGGTCTTGCGACGGAAAGGGGACCCCGGACGGGGCACCCGCGGAAAATCCGGCACCGCGCTTTGCGGTCCCGGCCGGTTCTCAGACAAGTTGGTGGTCAACGATAGGGGGCGTCGGCCGTCAGATTGGCAGCGATTTCCGCTTCCCAGCGGTCACCGTTGTCCAGCAGCTTCTGCTTGTTATAGAAAAGCTCTTCGCGTGTCTCGGTCGAAAATTCGAAATTCGGTCCTTCGACGATCGCATCGACGGGGCAGGCTTCCTGACACAAGCCGCAATAGATGCACTTCGTCATGTCGATGTCGTAGCGCGTGGTCCGGCGGCTGCCGTCGTCGCGGGGTTCGGCCTCGATCGTGATCGCCTGGGCCGGACACACCGCTTCGCACAGCTTGCAGGCAATGCAACGTTCTTCGCCATTGGCATAACGGCGCAACGCATGCTCGCCGCGGAATCGCGGACTGATCGGGCCTTTCTCGTGCGGATAATTCAGCGTGACCTTCGGCCGGAACATGTAGCTGAAGGTCAAAGCCATTCCCGACACCAATTCGGACAGGAAAAAGCCGCGGGCGGTGCGGTCCAGGAATGCCATATCAAATCTCCTCCAGCCATCGCTGTCATACCGGTTTCCCGGCATCACCACGCGCGATCACACGATGTCGAACGGTGCAACCCCTTCGCCCATCGCGCAGATTGTCATTTCGGCAACCAACCGAATGTCTCGAGCACACCGGCCGTAACGAGCACCCAAATCAACGAGAACGGCAGAAAAATTTTCCAGCCCAGACGCATCAACTGGTCGTAACGATAGCGCGGCATCGTCGCCCGAACCCAGATGAACACGAACAGGCAAGCGGCGATCTTGGCAAAGAACCAGATCGGCCCCGGGATCCAGGTCAACGGCGGAATTCCCAACGGCGGCAACCATCCCCCGAGAAACAGGATCGTGGTCAGCGCGCTCATCAGGATCATGTTGGCGTATTCGCCGAGGAAGAACAGCGCGAAGGTCATCGCCGAATATTCGACATTGTAGCCGCCGACGAGTTCCGACTCGCCTTCAGGCAGATCGAACGGCGCACGGTTGGTTTCGGCCAGCCCCGAAATGAAGAAGACGATGAACATCGGAAACAGCGGCACGGCAAACCAGATCGTGTGCTGGGCCTCGACGATCCGGCTGAGATTGAGCGATCCCGCGCAGAGCAGAACCGAGACAATCACCAGACCGATCGAAACCTCGTAGGACACCATCTGCGCCGCGGAGCGCAGACCACCGAGAAAGGCATATTTCGAATTCGACGCCCAGCCGGCAATGATGATGCCGTACACGCCCAGCGAGGACACCGCGAACAGGTACAGCACGCCGACATTGATATTCGACAACACCAGGCCGGCGCCGAAGGGAATGACCGCCCAGGCCACGAGACTCAACAGGAAGGTCACCATCGGCGCCGCCAGGAACAACGCCCGGTTGGACCCGGCCGGAATGATGGTTTCCTTGGTCAGCAGCTTCAGACCATCCGCCATCGGCTGCAGCAGACCAAACGGACCAACGATATTCGGGCCCTGCCGCAGTTGCATCGCCGCCATCACCTTGCGCTCGGCATAGGTCAAATAGGCGACGGCGACCAACAACGGGATGATAATGGCAAGAACTTCGAGAATAATGATGATGGTCGGCAGCGCGTAGCCGCTCCAGAAGCTAACCATGGGTGCCGGTCTTCTCTCTGGCGGGAAGGATAAAAGCCTCGGTACACTGCGCCATAGTCACCGAAGCACGGCTGATCGGATCCGTCATATAGAAATTCTCGATCGGCGCGGCAAACGGAACCGCGTCAACAGCGCCTGGGCCCCCGAACGGCGCCCAGGACGCCGCGACGCGGGCATCGATCGCACCGAACACCGGGCTGGTCGCCGCAAGTTGCCGGCGCACCGCACCCAGGCTGTCGTAGGGCAGCGGGTGACCGAGAACGGCGGACAGCGCCCGCAGAATCTTCCAGTCTTCCCGCGCCTCGGCCGGGGCGAACGTCGCCTGGCGACCCCATTGCGCCCGCCCCTCGGTGTTGACGTAGGTGGCGTTCTTCTCGGTGTAGGCGGCGCCGGGCAGCACGACGTCCGCGCGATGCGCACCCCGGTCGCCATGATGTCCCTGATAAATGACGAAGGCCTTGCCGAAGCGGCCACCGTCGATCTCGTCGGCCCCCAGCAGATAGACGACATCAAGCTCGCCGGCCCCCGCCGCCGCCACGATCCCGGCGGTCGCCAGACCGCCCTCGCCCGGGACGAAACCAAGCTCGAGACCACCGGTCCGCGCCGCGGCCAGATGCAGGAAATTGTAGCCGTTCCAGTCGTCGGTGATCATGCCGAAGGTTTCGGCGGCACGACGCGCCAAAGCCTGAACCGCCAAGCCGTCGCGACGCTGCACCGCGCCGGTGCCGAGGATCAGCAGCGGCCGCTTGGCCTCCTTGAGCACCGCGGCAAAGCCATGGCGGCCCTCGATCAGATCCTCCAGACTCTGCGGCCCGGCGCCGATCAGGGTCGTCGGATAGGTCAGATCATGTTGCGGCCCGATGACGCCGACTTTCAGCCCGCCCTGAAGATAGCGCTTGCGCACCCGCGCATTGATCAGCGGCGCTTCCCAGCGCAGGTTGGTGCCGATCAGCAAAATAGCGTCGGCCTGCTCGATCCCGGCGATCCCACTATTGAATAACCAGCCGGCACGGGCCGAAACGTCGAACTGCGCCCCGTCCTGGCGGCAATCCCGATGGGGCGAGCCCAGCGCGATCATCAGATCCTTCAAGGCCAGCATCGATTCGGCGTCGGCCAGATCACCGGCCAGCGCGGCAATCCGCGACCCGGGGACACCGTTGAGCCGCTGTGCGATCGCCGCAAACGCGTCATCCCATGACGTCGCAACCAGCTTGCCATCGCGCCGAACATAGGGCCGATCCAGCCTTTGGCGCTTCAAGCCATCGATCGCGTAACGGCTCTTGTCGGAAATCCATTCCTCATTGATGTCCTCGGCCAGGCGCGGCAACACGCGCATGACCTCGGGCCCCCGAACATCAACGCGGATATTGCTGCCGACGGCATCGAACACATCGATGCTTTCGGTCTTGCGCAGCTCCCAGGGGCGCGCCGTGAAGGCATAGGGCTTTGCGGTCAGTGCGCCGACGGGACAGACATCAACCAGATTTCCAGACAGTTCCGAATCGATCGCCTGCTCGACATAGGTCGTCACTTCCATATGCTCGCCGCGCGATGTCGCACCCAGCACCGGAACGCCGGCGATCTCGTCAATGAAACGGATACAGCGCGTGCAATGAATGCACCGGGTCATCACGGTCGCGACCAGCGGCCCGAGATTCTTGTTGGTGACCGCCCGCTTGCTCTCGCCGTAACGGCTGTGATCAAAGCCGTAGCCCATGGCCTGGTCCTGAAGATCGCATTCGCCGCCCTGATCGCAGATCGGACAATCGAGCGGATGATTGATCAGCAGAAATTCCATCACGCCGCGGCGCGCCTTGCGCACGGTTTCGGTGTTGGTCTTGATGACCATGCCGTCCGAACAGGGCATCGCGCAACTGGCGATCGGCTTGGGTGCCCGCTCCATCTCGACCAGGCACATCCGGCAATTCGCCGGGACGCTCAGGCGTTCGTGATAGCAAAAGCGCGGAATCTCGATCCCCAGCTTTTCCGCGGCCTGGAGCACGGAGGTTCCCGGCTCAACCTCGACCTGGACACCGTCGATTGTCAGTTTCGGCATCGGACGCCCCTCGCTTACTTACTCGGCGGCCAGCGGGGCGCCCTGGCGCCCGCCGGTCGGTGTGGCGCCCTCGTGCCGGGCGCGGATACGGCGCTCCAACTCGGGCCGGAAATGGCGGATCAGTCCCTGAACCGGCCACGCAGCGGCATCGCCCAGGGCACAGATAGTGTGCCCCTCGATCTGTCGGGTGACCTGGTCCAGCATGTCGATCTCGTCGACCGCGGCCTGACCCCGGACCATCCGTTCCATCACGCGCGACAGCCAGCCGGTTCCCTCGCGGCACGGCGTGCACTGGCCGCAGCTCTCATGCATATAGAAACGCGACAGACGCGCGATCGCCGCGACAATGTCCGTGGATTTGTCCATCACGATCACCGCCGCGGTGCCAAGACCGGACTGCACCGCGCGCAGACTGTCGAAATCCATCAGCACCGTGTCGCAAACCGACTTCGGCAGCACCGGAACCGAAGCCCCGCCAGGGATCACCGCCAGCAGATTGTCCCAGCCGCCCCGCACCCCGCCCGCATGCTTTTCGATCAGCTCCCGCAGGGGGATGCCCATCTCCTCTTCCACATTGCAGGGGCGCTCGACATGACCGGAGATGCAGAAGACCTTGGTCCCGGTATTCTTCGGCCGCCCCAGCCCGGCAAACCAGGCAGCGCCGCGGCGCAGAATCGTCGGCACCACGGCAATGCTCTCGACATTGTTGACCGTGGTCGGCTGGCTGTAGAGCCCGGCCTGGGCCGGGAACGGCGGCTTGTTGCGCGGCTGGCCCTTCTTGCCTTCCAGGCTCTCGATCAGCGCGGTTTCCTCGCCGCAGATATAGGCGCCAGCCCCCCGATGAAGGTAGAGCTCAAAATCCCATCCCGAGCCCGCAGCGTTGGGGCCGATCAATCCGGCGGCATAGGCCTCGTCGATCGCCTGCTGAAGATGGACCGCCTCGTTATAGAACTCGCCGCGGATATAGATGTAGCAGGCGTTGGCACCGATCGCGAAACTGGCGATCAGACAACCTTCGACCAGCTTGTGCGGATCAAAACGCAGAATATCGCGGTCCTTGCAGGTCCCAGGCTCGCCCTCATCGGCATTGACGACGAGGTAATGGGGCCGCGCGCCGGTCTGCTTGGGCATGAATGACCATTTCAGGCCGGTGCCAAAACCGGCACCGCCGCGGCCGCGCAACCCGGACTCCTTCATCTCGTTGATGATCCAGTCACGCCCCTTCGAAATCAGGTCCCGGGTCCCATCCCAGTCACCGCGCGCTCGCGCCGCTTCCAGCCCGAAGCTCTCAAACCCGTAAAGGTTGGTAAAAATTCGATCTTCATCCCGCAGCATCGCCCGATCCCCGTTCTCTGCGCCTAGCGATCATCAGCCGGCAGGATGTCGGCACTTCCGGCCGACGGTAGAGCGATCCCGGCGCGTTCGGCCGATGCCGTCAACGTCGTTGGACCCCCGGCGGGACAGGCCCCGGACCGTCCGGTCGTCGACCCCGACGCCGGGCGTTCGCCACGCGCGAGCGCATCCAGCAGGGCCTCGGTCCGCGGTCCGTCAAGGTCTTCGTAGGTATCGTCATTAACCTGGATCATCGGCGCATTGACGCAAGCCCCGAGGCATTCGACCTCGACCAGTGTGAACTGACCATCGGCGGTGGTTTCGCCAAAATCGATCCCCAGCTTGCGCCGGCAGCTCGAAACAACGGCGTCCGAGCCCCGCAACCAGCAGGGAGTGTTGGTACAGACCTGAACCAGATGCTTGCCGACCGGGGCCCGGTTGAACATCGTGTAGAACGATGCGACCTCGTAAACCCGGATCCGCGGCATTGACAGCATATCGGCGACCGTGTCCATCGCGGCGCGCGGCAGCCAGTTGTCATGTTGCCGCTGGGCCAGGTCCAGCAAAGGAATCACCGCGCTGGCCTGGCGACCCGCGGGATATTTCGCAATCAGCGCCCGCGCCCGCTCCAGATTGGCCTCGGTAAAAGCGAAGCTCTCCGGTTGCGCTTCAGCCGGCATCGACGGAGCGCTCATCGATCAATCTCTCCGAAAACGATGTCCATGGACCCGATGATGGCCACGGCATCGGCCAGCATGTGTCCACGCGACATGAAATCCATCCCCTGCAGATGGGCGAAGCCCGGCGCCCGGATCTTGCAGCGGTAGGGCTTGTTGGAACCATTGGCGACCAGATAGACACCGAACTCACCCTTGGGCGCCTCGACGGCGGTGTAGGTCTCACCCGCCGGGACATGAAAGCCCTCGGTGAACAGCTTGAAATGATGGATCAGTGCTTCCATCGAGCGCTTCATCTCGCCCCGGAACGGCGGCGCGATCTTGTTGTCGGCCAGGCGAACCGGCCCTTCGGGCATTTCCTTGAGGCACTGGCGGATGATCTTGTTCGATTGGACCATCTCCAGCGTGCGCACCAGATATCGGGCGTAGCAATCGCCGGTAAGTCCGATCGGAACGTCGAACTCCATCCGGTCATAGACGTCATAGGGCTGGGATTTGCGCAGATCCCAGGCGACGCCCGAGGCCCGCAGCATTGGCCCCGAGAACCCCCAATCCAGCGCCTGCTCCCGGGAGACCACGCCGATATCGACGGTGCGCTGTTTGAAGATCCGGTTTTCCGACAGAAGATTCTCGAGATCATCAAGGAATTTCGGGAATTGCTCGGTGTATTCCCAGATGTCGTCGGCCAGCCCTGCCGGCAGATCGAGATTGACGCCGCCGGTTCGAAAGTAATTGGCATGGAGTCGGGCACCGCACACCCGCTCGTAGAACTCCATCAACTTTTCGCGCTCTTCAAACCCCCACAGCGACGGCGTAATCGCCCCGACATCGAGAGCATAGGTCGTGACGCTGAGCAGGTGATTGAGAATGCGGCCAATCTCGGCATAGAGCACCCGGATATACTGGGCCCGCAACGGCGCGGTCACGCCCAGCAGTTTCTCGGTCGCCAGGACAAAGGCGTGCTCCTGGTTCATCGGCGCGACATAGTCGAGCCGGTCGAAATAGGGCATTGCCTGCAGGTAGGTCTTGTATTCGATCAGTTTTTCGGTGCCACGGTGCAGCAACCCGATATGCGGATCGGCGCGCTTGACCACTTCGCCGTCCATCTCGAGCACCAGGCGCAACACGCCGTGCGCCGCCGGATGCTGCGGGCCGAAATTGATCGTATAGGGCTTGATCCGGAATTCGGCTTCGGCTTCCGCCGCCGCCGTCGTGATCCCCGTGGTCGCCATTACGCCTTGCTCCCCGGATTGCCGCCAGCCTGCGGCGCCGTCGCCTTCTCGTCGCCGGGCAACACGCCCCGCGCCATGCCATCCCAGGGGCTGAGAAAATCGAACGCCCGGAAATCCTGGGTCAGCCGCACCGGCTCGTAGACCACACGCTTCTGTTCATCGTCGTAGCGGACTTCGACGAATCCGGTCATCGGAAACTCTTTGCGCAGCGGGTGGCCATCGAAGCCATAGTCGGTCAGCAACCGGCGCAAATCGGGGTGTTCGGCAAAGAAAACGCCAAACATATCCCACACTTCGCGCTCGAACCAGTTGGCGGTACTGAAAACGCCGGTGACCGACGCCACCGGCGTGTCCTCGTCGGTCATCACCTTGATCCGGATCCGGCGATTGAATTTCAGGCTCAACAGATGATAGACGACCTCGAAGCGCTCCGCCCGCTCCGGAAAATCGACCGCGGTGATATCCATCAACTGGCGGAATTGAAAATCCGGATGGCCCCGCAGCATGATCAGTGCAGGAACCAGGCCGTCGCGAACCAGAACAACAGTCAACTCACCGAGCTTGATCTCGGTCCGCACGACCTGATCGCCGAGCAGCGACGTGATCTGGTCGGCCAGGGCGGGAAGCGACAATTCGGACATGACCGGGGCCTTCCTTAGCGAGCGATCACATTGCCGCGTTTGATCTTTTTTTGCAATTGCAAGATGCCGTACACCAGGGCCTCGGCCGACGGCGGGCAACCCGGCACGTAGATATCGACCGGCACGATCCGGTCACAGCCGCGGACGACCGCGTAAGAATAGTGGTAATAACCACCGCCATTGGCACAAGAACCCATGCTGATCACCCAGCGCGGTTCGGCCATCTGGTCATAGACCTTGCGCAGTGCCGGCGCCATCTTGTTGGTCAAGGTCCCGGCGACAATCATGACGTCGGACTGGCGGGGGCTGGGGCGCGGAATGACACCGAAACGGTCGAGATCATAACGGCTCATATAAGCGTGGATCATCTCGACGGCGCAACAGGCCAAGCCGAAGGTCATGGGCCAGAGTGACCCGGTTCGTGCCCAATCGACGACCGCGTCAAATTTGGCGACGATAAAGCCCTTGTCCTGGATTTCCTGGGTGACGCGCTTGAGATAGGCATCCTGTTCGGCGCCCGGCGGCAACACCGCCAGGGCTCCGGCCTCGATATCCGACGATGTCACTCCCACTCCAACGCCCCTTTCTTCCACTCGTAGACGAAACCGACCGTCAGGATGAGCAGAAATATCACCATGGACCAGAAACCAAAGCCGCCAATGCCGCCCAGCGAGATCGCCCAGGGAAACAGAAAGGCGATTTCGAGGTCGAAGATGATGAACAGGATCGAGACCAGATAAAAGCGAACATCGAACTTGGCGCGGGCATCGTCAAAGGGCTCGAAACCGCATTCATAGGGCGAAACCTTCTCACTGTCGGGCTTTTGCCGGGCCACGATCAGCGAAGCCGCGACAGCCGCCAGTGCGATCAGACTGGCGATGCCCAGAAACAGCAGGATCGGCAGATATTCGATGATCAACGGACTTGTCATGGCAACCCATCCCTCCAGCCAAGTCGCCCCGGCGTGACCCCACCCGCGGCAGCTCCATTGCGAGCGCCACGGCAGAAGCCGGCCTGGCCGTTATGATACGGTCGCCCCGGGGTTGCCGCACTTTGCCCCCCTGTGAACGCCCAAACGACGGACACCGGCCAACAGACCGCGATCCCGGAAAGATCCGGGCCTCACCCTGGCCAGATCAATTCGATGGCGCGAGCGACGGGACTTGAACCCGCGACCTCCGGCGTGACAGGCCGGCGCTCTAACCAACTGAGCTACACCCGCGTCGTGTTGACGCGCCGGTTAGTACGACAGGGTTTTCTTCGTGTCAATGTCCGAAATACCACGTTTGTGCTGTGCGGCAGACGAGAGCCGCCGCCATCGCCGCGGCAAAAAACCTGTGTTTACGAAGCATGAGACTCGGGTGCCGCTGTCGCGGTATCGCCGTGCGAGACGCGGTCGCGCAGGGCGCCATAGGCCGCTATGACCGCATCGAATTCACGCGGAACATCGCGTTTTTCAACGTGGTCAACGCCACCAAACCGCGTCATCGCCAGCTCCAGCGCCTGTTTGAGGTGCTCGGCGACCTCAAAATCCGCCTGCTCGATCGCAAGCTCAAGGGCAGCGAGAATGCGATCCGCAAGACGCCGTTCAACATCCATGTCAACACCCGCCGATGGCTCTGTAGCATCGACGCTGATGGTAGCATGGTGGCCAGACCCGCGAAAGCGGCAACGCCCGGCGGAATAGCCCGCTGCCAGGGCACAACCGATTGTGACGGAACTCCCCGATTCAGACCCTGTGACCGGGATACAGTGGTGGGCGATGACGGGTTCGAACCGCCGACCCTCTCGGTGTAAACGAGACGCTCTACCGCTGAGCTAATCGCCCCTGCCCTCTGCTTATCCCTGGCGCGGCAAACCCGGCGTTGCACCGGCGCCCTCGCCAGGGCCGCTCCGGAGCCCATGGCGGGCCCCGGAAGCAAGCCGCTGGTTCAGTTCAACGCGTCCTTCAAGGTCTTGCCCGCCTTGAACTTCGGCTGGCGCGACGCCGGAATGTCGATCTTTTCGCCGGTCCGCGGATTGCGCCCTTCTGACGCGGCCCGGTCCGACACGGCGAATGTTCCAAAACCGACCAACCGGACCTCATCTCCTTTTTTCAGGGAGTCGGTGATGCCATCGAAGACCGCGTCCACAGCCTTGGTTGCATCAGTTTTCGACAGACCAGCCGTATCGGCCACGAGCGCGACGAGGTCGTTTTTGTTCACCTAAAGCCCCCATTAAATTACCGCAAAATTCAAGCAACACGTCTCGACTTGAACTGCCAGCCGAAAGTGTATGTCGACGTCGCGGAACCCGTCAATCAGTACGCTGGTTCCGCGACGCGCAGACTTTATGCGGTTTGCTAAGCGGGGCTCAATGGCGAATCACGTCTCCATGCTCGGTTTCCTGCGCTTTTGTGGCAACCGGTGCCACATTTTCCGGTTCGATCCACTCGATCGGCGTCAGCGGCTGCGTCAGGGCGTTCCTCAGCACGTCGTCAGCGGTGGTCATCGCCAGGATCGTCAAACCCCGCTTGACGTTGTCCGGGATCTCGGCGAGGTCCTTTTCATTGTCTTTGGGGATCAGAACCGTCTTCAGACCGCCCCGCAAGGCCGCCAGCAGCTTCTCCTTGAGCCCGCCAATCGGCAGGACCCGCCCGCGCAGGGTGATTTCACCCGTCATGGCGACGTCCTTGCGCACCGGGATACCGGTCATCACCGACACTATCGAGGTCACCATCGCGACACCGGCGGACGGACCATCCTTGGGCGTAGCGCCCTCGGGAACGTGGACGTGGATGTCCTTCTTTTCGAACACCGTGGGCCGGATTCCGAAGGCTGCGGCCCGGGAGCGGACATAGCTTTCCGCCGCCTGGACCGACTCGCGCATCACGTCGCCCAGCTTGCCCGTTGTCGTGACCTTGCCCTTGCCCGGCAGCATCACCGCCTCGATCGAGAGCAATTCGCCGCCAACTTCGGTCCAGGCCAACCCGGTCGTGACGCCAATCAGATCCTCAAGCTCCGCCTCGCCGAAGCGGAATTTGTGGATGCCGGCATATTTCTCAAGATTGCGCCGCGTAATCGCGACCTTGTCGAGACCCTTCATCAGGATCTCCTTGATCGCCTTGCGCGCCAGATTGGCGAGTTCACGCTCCAGATTGCGCACGCCGGCTTCACGGGTGTAGTGGCGGATCAGGTCGCGCAACGCCTCGTCGGACAACGAGAATTCCTTGTCCTTGAGGCCATGGGCCTTGATCTGCTTGTCGAACAGATGCCGCTTGGCGATCTCGACCTTTTCATCCTCGGTGTAGCCCGACAGACGGATCAGCTCCATGCGGTCCAGCAACGGCTGCGGCATGCGCAGCGTGTTGGCGGTGCACACAAACATGACATCCGACAGGTCGTAGTCGACCTCGAGATAGTGATCACTGAAGGTGGCGTTCTGTTCGGGATCCAGAACCTCAAGCAAGGCCGACGACGGATCGCCGCGCCAATCCGCGCCGAGCTTGTCGACCTCATCAAGCAGGAACAGCGGGTTCGAGGATTTGGCCTTTTTCATGCCCTGGATCACCTTGCCGGGCATCGAGCCGATATAGGTGCGGCGATGGCCGCGGATCTCGGCCTCATCGCGCACGCCACCCAGCGACATCCGGACGAAATTCCGCCCCGTCGCCTTGGCGATCGACTTGCCCAGCGAGGTTTTGCCGACACCCGGGGGACCAACGAGGCACAAAATAGGACCTTTGACCTTGGTCATGCGCTGCTGCACGGCCAAATATTCCAGAATGCGCTCCTTGACCTTTTCCAACCCGAAATGATCGGCGTTGAGAACGTTTTCGGCAATCTTGATGTCGCGCTTGATCTTGGTGCGCTGCTTCCACGGGATGCTGACCATCCAGTCGAGATAGTTGCGCACCACCGTCGCTTCAGCCGACATCGGGCTCATCGAGCGCAGCTTCTTGAGCTCACCCAACGCCTTCTCGCGCGCTTCCTTGCTCAAGCGGGTCTTGTTGATCCGCTCCTCAACCTCGGCAATCTCGTCACGGCCATCCTCGGACTCACCCAGCTCCTTCTGGATCGCCTTGAGCTGCTCGTTGAGATAGTATTCGCGTTGCGTCTTTTCCATCTGCCGCTTGACGCGGTTGCGGATGCGCTTCTCAACCTGGAGGACGCCGATTTCGCCCTCCATGAACGCGTAAACCCGCTCCAGCCGTTCGGAGACCGTCGCGGTCTCGAGCAACTGCTGCTTTTCCGGGATCTTGAGGGCGAGATGCGAGGCAACGGTATCGGCGAGCTTGCCGGCCTCATCGATCTGGTTGATCGAGACCAGAACCTCGGGCGGAATTTTCTTGTTGAGCTTGATATACTGCTCGAACTGCGACACAACGGCGCGTGACAGCGCCTCAAGCTCCTGCGGCTCGCCAACCTTCTCTTCGATCACGTCGGCGTAGGCCTGGAAGAACTCCTCGTTTTCGGCGAATCGCAGAATCTGGGCACGCTGGCCACCCTCGACCAGAACCTTGACCGTTCCGTCTGGCAGCTTCAACAGCTGCAGCACGGTGCCGACCGTGCCAACCCCATAGATGTCAGCCGGCGACGGATCGTCCTGAGCGGCGTTCTTCTGGGTGACAAGCATGATCTGCTTGTCATCCTTCATGACATCCTCAAGCGCCTTGACCGACTTCTCCCGCCCCACGAAAAGCGGAACGATCATATGGGGGAAAACAACGATATCGCGGAGCGGAAGCACCGGATACAGCGCGCCTCGGGAAACTTCCAGCATGGTATTTGCGCCTCTCGCTTACGAGCCGTCAGCCTGAGATAGGCCTGTATTGTTCTCATCCCGAAATGGGCACAAGAATCGTTAACGGCACCGAACTATTACGTGGAGCAAGGCCGGCAGAGATCAAGGACTTGACATCCGCCCCACCCCGCACCACCGGTCTCTATGCGCCCGGCGCGACCTCGTTACGACGTTCGTTGCGCCGGTCGGAATAGATGTAGAGAGGCTTCGCGCGCCCTTCCACGACCTCTTTGTTGATGACGATCTCCTCCACAGCGTCAAGCCCGGGGAGTTCGAACATCGGATCGAGCAAAATGCCCTCCATGATCGAGCGCAAGCCGCGCGCCCCGGTCTTGCGTGCGATGGCACGATAGGCGATCGATTTCAGCGCTTCCTCATGGAAGTTGAGCTGGACGTCTTCCATCTCGAACAGGCGCTGATATTGCTTGACCAGGGCGTTTTTCGGCTTGGTCAGGATTTCCATCAAGGCCGCCTCATCAAGGTCGGTCAGTGTCGCAACCACCGGCAGGCGGCCGACAAACTCGGGGATCAGGCCGAACTTCAGCAGATCCTCGGGCTCGACATCGCGCAGGATCTGCCCGGTCGTGCGCTCGTCGGGTCCCCGGACATCAGCACCGAAGCCGATCGACGTGCCACGACCGCGCTGGGCGATGATCTTTTCCAGGCCTGAGAAGGCGCCACCGCAGATAAACAGGATGTTGGTCGTGTCGACCTGCAGGAACTCCTGCTGCGGATGCTTGCGCCCGCCCTGCGGCGGCACCGAAGCCACGGTGCCTTCCATGATCTTGAGCAGGGCCTGCTGGACGCCCTCGCCCGACACGTCGCGCGTGATCGACGGATTGTCCGATTTGCGGCTGATCTTGTCGACCTCGTCGATATAGACAATGCCGCGCTGCGCGCGCTCGACATTGTAATCGGCGGCCTGGAGCAATTTCAGAATGATGTTTTCGACGTCCTCGCCGACATAACCGGCCTCGGTCAACGTCGTCGCATCGGCCATGGTGAAGGGCACATCGATGATGCGGGCCAGGGTCTGGGCCAGCAGCGTCTTGCCACATCCGGTCGGACCCACCAACAGGATGTTCGACTTCGCCAATTCGACATCGCTGTGCTTGGTGCCATGCGCAAGGCGTTTGTAGTGATTATGGACCGCGACCGAGAGCACACGCTTGGCGTGGCTTTGACCGATCACATAATCATCCAGGACGGCATTGATGTCACGCGGGGTCGGCACGCCGTCCCGCGACTTCACCAGCGTCGTCTTGTTTTCCTCGCGAATGATGTCCATGCACAGTTCGACGCATTCATCACAGATGAACACGGTCGGGCCGGCAATCAGCTTGCGCACCTCGTGCTGGCTCTTTCCACAGAAGGAGCAGTACAGGGTATTTTTGGAATCGCCGCCGCTGGACTTGGTCATTTGTGCTCCGTCACCACTCCGGGGGATCCCGGGCTACCCAAGGCCGCCCGACCGCCCGTCACCAAGAACGCCGGCCGAGCTTCCGCTCCATTCAATGTTACCCCGGGCAAGCCCGGCTGCAAGACCGATTTATGAACACGGCCCCACCCGACATGCACATTCAACAACACGTAACACGTCATTTTCAACAAAATGTTAAGATCCTCGCCCCAACCTACGCCGCTTCGCTGGCACCGGCCAGGCCGGGCCGGGCGACAATCACGTCGTCGATCAGGCCGAACGCCTTCCCTTCCTCGGGAGACAGGAACTTGTCGCGCTCCATCGCGGCCTCGATGACCTCGAGCGAATTCCCGGTGTGCTTGGCATAGATCTCGTTGAGGCGGGCGCGCAATTTCAGGATTTCCTGCGCCTGGATCTCGATGTCGCTGGCCTGGCCCTGGGCACCGCCCGAGGGCTGGTGGATCATGATCCGGCTGTTGGGCAGCGAGAACCGTTTGCCCGGCGCACCACAGGCCAGCAGCAACGATCCCATCGACGCCGCCTGGCCGATGCACAGGGTCGAGACCTGCGGGCGGATATACTGGATCGTGTCGTAGATCGCGAGACCGGAGGTCACGATGCCCCCCGGGGAATTGATATAGAAATAGATGTCCTTGTTCGGATTTTCCGATTCCAGGAACAGCAGTTGGGCGCAAATCACGCTGGCAACGGGATCATTGACCGGACCGACCAGGAAAATGATCCGTTCCTTCAGCAGACGGGAATAGATGTCATAGGACCGCTCGCCCCGGTTCGTCTGTTCGACGACCATAGGGATCAACGCGTTCATCCGCGGCTCGATATCGTACATGCTCCCCACCACTCCCCTGCCGCCAATTTGGCCGCTGCCAGTCCCGCACCGTCGCCGATCCGGGCCCCCACGCTACGATTGTCCGAACCAGGCAGGCAAACAAGGGCGCCCGCCCGCCTGGAGTCTCTTTCAAGGGCCGGCAACCGGCCGGCCGGCGCGGCGTCGATCTCCGATCAGGCGACCGCGGCCGACACCTCGTCCGGGTCCTTGGTCAGTTCCTCGACGCTCACCGCGCGTTCGGTTACCTTAGCGAGTTCGACGATGAAGTCGATAACCTTGTCTTCATAGATCGGCGCCCGCAGATTCTCGGATGCCTCGGGATTGTCCCGGAAGAAGTCGAGAACCTCCCGCTCGCGCCCACGGTACCGCTGAGCCTCGGCCACAACCGCACGGCTCAGCTCCTCGGGCGCAACCTGTATATTGTTACGCCGGCCGATCTCTGAAAGGACCAGGCCGAGGCGAACGCGCCGTTCCGCGATCGCACGGTATTCGACCTTCAAGCCGGCCTCATCCTTCGTCAGATCGGCGGCATTCTCGGCGTTCTTGATCTCTTCCTGCAGCCGGCTCCAGATCGCGTCGAATTCGGCGTCGACCATGCCTTCGGGAACCGTGAAGCTGTGCGCATCGGCCAGGCGGTCCAGGATCTGGCGCTTCAGGCGGGCGCGGGAAATCCGGCTGTAGTCAGAACCAAGCCGCTCGCTCACCTTGCCCTTGAGATCCGCCAGATCGGTGAGACCCAGCCCCTGGGCAAAGGCGTCATCGATGACCTGGGCCTCCGGCTCGCGCAGTTCCTTGACGTCGATTTCGAAAAGCGCCTGTTTGCCCGACAGCTCCTCGGCATGATAGTCAGCCGGGAATGTCACCGTGACCTGGCGATGCTCACCCGGCCGGGCCCCGATCAACTGCTCCTCGAATCCGGGGATGAAGCTTGCCGAGCCCAGCTCGAGTTGATGACCCTCGGCCTTCATGCCCGGACGGCGCTCGCCATCGACCGATCCGTCGAAATCGATGACCAGCGCGTCACCGGAGCGCGCCTCCCGCTCCTCCTCGACCTTGCGCCAGCTCTTGCGGCTGTCGGCCAGGCGGGCGATCGCCGCGTCGATCGCGGCGTCATCAACGGCGCTGACCAAACGCTCAAGCTCCAACGACGCGGGATCGATCGGCTCGATCTCGGGCAACAGCTCAACCGCGACGGTGAACTGCAGGCCGGTCTCGTTGAACGAAACATCGCCCACCTTCGGCTGAAGCGCCACCCGGAAGCCCCGATCCGCGATCGCCTGACGCGCCGACGCGCCGACCGCTTCCTCGATCACCTCACCGCGAACCGACTGACCATAGCGTTGCTGCACCAGCGGCAGCGGCACCTTGCCGGGGCGGAAACCCTGCAAACGAATGGTATGGCTCAGCTCGACAAGTCGATGCTGCACCTTTTCTTCAATGTCTTGAGCGGGGATCTCAACCTTCAACTCCCGCTTCAATCCCTCGGCGCTGGTCTCGGTAATCTGCATGGAACGGTAGCCTGTTATCTCATACGAAAAAGCGACGCAGCCCGGCGACACCGGCGCGGCACCGCATGGGGTGAACGGCGGAACCTTCGCCACGGGCGTACGCACTGGTGCGGGCGAAGGGACTCGAACCCCCACGACTTGCGTCACCGGAACCTAAATCCGGCGCGTCTACCAATTCCGCCACGCCCGCACAACAGATTCCCGCAGCAACGCAAAGCGCGCGCCGCAGTGTCAGCCTCTATAGCACAGGAAATCCGCACCCCAATAGGCAAAATGAAACGAAACAGGGGGCGGTGAATCCGGCCTTCAGCCCGATGCCGCCCGCCGGTAGGTCGCGATTTTTTCCGGGCCGGCGATGACACCGGACAGCAAGAGAAGGCGGACCGCTCTGGCCATTCCCCGGCGGTGGTCCATGGTCAGCACCGCGCGACATCGGCCGGCGCCAAGCCGCGGCGCAAGCGCCGCAGCGCCCACGGGATCCGGCACGGCAGGTCATCCGCGATCATCCCGGCCCCCAGCGAACGCGCCGCCTCGCCATGCAGCCAGGCCGCGGTGCACGCGGCATCGAACGGGTCCAGTCCCTGAACCATCAGCCCCAGCGCCAGGCCGGCCAAAACATCCCCGGCACCGGCGGTGGCCAGATCCGGCGGGGCGTTGACATTGATCGCGACACGGCCCTCGGGTGTGGCGATGACGGTGTCATACCCTTTCAGCAGGACGGTGGCCCCGGCCTGCCGCGCCGCCGCACGGGCGCGGGCGATCTTGTCATCCGGATGCAACGGGCCGAACAGCCGGCGGAATTCACCGTCGTGCGGCGTCAGCAGGCAGCGATCGTGCAGCCGTTCGAACAAATCCGATGGGGCACCGGCGAACGCGCTCAGCCCATCGGCATCAATCACCGCCGTCAGGCGCCGCTCCAGGACCGCGGCGACCGCGGCCGCCGTTGCGGGGCCCGGGCCGAGACCGGGGCCAACCAGGACGCCGTCAAAACGACGCCCATCGAGTGTTTGCGGCCAGGCGTCGGCACCGCTCAGTGGCGCGACCAGCAGGCTGGGCGAGGACAAGGCATAGAGCGGCACAACCTCGGTCGGCGCGGCGATGCTGACCAATCCGGCCCCGACCCGCTGTGCCGCCGCCGCCGCCAGCCGGGCGGCACCGGTCATCTGTGCCCCGCCGAGCACCAGCGCATGGCCTCGGTGATATTTATGATTCTCCGGCCGCGGCCAGGGAAAGCGGTCACCCCACAAGCCCGGAGCGTTCTGGGCCACCGACGGAACGATTTGATCGAGGACGCGGTCATCAATGCCAATGTCGGCCAGCACGGTCTCGCCGCAATGCAGACGCCCCGGCAGCAGCCAATGCCCGGGCTTGCGCCGGAAGAAGGTCACGGTCAGTGTCGCGCGGGGTGCGGCGTCGAGAACCGCGCCCGAATCACCATGAACCCCGCTGGGAACGTCGACCGCCACCACGATGGCATGCCGTTCGTTCATGGCCCGGACGCAGTCCAATGCCACGCCCTCAAGCGGCCGCGACAAACCCGCGCCGAACAGGGCATCGACGAGCAGCCCGTCAGGCATGATCAGATCGGGCGACAGCGTTTCGACCGGATGCGGCCAAGTCGCCGCCGCGATCGCCGCGTCGCCCTTGAGCGATCCTCGCTCCCCCAGCAAACCAAGCCGGATCGGCCATCCCGATTCGGCGAGCAGGCGGGCGACGACAAAACCATCCCCGCCATTATTGCCGGGCCCGCAGAGAACGACGACGGGTCGCGGCAACCACCGGCGTTGGATTTCAAGCGCAACCGCCGCCCCCGCCGCTTCCATCAGCAACGCCCCCCGGATCCCGCCGACGATCGTCAGCCGGTCGGCCTCGGCCATTTCAGCAACCGTCAGCAACTCCAGCCTGGTGCTCATGCGGGTCTCCGATCAAACGAGAACCGGCGCGACGACGCGCCCCGGGCCGCGAACCGGCCCGACGACGACAAGGATCAGCCCGGTCGCCGCAATGGCAACAGACGCCAGCATAAGGCCGAAAGCAGCGAAGTGCGATCACGGCAATTTTCAGGAATTTTATTCCGGGAGATGGGGCGGTCGATGGGACTCGAACCCACGACCACTCGGACCACAACCGAGGGCTCTACCAACTGAGCTACAACCGCCATCCCAACCCATACCGGCGAAGCAATCCCTCGCGGAGATCATCGCCTGGGGGCGTCTCTATGCGCTATTTCGGGGGTCATCGTCAAGCCCGTCATGATGGCAAAAAGTGATTTTCTTGCGGCCCTGCGATCCCGGCGCGCCGGCTCCCGATCCCGGTTGGCAAGCGCATTCCTGCGCCATTTTTCGGCACACCGGACGCAAGGCGCGGCGCACAATTTCGGCGCCGCGGGCGGCGCCAATGACCGTCGACACTGTCATCAGACGGTCATTGCTTCATTCAACGGCAGTCCGCTATAATTAAAGGCATCCTGATGCCCCTGGTGAGAGCAGCGTTGCCTCCGGGGTTCGCCAGGACCACGGCGCGAAAAGACAATACCGCGCTTGGCACGTGACGTGCTAGGTCGGTCGCGGAAAGTTGTTCCACCGGGTTTTCCGGAACCGGGGGGACGGGGAACCGTCGCCGCACCGATCCGGAAAAGCCGGTTCCCGACACAAGGGATTCTCGGAAAGTCTTCATGAAAAAGATCGAAGCGATTATCAAGCCGTTCAAGCTCGACGAAGTCAAGGAAGCCCTGCACGAGGTCGGCATCAAAGGCATCACAGTCACCGAGGCCAAGGGCTTCGGGCGACAAAAGGGCCACACCGAATTGTATCGGGGTGCCGAATATGTTGTCGACTTCCTCCCCAAGGTAAAAATCGAAGTCGTGATGGAAGATAGTCTGGTGGAGCGCGCGATCGAAGCGATCCAGCAGGCTGCTCATACCGGACGGATTGGCGATGGCAAGATTTTTGTGAGTGCAATTGAAGAAGTTGTTCGGATCCGCACCGGTGAAAAAGGGCCGGATGCGGTTTAATTGTATTGACAAGACAACGTGACAAATTGACTAGTTACCTCTTCTCTATTGACGTCCTTCATCTTGTACGACATCAAGCGAAACGCTTGCCGGCCGAACGGCGCGCCAGGGGCATCTTGGCGTGTTGTATTGGCGCGATGGGCGTGACATAAGACCCGGCGTACGACCCCCTGTCGGGTGCACGACGCCACAAAACGGCACCAGCAGCGTCAACCACAGCAATACGGAACCCAGTTATGACCGATGTTTCGAAGGTCTTCGACCTGATCAAGGAACACGACGTCAAGTACGTCGATCTGCGCTTCACGGACCCGCGCGGGAAACTGCAGCACACGGCGCAGCATGTCAGCACGATCACCGAAGAGGTGTTCACCGACGGCATCATGTTCGACGGGTCATCGATTGCCGGGTGGAAGGCGATCAACGAATCCGACATGATCCTGCAACTGGACGCGGCCACCGCCGTGCTCGACCCGTTCTCGGCGCAGCCCTCGCTCAATATTTTCTGTGACGTCTGGGAGCCGTCGACCGGCCAGCCCTACAAGCGCGACCCGCGTTCGATCGCCAAGGCCGCCGAGAAATACATGGCGTCGATCGGGATCGGTGATACCGCCTATTTCGGCCCTGAAGCCGAGTTCTTCGTGTTCGACGACGTCAGGTTCGACGTCTCGATGAACCACGTGTTCTATCAGGTCGACAGCGAAGAAGGCCCTTACACCAGCGGCAAGGCCTATCCCGACGGCAACCTGGCCCATCGTCCGGCGGTCAAGGGCGGCTATTTCCCGGTTCCGCCGGTTGACAGCGCCGTCGACCTGCGCGCCGAAATGGTCAGCGTGATGGCCGACATGGGCGTCAAGGTCGAAAAGCACCACCATGAAGTGGCGGCCTCGCAGCACGAACTGGGCATCCTGTTCGACACGCTGGTCAAGACCGCGGACAACATGCAGATCTACAAGTATGTCGTCCACAATGTCGCCAATGCCTACGGCAAGACCGCGACCTTCATGCCCAAGCCGATCTATGGCGACAATGGCTCGGGCATGCACTGCCATCAGTCGATCTGGAAAGATGGCAAGCCGATGTTCGCCGGCAATCTCTATGCCGACCTCAGCGAGACCGCCCTGTTCTACATCGGCGGCATCATCAAGCATGCCAAGGCGCTCAACGCGTTCACCAACCCGACCACCAACAGCTACAAGCGCCTGGTCCCGGGCTTTGAGGCGCCGGTGTTGCTGGCCTATTCCGCCCGCAACCGTTCGGCGTCCTGCCGCATCCCCTATGTCAGCAGCCCCAAGGGCAAACGCGTCGAGGTCCGGTTCCCGGATCCGGCCGCCAATCCCTACCTCGCTTTCGCGGCGATGCTGATGGCCGGCCTCGACGGCATTCAGAACAAGATCCATCCCGGTGAGGCGATGGACAAGAACCTCTATGATCTGCCCGCCGAAGAACTCGCCAAGGTTCCGACCGTGTGCGGTTCGTTGCGCGAAGCGCTGGACAGCCTCCGGGCCGACCACGCCTTCCTGAACAAGGGCGACGTGTTCGCCAACGACCTGATCGATGCCTATATCGAGTTGAAGTACGAAGAGCTGATTGCGTTCGAAACCTCGCCGCATCCGATCGAGTACAAGATGTACTACAGCGTCTGATCGCACGCTGCTGTGTGTCCAGAACCGTCGTGCCCTCTCGGGGGCGCGACGGTTTTTTTTGCTTGGCCAATCCGCGCATCCGCCTTTACCGCGGACAGACGCTGCGGCATCATCGGGGTCATGCGTTATCGATGGATCATCCTGACCCTTGCCATCATGGGCCCCTGCGCCACGCCCTTGCCGGTGGCGGCGGCCAGCGCCACCTCATCGGAGGCGCGGGCCGTGGCGTTGTCCGCCAACTGCCAACCCGGCGCCATGACCGTGCTGCGTCAGATCGCGGGCGAAAACGCCGAGACGGTCTACAAGGTCCTCTGTACCGGCGGTCCGAACAAGAACAGCTTTGTCGTTGTCCAATGCCGTGTTCGCCAATGCGTGCTGTGGCGCTGACCGCCGCCACGGCGACGGCCGGAGGTATTGCGCCCAAAACCGGGACGGGACCGCTATTCGCCGCGCTTGCGCTTGAAAGCCGCGGCCAGGGCGACCATGGTGCTCGCCTGATCGGGACCAAGACGACGGACCGAGGCGGGATCGACACTGGGACTGTTGACCGGCGCCTGCTTGCCGCCGGATCCGGCCGCCGGGTCCGGGCCCTGCCCCAATTGCGCCAAAACCCGATCGAGCTGCTCCGGCGCCAGAGTGCGGGGGCCACGCCCGCCGGTGCGCGGTGGCGCGACCGGGCCGGTTGGCGACGGTGCGCCCAAGCCCGGTGTGGTGGCCACGCCCGTGCCCCGGGTGACGCGCTCGATCGCCGCGGCGACGATGGCCTTCAAAAAGGGCTGTGCCAAACCACGCAGCAGCCGACTATCCTGTTCCAGCAGCCCGACCAGCAAGCGCTGAGCCCGCCCCCGGTTACCCTGCGCGGCTCGGAGGGCGTCGCGGACCTTGGAGTCAACGTAATTATCGGACATGATCGATCTCGATCCACCCTCTGATGAAGCGCGATGATCAAACGCCATGGGCGTATCTGTCAAGGAACCCGCGTTTGCGGTCTCCGCCTTCGTGACGAGAGTTTCGAGATATATCCCCTCGGGGACGCTGATAACCGTCATGCCGGTGCCAGATAGGAACGTTATGGCGATCGAAATCTTTGCCGACCTGATTTGCCCCTGGTGCTATATCGGCAGGCACCGGATCCGGCGCGCGCTGGCGGAGCGTCCGCGGCTGCCCGCGGACTTTCGCTGGTCGGCCTTCGAACTGAACCCCGATGTTCCAGTCGGGGGCATGGATCACACCACCTATCTCGCGGCCAGATTTGGCGGCCTCGCGCGGGCGCGCCAGATCCAGGAGGCGATCAGCGAGATCGCGCGCCGCGATGGGCTGGCGATCCGCCTCGATCTGATCAAGCGGATCCCCAATACCCTCATGGCCCATCGCCTGGTGCAATTCGCCCAGAAACGCGGCGCTGCCGTCGCCATGATCGACGCGCTGTTTGACGCCTTTTTTGTGCAGGGTCTCGATATCGGCGATGCCGCGGTGCTGGGCGCAATCGGTCGTGCCGGCGGCTTCGGCGAGGATCAGGTCAAAGCCTTCCTGATGTCCGACGCGGGCATCGCCGAAGTCCGCAACAGCGAATCGCGGGCCCGGCAACTGGGCATCCAGGCGGTTCCCTGCTTCATCTTCAATCGTTGCTACGTGCTGGCGGGCGCCCAGGAACCGCAGACTTTCCTACCGCTCCTCGACATCGTCCAGGAAGACATCGTCGCCGTCTCTTGACGCCGCCGCGCTCGGCCGCGCACACCAAGGCCACGCCTCCCAACCCTGAGACCAGGACGATCAGCCGCCATGCTATATCTATCTGCTTTGATCGTGACCGATCAAAGCGAAGCCTCAGGCGCCGGCGCGCCCATCCAGGCGCTTGGCTCCGCGCCACGCGGCGCGCGGTCGCCGTCGCGACCGTGCCGGCCCGCCATGAGTCAAGATCATGGCGGGCCGGTATTACCCTCCAGCCCCGAAAGCGGGACCAGATGACCGCCGCCATTATCATCCCGGCCCGATTCGGATCGTCGCGCCTGCCCGGAAAGCCGATGATCCCGATCGCGGGGATCAGTATGCTCGAGCGGGTCTGGCGTATCGCCAAGGCCACGCAGGGCTGCACCCGTGTCGTCATCAGCACCGAGGACGAGCGCGTCGCGGCCCACGCCCGGGGCTTCGGCGCCGAAGCGGTCCTGACGTCGCAAGAGTGCCAGAACGGGACCGAGCGGACCTTCGAAACCTTGCGTGCGGCAAATATCGAAGAACGGGCCATCATCAATTTCCAGGGCGACGCCGTTCTGACGCCCCCTTGGATTTTGTCGGTGATGGTCGCGGAATTCGCCCAGGCCCCAGCCTTCGACATTGTGACCCCTGCGGTCCGCCTGACGCCGGCGATGCTGGAGCAGTTGCGGCTTCACAAACGGACATCGCCGTCCAGCGGCACAACCGTGACATTCGACCTGAATCGCAATGCCCTCTATTTCTCCAAACAGCTCATTCCCTTCGTCCGGAATCCCGGGTTCGCCGACATCTACCGGCATATCGGCATTTACGGCTACACCCAGGACAGCCTGAGCCGTTATGTGGCGCTCGCCCCGACGCCGCTGGAGCAGACCGAGGGGCTGGAACAGCTCCGCGCGCTCGAAAACGGCATGCGGATCCGAATCGTCGTCGTCGACTATCGCGGCCGCACGCACGCCTCGGTTGACGCCCCTGAGGACATCGGCGTCGTCGAGGACCTGATCGCGCGCGAGGGCGAACTCTGTTGAACCCATCGGGGACCCCCGCACGATGCAACTGATTCTCTCGCGGCACGGCAACACCTTTGCCGCCGGTGACAAGGTCGTCTGGGTTGGCGCCCGCAGCGACAACCCGCTGGTCGAATCCGGCCGGCATCAGGCGTGGGCCCTGGGCGACGCCCTGGTCCGCAACCAGTTGGTGCCGTCACGGATCTATGCCGGTCCGCTGCGCCGGACGCGGCAGACCGCGCAGATCATGGCACAGACGATCGGGCTCGATTCCGCCGCCGTCGACAGTGCCGACGAACTCAAAGAGATCGACTACGGTCTCTGGGAGGGAAAATCGAATGACGAGATTCGCCAGGACTGTGGCGACCTCGCGATCGACGACTGGCAGCAGCGGAGCGTCTGGCCGACCGGATATGGCTGGCTCCCCGATGAGGCCGAGGTCATCGAACATTGGAACCGGCTGATCACGCGGATCCGCGCGGAGAACCCGCGAGACAGCACGATCGCCCTGGTCTCCAGCAACGGGATCTTCCGGATCGTCGCCAAGACCCTGGGCATTGGCCCCGGCGCCGCCAAAATGGCGACCGGCGCCTTGTCATTGCTGTCGGAGACAACCGATGGCAGGCTTACGGTGACCCGGTGGAACCAGGCCCCCGACCTGTTTGGCAACGCCCGTTGATCAGGGGTCCGGTGGCGCCACCGGGGCATCGGCCGCGAAGGTGATCGCAATCCGCAAGCCCGGCGCATTGTCGGACAGCGCGATCGACGCGCCGTGCAGTTGTGCCACCGCAGCGACCAGACTGAGCCCCAATCCGTTTCCCCCGGTGGAGCGGCTGGGGTCCAGTCGATAAAACCGCTGAAACACCTTGTCGCGATGGGCTGCGGGAATTCCGGGCCCATCATCGTCGATACTCAGGCACCATCGGCCGGCGGTCTCATCGAGTCGCAGGCCGATTCGGGATCCCGCTGGGGTATGTTTCAGCGCATTCTCGATCAGGTTGAAAATCATCTGAATAATCAGCTCAGGGTCGCCGCGGATCATGGCACCGGATGGGAGCGCGACGGTGAGCCTATGCCCCGATTCCTCGGCAACCGGCTGATACGCCGTGAAGACAGTATCGACCAGCGCGGACAGGTCGACGCGCTGGAACCCGCTGCGACGGGTCCCGGCCTCGATCTGGGCGATGCGCAGCAGGGCATCGAAGGTACGCAAGGTGGTGTCGCATTCATCGATAGCCTGATCCACCGCGTCCTCGAACGCGCTGACGCTGGTGGCCCGGTAACGGGCGAGTTCCAGTCGCTGGCGCATCCGCGTCAACGGGGTCTTGAGATCATGGGCGATGTCGTTGGAAACCTGCTGCAAGCCGCGCATCAGGGATTCGATACGCTCCAGCATCAGATTGACCTGGGCGGCGAGACGATCAAACTCGTCATGACTGCCGTCGATAGGGATGCGCCGGGTCAGGTTGCCGGCCATGATCTCCTCGGTTGCGGAGCAGATGGCTTCGATCCGGCGTGACGAGACCCCGGCCATCAACACGGCACCGCCGACCGCGAGGATCAAAGTCGCGATCGTACCCCACAGGAACGCCTGAACCACGCGTTGATCGAGCTCATCGAGGCGCGTGGCGTTGACCCCCACGATCAGGAAGCTGCCATCAGGAAGCCCGACACCCTGGGCACGGATGTGATCGCCGGTTTCTGCGGCATGGACGTCAACCCATCCGGAGCGGGCCTGCGTAGGACCCAGATTACCGGCCAACACCTGACCGGCCTTCGTCGTCAATCGATAATAGGCGCCCGATCCGGCCGCGATCCGCTCGGTGATCTCCGTGACGACATCAGCACGCCCGTTGACGCGATATTTCGCCTGCAGCGCAGCAATTTCCTGTTCCACCCGGACCGTGATCTGACGGGCGGTGTAACCGGTGGTGCCGAGGTAGATGACAACGAACAGCATCGCCACCGACACCGAGAAAAGTCCGGCATAGAACAGACCGATGCGAAAGCTTGCGGTTCGGAACAGATCAATCCGGGGCATGGAGGCTGTATCCGGCACCCCTGACGGTATGGATCAGCGGATAGTCAAAATCCTTGTCGACCTTGGCCCTGAGGCGACTCATGTGGGTCTCGACCAGCGTGGTCTGCGGATCGAAATGGAACTCCCACACATGTTCCAGCAGCATGGTTCGCGTGACGAGCTGGCCGGCATTGCGCGCCAGATATTCCAGGATCTGGAATTCACGCGGCAGCAGGTCGATCAGACGACCGGCGCGGCGCGCCGTCCGGGTCAGCAGGTTGATTTCCAGATCCCCCAGACGCAGCACCGTGGCGGCCAGGTTGACCTGATTGCGCCGCCCCAGGGCCGCGACGCGCGCCGCCAGCTCGGCAAACGCAAAGGGCTTGGCCAGATAGTCGTCGCCACCGGCGTCAAGCCCGGCAACCCGGTCGTCAAGCCCGCCCAGCGCGGTCAGAAACAGCACCGCGGTGTGGTCCGCTGCGGCACGCATGGCTTTGACCACGCCGAGGCCATCAATACCGGGAAGCATGCGATCGACGACGATGACATCGTACGATGATTGCGCCAGCCGTCGCAGCCCGTCGTCGCCGGTCGTCGCCGTTTCAACACGATGCCCGGCCGCCGTCAGACCCGAGGCGATATAGGCCGCGGTGTCCGGGTCATCCTCGATCACCAGGATCCTCAAGACGCCGGTCAACGCCGGTTTCCGCCGCGCCGTGTCCCCATGCCGCAATTTCCCTGGAAAGGCCATGAGCGCCAGTGCGTGGAAGGCGTAGGCCAAGGTTGTGCACCCGGTTTCATGGGTGAATTCCGGCAGCGGCCCGCTGTTTTCTCCGAAGGATCCCCATGCCGCGATGATGCCTGGATCGCACGGCGCTGTCATCTTACATCACTGTATGGTTGCCGGGACCGATAGCGATGATCACGACGTCTTCACGGTGATCCTATTGGCTCGCGTCATTGAATTTGCGACCGTCACCCTCGCGAACGCGGGGCCAAGGGCCACAAGCTCCGAACCCTTGGGGCTGCTCCGCTGGATGCAAGCGGCCGCGGGCATGACGGTGGGGAGCGACTGTCTGGCATGTCAAGACGAAACAGCAAGGCTTAGACGAACATCGCGGGCTTTGGCATTCAGCCGGACCAGAAGTTTGTGAGCCAGAGCGACGCGGATGAGCTTTTTGGGCTTTCCTGCGTCGCTCAAC
>JARLIO010000081.1 GCA_031291675.1 Azospirillaceae bacterium
GGTTCCGGGTCCGACTAACGAACGGGCTCGAACGCACCAAGAATGAACCGACCTCTGTGCCGACGACGCTCAGCCAAAATACACCAAACCCCCGCCCGTTTCATTCTTCGCGGGTCGGAAGCCCCGGTGGGGGACTAACAACACCTTGCGGATCCTTTGGGGATGTTCAGGCACCAGGAATTTGTCGATGACCCGATAGCGCTCCGGGCCGTCCTGGAAGCGGCGGCGGAGGTCGGCCACGGCCGCGGGCTGTCGATATTGAGCTTGGATCCAGCGGCCGAGGGCCATCTCGAAGCCGTCGGACTGCAGGGGAGCGGTCATAGCCATTGGCACCAGCCACTGTTAGGGCAAGCGGCATCCCTGAAAAAAATCAGTGGTCATGCTTCGACGATCAGCAGATCTTTGGCCGCGAAGGCGTCCAGCAGGGCTAGCACGTCGATTTGGATGATGGCCGGGTCGCCTTCGTAGCTCTTCGCGAGATCCTGGACCAACTGCGCCACCGTCACCCTTTGGGCCAATCGCTGCCAGATGTCGGACGCGATAGGATCCAAGCCATAATATTCTGCCAAATTGACGTTCATCGTCACCGTTTCGCCATTGATCTCAACCGAAAGGACGTCAGGTTTGCATTGTACACGGGACTGTGGCGTGACAAGAGTCATAGAGACACCCGAATGTGCGTGGAGACCGTCGGATAAGATATCCCCGTTATCGCAAAATCAAGTCATTCCGTAGCATCCAACCGAAATCAAACACCTCTGTGCCAACAATGATGAGATATCTACCCCCCGGGAGTTTAGCCTTGAGGGCGTAGGGAAATCATCGTCATGATCATGCCCAATAAAGGTAATCACGAAACGGGCGCAGCCGGCTACGGTCTCGCCTGAATTTTCGGAGCGTCCCCGTCGCCGAACCTTCACTCCCCCGGAAAAGCTTCGCGTTCCGGTGGAAACCGACGAGGCGGCGAGTAGCGGTGGCAGCATCGGCGCTATTTTGCGCCACGCAGTATGCCAGTCCGGATTGCCGGTACATTGTGATCGCCGCGACCAAAACCAAGAACGCGACCGGCGGGAATTCACGACAGGTCCATCAACCATCAAAGAACAGGCTGGCCGCCGTCGACGCCGGCGGATAGCCATAGATCAGGCCGGTCAGCAGGATCGTGTCGATGCCTTGCCAATGCAGATCCGGCAGATCCGCCGGCAAATCGGCAAAACCGACCCCGCGCAGCCGCCCGAACGCGGCAGCAATATCGGCGACGGTAAAGCCGCGGACCAGCGCGTTGGCTTGTGCGATCGCGAGCCAGGCCGCGTGATCGGCGATCAGGGCATCAAGGTCAAACAGCTCGTCAAGGGCACGATCATCGGCCCACACCAGAAAGCTCTCGACCCCTTCGCGATCGACGCCGGTCCGACGGAAGCGGAGCCCGTCCGCCGCCGCCGCCGCGAAGCGGGCGCGATCCCCCGGCCGACAGCTGTAGCTGGCCAGAGGCTTGCGCCGCCGCAGCACGGCATCAAGGTGGCCATTCGCGCCGAAATCCTCGGCATCCGGCCGCCCATCGACGAACTGCCACCCCCCGACGAAATGCAGGTTTTCCCAGCGGTGCATCGGCGATCGGAAACGCTGTGCGATCACGGGATAGGTGTAGCGCCACCGCTCGGACGCGCCGCGAACATAGATACGAACCCGTTCAAAGCCATCGTCGTGGAGCACCAGGGTCCCGCCCACCGTCAGCGCGCTCTGGCGGCGACAGTAAATACCGTGCTTCGCACGTCCGTTCGCGTCGCGATACTCACCCAGGGACGGTCCCGGGGCCAGCACCGCATCGTCGATCCGACGTTCGACATCGGGCCCGGTCTCGGGGTCGCCCGCCGATCCGATCGAACCGATCCGGTTGTTGCGCCGTTGCAGGAACCGGGCAACGTCCTCGGCAAGGCCGCGGTCGCGCCCGTTGACCCAGGCCACGACCACCCCCGCCCCGTCACCGTCGCGCCGCCCATCATCCTCGATGATCCGCAAGGGATGCGATCGCATCGCCTCTTTCTCCGCCTCGGCAACCGCGGCATCGCGGTAGTCATCGACCCGGTAGACGACAGGCCGAAAGCCGGCACGCCGGGCCGGGCGCAGGATCGATGCGACACGCGGCGGCACCGCGACCCGGCCAGCGGCAAAATCTTCGATCCGACGCCGGCCGATCGTGGCCGGCGGCTGACGGTGAACCGGGTCTTCGGGATCGGTATCCTCGGGTGCCAACAGATTGGCCAGAAGCCGCGCCAGGCGCTCGGGCCAATCCCCGCCGGCCCCCACCAGGGCCTGGCCGATCTCGATGAATTCCTGTGGCGTCATCGTCGGTCCCCCGGGTCACCCACACAAGGCGGCACCGACGCAAACACGCCGTTCATGGGCGGGATGTCCATTTATGTGTTTTTTTTCAATTCAACAAACATTACATGCCATATAGAGGGTGATCATGACGATTTCAATACATTTCTGTGCCGTATTTTAAGGTCGCGGCACGCCCCGGCGGTGCCGGATCCGCGGCAAGGGATTCCCGCGGTGTGGCCGTTGTTGGCGTCCCATTTGCGCCCAAGCTTCAGGATTCGCCAGTCCTCCCCTTGATAACACAGGCGCATTTTGGCAACGGTTCCTGGCTGTCATTTAAACTTCGTACAGCAGAAACAATAATTTCAAGCCAATCCAGCATCGTACGCGTGAACTCCTCTTCAAAATATTAGCGGGTGCACAATGTCCTGCCTGATTTCCAAGCGAACGATCGGTCTTGGCCTTTTTCAGCCGGTATCGTGACGGCATTACTGGCGGTCACCCCGGCTCAGGCCGAGATGCTGTCCGGTTTCTATATCCGTGGTGACGCCGGTGGATCGGCCAGCGAGTCGATCAGGGGCGATCTCGCGGACCTGGCCACCGGCAACGGCGGCGGATTTGGCGGTGATCTCGGCACCAGCCCCCTGGTTGGCGTCGGCGCTGGTGTCATCCTGCCCTACGATTTCCGCACTGACGTGACGGTCTCGTGGCGCGGCACCTTCGGGGTTTCGCATCAGGAGTCGGATCCGAATTCCGGGCTGTTCCTCGGGGCCAAGAGCACCAACAGCCATTCGCTGGCCGTCCTGGCCAACCTTTATTACGACATCAATCTGGGTTCGGTGTTCACACCCTATGTCGGCGCGGGCGTCGGCTTTGCCTACAATAGCCTGGGCGACGTCACCTACACGGCCAATGGCACCACAACCTCGACCGAGGATGGTGACGACAAAGTCTCGCTGGCCTGGGCCGCGATGGCGGGTGTCGCCTATCAGGCGACATCGGCGATCCAGATCGATCTGGGCTACCGCTACCTCGATGCCGGCGAATTCCGCAGCAGCGGTGTTGTGAAAGACACGCTGGGAAACACGCTGTCAGCGAGCCCGGTCACCGCCGACCTCCATGCCCATGAGGTTCAGGTCGGCCTGCGCTACACCTTCTGATCGCACGCCGCCGAGCCGCCGCCAGCGATCCCCTTTCTCGCCCATTTTTTTGGAATGACAACCATGTCCAAGATCAGCAACCCCGCCGACGGCGCCATATCGCGTCGTACGGCCACCAAGCTTCTCGCCGCGGCCGCGGCCGCGCCATTGTTCGCCGCGCCGGCCATCGTCCGCGCCCAGAGCCGCGTGCCCGACCTGCTGTTGTTCATGATGGGCGACGTCCACTCCGGCTATCGCTACATGCCGGGCCTGGTCTCCACCATCAAGCAGGTGCTGGCCCTGAATCCGGGCGCCAACGCCGCGATGCTGTTCAACGGCGACATGCACGAGGCCGGCAACATCCTCAGTGTCCGCAACAACGCCGCGATCGATTTCGCGCTGATCGACAGTCTGCATGGCTTGATGCCGATCGTCGTCAATATCGGCAACCACGATGCCGACATCTTCGATCCCGCGGACTTCGTCACCCGGATGAACAGTCGCGGCGTGACCGTGATTTCCAATATCACCGACCGCCGCACCGGTCAGCTGTTCGCGCGACCGATGACAACGCTGAAGACCAGTGACGCCACGATCAATCTGATCGGCTTCGGCACCCCGTCGCTGACGTCCTATTCGGCCACCTATCGCGCCGACTTCAATGTCCCGGACCCGGGCACCTATGCCGCCCAGATGCTGCCCAGCCTGCAGACCAATGGCACGCTGAACATCGCAATGGCGCATACCGGCTTTCAGTACGACCAGGCGATCATACCGTCCATGACCACGCCCTTCATCCTGCACGGCGCCCATGATCACCTGGTGTTCAGCCAGCAACTCGGCCGCAACTACCACATCCACACCGGATACTGGTGCTCCAGCGTCACCGTCGCCAGCGTGTTTTTCAGCCGCTTTGGCCCCATCGTCAAGACCACGGTGCTGCCGATCGATCCCCTGCAGGCCGGCGATCCGACCTTGCAGACCCTGATCACCCAGCAAAAGGCGGCCTATCTGACCAGCCAGGATCTGCAAGTCATCGGCACCATGCCCCAGGCCCTGGCCCTGGATCAGGCCGTGCTGTTTGCCTGCTCGGCACTCCGCCAGGCCTCGGGCGCCGATGTCGCGTTGCTCAGCCACACCACATTCGGCGACGGCTTGCCCAAGGGGCCGGTCACGCCGTTCGATTTCTCGGCCTTCATCCGTTTCGATGGCGCGTTCGTCCAGGCGGTCGTCGACGGCGCGACACTCGCCCAGGTCCTGACCCGCACCAACCAGTTCGGCGATTTTCCCTATACCCAGCGAACCGGCGACTATCTCTATGCCAGCCCGGTGACGCCGGTTGCCGGCCAGCAGTACAAGATCATCGTCAACAGCTTCGCCGCCTCTTCGGCTGCCAGCCAACAACTCTATTTCGGCACGACGCAGATCCAGTTCTCGGCGGTGCCCAATCTGATGCTCAAGGCCGTGGTCCAGGCGGCACTGCCCCAGTGATGCGATTGTCCTCGTTGAAACGTCCTGCCGCAGCCGCGGCGATCGTGACGGTCCTGGCCGTCATGATCACCGCGGCCCGCGCCCAGAGCCCGACCGGCCCCTTCGCCAACCCCACGGCACGCAAGGCCGATCAGCCGGTGTTGCTGGCCGAACAGTTGGCGGCGCGCCGCGGTGACATCGTCGTCGCCCGGATCGACGGCCAGCCCATCCTCGTCGCCGATCTGATCCGGGCGTTGCCAACACTGCCAATGGATATCCAGTACGCTCCGGCGCCCCAGGCCTTCGCCAGAGCCCTGGACGTCCTGATTGAACGGCATCTGCTGATCACCGCCGCCGTCGCCGCCGGGACCCCGGACGATCCCGAAGTCGCGCGGCTCCGCAGTCTCGCCGAACAGCAGATCGTGACCGAGACCTATCTTCAGCGAGAGGTCGCGCGCCGGATCAATTTCCAGGTGATGCGCGATCGCTATGAGGCGTTCCTGCGTGCCCACCCCTATGCCGAACTGGTCCATGCCCGCCACATCGAAACCGCGACCCGGGAACAGGCCGAAGCCGCGTTGTCGGCGCTGCGGGCGGGGGCCGATTTCGGGGCTCTGGCCGATCGCGTCTCCATTGATCATGTCCAGCCCCACGGCGATCTGGGCCTGTTCAGCCGCGACGATGTCGAACCGGCGATCGCCGATGCCGCCTTTGCCCTGGCCCCCGGCCATTACAGTGACGAGCCGGTCAAGGGTCGCACCGGCTATCACATTCTTCTGGTCGAAAGCCGCAGGACCAGCCGCCGCATTCCCTTTGAAGAGGGCAGCGGCTCCCTGCCGCTGGACATGGCCCAGGAAGCCGAAACTGACGTCCTGACCGAACTGCGCCGCGAGGCCCGGATCGAACGCTTCGCAATCGACGGCACGCCTGAACCGGACCCGCAGTCCCAACCGGCCTTCGTCCCGATCCCCGCGATCCCCCGCTACGTCGATATCCTGTCGCTGGCGCACTGACCGGATCTGGCCGCGCAACGCCGGCCAACGACGGCGGGTCGGGGTCAGGACGCGGTCAGGGCCGTCGCAAACAGCGCCACGCCAAACAGCATCACGAACGCCGGCCCGGCGAAGTCCAGCCCCAGGACGAGCCGGGACCGGCGGTCGCCGCTGCGGGCCCAGGCCGCCAATTGACGCCGGGCCAGAACCGCCCCGACCCCCAACAGCCCCATCGTCACGGTCATGCCGACCCCGATCGCCACGACCATCATCAACCCGGCCAGCCACAGACCGTTGGCCATGGCAAACAGCAGAATCAGGATCGCCCCGGTGCACGGCACACACCCCAGCAGGGCACCGATGATGCGATCGCGCCACCGGCCCCATGCCCCCGACGCTGTCGCGTCCCCGGCCTCGAAGCCATGATCATGATGATGGCCCGGGTGCCCCGACGAGAGATCGCCTTGAGCAGGCTCGTGACCATGATGGCGACAGGCAGCGCAGCCCGGCGCCGAACCGGTGCGCCGCCGTTGCCAGGCCTCCCGAAACAGGTAGGCGCCAATGGCGAACACGATGACATAGCTGACCAGCTTGACGTCGCGCATATCCTCCAGCGAGGCCGGCAAGGTGTGGTCCATCAGCAGCTTCAGCACCAGCACGATCACGATCGCCGAGACGACATGGGCCAGGGAAATGCGCAATCCCAGCATCAGGCCCCGGGTCAGCCGCGCCTCCTGTGACAGGAAATAGGAAATCACCACGGTCTTACCGTGCCCAGGTCCCGCCGCGTGAAAACAGCCATAGAGGAAGGCGACCAGGACCCCCCACAAGACCGGAACCATCGACGGGCCATGACGCATCGCCACCATGGCACCGGTCAAAGCCAGCGAGGCCTGACGCTGCACCGAAACAATCATCCGCGACACGAAGGCGAACGGATCGCTCCCTTGAGCCGCGGATGGCGCCGGCTGATAGCGCGTCGCCGGCTTGTCGCCATCGAACGGGCTCGCCTGTGCCACAACGGCGGCACTGCCGGCGAGCAACAGGATGGCCGCCATCATCATCAGGATCTTGGACATTGGATCAGGACAGTCTGTGGGTATACAGTTCCAGAATAGATCGGATTCTCGGTGTCCAGGGTTAAATTAATACGACAACCGGGTGGCGCCTGCGTAGTATCGATGGCCGCCGCATCGGGAAAGCCGACGTCAACATAATAGGTGTGGTCGAAAAAACCGGCGCGAATCGGCTTCTCCGACGAATCGACAGCGCTGGCAAGGTCGGCGGTGAACTGAAAAACCAACCTCTCCCCCGACATCGAAGCGGCGAAATTCCGAATCGCCGTTACCTTGACCGGCCCCGCCGCTGTCATAACATGGACGAAATAATCATAATTGACGAGATTGTCGAAGCCATCGCGCTGGATCGCGGCAACGGTATCAGCGCTCCAGGGCGCTTTGTCGGTGAGGCCGAGGCTGTCAAGCATCGTCGCGCTGAACACCTCATCGAAACGCCAGACGAAATCGAACCCGGTCAGCAGCCGCCCGTCAAAGCGCAACACCACATGGTTTTCGAGAAAAACATGCGGGTGAGCCAGCGCAACACCAGGGGACGATCCGATCAGGACCGCGACCAGCGCAGCCGACGACAGGGCGGAACCCGGGGCCGGTCGCAACAACCCGGCAACGACCCGGCGAACGCGATTGTACGGCAACAGGGAAGACAGCGGGACCATGGTCACGGGATTTCCTGACAGATTGTCCTGATTCGCGCGAACCGGTGCGCCCCCCTGCGGCATCGCCACAGCGCGGGCAGCCGGCCGCGCCCGGCAACGCGATCGGAATGCCCGATCAATACTGTCAAACCATGACAAATGATCGAGCCGCGCCGAGCCTGGCCCGGATCGTCGCTGTTTTTGCCGTAACGCCCCAGGCAATAGCGGTGCCGGGCCCCGCTTCCGACATCCGTTCGCGAGAACGGCGTTGAGGAAAAAATGTCATCGAATATTGACCGAAACCCCGCCGTCAAACGCTCTACGATACGCTGTGACTTGTCTGCGGGGCGAACGGAACCGACGATGACCCGACAGCGGAAAATTTTCTTGCTCCTGAGCGCCGTCCTGTTCTTCAGTGACCTGGGGCTGGTGCTCATCAATTATGTCTCGGCGCGCCAGACCCTCCGCAACACCCTGCATGATCGAGCCGCATCGCTTCGCGAAGGATTCGATATCGCGCTCTACACCACCGAACTGAAACTGATCGAGATCGCCACCTTCGTGTCCCAGATCGATGAGGTGCGCCGCGATGTCCGGGAAGGTGGAACCGCGGTGCGCCAGGAAGGTGGCGGTGCCGGCGGTGCCGAGAGCGACCGCTGGCGTCAGGCCCTGATGGACGTCGTCGGCCCCCGTTGGAGCCAGTTGCAGTTCCTTTACCTGCTGCGCCAGTTCAGCTTCTACCTCCCGGACAATACCGCTTTTCTGCGGGTTCACGTGCCCTACGAGTATGGCGACCGGATCGACCGGCCGGATTTCCTGGTCGCGGCGGCGGCGGCGCGCCATGAGCCGCAATCGGGCTTCGATATCGACCGCCTCTCGGTGGGTATCCGGGCGGCGGTGCCGCTGATCGCCGAAGCCACCAACGGCGATGCCGGGGCCAATCTGGGCGTGGTCGAGGTCGGGTCCTCGCTCGACACCATGCTGGTCCCGATTTGCCCGACCTCGCGCTGCGGAACCTCGATTCTCCTGTTTCAGGACCAGGTCAAAAGCCGCATGGCGTCCGAGGCGATCGATGCCTATTACACCGCAGACCGGCGCATCGGACCGTTCTTCATCGAGGCGGCCTCGAATCCCGCAATGACCCGGGCCCTGGTCAACTCGCAACAGCCGCCCCGGCTCGACATCGGCGAACCGCCCCTGATGGAAATTCTGGGTCATTGGGTCACGGTCACCTATTTCCCCTTTCACGACCAGGCGACGAAAAATGATCCCGCGCGCCCGGCGATCGGGATCGTCGCGATCTGGCAGGACATGGACGATATCGTCCGGGAATTTCATCGCCACCAATTGACCAGCCTGGGCTTCGCCGTTCTGGCCTTCGGGCTGATGGACATCCTGCTCTATCGCTTGATCCATCTGGTCACGGTGCGGCTGGAGGACGAGGTCAGCCGACAGACCAACGCCGTGCAAAAGCTGCTGGTCGAGGTCTCAGCGCTGGCCGAACGCGATCATCTGACGGATCTGTTCAATCGTCGCGCCTTTTTCGACAGGCTGAGCGCGGAAGCCGCGCGGGCGCGGCGCAACGGCGCCCCGTTCAGCCTGCTGGCGCTGGACCTCGATCATTTTAAACAAATCAATGATACCTATGGTCACCCGATCGGTGACGAGGTGCTGCGCCAATTGGCACGGGCGATCCGCGACACGATTCGTGCCGACGATGTCCCCGGACGGGTCGGCGGCGAGGAATTCACGATCCTGCTGCCGTCGACCAATGCCGCCCAGGCCGGGGATTTGGCTGAAAGACTGCGACACCGGGTGAAAGAAATCTGCATCCGGACCGAGCGCGGCGAGCTTGTTCACGCCAGCTTCAGCGCCGGCGTTGTGCAGTGGCACCCCAATCTTGACCTGCAAACCCATCTGCGGCTGGTCGATCGGGCGCTCTATCGCGCCAAGGCGGAAGGCCGCGACCGGGTGATGATCGTGGCCGCGACCGAAATCACCGAAGCCATTCTCGGCGAAGCGGCGCTCGGTGTCCGTTGAGGCGCGCCCCGGCCTGCAAGGTTACGGCGTGGCAGCCGGCGCGAGTGCCGCCACCGCGGCGGCCTGTTGCTGACGCCTGGCCTCAGGCAAGGGAATCAAACCGCGCCCCGCCAGATAGCCGTTCGCGCCCAAAGCCGCCTCGCTGGCATATTCGGCGAGGAATTCCCGGATTGTCGGGGTCTCGCGGAGATGAGCGACCTTGACATAGAGGTAAAGCGGCCGGGCCAGCGGATAGCTGCCATCAAGGATCGAGGCCATGCCGGGGGTGACGCCATCAATGGTCACGGCTTCAACCTGACCGCTGTTCTGCGCCAGATAGCTGAAGGGGAACAGGCCGAGCGGCAAACCGCTGGAGGCCGCCAGACGCTGCACAATAAGATTGTAGTACTCGCCGGCCTCGACGTAATGACCGTCCTCGCGGAGGGTGCCGCATCGCGCCTGACGATCGGCATCGGCAAGCGCCGGAGCGCTTGCGGCAGCCCGCTCACAGCCCGGGTGCAGCACCAGTTCGATAAACACATCGCGCGTTCCCGAGGTTGGCGGCGGGCCGATCACCTCGATCGCAGCGTCAGGCAAGGCCGGATCGATCTCATTCCATCGCTGCATCGGATTGTCGGTCAGGGTCCCCGACACGGGAATCTGGCGTGCCAACCCGTGCCACAGTTGATCGCGGGTAAAGCCGCCGAGATGTTTGCCCTTGCGCGTGGCCAGGACGATGCCGTCATAGCCAATGGTGAATTCGGCGATCTCGGTGACGCCGTTGCGCCGGCAGGTCTCGCGCTCCGCCGCGGAAATCGGGCGCGAGGCGTTGGCGATATCAGGGGAGGATTCACCGGCACTGGCGCAGAACTGGGCCAATCCGGCCACGGTTCCGGTGATCGCGATGGCCGGCTGACGGACATGCTGGGTCCGGGCGTAGTTTTCGGCAACGGCGATGGTGAAGGGATAGACCGTGGCGGAGCCAACGATCCGGATCTGGTCGCGGGCAGCCGCCGGCAGCGCGATCGCGCACAGCAGCAGGGCAAGAAGAGGCGTGCGCATGATCCCATCGTTCCCCCGTGCTGGCCGGACGATGGTACTCTTTACGGCGCAAACCGCGCATGAACCCTTGGTGACGGTTGCAACCGACCGCCGGAACACAAGAGCCCTGGGAAAAATCACGGGATCGAATTGTGGAGCTGCGGATCGTGTCCCCGGCAATTTGGAAATTGCCGAATGTCACACACCGGCAACAAACAGCCGCGGCGTCGCAATCACGGTTAACGCATTTCGAACAGGTGGGACCAACCGAAAGGAGGGACGCTCCGGTAAAGCTTGTCGTTGCGGCCAAACGCGTAAGGGTTGGCATCCCAGAAATGGATTAACCGATTTGGATAAAGCAATCGGCTTCGATCCTCGGGCCAAGCCTTCAGCAGATCGATAGCACAAGATACGGAGGTCGCGCCATTGCCGATGAACCAATCGGCTCGCAGTGCCGTGAACACGTCTCGAACCACGTCCCGCCCCAACATTCTGCGATCGAGGGTCGCATCATAATAGAGCTCCCGATCATTGCTGCTGCGTTCGACGGGATAGGTAACGACGCGATCGGGAAATCGGGCGGCCATGGTGTCGGCGAGCGGCTTGCTGTCGGTCATCACAAACAGCCGTTGGGGAAAGTCGGGAAGCGATGACAGTCGCTCGATCAGCGGTATATAGTTTCGATTCAGGAGGCGAATAAAAGGCAACTCGTGCTGTTTTTTCTCATTGCGCAAATGCAGTGCGCAAAACGGTTCACCGCCCATGTGGCGATCGATGAAGGCGTCGATCTCCGCCGCCAATTCGGGAACCAGGCGCAGGTATTTCTCGGCCAGAACGCGATACAATTCAGGTTCGGATCGCCCCTGCAAGGGGTGCTCCGGCCCAATCCACGGCATCAAATTGTGGACCGTACAGCACTTGTCAACGACCAGGACCGAGGCCCGGCTGGTCAAGAGATTCAGTTCTCCGATCGCGGGCCGGGGCCCGGAAAAAATGTCAGTGATCTCTTCACCGAGACGGCCATCCCAGTATGGAGGAAAACAATCCAACCCTGCCAATGTGCCGAGATCCACCGGCGCGGTCGGCAGAAAGAACTGCTCAAACCGATTATTGCCAGCATCGTCCGAACCGGCATTGCCATAAAGACACCGTGCGCCCCAATGGACCAGCGGCGTCCGACCGGTCAGTTCAGCCAGCAAAAATGCCCCGAACACATGCAGCATGTCCGACCAGAACCCCCAACCCATGGCTTTGCAGAGCACATAGCCACCGGGACGTTGTGGCGCGACGGTGCCTGCGATGAGCGACGCGATGTGGGATTGTCCATTTCGGGCCCGCCGATGATCGGGAAGTACGGCAAGCACCGCACGATAAGTCAGGTCGGCATAGGAAATATTGCCATGGCCGATGGCGTGGGCGGCCCGCTCCACCAGATGGTCGGCACGGTCTCGGACAGGCCGCTGTGCCCCCTCGATAAAATATCGCATCGCCATGGAATGGTCGCCGCGTTCGCCCTGGACCAAGCCGAGGGCGGCAAGAGCCAACGGTGCCGTATCATTGTTGATGACGGCAGCCGTGGCGAGCGGGATCACTTCGTCCGAACGCCCGGCTTCGAGCAGCAAGAATAATCGCAGAACCACCAGATCAGGTTCGGCAGGATGAACCGCCAGTCCGGCTTCGGCGATCGTAACCGCTTGATCGAGGTCACCGATCTCCCGGAGCGCCAGGCACAGATTGTGGTAACGAGAACTCTCCATCGGTGATGCCTGAAGGGCCGCCGCCGCGAAGCCGACCGCTTCATCCCATTGTTCCTGCCGGAATCGAACGACCGATAGCAAATACAAAACGGCGGGGTGCTTCGGCTCCGCGACCAACATGGCCAAACCGAGATCGGCCGCGCCATTGACGTCGCCGGCCACAAGCAAGCGGTTTACTTCCACCCAGGCCTGTTCCAGGGTTAAATTCACCATCACGGCTACGCCTTTAAATTGCCTCACACCATCAAAATTTGCGTTATGGATTTACCAGCACGCCGACCCGGTATCCCGTGCTTGTGGCCATGGATGCCAAATGCAACATTGATCCCGATGAATGGATGCAGCCTGGCCGATTGCGACATTGGCGGCATGGCACGGAGCAGATCCGTGTCTTCCTGGATGGGCTCTCAACAATATGACATTTATTGTTGAAAGGGGAAACGCAAACCCCTCCATTGCTTGATATTTAGTGAGAAAAGCGAGGCGGCGTGTTGCGCGACCGCCCTGGCCGCGATCGGCGACGAGGAAAGGATCATCCTGCGGGGTCATGCGGCACAAGAGCAACGCCGAAAGACGACCAGGTGAACCCCACCGCAACAGCGCCCTGGGAATTCTCGGCACAGAAGCCCGGATTGGCGAGAAGGCGCCGCGCACCGGAAGGGCGCCCGGCGCTGATGCGACCTGACCCCTTGAGAAACTGGTGCCGAAGCACGGGATTGAACCGTGGACCTACTGATTACGAATCAGTTGCTCTACCGCTGAGCTACTTCGGCGTGGCGCGCATTAATAACGACGTCGACCGGCAAAGGCAAGGGCTCAAAACAAACAAAGACGTCAAAAAGCGCTCGCCGCGGCGCCGACCCGCCACAATGGTGGCCCGGAGCCGTGGGCAAATCATGAATTATCCCCTCCGCCTCACCGATTGCTTGATGCGCCCCGCGCACCGCCCCATTTATGGTCTGTGCAGTGCCGCGGGTGGGCTGCCAGCCTGGGCGCCGGCTCTGGAACCGGGCCTTCAGGCAGATCCGGACTTTCCTGCAACTCGCTCGATCGAGGAGATGCGATGTGACGACGAGATTATCGCTTTTTAACAGCCCGCTGATGCTGGGCTTCGATCAGTTCGAGCGGACGCTCGACCGCATCGCCAAGAATTCCGCCGAGGGCTATCCCCCCTACAATATCGAGCAGATCGGTGAGGATCGGCTGCGGATCACGCTTGCGGTTGCCGGCTTCGCCATGGACGACCTGACCGTCCAGACCGAAGACAATCAACTGGTGATCCGCGGGCGCCAGAGCGACGACAAAAGCCGCATCTATCTGCATCGGGGCATCGCCGCACGGCAGTTCCAGCGCAGTTTCGTGCTGGCCGAGGGCATCGAAATCACCGGCGCCACGCTCGACAATGGCCTGCTGAATGTCGATCTTAAGCGACCGATGCCGGAGCCCAAGGTGCGGACCATTGCGATCCGGCAGCCCAGTGACGGCGCCGCCCGGCCGGAGCGTCAGACCATTGATGTGACCCTCGAAGGCAGCGCACGGACCACCGATCGCATCGATTAGGCCTTGCGACGCTTCTTACCCGCCCTGGCGCGCGCGACGCCGGTCTCGGCTTGAGATTGCCACCATCAAACACCGCCTCCGGCGCTTCACGGCAAAGCGCGGCACGCCCCGCGAGCCCGGCCTGATCGGACAAAGAGAGAAATGATGAACAACACTGCCAGCCTGTCGCAACTCCGTCGCCTGTCGCCCAGCGATTTCGCGGCGCTCGGCGTCGACAACCTCGCCTATGTCAAGGCCGTTGAGGTCGAAGGGGTCACCGGCTACGCCATCCACGCCGCCGATGGCACCCCCTTGACGGTGCTGACCGAGCGCGAGGTCGCCTTTGCCGCCGCGCGCCAACATGAACTGGAACCGTTGTCGGTCCACTGAAACAGCCCGCCGCGTCGCCGCCATGGGGCCGCGAAATCAGCGTCGCAGCCGCCCGGACCCGCGGGACCACACCCCCGCCACGCCCGGATCGGCTGTTTCAGCGGAACAAGCCGATGCCTGTAACCAGCCGCGCGGTCATGCCGCGTGGCTGGCCTCGGTCTGGGTCAGCAAAGCGTAAATGGCATCGGCATTGTCGGAGCCGCGCAGCTTCTCGCACATGCTGGTATCGCGCAATAGCCGGGACACCCGGGCCAACGCCTTGAGATGGTCGGCGCCGGCGGAATCCGGCGCCAGCAGCAGGAACATCAAATCAACCGGTTGTTCGTCAATCGCGTCGAATTCAACCGGCCGTTCGAGCCGGGCAAAGATGCCATAGACCCGGTCGAGGTTGGGTAACTTACCATGAGGGATTGCGATACCGTGACCGACACCCGTGGTCCCCAGTCGCTCCCGTTCCAACAGCACGTCGAAAACCGCCCGCTCGTGTTGACCGGTCAGTTCCGACGCCCGTTTAGCCAATTCCTGCAAAGCCTGCTTCTTCGTGCCGACGCGCAGATTCGCGATAATGCTTCGCGGCGTGATGAGATCCATCATTGGCATTCAAGCCCAATAAGGGGTGAAGCCTCGCACGCCGGCCCCCTCAAAAAAGCGCGGTCGCTCAAGCAGCCGCTCCTTGACTGCCCTTGGGATCGACCCAGCCCACATGACCGTCAGAACGGCGATAGACCAGGTTCAATTCGCCATGGGCGCGATTTCGGAACAAAAGCGCCGGTAGCTCACCCAAGTCAAGACGCATCACCGCCTCACTGACGGTCAGCGTGTCGATCGACGTCGTCATTTCGGCGATGATGACCGGCTTGTTGCTGTCGTCCTCGGCCGGATCCTCATGTTCAGCCTGCGGGGCCTCGCTCGCGACCCCGTATGACGGCAGATCGACCTCCGCGGCCAGGACATACTGGGCGGCAGGAACCGATTCGACCGGCGTTCCTTCGGCCTTGCGATGGTCACGCAAACGCCGCTTGTTGCGGCTCAGGCGTTTTGACAGCTTATCGAGTGCCGTATCGAAGGCCGGATAGGGTTCCGTGGCCTCGGAGACACTTTGAAGCACCATGTTGCGGCCCACATGGACCGAAATATCCGCCCGATAGAGGTGGGCAACGCGTGAAAACGTCACCGTCGCCTCGATCGAATTATCAAAATATTTAGTGACCTTGGGACCGAGGTGTTCGGCAACGTAGGTGCGCAGAGCGTCACCGACGTCAAGCTGTTTTCCTTTGACGGATAGGTGCATGTCAGAGTTTGTCCGGAGTGTTGAGCTCGTATCGACTTCTTGGGCTACGCAACGCCATATGCGAGCTTGTGACCATAATGACGCCCATCTCACGATGTCAAGCGACCCAAGCGGCCGTACCCGGGGTCGACCGCGCCGTCTTCTCCTTTTTTTTTAGGCCCAAACTACTTCCTGCGCATTGTCTTGTCACGCCGGCGCTGCACCGACGAAGGAATGCGCAGCGCTTCACGATACTTGGCAACGGTTCGTCGCGCAATGTCGATCCCGTCCTTGCGCAGGATATCGACCAATTGGTCATCCGAGAGCACGGACGCCGGGGATTCGCCCTCAATCAGGTTCTTGATTCGGTGGCGTACCGCTTCGGCAGAATGGGCCGGCTGGCCGTCGGCGCTCGCGATCGACGAGGTGAAGAAATATTTCAGCTCGAAGACCCCGCGCGGGGTCGCCATGAATTTGTTGGTGGTGACACGGCTGATCGTCGATTCATGCATGCCGATCGCTTCGGCGATGTCACGCAGGATCAACGGGCGTAAATATTGAACACCTTTTGCGAAGAACGCATCCTGCTGCTGGACGATTTCCGTCGCAACCCTGAGGATCGTATTTGCCCGCTGATGCAGGCTCTTGACCAGCCAGTTTGCCGAATGCAGCTTTTCGTTGAGGTAATCGCGATCCACCTTGTTGCGCATCCCCCCTGACACCCGCGCAAGATAGCGTTGGTTGATCAGGACCCGCGGCAACGTGTCCATATTCAGTTCGATGATCCAACCACCACCCTGCTGTGGTCGCATCACGATGTCGGGGACCAGGGTCTGGGCGATCGCGTGATCGAACGCCAGGGCCGGCTTGGGGTCCAGGGCCTTGATCTCGCCGATCATGTCGGACAGATCCTCGGCATCGACACCACAGATCCGCAGCAGGCCCGGCAGGTTGCGTTGGGCCAGCAGATCGAGGTGATCGAGCAGTGCCTGCATCGCCGGGTCCAGGCGATTGCGCTCACGGAGTTGCAGCGCCAGACATTCGGCCAGGGAGCGCGCGAAAATTCCCGGCGGATCGAGACGTTGCAGTCGATCCAGAACCGCGCTGACCCGCTCGACGGCGCAATCGAGCTGTTCGGCGACTGCGGCAAGCGTCCCGGTCAGATAGCCGGACTCGTCCAGCAGATCGATCAGCGCCGCTCCGATCATCCGATCAACCGGGTCGATCAGATCGACATTGATCTGGCCCTCCAGATGGTCGCGCAGCGTTTCATCGCGCGACATTGTCTGTTCCAGATTGAAACCGTCGTCTTCAAAATCGCTGCGCCCGCCGCGCCCGCCCCAATCGGCCAGCGATTCGCCCCCGACCTGATCCGCGGCGCCATTGTCGGCCCAGACATTCTCGAAATCGGTATCGAGGGGTGAGTCCGCGCCACTGGGCAGAATGTCCGAGGCCGCAGCCTCCGCGGTATCGCGCAGGGCCGTCGGCTCGGGTTCGGCACTCCGTTCGCCGCGATCCTCACCGCCGCTATAGTCCGCCGCTTCAGCCGGCGTCGGCGCGTTGCCATCGCCCTCCTCGCGTTCGAGCAGCGGATTCTGCTCGATCTCGCGATCGATGAACGCGGTCAATTCGAGATTCGACAGTTGCAGCAGCTTGATTGCCTGCTGCAACTGCGGCGTCATCACCAGCGATTGCGTCTGGCGGAGATCAAGGCGTTGCGACAGGGCCATGGATGAGTGCCGACCGGCGTTGCGAGTGGTTTACAGGCTGAACCTCTCGCCGAGATAGACGCGCCGCACATCCTTGTGGGCAACGATCGCCGAGGGCTCACCTTCCATTAATACCATACCGTCGTGCAAAATATATGCCCGATCGACAATCTCCAACGTTTCACGGACATTGTGATCGGTAATCAGCACACCGATCCCGCGGTGACGCAAATGGCTGACCAGTTCGCGGATGTCATTGACGGCAATCGGATCAATGCCCGCCAAGGGTTCGTCCAGCAGGATGAAATGCGGCTGCGACGCCAGCGCCCGGGCGATTTCCACCCGACGGCGTTCGCCGCCCGACAGGGCCAATGCGGGGGTCCGACGCAGATGCGCGATCGAAAATTCCGCCAGCAATTCGTCGAGCGTCGCTTCCCGGACATCGCGGTCACGCTCGACGACCTGAAGCACCGCGCGGATGTTGTCCTCGACATTCATGCCCCGAAAAATCGAGGCTTCCTGCGGCAGATAACCGATGCCCAGGCGGGCGCGGCGATACATCGGCAGGGTGGTGATATCGTTGCCGTCGAGCAGAATTTCACCATAATCGGCGCTGATCAGGCCGGTGATGATGTAAAAGCACGTGGTTTTGCCGGCGCCATTCGGCCCGAGCAATCCGACGACCTCGCCGCGCTGGACCGACACGCTGACGCCACGCAGCACCGAGCGACGACGATAATGCTTGCCGAGATTGACCGCCACCAATCCCCGGTTGGGCGCCACGGCAGCCGTCGGCACCTCTGCGATCTCCGTCTCGGACGCATCCCAACCCCGAATGGGGGTACCGGTTGTCATGGTCACGGTGTGTCCTTCTTGACCGGGCTCAACCCGATCCCCGCCGCCTGACCGGGCATGAACAGGCCCTTGACCCGGCCACCATTGGCGGCCCCGGGCAACATCCGGCTGATCCCGGTGTTCATGTCGACCTCGGCGATATCGCCATCGATCTGGTCCTGGCCCCGGGTGATCCGGACGTCCCCGGTCAAAATTGCCTTGTCGGTATCGGCGTGCCAGACGCCACGGCGACCGATCGCAACGTCGGTCGGTGTCGTAACCACGACATGGCCCTCGGCGTCGATCCGATCCATCACCAGATCGTCGTTTTCGCTCCCCGGTGCCGCGCCACCGGCGGGCTTGGCGGCGGCGTTGCCAGCACCCGGCGCCACGACTTTGCATGCCGGTTTGGGCGGCGGCGCCATCATGCGATTCGAGGAATTGGCCGAGGATTTGGCGCCGGGGGCCGCCTTGGCGGGTTGGGCCGGCGCAACCGGCGTCCCCGGCGGGCAGGGCGGCGCCTCCTTGAGCGTCGCGACCAGGATATCGCCGCGCACCGCGTCCTGATTTCGCACGGCGACCGCATTGCCGCGCGCCACGGCGATCTTGCGATCATCCCAATATTCGATACTGTCGCGCGCCGTGACCACGTCCGTTGCCGTCGTCATTTTGAGATGATCACCGGTCACGACGGCGACCAGCTTGTCGACGTCATAGACGGCGTCGTCGCCATAGACCTGCCGGGCGGGATTGAGAATCCGGACATTGCCGCTGGCGGCATAGCGATAGATCTGGGTGCCGCCGCTCGGCAGGTCCCGGTAATAGGCGGTCAGGACATCCGCGGCGACCGAGTTGACCCCCTGACGCGCCAGGGCATTGCCGCGGGCGACGTAGGCCTTCTGTTCCTGATGCCACTCCAGGGTCTGATCGGCATTGATTTCGACCGGCTGGCCCGACCCCGCAGCCCCTGCCGTCGGCAGCGGTGCCGTCACCCCCGCGGCAGCCCCCGGGGTCGCGGGCACGGCGGCCCCGGCCGGCGGTGTCGTGGCCGGCGTCGAAACCGCCGCTGGCGGCGTTGCCGCAGCGGCAGCGGCCGGGCATGGGATCGCCGCGGCGCCCAGCGCAAGGATCGACGACAGCATCAGCCACGCGATCGGCGACGGGTGCGGGGCAGAGAGGCCCTCGGAGACGCGGCCTGTCATTTCGCGGCGGCAGGAAGCGGACCGGCGCCGGCAACGGCGCCCTGAGCCAGGATCATGGTCGAATGCCCGGTAAAGACAATGGTTGTGCCCCCGCCGACAAGCCTGAAGCCATCGGCATGCACCTCGCCGAACGGGCCCTGACCGACGATGGTGTCGTCGCCCCACGCCGTATTGTCGGTGGTGTCAACATGGGCGACGTCGGTATGGAACTCGTAGCCCTGATCCTGGAACAAGGCAACCTCACCCAACAGCAGCAGTTGCCCCCGCCCCTGATCGAAACGACCGCGATTGGCGTCAACCTTGACCCAATTGCCGTTCTGCAGCGTGATCTCGCCCTGTGGTTTGACCAGATCAACGATCCCCGGTTCGCTGCTCGACTGCCGGGCGTTGTCGGCGACCAGAGAATAAGGCCGGTTGAGCTGATCCACGCCGTAATAGCGCGCACCGATCATGTGCAACTCACCGTCATCCTTCGACGCCGCGGTCTGGTTGGCGTCGTGCCAACTGGGCCAGACCGCGATCAGGGCCAGAACGCCCAGCGACAGGACCGGCAACAGCACCTTCATCGCCGAAACGAAGCGGCTGTAAAGCCGTGCCGCGGCAATGCTGGCGCGGCGCCGCACCACGACCCGGTCGGGAACCGACAGGGGTTGGCGCGGAACCAGGGTGTGCAATGTCGGATGCGCGGTCATCGGGTCAAACCACTCCCGCCCTCAGGCAATCGTGGATGTGAATGATGCCGACGGGCCGACCATCCTCGACCACGAACAGGCTGGTGATCGACCATTGGTTCATCACGGCCAGCGCCTCGCCGGCCAACGCTTTGCGCCGGATCGTCTTGGGTGCCGGCGTCATGATCGCCCCGGCGGCTTCCGCCAGCAGGTTCAGGTTCATGTGCCGCCGCAGATCGCCGTCCGTGACGACGCCGATCAATCTCTGATCACGATCAACAACGCCAATACAACCAAAGCTTTTGGCGGTCATTTCGACGATCACCTCGGACAAGGGCGCGGCCGCCCGGGCCAGGGGCAGATCATCAGGACCGTGCATGATATCGGCGACTGTCAGCAAGCGCCGCCCCAGATGACCGCCCGGATGGAAAACCGCGAAATCCTCGGCCGTGAAGCCGCGTCGCTCCAGCAGCGTCACGGCCAGGGCATCGCCCAGCGCCAGCATCATGGTTGTCGATGTCGTCGGCGCCAGCCCATGCGGACAGGCCTCGGGAAGCGACGGCAGCAACAGAACGACATCCGCCTGCTCCGCCAACGGCGAGACCGTACGCTGGGTCATGCCGATCAGCGGGATGCTGAAACGCCGGGTGAAGGCGATGATGTCGCTGAGTTCCGGCGTGCTGCCCGAATTGGACAAAGCGATCACGGCGTCACCCCGGGCGATCATGCCGAGATCACCGTGGCTGGCTTCGCCCGGATGGACGAAAAATGCCGGCGTCCCGGTCGAGGCCAGGGTCGCCGCGATCTTGGCCGCGACATGGCCGCTCTTGCCCATCCCCGTGACCACAACCCGGCCGGAAACCGCGGCCAGGATATCGATCGCCCGGTCGAACGAACCGTTCAGGCTCCGCGCCAGAGCCATCAGGCCTTCGGCCTCGGCATGCAGAACCCGGGTCGCGACCGCGACGGCATCAGGCCCGGCCACGCCCGGCTCCTGGCGCGACGGCGCGGCGTTATCCGGCAACGCGGCCTTGATCAAGGCGGTTTCGGTTGGAATGTGCAGACTCAACATATGCTCACAGCAAAATCTGGGGGTGAATTCGGGGGCGGCCGGCAGGACGTCGGGCAGGTTCGATCGTGACAGACACCGGCGTTTCCACCCCTTTCGGCGACCCGACACCGCGGCCGCCCGACAACAGCACCCTGGCCTGATACGCCCTCGATCGAGCCCCTCGGCCCGCGCGATGGCCCCGGGCGGCGCGATCTCGTGGGTGCAGTATGCCGGTCTCGACCGACGGGGTCAAACCCAAGCCCGGCGTTGGCACGCCTGAACCCGTGATAAAAAGGCGATATGGCACCGCGGCGGTCCGTCGGGCCAACCGCCGACGCCGCGCAATCGCGGGTCAGTGCGCGAAAATATCCGGCTCGTCCCAGCCGCCGAGATCCAGGGCCGCGCGTGCCGGCAGGAACCGGAAGCAGGATTCGGCCAGGGCCATCCGCCCCTCGCGGATCAGCATGACGTCGAGCCGCCGGCGCAATTCATGCAAATGCAGAACATCCGAGGCCGCGTAGGTCAATTGCTCCGCGGTCAGTTCGTCGGCGCCCCAATCCGAGCTCTGCTGCTGTTTGGACAGCTCAATGCCCAGAAGATCGCGGCACAGATCCTTGAGACCGTGACGGTCGGTAAAAGTCCGGACCAGCTTGGAGGCGATCTTGGTGCAATAGATCGGGGTGCAGTCCACCCCGAGATAGGCCCGGAACACCGCAACGTCGAACCGGGCGAAATGGAACAGCTTGGTGACCTTGGGATCCGTCAGCAACCGCTTCAGATTCGGTGCGTCATAGTTCCGATCCCGAAACTGGACCAGATGCGAAAGCCCGTCACCGGCCGACAGCTGGATCAGGCAGAGCCGGTCGCGTGCCGGATTGAGCCCCATGGTTTCACTGTCGACAGCAACGCTGTCGCCGAAATCGAGGCCAGCCGGCAGATCGCCGTCATGGAGTTGGATGGACACCCGCCAGTCTCCTGCGCCGTTGTTCAGCCGCCGGCCGCAGCGAGGCCCCGCAAGGCGAGCGGACGGCCTGCATGGTGCGGGCGGTTTACCGGGGTGGTCGAAGAACCACCCCCGAAAACACGACGGCCGCGCCCCAGTGCCTGTCTTGTCACAGAACCACTGTTGGCGCGGCCGACGGGAATTGGTGCCCAGGAGAAGACTCGAACTTCCACGACATTTCTGCCACAGGTACCTGAAACCTGCGCGTCTACCAATTCCGCCACCTGGGCGTTGTGGAGGCGGTTCTTAAGCCCCCGCCCCAACCCTGTCAAACTCTTTTTCGATCCGGCTCCTTTTTTTTCGACTCGGCCGCCCGCGGCGCCGGTCGGCGCGGCGCCGCAAAAGCGGGCCCGGTCGCAACCCGGGTCTGGAAGCGCCGCGCCTTGTCCAGTATAAGCAGCCACCAATGGCAAGCGCAGAGAGACCGGGAGAAGACCTGATGGGATTTCACAGTCAAGTGATCACGGTATTCGGCGGGTCGGGCTTCCTGGGACGCCATCTGGTGCGGCGCCTGGCCAAGACCGGCGCCACCATCCGCATTGCGACCCGTCATCCCAGCCGGGCCGGATTTCTGAAAACAGCCGGCGCCGTTGGTCAGATCGTTCCGATCGCGGTCGATACGGATAACGACGATTCGGTGGCCGCAGCCCTGGTCGGTGCCGATTTCGCCGTCAATCTGATCGGGATCCTGGCGCCGCACGGGCGGATCACGTTCCAATCGGCCCATGTCGACGCCGCGGATCGCGTGGCGCGGATCGCCGCGGCCGCCGCGGTTCAGCGACTGGTTCATGTTTCGGCCCTGGGCGCCGATGAGGCTTCGCCCTCGGTTTACGCCCGAACCAAGGCCCAGGGCGAACGCGCCGTGCTGAAGGCGTTTCCCGGGGCCACGGTGCTGCGCCCCAGCGTCATGTTCGGACCGGAAGACGATTTCTTCAACCGGTTCGCGGCGATGGCGCTCTATTTCCCGGCGCTGCCGCTGATCGGCAAGGGCACAACGCGCCTGCAACCGGTCTATGTCGGCGACGTCGCGGAGGCGATCATGGTCGCCGGGGACAACCCGTCCTGCGCGGGCAAAACCTACGTGCTGGGTGGTCCGCTGGTCTACACGCTTCGTGAGATTATGGCCCGCGTGGAAACGGAGACCGGTCATCGACGCGCCCTGGTACCGATCCCCTGGGGCCTCGCCACCACGCTGGCGGGGCTGCTGGAATGGCTGCCCAATCCGCCGCTGACCCGCGACCAGGTTGCATTGTTGCAAACCGACAATGTCGTTCCCGGCGGTGCCAATGGCCTGGTCGAACTGGGCATCGCGCCCACGGCAATCGACCTGATCCTGCCGACCTATCTGGCCCGGTTCCGCACCGGCGGCACCCCCAACCGAAGGCAGACGGCATCCTGACGGGATCGGGCGGGGTTGCGTCCCCGGACGCAACCCCGCCTCGCCAAGTCCCGACACCGGCAAGTCCCGCCCCCGATAAAACCCAGCCCCCGATAAAACCCAACAGCGACAATTCGGGGCCAAGGGCCGGTCTTCGCCTTGCTTCCTCTTCCGTCTTTGTCGCAACACTGCCATCCTGGCGGTGCTTATCATGGTTGTTCATCGCCCGTGATGGCACGAGGTCCGCGGTGACAAGGGAGAGGCTGATGAAATCCCGCTTCGGAGAATCGGAAGCGATGGAACATGCGGGGCTGTCACAGCAGGAATTCAACGCGATTGTGGCACGCCATCAGCAGTTTCTCCGGCGCCAACCCGGCGGGTTGCGCGCCAATCTGAAGATGCGGGATCTCTCCCATTTCGACTTGTCCGGCCTGGATCTTTCAAGCGCCGATTTCTCGGGCGCCCGACTCTTCAGCGCCCACCTCGCCAGCACCAATCTCATCGGCGCGATCCTCTATGGCTGCGACGCCCGCCTGGCCAATTTGCACCGTGCCGATCTGTCGCGGGCGGATCTGCGCGGCGCCTGTTTGCGCGGCGCCGTCCTCAGCGACGCCCAACTGGTCGAGGCCGATATCCGCGACGGCACGCTGGTCCACTACAGCAAGGGCGGCGAAATCACCCAGATCAATTTCGAGGCGAAACGCCTGATCGCCGAATTGACCTGTGCCAATATTCAGGGCGCCAACCTGTCGCGCGCCAAGATTTCAAACGCTTTTATCGTACAGACCGATCTGCGCGACGCCGTCATGCGCGGCGCAAAGTTCGTCGGCGCCAATCTGACCAACTCGGACCTGACCGGATCTGACTTGCAGAACGCCGATCTGTCCGAAGCCAATATGACCGGCGTCAAGCTCAACGGTGCCATCATGTCCGGGGCAACGCTGTCGCGAACCCGACTGGTCAACGCCTCGCTGATCGGGACCATCCTCGACGAGAAGCATTGGCGCCTTCCCGAAGTCGCGGCGGCGATCCACGCCCAGACCCTGCAGGAGGCCAATGTCGATTTGACCCAGTGCCTCACCCTGCACCGCGTCTGGATCGATGCCGATGGCAAACAGGGCGCACGGGCCGATCTGACAGCGTTGAACCTGTCGGGGCAGGATCTTCAGGGCGTCAACCTGTCGGCGGCGCTGCTGACCGGCTGTACGCTGAGGGGCATCCGCCTGGGCGGCGCGCGCCTGGCCATGGCCGACCTGGCCCTGGCCGATCTGCGTCGCGCTGATTTGCGCCGGACCGATCTGCGCGGGGTCAATCTGGAGCGGGCCACCCTGATCGACGCCGACCTCACCCGGGCGAATTTAAGCCCGGTCCTGATCCAGAACACCAATTTCAGCCTGTGGCGCTCCAACCTGCGCCGCGCCCGACTGAACAATGTGAATTTTCAGGGTGCCGACCTGCGCAAGGTCCATTTTGCCAGAGCCAATCTGACCCGGGCCAATCTGCGCGACGCCAATCTGCGCGATGCCGATTTCACCGATGCCGATTTGACCAACGCCGATCTGACCGGCGCCGACATCGCCGGTGCCGACTTCAGCGGGGCCGAACTGTCGGGGACCGGCGGTCTGGCCGCAACGTGACCGCCGCGCCAGCGGATCCGGCGGCATCCGGGCCGCAGCACCACGGCAACAACCTCGTCGAAGCCGAGCCGATGGCACCGGCAACGCGCTTCCGCCGCCATCCACCACCCCCGATCCCCGAGGCGCGGGCCGGGCCGGCGCCCCACCCCGCGCTGCGATGGCTGGAACGGGCGCTATGGCTTCTCGTCCCACCGGGTTACGGCGTCCTGGCCCTGTGCTTCGGCCAGGACGCCAACTGGGACCTGCTGAACTACCACTGGTACAATGCCTACGCCCTGCTGACCGGGCGCATCGATTGGGACCTCACCCCCGCCCAGATCCCAACCTTCTACAACCCGGCGATCGACGTTCCCTTCTACCTGGCAAACCAGGTCATGGCCCCACGCGCTGTCGCGTTTTTGCTCGGTTCGGTCCAGGGCCTCAATTTTTGCCTGCTCTATGCCCTGGCGCTGCGCGTCCTGCGCCCCGGAAGACCGGGGTTGCGCCTGCTGACCGCCACCGGGCTGGCCCTCACCGGCCTGCTGGGCGGCGGTGCGCTGGGACTGTTGGCAACCACATTTTACGACAACATTCTCAGCCTTGGCCTGTTTGCGTCGCTGCTGGCGATCATCGCCTGGTGGCCGCGGCTGACCGGGCGCCGTTTCACCGCGGCCCTGGGTCGGGCGATCCTTTGCGGCCTGCCCGTCGGCTGCGCGATGGGGCTGAAGCAGCCCAACGTCGTCTACAGCCTCGCCCTGTGCGCCACGGTTCTGCTGGTTCCCGGCAGCATCCCGGACCGGCTGCGCGCAACAGTCGGTTTTGGCCTGGGCGTCCTACTCGGAGTCGCGCTCTTTTCCGGCTCTTGGATGGGCCATCTCTGGGTCCACTACCGCAATCCACTGTTCCCCTACATGAACAACGTCTTCGGGTCTCCTTTTGCGGCACCCTCGGACTATCGCGATCCCTGGTTCCTGCCCCAGAACAGCGGCGAGCTTCTCGGCTACGCCTTCAAATCGGCCTTCGATCCCTTGCGGATCGGCGAGGCCTGGTTCCGGGATATCAAGATCCCGTTGTTGGCGATGGCGCTGCCGGGCGCCCTGTTGCTGACGGCCTGTCGCCATCGTGCGCCGCCACCCCGCCTGACCGAGCCCATCGCATCGCGGCTGGTGCTGGGCGCGATCGCGTTCAGCTTCCTGGTCTGGCTGAAGATGTTCGCGATCTATCGCTACCTGATCCCGATCGAGATGATTGCGCCTTTGGGACTGGTCGTTGCCCTGGACCACCTGCCCCTGAGGGCGGCACGACGCGGTGCGGTCATGGCCGTGATCCTGATCACCGCCCAATTGGCGGTGTCACCGGCGGATTGGGGCCGGGTGCCCTGGAGCGATCACTGGATCACACTGCGGCCGCCGACGATTGCCGATCCCGACCACACCATGATGCTGATGGGCGGCTACTGGGCGACATCTTTCGTTCTGCCCTTCCTGCCGCGACAAATGCCGGTGGTCCGGTTGGAGAGCAGCTTCGCCCAACCGGGATCGAACAATCGTTTCACCGAACTGATCCGACAGCGCATCACCGCCCATGACGGCGCGTTCGCGATGCTGAGCACAATTCCCGATACCGCCAGTGCCGCCACGGCCGCGGCCGCCTATGGTCTGATGCTTGACGCGACGGCATGTCAGGTGATCGAAAACAATATGGGAGAACCCCTGAATTTCTGTACCGTTCGCCGCCGGTCCATGGAATAACCGGGCGTCGCGCCTGTTGGCAAATTGCACCCACTTCCTCGCGTTCGTGGCGTTCGTACCGCCCCCAACCTTGCTGTCTTTGATGCCCCGGATTCTCTACGCGCTGCTCCATCGCCTGCTGGCCCATCAGATGTTCCGCTTTGCCCTGGTCGGCGTCGCCGGGTTGGCAGCGGATGTCGTGACTCTGCATCTGTTTATGCGCTGGGTTATCGCCAATCCCTATATCGCCCGCGGGGCATCATTTCTGGTGGCCGCGACCACGACCTGGGCGCTGAACCGGGCCTTCACATTCCGCGGTCACCATCGCGGCAGCATCGTGGGTCAATGGGCCCGCTTCATTGCGGCCAACGCCTTCGGCGGCCTGATCAATTACGGCGTCTTCGCCAGCCTGGTTGCGACGACAGCTCTGTTTGCCGACCAGCCGGTGCTGGCGATCGGGGTCGGATCCCTGGTCGGCATGGTCTTCAATTTTTCGGCGTCCAAGCGACTGGTTTTCAAGTTCCAGGACAAGGCAACGGTGGACGGCCATCCGGTCCAAAGCTCCAGCGCCATCTGACCAGGCCCAACTGACTAGGCCCAACTGACTAGGCCCAACTGACCGGGGCCGCGAGACAACGGCGCCCGCCATCGCCGAGCCCCGTCCCCGTCAAACCCCGAACAGCGCCACGGATGATTGGCGGCTTTCAAACATCTGCTTGCTGGTGTGACTGACGCCGGGGGCTTCGACCAGCCGCCAGCCGAAGCTCACCCCCTTGTCGGCCGCGACCGACCGGGCGAAGTCAAAGCTCCGCAACCCCCGCTCATAGGGCGAGGCGCCCTGGGCACGGGCCGCCGCCGAATCGTCCAGGTCCTCGCGAACCCAGCGGGCCTCGCGTTCCAACCGGTCCTCGGTGCCCAGATACAGCGTCAACGGCGCCGCAAGATAACGGGCGATCGCCGCCTCATCGGAGTGCGATGCCGGCAGCGCGCCGAAGCCGTAAGGGAAAGCGACTTCCCGAGTCGGCAGCAAATAGGACGAGGCGTTGGCGGCAACGATCCGCCGGAACCCCAACGTATCAAATGCCGCGAATTTCATGACAAACTGGGCGCCGGCCGCATGCCCGATCAGGAACACCGGCATGTCCGGCCGATCTTCCTGCTCGCGCACCTCATCGACGACGCGTCGCAACATGTCGGTCATCCAGCCGCCGTGCGCGACGCGCAGCCCATCACCGATTCCGGCGGACTGATAATCGACACGTGAAAACTGCTCCCGATCGAATTCAGGGGCGACAATCAAGGCGTCATGGCGATTGGCGATCACACGGGCATTATTGCGGTAGGTGCCGGCGTTGCGTTGAACGCCATGACAGACAATCACCATCGGGCCGTCGACATAGGCTGGCGGCTTGTAGGTGAACAAGCGAAGGCTCTTGCCGCCGACAGTCACCGTGCGTTCGCCATTGCCAACCGCGATGCCACCGGCCGAACTGTCGGTATCGGTATTTTCTTTGTTGTCGGCATCATCATTATCGCTGTCATCCTCCGCCCAGGCAGGGACGGCAAGCGCAAGCAACGACGCGGTCGTCACAGCACCGAAATGACGGCGCGACAGACGGCGAACGAACATGGCCCAGGGACTCCGGAACAAAACAGAAACTTCGGGGATCGAATCGCGGCGATCATACACCGGCATTTCCGAATAAAAAGGCTGCAGTCACGCCGCCCCACCGAATTCCCCGCCCGGGAGACGAAGCCCGGGGCGTCGCGCCCGCCGGGGATTTCGCCACGATCCTGCCGTCGCGCGATCCTACGATCCTGCGCAACCATGGACTTCCGCGTCCTTGTCGCCATATAACCGGCATCATGACCACGCCCTTTTTGAAAATGCACGGACTCGGCAACGACTTCGTCGTCATCGACGCCCGGCGAACCGGATTTTTTCCCGATGCCACGACCGCCCGGGCGATTGCCGATCGCCGGACCGGGGTCGGCTGCGATCAACTCATCGTGATCGCCCAGCCGGTTGATCCGGCCGCCACCGCCGTGATGCGCATCTTCAACCCGGACGGTCGTGAGGTCGGCGCCTGTGGCAACGCGACGCGCTGCGTCGCCTCCCTGCTGATGGCGGAAACGGGCCGCGACGCCGTGGTGATCGAAACCCGGGCCGGACTGTTGCCGGCGCGGGCCGGACGCCAGGGCGCGATCAGTGTCGACATGGGACCGGCGCGCCTGGAATGGGGCGAGATACCGCTGGCCTACGCCGCCGACACCATGAGCCTGCCGGTTGCGGCCGGGACGCTGTCCGCCCCGGTCGGCGTCAATATGGGCAATCCCCACGCGGTCTTTTTCGTTCCTGATGTCGCTGGGGTTGATATTGCCGCGTTGGGACCGCTGGTCGAGCATCACCCCCTGTTCCCCGAGCGGACCAATGTCGAGTTTGCGCAGATCCTGTCGCGTCAATCGATTCGTATGCGCGTCTGGGAACGGGGCGCCGGAATCACCATGGCCTGTGGCAGCGGCGCCTGCGCCACCCTGGTCGCCGCCGTGCGGCGCGGCCTTACGGATCGTACCGCCGCGGTGCATCTGGATGGCGGCCCCCTGACCATCACCTGGCGCGATGATGGCCATGTCCTGATGACCGGTCCGGTCGCCATCGCTTTCACCGGAAGTTTGGGACCCGACCTGCTGACCCCGCCGCCGGTTGGCGGCGCATGACCACGCCGCCCCCGGACCGCCCCCCCGAGATCGTCACCTTCGGCTGCCGGCTCAATACCTATGAATCGGAGGTCATGCGCGGCCTGGCCCAGGATGCGGCGCTGACCGATACCGTGATCATCAACACCTGCGCGGTTACCGCCGAAGCGGAACGCCAGGCCCGGCAAATGATCCGCAAGCTGCGCCGCGAGCGGCCCGAGGCGCGCATCATCGTCACCGGCTGCGCGGCTCAGATCAATCCGGAGCGGTTCGCCGCGATGCCCGAGGTCGATCAGGTTCTCGGCAACAGCGAAAAGCTGAAATCCGAGAGCTTCGGCCTGGACCGCGGCGCGGAACGGGTCCGGGTCAACGACATCATGGCGATCCGCGAAACCGCCGGCCATCTGATCGACGGGCCGGTGGTGCGCGGCTTCGAAGGGCGCGCGCGCGCCTTCGTCCAGGTCCAGAACGGGTGCGACCATCGCTGCACCTTCTGCATCATCCCGTTCGGCCGGGGACCGTCCCGATCGGCCGCCATCGGTGAGATCGTGGCTCAGGTCCGCGCGCTGACCGGGGCCGGGTATCGCGAGGTCGTGCTGACCGGGGTCGACATCACCGCCTATGGCGCCGACCTGCCGGGCCAGCCGCCCCTGGGCCAAATGGTCCGGCGCCTGCTGGCTCAGGTGCCGGAATTGCCCCGGCTGCGCCTGTCATCGCTGGATCCGGTTGAGATCGATGACGATCTGTGGCGGCTGATCGCCGAGGAACCGCGGCTGATGCCCCATCTGCATCTCAGCCTCCAGGCCGGCGACGACATGATTTTGAAGCGGATGCGCCGACGCCACAGCCGCGACGACGCGATCGCGACCTGCCGGCGGGCCCGCACCCTGCGCCCCGGCATCGCGCTGGGCGCCGACCTGATCGCCGGCTTTCCCACCGAAACCGATGCCATGTTCGACAACAGTCTCGAGCTGGTCGAAGCCTGTGATCTGACTTGGCTGCATGTCTTTCCCTACAGCGCGCGTCCGGGCACGCCGGCCGCGAAAATGCCCGCGGTGGCCGCCGCCTTGCGCAAGGAGCGTGCGGCGCGATTGCGCGACGCCGGTGCCGCGGCCGCGGCCCGGTTCCTGCGATCCTGCGTCGGCGCGCAGACGCATGTTCTGGTTGAACGCGAGACCCTGGGCCGGACTGAGCATTTTGCGGAAATCACGCTTGACCAGCCCGTCGAAGCCGGCACGATCGTCCCGGTTTCCGTGACCGCCGCTGATCCGGAACGCTTGCAGGGCCGGATCCGGGGCGACCTCACCGAAAGAATGCCACCATGATCAGCCTCTGGGGCAAACGCCCGGCCGAACCGCCCGTCCCGCCGCCCGAACCTGCGCCAGAACCCGCCCGGGAACCCGCGCCGCCGCAGACCGAAACGCCTCCGGTCGCGGAAACGCAGCCGGCACGGCGAGGCTGGTTCGCCCGCTTGCGCGGCGCAGACATCCCGCCCGGCCCCGCCGGAACGCAGGATGGTGAGGACGAGCCGGGCGCGGCGGAACCTGAAGACCGTGTCGCCAACGCCAGCCCCGAAACGCTGCCGGCGCCGGCGGCCGACACGCCCGTCGCCGTGGCGGCGGAAATCACGCTCGCGTCCACGCCCGCCGCGACTCCGCCCGATACCGGCGCGGTGCTGCCGGAGCCCGCACCGGTCAAGAAGGGCTGGCTGAGCCGGCTGCGCGACGGGCTGACCAAATCGACCAGCAAGCTGACCGAGGGCATCACCAGCATCTTCACCAAGAAGAAGCTCGACGATGAAACCCTCGAAGAGCTGGAGGAGCTGTTGATCACCGCGGACCTGGGCCCCGCGACCGCGGCCCGGGTCACGGCCGAGCTGCGCCGCACCCGGTTCGGCAAGGAAGTCTCAGCCGAAGACGTCAAGGCGACGCTGGCCACCATCGTGTCGGAAATTCTGGCACCGGTTGCCCGGCCACTGGTGATCGACCCGGCGCACCGGCCCTTCGTGATTCTGATGGTCGGGGTCAACGGCACCGGCAAAACCACAACGATCGGGAAACTGGCCCAGCAATTCCGGGCCGAAGGCCGCCGGGTGATGATGGCGGCGGGCGATACCTTCCGCGCCGCGGCGGTCCAGCAGCTCCAGGTCTGGGGCGAGCGGACCGGCTGCCTGGTCATCGCCAAGGAAACCGGGGCCGATGCCGCCGGCCTGGCCTTTGACTCGTTGCACAAGGCCCAGGCCGAAGGGATCGACGTGCTGCTGATCGACACCGCGGGGCGGCTGCAGAACAAGGCCGGGTTGATGGCCGAGTTGCAGAAGATCGCCCGGGCCATCAAAAAGGTCGACCCCACCGCGCCGCATGCGACGCTGTTGACGCTTGACGCGACGACCGGCCAGAACGCCCACGCCCAGCTCGAGGTGTTCCGCGACATGGTCCAGGTCTCGGGCCTGATCGTAACCAAGCTTGACGGTTCGGCCCGGGGCGGCGTGCTGGTGTCGCTGGCGTCCCGCTTCAACCTGCCGGTTCACGCGATCGGGGTTGGCGAAGGCGCCGACGATCTGCGCCCGTTCGAAGCCGAGGCCTTCGCGCGCTCGCTGGTCGGTTTGTCTTAAACCGCAGGCCGGCGCCCGGCGCTGCAGGCCGCAGCCGGCCCTGGGACGTCCGCGTCGCGTCATGACACGCCGGATCCTGGTGCCGCCGCCGATGCGGGTTGCACCACGCCGGATCGACAAAATCGATATTGCGGACATCGACCTCGATCTTGCGCTTCCGAACCATGGCCGCCAGGAATGTCCGTTACGATTCAACGGCCGTTGCTATGACGCGTCACCTCCATCCACGCCAACTTCATCCCTCTGTGTCAGCGTGGAAATGAAGCGCCGGGTGCGTTCATGGCGCGGGGTCGTGAATATTTCGCGGGCGGTGCCGGTCTCAACGATCATGCCGGCCTCGAGAAAAATGACGCGATCCGCAATCTTGGAGGCAAGCCGCAAATCATGGGTTGCCATCACCATGGTCGTGCCCTCGCGCGCCAGTTGGGCGAGAACGTCGACCACTTCGCCTGACAATTCGGGATCGAGCGCCGATGTCGGTTCATCGCAAAGCAGGACGCGCGGCGAAGGCGCCAGCGCCCGCGCGATGGCAACGCGTTGTTGCTGGCCTCCCGAGAGCGTCGCGGGCCAAGCCTCCGCCTTGTGCGCCAGGCCCACTTTCTCCAGCAATGCCAAGGCCCGCGCCCGCGCCTTGTCCGCAGGCCATTTCAAAACCGTCGTCAGTCCCTCCATGACGTTGGCGAGAGCCGTCTGGTGCGGGAACAGTTGAAAATTCTGAAAGACCATGCCCGTCTGGCGTCGCAGCCGCCGCACGGCCTTGCCATCAACCTTGACGCCGCTTTGAAACACGATCGTCTCTTCACCAATGGTCAATTCACCGCTGGTTGGAATTTCGAGCAGATTGATGCTGCGCAGCATTGTGCTCTTGCCACCGCCGGACGGACCGATCAAAGCCGTCACCGTCCCTTCCGCAATGACGGCGCTGACACCCTTCAGCGCAACAAGAGCGCCGAAGCGTTTTTCGATATTTGTCAGCTTGATCATGATTTCGCCTCAAGGAAACCGCCCGACCGGCCAAGACGGTGTTCCAGTCTGACCTGTAGAATCGAAAGAACCGAGCTGAGCGCGAGGTAGATCAAAGCGGCTTCGACATAGAGGATCATCGGCTCGTAGCTCGTGGCGACGATGCGTTGTGCGGCTCGAAAAAGCTCGGGAAGCGTGACCGCCGCCGCCAGCGAGGTGTCTTTCACCAACGAAATAAAGGTGTTGGACAAGGGTGGCACGGCAACGCGCGCGGCCTGCGGCAGGATCGTCCGGCGCATCGCCTGGCCCCAGCTCATGCCGATGGAATAGGCCGCCTCCCACTGTCCCTTCGGGACAGAGGCGATGACGGCGCGGATGATTTCCGAGGTATAGGCGCCGACATTCAACGTAAAGCCGATCAACGCCGCCGGAAACGCATCCAGTACGATCCCGACGCTTGGCAAGCCGTAGAAGATGATGAAGAGCTGCACGAGCAGTGGGGTGCCTCGCAACATCCACACATAGAAGCGCGCTGCCGCAATAGAGAGACGCCCCCCAAAGAGCCGGACAAGGGCAATGCCAAAGCCAAGCAGCAGGCCAAAGGTGAAAGAGAGCAGCGTCAGTGGAACGGTAAAAACCAGGGCTCCCCGCAGCAGAAAAGGGAAAGAGCTCGCCATCAATGAAAGCCAATGCTGCATATAATGTCTCGCCTATCAACGGACGAATACAAATCAGCGGCCCGTTGAGAGGCCGCTGATCAACAAACAAAAGATCGCTTCTTGTACCCTGTCACCGGGAAGCGTTAGTGCGAGACGTCCTGACCGAAATACTTATCAGAAATTTTCTCGTAGGTCCCGTCAGCCTTGATGTCATCCAAGGCCTTGTTGATGGCAGCCAACAGTTGCGGCTCTCCCTTGCGGATGATCACCCCGGAGAAATCGGCATTGTCTTCGGTGGCGATGATCTTCACCGCAGCATCCGGTTTGTGTTTCTTGAAGTCAAGAAAAGACAAGCTGTCATTGATGGTAGCGTCGGCCCGGCCGTCAAGGACAAGGGCCACGGTTTGATCGAAGCCGTCAGCGCCAACCAGCTCGGCGCCATATTTGGTCGCGAGCGCGCCAAAATTGCTGGTCAATGTCTGCGCGGCTTTCCGCCCCTTGAGATCAGCGAAACCCTTCACGTCCTTGTTGTCGTTGCGGACAATCAAGACCGCCTTGGACGCGATATAGGGCTTCGAGAAATCATACTTTGCTTTGCGGGCTTCGGTGATCCCGACCTCGTTGATGACACTGTCATAGCGGTTGGCATCCAGTCCGGCGATCAGGCCATCCCACTGCCCCTCGACAAATTCAGCCTTGACACCGAGCTTGGCTGCGATCGCCTGACCGATTTCAACGTCGAAGCCCACGAGCGCCCCGGAATCGTCGTGATAGGTGAAGGGCGCGTAGGTGCCTTCCGTGCCGATCTTGAGTGCACCGGCGGACTTGACGTGATCAAGATTTGACTGGGCATGGGCCCCGGTCATTGCGGCAAGCTGCAGCACCCCCACCAAAGCGAGTGACTTCAACCAGTTCATTCAGAGTCTCCTTTGCGGCGTTCGCGCCGGACAAACATGGCGCCGGGTGAGCATGAAGGATCTCTATAGGTTATTGGGTCGGGATATAAAATACTATTTCTATAAATTTAGTGGCGCCGCTTTTCGAGACGTTCCGTGGCACAGCGCCAGGGGCACCATTGTCGACGTGACGCTGCTTCCCGCGAAGGTGGGGGCCCGCATTTTCATCGAGAGAGGCGTTTGCCAAACGGCCGCCCCCCCCCTGGAGACAGCAAACGATGCACCGCCATTTGGTGCTGCCCACCGGCTTCAGGGGACCCCAGGCAATAAAACCAACGGTCATTAGCTACCCACCGGGGTTTCCGACCCGCGAGGAATGAAACTTCGCAGTGGCGCGGGCCTCCGTGCCCGCGCCACTGTTTCTTTCTAGTTCCCCACCGGCCCTGGGGCCGACCCGCCTTGGATGAAACTGGCGGGATTATGGGTCTCTGATAATATAATTCCGCTGTTGGCACAGAGGTCGGTTTTTCTATGGTGCGGACGAGCCCGTGCTCTAGTTGGACCCGGAGCGCCTTGATTACCCCCATTGGCGCCAGGGAGCCGAAAGGTTCCCGGAGCACGTTTGTTAGAGTTCTTTTTCAGCGAGGTCTCCACGCTGAC
>JARLIO010000082.1 GCA_031291675.1 Azospirillaceae bacterium
GACTAACGAACGGGCTCGAACGCACCAAGAATGAACCGACCTCTGTGCCGACGACGCTCAGCCAAAATACACCAAACCCCCGCCCGTTTCATTCTTCGCGGGTCGGAAGCCCCGGTGGGGGACTAACGAACGGGCTCGAACGCACCAAGAATGAACCGACCTCTGTGCCGACGACGCTCAGCCAAAATACACCAAACCCCCGCCCGTTTCATTCTTCGCGGGTCGGAAGCCCCGGTGGGGGACTAACGCGAATAGAGCCATCCGCTTTGATCGTGAACGATCAAAGCGAAGCCGGCGCGCCCGTCCGGGCGCTTCGCTCCGCGCCACGGGACGCGCGGTCGCCGTCGCGACCGGGACCAGTCCGCCATGAGTCAAGATCATGGCGGACTGGTATTACGCAGGCGGATCAGGGACCAACGTCATATCGACGCTTCGTCGAGTGTGGGGTAATCGGTATATCCCTTTGGCCCGACGCCGTAGAACGTGGACGGGTCAGGCTTGTTGAGCGGCGCGGCACGGCGATAGCGTTCGGGCAGGTCTGGGTTGGCGATGAACGGCACGCCAAATGCGACCATGTCGGCATCGCCGGCCTCGATCACCGCGTCAGCCTTGGGCCGGTCGAACGCGGTGTTCACAATGACCGGGACCGAGATCATCGGTCGGAACGTGCGGGCGACATGGTCGATCTGCACGGTACCGCTCATCAGATCGCCCGTCGTTGGTTCGCGCAAGTGGAGGTAGGCAACCTTCATGGCATTGAGCGCCGTTACCACGTATCCAAAGGTGGCGCGCGCATCGCTGTCAAACATGCCGTAGAAACGGCTGGAGGGCGATAGCCGAACGCCGACGCGCCCAGGGGCCCAGGCACCGGTCATCGCCTCAACGGTCTCGATCATGAAGCGCGCCCGGTTGGCGACCGAACCGCCATAGCTATCGGTCCGTTGGTTGCTGCCGTCCTGAAGGAACTGGTCCTGAAGGTATCCGAAAGCACCGTGCAGTTCGACACCGTCGAAGCCCGCCGCCTTGGCCATCCGCGTCGCGCTCGCGAAATCCTCGATGATCGCCGGGATCTCGTCGAGACCGAGTTCGCGCGGTGTCGGGAAGTCAACCCGTCCACTGGGCCGTCCACTGGGAAGGTAGAAGTCACCCTTCGCCGCGATCGCGGAGGGGGCCACCGGCAGCGCGCCGCCGCGGATATCGGGGTGGGATACCCGTCCGCAATGCCAAAGCTGACAGACGATCCGGCCGTTGACGGCATGAACTCGATCAACGATGCGTTGCCATGCCTCGACCTGGTCAGGCCGGTGCATGCCGGGTGCGCGAATAATACCGTGCGCCTGGTCCGAAACCTGGGTGCATTCCGTCACGATCAAGCCGGCCGAGGCGCGTTGAACGTAATAATCGCCCATGAGGTCGGTGGGGACATCGTCCTCCGTGGCGCGTGTCCGCGTCATCGGCGACATGACGATCCGGTTCGGGAGGGTGAGGTCCAGCAGCGCGAAGGGGTCGAAAAGATTGGCCACGGTTCTGTCCTTTGGTGCGGTGCGCCTGGAAGTGGCGATAGGACGCACGCGGGCGCTTTCGCGTTGTCCTGGTGGCGATGCCGCGCTTACGCACGGACGGGATCGAACGCCGCGTTCAGCTCTTCGAAGAAGGTGCGCAGGGTTCGGGGTTCGCGGCCCAGGATGGCGCGCAGGGTCAGCGCGCTGCCCAACAAGCCCCGCTGATCATACCAGTTGAACATCGTCCCGAGCATCGCCGCGCCGGGTCCGGCGCCGGCAGCGGCCATTTCCGGGTCGATCCGGACGGCCTTGACCGGTCGACCCAGGACCTGGCCGATCAGGGCGGCGACATCGTTGCGGTCAAGGTGGCCCTCGGCGCAGAGTTCAAATGTGCCGTAAAGAAGTCGGTCTTCGGTCAACGCGATGGCCGCGACTTCGCAGACGTCACGGTAGTCCACGCGCGAAAAACGATTGTCGATCGACCACGGCTCCGCCAGCACGCCGGTTTCGGCAATCTGCGGCCAACTCGAACTGAAATTCTGGAAGAAGACCGTCGGGTGGAGGAACGTGTATTCCATCCCCGAGGTGAGAACCGCCTCTTCCACCGGCCCCTTCTGCGCGTGGTTTTGAAGCGCGCTCAGGACGGGGTGGATCACCGACGAGAAAACGAAGCGGCGAACGCCGGCCTGCACGGCCGCCTCGACCAGTCCCGTGCCGACCGCCGCCTCGTGCGGAAGAAAGGCGGGCGCGAGGTAGAAAACGCTCTCCACGCCCACCAACGCCTGGTTCAGGCTCTCGCGGTCGCTCAAATCACCGACCACGACCTCCGCCGCGCCGTGGCGACGAACCGCGTCCGCTTTGGTGCGATCGCGGATCAATCCACGCACCGTAGCACCGCGTTTGACCAGTTCCGGGATGACAAGGCCCCCGAACTTTCCCGAGGCACCGATCGCCAGCACGGGTGAGGACTTGATCGTCATGTCATTACGCTCCACTGCATTATGGCGCTTACGTAATGGCTGGAACGCCGTTGCAAACTGTGGCGCGAATGAACATGCTGTTCCGCTGGCGGGACAATGGTGTGCCATGGACCTCAACGACCTGCGGGTGTTTGAAAAAGTCGGGGCCTTGCTGAGTTTCTCGGCCGCCGCGCGGGCGTTGGGCATTCCAAAGTCAAGCGTCAGTCGCAGCGTCACCCGGTTGGAAGCCGCTCTTGGCACGCGGCTTTGCCAACGCACGACGCGGACGGTCGTCCTCACCGGGCCGGGCATCGCGCTGATGGAGCGATGCGCCGATATCATGGGCAGGGTCACGGAGACCCTCGACTATGTGGGGCACCTTGGGGCCACGCCCCGGGGCTTGTTGCGGATCACGGCGGGCATCGGCTTCGGGGTGAACGTGTTGTCCGTGATGCTCCCGCGGTTCCTCCAGCTCTATCCCGAGGTCAGCGTGACGCTCGACCTGACCAGCAAGTCCGTCGAGTTGGTGCCCGAGGGCATCGATGTTGCAATCCGCATGGGCCCCATGGCCGCCTCCCAACTCGTCGCCGTGAAGCTCGGGTCGCTCAGCCGTCATCTCTGCGCGTCACCGGCCTATCTCGCACGACGCAGCGCGCCGGTTGCTCTCGAAGACCTGTGCCACCATGACACCGTGGAAATGCCGGGATCCGATGGGCGCGCCCGACGCTGGTCGTTCCGGTGCGACGGCGTCACGAAGATCATCGAGCCCCAGCCCCGCCTCTGCGTGAACGACGCGCTGACGATACACCGCATGGTTGTGCACGGGGCCGGTATTGGCGTGATCTCCGGCTATCTTTGCGAGCCGGAGTTCACCACCGGACGGCTCCTGCGGCTGTTCCCCCAATGGAAACTGGATCCGGTTGAGGTCAGCATCGTCTTCCCCAGCCGCCGGGCGCTGTCACCCAGCGTCAGAGCCTTCGTCGATTTCATGAGGGACGCTTGCAAGCCGGGTGAGCTATGGCTGGACGCCCTCATTGGCGGCGATCCGGAGTCTTTGGCCTGAACCCGGTCGGACATAGGCCTGGTCCAGGCGCCGGACTGTGCATCGTCAGGCAGGCAGGGAGCCGCCGCGAAAATTGCGAAGCCGATCGGCAAACCGCGCCTCAGGCTTCGGCCTCGCCGGCCGCCTCCGGCTCCGCCAGCTTCTTCCATTCCTTGGCTTCGGCGGCGGTGACCCCGCCCAGCTTGGTGATGGCCTGACGCAGCCTTTCGCGGACCAGGTCACGCCCCAGCAGTGCCATCGCGTCGAACAGCGGCACCGAGGCCGGCGTCCCGGTGATCGCGATGAAGAAGGGCCGGACGAAGTCACGGAACTTGTATCCGGTCCGCTCGGCGACATCGCGCAGCACCCGTTCCAGGGGGGGCAGGTTCCATTCCGCCAGGGCATCGAAGCCCCAGATCGCGAGTTGGAAAACCTTGCGCAGATCCTCGGGCTTCACCTTGTGATTGCGAAGTGCCTCGGGCGTCAGATCGAGATTGCCGGAAAAGAAAAAACTCGTCAGCGGGCCCAGATCCGACAGGCGCTCGACCCGGGTCTGTGCCAATGCGGCGATCTTCATCAGGTACTCGGGATTGAGCGCCCAATCGCGGACCCGCGCGGCAAAACCCTCGGGATCCAACGTCTCACGGATGTAACGGCCATTGAGCCAGTTGAGCTTGGTGATGTCGAACACCGGCCCGCCGAGCGAGATGTTCTGGACGTCAAAGATCCGGACCAGATCCTCCAGCCGGTGCATTTCGTCACCCTCGGAGGATGACACGGCAAACAGCCCCAGCAGATTCAGCAGCGCCTCCGGTAAATAACCCATGCGCTGGTACCAGACGATGCTGGTCGGGTTCTTGCGCTTGCTCAGCTTGGTCCGATCGGGATTGCGCAGCAGCGGCAGATGACACAGTGCCGGCATGTCCCATTCGAAATACTGATACAGCAACTGGTGCTTGGGCGCCGACGACACCCATTCCTCGCCACGCAGAACGTGGGTGATCTTCATCAGATGGTCGTCGACGACATTGGCCAGGTGATAGGTCGGCAGACCATCCGACTTCATCAGCACCTGCATGTCGACGGTATCCCAGTCGATCTGGATGTCGCCGCGGCGCAGATCGTGAATCGTCGCGGTCCCCGATGCCGGAACCTTCATGCGCACGACATGGGGACGACCTTCCGCCTCCAACTGCGCCACTTCGCTCGAGCTCAGATGCAGGCAATGCCCGTCATAGGCCGAGCGCTGGCCGCGCAGCTTCTGCTCCAGCCGCATCTGGTCGAGCCGTTCGGCGGTACAGAAGCATTTGAAGGCGTGGCCGCGATCCAGCAGGACCTGGGCATGGGTCTGATAGATCGCACTGCGTTCACTTTGGCGGTAAGGGCCATAGACACCGCCAACGTCGGGGCCCTCGTCCCAGGTCAGGCCCAGCCAGCGCAACGATTCGAGGATCATCCGTTCCGACGCCGCCGTGCTGCGGGCACGGTCGGTGTCCTCGATCCGCAGAATGAAATCGCCGCCCTGGCCTTTGGCGAAGCAATAGTTCATCAGCGCCATATAAGCGGTGCCGACATGGGGATCCCCCGTCGGCGACGGCGCGACACGCGTACGTACCTTCATGCGATGACCTTCGAGACGATCCGGCCGGCGACAAGGCCCGGCAACTCGGTTCAAAGCCGGGCTGTACGGCACCTGCCCGCGCGGGTCAATAATTTGTTGTCGGCCGGCATCGTGCCGCGACCGCAACGTCCCGGCAAACCCCGGCATGCTTCAGCCCGGAACCCACCCTGTGATAGGCTCCCGGGCACCGGGGTCGCCGGCCGGTTCCGGCGGCGCCGGTCACGGCTCCGCGACCCCCGAAAGGCGTCACGCTCATGGTCACCACGCCGCTGCGTCAAGCGCTGCACCAGATCGAGGTCATGACAACCGGCCCCGGTCTGGTCGACATCACCGCCGTGATCATCGACTGGGTCGCGGCACAGCGCGTGGAACAAGGGCTGCTGACGGTATTCCTGCGTCACACCTCGGCGTCGCTGTTGATCCAGGAAAATGCCGCCCCCGATGTCCGGCGCGATCTCGACGATTTTTTCCGCCGTCTCGTCCCCGAAGACAGCTCGCTGTATCGCCACAATGACGAAGGTCCTGACGATATGCCGGCCCATATCCGCGCCGCCCTGACCGCGGTCCAACTCTCGATCCCGGTTGACCGGGGACGACCGCTGCTGGGGACCTGGCAAGGGGTGTATCTGTTCGAACATCGACGTCACCGTCAGCGGCGTAGCATCGCGCTGCACCTGATCGGCGATTGACGCCGGCGCCCTTTTTCGGCCAGGCGGGTTCCGGCCGGGCATCGAAAATGCGACAAAACAAAGGCTTGGATCTGTCTGCGATCCACCTTGACCGGAAACAGCGCCAGGACCGGCCGCCCCCAGAAATTGAAATCTTATTTTAAGGCCGGCACCGGCTATACTCCCGATCCGCAGCCTCCGGGTGGCCGGCGTTGGGTTTGTGCCAAGATCATCGTCAGATCAATCAATTGCAGATGGCAATATCGGTTCGGGATCGATTAGGAAAGGGTTAGCGGGAATGATGGGTGGTCGCGGCGACGGTTTGATCGGATTCGTCGAATGGGACGGGATCACCATCCTGAATCCGATCAAGACGCCACGTCCGGGCATCACGATGACGCCGACGCAATCCTATGACGCCCTGCTCAGCCAGTTCTCGGGCAGCGAGAAGCTGATCCGCTATTACAGCCAGTATGGCTGCTATCACATCAAATTGTCTCTGGTCGACGATATCGTGGGCGAAATCCCGCACGCGCCGCCGGAACTGGGCAAGGTCCTGAGCCAGGCCGCCGTCGACACGATCCTGTCGCTCGGCGACAACCCGGCGACGGCCGAGATCGATGGCGCCCTGCAGCAGCACGGCGAATTCACCCGATTGAGCCATGAGATCGAGGCGTTGTGTGGCCGCGAGGCCTCGGAACGGGCGGTCAGCTTGGTCCTGCCCTTCAACCAGTTGCGCGAGCTTTTGAGCTCCGGCCAGGAAGCCCGTCAGCGCGCAGCCCAGCTCCTGACGCTGATGTCGACGCTGAAACCCGGCAGCCTGATCGAACCCCCGCCCGAGGAAATCGAGGCGATCCGGACGTTTCTGACCCAGCTGCAACAGGATCTTGCCACGGAATTCCAGGACAAGATCAGCGAGATCAACGACCAGGTCAACGCCGTCTTCGAAAAGAAGATCGATGATACCCGCAAGACCCTGAAGCCGCGTTATCGGCAGATGCTGGACCGCGCCATCACGCGGATCAAGCCGGAGACAACGTCGCTGCGCCTGTTCGTGCGGCCGGTGCTGTCGCTGGATCGCGAGAATCTGATCACCGTGATCCTGCGCCCCAGCAACATTGCTCACGTCGCCCGCTATGGCGCCTATCATTCGCCGTTCGACTTTGAAATGGCGCTGCCCTACCAATCCAGCCTGCTGATGCAGCGGGAGCGGCCGTTGTGGCTGCATATGGTTTCGTCGGGCTCAATGTCGACCTGGCATCGCAAGATGCTGAAACAGGTCTACCGCCAGGCGATCGCGGCAACCGCGGCCTCGCTGCCCCATCAGTTGCCGCTGGATCAGCGCCCCCGTGTCCTGGGCAGCGGGTTCAATTCGCTGCCCCGCGATCTTTGACTCTGCGGCACTTGGCCGATGCGCGTCCGGGAGAACAGGCCATGACAAGGGCCACCACGCAGGACTGGACCTGGACGGTTCCGGGCTCGGCGGAAAGAATCTGGAGCGCATTCGGCAACACCGGTCATTTCAACGAGGCCCTGGGCCTGCCAACGGTGCGCGTCGAGGAGATCGTGCATCCCGATGGCGGCATCCGGCGTCTCGCCGAAGCCACGGTCCGCGGCCGAAACCTGAAATGGCAGGAGCCGCCCTACGAATGGGTTCGGGGCCGCTGGTTCCGGCAGCGGCGTGACTTCACCCAGGGACCGTTCCGCCGTCTTGGCCTGTCCCTGGAGGTCGCCGACACCGCCGAAGGGTGCCGCGTGCACTATGCGCTCGCCGCCGAACCGGCGGGGCTTCCGGGTCGCTTGCTGTTGGCCGCGGGTTTTCTGGAACGCAGCGGTCGCCGGATCGAACGCTTGGCGCGATCGGCGGGCGACTTTGCCGTCAACCGGCGCGATCAGCCGTTCGAGATTCCCCCGGCCATCCCGACAGCGGCCGCGACGGCACGCGTTGCCGCAATCGTCCGCGAGATGGTCGCCACGGACCGGGCGTCCGGCGGGGCATCAGCCGCGCGGGACGACGGTCTGGCGCGACGCCTGGGCGATCTGGTCCTGTTTGGCGCCAACAGCGACCTCAGCCGGATCCGGCCGCTGGCCCTCGCCCGCCAATGGGCCGTCGAACCCCGACGGGTCATCGAATTATGCCTCAGCGCGGTCAAGGCGGGGTTGCTGGAACTGCGCTGGGAGCTGTTGTGCCCACGCTGCCGCGGCGCCACCGTGCAGGTCGGCAGCCTCGACCGTTTGCCGAAAGGGGCCCATTGCCCCAGTTGCAACATCCCCTATGACGCCGAATTCAGCCAGAATGTCGAGCTGACCCTCGGTCCGGCGCCGGCGATTCGCCGCACGGTTACCGAAGTCTATTGCCTGTCCGGCCCGATGCTGACGCCCCATGTCTGGGCGCAGCAGCTGTTGGCCCCCGGCGAGGACCGCGCCGTCGTCGTCGACCTGCCGTCGGGCCCCTGGCGCTTCCGCACCCTCGAACCGGGGACAAGCGCCAGCATCGACCTGACCTTCGCCACCCCGCCCCTCGGGGTCAGCGGCGATGGTACAGCGGTGACCGTCACGCCGGTGACCCCGAGGGGCGGGGCGGCGGAGGGTACGATCCAGTTCTGGAACCGATCGGGCCGCCCCCTGACCTTCATCGTCGAATCCCGCCATTGGGTCGCCGACGCCCTGACCGCCCACCGCGCCACGACACTCCAGGCGTTCCGCGACCTGTGCCCCGACCAGATCCTGCGGCCCGGTGACGACATCGCGATCGGCCAGGTCACCCTGATGTTCACCGACCTGCGCCAATCGACGGCGCTCTATGGCCGGGTCGGCGACGCCACCGCGTACCACATGGTGCGCAATCATTTCGCCATGCTGGCCGAACGGATCCGCGATCACGATGGTGCCGTGGTCAAGACAATCGGTGATGCGGTCATGGCGGCATTCGCCGAACCCGCTGACGCCCTGGCCGCGGCCTTGGCGATCCAGACCCGGCCGCCCGGCGATGGGCTGGTGATCCGGCTGGGCTTGCACACCGGCCCCTGTGTTGCGGTGACCCTTAACGGCCGGCTGGATTATTTCGGATCCACGGTCAATCTGGCCGCCCGTCTTGAGGGCTGTGGCCACGGCGGCGATGTCGTGATCTCGCAATCCCTGGCCATGGATCCCGCGATCAGCACCGTGCTGGCGCCGTTGGACACGCGGGCCGAGATCGTCACGCTCAAAGGTTTCGACAAGCCAATCGGTATTCTGCGCATCCACCCCGGAACCGGCCAGAATCCGGGGCCAACGACCCCGGGTTAAACCAGACGATCGGATGAGGCCGTTTCCCGAAGCGCCCGAAGCACGAACATCCGCACCGCCGAGGCGCGCGGCCAGCCGGGGTAAGCCAGCAACGCCCGACGACAGATCTCATCAACACTCGGCCCACCGTCGGCCGCGATCGCCGCCAGAATTTGCCAGCATCCGCGTTCCAGACGGATCCGGACGCGCTTGCCCGCGGCGTCGATCACGATCCGCGATGTCAAATGCATGCTTTCGACACTGATCCCGTCGATCGCCCGTTTCAGGAAATTCCGCTTCAACGAAAATATTCCATCATTACGATGACAACATTCCGATCCAGACCGGAGAGCGACATCTCAATATTTTGCCTGTGATGGTATGATTTCACCCTGTTTTTGATACAACATCGTGTCGATACACCAAAAGGTTTGCCGATCCTGGAGGTCGCCGCACCGGAAATGGTCCTTGCGACTTGTCACGACGCTGAAGTAAGGCGTGATTTCCGATTTCAATGCCACGCTATGATTTTCGTTCGTGCCTTTCCGCTGCGCCGCGCGCGCGGCGCCCGTCGCCAGAGGATGGAACATCGAATTCCTTTCCAGCAGACTGGCGGCCAGCGCCGAAGATGCCCCGGTCAGGTCACCGTCCCGAAGCCCTCGATCACGCCCAGCAGGACGCGCACCGCGACCGCAACATCCGCCGCACGGACCGCTTCAGCGGGGTTGTGGCTGATCCCCTCGGAGCAGCGGACGAACAACATGCCGACATCGGTCAGCGCCGCCATCGCCATGCCGTCGTGGCCGGCGCCACTGGGAAGGCGCAACGGCGTGATGCCCTCCGCCGCGATCGCCGCCTCGATCCGCATCATCAGACGCTCATCACAGGGGACGGCGGTGCCGCTATGGACCTGGCGCATCGTGGCAACGACACCGCGACGCGCCGCGATCGCCGCCATTTCGCGTTCGAGGTCGGCGGCGGCGCGGTGACGCTGCCGGTCGTCCGGCGCCCGCAAATCGAGGGTGAAAGTGGCCCGGCCCGGAATCACATTGATGGCGCCCGGCGCCACCGCGATACGCCCCACGGTCCCGACCAACCCCGGCTCGGCGGCACAGCGGCGTTCGATCGCCAGAATCGATTCCGCGGCCGCGGCCAGGGCGTCATAGCGATCGGCCATCGGTACGGTTCCGGCGTGGCCGGCGACACCGATCATCTCCGCCTCGAAACGGCTGGCACCGCTGATCGCCGTGACGCAGCCGACCGGCAGATCATGGCGCTCCAGCACCGGCCCCTGCTCGATATGCAACTCGATATAGGCCAAGACCTGCGAACGCTGCCGCGCCAGCGCGCCGATCGCCGAGGGGTCCAGCCCAAAGGCCCACAAGGCCTCTTCAAGGGTGACGCCGTTCGCGTCGCGCACCATCAGCACCGCGGGGTCGAAGGTTCCGGCGACCGCACGGCTGCCCAGCAGGGTCGTGGCGAAACGGACCCCCTCCTCGTCGCCGAAGCCCAGAACCTCGATCGCAAACGGCAACCGCACCCGGCGACGATGGAGATCGGCGACGCAGGCGATCGCACAAATGACCCCCAGCATGCCATCGAAACGGCCGGCATCCCGAACGGTATCGAGGTGCGAACCCAGCATCAGCACCGAAAGGTCCGGGCTGACACCCTCATAGCGCCCAACGACGTTGCCAATGGCGTCGATGCTGGTGGTCATGCCCGCCGCGCGCATCCACGAGGCGACCAGGGCGTTGGCCCGGGCATGTTCCGGGGTCAGGAACAGCCGGGTCAGAGCCCCCGGATCCTCGCTGACCCGGGCCAGGGCATCAATCCGGGCCAGGATCACGGCCGCCGACAGCGGCTCCTGGTCCTCGTCCGGGGGCTCGGCCGGACCCGCCAGGGAGGCCAGCCGGAGCCGGGCGATCTTTTCGACCTCGTCGACCGCGGTCGCGAACTCCTGCCCCGGTTCCCGGCTCAGGCGTTGCTCGAACGCCGCCAGGATCTCCGCCCGCGCCCGCCCGCGCACCGCCATGATGAAGGGAAAGCCGAACCGCTCGCGATAGGCACTATTGAGGTGCTGAAACCGGGCCAACTCGGCGGGGGAGCAACGATCCAGGCCGGCGCCGGCCTGTTCGGTCGTCGAGTCGGCGGTCAGATCGCCGGCCAGCGCCAGTGTCCCGGCCAGATCGGGGTGATCGGCGATCACGGCGCGTTGCCGATCATCCCCCGCGCCCCGCCACACGGCGGCCATCGCCTCGGCCAGCGCCGCCGCATCGTCCAAAACCGCGGCCGCGTCGGCCGGGGATGCCGCTGCCACCGCCTGATCCCAGACCGCGGCGGCGATCCAGGGCGCGTGTTCGAAAACGCCGCCAAATCGCGCGATGAAAGCCGCCCGATCGCGAGCCAGGAGCCGGTCCGTCATGCCAGCGCTCCATCACCGCGCACGGGGTGATGCTCGCGCCAATGGCGGGCAATCTCGATCCGTCGACAGAACCAGACCGCCTCATGCTGACGGGCATAATCGAGAAACCGTTCCAGCGCGGCGATCCGTCCCGGCCGCCCGACCAGGCGGCAATGCAGCCCGACCGAAAGCATGCGCGGCATCTCCGCCCCTTCCTGGTACAGCGTATCAAAACTGTCCCTGAGATAGGCGAAGAACTGATCGCCGCTGTTGAAGCCCTGCGGCGAGGCGAAGCGCATGTCGTTGACGTCCAGGGTATAGGGCACGATCAGATGGGACCGCCCCTCAACCTGGGTCCAATAGGGCAGATCGTCGTCATAGGCGTCGGCATCATACAGAAAACCGCCGAATTCCGCGGCCAGCCGACGGGTATTGGGGCTGGTGCGGCCCTGATACCAGCCCTGAACCGGCTGTCCGGAAATCTGCTGCAGGATCTCGACCGAGCGGCGCATATGATCGCGTTCGACCGCCTCACCGACATACTGATAGTTGATCCAGCGATAGCCATGGCTGGCGATCTCGTGTCCGGCATCGACCATGGCGCGGATGACATCCGGATGGCGTTCCGCAGCCATTGCGATGGCGAAAATCGTCAAGGGAATGTTTTTGCGCTCAAACAGTCGCAACAAACGCCACACACCAACCCGCGAACCATATTCGTACAGCGATTCCATCGACATGTGGCGCACGCCGGCCAGCGGCTGGGCCGCCACCATCTCGGACAGAAAGGACTCGGACGCGGCGTCGCCATGCAGGATACAGTTTTCGCCGCCCTCTTCGTAATTCAGCACGAACTGCACCGCGAGCCGGGCGCCCCCCGGCCATTTCGCCTGCGGCGGCGTCGCACCGTAACCGATCAGGTCCCTGGGATAACCTGCCGTCATTCCGCTTTCTCCTCACCACCCTGCGCGACCGGCCGTCACCGCCGAACGCCGGACTTGTCATACCGTGACAGGAGGATGTTCCCAAGCTGAGGGATCAGAGGCAAACTAAATCTGGAGACGGGTTTGTCGCGCGGACACCGGGTACCGCGCGGCATGGATCCTGCTTGGGCACCATCGGGCACAACAACATGCGGAGGGCGATGAACAATGGCAGTGACAGAGCGCCACGGACCCACCGGACGTTTGACAACCCATGTGCTGGACACGATGCGGGGCCAGCCGGCGGCCGACATCGCGGTGGTGCTGTATCGCCTGCAAGGGGCGGAGCGCATTCTTCTGGCCACAACCCGCACCAATGCCGACGGGCGCTGTGACCAGCCTCTGCTGACCGGAGCGGACTGTACCCCGGGTCTCTACGAATTGGTGTTTCATGTCGGCGCCTATTTCCGGGCACAGGGTGTCAGCGCGACCATCCCGTTTCTCGACGTCGTCCCCATTCGCTTCGGCATCGCGAGTGACGCCGCGCATTATCACGTGCCACTGCTGATCTCGCCCTTCGCCTATTCGACCTATCGCGGTAGCTGAGGATCACCGAACCATGCGCGACACGATCCGGTTCCTCCATGGCGATACCCTGCATGAAATCCGCGGCATCGACCCGACCCTGACCATCCTCGACTGGCTGCGTCTGACGCGCGGCCAAACCGGCACCAAAGAGGGCTGTGCCGAGGGTGATTGCGGCGCCTGCACCGTCGTCGTGGTGCGATATGACGCGGCAGACCATCTGCACTATGACGCGGTCAATGCCTGTATCCGCTTCCTGCCCACGCTGGACGGCTGCCAGTTGCTGACGGTCGAGCAGTTGGCGGCACCCGACGGCACCCTGCACCCGGTGCAACAGGCGATGGTCGACTGCCATGGCTCGCAGTGCGGCTTCTGCACCCCCGGCTTTGTGATGTCGCTGTTTGCGTTCTACCGCCATGGCGCGGCGCCGGACAGCGAGCGCGTCATCGACGAAGCGCTGGCCGGAAATCTGTGCCGGTGCACCGGCTATGCCCCGATCGCGGCGGCGGCCCGCCGGGCCTTCGCGCTGTGCCCGCCGGACCAGGACCGGTTCGCCGCCGCCGCCGCGGCAACCACAGCCCGGCTGGTGGCGCTGCGCGACGACCAGACATTGCATGTCACAAGCGCGGGTCGATCCTGGTACGCGCCGGCGACCCTGGCGGACTTTGCCGCGCTGGCGGAACAGTTGCCGGCCGCCGTGATCGTCGCCGGGGCCACCGATGTCGGCCTATGGGTCACCAAGCAGCAGCGCCAACTCGACCTGCTGTTGTCCGTTGGGCGGGTCGCGGAACTGCATCAGATCGTCGACGACGGTCCGACCTTGACCATCGGGGCCGCGGCGACCTATGCCGCGGCCGCCCCGGCCCTGGCCGCCGTCGCCCCGGCCCTGGCCGCCGTCGCCCCGGACCTGGGCGCGCTGATCCGCCGGATCGGCGCCGTTCAGGTCCGCAATGTCGGAACCATTGGCGGCAATATCGCCAATGGCTCGCCCATCGGCGACATGCCGCCAGCGCTGATCGCCGCCGGGGCGACGCTGGTGCTGCGGCGCGGGGTGATCCAACGTCGCCTGCCGCTCGAGGATTTTTTCATCACCTATGGCCGGCAGGATCGCCAGCCGGGCGAATTCGTCGAAGCTGTCATTGTGCCCAAATTCGGCGCAGGGAGCGCACTGCGTGTCTATAAAATCACCAAACGCCTCGATCAGGACATCTCGGCCCTGTGCGGCGCCTTCGCCGTAACGGTCGCCAATGGCGTCGTGACCCGGATCCGGATCGCCTTCGGCGGTATGGCGGCAACCCCCAAACGGGCGCGGCACACCGAGACCGCCCTGATCGGCCAGCCCTGGCGTGAATCAACAATTCGAACCGCGATCCCGGCCCTGGCCCAGGATTACACCCCGCTCAGCGACTGGCGGGCCAGCGCCGCGTACCGGGCAGAGGTCGCCGGCAATCTGCTGCTGAAATTCTTCCTTGAGACCAGCGGCGAAGCCGCCCGGCGCGGCGCGGAGACCCGAATCGTTCCAACCCTGGCCCCCCTGGCGGCGATCCATGCGTGACGATATTCCCACCGGTATCGCGTCGGAAATCAGCGGTGGCGCCGGCGTGGAACAACGCCACGACAGCGCCCGCAAACATGTCACGGGCCAGGCCCGCTATATCGACGATCTGCCGGAACCGGCCGGGCTGCTGCATGTCCAGTTGGGGCTGAGCGCGCGGGCCCACGCCCGGATCCTCGCACTCGACCTCGACGCCGTTCGCAGCGCGCCTGGGGTGGTCGCCGTGTTCACCGCGGCCGATATCCCCGGTGCCAACGATATCGGCTGCATGTTGCGCGATGACGAGCCGCTGTTCGCCACCGACACCGTGCGCTATCACGGCCAGCCCCTGTTCGCGGTCGCCGCGGAAACCCGGGCCCAGGCCCGCTTCGCCGTGACCCGGGCCCGGATTGACTACCAGGACCAGGAGCCGGTGATCGATCTGACCCGCGCGCGAGCCGCGGCAACCCGGGTCTGGCCGCCGATGACCCTGGCGCGCGGCGACGCGGCCGCGGCAATCGCGGCGGCACCACGCCGCCTGTCGGGCCGTTTGCGCATCGGCGGCCAGGAGCATTTCTATCTCGAAGGGCAGATCGCGCTGGCGATCCCGGGTGAGGATGACGAGGTGACGGTCCTGTCCTCGACCCAGCACCCTAGCGAGGTCCAGCATATCGTCGCCCATATCCTCAACGTGGCCGACAATGCCGTGACCGTCGAGGTCCGGCGCATGGGCGGGGCTTTCGGCGGCAAGGAGACCCAGGCCAACCTGTTTGCCGCCGCCACAGCGCTGGTCGCCAAGGCCACCGGTCGTGCCGCCAAGCTGCGCCCTGACCGCGACGACGACATGGCGATCACCGGCAAGCGTCACGATTTCGAGGTCGATTACACGGTCGGCTTCGATGACGACGGCATGATCCAGGGGGTCAGCTATCTGTTTGCCGCCCGCTGCGGTTTCGCGGCCGATCTGTCGGGTCCCGTCACCGACCGCGCGTTGTTTCATTGCGACAATGGCTATTACTACGATGCCGTGACGGCGTCTTCGGACCCGCTGATGACCAACACCGTCTCGAACACCGCGTTCCGCGGCTTCGGCGGGCCCCAGGGCATGGTCGCGGCGGAACGGGTGATCGAGGAGGTGGCTTTCGCGCTGGGCCTCGACCCGTTGACGGTGCGCAAACGCAATTTCTACGGCACGACCAGCCGCAATGTGACGCCGTATCACCAGGTGGTCGAAGACAATATCCTGCCCGAGCTGGTGGCCGAACTGGAGCACAGCGCCGATTATGCCGGTCGCCGGGCCGCGATTCGCGCGGCCAACGCCGCCAGCCCGTGGCTGCGCCGCGGCATCGCGCTGACCCCGGTCAAGTTCGGCATCGCCTTCACCGCGACCGCCTACAACCAGGCCGGCGCCCTGATCCACATTTACAAGGATGGCAGCATCCACCTCAACCATGGCGGCACTGAAATGGGCCAGGGCCTATACACCAAGGTGGCCCAGATCGTCGCCGCGGAATTCCAGGTTGATATCGAGCGCATCCGGATCACGGCAACGACGACTGGCAAGGTACCCAACACGTCAGCCACCGCGGCCTCTTCCGGTACCGACCTCAACGGCAAGGCCGCGCAACAGGCGGCGCAGACACTCAAGGCGCGCCTCGTGGCCTTCGCCGCGGCCTCCGGCGGGGTATCCGAGGACGACGTCGTGTTCCTGCCCAACCGGGTCCGCATCGGCGCGCGCGAAACCCCCTTCGCCACGCTGGTGTCCCAGGCCTATCTCGCCCGGGTCCCCTTGTCCGCCACCGGTTTCTACCGCACCCCGAAAATCCATTGGGATCGCGCCGTGGGCCACGGCCGGCCTTTCCTCTATTTCGTCTATGGCGCCGCGATCAGCGAGGTCACGGTCGACACCCTGACCGGGGAGTATCGCGTCGATCGCGTTGATATCCTCCATGATTGCGGCCGATCGCTCAATCCGGCGATCGACCGCGGCCAGATCGAAGGCGGCTTCGTGCAGGGCATGGGCTGGCTGACCACCGAAGAGCTGTGGTGGGACTCAGCGGGCCGTCTGCGGACCCATGCGCCCAGCACCTACAAGATCCCGGCCTGCGGTGACCGCCCCGCGGTTTTCAATGTCCGGATGATCGAAGGGCGGCCCAACCGCGAGGACACCGTGTTCCGCTCCAAGGCGGTCGGCGAACCCCCGCTGATGCTGGCCATTTCGGTGCTGCACGCGCTTTCCGACGCGATCGCCAGCGTTGGCGACCACCGCCTGTGCCCGCGACTCGATCCCCCGGCGACGCCCGAGGCCGTGCTGGCCGCGATCGAATCGGTCCGCCAGCGCACCGGTCCGCCCCCCGAACCATGACGCCGCTGAGCGAAGCCCTGACCGCCTGGCAACGACGCGGCGATGCCGCGATCCTGGTGACGGTGACGCGGGCCCGCGGCTCAACCCCCCGCGCCGCCGGAACCTGCATGCTGGTCAGCGCCACCGCCACCGCCGGCACGATCGGCGGCGGTGTCCTGGAATGGGAGGCGATTCGCCAGGCCCGCGCCCGGCTCGCCGATACCGGTGCGGAACCAACCCTGCTGGATCTGCCGCTGGGACCGGCGCTGGGCCAATGCTGCGGTGGCGCCGTGAGCTTGCGCCTGGAACCGGCCGACGCGATCGTGGCGGCGCACCTCGCCGAGGGGGAACGGCAGGCGCTTTCCCGGCAGCCGGCATTGCTGCTGTTCGGCGCCGGCCATGTCGGCCGGGCCCTGGCCGCGGCCCTGGCCCCCCTGCCCTGGCGGCTGAGCTGGATCGACAACCGCGCCGCGGCGTTCCCCGAGACCGTGCCCGATGCCGTCACCTGCCGGACCCTGGCCGAGCCCGTCGACGCCGTCACCACGGCGGCGACCGGGACATTCTTCCTGATCATGACCCACAGCCATCCGCTGGATTTCGCCCTGGCGCGGGCCGCACTCGGGCGCGGCGACGCCGCCTATGTCGGGATGATCGGATCGCTGACCAAAAGGCGCCGCTTCGAGCGGCTGTTCCGCGACGAAGGCGGCGATGTCACCGCGCTTGGCCGGCTGCGCTGCCCTATTGGCACCGCCCCGTTGGGTGCCACGACGATCCGCGACAAGAGCCCGGCGGTGATCGCCGCACTGACCGCGGCGGAACTTCTGATCACCGCGCTGGGCCATGCCCCCCCGGCGAACGCCGGCGACACGGCCGGTCAGGCGCGGCACGCGGTTTGCTTTCCCCAGGACGTGACAGACCGGAACGTGACAGACCGGAACGTGACGGGAACCTGTTCCGGCTGCGCCCCCCGCGACGTGGGCCCGGATCGGACGTCGTCGCCACGACAACCGAAGGATTGAATGGAATGACGCCGATCGTCTGGGAATGGGTGCGGCTCTGTCTGCGATGGCTTCATGTCATCGCCGGGATCGCCTGGATTGGCTCCTCATTCTATTTCATCGCCCTTGACCTCAGTCTGCGCCGCCGCGACGGACTGCCGGCCGGAACCTCCGGTGAAGCATGGCAGGTGCATGGCGGCGGCTTCTATCGGATGATGAAATATCTCGTCGCACCGCCCGAACTGCCCGAGGACCTGACCTGGTTCATGTGGGAGGCCTACACCACCTGGATCAGTGGTTTCCTGCTGTTGTGCGCCGTCTATTATGTCCAGCCCGAGCTGTTTCTGATCGATCCCCGGATCCTCGACCTGCCCGATGGCGCCGGGATCGCGATCGGCCTGTTGTCCCTGGCCGCGGGCTGGGTGGCCTATGACCGGCTGTGCAAGTCACGCCTCGGCGCCAACGACGTCACCCTGGTCGCGGCCGGCTATGTCCTGCTGGTCGGCGCGGCCATCCTGTTCACCCATGTGTTCGGCGGCCGGGCCGCCTTCGTTCATACCGGCGCGCTGATCGGGACGATGATGGTCGCCAACGTGTTCTTCATCATCATCCCCAACCAGCGCAAAGTCGTGGCCAGCCTGCTCGCCGGCCAGACCCCGGACCCGATGCTGGGCAAACAGGCCAAACAACGGTCATTGCACAATAATTACCTGACACTGCCGGTGCTGTTCCTGATGATCAGCACCCATTATCCGCTGACCTTCGCCAGCCGCTGGAATTGGGCCATCGTCGCCGTGGTCCTGGTCATGGGCGCGGTGATCCGCCATTTCTTCAATAGCCGCCATGCCGGCAAACCCGTGCCGTGGTGGACCTGGGCGGTGGCCGCGGTGGGGCTGGCGATCATCATCGCCCTGGGCAGCCAGGGTCCGGCGGACAGGGACACCGCGGCAGCGGCGAGCCCGACCGGCGGCGCCACCGCGGCAGCGCCCGGCTTCGCGGTCGTCGAGGATATCGTCACCAGCCGGTGTGCGATGTGTCACGCCGCGGTTCCGGTCTGGGACGGGATCGCCACCGCGCCCAAAGGAGTCCGGCTCGACAGTCCGACGGAGATTCGACGCCACGCGCCCCAAATTCTGATACAAGCCGTGCTGACCAATGCGATGCCGCCGGCGAACCTGACCGGCATCACCGCCGGGGAACGCGCGGCCCTGGCCGCCTGGCTGGCCCACGGCGCCGCCGCGTCGTAGCCTCGCGCCCCCGGGCCCGTTTTCCCCCTTCACGACCAGCCTGTGGCGGCCTCCATGCTTCAAACCAGCGCCATTCGTGGCCGAATCCTCAGCTTTACCGCCGAACCCGCCGGCTATGGCGATCGATCCAGCTATGACTACTGGGCGGATGGCCTGGTCCGGATCGAAGACGGCCGCATCGTCGCGGTGGGCGCGGCCGATCGCCTGCTGCCGACACTGCCCCCGGCAACGCCGGTTGACCATTACCCCGACGATCTGGTGTTGCCCGGCCTGATCGATTGCCACATCCATTTGCCACAAACCCAGGTCGTGGCCTCCTACGGCACCCAGTTGCTGGAATGGCTGCAACGCTACACCTTCGTCGAGGAACAGAAATTCGCCGATCCGGGCCATGCGGCGACCGTCGCCCGCTTTTTCCTTGACGAGTTGCTGCGCAACGGCACGACGACCGCGGCGATCTTTGGCTCGGTCCATCCCGCGTCGGTCGAGGCGCTGTTCAGCGAATCGGAGCGCCGCGGCACCGCGATGATCGCCGGCAAGGTGATGATGGACCGCCATGCCCCACCGACCCTGACCGACACGGCAACAACGGCCTATGACGACAGCAAGGCGTTGATTGAACGCTGGCACGGCCGCGGCCGACAACGCTATGCCGTGACGCCGCGTTTCGCCATCACCTCGACCGAGGCCCAGCTCGAAGCCGCCGGTGCCTTGCTGCGCGCCTATCCCGGTATCCATCTGCAAACCCATCTGGCCGAGAACCACGACGAAATCGCCACAGTGCGTCGGCTGTTCCCCGATGACGCCAGCTACACCGCAGTCTATCAGCGTTTTGGTCTGTTGAGCCCGCGGTCGCTGCTGGGCCACTGCATTCATCTGGCGGAGGACGAATTGCGGCTGCTGGCGGACAGTGACGCCGTCGCGGTATTCTGCCCGACCTCCAACCTGTTCATGGGCAGCGGCCTGTTCGACCACGCCCGGATCAACGATCCCGGCCGCCCGATCCGCATCGCCCTGGCCACCGACATCGGCGGCGGCACCAGCTATTCCCTGCTGCGCACCGCCGGCGAAGGCTACAAGGTGCAGCAACTCCAGGGACGCAGTTGGACCGCCCTGTCGGCGTTCCATCAAATGACCCGCGGCAATGCCCGGGCCCTGGGCCTGGACGACGAAATCGGCACCGTGAGCACCGGCCGCTACGGCGATCTTGTCGTGCTCGACGCCCGCTCGACCGCGGCCATGGCGCATCGCCTGGACGCCAGCGAAGGGGAGCTTGACGAGGAACTGTTCGTCCTGATGACCCTGGGCGATGACCGCGCCGTGCGCGCCACCTACGTCCAGGGCCGCTGCGCCCACCGCCGGGCGTGATCCGCTCCGCCGCCGGCTCAGGGTTTCCCTTTGACAACCATCGCCGCAGCGAGGTTCGATGCCGCCGCTGAAGGGCGATCCCGGAATGTCATCGCGGAGCTGCGCATCCTGTACCTTGTGCTGCAAGCTGATGGGCGTACCCGAACTGAAGAAACCGGCGGCGCGCTGGTGTTCGGACTGCGATCAGGCCCAGGGCTGCACGGTCTATGAGCGGCGACCACCGTCCTGCCGCAATTTCGCGTGTTTCTGGCTGATGGACGATCAGTTCCCGGACGAGATGCGTCCCGACCGGATCCATGCGCTGCTGGCGTTCAATGACACCCCCGACAGCGTCGTCCTGCATGTCGATCCCGCGCACCCGGCGGCGGTGCGCAGCGCCGAGGTCTCGGCCTTGATCGATGCGCTGCTGAAAAACTACCAGAAGCTGTTCGTCCTCATGGGACGTCACAGCGCCATGCTGACCCCGTCACGGTGGCAGCAATCTCAAGAGACCATTTGGGGAATGGATCAGCCCGCCGCGCCCAGCCCGCCGCAGCGGCCGGTGCACCAACAAAAACGGGGCTGACGTCACCGTCAGCCCCGTCGCCATTCAGCCGGCGTCGCCGATCCGTGACTGCCGCTTGCGCGCGTTGGGATCGAGGTAGCGCTTGCGCAGACGGATGCTCTTGGGCGTCACCTCGACCAGTTCCTCGTCGGTGATATAGGCGATTGCCTTCTCCAAGGTCATGATCAGCGGCGGGGTCAGGCGAACCGCCTCATCCTTGCCCGCGGCGCGGATGTTGGTCAACTGCTTGCCCTTGATGACATTGACGTCGAGGTCATTGCCGCGAGCGTGCTCACCGATGATCATGCCGACATAGACCGGCACACCGGGCTCGATCAGCATCGGCCCCCGATCCTCGAGATTCCACAGCGCGTAGGCCACGGCGACGCCGTCGCTGTTGGAAATCAACACGCCGGTGCGCCGAGAGGCAATCGGCCCCTTGTAGGGCGCATAGCTGTGAAACACCCGGTTGATGACACCGGTGCCGCGCGTATCGGTCAGGAATTCGCCCTGATAACCGATCAACCCTCGAGACGGGGCCAGGAACAGCAGGCGGAGCTTGCCGGCACCGGTCGGCCGCATCTCGGCCAGATCGGCCTTGCGTTCCGACAGCTTCTGCACGACGACGCCCGAGAATTCCTCATCGACGTCGATCTGGACTTCCTCGATCGGCTCCAGGCGCTGGCCGTCTTCGGTCTTGAACAGCACCCGCGGCCGGCTGATCGACATTTCGAAGCCCTCGCGGCGCATCGTCTCGATCAGAATGCCCAGTTGCAATTCGCCGCGGCCGGCAACCTCATAGGCGTCACCTTCCACCGTCTCGCGAACCCGCAAGGCGACATTGCCTTCGATTTCGCGGAACAGGCGGTCGCGGATCATCCGGCCCGTGACCTTGTCGCCCTCGCGCCCGGCCAGCGGGCTGTCATTGACCGAGAAGGTCATCGCCAAGGTCGGCGGATCGATCGGCTGGGCCGGGATCTGCTCGGTGACCAGCGGATCGCACAGGGTATCGGCGACGGTGGCCTTGGTCATGCCGGCCAGGGCGACGATGTCGCCGGCCTGGGCCTCATCGACCGGGATCCGCTCCAGGCCCCGGAACGACAGGATCTTGGAAATACGTCCCTGCTCGATCACGGTGCCGTCATGGCCGATCGCCTTGATCGCCATGTTGGCCCGGGCAACGCCGCCGCTGATGCGCCCGGTGAGCAAACGGCCGAGATAGGGGTTGGCCTCCAGCGTCGTCGCCAGCATGCTGAACGGCGCGTCCAGGATCACGGTCGGCGCCGGCACATGGTCGCGAACCAGTTCGAACAAGGGCGAGAGATCCGTGCGCTCGCCCTCAAGGCTGGTGCAGGCCCAACCCTGGCGGCCCGAAGCGAACAGGGTCGGGAAATCAAGTTGCGCCTCGCTGGCATCCAGCGCGGCGAACAGGTCAAACACCTCGTCATGGACCTCATGCGGCCGGGCGTCGGGGCGGTCGACCTTGTTGATCACGACGATCGGGCGCAATCCCAGCTTCAGCGCCTTGCCCAGCACGAACTTGGTCTGGGGTAGCGGTCCCTCGGCGGCATCGACCAGCAGCAGAACGCCGTCGACCATGCTGAGGATACGTTCGACCTCACCACCAAAGTCGGCGTGGCCGGGGGTGTCGACAATGTTGATCCGGTAATCGTGCCACAGCACCGAGGTGCATTTGGCCAGGATCGTAATCCCGCGTTCGCGTTCCAGGTCATTGCTGTCCATCGCCCGTTCAGCGACGTTCTGATTTTCGCGAAAAGTGCCGCTCTGGCGCAACAGCACGTCAACGAGGGTCGTCTTGCCATGGTCGACGTGTGCGATGATGGCGATATTCCGCAATTCCATGGGGCAACTCGGGTAAGGTTCGGTGCGGCGCGGGCGCAACCCGCCGGGCGCGCGGCAAAACAAAAAACGGCCTGGCATGGCCAGGTCGTTTACCGACCCTGTTGTATACCGATCGCCCTGCGAAACTCAAGAAAAACCGGGACGCCGCATTTTCCGAAGCGGGACAGCGTCACGATAATGCAGCATACAATTGATGGCACACGCTATCCAGAGGGGAACATTGGACTTTCTTGCATTGTTGGCCGATGGCGCGATTGCTGCTTTGGTCCCCTGGCGACCGACCCGTCCCACGACGGCCAATCACCCCGGCCCATGACAAAATGTCGGGGCCGCCTTGTGTACCGCCGCGGTCAGCCCGCCGCCGCGCACTACCCATCCCGATACATCCTTACGGAGCCGCTGCGCTCCTCTCCGGGTTATGCTATGCAGATCAAGGACGACGGGTTCCGGGAAGACGGGAACGCTACCAGCCCCATGCATCGCATCCTTCGCGCCAGCGTTGTCCTCGCCGCCATGATCGGGCTCGCGACACAAGCCGAGGCCCAGACGACCCCTTATAATGTCGCACTGACCGGGGTGGACGACGGTGAACTGTCCGATCTGCTCCAGGCCACCGGCAGTGTGTTCCGTTTACGGGATACACCAGCCCCGAGCCCGATCGGACTGACGCGTCGGGCCGACAGCGATCATGATCGGCTGTTGGGCGTCCTGCATTCCCTGGGCTATTACGATGCCACCCTCGATCTTCGGGTCGACACCGGCGCCGTCCCGGCCCAGGTGACGGTTGCGGTGTCACCGGGTACCGCCTACCGCATCGCGACGATCAACGTCCTGGTGACGGGAGGTCAGCCGCTTTCGGCGGGCCGGCCGCTTGACGGCGCGGCCCTGGGCCTGGCGCCGGGAACCCAGGCCCGTGCCGCCACGGTGATCGCCGCGGAGGACCGCATCGCCGAGATCCTCAAAGGCCAGGGCTTCGCCTATGCCCGGGTCACCGGCTACCAGGCCGTCGTCGACCACGCCACGCACACCATGGACGTGACCTATACCGTTGCTCCCGGCCCCAAAATCCGCTTCGGGGCCACCCGGATCGTCGGGCTGAAACAGATGAGCGAGGCCGTGGTCCGGGCCCGCCTGCCCTGGCATGAGGGTGACCCGTTCGACAGCGCGCTGCTGACCCGGGCGCAGACCGACATCGCCCGCCTCGCGGTCTTCACCACGGTCCGGGTCACGCTGGCTGACCAAAGCGAGGTCGCGGGAGACCAGGCCCCGGTGACGGTCACGGTGGCCGAACGCAAGCGCCATTTCGTCGGTGCCGCCTTGACCTATGGCACCGATACCGGCGTGGGTCTCAACGGCTATTGGGGCCACCGCAACCTGTTCGGCGGCGGGGAGCAATTCAAGGCATCGGTCACCATCGACCGGTTGCTGCGCAACAGTCTCGGCAGCAGCGACGTCACCGGCGACCTGAATTTCCGCAAACCCGATTTCCTGAGGCCACGTCAGGACCTGATTCTGGACGGTGCCGCGGTCACGGAGAGCCTGGAGCCTTACGACCGCACCGCGATCACCTTCACCGCGACCCTGGAAGCGCGACTGAGCAGGCGCTTCACGGTCAGCTATGGCGGATCTTTCGAGAACGCCCATCTCAGCGAACCCTATGACCGCCAGACCACGACGGTCGATGTTGCCGGAGTTCCCCTGGGGCTGACCTTTGACGACAGCAACGATCCCCTCAATCCCTCCCGCGGTTGGCGCGCTTCGGTGCAGAGCACCCCCTATGCCACGGTCTCGGGCCATGGCGTCGATTTCATCGTCAACCGCGCCACCGGATCGGCGTATCAGGACCTCAGCGGCAACGGCGATTGGGTGCTGGCCGAGCGCGTGTCGCTGGGCAGCATTGAGGGCTCGGGAAACACCGAGCGAATTCCCGCTGACAAGCGCTTCTACGGCGGCGGCGGCAGCGGCTCGATCCGCGGCTTTTCCTTTCAGATGGTCGGCCCGCTCGACAACAACGGCAAGCCGATCGGGGGGCGCAGCCTGGTCGAGACCGCGACCGAACTGCGGATCAAGATCACCGATACGCTCGGCATCGTCCCCTTTGTCGATGGCGGCAATGTCTATGATTCGATTGCCCCCGACCTGACCTCGACGATGCGCTGGGGCGCCGGGATCGGCGGCCGCTATTACACCAGTTTCGGCCCGCTGCGGCTTGACCTGGCCGCCCCGATCAATCGGCGCTCCGTCGATTCGCCCTGGCAGGCCTATGTCAGCATCGGTCAGGCATTTTGATGGTCATACCAGTCCGCTTTGATCGTGACCGATCAAAGCGCAGCCTCAAGCGCCGGCGCGCCCATCCGGGCGCTTGGCTCCGCGCCGCGGGACGCGCGGTCGCCGTCGCGACCGTACCAGCCCGCCATGAGTCAAGATCATGGCGGGCTGGTATCAGACGGCTTGATCATGACCTTGTTGACCCAACCCCCGACCGGAGAACCGACATGACGCAGCGGCGATTCCGATGCGCCGGCTGATGCGGTTCCTCCGAGCCGCCGGACTGCTGCTGGTTCTATTTGCCGTGGTCGCCGCAGCCGCCAGCCTCATCCTGGGGCGTAGCGGTCCGTCCGGTTCCGACTGGCTGGCCCGCCAGGTCTCGGCCCTCGCCAGCGGCCCCGGCCGCACGGTGACGATCGGCCGTGTCGAAGGCTGGCCGTGGGACGTCCAGGTCGCCGATGTCAGCGTCGCCGATCCGACCGGGGTCTGGCTGACCATTGATCATGCCGCCCTGTTGTGGCGCCCTCTGGACCTGTTGCATCGGGTCATCGTCATCGACCGGCTTCAGGCGGGCACGATCACGGTCGCCCGCGCACCGGTTGCCGAGGCGGCAACGCCATCACCGCTCCACCAGCCCGGACTGGAATTTCCGCACCTTCCGGTCGGTCTGCGCATCGCCCGGATCGCTCTCGATCGCCTGGTGCTCGGGCCAGCCCTGGCGGGACAGGCCGCCGCGCTGTCCGTCACCGGCCAGGCCGGGGCGACCCGCAGCGACGGCAGCGCGACCGGCGGTGCCACCACGCTCGAACTGGCGATCCAACGGCTGGATGCGACGCCCGGCACGGTCACGGTCACCGCCGCCTTTCGACCCGACGCGCAAACCCTGGCCCTGACCCTGCACGCCCACGAAGACCCGGGCGGTCTGGTGGCGACGCTGCTGTCCCTGCCGGACGGCCCGGCCGTCAACGCCGATCTGACCGGATCCGGCCCGCTGAGCGACTGGAGCGCCCAGCTTCACCTTCAGGCGGGTCCCCTGCTGGATGCCGCGGCCACCGCCGCGATCCGTCGCGTTCCTGACGATCCGGCCTATCACCTCACCCTTGATGCCGGTGGCACGCTGCAAGCCGTGATCCCGCAAGCCCTGCGCCCCATGGTCGGGGATCGGCCGGCCCTCAGCCTGCGCGCCGACCTGGATCCCAACGCACCGGGCGGGACCAGCATCACACTGCAACCCTCGGCCCTGACCCTGGCCAGTGGAACCGTCACCGTTTCCGGGACCGCGAATACCGGTAGCGGTCACCTTGACCTCACCGCTTCCGGGCGCGTCGACAACGCGGCCCCGTTCCACGATCTGCTGCCGGGAATCAGCTTCGAAGCCGTCCAGGGATCCGGCCGGGTCACGGGCAGCCTCGCCACCCCGACGCTGGACGCCACGGTGACCACGGACGGACTGGCCACCGGCGATGTCAGCAGCCACCGGACCACGATCACCGCGCACGCCCAGGCGCGTGGCGCGCTCAACGATCCCGCAGCGACGATCGACGCCACGCTGCAAGCCCGGATCACCGGCCTGACCGCCGCGGACCCGCGGGTCGCCCAGGCCAGCGGTCCCGACGTGGCGCTGGATCTGGCGACACAGATCCATCCCGGGGACGGCACGATCGCGTTGTCGTCGATGAGCCTGACCACGGCGATCGCCACACTCACGGCCCGCGGACAGGCGACCGGCTGGGGCGATCAGGCCGACGCCACCGCCCATCTCGACCTCGGTGATCTCGCCACCCTGCCCGCGATCCCGGGCGTGACGCCGTCAGGCCGAATGGCGATCGACGCCACCGTGACCGGCCATGACCACGGGGCCGACCTTCATGGCTCGGTCAGAGGCGAGGGCCACGATGTCCGGACCGGGATCGCTGCGATCGACAGCCTGTTGAGCGGTGCCGTCACGCTGGGGGCGACGGTGACACAACAAGCTGATGGCACGCTCGATGCTCCCGATCTGCTGCTGACCACGGGCGGAATCGACGTCCGGGGCCGGCTGCACCGCGATGCCGACCGCCGCATCGACGGCGGCTGGAAGGTCGTCTTGTCGGGGTTGCCGGCGCTTGGTCACGCCCTCGATCTGCCGCTGGCCGGCCGCATCACCAGCGAAGGCACCGTCAAAGGAACACCGGATGCGTTGAGCGCGACCGTCACGGTCACGGGCGATCACGTCGCGATTGGCGATCACCCGGTTGGTGGGCTGCGGCTCGAAAGCGCCATGGCCGGATTGCCGGCCGCCGCCAAGGGTTCGGTGTCGCTGACGACCAGGCCGGACGGCCCGGCGTCAGCACCAGCGGTCGCGCTGGCCGCGAGCATCGCCATGACCGGGCAAACCGTCGCCGTCGATCATCTGCGCCTCGACAGCGGAACCAACCACGTCACCGGCGCCGCCCGCTATGACGGCACGGCCACGACCCTTGCCGGTCATCTGCACGGCGATCTGGCCGATCTCGCCGCCCTCGGCGCCGCCACGGGCCAGCCTCTGAGCGGTGCCGCGACGCTGGACCTGACCCTCGACAGCGCCGGCGGGCACCAGAACGCCCATACCACGCTCGCGGCGCAGGGGCTCAGTTTTGGCGCCACACGGATCGGTCACGCCGAGGCCACCGCCGACCTGCGCGATGTCACCGGCAAAGCCAGCATCGTTGCCGCGCTGCGCCTGGCCGATGCCGCAACCGATGGCGCCGTTCTGACCGAGGCCTCGGCGCGGCTCAGTGGCGGCATCAGCCAGGCCGATCTGACCGTCGAAACCAGTGGCCGTACCACCGGAGCAACGCCGGAGCCGATCACGCTGGCCATGACCGCGACGATCGGCCAGAACGGCACCACCCAGCGTCTGCACCTGACCCGGCTTGAGGCCCGCTATGCCGATCAGCCGATCACCCTGACACAACCGGCAACGATCGAACGGACCGGGGGCGCGGCCCCGGCCTTGTCGATCCAGACTCTGATACTCCACGGCCGCCAGGGCCGGATCGCCATCGACCTCGCCGCCGGATCGCGCAACTGGACCGGCACCGCCACGGCGACGCAGATCCCGCTGGCGCTGGCTCGGCTGGCAGCACCGGACGCGGGCGCCCTGGGCGGTAGCCTTGATGCGACGCTGTCGCTTGCCGGAACGCCGGCGCAACCCCGCGCCGATCTCAGCGCCCAGGTTACCGGCCTGCGATCGGACCGCCAACCGAGCCTTGGCAGCATCGCCGGCACGCTCCAGGCCCATTGGCGCGATGGCCGCGTCACGCTCGAAGGCGAAAGCCGGTCGGATACCAAGAGCCTTGATGTCAAGGTGAAGGGCAGCCTGCCACTGACGCTGGACCCGGGCACCTTCACCGTCGCCTTGCCGCCGGCCCAACCGGTCCAGGTCGCCATCACCGGTCGGGTCGACCTGAGCCCGGTCAATGATTTCCTGGCGGCGACCGGCGACCACGCCGAAGGCGTCGCGACGATCGACCTGGCCGCGGCAGGCCCGGTCAACGCGCCGCAACTGTCCGGGAGCGCGACCCTGACGGGCGGCCGATACGACAATCTGCTTTCAGGGGCCACGCTGAGCGGGATCACGGCGCGGTTGTCGGGCAACGGCGACCATTTACGCCTGGAACGCTTTCATGCGGAAACCGCGGACCGCGGCACACTGGACGGCCAGGGCGCGATCGGCCTCGACCCCGGATCGGATCATCAGATTGATCTGTCGTTGACGGCCCGGCAGGCCCGCATCGTCCAGAATGACCTCGCCACCGTCGTGGTCGACGCCGACATGACGGTGGCCGGGACGCTGCGCCAGGCAATCGTCAAGGGACAGGTTCGTGTCGACACCGCGGAAATTCGCATCCCGGACGACCTGCCGCCTCAGGTTGCGCAGCTCGACGTCACCGAGATCAACAGCCATGAGCGCACCGCGGCAGCGTCACCGCTGTCCCGGACCGGAATCCCGATCCCCGGACACAAGCCGCCGCGGGGTCCGGTCGCCGGCACGGCGCCCGCCGTCGCCAGCGCCGGACCGATGCGGATCGCTCTGGATCTGGCGCTCCACGCCGACAAACGGGTCTTCATCCGGGGTCGCGGCATCGACGCGGAAATGACCGGCGACGTCGCGGCCTCCGGAACCGCTGACCAGCCGATCCTGGCCGGGGCGCTCAACCTCGATCACGGCCAGATCGACGTGCTGGCCAAGCAGTTCACCTTCCAGCGTGGCCGGATTGTATTTCCCGGCGACGCCAGCCTGGATCCGACCCTGGATCTGTCGGCCCAGGCCAGCACCAGTTCGATCACCGCGACCGTCGACGTCACGGGCACCGCGTCATCGCCGCAGATTGCCTTCTCGTCCTCGCCGCCCTTGCCGCAGGACGAAGTGCTGTCACGGGTCCTGTTCAACGAAAGCTCAAGCCAGATCAGCGCATTTCAAGCCCTGCAACTGGCACAGTCGGTGGCGCAATTGAGCGGCGTCGGCGGCGGGGGTGGAACCGGGATGATCGCCAAGGTCCGCGATTGGCTGGGCCTGGACCGCCTTGGTCTGGTCAACCAGACCGATAGCACAACCGGCACGACGAGCGGCACAACCACGAGCAGCAGCACGAGCAGTGGCACGGGAGCGTTGTCAGGCGCCGCGGTATCGGCCGGGCGCTATATCACCCCCGGGGTCTATGTCGGGGTGCAACAAGGCGCCGGGACCACGACCAGCCGCGCCAATGTCGAGCTGACCGTAACGCCATCGGTCAAGGCCCAGATCGACGTCGGCGCCAACGGCGATGAACAGATCGGGCTGAAATTCGAACGGGACTATTGATCAGGACCGCCCGCCGCCGGCCCCGCCGGGCGCCGGCGATCCCGCGGCCGCCCCCGACAGGGCCTCGAAACGCGCCAGAAAGGCCGCCATGGCGTCGTCGGGCCCCAGGGGAATGATCGGATCGTCGGCCGGTGCCGGCAGATCGCGCCAATTGACGCGATGCGGGGCACACAGATCACGCAGCTCCGTCGCCAGCGCGCGCTGGTCGGCACGCTTGACGGCCGCCGGTTCGGGATGACGAAAACCAAAGCGCCGGGCCAGCGCGGCCTTCAACGGTTCGATCGCCCGGGCAATGACCGTGCGCCCGATCCGAACTTTCCAGGGTGTCGGCCAATCCCCGGTGAAAGCTTCCTCGCAGTCATGCATCAAGGCATCATACTCAAATCCCGCAGGCGCCAGCCGGCTCGCCAGAACGCAATGCTGGGCGACGCTGTAATAAGCGATCGTGTTGCCGACAAACCGGCACTGATAGGCCAGGGGCCGTGCAATATCTTTAATATCAAACGGATCGAAATTGGGATTTTCCAGATCGACCGTACGCCCGGAAAACGTCAACATCACCGCTGTCGCTTCGGGAAGTTCAAGAAGATCCCACTGATCAGGATGATTGATCGTCGGGGATCTTGAGCGCCTGGCCATGACGGCTACCTCCAGCCCAAGCAGATATCGGCAAACAGCAGCGCCTTTGCTCTGTTTTTCCAAGTTCGCGATACGCGCAATTTACATTGGTCGACGCGCATCTTTTCTCCTGTGCGGGCGCACGGCAAAGGCCTCGTGCAACACCCAAAAAACTGCCCCCCGCGACCGGAACAGTGCTAGATTGGCGCGTCGACAGCAAGGGTAGGGTCATGGACGCTTTTGATCTCGAGGACACCAAGACACTGCAGGCCATCGGCATTCTGGCTGACACGCTCGATCGTATGTCGGAAATGAGCATGTTGGAAACAGTGTTGGCATCCAAGGCCCTGCGGCAGGTCCTGAGCACCCGCTCCCAGCGGGTCTTCGTGTTCGCGTCACGAACCTTTGCGACGATTGATGCCGAAACCCGGCAGCATATCCAGGACACAGCGCTTCAGATTGCCCAGGACGCCGCCGAATCGCAGCGGCTGGACGAACCGGCGCCCGCCCTGGTCGCCCGCCAGCCGGCACCCTCCGCCACCAGCCTGCTGGACGCGCTCAACAATCGCCGCGGTTCACGGACCTGATCTCTTCGCCACCGGCGCTGTGGTCGGCGCCATGATCGTGTTGCAGCAGGTGAGCCATCGTTTCGGCGACAAGACCGTGTTGCACGGGCTCACCCTGTCGCTTGCCGAACGGCGGATTGGCGTGGTCGGGGCCAACGGTTCCGGCAAGAGCACCTTTGCGCGGCTGCTCAACGGCTTGGTCATGCCCAGCTCGGGACAGGTCGCGATCGACGGGCTGGATTCGCGCCGCGACACCAGGGCGCTGCGCCGCAAGGTCGGCTTCGTGTTCCAGGATCCCGACAACCAGATCGTGATGCCAACGGTGGCCGAGGATATTGCCTTTGGTCTGCGCAATCTCGGCCTGCCCCGCGACGAGATCACGCGTCGGACCGACGCGATTCTCGAGAGCCAGGGACTGATGGCGTTGCGGGATCAGGCGGCGCATCTCTTGAGCGGTGGCGAAAAGCAGATGCTGGCGATCGCCGCGGTCCTGGTGATGGCCCCGGCCTACATCGTGTTCGACGAACCGACCACCTTGCTGGATCTGCGAAACCGCCGCCAGATCGCCCGCATCATTGCGGCCCTGCCCCAGGTCGCGATCGTCGTGACCCACGACCTCGACCTGATCCAGGATTTCGAACGCGTCATCGTCCTCGACCAGGGCCGGCTCGTTCGGGACGGCCCGGCCGCGGACGTCATTCCGTTTTACCAGGCGATGATGGCCTCCGATCGCCATGGACCCGGGACCGGTGTATAATTCCGGACCAGAACCGTCATGCCGCGGCGGCGCGGCCGGACCAATGGCAAGCCGGGGCGGCACCCGACAGCGGTTGTCATTTTGGCGACGAAGCGTTGGGCTTTCGCCCAAACCCAACGGGGGCAATGCCCCAGACCCCTTTGTTTTTGTCAAAATAAAGGGGGATTCGGGGTTCACTCCGAGCGGGTGCGGGCGGCAGCCCGCGGGCCGACAGCCAAAATGAGAACTGATGGGCACCCGAATTATCACGAGACTTGCGATGGCGCCTTTGTCCTTGATCCCGATGGCCACAATATTGAAGCTGTCTGACATCACCGGCCGAAATAATCCGGGCGCGTCCGGGCATGGCGTTGCGGCTTGATGCCCATGCGACATCCCGGGGCCATCCTGAGAAGCCTGCCCGCCGGCGCCAAGCTGCTGGCTCTGGCCGCGCTCGGCGCCTGCAGTTTCGCCGTAACAGCACCGCTGCCGCTGGCGCTCGCGCTGACCATCCTCTGCGCGCTGGCGATTGCGGCAGGCCTGCGGCCCGGGACCCTGGTCCGCCAGATGATCCCGGTCGGCGTCATGCTGGCCGGCATTTTCATCGTTCACTGGGCCGCGGGCGACAGCCGGACCGGTCTGGCCACGGTATTGCGCGCCCTGGCCCTGGTCGCAGCCGCCCTGGTCGTGACCCACACCACGCGGATGCCGGCAATGCTGGAGAGCCTGCAGCGGGCACTGGAACCCCTGCGGCGGCTGGGTATCAAGCCCGCTGGAGTCGCGATGATGGTGGCGCTGACGATCCGCTTCATCCCCGAATTGCTGCAAACCGCCGGCCGGATCCGCGAGGCCCAAAGGGCACGCGGGCTGGGGCGCAATGGCCTGGCGCTGGTGGTTCCGCTGCTGATCCGGACGCTGCGCAACGCCGAACTGGTTGCCGCGGCACTCGACGCCCGCGGCTTTGATCCTGATGCGCCGCTGCCGCCATCCACGGTGGCCGCGAGCGCGACAACCTGCTATGCACGGGGCACAAGCAGAGGGAACCGCCGATGACCGACGACATGACCGACGAGGAATACGAAGCCGGCTATGAGGCGGGGCGGACGGCCGCCGCCGCCGCACCGGAAGAGCTGATCACCGAGGTTCTCGAAGCCGTCAAAGGCGTCCCGGTCGATGACGTCCACGACGCGGTGTACGCCTTTCTTGACGGCAAACCGATTCTCTACTACGAAGCCGCGCTGCAGGACATCGTCGATGAACAGGCCGAAGCCTTTGCCGAAGGCTTCGCCGACACGATCGCCGACACCGTCGCAGACCGCCTGGGCCCGACGCCGGACGCGCCCGCCCAGCCGCATTGAGGGCGCAGGCGCCGACGCGGCCATCCTTTTTGCAGGCGCGGCGCCGTTGTGGCCGCACCATCGATCGTGACCCCTCAAGCGGATCGCCGTCATGACGACACGTGACACTGCCCAAATCGCGCTGTTTGCCGCCCTGTTCGCGGTCCTGGGCCTGATGCCCGCCATCGCCTTGCCGGTCCTGCCGGTGCCGATCACGATGCAATCGATGGGAGCAATGCTGGCCGGCGCCATCCTCGGCCCGCGGCGCGGCGCCCTGGCGGTCGTCCTTTTTGTGGTTCTGGTGGCGGCGGGGTTCCCGCTGCTAGCCGGCGGCCGGGGCGGGTTGGCTGTCTTCGCCGGTCCGACGGCCGGCTACATTGTTGGCTGGTGCGCGGGTGCCGCCACCACGGGATGGCTGGTGCAACGGATGTGGCAGCGGCTCAATCTGGGGCGCGCGATCCTGGCGACCGCGATCGGGGGAATCCTGGTCGTCTATGCCATCGGGGTGCCATGGATGGCGGCAATTGCCGGATTGCCGCTGGGCAAGGCCATTCTCGGTTCGGCAGTGTTTCTACCGGGGGACCTGATCAAAGCCACGCTGGCGGCATCGGTTGCCGTGACTGTCAAGCGTGGCTATCCCTTGATCCGGCCGGTGTGACGCCACCCGCGTCGTGGCGTCAACGTCACGTCTGGATGCCTCCAGAATCCGATCATCCTTGTTTCATGATGGGGGACCCTTCGCGGTTCTGGCTCTCGAACCGTGGACCGGGTCCTCGCGGCGCGTTCCATCCAACAACAGCGGCACCGGTTTGCCAACCGGCCTGAGTGTTCCCCATTTTCGATCGGCAACAGCAACATGGTGCCGATCGACCTGCTGCGAGGCCGCACCAACCTCAAAGAACGATACATCCAAGGCGCATCTTTATCGTTGAAGGGAGGAGACGGTGCCCCACAACACATTTCCTATGCCTGGACGTATGGCGTAATATCCTTTGATGTAGGCTGATGGAAGATTCGCCAGATGCCTGCTGGGACCGGGACAACGTTAAGGCCAAGATTGAAAAGCCGCGCCGGTAAATTTCGCTGCGGTCGCGGTTGCGATCAGATCATTGGTACGTCCCCCGCGGATCGCCGGGCGCAGGTGACAAGCGACGGTCGTGCGGTTGCGCTGAACCACCGGCGTCCTGTCCCCGGCCCCTGGCGACAGTCCCCGATGCATCTGGCGTCGCGGATCGGGACTGGCAGCGGCAGGCTGACCGAACCGCGGATCCGGGAGGCTTTCGATCCGTCGTCCAAAGCCTTTTCAACGTTTCGCTGGCGAGGGACGGATTGATGCGAACACTCCGCTGTCAAGGAACCGAAACGCTGCGGCAGGCCGTTCTGCAGCTTCGTCGTAACGGAACCGCGATGCAGGAGCGTTTCATCTCTTGCGCCCAGGGTCACCGAACCCGGATCCTCCTCGAACCCCTGTGCTGGCAAACCCTGGACGAGGTCGCCGCGGCGTCGGCCCAGCCGCTCGACGCCGTTTGCCAGGCGGCTTTCGCCACCTTTCCCGACCAACCGCTGACCTCGGCCTTGTGGAGCTATGCGTTGCAATGCCTGCGTCAGAGCGGACGGCCCCCCCGCGATCGACCGGTCACCTGATCAGAACAGATCGCCCTGGACGTCGCGATCACGGTGCGCCGATTGCTTGCGCGCCGTCCGGGCCCGAGCCTCACGTCCCTCTCCCTCAACGCGCTTGTTGGCCCGGCCAGGCTCCCGCTCCGCCCCGGGATCCTCGCCGCCACCCTCACGCGGATCGCCGAGGATCTGCGCGTCAGCATGCCCCGCTGCGAAAGTCAGCCGAACCACGTCGCCGGGATGGGTCTGCGCCGCCGCGGTGATGGCCTGGCCTCCGGGGCCAACCACCAGGACAAAGCCGCGGGCCAGCACGCTTTTATAGGAATAGCTGTCGAGCAGCGCGCGTAAGGTCGTCAGACGGTTCGCCGCCGTATCGACCACCCGGCTGAAACCACGCTCCAACCCCGCCGCCGCCGCCGTCAGCCGGCCCGCCCCCTCGGTCAGCCGCCGCGTCAAGGACAGGGGTGTCAGGCGATCGGCCACCCGAGCCAGCGTGGCGTCCTGTTGCAGCAGGACGCGCCGCTGCGCCGCATCCAGCGCGCGCGTTTCTGATTCCAGGCGTGCCCGCGCCGCTGTCAGCGTCTCACGGGGATGGCGCAAGCGCCCGGCCATTTCCGCCACAAGACGCGACCGGCGTTCGAACAGCCCCTGCATCGCCAGATCCAGGCGTTCGCTCCGATCATCGAGACGCTGGGCACAGGTCTCCAGCAGCACGCGGGGATCGCCCAGGCCGCGGGCCAAACCGTCGATCCGCGTGCGTCGTTCCGCCATCCCGCGCGCCATGGCGGCAACAAGGCGGCGCTCCTTGTCCAACAACTGCGCCGACAGCTCCGATCGCACCGGCACCGCCATCTCCGCCGCGGCCGTCGGTGTCGGCGCCCGCAGATCCGCGGCAAAATCAATCAGCGTGGTATCGGTCTCATGGCCCACCGCCGAAATCAGGGGTATCGCGCTGGCCGCCGCGGCCCGCACCACGATTTCCTCGTTGAACGCCATCAGGTCTTCCAGCGACCCGCCACCCCGGGCGACAATTAACAGATCGGGCCGTGGCACCGGGCCACGACCGTCCAGCGCGTTGAACCCGGCAATCGCAGCCGCGATCTGCGCCGCCGCCTGCTCACCCTGCACGGCGACGGGCCATAGCAGAACGTGGCGCGGGAAGCGGTCGGCGAGGCGGTGCAGGATATCACGGATAACGGCCCCGGTCGGCGAGGTCACGACCCCGATGACTGTGGGCAGATAGGGCAAGCGGCGCTTGCGGGACGCATCGAACAAACCCTCGGCCGCCAGGCGGCGCCGGCGCTCCTCCAACAGCTTCAGCAGGGCGCCTTCGCCGGCCAGCTCCATGCTTTCGATCACCAGCTGGTACTGCGAGCGGCCCGGATAGGTCGTCAGCCGCCCGGTGCAGACCACCTCCATCCCCTCCTCGGGCCGGATCGCCAGCCGCTGCACCGTGCCCTTCCAGCACACGGCCTCCAGCACCGCAGTTTCGTCCTTCAGCCTCAAATAGAGGTGACCCGAGCCGTGGCGTTTCGGCTGGCTGATCTCCCCTCGCACCCGGACATAGCCGTAATTGTCCTCGACCGTGCGCTTCAAGGCACGGGCCAAGTCGGAAACACTGAACTCGGGCAGATTGCTGCCGGGACGGACCGCGGTCGCGGATTTTGCCGGGCCGTCGACGGGCAAATCGCCATGAAGCAGGGGCGTATCGGTCATGATGGCCTTGAGCAGAAGAACCGGCATGATACAACCCCCCGATCGAACGGCAACCGGTGAAACCGGCGGGGCCAAGCAATTTGAGCAATGAGGCCAGGACCATGAAGCTGCTGGTGGTCGGATCGGGCGGTCGCGAACACGCCCTCTGCTGGGCGCTGGCGGCGTCGCCGCTGTGTGACAAGCTGTGGTGCGCCCCGGGCAATGCCGGCATCGCCGGCACGGCCGAATGCGTCGATATCGCCGCCGACGATCTCGATCGGCTGGTCGCCTTCGCGCGCGATCACGCGGTCGATCTCGTCGTCGTCGGACCGGAGGCCCCCCTGGTCGCCGGCCTGGTTGACCAGCTGGCGGTGGCCGGGATCCGCGCGTTCGGTCCCCGGGCCGCGGCGGCGGCGCTGGAGGGCTCCAAGGGCTTCATGAAGGACCTGTGCGCCCGGCACCGGATTCCCACCGCCGGGTATCGCCGCTTCACCGATCCGGCGCTGGCCAAGGCCTATGTCGCGCAACGGACGCTGCCCATCGTGATCAAGGCCGATGGGCTGGCGGCCGGCAAAGGCGTGACGATCGCCCATGATGTCGCCGAAGCCGGTGCCGCGATCGATGAGGCTCTGGTCGGCGGACGGTTCGGCCGCGCCGGCGCCGAGCTGGTCATCGAGGACTTCCTGGCCGGTGAAGAGGTCAGCTTTTTCGCCATTGTCGACGGCACCACGGCACTGCCGCTGGCCGCGGCCCAGGACCACAAGGCGGTCGGTGACGGCGATACCGGTCCCAATACCGGCGGCATGGGCGCCTATTCGCCCGCGCCGGTTCTGACCCCGGCGCTGGAACAGAAGGTGATGGAGCGGATCATCCTGCCAACGGTTCGCGGCATGGCCGCCGAGGGACGGCCGTTCACCGGCGTCCTGTTTGCCGGGCTGATGATCACCCCTGGTGCGGACGGGCCCGAACCGACGCTGATCGAATTCAACGTCCGCTTCGGAGATCCGGAATGCCAGACCTTGCTGCTGCGTCTCAAATCCGACCTGCTGCCGGTCCTGGTCGCGGCCGCTGACGGCACGCTGGATCAGGTCACGCTGGAATGGCTTGATCAGGCCGCCTTGTGCGTTGTGATGGCCGCCGCCGGCTATCCCGGACCGGTTGTCGGCGGCACCGCGATTCGGGGCCTTGATGCCGCGGCCGCGGTTCCCGGAGTCACCGTGTTTCATGCCGGGACGCGTGCCGATGCCGATGGGACGATCCGGGCCGCCGGCGGTCGGGTCCTGGGGGTTGCCGCCCGTGCCGCAACCGTCGCCGAGGCTCAACGCAACGCCTACCGCGCCGTTGATGCCCTTGACTGGCCCGAGGGATTTTGCCGCCGCGACATCGGCTGGCGTGCGATCACGCGGGATCCGTCCCGCCCGTGACGTCGCGGCGCAGCGCCGCGAAGAACCGGCGCAGCAGAGCCCCGGCGCTGACCTCGTCGATCCCGCCATAGATCTCGGGCACGTGATGGCAGGTCGGCTGGGTAAACCAGCGCGGGCCATGGTCGACCGCGCCCCCTTTGGGATCATAGGCGCCGAAATAAAGCCGCCGGATCCGGGCATGGCTGATCGCCGCGGCACACATCGCGCAGGGCTCCAGCGTGACCCAGAGGTCGCAGTCGGGAAGCTGGGGCTGTCCGCGGCGCGCGCAGGCCGCGCGCAGCGCCAGGATTTCCGCGTGTCCTGCCGGATCATTCAGCGTGCGCGTGCCGTTGCCGGCAGCCGCCAACACTTGCCCGTTGCCATCGACGACAATCGCGCCAACCGGCACCTCGCCCCGGTTGGCAGCTTCGGCGGCCTGTGACAGCGCCTGCGTCATGAATCCCGTGCCCCTGAACATCGCCCCTGCCATCCCCCGGCTCTGATCCCGGCACAGTGGCCACAGGCGTCGGGCCGGTCAAGCCGGGCACATGGCCCCTCTTCCGCGGTTCAGGCCGGCTGATCGGGAGAATGCAGGCCAAAGGGATCACTGCGCCGTTGCAGCGACTGCCCGGGGCCCCTAAAGTTCCGCCATGTCGAATCAGCCGCCTTCTTCCAAGCCCACCGCCGAGCCCGCCGCCGACCCGAGCGGTGAACGGATCGCCAAACGCCTGGCACGCGCCGGATTGTGCTCGCGGCGCGATGCCGAACGCTGGATCACCGAGGGGCGGGTTGCGGTCAACGGCACCGTCCTGACCAGCCCGGCAATCGTCGTCGCGCCCGGCGACCAGGTCGTGGTCGACGGCCAGCCCCTGCCGGAGCTGGAACCGACCCGGCTGTGGCGCTACCATAAGATCGAAGGCCTGGTGACGACGGCCCGCGACGAAAAGGGCCGATCGACGGTCTTCTCCCACCTGCCGCCCGACATGCCGCGGGTGATTTCGGTTGGACGCCTGGATCTGACCACCGAAGGCCTGTTGCTGCTGACCAATGACGGCGAACTGGCACGTTTCCTCGAGCTGCCCTCAACCGGCTGGCCGCGACGGTATCGCGTCCGCGTCCAGGGCCAGGCTAACCCGGTGAAGTTGCAGGGGCTGGCCCGCGGGGTCACGATCGAGGGTGTCAAATATGGGCCGATCGAGGTCACCGTCGATCGCCAGCAGAACAGCAACGCCTGGCTGACCGTGACCCTGCGCGAGGGGAAGAATCGCGAAGTCCGCCGCGTGATGGAATCGCAGGGACTGATGGTCAACCGGCTGATCCGCGTCGCTTATGGCCCGTTTCAGCTTGGCAAGCTGGTTCGCGACGCCGTCGAGGAAGTGCCCCGACGTGTGTTGAACGACCAGTTGCAGGCCTTCTTCGCGACCCGTCCGCAAGCCGGAGCGCCAGCCCCGGCGTCGACAACCTTGTCGCTGCCGTCCGCGCCATCGCGAAAACCCGGCACAACCGCCAAGCCCGCACCGGCCCGCGGCAACCATGCGCATCACCGGCGGTAGTCACCGCAGCCGGCCGCTGGTTTCACCCACCGACCGTGCGATCCGTCCCACCACCGACCGGGTGCGCGAGGCGGTATTCGGCATCCTGGCCCATCACTGGGACCAGGACCGTGTCGAGGGAGCCCGGGTGCTCGACGCGTTCTGCGGCACCGGCGCGCTGGCCCTGGAGGCACTGTCGCGGGGTGCGGCTGCGGCCGTCTTGATGGATCGTGATCCCCGCTCCCTGGATCTGGCACGCAACAACGCCGCCGCCCTGGGCGAAACGGCACGCTGTCGCTTCATCCGCGCCGACGCCACGCGGCCGGCCGGATCATCGGAATCGTTCACGCTGGTGTTTCTCGACCCGCCCTACGGCCAGGGGCTGGCGGCCACCGCGGCCCTGGCGCTGGCCCAGGCTGGCTGGCTGGCACCCGATGCCCTGATCGTCGTCGAACAGGCGGCGGCCAGCCCGGAATCGCCGCCGCCGGGTTTCATGGTCCCGGATCAGCGGCGCTACGGAGACACGCTGGTCGCCTTCTGGACGTCCGGCCGGTAAATCTGTCCAGAACCCGGAACCGCTTGCCATGCCTTGCAAAGCCAGCCTTCGGCCATGGTGACAAACAACAATCGCGATGCGGCGTTGCCAGAGCCTGCGCGCCGCGGCACGATCATCTGCGGGGCCGCGCGTCACAGATCGCACCCGCCCGCACCCGCCAGGCGCAACACATGACCGAGCCGAGCCAACCACACGACAAATTCTTCAAGGGCCTGCTCGACCAGCCGGGCACCGCAGGCGCTCTGCTTCGTGAACGCCTGCCCCGGGAAATTGCCGAACTTCTGAGCGATGACCCGCCCGTGTTGCTCGAAGGCGGGTTCGTCGATGAGGCCTTGCGCGGCAGCCAAAGCGACCGGCTGTTTCGCGTCGGGCTCGCGGAAGGCGGCGATGCGCTTCTCTACGTACTGATCGACCACAAAAGCGGCGCCGATCCTGGTGTCATCTTGCAATTGCTGGGCTACATGCTGCGGATCTGGGTCCGGCACGCCGGGGGCAGGGCCGAGGCGCTGCGATCATTGCCCGCGATCCTGCCGATCGTGCTGTATCACGGCGCCGGCGCCTGGACGACATCCTTGTCATTGCGCGAAACCATCCGGGCCCCCGCGGTGATCAGGCAGCATCAACCCGACCTTCGTTATACCCTGGTGGATCTCGGTCCGATTGCCAACGAGCAGCTGTCGGCCTACCCACCCTTGCGGGCCGGCCTGCTGGCGCTCAAATATTCTCACGGGACCGGGGATGCTGAGGCGGTGCTGGTGAAAGCCTTCACCGATGCGCGGGATCGGCCGTCGCTATTCAGGATGCTGGTGGTCCACGCGACCACGGTCTACACCAGCCTGGACCCGGCATCGTTACGCCGCGCACTGCACCAGGTCAGACCGGAATGGGAGGACGAGATGCTGTCGATCGCCGCCAAGGAATGGATGGCCGAGGGTCTTGCCAGGGGAAAGGCTGAAGGAAAGGCTGAAGGAAAGGCCGAGATGCTCCTGCGTCAGTTGCGCCGGCGCTTCAAAACCCTGCCGGCCACGCTCGAAGACCGGGTTCGCACCGCCGACAATGATGCCCTGGACGAATGGGGTGAACGGCTCGTCGATGGCAAACCTCTCACCGACATCTTTGGCCCCGGCCCGACGAGCGCTGCAGACGCTTGATTTCGATATCGCGTTTGCGCAAGGCGGCGCCCACTTGCTGCGTCGTCGAACCGGGCAGCCGGGCGGCCTTTTGGCTTGGACCCAACCGGTGCGTTCCGTAGCCCACGGCAAGCGGTCGCGCACGGCCGCCGGTTCGGCCGAGTCGCCGCCCCGGGAGAGAGATCACGACTGTCGTCCTCGCGGCCATCGCCGCCCCCCTTCAAGCTCTGGCGTAGCGGGCGCTGGACCCGCTTTTGCCCCGGGTCAAGACGGTCGAGCAAAACGGCGCAGCCCCACGAACCTGGCCCGGGACATCGGCGATACGCCGGCCGGCACACATCAACCTCGCCGAGTTGGCAATCCGGCCGCACTGCCATTGTCGCCGTGTCCGACGATGCGATTCACGAACAAAGGGCTCCTCGGCACCCAGGCCAACCCGGGCAACAGAGCGCGGCACCTTGCCCTCATCCACAAAGCAGACCCGAGCGCGCCGGTTTGCGACGGCTCTGATCGCCGACACCGCTGACACCGCCCTCCGGGCCCGCAACGGGTTCCGACGCGACGGTGTCGCGTCGCACCAGACCGCACCGCACCAGACAAGGCGACATCAAGGATGATAATATTATTTACCAAGTCAAATCCGCGACGCCTTGCGCTGTCTGTGTTACCTTGCGCCATGGTCCGATCGGGTTTCACTGCCCGGTCGGGCTATCATTTTTTATCACCTCTTGTCCCCACCTTGACCAGGTAGATCACCATGACATTTGGTACCGACAGCACCCCCAAGACCAGCGCCGGCACGTTGACCCGTTCTGAACTCGCCGCCGCGCTGCAGGAAATCAGCCGCGAGCTCGAAGGCCTGCGCACCGAGATCGAGAAGGTCGGCACCGTCGCCCAGCAGATCGACGCCATCGCCAAGCAAACCAACCTGTTGGCCTTGAACGCCACAATCGAAGCCGCGCGTGCGGGCGAGGCCGGCAAGGGCTTCGCCGTGGTCGCCGGTGAGGTCAAGAACCTCTCGGGCCAGACCGCTGCGGCAACCGCAGAGATTTCATCGGTTCTGCAAAGCCTGACCAAACGCACCCAGCATCTCGGACAACTCGTCGAGAAGGCGATCACGGCCGCCTGATCCGCGCCCTGCCGATCCGGCATCGAGCCCGATCTCCGGTCGGGAGCGATGCCGCGGTTCGCCCCCACCCGGGTCCGCGATCCTGGATCTGGCGCCGGAGCGGCCTTTCCGGTATCCACAGTCCTGCCGCCCCGGTTCGACGATCCCCCGCCAAGCGGATCGGGATTCGCGATCTTGCCGTCATTCCCGGCCGTGGCTCACCACCGGAGCGGTGCTGGTTGAGCCACTGCGCCAGCGAATGTGAGGATGAATGGACTTCGTCGAGCAAAAAACCGTTAAACTGCTGGCGATGGCAACGCGACAGAGCGCGGCAGCCATGGCTGAAGCCCTGTGCCTCACACCCGACAAGCGCCTGCTTCGAGCGATGCTCACCGATATTCGTGCCATGCTCGATGAATTCGAAGAGAATTACTTCGATGACAGCGCCAATGGCACGGAATCGCAAACCTGACCCGTCAAGCTGGAGTCTGCTGCCATGGCCCCCGTGAGTCTGTTGCTCAATCTGCTCTGGTTGCTCTTCGGCGGCCTGGTGATGGCCTTGGCCTGGCTGTTTGCCGCCCTGATCATGGCCGTTTCGATCATCGGCTTACCCTGGGCGCGCGCGGCGCTGACGATGGCCAACTACACGCTGGTACCCTTCGGCTACACCGCGATCAGTCGACGCGACGATGGTGGTGCGGATCTGGGGACCGGCGTTCTGGGCGGACTGGGCAATATCATCTGGCTGCTGGTCGCCGGCTGGTGGCTGGCCCTGGGCCATCTGCTGGCGGCCCTGGTCCAGGCCGTGACAATTATCGGCCTGCCGTTCGCCTGGGCCCACCTGAAACTGGCGGCGCTGGCGCTATGGCCGATCGGCAAGCGGATCGTTTCCAACGCCGAACTCGAGTCGCTGCGCCCGGGCGGCCGGTTCTGATCGCCGCGGCCCGACGGTCCCGGACGGGCCGTCGAAGGCCGGCAGGAGGCGCCGGATCAGCGGGGCGGCCTGGAATGGCAGCGGCAGGTAACCGAGCAGCTTCAACCAGGCGTAACGTCCGCCGCGCCCCCCTCGTAACGGACCCTTCCGCCCGGCACAGAGCGCCGCTTGCGCGGCCAGACTGCGCAACGCCAGACGGTGGCAGGAGCGCGGCAGATTCGGCGTTTCCTGCAGAAAACAGGCACACGCCAAGGCGAAACGACGCCAATGCTCCCGGGCGTCCGGGTTGAAATGATCGTCGGCAAGGTTGACAACGGTGTCGCCAATCTCGGTGCAGCCGCCCAGCACCGCCAATCGCAACGGCAGGGAATACGCGGCCGCCACGCCCAACCGCTCATCACAGCCGCCGGCGATGCGAACGGCAACCCCCCGCGCCAGCATCTGCCCCGGGTGGAACAAGGGTGTCTTCAGCACCAGCGGCAGGGCGTCGTTGTGCCGGATCCAGCTTTTCGCGGCGTCGGCAACACGGGACGCTGACACCTGGCCGTCGGCGAGAACCGCCCGACCGAAAACGACAAAGCTCCGACTTTCCAGCGCTGCGGCCAGCAACGCCACCGTGGCGTCCAGGGCCAGGACGTCCCCGGGACCGACCGGCTTGACATAGGGCATGGTGGCATGAGCCAGGCCGACATTGAGTGCCGCGGCAAATCCGGGACGGCTGCGCAGCACCTCGACACCGGCACCCGGCCATGAGCGGGTCATCGCTTTGATCCGGGCCTCGGCATCGCCGACGGTGCCATCGTCAACAAACAGATATTCCCGCTCAAAATCCCCGACCTGGGCGCCCAATGCGACCAGAGATTGCGGCACCAACGATGCCGCGTCGACAATCGGGATGATGTAGGAAACGCCCAGTGCCGAGGTCATCATCATTCCTTCGCTGGCCGGCCCGAATTGGGACGAACGCGTGACGTCCGGGTCCGGACCGTCTTGCCGCGGAAGCATCAATGACGATCCCGTGGCGATCGCGGACCCTTGAGACCAGAACGAAGGTAGCCCCTGGGCGTTGCCGGCCGATTGCGACGATTCGATGATCCGGTAACATCGTGTAACATCGGCAAAGCCGGCCCGCCCGGCGTTCCGGTCGGGCCGGTCGCACGCCGATCAGGCCGCCGATTGGCGGGCGATCTGAGCCACCAGGTCCTCGATCGTGACGATCGGAAAGCCATGGCGGGCCGAGAAGACGTCCAGCTCCGGCAACCGCGCCATGGTCCCATCGGGATTCGTGACCTCGCACAGCACGCCGGCCGGGGGCTGCCCGGCCAGTTCCATCAAGGCCAGCGTGGCTTCGGTGTGACCGCGCCGCGCGGTGAGGCCACCGGGATGGGCCCGCAACGGAAACACGTGCCCCGGACGGTTGAGGTCGTCGGGGCGGCAAGTCTCAGCGATGGCCGTCCGGATCGTCGTCAATCGGTCCGCCGCGGAAACCCCGGTGGTCACGCCCTCGCGGGCCTCGATGGTCACGGTGAAGGCCGTGCCATAACGCGAGGTGTTGCTCGATACCATCGGCGGCAACTGGAGGGCACGAAGCCTGTCATCGGGAAGCACCAGGCAGACAATGCCGGTGCATTCGCGGATCATCAAGGCCATCTGGGCAACCGTCATGGCGTGAGCCGGGAAAATCAGGTCGCCCTCATTTTCGCGGTCATCGTCATCGACGACAATCACGCCGCCGCCGGCCCGGATTTGTTCAAGGGCGCGGCCGACCCGCGTCGCGGGATCATCGGCAAGGCCGGAGAAAACAAGATCGTTACAAAGCTGATTCATGGATCATCCTCAAGGCTGCGAGGGGAGCCTGAACCAGGGCGTCTCAAAGAGTGGCCGCGACCGCCGAAACCGGTGGCACGCCGCGGGTGCAGATCAGGCACAGGCCCCGATCGCCAAGGCGGTCGCGGCCGGTCTGGTCAGCTCGTCCTCTTTCATCCGGACTGTCACCGTCGGCCCCGGCATCACACCGGGTCTGCTGACCTTGCCCCCAGGGGCAAGCGCTCGCGGGCTCCCGACCGACCCTCATCCGCGTCATCATCCGCAGTGATCGTCAGCCGGATACCGCCGGTCGGGGTTTTCACCCTGCCCCGAGAACAAGCAACCGTTCGTTCCCCACCCCGTCAACCGACCCCGGCCGATTGGCCTTGAGCGATTGAACCAAGCAACGGGAACAATCTCATCTTGCGACCCGCCCCGGGGTGCGGTCAAGCCCAGCGACAAGGACCCCAGCGGCGATGGCCGGGGGGCATCGACGCCCCCCGCCACACAGCGATCCGCGACCACCGTGCGTCATTGCACCGCACAAATCGGCCCGACCAATTTGCCGCCAATGGGCAACAAAATGGCATAATCCTTGCTCACTCGTTGGGACACCGTAGGAAGAGATTTCCCCAAGCGCAGGAGATACCGATGCCGATGACCCCCACGCCAAGTAACCCAGCTGACCAGTCCGATGACCCGTTCGCGCTGTTTGGCGCCCGCACCGTCGCCTATATCAAACCGGTCATCGAAAATGGCCGTCGGGTCATGTCGATCCACAGCGCCGATGGCACCCCGCTGGGGACGATGGACAACCGTGAGACCGCGATCGTCGCCTGTCTCCGCGAAGACCTGGAACCCATGAGCGTTCATTGAGGGTACGGTCCCGTCGTCGTGGACCCCGCGGGTCTGGCACCGGCCCCGGGGTCACGACGCCGCGCAGCGTTGCGTTGCGGCACCGGAACGGTTGCGGGCCGGCTCACCAAACCCGGTGCCAGACCCGCGGCCAGACCCGCTCACGCGGTCAATAGCGCCGGCCGGCAATATTGACCGGGGCAACCCTGCCGGCGGCGCAACCGCAGCGGCGGATCGTATCGCGGCAACCGCCCGGACACCGTCCTGTTTTGGCGCCCCGCTTAATGTCCGGTTGCCACCTTGTCCGCCTCAAGGAAATAGCGGCGAACCGGCCGCAGCGCCGAATCAAGCTCGTAGACCAGGGGCTGGCCCGTCGGGATCTCCAGCTTGGGGATCTGGTCATCGGGGACATCGCTGAGATATTTGACCAGCCCGCGCAAACTGTTGCCGTGGGCCGCGATCAGCACCCGGGCCCCCTGGCGCAGATCCGGCGCGATCGTATCGTGCCAATAGGGCAGAACACGGTCGACCGTCTGCTTCAGGCTTTCCGCGCGCGGCAGCAAGGCCGCGGGCAGCGAGGCATAGCGGGGATCATGGCCGGGATAGCGCTCGTCCTCCATCGTCAGCGCCGGGGGTGGAACATCCCAGCTCCGCCGCCACAGCTGGACCTGCTCCGCACCATAGCGGGCCGCCGTTTCGGTTTTGTTGAGACCCTGCAACGCGCCATAATGGCGTTCGTTCAGCCGCCAGGATTTGAACACCGGCAGCCACATCCGGTCCAATTCGTCCAGGACGAGATCAAGCGTCTTGATGGCGCGCTTCAACACCGAGGTGTGACAGATGTCAAACCCCAGCCGGGCAGCGGCCAGTTGCCGACCGGCGCGGCGCGCCTCCTCAACCCCGGCTTCGGTCAGATCGACATCGGACCATCCGGTAAACAGATCATCGCGGTTCCAGACACTTTGCCCGTGGCGCAACAACACGAGTGACGGCATGACATCCCTCCTCTGACTGACGGGGCAGCCGGGGCGGCAGCCTCCCGGAGTGAAACAGCGGCAACGGCGTTCAGTCTACGCTGCAAACGAGGACCATGAGAAGGGCTGTCGCCAACCCCCACAAACAGCGGCCGGCTTACCACCGGCGACGCCGCTATGGCGCCGCGGCGATCGACCCGGTGGCAAAGGCCAACGCCGCCGCCGCGGTGAAGACATTGGCATGGGCATCCGCCTGTTGCGACTGCGCCTGGCTCAGCGCGGTTGCCCCGGTCACCGTGTCGGTGTAGGTCCCGACGCCCTGGCGGTAGGACTCCAGCGCCGCATCATAGGCGGTCCGTGCCGCCTCGTTGACCGCCAGCGCCGCGGAATATTCCGCAAAACTGGTCCGCAGCGCGTCGTAGGCATCGGTGACCTGCTGCGCGGCGGCGTCGCGCGTCTGATCCAGCGCAGCCTGGGCCGCAGCGATTTCCGACTGCGCCAGCGCCACCCCGGCCTCACGGACGCCGCCATCATACAGGGGCAGGCTCAGTTTCAGCAGGATCGCGGCCCCCGGTTCATTGACGCTGTAGTATTGACTGCCCTGGGTGCTGAGCCCGCCGATATTCTCATAGACCTGGGCTTCCAGCCCGAGGGTCGGGTAGTAACGGGCCCGCGCACTGTCCAGCGTCGCCTCGGCCGCCCGGATCTTGCCCATGGCGGCGATGATATCGGGACGGTTGGCCAGGGCGTCGTGAATGAATTGATCGACGTCACCGGCCTCGGCGCGAGGCAGGGGCTGGTCGGCATCGTCGGCAACCGCAATCCGGGTTCCCGGCGGAACCCCGACACTGTGAACCAGCGCCGCCAGCGCCGCATGTTCCGCCCCGGTGGCGCGTTCAAGATTAAACCGTGCCTGTGCGGTCTGGCGCCGCGCCTGGGTCCGTTCGACGATGGTCGCCAATCCATGGGCCCGCCGGGTTTCAACAGCGTCCTCGACGATCTGCGCGTTCTTCAAGGCCTGGGCGGCGACACGCAATCGCCCCCGCGCCGCACTCAGGGCGAAATAGTCGCGGCTAACGGCATAGATCACCTTCTGGTGCGCGCCGGTGAAGGCGGCATTGGCCACGAAGGAATTGGCCCGGGCCGCCCGCTCGACACCGGTGCGCTGGCCGAAATCGAACAACAGCCATTTCGCGGTCAAGGCCGGGATCAACTCCCGGGTATCGCTGAGGAAATAACCTTTGGGAATCAGGCTGGTCGGAATCGGCAACGGCGTATGCTGAAAGCCGCCGACAATTTCCGCCGAAATCTGCGGCACGAAGCTGGCCTCACGCAAGCCGACCTCAAGCGCCGCCTGGCGGGCCCGTTCCCAGGCCTCGCGCGTTTCCGGATTGCTGCGCTGCGCCAGATCGATCAGCCCCGGCAGGTCCCGGGCGGAGCCCGAATCCGGCGGCGCCGCATCGGACGGTGCATGGTCCTCCGCCACCGCCGGGACCAGGATCCCCGGGCTTCGGGCGTTTGCGTCCGCGACCGCGACGGCTCGCCCGCCCGTCACCCCCGGAATCACCCAGGGCTGCTGCGGCGATGCCGGCGCCAAGGTCAGGGCATCGGTGGCGCACGCCGTCAGCGGCAACACCGCGATCCCGGCGACGCAGCGCCACCGCTTCGCGCTCAGGCTAAGCCCCGGCAACAATGACATTGTCGATTTCCCGCTGAAGGAGGAGACGGGCTTCGATCGCGGCCCGGCGGGCCGGCGGCGTTGCCGCGTCCAGAAGGTCGGGCGCATCCAAGCCGCCGAAACGGCATGTCGGCGCCGTCGACGGCGGCCCCGATGCCAGACGATCCGCCGCAGCCTCGAACCACGCCGAGGCCGCCGCATCGGCCGACGCCAGCGCACGGGCAACAGCAGGGCTGTCCGGTTGCGCCGCCGCCGCATCGCCGTCGTCCGTGTCACCCGGGATCGCATCCAGGCTCCCCTGGCCCATCACCACGAAGGCAGCCGCGGCAAGCCTGTTGAGCGCGGCCAGCGACAACGACCGTCCTGCCTCTGGCGCGCTGCGCCCGGCCAGCAGTCCGATTTCGAACGCGGCGAGGTCGACGAAGCGGCGCGCCTCGCCGAGCGCCCCGACGACGGCAAGGCGGGTCCCGATCGTCCCGGACACACCCTCGCCGGGAAGCGGACGCAGGCTGCGCAGCGCGCCGGCCAGCGCCAAGCGCGCCCGATCCGCGACGCTGATGGGCCAGATCACGCTGAAGATCAGCGAAATCAGCAGATTGCCGAGAAGAATCCCGAGCACGCGATCCCGCAGCCCCGTCAGATCGGTATCCGGCGCATAGCCCTGGAACAAGCCCAGGAAGAAGGCGAACGCCATTTGCATGCCCGCGTAGGACAGACGTTCACTGCTGGTCGCGACCCACGCGCACGGGACGACGACGGCCGCGACCAGCAGGCAGAGCTGACCGATATCGGTCATCGCCGGCAAGACGAAGATGATGCACAGACCACCGGTCAGACCGCCAATCACGGCGCCGCCGAGGCGCAGGGTCAGCTTGTGCATCGATTCCCCGAGACTGCCCAGGGCGACGAAAAAGCAGGTCGTGATCGCCGTGCGCAATCCCGGCCAGGCCAGGCCGCTATAGATGATGTAGGCCGCTATGACCGCGATCGTGGTCTTGAGTGCAAACCGGACGTGCCCGGGGTCGGTAAAGGCATCGGCAACCAACAAAGGTTTGCGGGCCGCTTGCGGCGTCCCCCGGCGCTGGTCGGCGGTCAGGCGCCGTGACAGCCCGTCGCTCAGTCCGACCAGCGCCGCGATCAGGGCCACGACCACCGGCCGTGCCTCGGGCGACAGGCCGGCCAGCGCGGCCTGATCAAGCGCGGGCCGCGCCAGCGTCGGGGCAACCGCCCGCGCAAAAGCGTCGGCGCTATCCCGACACATCGCGGCCAGCGCGGTGCGCACCGCGACCGGGGTTCCGATCGGCAACAGACGCAGCATCAGCAGCACTTCCGCCAGGCCTTCGATCAACGCGGTGTCAAGGGCGGCCAGCCCGGCCAGGTCATGGTCAGCGATATTCGCCTTGCGCCGCCATTGCAGCAGCGCCGTCGTTTCGCCCAAGGCCGCATCGAGCGGCCCGGGATCGCCCTGTTCCAGAGCCTCGGCGGCCGTCGCCAGCAGACGCAGCGCGGTGCGCCGCGCCAGCCGCGCCGGGCTCTCGCCGAACAGCAGGGTGATCCCGATCGTCAGAACATCGGGCAACACCGCGACAACCCAGAGCCACAGCACCAGATGGGTCAACGCCTCCAGAGACGGCGCCTCGTCGATCAGGGTTTGCGACAGCACCAGGACGAAACTGGCCAAAAAGGCGATGGGTCCAAGTTGCGCGGTCCGCGCCAGGAACATGCCGATGAACGCGGCGCCAGCCATCAGCGGCAAACGCAGCGCCGGTTCCGCCGCGTCGAGCATGAAAAACAACAGCGACAGCGCGACGGCGACCGTGGCGGCAAGCCCGCCAACCACGCCGGTCAGCACGGTGCTGGCCGTATCGTCGCGACTGATCAGAAACACGATATAGGCCATGTAGGCGGTCAGCGGGATGCGATAGAGCATCCCGATCATCGTGATCAGGACACAACCCGCCACGATTCGCGCCACTGCCGCGATTCGGCCGGGCCGCGGCGCCAATTCCCGGGCAAGGAAGGTCCGCAAGCCGAGGCCCGGAACCGCGATCTCAGCGCGCAGCGTCATGCTGCACCCGGATCGAAACGGTGGCCCCGATCCGCATCCCCGCCTCGGGCGGATCGTCCAGCCGGATCCGCACCGGGAAGCGCTGTGCGACCACGACCCAGTTCAGGGTCCGCCCCACCGCCGGCAGCGCCGGGCCGCCGCCATCCTCCAGCCGGACCCCCCAGCCGACGCTCTCGACATGACCGCTCAGCGGATGGTCGCCATCGGCCATCGGCCACACCGTCGCCGGGTCACCGATCGCGATTTGCCCCAGATCGGTCTCGCGGAAATTACCGACGGCGTACCAGTCGTGGGTCTTGATCAGGGTGAACAACGGGTGTCCCGCCGCCGCATAGGCGCCCTCGGCGATGTCGAGACCGACGACCAGACCAGCGAAAGGCGCCCGAACCACGGCATTGCGCAGGTCGCGTTCCGCCAGCGCAACCGCAGCCTCCGCCCCGTCCTCCTGCGCCAGCAGGCTTTCGGTGTCGCCGACGGCCTGCCGCGCCTGACGGGCCTGCTGGGTGATCGCGGTCAGCGCCGCCTGGGCCGATCGTTCGTTGCTTTGCGCCTCGTCGACCTGCTGTGCGGTGACGTAGCCCTTGCCCAGCAACGGCACCAGGCGCCCGACCGTGTCATGAGCCAGGGCAAGCTGTGCCCGCGCCCGCTCGATCTGCGTCGCAGCGGCATCAGCCCCCGACGATTGCGCCGCAATCTGACGGTTGCTCAGGCCGATCTGCGCCTGGAGCGCCGTGACCTGGGCGCGGGCTTGGCGCAGACGCAGCGTGAACGGCTCCGGATCGATGTCGACCAGCGTGTCGCCCTGACGGACCCGCTGATTGTCCTGGACATGCAGGGCGATGATCCGCCCGCCGACATCGGGCGCCAAGCCGATGGAATCGGCATAGAGAAAGGCATCATGGGTGCGGGGGCGCCATGCCAGGCGCTCGAGTGTCGCGGCGCCCAGCCCAACCGCGGCGGCGAGGGCGAGGACGGCGATCAGCCGGCCCGCCCAGATCCGCAGCCGCTCCATCAGGCGACCCTCGCGGCGACGCGCCGGATCCGGCGGCTCAATCGAGCCATAGCAGCCACACCGCAAAAGCAAAGGCGATCGTCAGCGACAGATAAACGACCAGGGGAATCGGCAACGTCCTGTCGATGCCCAGCGCGACAAGAAGAACCCGCGCCACAACGGTGGCGCCGACGCCCGCCAATGCACATATCATCCATGACGGGAAATAGGATCCCAGGATATTCTGCGAAGGTGCAGCGCTGCAACCGGTTACACCGGCCAGAGCAAGCACAATCAAGGGAAGGCGACGCCTTTGATGGCGTGCTGATTTCCCGATCATCGCCTTGAGCAACTGTCTGATCTCCGCATCACAAGAGAAACACCCCGTCACCAGGACGTTCCAGTCGTAACGGATCCACGAGGAAATTCAATACACACCTCAATGAATATTCTTCAGTATCCCTATGAACACCGCTCAGGGGAGGATCATTGTGCCGATGCAAAGAATTGATCTGAATTTGTTTCGCGTTTTTGACGCAGTCATGAGAACCCGCAGCGTCAGCGGCGCCGGCCGCGAACTGGGCATCACCGCCTCGGCAGTCAGCCACGCCTTGGCACGGCTGCGTCAGGCGCTGCGGGACGAGTTGTTCATCGCCGGCGAACAAGGCATGGCGCCGACGGCACGGGCGCTTGAACTCGCCCCCGGCATCGCGGACGGCTTGCGCCGAATCGCGGGCGCGGTGACGGTCCGGCCCTTCATTCCCGCCGAGACGTCCCGGACGTTCCGCATTGCAGCCAGCGATTTCATCGCCGTGGCCCTGCTGCCCGCCACCATCGCCCGGATCATCCGGGCGGCGCCACAACTCAAGCTCCGGATCTTGCCCTTCGATCGCTGCGAGGTGATCCGCAATCTCGACGATGGCCGAATCGATGTCGCCCTGGGCTGGTTCGGTGACTTGCCCGAACGCCTGCGCCGCACCGCGGTGGGCTGGGACCACGAAACGATTGTGGTCCGGCCGGGACATCCCCTGACCCGGGAACCGGCGACCCGCGCACGACTATTGGACTTTCCTCACATCATCATCGAACGGACCGGGACCGCGGCGGAGACAAACGACAATGTCCCCGGTGACCGGGGCGTCGGGCGCCGGGGCCGAACCGAGCCGCTGCCGATCGAAACCGACTGCGACAGCGATCTCGGCGGCCGGGCGGCGATCTTTGTGCCCCACTTTACCGCAGTGCCGCCGCTGCTCGCGGTCACCGAAATGATCGCGACCCTGCCCGACAGCCTCGCGCGGCGCGGCGCCGCCGAGGGGACCCTGGCCATCCTCGATCTGCCTTATGCCCCCCGTGCGGTGCCGATCGAGGCGGTCTGGCACCAGCGCGCCGACGGCAACGCCGCGATCCCCTGGCTGGTCGGCGAGTTCGTCAAGGCCATGCCGGCAGCAGGGTCGGCGGCGGGCCCCGATTGATCGCCGGGGCCGCCGGCCGGGACCAGGGTCACTCAGGTCCCGGCATTGGCGCGCACCTCGACCAGGAAGCGATCGACCTGGAGCAGCAGCCGTTCCGCCTCCGCATTCATCCGCTCGGTCGCTCCCAGCACCACGCCGGCCGCAGCCCCCGTGGCCTCGCTGGCCCCCCGGACCTTGCCGATATTGTCCGAGGCCGAGGCGGTACGGTCCGCAGCCTCGACGACATGGCGGGCGATCTCGTTGGTCGCGCTGTCCTGTTCCTCGACCGCGGCCGCAATCGCCGCGACAATGCCCTCGATCGTGGTGATCGTCGCCGCGCTGTTGTGAATCGCTTCGACAGCTTCACCGCTGACGACATGGATCGCGGCGATCTGGTCGCCGATCTGCCGGGTCGCCTGCGCGGTCCGGCCCGCCAAAATCTTGACCTCCGAGGCGACCACGGCAAAGCCCTTGCCGGCGTCGCCGGCCCGCGCCGCCTCGATCGTCGCGTTCAAAGCCAGCAGATTGGTCTGGGCGGCGATGCCGGCGATCAGGTCGAGAATGCTGTCGATCTTGCCCACGGTCTCGTCGAGGCTGCGGATGGTGCGATCGGCGTGCTGGGCATCGACGGCGCCCTGCTTGGCCACCGTCGCCGCCTCGTCGGCCCGGCGGGCAATTTCGGTGATCGAGGCGCTGAGCTCGCTGGCCGCGGTCGCCGCCCCTTCGACATTCTGCGACGCAACCTCGGCGGCCTCGGCCGCCGAACGCGCCTGGCGCTGCGTCGCCCCGGCGCTCTCGGACAGATGGGAGGCCGTGCCGTGCATTTCGGTCGCCGTGGCCGAGACGCCGTCGACAACATGCTTGACGTTTTCCTCGAACCGGTCGGCGATACCCAGCATGTCGCGCCGCCGTTCCGCGGCGGCCTGGACCCGTTCGGCCTCGCGCTGGCTCCGGGCGCTCTCGACCTCGCGCGCCGTGTCGCGAAAAATCACCAGATTTTGCGCCATCCGGCTGATCTCGTCACGCCCACGCCAACGGATCTCGGTATCCAGTCGACCGGCGGAGATCTGCCCCATGGCGTCACCGAGCGCGATCAGCCGGCTGACCAAAACGCGACCGACATAAAAGAAGGCGATCAGGAGCGAAGCCAGAATACCGGCGACGCTGACCAGGATCTGCATGGTGCGGCTGCGTCGCAGCAGCAAATCCGTTGCCGCCGCATCCGTGGCGATATCGGCCTCCTGATTGCGGACCATCGTCGCGACAGCGTCGGCGAGCCGCTCCGACAGGGCCCGATTGGAGTCCATCAGTTCCTGGGCGCGGGCCAGGATGCCCAACTCCTCGCGGCGGGTCGCCAGCAAGCCGTCGGGGCCGCTGCCGGCCTCGGAATCGGCCGTCAGGGTTTGACGCAGCACGTCCGCGGCACCGGCGGGCAAATCGGTCAACGCCGCGGTCGCGTGAACCAGCCCCATCGAGACATGCGCCTCGGCAATCGTGATCGCGTCGTCATTGGTGGCGCCGGCCGCCTCGATCAAATGGCTGCGCACCGTGGCAATCTCCCCGGCCGCACCGGCCACCGCTGCGCCCAACCGGGCCCCTTCCGCCAGCCGGGATGCGGCATCGCGCATTTCCCCGGGCGCCGCCTGCTCCATCAGCGCACGCGTTGCCTCCTGCTGCCCGGCGGTGGCAATGGTCTTGAGCGGCGCGATCACCTGCCCGGCCGCGGCATCCGCGTCATTGATCTTCTGCAGCAGAGCCACGCGCCGGTCGGCCAGTTCGATGCGACGCCGGGTCGCGTTGTCAAGTTCGTCGAGATTGGACAACAGCGCCGTCGAGACGCCCTGCAGCGATACCATCCGCTCCGCGGACTGGCTGTTCTGGGCCAGTCGCGTGATCTTGTCGCTGAATGCCTCCTTGGTGTCGTGGATCCGCTGGGAAATCTGCTCGCGATCCGCCGCCTTGTCGACGGCGGCCAGCACCGGCGCCAGGGCCACCAGACGCTCGGCCTGCAGAGCCAGGGTCTGCGCCGCATTCATCGCGGGAATGGCACGACCGGTGATCGCCTCCATCGTGGTCCGAACATTGGCGTAGCCGATGACGGCCACGACCGACGCGATCAGACCAAACAGCAGGATACTGGAAATCGCCATCATCATCTTGGCGCGAACGCCACCGAACCAGGACCGTCCGCTGAGTTGTTCCCTCGGCCGAACCATGAGTCCCCTCCCTATTCTCAGCAGAAATCTATCGACGTTGCCCTTCGCGGCCAGGATGTGCCACAGCATCTTGATCGGGCAAAACGATCCTTGGCGCCCGCACCGGGCATGCCCGGGACACCGCGTAAAGGCAAATCGGCGTCCCGGCCCGTGATCGGTGCCACGCCGGACGCGCCGCTCGCCCCGCCAGGGGCGAAACCCGCCGCGCGACAACCCTATCGGTCCGGCAACACAGCTTCATCAGACCATCCCCCCGGTTAATTTGTTGTTGCTTGAATTTGTTATTGCTTGAACTTGTTTTGGCCTGAACCCGGCCGTCGCGGCGCGCCCCCGGCACGGCCCGCGATGATGACCCGTCGTCGCGCGTCGGCAAACAAATAAATCCCTGCCTTGCGGAATTAACTATGCCACGCACGAAATTTTTCGTCAACGGAGGCTTGCGATTACAAGCGGACAGAGATGTTCGCACGCGATTTACGAAACTTGCTTTAGCTTGTCTCGTCCCGATTTTTTCCGTTTATCGTTTCGATATTGATCGCGTAACAATAAATAAGTCGAAAAGCAATCGCTCCCGTTCCGCCTTCGACGATGTCACTCTATCAATACATCCCCGATAGGCGATCGAACGGCCGCCATATGCCGGCATCACGGCGCGTAACCAGGCGCGCTTTACGGGAATATATTCAGAAATAATCAGAAATTGTCACGTTTGGTACGATTTTATTCCTTGTTAAAACTCTTCATGATGTGACAAACATGTCAAATATTTCTGATATATCAGATATTAAATTCCTTCATACCCCAATTATCGTCAGGCCGCATTGCGCTACGCCTCTTGTTATTTGCCACAACATCGCAATTTTACTTCAATCATTATTTAATTATACCCACATCGTGGAACATGATCGAGGTTTTTACGGGGAACTTCACCATCACCGCAATATCGCTGCACACAGCCGTCCTCCCGGCCTCGGCTTTCTCGCCAATTTCCCATTCCCGGAGCCGGGCGGCATCGCGGTGGCGATCCCGGAGCCCGCGGCTCCCCCTCAGCGCCGGCCGAACAGACGCTCGATATCCGCCCGCTTCAACTCGACATAGGTGGGACGGCCATGGTTGCACTGGCCCGACAAGGGAGTGACCTCCATCTGGCGCAGCAGCGCATTCATCTCGTCAATCGTCAGGACCCGGCCGGCGCGCACCGAACCATGGCACGCCATTGTCGAACACACCGCGTCCAGGCGCTCGCGCAGCGACAGGCCCTCGTCAAATTCGGCCAGTTCATCGGCCAGGTCACGGACCAGCCCCTGAACGTCGCCACCGTCGAGCAGCGCCGGCACCTCGCGCACCACGACACAGCCGGCACCGAAGCCTTCCAGCACCAGCCCGAGTTCGGCCAGTTCGTCGGCACGCACCAGCAACCGCGCCGCCGCGGCCTCGTCGAGTTCGACCACCTCCGGGATCAGCAGACCCTGGCGGGCCACGCCACCCTCAACCAGCGCCTGTTTGACCCGCTCATAGACCAACCGCTCATGAGCGGCATGCTGATCGACGATCACCATGCCGTCGGCGGTCTGGGCGACGATATAGGTGGCGTGGATCTGCGCCCGCGCCGCGCCCAGCGGATGATCCGGCCCGGCCCCGCCGGGCGGTGCGCCGGAGGCCGCAGCCGCCGCGGCACGGAATGCCGGCCCGGGATCCGGCGCCGCCTCGAACCGGGCACTGGGCAGCCCCCCGAGCGCCAGCGGCGCCTGGAACGATGACGCGCTTTCCGCCAGGACCCGGGGCACCACGCCCCCGGTGGCGATGCCGACCCCCCCGGACCCCGGCCGGGGTCCGCCTCCGGGCGGCCCGCCGGCATAGGACCCGCCCGCGCGCGGCGTCCAGGCCGGGGCAATCTCGGGGCGAAAGGCGTCAAGGGTTGCCGCGGCCACCGTCGTGGCGGCACGGTGCCCCGCAGCGGCCAGGGCGTGGCGGATCGCGCCGACAATCAACCCCCGGACCTGGGCGCTGTCGCGGAACCGGACCTCGGCCTTGGCGGGGTGGACATTGACGTCGACATCGCCGGCGGGCAGATCGAGAAACAGCGCCAGCATCGGATGGCGATCCCGGGCCAGGACATCGGCATAGGCACCGCGCACCGCGCCCAGCAACAGGCGGTCGCGGACCGGCCGGCCATTGACAAAAAGATACTGATGCTGGGCGGTCGGCTTGTTCAGCGTCGGCAGGCCGGTGAACCCGGTCAGACGCAGTTCGCCGCGCTCGGCCGCGATCGGCACCGCATTGGCGGCAAAATCACGGCCCATCACCAGGGCCAGCCGGCTCAGGCGTGCCGCGTCGCGGTCCTTGAGATCGGCGACCGTCGCCGACAGGCGCAACGGGTTGCGGCTCAGATCATCGGTGACGCTGAAAGCGACTTCCGGATGGGCCATCGCCAGCCTTTGCACCACGTCGACCGCGTGATCGGCCTCGGTTCGCGGCTGCTTCAGGAATTTCAGCCGCGCCGGCGTCGCAAAAAACAGATCCCGGACCTCGATCCGGGTTCCGGGCGGATGGGCCGCGGGTTGCGGCCTCCCGACCATGCCGCCCTCGATCAGCAGGGTCCAGGCGCTGTCGGTGCCGCGGACCCGGCTGGTCAGCGCGACCCGGGCCACCGAGCCGATCGAGGGCAGCGCCTCGCCGCGAAAACCCAGGGTCCGGATATCGGTCAGATCATCATCGGGCAGCTTGGAGGTGGCATGGCGTTCGATCGCCAGCAGCAGCTCGTCCGCCGTCATGCCGCAACCATCATCGACGACCGCGATCAGCGCGCGGCCGCCATCGCGCAACGTGACATCAATGCGCCGCGCCCCGGCGTCCAGCGCGTTTTCGACCAGTTCCTTGACCGCAGCGGCCGGGCGCTCGACCACCTCCCCGGCGGCGATGCGGTTGACCAGATTTTCGGGCAGGCGGCGAATGGGCATGAAACGACTTTAGGCAAATCCGCGCGCGGCGACCAGGAGCTTTTCGGGGGCCGTCTTCCCGGACCGGTTTTCCCGGGCCGGGCCGCCGTGCCGCGGCGGTATCAGAGCAATCGCACGCCCAGCGCCCCGGTCAGATTGGCCACGACCAGGGCGCGGCGCTCGACCCGGGCATTATACAGTCGGGCCCCGGAAAAATCGGCGTCCTTGAGATCGGCGTCGGTCAGAATGGCATGGGACAGGTCGGCGTCGCGGAAATTGACGCCACGCAGATTGGCGCCGGTGAAATTGGCGTAGCGCAGGGTGGCGCCGTCGAGCCTGGTGTGGATCGAACGCCGCGCGTCGATCACCAGCGGCTGAAGCCGCGCCCGGGACAGATCGGCATTGTTGAGCTTGGCCTCATGCAGATCGGCACCGCGCAGGTCGCCCTCACAGATCGTGCAGGTGCGCAAATCAGCCCCGCCGAGTTGCGCCACCTGAAGCTGGACCCCCGTCAGGTCGAGCCCATAGAAGGTTGAAAGCGGCGCCCGCAAGGTCGTCAGGCAGAACCGGGCCAGCGACGGCCCGGTGCGCATGTCAAACCCGGTCAGGTCGAGCACCTTGCCCTCGGCCCCGGCGCTGCCGACGAACAGCATATGCAGGCGCAGCAGTTCCGCCAAAGGGGCCGTCAGATCGCTGAGGGAATGCCCGGCGGGCCGGTCGGTCAGCATGCCCGTGGTGTCGGCGCCATAGGTCTCGGTCATGGTCATGGTCGCGCCGGTCAGCACCGCATTGCGCAGATTGGCACCGCGCATGTCGGCACCGCTGAGATCGGCATGCTCCAGCGTGGCGCCGCTCAGATTGGCACCGCGCAGATTGGCCCGGATCAGCTTGCAGCCCGTCATGATCGCATCGCTGAAATCGGTGTGGATCGCCATCGCGCCCGACAGCCGGGCATTGGTCAAATTGGCCCCGCTGAGGTCGGCCCCGGCAACCTCGGCGGGCCGATCCTGGTCCGCGGCCAGGATCTTGAACGCACCGGTGCGGTCGGTTTCGGCCAGCGATCCGTCGCGCAGATCGGCATCGAACAGATTGGCCCCGGTCAGGATCGCGCCGCGCAGGCAGGCGCCGCGCAGATCGACCTTGACCAGGCTGCTATGCTCGAGATTGGCCTGGCGCAGATCGGCGGCAAACATCGTGGCGCAATCCAGCACGGTGCCACTGAGATTGGCGCCGCGCAGGCAAACCCCAACCAAATCGGCATGGGCCAGATCGCGCCCGGGCAAGACCAGACCGGTCATGTCGCAGAACGAAAAGACCGCGCGCGCACCACCCAGCCGCGCGTTGCGAAACATCTCATGCTTTTTCAGGATCGCATCGACCTGAGCCTGCGTGAGTCTGGTCAAGGGCCGCGAGGCGGGCAACAGCGACATGACATGAACCGACATTGCGATTCTTTGATCATCCCCTGAAATCCATTGTTTTTCAAGGCCCGGCCGACGACCCACGCCCGGGCCAACGTTGGCCCGGGCGTGGGTCGGATGGCGCGCGGTCGGCTCAGACCGGGCCGAGGCCGTCGCGGCAGCGCTGGATCAACGCCGCCGTCGCGCTGTCATGGACACCGGCTGGCGCCCCGTGCAGCTCGGGCAGGATCGCCTTGGCCAGTTGCTTGCCCAGCTCGACGCCCCATTGATCGAAGCTGTTGATGTTCCAGATGATGCCCTGGACGAAGATCTTGTGCTCGTACAGCGCCAGCAGCGCGCCCAGAGTCCGCGGATCCAGCGTCTGGAACAGAAACGAGTTGGTCGGCCGGTTGCCCGGAAACATCTTGTGCGGGACCAGAGCGTCCAGTGCCGCCCCCGACAGCCCCTGGGCCACCAGCTCAGCCCGGGCCTCGGCCTCGGTCTTGCCGCGCATCAGCGCCTCGGTCTGGGCCAGGAAATTGGACAGCAGGATCCGGTGATGATCGCCCAGCGGATTGTATGTCGAAACCGGGGCCAGGAAGTCGCACGGGATTGCCAGCGTGCCCTGATGGATCAGCTGGTAGAAGGCGTGCTGGCCGTTGGTCCCGGGTTCACCGAACAGGATCGGCCCGGTCTGGTAATCGACCGGCAGGCCCTGACGATCGACCGACTTGCCGTTGCTTTCCATGTCGGCCTGTTGCAGATAGGCCGCCAGCCGCGCCAGATACTGATCATAGGGCAGGACCGCGTGGGCCACCGAGCCCAGGAAATTGATGTTCCAGACGCCGACCAGGCCCAGCAACACCGGCATATTGGCCTCGATCGGCGCGGTCCGGAAATGCTCGTCCATTTCATGGGCACCGGCCAGCAGCGTGTCGAAGGAATCCGGGCCGATCGCCAGCATGATCGGCAATCCGATCGCCGACCACAGGCTGTAGCGCCCACCGACCCATTCCCAGAAGCCGAACATCGCCGCGGGATCGATGCCAAAGGCGCGCACCGCCGGCTCGTTGGTCGACACTGCGACGAAATGCCGGGCGATATGGCGCTCGTCCCCGGCCGCGGCCAGGAACCAGGCCCGCGCCGACTGGGCGTTGGTCAGCGTTTCCTGGGTGGTGAAGGTCTTGGACGCCACAATGAACAGCGTCGTCGCCGGGTCACAGCGTTTCAGCGTCTCCGCGAGCTGGGTCCCGTCGACATTCGACACGAAATGGCTGCGCAGCCGGGGATGGGCGAACGGGGTCAGGGCCTGGGTCACCATCGCCGGCCCCAGATCAGAGCCGCCGATGCCGATATTGACGATATCGGTGATCGGGGCCCCCTGCCAGCCGGTCCAGGCGCCCGAGCGAACCTGATCGCAAAAGGCGCGCATGCGCGCGAGCACGGCATTGACGTCAGGCATGACATCGTGGCCGCCGACCCGGATCGGCCGTTGGGAGCGGTTGCGCAGGGCGATATGCAGAACCGCGCGGTTCTCGGTGATGTTGATGGCCTCACCGGCATACATCCGGTCACGCCACCCTTCGACATCCTGCTGACGCGCCAGCGCCAGCAACAGCGAGCGGGTCTCTTCGGTGATCCGGTTCTTCGCGTAATCCAGCAGGATCGGGCCCGCCGTCAGCGAGAACCGGTCAAATCGTTGGGGATCACGATCGAACAGATCGCGCAATGTGGTATCGCGCAGGCTTTCGGCGTGGCGGGACAAGGCGATCCAGGCGGGCGAGGCGGTCAAGACAGACATGGGTTGCAAACTCCGTAGCGGCGTTCAGGCTGCTCGCTACACCATTTCCGCCTTCCGGTCCAACCCCCGTGGCGATGTGCCCCTGACGCAGCACCCGGGAGATTATCGCTTGCCGAGCCCAGCCCGCCATGAGCAAAGATCAGGGCGGGCTGGTCTCATTCCTCCGCCTCGACGATCCGGGTCGGGGTGATGTCCTTGGGCTGCCCGACAATCACCGTGATCAGGGTGCGCGGATCGAGCAATCGGCGCGCCACCCGGGCGACATCCGCCAGGCTGACCGCCTCGATCAGGGCATCGCGCCGGCGCAAATAGTCGATCCCGAGATTGTCGCGCCGGATCTGCAACACCAGACGGGCGATCGCGTCGGTCGAGCTGAACTGCAGCGGAAAGCTGCCGGTCAGATAGGTCTTGGCGTCGGCCAGCTCCTCGGCACTGATGCCGCCTTCGGCCATCCGCGCCCATTCCGCCCGCATCACCGCCAGGGTCTCGCCGGCCTTGTCATTGGCGGTCGCGCCGCCCGCGACGATCAGGGCGCCATGATCAAACGGCTGAAGATAGGAATGGACGCCATAACTCAGGCCGCGCTTCTCGCGCACCTCGGTCATCAGCCGCGAACCCAGACTGCCGCCGCCCAGGACATAGTTCATGATCGTCGCCGCGAACCAGTCGGGATCGCTGCGCTTGATCCCCTGCTGACCCAGCACCAGGACGGTCTGGGCACCGGTGCGCGAGACCTGGACCGTCTGGCCCCCGGCCACCGAGGTGACCTCGGCGACCGGCGTCATCGCACTCGTGGCGGGCAGGCCGCCGAACATCCGGTCCAGCGCCACGGCCAGCCGCGTCGGCGTGATCGCACCGGTCACCGCGACGCGCAACCGGTCGCGGGTAAATTGGCGGGCCACCAGGTCGCGACAATCGCCGTCATTGAGATGCGCGACCGAACCGATCGAGCCGCGGATCGACCGGCCATAGGGATGATCGGCGAAGGCCTCGCGGAAAAACACCCGCCGCGCCAGCCAGTGCGGATCGGCCTGCTCGCGCCGCAGGCTGCTGACGACGCCCTGGCGGATCCGCTGCACCGCCTCGTCGTCAAAGCGCGGCGCGGTCAGTGCCAGCCGCAGCAGTTCGAACGCCTCATCCTCGGTCTCGACCAGGGTCTTGAAACCGCCGCTGAACGTGTCGGTCTGGGCCAGAAAACCCAGATTGATCGCGTGATCGGCAAGGCGTCGCTGGAATTCGGTGCTGTCATAGGCTCCGGCGCCCTCGTCGAGCAGATCGGCCACGAAGGCCGACAAACCGTCCTTGCCATCCGGATCCTGTTCGGCCCCGCCATCAAAGGCGAATTCGACGGCCACGACCGGGATCTGGTGGTCCTGGACCAACCAGGCTTCGACGCCGCCGGGGCTGACGACCCGTTCGATCGCAACCGACTGCGCCGAGGTTCCGGCCAGCGCGCCCAGACCCGAATCCGGCACCCGCAACAAGGTTGATAACGTCATGGCACGACCTCTGACCCGCGCAGCGCCACCGGTTCTTCGGCGGCCGCGCGGGATGCTGTGGTTTCGGGCAACAGCACCCCGGTCACACGACCGGGCTGGCCCAGAATGGCCCGTGCCGCCGCATTGACCTGGTCGCGGCCCACCGCCGCGATCCGGGCCGGCCAGCTCTCGACATCGGCAACCGTGCGCCCGATCGCCAGCGCCGTGCCCAGGGAGAAGGCGGGGCCGCGCAGACTGTCGCGGGCAAAAATCGATTCGCGGATCAGGCGCCGTTTGGCGGCGTCGACCTCATCGTCGGTGACGCCGTCGGCGACGACGCGTTCGATCTCGCGTGTCAATGCCGCCTCGGCCTGGTCGGGATCACTGTCGGGCGCCGGGCTCAGGCTGGCGCCGATCACCGCGTAATCCAGCGCCGACGGGGCATAGCCGAAACCGGCGCTGGTCGCGACACGCTGCTCGACGACCAGGCTGCGATAGAGCCGCCCCGTGGCGCCGCCGCCCAGGATCTCGGCCAGCACCTGCAGCGCGAAGGCCTGCCCGCTGTCGCCGTGGCGATAGGACGGGGCCTGCCACAGCTGGCGCAGACTGGCCTGACGGACCCTGGGGTCCCGCAGCACAACGCGATGTTGCACCGCCATCGGCGGATCCTGGGGCCGGCAGCGCGGCGGCACCGGCCGCGCCGGGATCGCGCCAAACCAAGTCTCGGCCAGGGGCCGCACCTGCGCGGCGTCGACATCGCCGGAAATTACCAGCACCGCATTGTTGGGGGCGTACCAGGTCCGATAGAAATCCTCGGCATCGGCGCGCATCAGGCCGCGGATCTCCTGCTCCCAGCCGATCACCGGGATGCCGTAGGGATGATGGACGAACAGCGCGGCATAGAGCGCTTCGGTCAGGCGGCCCGCCGGGAGATTGTCGGTGCGCTGATGCCGCTCTTCCAGCACCACGTCGCGCTCCGGGTCGACCAGGGCGTCCGTCAGACGCAGGCCCGCCATGCGGTCGGCTTCCAACTGCATCACCAGCGGCAGGCGGTCGACCGCCACATTTTGATAGTAGGCGGTATAATCGTAGGTGGTGAAGGCGTTTTCCTGGCCGCCATTACGGGCGATGATGCGACTGAAGTCGCCCGGGGGCACCGCCTCCGTGCCTTTGAACATCAGATGTTCCAGGAAATGGGCAATCCCGGATTTGAAGCGCGGTTCGTCAGCGGCGCCGACCTTGTACCAGACCATATGGGTGACGACGGGCATGCGTCGATTGGTCGCGACGACGACCTCGAGCCCATTGGCCAAGGTGAAAGTTTCCGGAAAGAAGATCCCGGCCGGCACCGGAAAAGCGGGGTCAGCCGCATGGCGACAAGATGCGTCAGACTCGATCAAGGACAATACCACGGCCAGAAGATTCAGACGGCACCGCGCGCACCAGCGGTGTCAAGGCAGGATCGGACACCGAAACCGGCGGCAACACCGTCACGGCGCAGCGTTGCGCCGCGCCGGGGCTCAGAACAATCCCTCGAGCGGCGCCTTGCGCTCGCGGGTGATGGTCGGCGTCTCGCCATCGACGACCGGCTTGCCCAGGGCGGCGTTGGCGCGCAGGCGCTGGGCCTCGGCCCCGGCATCGACGACGCTGGACGGATCTTCCGGCGTACGCCAGAAGATCAGACGGTCGACGAATTTCCGGTCGGCCGCGATCATCAGGGTCGTTTCCTGATCGACCTTGGCCCGGATCGCCGGATCGGGATTGACGGCACCGGCATGGCTGAGGAACACCGACTCGGCCGCGGTCGGCGCCGCGGTTTTGGCGGCGGCCCGCACCGGAGCCGGCGTGACGCCGGCATCGGGCAATACCGGGCTGGCCGACGCGATGGCGCTATCACCACCGGCCGCACCATTGAACAGGGCTCCCGCCGCCTGATCGCGGGCGTGCGGTTCCTGGGGCCTGCTGGCGCCGGGCACCGGCGGATGCAGGTCATAGTTGGGCGGCAGCGACAGGGGGGCCCGCGATACCACCGTAAACTCATCGGGAGCAGCGCGGTCAAGACCGAGGGTCTCACGCGGATTGGAACAGCCGGCAACGGCCAGAGCAGCCACGGCGAGACAGGCAAGACGGCCGGCGAGACAGGCAGAGAAGGTCGTGGTCACGGAAACAGGCCTCGATCGAACTGGGCTCAACATCCCGGTCGGACCCCAGCGACTGCCAACCCGCGGGCGCACCGATGAAGGCGATACCCGAAAGCCTGACACGTCGATAAGCGCACCGGCCGAAACTCCTTTTACGCCGGTCTGGGGCGATGGAACAAGCCATCGATGAGAATCAAGGCCACTCCGACCGAAATACCGCTGTCGGCGACATTGAAGGCGTACCAGTGCCAGCCGAAAAGATGGAAATCGAGGAAGTCGGTGACGGCACCAAAGCGCAGGCGGTCGATGACATTGCCGACCGCGCCACCCAGGACCAGCCCGATCGCCGCCGCCAAAAAGACGCGCTCGATGCCGCGCAGCCACACCAGCAGCCCGGCGGCGATCACCAGCGCCAGCCCGGACAGCAGATACGGCCCCAGGCCGCCGCCATCGGGCATCAGGCTGAAGCTGATCCCGCGATTCCAGGCCAGGACCAGATTGAAGAACGACGTGACCGCGACGGTGTGCGGCGGCGCCATCACATAGGTCAGCAACGCCCATTTGCTGAGCTGATCGAGCGCAACGACCAGGGCGGCGATCCCCAGGCCCAGAGCGAATCGGGAGCGCCCGCCCTGGCGCCGCCTCACGCCGCTGTTCCCGGCACGGCGTCAACGGCGTCGGCACAGCGCCGGCACAGCGTCGGATGATCGGGGTCGGCACCGACCTCGGGCAGCAGCTTCCAGCAGCGTTCGCATTTGTCGCCCACCGCCACCGCGAAAACCACGCCGATCCCGGGAATCTCCGGCAGGGTGAATGCATCATCCGGCATCGCGGTCGCGACCAGCGTGATGTCCGAGGTGATCGCGATCTCGGCAAAATCGACGCCTTGCAACAGCGCCAGATCCTCGGCACCGACATGAACCGTCGGTGCCGCCTGCAACGAGGCGCCGATCCGCTTGTCAGCCCGGGCCCGTTCCAAAGCCCCGGTGACGACACGGCGCACGGTACGGATCCGCTCCCAGCGAACGGCCAGGGCGTCGTCGCGCCAATCCCCGGGAATGGCCGGGAACGGGCGCAGATGCACGCTGTCGCCGCCGTCGGCACCATAGCGGGCCAACCAGGCTTCCTCGGCGGTGAAGCACAGCACCGGCGCCAGCCAGGCGGTCAGGCTGGTGAACAGCTGATCCAGCACGGTCCGCAGCGCGCGGCGCCGCAGACTGTCAGGACGGTCGCAATAAAGCACGTCCTTGCGGACATCGAAATAGAACGCCGACAGCTCAACCGCGCAGAAATTATGCAACGAACTGAACAGGGTATGGAAGTCATAGGCGGCGATGCTGTCGCGAACCATCCCGTCCAGTTCGGCCAGCCGGTGCAGCACCCAGCGCTCCAGTTCGGGCATCTCGGCCACGGGCAGGGTCTCGGCCACGGTAAAACCGTCCAGCGCCCCCAGCAGATAGCGTAGCGTGTTGCGCAGACGGCGATAGAGGTCGGCCTGGAATTTCAGGATCTCGGGGCCAACCCGCAAATCCTCGGAATAGTCGCAGCTCACGACCCACAGCCGTAGAATGTCCGCGCCGTACTGGTCGACGACCTGCTGCGGGGCGACCGTGTTGTTGAGCGATTTGGACATTTTGCGGCCCTGCTCGTCGAGAACGAAGCCATGGGTCAGCACCGCATCATAGGGCGCGCGGCCGCGCGTGCCGCAGCTTTCCAGCAGCGAAGAATGGAACCAGCCGCGATGCTGGTCCGATCCCTCAAGATAGAGCGACGCCGGCCAGGCCAGGTCGGGCCTCTGTTCCAGCACGAACGCGTGGGTTGACCCCGACTCGAACCAGACATCGACGATATCGAACACCTGATCATAGTCGGCGGCGTCATAGGCGTTGCCGAGGAAATCCTGGGGATCGCGCGCGTACCAGGCATCCGAGCCTTCAGCCTCGAACGCCGCGGCGATGCGGTCGAGAATGTCGGGATCGCACAGCGGCTTGCCATCGGCCTTGGCCACGAACAGGGCGATCGGCACGCCCCAGGCCCGCTGGCGGCTGATGCACCAGTCGGGACGGCTTTCGATCATCGCGGTGATGCGATTCTCGCCCTGGGGGGGCACCCAGCGCGTCGCCTGGATCGCCGACAAGGCGACGGCGCGCAGGCCGTTAGCCTCCATCGAAATGAACCATTGCGGCGTGGTGCGGAAGATCAGCGGCGCCTTCGAGCGCCAGCTGTGCGGATAGGAATGGACCAGTTCGGCCTGGGCCAGCACGCCGCCCACGGCTTCGATCGCCGCCGTCACGACGCGGTTGGCATCGCCCGCCTTGCCCTTCGGGGTATAGATCGCAGCCCCGGCGAACAGGGGCACATGGGGCAGATACCGGCCCTCATCATCAACCGACGGTTCGACCCCGATGCCATGGCGGCGACACAGCTCAAAATCGTCGGCACCATGGCCCGGAGCCAGATGGACAAAGCCGGTGCCGGCATCGGTGGTGACGAACTCACCGGCGAGCAGCGGTACGGCGAAGTCATAGCCCTGGCCGTGCAGCGGATGGCGGGTCACGGTCCCCGACAGCGTGGCGCCGGGCACGGTCGCGACCTGACGCCACGTCAATTTCGCCGTGGCGGCAACCTGGTCGGCCAGGGCCACCGCGACCGCGAGCCGCTCACCCGGCCGAGCCAGACTGCCCTCGCCGGCGGTCTCGACCACGTAAACCCCATAATCGATGTCCGCGCCGAAGCCGATGGCCCGGTTGAACGGCAGCGTCCAGGGCGTCGTGGTCCAGATCACGATCGTGGCGTCCTGCAGCGCCGCGTGGGACGCGGTTGCCACCGGGAAGCGGACCCACAGCGTCGTCGAGCGATGGTCGTAATATTCGACCTCGGCCTCGGCCAACGCGGTCTTTTCCACGGTTGACCACATCACCGGCTTGGCCCCCTTGTACAGGCCGCCATTGAGCAGAAACTTGTGGATCTCCCGGACGATCTGGGCCTCGGCCGGCAAGGTCATCGTGGTGTAGGGATTCTGCCAGTCGCCGACCACGCCGAGCCGCTGGAATTCGGCGGTCTGGGTTTCGACCCAGCCACGGGCAAATTCCCGGCATTCCGCGCGAAACTGCAGGATCGGTACCTGATCCTTGTTACGGCCGGCGGCGCGATATTTCTCTTCGATCTTCCATTCGATCGGCAGACCATGGCAATCCCATCCCGGGACATAGACCGCGTCGTGCCCCAGCATCTGATGCGAGCGGACGATCACATCCTTGAGGATCTTGTTGACGGCATGGCCGACATGGATGTTGCCGTTGGCATAGGGCGGGCCGTCGTGCAGAATGAAGCGCGGCCGCCCGCGCGACTGGGCGCGCAGCTGCCCATAAAGGTCGATCCCGGCCCAGCGTGCCAGCAATTCCGGCTCCTTGGCCGGCAGGCCGCCGCGCATCGGGAAATCGGTTCGGGGCAGAAACACAGTGTTCTTGTAGTCGCGGGTCATGGCGGGTCTGGTGCGATTCTATCAGAGAGTCCATCCGGCAGAGGGTCCATCCGGAAACGGCGACGTTATCAGCCGCGGCCGCACGGTCAAGAGCGGCTTTCAAGAATTTCCGGGCGGCGCGGTCCCGATCGCGTCGCGGTGCCCCGCTGCGCCTCGCCGTTTCGGGGCCGCACCGCCCGGCCGGTCACGGTGCCGCCAGCACCTGCCGGGCCCGGACCACATCGGCGGCGATCTGCTCCTTGAGCGCCGCCAGACTGGCAAAACGCTGCTCGGGGCGCAGGAACTCGACCAGTTCGACCCGCAGATGCCGCCCATAGAGATCCGGCGACACGTCGAACAAATGGACCTCGAACCACTCGCGGAAACCGTCGACCGTGGGCCGGCGCCCCAGATTGGCGACGCCGTGGTGCCAGACCCCGTTCTCCGGCAGCGCCCGGACCGCATAGACGCCATAAGCGGGGCGGACATAATCGGCGAGGTCGAGATTGGCGGTCGGAAAACCGATGGTCCGCCCGCGCTGATCCCCATGTTCGACCCGGCCATCCACCGTCCAGGGCCGGCCCAGCACCGCGGCGGCCTCGCGCACCGCACCATCCTGGAGCAGCCGGCGGATCCGCGTCGAGGAATAGGGCTCACCGGCCGGGTCGCAGATCGGCGCGATCACCGTCGCCGCGAAACCGTGCTGCACGGCCAACCGACGCAACAGGGCGCCATCGCCGACCCGACCATGACCGAACACGAAATCATAGCCGCAGACGACATGGCAGGCCGCTAGTCCGTCAACCAGCACCGTTTTGACGAAATCCTCGGCGGGGATCAGCGCGAAGGCCGCGTCGAAATGCAAGGTGAAGCACAGCTCGACGCCCAGCGCCGCCAATTCCCGGGTCTTGACCCGAAACGGCGTCAGCCGGAATGGCGGGGCATCGGGTTGGAACAGGCTGCGCGGATGCGGTTCGAAGGTCACGACCGCGAGCTTGCGGCCGCTGTCGCGCGCCCGCTGTTGCGCCGCTTCGATCAGAGCAGCATGCCCGCGATGCACGCCATCGAAATTCCCCAACGCCACGACGGCGCCGCGCGCCTCATCGGCCAGATCGGAATAATGCCGGAACAGGCGCATGGAAGCCTGCTCTCCGACCAACGTCCCTGCCAAGGTTCTTGAATGTATCACCAATGTCCTGCGCCGCTCCCCGGCCAACAACGTCATCCAAGGCGGTCCGCAACCGCCCGCATCCGCCTGTATATAACGAAGCCGGCGCGCTGTCAGCGCGCCGGCTTCGTTGGCTCACAATTGCTTTGAAAGCGGGGGCGAAAGCACCGGGGACGCCGCGGCCGGCCGATGCGGCCGCTGCGCCCACGCCCGGTTCAGCCGCGGCTGGGCACCATCAGTACGGCCTCACCCTCGATGACGACGGTCTCCCCGACCGTGCACACCGTGCGCGCGATGACCCGGCGCTTTTCGGGGATGATTTCGGTAATGACAACCCGGGCCTCAACCGTGGCACCGATATGCACCGGCGCCTTGAATTTGAGGCTCTGGCTCAAATAAATGCATCCAGGCCCGGGAAGCTTGGTCCCCAACACGGCCGAAATGAGGCCCGCGGTCAGCATGCCATGGGCGATCCGACCTTTGAACATCGTGGTTCGGGCGTAATCGTCATTGATATGAACCGGATTGGTATCGCCCGACACGCCTGCGAACAACACGACGTCCGCTTCGGTGACCGTTTTCGCAAACACGGCGGTCATACCAACGGACAGGTCTTCGAGGACATACCCGGTCAGGCTCTCGGCGGAAAGACGAACATCGTCCATAAGGCGAACGCTCCTGATCAATGTGAGCCGCCGCGCCCCGGACCCGGCCCACAGGACCGCGGGGATAACGCGCGCCGTACTGCACCGCAACAATGAGGCAGGGAAATCTGCCAAGTCAATGTTTTATAAGCACGCATTGTGTCTGATTGGTTAAGGACCCCCAGAATCGATAGGGTTTTTTCGCAGGTGCAACATCTGGCCGAAAAAAGCATCCGGTTTTCGGGCGACGGCACCGCCGGCACCGCGGCACCGCCAAGCCGATTGCATTCATCGATTGTGGTCTTCAGACTGTTCTTCAGGAAAGATTGTCCTGTGCCCGGCCGGTCGGGGCCCGGATGCCCGCGGCGCGATTCGCGACCGGCAACCGGCCGGGATCAGCCGTCACGCCCTCCGATCACGCCCGCCTTGACAGGGTTCGACCGACAGGCGGACACCCGACCCACCGATCGCAGCTTCAGGACGCGCGCCTTCATCATGCCGGATCAGCCGTCAATCGCCGATACCAGGCCCGCCGACGCCCCGAATCCGGTCACGGCGGTGTTCGGCTGGCTCGAGCGCCCCGATGGTGGCCGCATCCGACACGCGAGATGGGAACCCCGAGGCCCGGCGCGGGCAACGCTGGTGATTCTGCAAGGCCGCAGCGAATTCCTCGAAAAATACCAGGAACAAGCGGAAGACTGGTGTCGGCGCGGCTTTCGCGTGCTGTCGTTCGATTGGCGCGGCCAGGGCCTGTCGACTCGGCTGCTCGCCGCGCGGCACAAGGGCCATATCCCGGACTATCGCCTGCTGCTCGACGACGCCGTTTCCTATCTCGAAACCATCGCCGCACCGCTTCGGACCGGGCCGGCGATTGTGTTCGGCCATTCGATGGGCGGTCATCTGGCCCTGCACCTGCTGGCGCGGTGCGCCGCGACGGCCGACGGCCGGCCGGGCTTCAGCGCCGCGATCCTGGCGGCACCGATGTTGTCACTATGGTTCACGCCCTATCCGGCATGGCTGGCACGCCGCGTCATCACCGCCGCCACCGCGGTCGGATGGGGTCGGTGTTACGCCGCGGGTCAGGGCGACTACCAGCCCGCCGTGGCGAACCGGTTCCCGGGCAATCCCCTGACCCGCGATCCGGAGCGCTACGCCGTTTACCACCGCGGCTTTGCCCGGAACCCCGATCTGGTGTTGGGCGGCGTCACCTTCGGCTGGCTGGCGGCAACCCTGCGGTCAATCGACCGGCTGACAGCCCGCGGTGTCCTGGAGCGGATCACGGCACCGGTGCTGATCCTGAGCGCACCGCAGGATCGCGTGGTTCGCGGCACCGACCATCCGGTGCTGGCGCACCGCCTGCCAAACGCGGTGCTGTGCCGCTATCCCGACGCCGGCCACGAGATCCTGATGGAAGCCGATGCGGTCCGCAACCGGGCCTGGGCCGATATCGACGCGTTCCTGGCAGAGCGGTGCGGTTTGCCGCCGTTCAGGCCCGAACCAGGCTGATATCGCGAAGCACCGCGACCTCCTGGCCACGTTCCTCCAACCGGGATTTCAGCACGTCACCGATGCTGATCACCCCGATCAGGGCACCGTTGTCGACCACCGGCAGATGGCGAATCCGGCGCAGCGTCATGGTCTCCATCACATCCTTGACCGTGTCCTGTGGCGTCCCGGTGGTCACGGCGGTCGTCATCAGGTCCGCAACTTTCAACGTGGTGACCACACCGCCCTGCAACGCCAGACCGCGAACAATATCGCGTTCCGAGAGAATCCCGACGAGCTTGCCCAGCCGGTCGCGCACCACGATCGCCCCGATGCCCTTTTCCAGCAACAGCCGTGCCGCGGCGGCAATCGTGTCGCCCGGCGAAATCGAAATCACGATGCGCCCTTTGTCCACCAGCAGATCGGCAATCTTCATCTCGGAACTCCGCACCTTCGATTGAGGGGTCATCGCGACCCTGTCTCAGGACGTAGGCGCGCTCCCCGGCCCGGGCAAGAATGCCGAGGAACAAAATCAGATCACAGGGGTCGGAGATTGCCGCCGCATCCCGCGCTCAGCCGCCGATTTCTTCGGTGCGGCCGCCATGCGCCGCCGACCAGCCCACCGGATCGTGCAGGAAGCGTTCGACCTCGACCAGCGTCTGCGCGTCGAAATAGCCGCCATCGCGAGCCACCCGCAGGACGTCCCACCAGGTCGCCAGCGCATGGAGCTGAACGCCAATCCCCGCCATCGTGACCAGGCTTTGCGGGAAAATGCCATAATGGAACACGACAAACGCGTGATCGACCGTGGCGCCGGCGGTGCGCAGCGCGGCAACGAAATTGACCTTGCTCTTGGCATCCGATGCCAGATCCTCGACCAGGACGACACGCTGCCCCGGCGTCAATGCGCCCTCGATCTGGGCGTTGCGGCCGAAACCTTTGGGCTTCTTGCGAACATACTGCATCGGCAGGCCCAGGCGATCGGCGATCCAGGCGGCAAAGGGAATGCCCGCGGTCTCACCACCGGCCACGGCATCAAAGGCTTCGAACCCCGCCTCACGCTGCAGCGTGGCGCAGGCGAAATCGGTGATGGCCTGCCGCGCCCGCGGGAACGAGATGATCTTGCGGCAGTCGATATAGACCGGGCTGGCCCAGCCCGAGGTGAAGATGAACGGCTCGGCACTGTTGAAATGCACCGCCTTGATGTCGATCAGCACCCGCGCGGTCAGGGTGGCGATGGCCTCGGGATCAGCGGCGACCGGAAAACTCATGATGACCTCGGTTATCGGACAGAACGGGGAGCTGAATCGCGCAGGGTTATGAACCCAAGGCGCCACACTGGCAAGGCGAAGACCGCGCCGGACCGGGACGCCACGGTGCCCCCGGGTCCAAAAGACTGCGAAAATCAGATGACATGGCTGAAATCACGGCAGCGACACGTCATATCACGGGACACCGGAAGGTGGGGCTCCGCCCGGCCTTCCCGCTCAGGCCCCTTGGAGGAGACGGCACATGCCGGTTCAGCATTTGGATTTCGTCGGCGATGCCGGGCATCGTCTGGCCGGGCGATTGGATCTTCCCGATGGTGACGCCCGCGGCTACGCGCTGTTTGCGCACTGTTTCACCTGTACCAAGAATTCCCTGGCCGCGGTTCGGATTGCCCGGGCCTTGACCGCCCTCGGCATCGGCGTGTTCCGCTTCGATTTTACCGGCCTGGGGGAAAGCGGCGGCGATTTTGCTGACGCGACCTTCAGCGGTGACGTCCGCGACCTGGTCGCTGCGGCCGGCCACATGGCGCAGCAGGGCTACGCGCCGCGCTTGTTGATCGGCCACAGCCTGGGCGGTGCCGCGGTGCTGGCAGCCGCGGGCAAACTTCCCGACATTGCGGCCGTTGCCGTGGTCGGTGCCCCGTTCGATGCGCGGCACGTCACGGCCATGTTCGAGGATGACCTGCCCACGATCCTGGACCACGGCGAAGCCACGGTTGACCTCGGCGGCCGCCCCTTCACGATCCGCCGCTCGTTCGTCGAAGACCTGCGGTCGCACGACCAGGGGGCACGGATTGCCGCGTTGCATCGCCCGTTGTTGATCCTGCACTCGCCGATCGATCAAACCGTGGGCGTTGAAAATGCCGGCGCGATTTTTCAGGCGGCCCGCCACCCCAAGAGTTTCGTTGCGCTCGACGGTGCCGATCACCTGCTGACCCGGCCGGCCGACGCCGAATATGCGGCCACCGTGATTGCGGCCTGGGTCTCGCGCTATCTGGCATCGGCGCCGGTACCGGTCGAGGACCCGACACCGCCGAGCCCGGACCCGTTCGGCGCCTGCTGCCGCTAAGCGCGCCGGCCTGTCACCCCAGCCTGTCACCCCAGCCTGTCACCGTGGTGTCGCCGTCTGCGTATTTCCAGGCGGGACGCGAATCGGGTTGGCCCGTCGCAGCAATGCCGAATAATGGGCCGAATAATGGATTTGGCGGCGTTTGGCGGACCCCGGCAGGTGGCTGGTCCGCCCACAGGCGGCAAACCCGGCGCCGAGGCCAGGATGCGCCCCCCAAAAAGCCCTATCGCCCCCCGACAGAGTCGGGAGGCGATAGCGCCGGACGTTCCTCGCAGTTCCTACAGATCCGCTGACCTTGTTCGGACCTTGTTTTCGGCCCCGCCTGATCTTCGCCTCTTCGTTCCGCTGAGAGACTTCTTTGGTCGACCGGGCCGAATCAACAATCTGTTGGCCCGCTCGACTGGTAAACGATAAACATAATACTTTCGTAATAAAAATACCCAGCCTCAATGGCCAGTTTGACCAATGTCAGCACGAACATGAAAATGTTCGCCCGGCTTCAAACAAGGGGGAGGCTAGGAGCATTGCCGGAGGAGTTCAATATTGAAACTCCTCTTGCGACATCGCGCCACGTCACTGCGACATCTCGGCAACATCAGGCGCCGGCGACTCGCGGGATGCGGCGATTTTAGAAAGATTCGAACCGTGGCGCCGCCGTTCCGTCCCGACGCCAGGCGCCGTCCGGGCCCCGCGACGGCTTGGCAGCCGCCCGGGACTCGGCCAAAGCGGGCGATCAGGCCGGCATCGCCGCCAACTCGTCGATAAAGCTGCTGACGACTCCGAGCCCCTTGCTCCAGAATTCGGGGTCGGCGGCATCGAGACCGAACGGCGCCAGCAAGGCACGATGATGCAAAGTCCCGCCGGCGCTCAGCATGGCCAGATAGCGATCGGCGAAGCCCTCCGGCGCCTCCTGGTACCGGGCATAAAGCGAGTTGACCAGGCAATCACCGAACGCATAGGCGTAGACATAGAAGGGGCTGTGAATGAAGTGGGGGATATAGGACCAGTAGCCGCGATAGCCATCGTCGAAGCGCAGCGCCGGCCCCAGGCTCTCGGTTTGAACCGCCAGCCAAATCTCGCCCAGGCGTTCGGGCGTCAATTCGCCGCCGCGCCGTTCGTTATGAATCCGCTGTTCAAAATCAAAAAACGCGATCTGACGGACCACGGTGTTGAGCATATCCTCGACCTTCGAGGCCAGCATGATCCTGCGTTGCTGCGGCGAGGTCGTGGCGTCCAGCAAGGCGCGGAAGGTCAACATTTCGCCGAACACCGAGGCCGTTTCGGCCAGGGTCAGGGGCGTATCGGACATCAGGTGCCCCTGTCGCCCGGCCAGAATCTGATGGACGCCGTGCCCCAGCTCATGGGCCAGGGTCATCACGTCCCGGGTCTTGCCCTGATAGTTGAGCAGCAGATAGGGGTGAACGCTGGGCACCGTGGAATGGGCGAAGGCGCCGGGCGCCTTGCCCGGCCGCGGGGCGGCATCGATCCAGGACTGGTCAAAGAACCGCGCCCCGATCTCGGCCAGCCGCGGCGAAAACCGGCGATAGGCCTCCAGCACCAGTTCCCGCGCCGCATCCCAGCGCACCGGGGCGTCGCTATCGGCCGGCAGGGGGGCATTGCGATCCCAGTAATCAAGACGGTCGCCGCCCAGCCATTGCGCCTTCATCGCGTAATAGCGATGCGACAGACGCGGATAGGCGGCCTTGACCGCGCTGACCAGGGCCGCGACCACCTCATCCTCGACATGGTTCGACAGGTTGCGCGATGACGCCGGGGTCGGGTAGTGGCGCCATTTGTCCTCGATCTCCTTGTCCTTGGCCAGGGTGTTGGTGATCAGGGCGAAGGTCTTGGCGTGATCGCCCAGGACCTGGCCGATCACCGTGGCGGCCTCGCGCCGGCTCTCCGGCTCGCGCTCGTAAAGCCGATTGAGCGCCTCGGTGCTGGTCAGCGACCGACCGGCGATCGGAAAGCGCAATCCGGCGATGGTCTCGTCAAACAGCCGGCTCCAGGCGGCGCGGCCCACGACATATTTTTCGTGCAGCAGCTGTTCCAGCTCATCGGACAGTTGATGGGGCCGGAACACCCGGACATCGCGCAGCCAGGACTGGTAGTGGGCCAGTTCGGGCGCCGCCAGTTTCGCCGCCAGCACGTCGTCCTCGAGTCGATTGAGTTCCAGCGTGAAGAATACCAGGTGGATCGAGATCGCGGTGACCCGCTCCTGCATCGACTGATAGAACTGTGCGACCACCGGATCCGACACATTGCCGGAATGGGTCAGCTGGGCGAAACTCATGATCCGGCTCAGCGTCTCATCGATCCGCTCATAGTCGGCGACCGCCGCGCCCAATGCGGCCCCGTCAAGACCGGCCAGGGCGCCGCTATAGCGCTGGTGGAACTGCTGGGCCGCTGTTTCCATCCGCTCCAGGTCGTCCCGCAGGGCGGGGGCATCCGTCGCGGGGTAAAGGTCGCGAAGGTCCCATGCCGGCAGCGGGCCCAGGTCCGGCGCATCGGCCGCTGCGGGACGTGCGAACTGATTCATGCTTTTCTCCGATAACCCCGGCGGCTACGCGTCCTGCGCATCAGCCGGGCGACTGTCCAACCCCGAAAGGCCTGCTCACGTTCGGATATGGGGCATGGCGGCCATCGTGCCAAGCAATCATCAACCGCTTCTCACGCCACCCCCGGCGGTGCTAAAGCCGTGGACATGATCCTGCTGCCCTGCCCCTTTGTGTTCCTGCGCCATGGTGAGACGGACTGGAACCGCCAACGGCGCGCCATGGGCCAATCGGACCTGCCGCTCAACGCGACCGGCCGCGCCCAGGCCGCGGCGGCGCGCGACCTGTTGCGCGGTACGGCGATCGGCGCCGTCTATTCCAGTCCGCTGCAGCGCGCTCGGGACACCGCCGCGATCGTCAATGGCGTGCTCCAGCGACCCTTGATCGAAATCCCGGACCTGGCCGAGGTCCGATGGGGGATCGCCCAGGGCCGGGAACGCGGGGACTGGGAAGCGGCCTGGCGTGCCGGCGCCCCGATTGACGGGGCGGAGAGCTTCGCAGCCTTTCTCGCCCGGGGTCTCGCCGCGATCAATGCGGTTCTGGCCGATGCCCGGCGTTTCGCGGCGCCGCCGCTGATCGTCGCCCATGGCGGCATCTATTGGGCGATTGACCGCGCCCTGGGCGCAGCGACCCCGGGCGCCGGGGGTGGCGACATCGGCAACGCCCAACCGCTGCGCCATAGCCCGCCACGCACCCCGGACGGTACCTGGACGGTCGCGGCGATCGGATCGTGAGCCGCGCCTTGGTTCAGAAGCCAAGTGCCATCGTCAGGGCACCGATGATGCCGGTCCCGGGGCCTCGCAACAACGCGGCCATCAACCGGACATCACCCGCGGGGCAATCCCTCCGCCAACACCCGGTCCTCGGCGGCAAGATCGGCGATGACGCCATCGATGAAATATTCGCAACAAGCGAGCTGCGCGGTCGTGACATGTTCATCCGGCCGATGGGCGTGACGGATGTCGCCGGGTCCACAAACCACCGCGGCAATACCCGCCTCGGAAAACAGCCCGGCCTCGGTGCCAAACGCAACCTTCCGGGTCGTGGTCGCGGCGCTCCAGCGCCGCACCAGCGTGATCAGCTCAGCGGGATTCTCGTCCTTGAGCGGCGGATAGGCGATGATCTCGTCGAGCTCGACCCGGGCGGTCGAATCGACCCGGTGCATGGCCGGTTCGATATGGCAACGAATGTAATCCTGGATCTGGGTGAGAATAAGGTCGGGGTCGCTGCCCGGCAGAAAACGGTATTCGAAGCTGAAATTGCAGTCGGCGGGGATCGTGTTGGTCGCGTTTCCCCCCGCGATTGTCGTCGTCGTCAGCGTGGTGTAGGGAACGTCGAAGCCGTCTTCCTGTGCGCCCCGTTCCAGGGCGTGGGCCATCGCGCGGAGATGCAGAATCAGATCGGCGGCATGTTCGACGGCGTTGACCCCGATTGGCACCATCGAGGAATGGGCCGCCTTGCCGCGGACATGGCAGTGATAGCCGCGCTTGCCCTTGTGCGCCGTCACCGGGACCATGGATGTCGGCTCGCCAACAATGCAACCGCGGGTCGGCAGGTCACGCCCGGTCAGCGAGGCGAGCAGCGAGCGGACGCCCAGGCAGCCGACCTCTTCGTCGTAGGACAGGGCAAAATGGATCGGCGTCCGCAGGTCGGCGCGCCGGATCGCGCCGACCTTGCCCAGGATCACGGCGATGAACCCCTTCATGTCGCAGGCGCCGCGGCCATACCAGCTGCCGTCGCGTTCCACCAGGGTGAAGGGATCGCTGGTCCAGTCCTGGCCGTCAACCGGCACGACATCGGTGTGCCCCGACAGGATCAGGCCGGGGCGGGAGCCGGCGCCGATCGTCGCGAACAAATTGGCCTTTTTCCGGTCGTGATCGTAAGTGAACTCCGATGTCACGCCCTGGTCGCGCAGCGTCGCGGCGACGAAATCGATCAGCGCCAGATTCGAATTGCGGCTGGTGGTGTCGAAACCGACCAGCGTGCGCAGCAGGTCGATCGTGGTCGTCGAGGCGGCGGCCGGGGCCCTGGATGCCGGCCCGCCCATTGAAGGTTTTGAAGAGGCGGTCATTCGGTTCTCACTGAGATCAAGCGACGGTGACGGGTGCGCAACGGCATCCGCAAAATCCGTTCCCGGGACCGGGTCATTTCGCCACCCGCCGTCCCATCAGCAGGATCGGGACCATACTGAAGACCGCCGCGGCGATGAGATAGTAGGCAATCGACAGCTTGTCGCCGGTATATCCCAGCAGCGCGGTGACCAAGGCCGGGGTGAAGCCGCCGAAAATCGTCACGCCCAGCGCATAGGACAGCGAGACACCGGTGGCGCGGAAGGTCGTCGGGAACAGTTCACCCAGCACGGTCGAGGCCGTGCTGGCGTAAATGGCCAGGAACAGGCCGATCGTGGCCTGAACCACGCACAGGCTGATCAGGCTTGGGTTTTGGATCAGAAACCAGAAGGACGGAAAGGCGACCACAGCTAGTCCGACCGCGCCGATGATCATGCAGATGCGCCGGCCGATCGCATCGGACAGGTTTCCCGCCAAAGGACAGATGATCAGCATCGTGATCCCGTAGGCGATCTGTCCGGCATAGCTTTGCCGCAGGCTGAGATGGATTTCGCGAACCGCGTAGGTGGTAAAGTAATTTGAAATATAGGTCGCGACGGTCCACAAGACCATCAGGCCCAGGCCCAGGAGAATCCGGGGATAATGCGTCGCAATCAGCCTCAGCGTGTTTGACTTGTGGGCCGCTTTCGCGACGGCCAGGAATTCCGGGGTCTCATCAACACTCAAACGAATGAAGAAGCCGATCGGCGCGATCAACAGGCCGATCATGAAGGCGATCCGCCAGTGTCCGGCCATAATCTCGGCCTGCGAAAAAGACTGGGTCATCGCCACGCCAACGATCCCGACCATCAGGGTCGCGCAGCCTTGTGACATCTGCTGCAAGGCCGAGTAGAAACCACGGCGCCCGGGCGGCGCGTTCTCGATCAGCGTCGCAACGGCACCCCCGACCTCACCCCCGGCCGAGAAACCCTGGAGAATCCGGCCCAACGTCACCACAATTGGCGCCGCGACGCCGATGCTGGCGTAAGTCGGACAGAACGCGATCACCGCGGTGCCCGCCGCCATCATCAGGATCGTGACGCTGAGTGCCGCTTTGCGGCCATAGTGATCAGCATAGGCCCCGATCACAAACGCCCCCAAAGGTCGCGCCAAAAACCCCATGCCGAATGTCACAAAGGTCAAGAGCAGCGCCGCATCGTCATTGCCCGCCGGGAAAAATGCCATTGAAATGGGCACTGCGAACATTCCATAGGCAATAAAATCATAGATCTCGAGCAGGTTTCCGACTGTCGCCGCGGCGATGGCTTTGGTACCGGTGGTTGTCGGGCGCGGTCGCCCATCGATTGTTGTTGCGTCCATCGTTTCCTCGGCAAGAGACGGCCCGTGACGGGCCAGCGGTTTCGTGCGGTGTAAGAGCGGAACTGTTGCACCTGTGCAAACGGATTAGGCCCGCAAACTCTACGATGTCATTGGATATCGCACCAATACTCTGTTAGTTTTCGGCCCATACCTCAAGGGTATAGCCTGGAGCGACGCCGTCATGGAGCTGAGGCACCTTCGCTATTTTCGCGCTGTCGCCCATTGCGGCGGCATCGCCAAGGCGGCGCGCGAATTGCTGGTCGCGCAACCCGCCCTGACCCGCCAATTGCGCGCCCTCGAGGACGAGCTGGGCGTGGCACTGCTGATCCGCAGCGCGCGCGGCGTGTCGTTGACCGCGGCCGGGCATCAGTTCATTGCCGATACCGAAAGGCTGTTCGAAGATCTCGATTCCGCCTGCAAACGGGCGCGCCAGGTGGCACGGGGACAAACCGGCTCGCTGCGCATCGGCATCGCCCCCAACTATACCTGGCATCCGACGATTCTGGCGCTGTTGCGGCATTTCCGGATCGCCTGCCCCGACGTCTCGGTGATGCTCGATCCCGAATTGTCGGCCCGCCAGGTCGAATCCATCCGCAGCGGACGCATTGATGCCGGCTTCCTGGCGTGGCGTCCCAAGGACGACAGGGTCTTTGACGGTCTGACCGTGTTCTCGAACCGGCTGCTGCTGGCGGTTCCCGCCACCAGCCCCTATGCCGAAGCCCCGCCGCAACGCCTGAAGACGCTCCGCGACGAACCCTTCATCTGGTTTCCCCGCGACCGCGCCCCGGGCTACTATGATTTCCTGATCCACCAATGCCATGCCGCCGGCTTCACCCCCAATCTGGTCCAGAGCGCCGCCGACGTTTCGACCATCCTGGGCCTGGTTGCCGCCGGCATGGGCTATTCCCTGGTTTCCGAGGCGTCCAAATTCAACGGCCCGGCTCAGGCCATTCTGCACAGCCACCCCGAACTGAGCGCGACCTATGACGTCGAACTGGTGTGGCGCAGCGACAACCGCATGCCCGCATTGACCAATTTCATCGCGATGCTGCGCCAGCACGGCCCGGGGCCGCCAGAACCGCAGGACTCCGTGAACCCGAGCGTCCCGATCGAAGGTCCCCGCACCGAAAGGCAGGCATGATGTCCCCTCACCAAACCACCGCAAACCCGCCCCGTGTCGCCGTCATCGGCGGCGGCGCGATTGGCGGCGTGGTCGCGGCGGCCGCGCAGCGCGCCGGTCTCGCGGTCACGTTGTGTGTCCGCACGCCGATTCCGGCGCTGTCCCTGGAGCGGGCGGGCCAGATCCGCACGGTCCCGCTGACCATCGCCAGCGACCCCGCGACGCTGCCGGTCGCCGACTGGGTCCTGCTCGCCACCAAAGCCCAGGATAGCGCCGGCGCCGGCCCGTGGCTGTCGCACCTGGTCGGCCACGGCACCACCGTCGTCGTGCTGCAAAACGGGGTGGAGCACGAGGACCGCGTGCGCCCCCTGGTCGGCGAGGCGCCGATCATCCCGGCCGTGGTCTATATCGCGGCGGAACGGGTCGGCCCGGGGCATATCGTCCATCATCTCGGCAACCAGATCATCGTCCCGCGAACAGAAGCGGCGGCGACCTTCGCCACACTGCTGGCGGGCGGCGAGCTGGACATCACCCTGGTCGATGACTTCGTCACCGCGGCCTGGCGCAAGCTGCTGAGCAATGTTGCCGCCAACCCGCTGACCGCGCTGACCTTGCGTCGGGTCGAGGTGCTGCACGACCCCGCAATCCATGACCTGGCCCGTGGCCTGTTACAGGAGGCGGTAACGGTGGGCCGCAGCGTCGGGGCCGATCTGTCGGCGCAGGACATTGACGATGTCCTCGCGCTCTATGCCCGTTACGACGTCGGCGGCACATCGATGTTGTATGACCGCCTGGCCGGCCGCCCCCTGGAGCATGACCATCTGACCGGAACCATCGTGCGAACCGCGGCCCGCCGGAGCATCCCGGTGCCGCTCAACCAGGCCATGCTGGCGCTGCTGCAAGCGGTCAACACCGCGCCACCCACCGGGACCCCGGCACGATGACGCCACTGCCGAGCCTGCGTCAGCTACGCTATCTGCTGGCGCTGCATCAGCATCGCCATTTCGGCCGCGCGGCCGAGGCCTGTTTCGTGACCCAGTCGAGCCTCAGCGCCGCGATCCAGGAACTGGAACAGATCATCGGCGTTTCCCTGGTCGAGCGATCCCGCCGCCACGTCCTGTTCACCCCGCTGGGCGAACAGATCGTCGAGCGAACCGGCCGGATCCTGCGCGAGGTTGAAGATCTGGTCGAACACGCCCAGGCCGGTCGCGAGCCGCTGACCGGCGCCCTGCGCCTGGGCGTGATTCCGACCATCGGCCCCTATGTCCTGCCCGACCTGATGCCGCGCCTGCGCCGCGCCTTTCCCCGGCTTCAGCTCTATCTGCGCGAGGATCAGACCGCCCCCCTGATCGACCGCCTCAATGCCGGCGAACTGGATTTGGTGCTGCTGGCCCTGCCCTATGAAACCGAGGCGCTTGAAACCCTGGACCTGGCCCGCGACGGGCTGGTGGTCGCCTGCCCGGCCGGTCATCCCTTTGCTGCGCAGGACGGCGTCAGCCCCGACCAGCTCGCCGATCAGCCGCTGCTGCTGCTGGAGGACGGCCATTGCCTGCGCCATCATGCCCTGGAGCTGTGCCACCTCACCGGCCCGGGCCGTAACGAGGTGTTCCAGGGCACCAGCCTGCGCACCCTGGTGCAGATGGCGGCGGCAGGCGTCGGCATCACGCTGGTGCCCAAGATTGCCGAGACCATCGAACTGCGCAACGTCCCCGGCCTGGTGTTCCGCGACCTGGTCACCACGGCGCCCAGCCGGACCATCGCCCTGGCCTGGCGCCGCACCTCGGCCCGCCGCGCCGAGTTCCAGCAGCTCGGCCAGTTGATCGCCGCCGGCCTGCCGCCCCTGACGCCCTGACGACACCATTCCCGCCAATCAATGACGGACCCCATCGATTTCCGGTCATTCTTGTCCTATCCTGAGTAACATCCTGTCGGGCGTCGCACTTTCCAACCCCGACATCACCTTTTTTCGGGAAGAAATCATGTCGCATTCGCCGCCCCTGTCCGACCTGGCCGCCGAAGTCGTCCCGCTGCTGAGCGAGCTGGGTGTCGATACCGCGGGGCTCCGCGGCGGGACGCTGGCGGTGCGGTCACCGATCACCGGCGCGCAGATCGCCCAGCTTCACGAGGCCGACGCCGCGACCACCGAAGCCGCCATCGGCCAGGCCCGGCGCGCGTTCGAAACCTGGCGCCAGGTGCCGGCGCCGCGGCGCGGCGAACTGGTCCGTCTGCTCGGCGTCGAACTGCGCGCCGCCAAGGTGGCGCTGGGCCGCCTAGTCACGCTTGAGGCCGGCAAGATCCGCTCCGAAGGCCAGGGCGAAGTCCAGGAGATGATCGACATTTGTGATTTCGCGGTTGGCCTGTCACGCCAGCTCCACGGCCTGACCATCGCCACCGAGCGCCCCGAGCACCGCATGATGGAGAGCTGGCACCCGCTGGGCGTCACCGCCATCATCACGGCCTTCAACTTCCCGGTCGCGGTGTGGGCGTGGAACGCCGCCCTGGCCCTGGTCGCCGGCAACGCCGTCGTCTGGAAGCCCTCGGAAAAGACCCCCCTGACCGCGCTGGCGGTCCAGGCCCTGTTCGAACGGGCGCAGCGCCGCTTCGGTGACACCCCGGCCGGCCTGTCGACGGTCCTGATCGGCGGCCGCGCCGTCGGCGAAGCGCTGGTCGACGATCCGCGGGTGCCGCTGGTCTCGGCGACCGGATCGACCGCGATGGGCCGGGCGATCGCCCCGCGCCTGGCTCGGCGCTTTGCCCGCACCATCCTGGAACTGGGCGGCAACAATGCCGCGATCGTCACCCCGTCGGCTGATCTCGATCTGGCCCTGCGCGCCATTGCTTTCGCCGCAATGGGCACCGCGGGACAGCGCTGCACCAGCCTGCGGCGCCTGATCGTCCACAGCTCGGTTCGTGACCGGCTGTTGCCGCGGCTGATCAAGGCCTTTGCCTCGGTTGCGGTCGGCGATCCACGCGACGAGAGCACGCTGGTCGGGCCGCTGATCGATGCCGGCGCGGCGGCCGCGATGGTGCGGGCCCTGGCCGCGGCCCAGGCTGCGGGCGGAACCGTTCATGGCGGCGAGCCGATCGCGGTGGCGGGGAGCGACGGCTGTTACGTCCGGCCGGCAATCGTCGAAATGCCGGCGCAGACCGGCGTGATGACCGAGGAGACCTTCGCCCCGATCCTCTATGTCGTGACCTATGAGGATCTCGCCGAGGCGCTGGCGCTCAACAACGCCGTGCCCCAGGGCCTGTCATCGTCGATCTTCACCACCGACCTGCGCGAGGCCGAACGGTTCCTCGGCGCCACCGGCTCCGATTGCGGCATCGCCAATGTCAATATCGGCCCGTCAGGCGCCGAGATCGGCGGCGCCTTCGGCGGCGAAAAGGAAACCGGCGGCGGCCGCGAGGCCGGATCCGATTCCTGGAAGGCCTATATGCGCCGCGCCACCAACACGATCAATTACGGCCATACCCTGCCGCTGGCCCAGGGCGTCACGTTTGACATCGCCTGACCGCGACCCGGCTTGAAACACCGCTATCCGGAGTTTTGAGGATCATGTCGTTTGCTGCGTCTTATGATGTTGTCATTGTCGGGGGTGCGGTCACCGGCAGTTCGGTGGCCTGGCATCTGGCCGCCGATCCAGACTTCAACGGCCGGGTGCTGGTGATCGAAAAGGACCCGAGCTACCAGTGCTGCGCCTCGGCCCTGTCCGCCGCCTCGATCCGTCAGCAATATTCCAGCGCGATCAATATCGAGATTTCGCTGTTCGGCATCCGCTTCCTGCGCGCGATTGGCGAAACGCTCGCCGTCGACGGCGAGGCCCCGGCGATCAGCCTGCACGAAGGCGGCTATCTGTTCCTGGCCCGGGATGCGCAACAGCGCGACATCCTGGAGACCAACCACGCGCTGCAAACCCGGCTGGGCGCCGACATGCTGCTGATGGACGCTGCCGAGCTTGCCCGCCGCTGGCCTTATCTCGCCACCGGCGACGTCATCGCCGCGAGTTGGGGCCGAACCGGCGAGGGCTGGTTCGACGGCTATGGCCTGATGCAGGCGTTCCGGCGCAAGGCCCGCGCCCTGGGCGTGACCTATCGCGCCGCCGAAGCCGTCACGATCGAACGCAGCGGGGGCCGCGTCGTCGCGGTGCGGCTCAACGATGGCGAACGCATCGCCTGCGGCGTCGTCGTCAACGCCGCCGGCACCGGCGCCGCCGATCTGGCCGCCTCGGCCGGGATACCGATCCCGATCCGGCGCAAGAAACGCCTGATCTTCACCTTTGCCGCCGAAGACACGTTGCCCGGCTTTCCAATGCTGATCGACGCGACCGGGGCCTATGTCCGGCCCGAGGGAAATTTGTATCTGTGCGGCATCCAGCCCCCCGAGGATCAGGACGACGACCCGGCCCCCGATGATTTCAGCGTCGATTATCCGCTGTTCGAGGATCATCTGTGGCCGATCCTGGCCGAACGGGTGCCCGCCTTCGAACGCATCAAGCCGGGACGCGCCTGGGCCGGGCATTACGACATGAACATGTTCGATTTCAACGCGATCGTCGGCCCGGTGCCCGATCTGAGCAATTTCTACCTGGCCAATGGCTTCAGCGGCCACGGCCTGCAGCAATCACCGGCGATCGGCCGCGGCCTCGCCGAGCACATCATTCACGGCCGCTACGTCACGCTCGATCTGTCCCCGTTGGGCTATCAGCGCATCGTGGCGAAGACCCCGCATGTCGAGCGCAATATCGTATGAGCTTGGCGGCCGTGCGTTGAGCCGATGACGGGGATCGATAGGCCGGCCGGTGTTTGCCGGCCTCTGCGGGTGACGCCGGCGGCATCGATACGGTCCGGCCCTCTGGGACAGTGACCAGGTCGTGCGGTGGCGCGATCGTACGAGCCCCGCCGTGGCCCGAACGGGTCACTGATTGCCGCAGAATGACCAGAAAGCACGATCGGCGATGGTCTTCGATTCGGTCCCATCCGAAAACGGTGACTCGCGTATGTCAATCCACATGCAAGCTTTGTCACAATTTTTATCAACAGCGCTGCATTATTTTCTCTCTTTGCGGGTGATGTTCCCGCTTTCTGTGGAACATTTCTCAAAATCGTGACATATTCAACCCGATTGAAGGTTGGTACGTTGAGTGCGCGCCCGCTTGGCTCGCACCCGCGGCCGTCAGGTAGCGGCTGCGGATGGTCGGCAGCGGACTGTGACCATCAATCCGTCATTCCCGGCGCGGAGAAGCCGCGCGGTGATGACGTTGGCAAGCAGAACTATTCCCCCACCAACAATGGGATAAGGGAGTATTTTGATGAGCAGCACCATCGGCCAGACCGGGTTCGCCACCCTGCAATCCCTGGCCACCAGCTATCTGGCACAGGCTTCGAGCAGTGGCGCGGCAGCGGTGGCGTCGACGGCCCCCAACCCCTACGGCACGCTGTCGGAGAAATACCAGCTTGAACTCGCCCAGGACAGCGTCGTTCGAACCTCGATCGATCTCAATAAGCTCAGCACAACTGGTGATGTCTCCGCCCAAGCGGTCGCGCATACCGGCGCCGCGGTGGCGGTGGCCCAGGCCTTCAAGAATGCGACCCAGGTCGATCCAGCCACCGGTCTGCTGGAGCTGCAACAAAGCGGGATCGGTGCGCTGACGCAGGCCCTTTATACCTTGGCCAGTGGCGATACCGGGTCGATCGATCAGGCAAGTTCCGCCGACAAATACAGTGAACTTTCCTACGAGAACTCAACCCCAAGAACCGAAGCGAGTGGAGCGCTTTCAAACGCCGACATCGCGGCCGCCGTCAAGTCGGCCGTGGCGGCGGCCATGACGGGATCCGCGGAGCACGGGTTGTCACTGTCGTTGACGACAGTCACCGAGTGGGGAGGCGCTGGGCAAGATACAAGTGGCGGTCAAAACGCTGGTGCATGCGAAGAGTCGGAGACACTAGATCTTTCGATCACGGCGACAGGGCAGTTCGTCGAGACTGCCGAAGGAAAGTATCATGGCGTCTCCGAACGAGACGATACCATCCAGGGAACTGCGAAATCCCCCCTGTTGGATCCGACCTTGTCATTCCTGGGAACACCGATAGAAACCGATTTATACAGTTATCGTGGCAATGATTATAATTATTCCACCCAACCCGGCGTCGAGCAGACAGAGTTTGGATTAGAATCTGAAAGCATAAAATACACCAACACCTACACGGCGCCCGTCACCGGTACCCAGAGCGTCTTTTCGGCGACATTGTCTGGCTTCAGCCATTCGGTGCTTCAGGAAAATCAAAATGGCGCCAGGGATCTCACGCCAAAAAGCCAGAACCAATCCAGCGCCTATGACAGCGCGATGGCCGCTTTGCAAATGATCAAGGCGGCGCAATTATCCGATGCCGAGATGAACAAAGATATCGCCGCACTGTCGAAAAACAGGACGGCATCACAATCGACGGCGGCCGCCAGCTTGTCGCTGCCGGCGCGCGTGACCGATCACAACGGCCAGACCTCGATGCTGTATCGCCGGCCCGACGGCAGCCTGGGCCGTTTTGTCGCCCCGGCCGTCAATACCACGGCCTGACACCCTTTTTTTTTCAGGACCGGCAAGGCGCCCGGCGACCGGGGCCCACAACACCTGGTCCAGGGTGTCGGCGCCGGCACACAGCATGACCAGCCGAACTCTCGATCCAATCGAACAGGCCGTCTCGAAACAGGAGCCTCTCGTCGCGAAGCCAGCGCCGGCACCCGGTATCGGCTCAGCTGGCGTTCAGCGATACCAGGAAATTGTCGACCTCACCGCGGAGTTGCCGGGCCTTCTCCGACAAGGCCGCGGCCGCATCGAGCACCGAGACCGAGGATCCGGCGGTTTCCTGAGCCGCCTGGGTGACGCCGCCGATATTGGCGGAAATCTCACCGGTACCACGCGCTGCCCGTTGAATACTTGCGGCGATTTCCTGCGTTGCCGCGGATTGCTCATGCACGGCTGCGGCGATTGCCGCGGCAACCTCGCTGATCTCGGAGATCGTCGCACCGATACCCTGGATCGCGGCAACGGTCCGCGCCGTCGTCGTTTGGATTTCGGTGATATGACTGGCGATGTCCTCGGTCGCACCGGCAGTCTGGTTGGCCAGGGCTTTGACCTCGTTGGCGACGACGGCGAAGCCCTTGCCAGAATCCCCGGCCCGGGCCGCCTCAATCGTCGCATTGAGGGCCAGCAGATTGGTTTGGCTCGCGATGCCCTGGATCAGCTTGACAACCTCGCCGATGCGCTGCGCCGACTGAGCAAGCTGGTCGACGGTTCCACCGGTCTCCGCCGCCTGGCCGACGGCCTGACGGGCCATCATGGTCGAACGTTCAACCTGGCGACCAATTTCAGAGATCGAGGCGGCAAGCTCCTCCGTCGCACTCGCGACCGTCTGGACATTCTGTGAGGCCTCCTCGGTCGATGCCGCGACCACCGAGCACTGGCGGTTGGTCTGTTCCGCGGTCGCCCCCAGCGACTGGGCGGCCAAATGCATGTCGTGTGACGTCGAGGTGACCACATCCACGATGCCGCCAACGCTTCGATTGAACTCCCCGGCGAGCTTGACCAACGTCTGCCGGCGCTCGCTTTCAGCCTGCCCCTTGGCCACGATCTGTTGACGCTCCAACTCCTGCGCATGCAATCCGTTATTGCGGAACACGCGAACCGCCGCTGCCATGTCGCCGATCTCGTCGCGGCGTTGGTCGTCGACGACCTCAGCCGAAAAATCGCCCTGGGAAAGGCGCGTCATCGTGGATCTCAGGCGCCCCAGCGAGACGGTAATACTACGGGTCACAATATAGAAAAGCCCGCCACTGATCATAACGATTGCCAGCGCAAACAACCCAAGGCGCACCATCAATCTATCGTAATCCGACTCCAGATCATCGACATAGAGACCGGATGTCACAATCACATTCCACGGATGGAATGCTTTGACAAAAGTGATCTTGGGCTGAGGCACGGCCTCGCCCGGCTTGGCAAACAAATATTTTACGACCCCGTCTCCATTTCGGCCGGCAGCGAGCATGTCTTGGACCATCAACTTTCCGCTGGCATCCTTCGACCCGCTGCGATCCGTACCTTCCTGCGCTGGATTGATGCCATTGGCGACCGCCCGGCCATCCATCGTGAAAACCACGACATATCCGGCGCCGTCGTCAAATCGTATCGCGTGAACCACACTGCGGAAGCGCGCCAACGCCTCATCGTGGCTCAGGTTGCCCGCGGCAATGTCTCTCTCAAACGCGGCGGCGACGCCGACGGTGCTGTCAACGACAGAACGCAACTTGTCGATACGATCCTGCAACATTCTCCTATGTTGCATTGACGCTGCCCCGCCAAGGCTTACAACCAAGGCGACTGTAGACAAAATCAGTAAAGAGATCAGCTTCGTACGAATTTTGAAACGGTTCAACAGGTTCATTTCTTAATTCCCCGGCATGTCAATCGAGAAGAACCCTCAATCCAGCGGATACTATTATGCGATTCGAGCGTCATATCCTGCTTCGATCGAAATCGTTCTTTATACGAAATTACCGACAATGGCGAAAATGATCAATATAATTTCAACTTGCTATACTTCTGTATGCCAATCAGCCCAACACGGATTTCCGCTCTTCAATTTTTTGGCACGAGTTCTGACGCCATTATAGACGAGAGCCCGCCCCGGCGTTGAATCGGTCTGTTGATGATAGGGTCGACCGATGGGCGCATTGCCAGATTTTACGCGCCGGCCCGACGGCAGCCGGGGCCGCTTCGTCGCCCCGGCCGTCGATATCACGGCCTGACGCCCTTTCTTTCAGCCCCGATAAGGCGACCCGGCGACCGGGGCCCACAAGACCTGGTCCAGGGTGTCGGCGCCGGCACACAGCATGACCAGCCGGTCGAAGCCGAGCGCGATCCCGGCGCAGGCCGGCAGGCCGAAGGTCAGGGCCGCCAAAAAATCCTCGTCGATCGGGAAGCGTTCGCCATAGATCTGCTGTTTCAAATTCATATCGAATTCGAAACGACTTCGTTGCGCCTGGGGATCGGTCAGTTCGCCGAAGGCGTTGGCCAGTTCGACGGCGCAACAATACAGCTCGAACCGTTCGGCCAGCCGCGGGTCTTCCGGCTTGGGCCGGGCCAGGGCCGCCAGGGACAGCGGATAGTCGATCAGGACCGTCGGCCGCCCGATGCCGAGATGGGGTTCGATCCGCTCCAGCGCGATGCGGAAGAACAGATCCTCCCAGCGGTCCCCGGGATGGGCCGGAATCCCGATCCGCGCGCCCTCGACCGCCAGCAGGTCCAGGTCTGGCGCGGCCGGATCGGGGGCGGTGGCCAGGACATCGATACCAGTATGGCGGTGAAAGGCTTCGGCGACCGGCAGGATCTCCCAATCGGCGAAAGGATCGCAACTGTGGCCGGCGAATTGGAACCGCGACCGGCCGGCGACCCCGGCGGCGGCGCGGACCAGGCCGATGCAATCATCGATCAGATCGCGATAGCCGGCACCGGCGCGATACCATTCCAGCATGGTGAATTCGGGCTGGTGAGTTGCGGAACGCTCGCCGTTGCGATAGGCGCGGGCCAGTTGAAAGATCCGCGGCAGCCCGCCCGCCAGCAGCTTCTTCATCGCGAATTCCGGGCTGGTCTGCAGATAACGCACGGCCCGATCGTCGGGATGGGGGCCGCGCAGTTCGGTCGCGAAGGCCTGAAGATGAACCTCCATCCCCGGTGACACCTGGAGCGTCGGGGTCTCGACCTCCTCAAAACCGATCGCGGTGAAGAAGCGCCGGGTCGCGGCGGTGATGCGGCGTCGATCGGCGAGAAACGGTTGCTTGGCCCGCAGAATGTCGGGGTGCCACCACGGAATCACAGTCATTGGCCGGCAAATCCTTTGGCATTGGCCGGGCATTTGGCCCAGAATGACGTTTGACGGGCGCCGCTGGAGCAGCCCGATTGCTTGGCTGCGGGCAACCTGATAGGGTCCGCGGCCGCATTTCAGTCGATAGAGACGGTTTTCCCATGAAGGTCAATGCCAACACCACGCGCCCCGGCCACGTGCTGGAACATAACGGCAAACTTTGGGTCGTTGCCAAGATCCAGATCGTGCAGCCCGGAAAGGGCGGCGCCTTCATCCAGATCGAAATGAGAGACGCGCGGACCGGAACCAAAACCATTGAGCGGTTCCGTACGCAAGAGTCGGTCGAACGCGTTCGCCTGGACGATCAGGAGATGCAGTTTTTGTTCTCCGAGGGTGACGCCTTCACCTTCATGGACGAAACGACCTTCGAGCAGATCACGATCCCGCGCGACATCATCGGCGACCCGGCGGTCTTCCTTCAGGAGGGCATGAAGGTGTCGGTGCAGCTTTACGAAGGCGCGCCGCTGTCGGTCGAACTGCCGCAGACCGTGACCCTGCTGATCGTCGAAGCCGACCCGGTCGTCAAAGGCCAGACCGCATCGTCCTCCTACAAGCCGGCCAAGCTTGAGAATGGCGTTCGCGTCCTGGTGCCACCCCATATCGAATCCGGTACGCGTATCGTCGTCGACACCGGCGACGGCAGCTATCTGGAACGTGCCAAGGATTAATCGCGTATTATGGCAACCCGCTCCGCCGTCATTAATGTGATGGCCAAAGCCGCCGAAAAAGCCGCCAGGGGACTGGTGCGCGATTTCGGCGAGGTCGAACAGCTTCAGGTTTCGCGCAAGGGTCCGGCGGATTTCGTGTCGACGGCCGATACCAATGCCGAAAAACTGTTGTGCGCGGAACTGGCCAAGGCCCGTCCTGACTATGGTTTCTTGCTTGAAGAGGGCGGAACCATCGAAGGACGGGACAAGAGCAATCGGTGGATCATCGATCCGCTCGACGGCACGACCAATTTCCTGCACGGCCTGCCGCACTGGGCGATTTCGATCGCCCTGGAGCGCGAGGGCGAAATCATCGCCGGCATCGTCTACGAACCGCTGCGGGACGAGATGTTCTGGGCGGAAAAGGGACAAGGCGCCTTCAACAACCATCAAAGGCTGCGGGTTTCGGCCCGTCGTCGGCTTGATGAGGCGGTCCTGGCCACGGGCATCCCGTTCAAGGGCCGCGGCGATCATCCGTTGTTCCTGGCACAGTTGCAGACGCTGATGGCCGAATGCGCCGGGATCCGTCGTTTCGGGTCGGCCGCTCTCGATCTGGCTTATGTCGCGGCGGGTCGCTTCGACGCCTATTGGGAGACCGGACTGAAGCCGTGGGACGCCGCCGCGGGGGCGTTGATCGTCGTCGAAGCCGGCGGTTTCGTCACCGAAATCGATGGCGGTCGCAATCCGGTCCACGGCAACAGCATCCTGGCCGCCAATGGTCAGCTGCATGCCCCGGTCGGCAAGATCCTGCGCGAGATCGGCAAAACCAAGCCGGCCGTCGCGACCGGAGCCTGAAGATCCGCGACCAGGCACGGCCCGATCACCGGGCCGTGCCTGCCAAAGTCGTTGTTGGCTCAGCCGCCATCGGCTAAGGTCGATGGCGCTGCAATCCAGGGGTTGGTCCTTGCGCGTAAAATCCCTTTGTTGCCGGTTGCTGCGGATTTCGATACCCCGCCCGGGAGCCGGCCGGAGAACGGGGTTGGCGGCGATGCTGACCCGAAACGGCCGTTGCTGTGTTGTGGTGGTGGCGGCTTTGCTGATACCGATCACCGCTGTCGCGGCCAACAGCGCGCCGCCGCCCGCTTTTCCGCTTCCCGCCCACAAACCAAAACCGCCGGCTTCGTTCGTGCATAACGGCGCCGACTCGATCGCGCCCCCGGCCCCCGTCATCCCGCCGATGAAGACACCCGCCTTGACCATGGATGCCGGCGTGCCGCCGCCGGCCGGGCCCAAGCCGCGTCCACCGGCCCTCGTTGCGACGGTGCCCCCGACCTCTGCGCCCGCCGCCCCGCCGCTGGCGCCGCTCACCGGGCCGCATGCCCCCGTGGCGCCCCGGGTGCCGACCGTCGCAGCTCCCTCGATTGCCCGCCCAACAGTCCCGAGCGTCGTCGTGGCGCCACCATCCTCGGGAACGGCCGCCGGCAACACGGCCTCGGCGCCACAATCGCCGGCACCTGGCGCGGGTTCGGGTTCGGCTGCGACCAGCCTCGCCGCCCTGCTGCCTTCGGTGCTTCATCCGGAAACCGCGCCGACCGCAACGACGCCGGCCAAGGCGTCGCCGGACCAGCCGCTGCCGCGCCGCAACATCGTGATCACCTTTGACACGAAATCGACCACGGTCGCCCCGACCAGCACCACGACGGTGGACCGGCTGATCGCGATGATGCGCCAGTCTGCCACGATGCGACTCGAGATCCGTGGCTTTGCCGCCGGCACCCCCGACACGGTTCGCGATGCCCGGCTGCTGGCCCTGAAGCGCGCGATTTCGGTTCGTCAGGCCTTTGTCAATCAGGGCGTCCCGTCAACACGGATCAATGTGCGCGCGCTGGGAATTCCCGCCGACGGCCCGGCCGACCGGGTCGAAATCGATACGACGGAATGACATGACCCGGTCCCAAGGCACCCTTTACGCAATGGCCGCCTTCATCGTGGCGATTGTCGCCGTCGTGATCGTGCTGCTGCCCACGCTGATGCTCGGCTTTCGCGCCAACCCCGCCCTGAATGGCGTGATCGGGCTGGTGTTGGTCGCAGGAACGCTTCACTGCATCCGCCAGGTGCAGATCCTGAAGCCCGAGATCGACTGGTTGCAGCAGTATCAGGCAACCGGCGTGCCACCCGGTGACGATCGCCAGCTGGTATTGCTGGCACCGATGGTGCGCCTGCTGGTGGCGCGCCGCGGGCAGATGACCCTGTCGCCGGCCGCATCGCGTTCGATCCTCGACGGGATCATCGCGCGGCTCGATGAGAACCGCGAACTGTCGCGCTATCTGGTGGGCCTGCTGATCTTCCTCGGCCTGCTGGGGACCTTCTGGGGCCTGCTGCAAACGGTCGAGACCGTTGGCGGCGTCATCAACAATCTCTCGGTCCAGGGAACGGATCTCGGCGCCATGTTCACCGAGATGCAGAAGGGGTTGTCGGCGCCCCTGGGCGGCATGTCCAAGGCCTTCAGCTCGTCGCTGTTCGGCCTGGCCGGCAGCCTGGTCCTGGGCTTCCTGGAGATGCTGGCCGCCCGGGCGCAGGATCGCTTCTGCAACGAGCTTGAGGACTGGCTGTCGGCCACGGCCCGGCCGGCGCCCGCCGCCGGCGTCAGCGAGGGCGAAGCCTCGGTTCCCGCCTATCTCCAGGCGCTCCTTGAACAAACCGCCGAGAATATCGACGCCCTGCAGCGCACCGTCGCCCAGTCCGAGGATGGCCGCCGCGCCGCCAACAACAATATGGCGGCCCTGATCGATCGGTTGAGCACACTGACCGACCAGATGCGGACCGAACAGCAATTGATGATCCGGCTCGCGGAAAGCAATTTGGAATTGCGTCCGCTGCTGGCCCGGGTCGGCAACGCCCTCGACAGCCTGAGCGGCCTTGACGACATCAGTCGCCAGCACATTCGCAACATCGATGCCCATCTGAGCCGCCTGATCGAGGACGGAGCCACGGGCCGGGTGCAGGCCGTTCAGGAAGTCCGGAGCGAGATCAAACTGCTGGCGCGCACGATTGCCGCGCTGGCTGACGAACCCCGGTAGGCGGGGCGATGCCGTCGCCAAGAGGGCGCCGCCGCGCGCATCGCGCCATCAATGCCTGGCCCGGCTGGGTCGACGGTCTGTCGTCGCTGCTGATGGTCGTGATCTTCCTGCTGATGGTCTTCGTGGTTGCCCAGTTCTATCTGTCGGGAACCCTGACCGGCCGGGATGAGGCGTTGTCGCGCCTCAACCGACAGATCGCGCAACTGGCCGACATGCTCGCGATGGAACGCGAATCGGCCAGCGACATGAAATCAACGATCACCCAGCTTTCGGCGGATTTGCAAAATGCCGCCGCGGAGCGCGCCCGCTTGACCGCGACCCTGGCCCAGACGCGCACCGAGCGCGACGCGCTGAGCGCGAGGTTGGCCGAGACCAGCGCCCGGCTCGGCGATGCCGGAACCCAGTCCCGGCAGACTGAACAGCAATTGGCAGACGCCGAAAAGCAGATCGAGGTCGGGCGCGAGACCATCACCCTGCATCTGCGCGAGATCGCCAGCCTGGAGGCCGATCTCGAAGCGCTGCGCAGCGCCCGTGACCAGTTGGAACAGCGCCTGGCCGCCGTGACGGCGCAACAGCTGGCGCCGGCGGAACGACAATCGCTGTTGCAGGCGCTGGGCGCGGAACGCGACCGCAGCAAGCAATTGAGCGACAGCCTCGCCAGCGCCCAGGAAAAAACGATGTTGGCGCAAAAGGAGATCGATCAGCGCGATATCCGCTTTCGTGACCTGATGGTCGCGCTCGATAACGAACAAACGGTCCTGGCGGGCGAAAAAAAACTGACCACCGAAAGCCAGGCCCAGGTCGCGCTGCTCAACCAGCAGGTCGCCGCCTTGCGTGACCAGTTGCAACAGCTCAACCACGCACTGGAAGCCTCGGAGGCCAAGACGGCGCTGCAACAGAACCAGATCACCGACCTGGGTCAACGGCTCAACCTGGCCCTGGCCAACAAGGTCGAGGAGTTGGCGCGCTATCGCTCGGAGTTCTTTGGCCGGCTGCGCGAAACTCTGGGCGATCGACCCGATATCCGGATCGTCGGCGACCGCTTCGTGTTCCAGTCCGAGGTGCTGTTCCCGACCGGTTCGGCGGAAATCGAGGACAGCGGCAAGGTCCAACTGGCGGCGCTGGCCAAGACCCTGATCGAGATCGCCGGCCATATTCCGAGCGACGTCAACTGGATCCTGCGGGTCGATGGCCATACCGATGCCCGCCCGATCAAGAGCCCGGCCTTCCCGTCAAATTGGGAGTTGTCGGCGGCCCGCGCGATTTCCGTGGTCAAGTTTCTGACCGATCAGGGCATCGCCCCGGAACGCCTGGCCGCCGCCGGTTTCGGCGAGTTCCAGCCGATCGACTCCGGAACCAGCGATGCCGCCCTGGCCCGCAACCGGCGCATCGAACTGAAGCTCGACCAGCGGTGATCCGCGAAACTTCGCCCGCGCCAAGCCCGACCCGCGGCGCGTGGCGGTCAGACGAACATGTCGAGGAACATGCCGCGTCGATAATGATCGGGCAGCGTCAGGACGCCATCAACCAGCAACGCCGCCAGTTCCCGCAAGGTCGGGATGCGCTGACGAAAACCACGGCCGCGCCCGGTGCCGATGGCGCGGGGCAACAGGATCCGGCCGCCACCATCGTCGGGCCGAATCAGACCGCTGCCAGATCCTTCAATAATGCGCGGCGCCGCCATGGCCAATCCACCCTGTTCGCGATTTCACCCAGGCAGAACCGTATTGCCGCCTGTGATCCCGTCAGACTATCACGAAACCGGGATCCACGGCGATGGGCAAATACTCATCCTGCAGCCACCGTCGGCCGCATCGCACCCCGTCCGCCGGCCCCCGGTGATGCCTGCCGATCGCCCCGCAACATCACCCTCTTGCATCGAGGTAAAAACTTCTGTATAAGCGCCGCTCGCTTAGAGGGATCTCGGCCATGAAGAAAGACATTCACCCGGAATATCACGAGATCAATATCGTGATGACCGATGGCTCCCAGTTTACGACGCGGAGCACCTGGGGCAAGGCCGGAGACACCTTGCGCCTTGATATCGACCCCAAGTCCCACCCGGCATGGACTGGCGTCCAGAAGCTGATCGATACCGGGGGGCAGATCGCCAAGTTCAACCGGCGTTTTGCCAATTTCGGCATAAAGTAACAACTCGTCGGAAGCTTTTGGCCTGGCCGCACTTCGGTGCCGCCAGGTTTCCGTCGTTTGCGGGACGAACAAGAATAACGCCGCAATCCCCCCGAAAGAGTCCGGGTCACGCCGCGTTGCGCCGCACCTGCTCATCCAATCGTGCGACCCGCATATAGAGCCGGTGGCTGCGGTCGAGCAAACCCCGCAGCCCGGCCGGCAGTTGCTCATTATCCGGCCCCGACGGATCGGAGCAGATTTCACCGCCTGACAGTGCAAATTCGTCGGAAATCACCTGCTCGATCGTCAGTTCGTTGGCATGCAACGCCTTTTGCGCCAACAGCCAGGCCATGACCTGGGTCAGGCGACTGGTCACCCGCAACGACTCATAACTGACCTGCAAGCGCACATGCGGCGGCAGGTTTCTTTGATCGTTCGCTTCGTTGTAGGCGATGTAATTTCGCGCTTCGATCAGCAGCGCCATCGTGTCATCGTATGTACGATTGAAGAACGCCGTCGGGCCACTCATGGTTCTTCCCCCATCCGGGTTCGCCACACCCGTCGCCGCCGTTGCAAGGCGTAGTCTAACAGCGCCTGACGTTTTCTGTAAGACAATAGTACCGGGCGCTGACGCCCGCTGACGTCGAATTCCGCGGCCCTCGATCAGCGGGACCGCCGGCGGCCTCGACACGACCGTGCCCGAGAATAATCCGGGCCACTCCCCTTGACCCCCGGCCGCCCCCATCCCAAGTCAAATAACAGCAAAGGACGCCAGGTTTGGGTCCTTTGTTCCTGAACCGGGGAGCCGACCAAGACGGTGGTTCCCCAACCGATATCGCTCCGTGGAGGATATACGATGCGTACCTATGACTTGACTCCCCTGTTCCGCTCGACTGTTGGCTTTGACCGGATGACTCGCCTTGTCGATGCTGCGTTGAAGGCTGATGAAGCGACCCTGTCGTACCCGCCCTATAACATCGAGAAGCTTGGCGAGGACAACTATCGCATTTCGATGGCAATTGCCGGGTTCGCGCCTGAAAACGTCGAAATCGTGACCCAGGAGCAGACACTGATCGTGAGCGGCAAGGCCAAACAGGATCCCGACACGGCGGAATATCTGCATCGCGGAATCGCCGGGCGCGCGTTCGAGCGCCGCTTCCAGTTGGCCGATCATATCAAGGTGACGACGGCCAGCCTGGTCAATGGCCTGCTCCATATCGATCTGGTCCACGAAATCCCCGAGGCCAAGAAGCCGCGGACCATTAAGATCGAAACTGGCAAGATCGAAACTGGCAAGATCGAAACCGGAACGGTTGAGGCCGGCCGGATCGAGGCAACGACACCGGCGACGCACCAGGTTGCCGCCTGACCAGAGCTCATGGGTGATCGGGTGGTTCGCCAAAGGGTGAGCCACCCGTGACAACAACGCGCTCTTGACAACCACGCCCTGCGCCCCCTCCCGGGCGCAGGGCGTTTTGCTATTGTCCCGGGGGCAATCGCCCCGGAGACAGGAGTGATCCGGGTGCCGGCAATAACGGCTCCGGCGTCATGCTCGTTTTGATCAGTGCTGGAAATCGTTTATGCCGCTTGACGACAGACAGTTCTTTCAAACGCCGCAATGAAAGCCGAATTCTGTCCGATCTGAACATGCGTTGAAATGGCTTTTGCCTGCTGCTGCGACAAATGCTCCACCTGCGTCTTCAAGGGATGATCTGTTAGGGTGCCGACGGCATTGCACGGCAGGAAAATCCATGGTCATGCTCGACAACCGGCTCGCACAGACAATCGTTGACCAGATTCCTGCTCTGTGCCGCGCTGCAGATTCTCGGCTCCATCCCGGCCGGGGTCACGAACGCCGCGATACCGATCCCGACGGCACCGCGTCAACGTGCAACGCGTTACCCCGAGCCGATCCGCAAGGCCGGCTGACGCGATCGACCGGCATGCCCTGAGACACCGTCGCGACACGCTCCCTATCGTGCAGCCCATCACCCTCCGCGCCCCCGATATGCCATTGCTGCACAACAAAAAGCCTAAGTCGGTCTCCGTTGGCGGCGCTTCGTCGGAGAGACGGGATCGCCCTGCAGCTTTCAACCGAAAATTCGTCAATATCACCAAAAAATACGGTGCCACCACGTCGAAATTTGAGAGGTCGCCCGCTGCATCCGGTCCCACCTTGCACTACCTAGTGGGCATTGTCAGACCGACGGTGGCTCCGCAACTCCCGCCAGGCCGACACCAACGCCCGGCGCCGGCCCCGGCAGGCGCCGCCGCGGCACGGTCGGCCGGTTCGTTGGCATGTCGTCATCGGGCCCTTCGGAACGATCGGGACAACCCGCCAACCGTTGCGATCGGTCGCGTCGAAACAACAAGAGAGATTGCGCTCCCGGGTAACGCCCTTTCAAGCGCGTCAGCCTTGACCGGGTGTTGCAAGGCGAGGCGTCCGATCCGCCGCGGGTCGGGTGCGTACCGGATCGGCGTTGCGGCCTGTGGTGAGGGACCCTGGTGAGGATTTTCCGTGGGGGACGACCTGTTATGAAATTTGTCATCGCGCCAGAGCCCTTCCCGGAGCCCTTTAAGGAAAGCGTGACCGCCTTAGAGGTTGCTCGGCCGACCAGCATCGCGGTTCACGAGGTTTTTCCCCAGGCCGACGGTGTCGTGGTTGCTGATGGCGGTGACGGGACGGTTGACGCCATGGTCGCGACGACCGCCGGCACGCTGCGGCCGGTGGCCGTGACCAGCCCGCGGGCCCAGCCGGTCGATGCGGTCTGTGGTGTGCTGGGGGATGGCAGGACTGTCATCATTGAAATGGTGGCGGCCAGCGGCTTGGTGCATGTTGCGCCACAGGACAGGAACCCGATATTGACCCGCAGCTGCGGTACGGGGGAACCGATCCTGGCCGCTCTCGACCAGGGCGTCCGTCACATCATTCTGGGGATTGGCGGCCGTGCGACAGTCGATGGTGGTCTGGGCATGATGACGACGCTGGGTGTCCGGTTTTTGGATGTCGCGGGGCAAGCCGTCGCCGAGGGTGGCGGTGCAGGGGGCCGGGTCGCACGCGTCGACCACCCGCTGACCGGTCCCCGGGGTGCGGCCGCGATCCTCGACCCCCGGAACGGCGCCACGCCCACCATGGTTGCCGAACGGAGCCGCAATCTGGACCCTTATGCCGATATCCGGGCCCGTGACCGGTCGATCCGCCTGACGGAACGCCCCGGCGCGGCAGCCCCTGTTCGACGAGCGGCGCGCAATGTCGCGGCGACGTTCGAACGGGGAATGCATTTTCGTTCCCGCGCGCGCGTCGCCGACGGCGTCCCGAAATCGGGAGGTCCGCCGTCTTGACCCGCAATCCGCCACCAACAGCCGCCGGTCGTCAATGCCGGCACAACTTGATTTCCCATCCCTCATTTGGACGAGTCTCGCCATGAATCATCCGGTTAGTATCATTCGCCGCTTTCGCCAGACCAAGGTCGTCGCCACTCTGGGGCCGGCCTCGTCGTCGCCGGAAATGATCCGCAGCCTTTTCGAGGCCGGGGTCGATGTGTTCCGGCTCAATTTCAGCCATGGCAGCCACGAGGACCACGCGGCGCGCCTGGCCGCGATCCGTGCCATCGAGGCCGAAACCGGCCGCCCGATCGCGGTGATGGCTGATCTGCAGGGACCGAAGCTGCGCCTCGGCGTCTTCGCCGAAGGGTCGATTTCCCTGACCCCGGGTCAGACCTTCCGGCTCGACCTGTCGAAGGAGCCCGGTGACACGACCCGCGCCTGCCTGCCGCATCCCGAGATCTTCGCGGCGCTGAAACCCGACACCAACCTGTTGCTCGACGACGGCAAGGTCCGGCTGCGCGTCGTCGCCTGCTCGCCCGAGCACGCGGAAACCGTCGTGATCGCCGGCACCAAGCTGTCCGACCGCAAGGGCGTCAATGTCCCGGATGTCGTCCTGCCTTTGTCGCCCCTGACCGCCAAAGATCGCATCGATCTGGCGTATGCGCTCGATCTGGGCGTCGACTGGATCGCGTTGTCGTTCGTCCAGCGTCCCGAGGATGTCACGGAAGCCCGCCGCCTGGTCGGTGGCCGCGCCGCCATTTTGAGCAAGCTGGAGAAACCCCAGGCCATCCATCATCTCGATGAGATCGTCGAGCTGTCGGACGGCGTCATGGTCGCGCGCGGTGATCTGGGTGTTGAAATGCCGCCCGAGGACGTGCCGGTTCTGCAAAAGCGGATCATCCGCGAAGCGCGTCTGGCCGGCAAGCCGGTGATCGTGGCGACGCAGATGCTGGAATCGATGATCACGGCACCGGCACCGACCCGCGCCGAAGCCTCGGATGTCGCGACGGCGATCTTCGACGGTGCCGATGCCGTGATGCTGTCCGCCGAAACCGCCGCCGGCGCCTATCCGGTCGAGGCGGTCTCGATGATGGATCGGATCGCCCGCCGCGTCGAACACGACCCGCTGTATCGCCGCATCATGGATGCCCAGCACCTCGACCCCCAGGAAACGGCGGCGGACGCCATCACCGCGGCGGCGCGGCAGATCGCCCACACCATCAAGGCGGCGGCCATCGTCACCTTCACCTCCTCGGGTTCGACGACGTTGCGCGCGGCCCGCGAACGACCGGAAATGCCGATCCTGTGCCTGACCGCCAGCCTCACCGCGTCGCGCCGCCTGGTCCTGGCCTATGGCGTGCACAGCGTCCACGCGCCGGACATCGCAAACTTCTCCGAAATGGTTCAACAGGCGTCGCAAATCGCCTTCCGTGACGGTCTTGCCCAGGAAGGCCAGCGTCTGGTGATCACCGCCGGCGTTCCGTTCGGCGTCCCGGGCAGCACCAATGTGCTGCGGATCGCCTGGGTCGAACAACCCGGCCAGGCGGCGCCCTATTCGCATTGGCATGGCCAAGAAAACCAGACCCCCGCGGCCGGCAAGTAAGCCCAACGGTCATTTCCAATGACCGTTGCGTTCAAACGCCATGCAGGCTTCGGCCCTTACGGGCCGCGGCGGCGGTCGCCGCCGATCCCCAACCCACGATGAGTGAAGATCATCGCGGGTTGGTATAAAGCCCAGCCGATCAAACGCCCGCAAGGGCCGCTTCCGACCCGGTCCGGTCGGAAGCGGCCCTTTTTTTGCCGCCGCGGATCAGGGCTTTCGGGACGCCGGTTCGGGGCCGTCCTGGATCAGGCTCCACGGTGCGGTGCCAGCGCGGAACCGGTTCACCAGAAACTCCCAAAGCACCGCAATCCGGATCGCCCGCGGACCGCCAGCCGGCGCAATCAGAGTCAGCGCCAGCGGCGGCGGCGCCCAATCCGGAAGGACCGCGATCAGGCGACGGTCGCGGATCGCCTCCCACACCAGGAAATCCGGTTGCAGGGCAATGCCGATTCCGGCCTCGAGCGCAGCGGTAAGCGCCTCGGCATTGGTCGCGCACAAGGGCCCGGTGACGGTGACCGCTTCCTCGGTTCCCTCCGAATCGGTGAAATACCAGGTCTCCCCCGTCGCCAGATAGCTGTATGCCAGACAGGCATGGTCCCTGAGATCACGCGGCCGCTGGGGTGTCCCGTGCCGGGCAAAGTAATCCGGTGATCCGACCACCCAGCGCCGCACCGGACAGAGCCGGCGCGCCAAAAGGCTTGAGTCCGCCAGCGCGGCGATCCGCACCGCGATGTCGATACCGCCAGCCACCAGGTCGATCCGCCGATCGTCGAGCCGCAAATCGACGGACATCGCGGGATAGCGCGCGAGAAAATCGGGGAGCGCCGGCGCGAGATGACGGACCCCGAACGACATTGGCGCCGCCAGCCGCACCCGCCCCCGCGGCGTCGCCGATTTGGCCTGGGCCTCGGCCTCGACCGCCTCGCCTTCCGCCAGGATCTGGGCCGCCCGCACGGCCAGGACGCGGCCGGTCTCGGTCAGGGAGAAACGGCGCGACGTCCGATGGATCAGGCGCTCGCCGAGCCGGGTCTCGAGCCGCTTCAAGGCCTTGGATACCGTGGCCCCGGAAAGGCCGAGCTCGACCGCGGCTCCGGCGAAGGAGCCGGTTTCGGCCACCTTCGCGAAGATCGCCCAGGCCTCAAGATCGGGAAGCGCCATGGCAATGCCTCGAAAATAGAAACGATGACATTCTATCCTTTCTATTTTCGCCGATCCTGTCGAGTGCCATCTTGTGGTGAAGGACGGGGCGAGACCCCGATGACACAGAGGAGCAACGGTCATGATCGAACGCAGACCCTTCGCCGCGCTGGGCAGTGCCAATCACGGCTGGCTCAACGCCAGGCATCATTTCTCCTTCGCCCACTACTACGATCCGGAGCGTATGAGCTGGGGCGCCCTGCGGGTCTGGAATGACGATGAGATTGCGCCGCAATCCGGCTTTCCGCCGCATCCCCATGCCGACATGGAGATCATCACCTATGTCCGCGACGGTGCCATCACCCATCGGGATTCGATGGGCAATGTCGGCCGCACCGCGGCGGGCGACGTCCAGGTGATGTCGGCGGGATCGGGGATCCGTCACAGCGAGTACAATCTGGAGAGCGTAACAACCCGGATTTTCCAGATCTGGATCGAACCGACCGGCCACGGCGGTGAACCCGCGTGGGGCGCCAAGCCTTTCCCCAAGACCGATCGGTCCGGCCGCTTCGTCACGCTGGCCAGCGGCTTTGCCGGCGATGACGACGCGTTGCCGATCCGCGCCGAGGCCCGGGTGATGGGCGCCACCATCACCGAAGGGCAGCGGACCACGCTGTCGCTCGACCCCACCCGCCACATCTACCTGGTCGCGGCGACCGGGGCCATCACCGTCAATGGCGTCCGCATCGATGCCCGTGACGGTGCCGCAATCACCGACGTCGCCGCGCTGGAAATCGTCGGGGTCGAGGACGCCGAGATCGTCCTGGTGGACGCAGTCTGATCCGCGATGCGGGCTCCGGCCCTTGCGGGCCGCGGGGTGGGGACCCAGCCGGGCCCCGCCCCGTTGCCGCGAACCAAAAGGCCGCGCCTGGATCGCGGCTGTGTCACGCTAGCGTCGAAAAAATATCGCCGAGTATTCTCTTGGCCGAGGGCCGGGGCCTGCTACGTTGTACGAACGTGTCACGTTTCGCGTCATTATCGGTCGGGCGTCAGTCGATCCTGACAAGGGGAGAGACGTTTCAACACGGTCTTCGGCGCGTATCGCCTTGCGCGGCGTTGCGGCCGAGGAGGGTCGATCGAGGACGCGTCACGTGCGAAACGCATCTGCGTGCGTCGGCGTCGGCGTCGGCAGCGACATCGGCGCCGATAACCGACGAGACAACCGACGGATAGTCGGATCCCCCTCCCCGTCGCCCTGGAGGTAACGTTGAAGGCCCTTTCGTCCGTCGCCATCCGGATCTTCGCCGTACCCATCGTGCTGATCATTCTTGGCCTGGGCGGTGGGGCCGCCATCGACATGCGCGGTGAATACGCCTTGTCGCAGATCGTTGCCGCCAAGGACCTGACCGCCCGGCATCAGAGTGCCGTCGAAACCATCATCTCGGCCGTCGCGTCCACCGATGCCAACGCCACAGGGTTTCTGGCAATGAGCGGCGCGGACAACGAGGACGCCAAATCAGCGACGCTGCGCTATCAGCTGGCCGTGACCCAGGGCCTCGGCCATGCCCTCGACCAGGCCAAAAGCCTCGCCGACGACACCGGCGTGGCCCTCGGGGCCAAGACGCTTGACGGGTTGGCCGCCTACGACAAGGCGGTTCGCGCGATGATTGACAAGGCTCAGACCGACCACGGTGGCGCCATAGCGCTGATGGACGCCGTGGATGACAGCTTCCAGGATCTGGTGAGCGCCCTCAATGACTGGCGCATCGAGATTGAACGGGTCGAAATCGCCGCGGTGACCCAGACCCTATCCGCCAATACCGCGCGGCGGCGTCTGTTCGGCGCCGCTGCGCTTGTCACCGCTCTGATCGCGCTGACGGTTGTGCTGCGCGTCGCCCGGGGCATCAGCCGGCCGCTGCTGCGCCTGCAACGCAGCATGGTCGACCTGTCCGCCGGCAAAATCGACACCGAGATCCCCGCCCAGGACCTGCGCAATGAAATCGGCGACATGGCCAAAGCGGTCGCGGTGTTCAAGCAAAACGCGATTGAATCGGAGCAATTGCGAAGCGCCCGGGAAGGGGAGCGGCAGCTCTCCGAGCGCCGCCAGGCGCTGGAGGGCGTTGCAAGTAACTTCGAAGGCGCGTTCGGCAAAGTCCTGGACACGGTCGCCACGGCCGGTGAGCGCATTCGCGACGGATCCCACGTTCTGCGCGACACCGCGGAAAAGATGCGCACCCAGGCGCTGTCGACCGCGGCGCAATCGGACAAGACCGAGGCGGTGGTGACGCTGGTTCGAACGGTATCGGAGAAACTGGCGACCTCAATCGGCGAGATCGGCGGGCGGGTCCGAACCTCCGGCGAGGCGGTTCAGCGCGCCGTGGGCGATGCGGTGCGCAGCGATGAGGCGGTGCGCGCCCTGGCCGAGAGTTCCCAGCGGATCGGTGAGATTGTCGTTCTGATCGAGGCGATTGCCGGCCAGACCAACCTGCTGGCCCTGAACGCCACGATCGAGGCGGCGCGCGCCGGCGCCGCGGGCAAGGGCTTCGTCATTGTCGCCAGCGAGGTCAAGAACCTGTCCAACCAGACCGCCCAGGCGACCCGTGAGATTTCCGGCCAGGTCGCGGCGATTCAAAGCGCAACCGAGGACGTCGTGGCGGCGACGCAATCGATCCGGCGCACCATCGGCGAGATCGAGGCCCTATCGGACGAGGTCTCCGTCGCGGTCACCGATCAGCTTGCGGCGACAGAGACGGTCCAGTCGGCCGTCGGCGACGCCACCGCCAATTCGCAGGAGGTCGGCGACAGCGTCAGCGAGATGGCCGTAACCGCCGCGGAAACCGGCAAGTCGGCGGTCGAGATGATCTATTCGGTGGGCCATCTCCAAAGCGAATTGACCCAGCTTCAGGCCGATGCCCGGCGCTTCGTCGAATCACTGCGGGCGTGATCCCGCACCGCTAACGGCCGCGCGCGGTCCCCCAAATGACTCACGCCGCGGTGCATAAGTTTTCTGATTGCGGCGTTGTCGCCGATTGCGGATACTCGTCCCCGGTTGGTTCTTCCCGGAAGACAATCCCGGTTCTTTTTTCGCCCAGACAAAACGAAAGAGTTTCGTAAAGGAACGATCGCGTGATCGACGAGCCATTCTCCGTTCTCGAACAGGAATTGATCCGTTTTGTTGGCCAGCGCCCGCCGGAACGGATTTCGGAATCGCTGGCCTGCGGTTGCTATATCTATGGTGCGGGCCATTATGGGCGTCGGATCGCGGCGTTGCTGACGGCCAAAGGCTTTCCCTGCCTGGCCTTTCTCGATCAAAGAGCCGACGAAACGCTGTCCGAGCAAGATGGCTTGCCGGTTATCCATCCCGCCCGGCTGCTGGCGACCCAGGCACAGGGGCATTGCTTTGTCCTTGGTCTGCACAATCCGCATGTTGATGTCGCCGCGGTGCTGGCGTATGCACACCGCCTGCCATTCCAACACAGGGTGTGGAATACCGACCTTCCTGATGCGTTGGGCGAAGGTGCCGATAATTTCTGGATGACGAAGCGGCAGTTTCTTCTGGATAATTTCGATCGGGTCCGCCGTGTCGGTCTTCGGTTTGCGTCCGCCGCCTCCGTCGAAACCCTGTGTGCGCTGATCCGGTTCCGCATCACCGGTGACTACGCCATTCATCCCGCGAACGACTTTGCCACCCAATATCTTCCCCCGGACCTGCCCGGCTTTGATCGGCCGATCACGCTGGTCGATGGCGGCGCCTATACCGGGGATACGCTCAAAAGCCTCTCTGGCCTGGGTGTAACGATCGGCCATTGGATTGCCTTTGAGCCCGATCAGGCAAATTTCAATCATTTGGCAGCACACGCCCGCCAGGCGCGCGTTCGCGCCGACCTGTATCCTTGTGGTCTGTCCGACCATTCTCACCAGGTCCACTTCCGTGCCGAGCAGGGTGCGGGATCCAGCATCGTCGAAGACGTCGAACAGGCAACGACAACGATCAACTGTGTCGCCTTGGATGACGCGATCCACGGCGTGGCCCCGGATTACATCAAGCTCGACATCGAAGGGGCGGAAAGCGCGGCGTTGGAGGGCATGCGGCGGGTCATCGCCGACGCCCGTCCGCGGATGGCGGTCAGCGCCTATCATCGCCCGGGTGATCTCTGGCTTATCGCGGAACGCTTGTCGACCTTGCTTCCCGATGCGTCATTGCATCTGTGCCAGCACGGCAACAGCGCTTTCGATACCGTGGTCTACGCCATTCCGCCGGCATGAAGCGCCGAAATCAGGAATGGCGGTGGCGGTAGCAATGTCGCTACCGCCCGCGGGCTCATGCCAACGGTCCTGAGGCATAACCGCCATGTTCAGCGGCCACACAGGTTTCTGCCCCCACCGGCCACGGTGGCCGTTGCCGGAGCGCCAACCACCCCAGAGCCAGGCTTACCGGCGGTCGGGATCAGGCCTGGCGAACCCTCGTGATGAACAACTCGACCTCGCGCGAGAGGGTGCTCGACTGGGTTCCGAGATTGCCAGCTGCCGACAGGGTCTCGTGAGCGCCCCGCCCCGTCTCCTGGGCCGCCAGGGCCACGCTCGAAATGTTGGATGAGGCCTCCTGGGTCACCGTTGCAACCTCACTGGCATTGCGGGCGATCTCGCGGGTCGCGACACCTTGCTCTTCGACCGCAGACGCAATCGCTGTGGAAATCTCACTCATGCGACCGATGGTTTCGGTGATGTCCGCGATCGCTTCGACGGTCGCACGGGTCACACCCTGCATCTGCGCGACCTGGGTCTCGATCTCCCCGGTCGCCTGCGCCGTCTGACTGGCAAGGTGCTTGACCTCGTTGGCGACAACGGCAAAGCCCTTGCCCGCCTCCCCGGCCCGCGCCGCTTCGATCGTCGCGTTGAGGGCGAGAAGGTTGGTCTGGTTGGCAATACTGTTGATCAGACGAACCACCTCGCCGATTTTCTGCGCCGCCTCGGTCAGGCCGGCGACGGTAGCGTTGGCCCGACCGGCCTGTTCGACTGCGGTCGATCCGATTTTGCTGGATTCCAAAACCTGGCGTGAGATTTCTTCGATCGAACTCGTCAGCTCCTCGGTGGTGCTGGCGACCGTTTGCACATTGTCCGAGGCGTGCTCCGCGGCAGCGGCAACGACCGCGCATTGGCGGTTGGTCTGGTCGGCCGTGCTGGCAAGGCTCTGGGCATCAGCGTGCAATTGCGTCGCGACCGACGCGACATTCTGAACCACCGATGAAATGGCCCGATCGAACGCCATGACCAGACCATCGAGCTTTTCGGCACGCTGCAGGTTTGCTTGCTGCTGAATCCGTTCCTGTTCCGCCAACTGCGCGGCGCGGACCATGTTGTCCTTGAACACCAACACCGCCTGCGCCATCTGGCCAAGTTCGTCGGTTCGTGCCGTTCCGGGAATCTCGACCGTTTTGTTGCCCCCGGCCAATCGCGACATGGTTCCGGTCAGGGCCGCGACGGGCCGGATCACGCCATACAACACCTGAAACCGGCCAAACGCGAAGATCAGCAGAACCATCGCCCCGGTGACGCCGAGTTTGATCCGGCGGTCGCGCAGGAACCCGTCGATGCGATTGTTCAGCAGACGCTCCAGCGCGTTGGCGGCGGCGACATTGAGGTCATGCAGGGCAGCCAGCGTGTCACGGGCGAGCGCCAGCATCGCCGCAGGGTCGCTTTTCCCGGTCTTCATCAGCGCGGCGGCATCGGTCGCCGCCAACATCCCGGGGATCAAGGCATTCAGCCGGCTATAGGGGCCATCAAGCTGCGCCTTGACACTGCCATCCGCGCTACCCTTGTAGGCATGGGTGAAATCCGAACCGAGATTCGACGCGGTGGTCTCGAGCCCACCCTTTTCGATCAGATAGGCGGTACGGTCGTCAACGGTGAGGCCCTCCCTGCCAGCGATCGCCGCGGCCAGCCGCGACAGCGCAAAGACGCGATCGGTCAGGTCGGGAAGGTTCACGACCGTCGCATCCATCACGTAAAAGCTGTCGAGATCGGGGTCGAGGATCAGGCCGCTGGTATCGCCAATCTTCGAGATCAGCGCGCGCAAGGCGCTGCGGGTATCCTCATCCTGCTCCGGGCGAGCCGCCTCAAAAAGGGCAACGACCGCGCGGGCTTCCGAAGCACTATCCAGATTGGCACCGAAATCCGCTTCGGCCTTGCGCAACATCTCGGCACGAACCGTGCCGCGCGGCGCCACACCGACCAGCGAGGCCTGGGCTTCGCGCAACAGCTGGATATAATCATTGCCCTGCCGTTCCAGACGGGCACTGTCGATCGCGATGCTCTGGGTCGCGATCAGGCTGTAGATCAGATAGGCGATCGGCACCAGGAACAAGGCGTAGACAACATAGAGCCTGGGCCCGATTGTGAGCATTCTCATCATGGAGTCCTTTGGCCAACCCTGAACGTACGGGCTGGAAATGACCATTTTTGCGCGTTATCAACGTCAGCCCTAACAAAACACACCCTTACGTTCAAGCGAAATAGCTATCATACATTCTTGTAAACGACAACCTTCGCTTTAATTTTTTGTGACATCAGATTTCCATAACATTCATTAGTACAGCCATAGAATATTCTGAATACTAACGTTGCGATTCTTTTGTCGTTTTGACCAGAACTTCCTGATCACTGTCGCCATCACGTGACTGACGCGGACATTCTATGCCTATTCACATTGATCAGGTCGACAGCGAATGATCCAGAATGGTGGTTTTCTTTTGAGATAACCGGCGGCGCACCGTTACGCCGCTGAAGACAGCGACCGGAGCGTGGCTCAATCACGCGGCACCCGAGCCCCTGACCGGTTGAACACCTCGAATGATACCGGCGAACCCATGAAATGACCTTCTGGATCCCGGGGTCGGAGCCAAAGCTTTTGATTCTGCCGTGGATGGACCGGCCGGGCCAAGTTCGAGTGGCTGGTTGCCACCAATCCCGAGACCTTGACCAATCTCGAACGCTCGGTGTGGTTCCTGTATCGGCAACGCGCCGCCTTCAGCGGGAAGATCGCCAGCCGAACCCTCGGCGTTTCACCGTTGCGGTCCGCTCGCTTCGACGTCACCAAGCCCGTGGCTCGCGTCATCGAATTCGCGACCGTCACCCTTCGCAAACCCGGGGTCCAGGACCACAAGCTCCGAACCATTGGGGCTGCTCCGCTGGATGCGCGCGGCCGCAGGCATGACGCTGGTGAGAGGGCTTGTCTGAGCGCCTGTGGGCTTCTGCCGGGGTGGCGGCGGTATGAGCTTTTGAGCCGTCTCGCGGCACGGAAAAGGTCTTTTGGGTTGACGATTGTCAGTCCAGAAGCGCCTGCCGATCCGTCCAAAATCGGCCGCCACGCGATCGATACGCCGAACCGCGACTTTGATCCCGGGGATACCCCAAACAAAAAAGGGCCAGGCGCTGATGCAACCTAACCCCTTGAAAAGATGGCGCGCCCGGAGAGACTCGAACTCCCAGCCTTCTGATTCGTAGTCAGATGCTCTATCCAATTGAGCTACGGGCGCTTCGCGGTACCGGGCGTACCCGGCGGCGAGGTGGCGGAACTTACTCGAAGCTTTTGGGGGACGCAAGCCCCTTTTCGAATTTTTTTTTCGTCGCTCCAAACCGCGGAAATGCCACAGACCCCGGCGCATCAGCCAATTGAAGCCGTCGGTCGGTTCGCGCTATAAGCCAGCCCTGCCCTTTGCCCGGCCCTGCCCTTTGCCCAGCCCTTTGCAACGAGTACCCGTGATGTCCGATGCCGCCCCCGCCAAACATTTCCCGGTTACCTGGGAAGAACTTCACCGTCATGCCAAGGCGTTGGCCTGGCGGTTGATCGAGAAAGGCCCCTGGACCGGGATCGTTGCCGTCACCCGCGGCGGTCTGGTGCCGGCCGCGATCATCGCCCGCGAACTCGAGATCAGGCTGATTGATACCGTTTGCATCTCGACCTACGACCATATGAGCCAGCACGGCGCCAATGTGCTCAAAGCTTTCGACGGCGACGGTGAGGGCTGGCTGATCATTGACGACCTCGTCGATACCGGCAGAACCGCCATCGTGCTGCGCAAGATGATCCCCAAGGCCCACTTCGCGACAATCTACGCCAAGCCAAGCGGGCGCCCCCTCGTCGACACCTTCGTCACCGAGGTCAGCCAGGATACCTGGATCGATTTCCCCTGGGACATCGAACCTCAGTTCAGCCAACCCATCGCCACGCTGCACCGCAATCGCTGAATTGCCCGCTCACAGACCTTCAGCCATATCGACAATCTGCGCGTGATCGACCAGCAAAATCCGGTTGCCATCCTGCAAGGAGATGGCACCCGAGATCTTCAGCTGTGTGAATGTCCGGCTGACCGTCTCGGTGGTCAGCCCCAGATAATCGGCGATGTCAGCCCGGCTCATCGGAACATGGACCGGGTTGTCCTTGTGGCCGCGCCGCGCCGCCCACCGGGCCAACATCAGCAGAAACGAACAGATTTTCTCGCGGGCCGTCTTGCGACCCAACAACAGCATCTGATCCTGCGCCGCCGCCAACTCGTTGGACGCCATCGAAAACAAGCGTCGTTGCAGGCGGGGAAACTCGTCGAGCAGGCTCTCCAGCTTGCGACGCGGAAACCGGCACAACGACGTCACCGTCACGGACTCGGCCGAATAGGCATAACTCTCATTCATCGCCAGACCGAGGAAATCGCCAACCACCAGGAATCCGGTGATTTGACGGCGCCCATCCGGCAACAATTTATAGAGTTTGACAGTCCCAGCGGTAACATTGAACAGGTTTTCTGCGAGCTCACCTTCCGAAAAAATCGTCTGACTCGACTGAATTCGACTCGTTTGCACGATATCGACCAGACGACGCAGCTCTTCCGGCTCCAACGCGGCGCACACGCTCAAGGGGCGAACCGGGCACGCCCCACACGGGTTCGCATCCCCCGTCGCGACGCCCTTGTCCCGGACACGCGCCATATCGATTGGAGGCATTCGCCCTCCCCGCCCTTGCTTGTTCAGGCCATTGTGAAAAGAAATCTCTAGCCTCGCAATGGTCGTCTCTGCGGTGTTTCGTCCCGCTTGCCAGACGCCGCATCATGCCCCTATTCGGCGGCGAAAGCGACCTCTGAAACCACGCCGCGCCGGCCTCAGCGCGGCGCCGCCAATGGCGGCTCAACCGGCGGGGAGTCGACCCGGGGATGGGGATCACTCACGGTCTGTGGCATCGCTGCTGTTGTCGTCGTCGTCAAACAGGATGCGGTGGGCCGCTCCCTCCAGATCATCATATTGGCCGCTCTTAAGGGTCCACAGGAACATGGCCAGCCCCAGCAGGCCCAAGCCCAAGGCGGCCGGGATCAGGAACAGCAACGCGGACATCAGCAAGCTCCGATGGTGCAGGCGGGGACTGTCGACGGGGCGACAGGCGCAGCGCATTCAGGATAACCACAAGGGACGATGTCGACATCGCCAGCGCGGCAAACAGGGGGGTCACGAAGCCACAGACCGCCGCCGGCACCATCAGGAAATTGTAGACCAGCGCCAACGTGAAGTTCTCGCGCACCCGTCGCCGGGCTCGACTCGCCAGCGCCAACGCCTCCCGCACCGGCGACAGCCGCGTCCCCTGGAACACCAGGTCGGCGGCGGTCTGGCTGACATCGGCGGCCGTCGATGGCGACACCGACACCGCGGCCGCCGCCAGCGCCGGCGCATCGTTCAGTCCGTCACCCACCATCAGCACGGTCCGCCCCGACTGGCGTAATGCCTCCAGAAACGCGACCTTGTCAGCCGGCGATTGCTCGGCGCGCCAAACTGCGATTCCCAGTTGCGCGGCGACCTGCGCCACGGCGACGCTCCGGTCGCCGGACAGCAGCGCGATTTGATAACCGCGTCGTTGCAGATCGGCGATCGTTGCGCCGGCGTCCGCGCGCAACCGGTCGACAAACCCCAAGCGCAGCGCCGCGACACCGGGGCGCGCCAGCCACATTTCGGGTCCGGCCGCATCGGCGGGACCATCGGTTGCCGTCACCCCGACCAGGCGGCGATTGCCCAGCCGCACCTCACCGCCCGGGGTTGCCAGCACCAGCCCGAGCCCCGCCCGTTCCTCGACACCGCGGGCCACCGGAATGCCGGGGACGGCGCGGCACAACGCCCGGGCCAGGGGATGGCGGCTGGTCCCGGCCAGCGCCGCGGCGAGACGCAGCGCTTCGGGATCGATCCCCGGCGTCACCAGATCCAGCCGGCCCTCGGTCAGCGTTCCGGTCTTGTCGAAAACCACGGTATCGACCCGAGCCAGGCGTTCCAAGGCCGTGGCCGATTTCAGCAGCACGCCGTGGCGCATCAGCCAGCCGCCGGCAACGATCTGGACCGCGGGCACCGCCAGCGCCAGTGCGCAGGGGCAGGTGATGATCAGCACCGCGACCGCGTTGAGCAGAGCCACCGGCCAGGGTGCGTGGAGGATCAACAGCCAGCCGAGGAAGGTCAGCAGTGCGGCGACATGGACCACGGGGGCGTAAAGTCGCGAGACCCGATCGGCAATCGCGACGTATCGGCCACGTCCCTGTTCGGCGATTTCCATCAGACGGGCGATTTCGGCCAGCAGGGTGGCATCACCCACCGCCGTAACCCGCAGCCGCAGCGCACCGGTCAGATTGAGCGTTCCGGCAAACACCGTGTCGCCCGGCGCCACCCGCCCGGGCAGCGTTTCACCGGTGATCAGACCGGTATCGATGTCCGAGATGCCATCCTCGATCCGTCCATCGATCGGAACGCGCTGTCCCGGCGCCACCAGAACCAAGTCTCCGGGTTCGACGCGATCGGGCGCAACCAGCCGGGTCTTACCGCCGGCATCGAGCACCGTCGCATCGACGCCACCCAGCGCCAACAGTTGTTCCGCCGCCGACCGCGCCTTGCTCCGGGCCCGGCGCTCCAGGAAACGGCCGATCAGCAGAAAAAACAGCAGCATCAACGCGCTGTCGTAGTAGGCGTAGACACCGTTCCAGATCGTCTCGAACAGGCTCATGCCGGAACACAGGGTGATGCCAATTGAAATCGGCACATCCATGTTGGTGCGCCGATGCGCCAGCGCTGACACGGCCGAGCGGAAGAAAGGCCGCGCCGCGAAAATGATTGCCGGCAGGCCGATCAACGCCGACAGCCAGTGCATCAACGACCGGGTCGCCTCACCCATACTGCCGTCATAGCCGGCCCAGACCGACACCGACAACAGCATCACATTGCTGGCGCCGAAACCGGCGACCGCCAGACAGCGCAGCAGCTCGCGCTCCGCCGCGGCATCCTGGCTCGACAGCCGTTCCGGATCGAACGGAACCGCGCGATAGCCAAGGCGGGAGATGACAGCCAGCAATTCGGCGCCACGCTCCGGCACGCCGCGCCATGCCAGGGTCAGGCGCCGCGTCGTCATGTTAAGCCGTGCCTGGACGATGTCGGGCTGGCGCGACAGCACATTTTCAATCAGCCAGACACAGGCCGCGCATTGCAGCCCGTCGATCATCAGATGCACGCGCAAGATCCCGTCGCGATCCGCGCGGATATGCCGGGTCAGGTCGACAAGCGGCGCCTCCTGATCCGGCTGGATCGCGCGGATTTCGGGATCGATGCGCCGGCGCCGGTAATACTGGTCCAGACCCAGCCCCGCGATCAGATCGAAAGCGGCCTGACATCCCGGGCAACAAAACCGGGCGCCGGGTTGAACCGCTTGCCCGCAATGCAGGCAGGCTTCCATCACGGCACCCAGATGCGCTTCGACCCCTGATAATCCCCGGCGGGGTGCTGCGCCGCGACATGGACATCGTAAACGCCGGCCAAGGGCAGCGTGACGTCGCTGCTATAGCGACCGCTGCCGTCACTATCGTCGAGCGTCACGGTGACATCATGCCCCTCGCTGGTCGGGCGCAGGAACGTGGCCGACACCGTGGCACCGGTCAGCGGCGCCCCCTGGCGGTCCTTGAGACTGACGACCAGTTGCCCGGTTTGCCCGGTGCCCGCCGTGAAGCCGATCGTGACCTGCCAGCCGCGCGCCGCCACCGCCTCCGCGCCCTCCAGAGCCTTGTTGTAATTGTTGCCTTCATCATAGGCGTGCTGGCTGGTCAGCCCCGTCCAGGTTCCCAGCGACAGATAAGCCAGCATAAAATTGGCGAAGAACGTCACCAGAAAAAACACCCCGACCACGGCGCCCCAAAACCGGGCCTGCTGACGGTTGCGGGCGCGCTCCTCCGGCGTCTGCGGGGCACCATATTGGACAGCCATCAAGCGGTCTCCATCCTCGAGCAAATTCCGGGTCTCAACAAATTCCGGGTCTCAGCAAAACCCGGGACAACACCATCCCGCGACCTTTGGCGTGACCGGCCTGGCCGGTCAATGCTCGGGCCCCAGGAACACGGTATCGCGATGAGCGGTCTCGCCACCTGAGGCCTCGGTGAGCACGAAATCCAGCGGCGTCGACGCCCCGTGAAGCACGCTGATATTGGCGCGCACATAGACCCGATAGGTGTTGACACTGTCACGCCGCGCCGCCAGAGGCACCGCCTTGGCCGGCGTTTCATCGGGTCCAACCACGGTGATTTCGCCCTGTGGCAGGTCCGGCAGGGTCAGAATGAAATTCCGATCCTGGCGCGTCATGTTGGAGATCTTGACGGTAAAGCCGTTGCGAATTTCGCCACCGGACAAGCTCACGAACAACGGGGCCCGATCGCGCAACACGGAAATATCGAGACGGGGGCGGAACACCAGCGTCGTGACCATCACCGCGCCAATGACGATCAGGATCAGCGAATAGATCAAGGTTCGCGGCCGCACCGCGCGATAACGCGGGGCCAGGCCCAACGGGCGCGCCTGGTGATTACGCTCGGTGTCAAATGCAATCAAATTGCCCGGCCGGTCGATCTTGCTCATCATGTCGTTGCAGGCATCGATGCACAGGCCACAGCCAATGCATTCCATCTGCGGGCCATTGCGGATGTCGATGCCGGTGGGACAGACCTGGACGCATTGATGGCAATCGATGCAATCGCCGCCGCCCGTTGCGACCCGCTCGTCCCAGCTTTCGGACTTGCGCAACGGCCGGCGGCCTTCGCCCCGCCAATCGCGATAGGTGACGGTCAGGCTGTCCTCATCCAGCATCGCAGACTGGAACCGCGGCCAGGGACACATATAGGTACATACCTGTTCGCGAGAGTACCCCGCCAGCAGATAGGTCGTCGTGGTAAACAGGCCGATGAAGAACAGCACCGGACCCGAGACGCTCGCGTGCCATAGCTGGCCCATGAATGTCGGGGCATCAACAAAATACAAAATCCAGGCGCCGCCGGTGATCACACTGATCGCCAGCCAGATCGCGTGCTTCAGGACCTTTTTCTTGAGCTTTTCGAGGCTGAAGCCGGTCCTGTCGAGTTGCATCCGCGCGGGCCGGTCGCCCTCGACCCAACGTTCGACCAGCATGAACAGGTCGGTCCACACCGTCTGCGGGCAGGCATAGCCACACCACAGCCGGCCCGCCACCGCGGTCACCAGGAACAGCCCGACCGCGGCCAGGATCAGGACACCCGTGAGATAATAGATTTCCTGGGGCCAGATCTCGATCCAGAAGAAGTACAAACGACGCCCGCTCACGTCAAGCAACACCGCCTGTGCGGGAGCATCAAGACCACGATCCCACCGAATCCAGGGAAGACTGTAGTAAATAGCAAGAAGAACGGTCAGGACAATCCATTTAAGCCGCCGAAATACCCCGCGAACCTGCCGTGGATAAACCTTCTTGTGGTCGGCATAAAGTGGAGGCTTTTCCTTACTCACAGCAACCGAAACTGTACTCATGTCGCGATCCCCTGACCCCAATCCCCTGGGCTGTGCGATGAACCCGTGTCGGCGGCCATTCGGCCTTGCCACCCGCCCGATGCCAGGGCTAAGCCACCCCTTCGAGCACGCCACCCGGCACTGCCGGACTTGCGCTAGATCAAACGCTTTTGCAACAAAAAAGGCCGGGGCTCTCGCCCCGGCACATCGCGTCTTTACGGTGCTATTTGCCGCCGCCCAACTCATGAACATAAAGGGCGACGGACTTGATCGTGGCCGCATCGAGACGGGCGCCCCAATTGGGCATCACGCCACCACGGCCACGGCTGATGGTCGTCACCAGGGTCGCCTTGTCACCGCCATAGAGCCAGTTGTTATCATTGAGCGCCGGGGCTCCCATGTCCTGGTTGCCTTCGGCGTTGCTCCCATGACAGGCGACGCAGTTGTCGGCGAAGATCTGTTGCCCCCGGGTCGCCGCCGCGGCGTCGGTCGAGCGCTTGTTGATCGACAGAACATACTCCGCGACGTCGCCGACCTGGGCCATGGTCAGCTTGGTCGGCGCCGAATCCTCGATCCAGGCCGGCATGAACAGGCTATGGCCGTCGGGATCGGAATTGTGGGCACCATGGGTCACGGTATTGAGAATATCCTCGTATTTCCCGCCGAAGATCCACTTGTCGTCTGTCAGGTTCGGAAAGCCCCGCGCCCCCTGACCGCCGGCACCATGGCAGGCGGCGCAATTCTGGGCGAAGGCGATCTTGCCCCCAGCCAGGGCGAAATTGAGCAGATCCGGGCTGGCCTTGATCTGATCATAGCTGGCCGCCACGAGTTGGGTCCGCAACCCGGCCTGCTGTTGACTGGCCGCTTCAAGGTCCCGCGCGCTCTCGGCCCGCATCGACCATCCCAGCAAACCGTGCCAATAGGTCTTGCCCAGGGGAACCCCCGGATACAGGACCAGATAAACGACGGCCCACGCGATACAGGCATAAAACACATACAACCACCACCGCGGCAGTGGGTTGTTGAGTTCCGAGATGCCGTCCCACTCGTGACCTGTCGTATAGACGCCCGAGAGGGCATCCTTTTCATTCTTGGTCGGCATTTATTATTTCTCCTGACCTTCATCCTGAAACGGAATAAGTGCGGCCCGTTCAAACCCGGCCCGATTGCGGGGCCAGTAGGCAAAGGCCAGGATTCCGCCAAAAATCGCCAACATCCAGACGACCCAGAGAGACTGCATCACTTCCATGACCGAGTCCGCGTCCATGATCGTCCCCTTTATTGTTGCAGATCGGCAGGCTTGTAGTCGGTGAAGTCGACCAGCGTCCCGAGCATCTGAAGATAGGCGACCAGCGCGTCCATCTCCGTCACCTCTTTTGACGAGTCATCGAACTTCGCCACCACAGCCTTCGGATAGCGTTTCAGCAGGGCCGTGCTGTCGGCACTGGGGTCGACCTGCGCCCGGACGTCATTGACGGCCTGCGTGATATCATCATCGGTATAAGGCACCCCGACGATGCGCAGCGTCTTGAGATGTGCGGCGATATCGTCGAATTTCAGCGGCCGCTTCAGGAAGGCGTATTTCGGCATGATCGACTCGGGCACCACCGACTGCGGGTTGGTCAGGTGCTGCACATGCCAGTCATTGGAATATTTCCCGCCGACCCGGGCCAGGTCGGGACCGGTCCGCTTCGACCCCCATTGGAACGGATGGTCGTACATGCTTTCGGCCGCCAGCGAGTAGTGGCCATAGCGTTCCGCCTCATCGCGGAAGGGACGGATTTGCTGGCTGTGGCACAGATAGCAACCCTCGCGCAGGTAGATGTCGCGGCCCAGTTGCTCCAGCGGAGTATAGGGGCGGATACCGTTGACCTTCTCGATCGTCGACTCGATCGTGAACAGCGGGACAATTTCGACCAGGCCGCCGATCGATACGGTCAGCACGGTCAGGAGCAACATCAGAACGACGTTTTTTTCAATTGTTGCGTGATTGATCATGGCCTGGGCCCTCTCTCAACGAGCTGCCTGGGCCGAACCGCCCAGCGTGTAGGGCTGCTCTTCGCGGAGATCGCCCCTGGCGGTCCTATAGAGATTGTAGCCCATGACCAGCGCACCCACGAGGAACAGCGCACCGCCGAGGGCACGGATGACATAGAACGGGTGCATGGCGACAACGGTCTCGACGAACGAGTATTGCAGGAAGCCGAGATTGTCATAAGCGCGCCACATCAGGCCCTGCATGATGCCCGACACCCACATCGAGGTGATGTAAAGCACGATGCCCAGGGTTGCGATCCAGAAATGGTAGCTGACCAGCCGGATCGAATAGAGGCGATTGCGGTTCCACAATTTCGGAACCAGGAAATAAAGCGCACCGAAACTGACCTCCGCGACCCAGCCCAGGGCGCCGGAATGGACGTGACCGATGGTCCAGTCGGTGTAATGCGATAGGGCGTTGACCGGTTTGATCGACATCATCGGGCCTTCGAACGTGCTCATGCCGTAGAATGCGATCGATGACACCAGGAAGCGCAACACCGGATCGGTACGCAACTTGTCCCAGGCACCCGACAGCGTCATGATGCCGTTGATCATGCCACCCCAGGACGGCATCCACAGCATCACGGAGAAGGTCATACCCAGGGTCTGGGCCCAATCCGGCAGCGCCGTATAATGGAGGTGATGGGGACCGGCCCAGATGTAGAGGAAGATCAGCGCCCAGAAGTGGACAATGGACAGACGGTAGGAATAGATCGGTCGCTGGGCCTGTTTGGGAACAAAATAATACATGATGCCGAGGAAGCCCGCGGTCAGGAAGAAGCCCACCGCGTTATGGCCGTACCACCACTGCACCATGGCACCCTGGACGCCCGGGAAAACGGGGTAGCTCTTGGTGCCGAAGAACGAGACCGGGACGTCGAGATTGTTGACGATATGCAGCATCGCAATCGTCACGATGAACGCCATGAAGAACCAGTTGGCGACGTAGATATGCGGTTCCTTGCGGATCGCGACCGTGCCGATAAAGGCCACCGCGTAGGCGACCCAGACGACCGTCAGCAGGTAATCGGCGTACCATTCCGGCTCGGCATATTCCTTGCCCTGGGTGATGCCCAGAACATAGCCCAGAGCGGCCACGACGATGAACAGCTGGTAACCATAGAAGATGAACTTGGCCAGCGCGTCGCCACCGAACAAGGCAACGCGCGAGGTCCGTTGAACGCAGTACAGTGATGATGCCATCAGCACGTTGCCGCCGAAGGCGAAAATCACGGCAGAGGTATGGACGGGACGCAACCGGCCGAACTGAATGTACTCGATACCGAAATTGAGTTGCGGAAAGGCAAGCTGCAGAGCGATCACGACGCCCACCAGCATGCCAACAATCCCCCAGATCATCGCCGCGGCCGCGAACAGCCGAAGTACCGCTTCGTTATATTTGACGGCCTCTCCGGTTGTCCGCTGGCCGCCCACGGCAGAACCGTGAAGGGTCGCTATTGTCATTATAGAGATCTCCCTTGAGGCATGGGCCGGCACAACGCCGAACACCTGCTCGCTACCGAACCATCGTCGCGGTGTCTTCTTAGTCTATTCGAATTCTAATCAAGGACGCAAACCACGACAGGATATCGATCCCGGTCGCGGCCGGCCCAACGCGATCCCCAGACTATGGGTAGCCGCAGAAAAGGCAACATTGATTTACATCAAAGACCGGGAAGGCCACCGCTGCCAAGGTCCTACCGGTCCCGGTCACCCGTGAACCCGATGAACGCCAGCTACATCGCCAAGCCATTGGGCAGGCACCAGATTGACCAAGCCTTCCCGGTCGTACAGACCCTTGTGCCTGAACTCGACATTGATCGTTGGCGTGCCTACGCCCTGTTGATGCTCGGGAATGAAGCCGCGGCACCCGCGCCTGACATCGAATTATTCCAATGTTCAATCCTGCCGACTCGCGGAATCGTCACAGTCCAGAACGACCACGACTATATTCACGGGCTGTTTTCCTATCGCAGGATCGAGAGTCTTCGACATGGCACCTTGCTGTTCGTCGAGAATTTTATTGTCGTCGACCTGTTCCGACAGCGGGAGTCGGCCGACACTTTGTTGCAGGCCATCGACCACGTTGCCGGAGTGCTGAAATGCGGGGCCATCCATACCGGCCTTCCCGACAACTATGACAACCTTCCGGCTTATTGCAGTTGGGTGCTCGACTGCTTTCGCGCCGCCGGGCACAGCGTCGAAACCCTGGTGCTGTGCAAGCAGAATAGGCCGGCGGCCGGGGCGCCAACCAGCAACACACCAAAGGTGGTGATACCAATTTCTTGATCGGTCATTGTGCCGATGCGGCACCGTGTCGCAGCCTTCAGCATGACTGACCTGTCAATAATACAACCTTTAGGTTTATTCCAGAGGTTGATCTTGCCACGCGCACCAGGACCGGTATGCTGGCGCGATCATGACCAGCTATCCTCCCCTCCGACTCCTGCCGAGCCGCCACAAGCGGGTCGCCCATGGCCATCCGTGGATCTTTTCCAACGAAATCCAGATGGATGCCCCGACCAAGGCCCTGCCGGCCGGTGCCCTGGTTCGCGTGCTGACCCATGACGGGGTGGCGCTGGGTGTCGCCAGTTTCAATCCCCACAGCCTGATCGCCGGCCGCCTGTTCAGCCGCGACGGCACCGCCGTGATCGACCAGGGCTTCGTCGAAGCCCGGTTGCGGGCGGCGCTGGCGCTGCGCGACCGACTCTATAATCGCCCGTTCTACCGCCTGATCCATGCCGAGGCCGATGGCCTGCCCGGTCTGATCGTCGATCGCTATGGCGACGTCCTGGTGGTCCAGGCCAACTCCGCGGGGGTCGACCGCTTGCTGCCCACGCTGCAGGCCGCCTGGAACACCGTCCTGGACCCGCAGGCGACCGTGTTGAAATTGGACAGCCCGGCCCGGGCGCTGGAAGGCCTGCCCGACGGCGATACCACGCTGACCCCCGACAGCCGCAATCCCGCGCGGGTCCAGGACGGCCTGAGCCTGGAGGAAAACGGCGGCATTTTCTTCGCCGATCCGCTGGGGGGACAGAAGACCGGCTGGTTCTATGACCAGCGCGACAATCGGGCTTTCATCGCCGCGCTGTCATCGGGTGCCCGCGTCATCGACCTCTACACCTATCATGGCGGATTCGCGGTCCAGTGCGCCCGCGCCGGGGCGGCGACGGTCGTCGCGGTCGACCGGTCCGAGGCCGCGCTGCATCAGGCCGCGCGCGCGGCGTCGGCCAATGGCGTCGGCGATCGGGTCAGCGTCCGGCGCGCCGAGGTCTTTGCCGAGCTGGAACGGCTGGTCGCGGTGCGCGAGCGTTACGAGGTCGTGATTGCCGACCCGCCGGCCTTCGTCAAGTCGCGCAAGGATCTGCAGGCAGGGCTGCGCGGTTATCGCAAACTGGCCAAGCTGGCGGCAACGATCACCGCGCCGGGCGGCTTCCTGCTGATGGGGTCGTGCAGTCACAATGTCGAACCGGCGGTTTTCGCCGAAACCGTCGCGGCGGGCCTGGGCGATGCCGGGCGCAGCGGCCGGATCCTGCGTAGCGCCGGGGCCGGTCCCGACCATCCGGTCCATCCGCTGCTGCCCGAATCCGCCTATCTCAAGGCCCTGGTCTATCAGCTCGATTAGGGGTTCCTACCGCCGGCGCCGGAACACGCCGACCAGTTCGATATGCGGCGACCAGACGAACTGATCCACCGGCTGCACCGAGACCAGCTCATAGGATGCCGCGAGGATCCGCGCGTCCCGGGCGAAAGTTGCCGGATTGCACGAGACGCTGGCGATCGTCGGCACGGCGGACTCCGCCAGGATCGCGACCTGGGCGGCGGCACCGGCGCGGGGCGGATCTAAAATCACGGCCTCGAACCGGGCCAGTTCGGCCGTGCTCAACGGGGTCGTATCGAGATCGCGACACTGCGCGGTCACCCGCGGCCCGGCAGCGCCCGGTGCCGCCGCGTTGACGGCGGCCACCGCCGCGGGATCCTGTTCCACCGCCAGCACCGTGGCCCCCGGCGCCTGACGGAAACTGAAGCTGCCGCAGCCGGCAAACAGATCGGCGATCCGCCCCGCCCCCGCGGTCGCGGCCCCGACCGCCGCGGCGAGCGCAGCCTCGCCGGCCCGGCTGGCCTGCAGGAAGCCGCCCGGTGGCGGCGACACCAGAACTTCGCCAAATCGCACCAAAGCCGGCCGGCGATGGGCCAACGGTTCGATCGCGGCGGTGATCCCGCGGCGCCACGACAGCCGGACCAGATCGGCGGCGTTCGCGAAGTCGGCCAGCGCTTCACGCGCCGCCAGCCCGGGTCCGCCGCCGTCCCCTGAACCGACATGGTCGGCGAGGCCACCGGTCAGGACCAGATCAAGCCCGGTGTCCAGCAAGGTTACGGTGATGTCGACCTGGCGGCGCGGCGCCAGCACCTGGCGCAACACCGCGCGCAACGCCGGCAGCAACCCGACGATGGCAGGATCAAGGACCGGGCAGCGGTCAAGATCGACCAGCCGGTGGCTCAACCGCTCGTTAAAGCCCAGGCTGACATCATCGCCGCCCCGCACCGCGGCCAGGGTGGCACGGCGGCGGGTTCCCGCCTGGGTCCTTGTCACCGGCGCGACCGCAACCGCGGCCAGGCCAACCCGCGCCAGGGCAATCGCGACCTGATCGCGCTTCCAGTCGCCATAGCGGGCATCTTCGAGATGTTGAAGCGCACAACCGCCGCAACGGCCGAACCAGGGACAGGGCGGCGCGGCGCGGTCGGGGCCGGGGCTCAGCACTGTCTCGACCACCGCCGCGATGCCGTCGCCGCGACGCCCCATCGGGCGGACGCGGACGCGGTCACCGGGAACCGTGAAGGGGACGAAATAGCGCTCGCCCGCGTGCTGCGCCTGACCGTCGCCGCGCGCGCCGATCGCATCGATGACCAGTTCGATGCTCGCGGCCCGACCCGCGTCGTCGCGGTGCCGTCCAGCCTTGGCGCGGCGGTGCTCAACCATGGGCCCTCAATCCCGCAGCGGAGAAGACGAACGTGGCATGCATCGCAGGGAATCCTTTCACGTGGCGTCAGCGAACCCGCACCACCGCCGCGCATGGGTCGCTCGAGGGCGCCGATTCAACCAAAAACGGCGTCAAATTCTTGTCTGCCACCGGGTTTTCGTCGATCTACGCTCATTTTGGCGGCGCCTCGGCCAAGGGGAAATGCTATAGCTGCCAAATCCCACGATGGCCAACAGGATTGTGTTTATGAACGACAGCTTTCAGGACAGCCCAGCCGAAGCCTTGTTTGAAAAGGCGCTGGAAATCGCCGAAAAGCATCTGGAACAGGCGATGAAGGAAGGCGGTTCGCTGTCGGCCTACGTCGCCGTAGCCATGATCGAGGCCGCCGTCAATCAGGCGGTTGAAGAGACCAGCCATGACGACATCGTCGATATGTTGCGCGATCTCGCCGCGCAGATTGAGGCCGATGCCGAAGCCGGCGACGAGGCCGGCGACGAGGACTGAAGCCGACGGGATCCGCCCTTTCGGGCTGGCCCCGCGGCGATGGTTTGGGCTGACCGGGTTGCCCGGCACCCTGGCAAAATGACCGGTACCGCGTCCCGGCTCCCCACGGGGGCCGGGACGCGGTCTTGCGGTCCTTGGCGTCCCGCGGCTCAGGCCGCGGTCGCCAATCCCTTTTGCAACAGCAACGCCAGACGGCGTGAGAATGCGGTCGGATCCGGGATCGCTTCACCCTCGACGATCCGGGCCTGATCCAGCAACAGCCAGGCGATATCCTTCAGATCATCCGAAGCACCCTGGGCGCCCGACATCTCGGCCAGACGACGGATCAGCGGATGCGTCGGGTTGATCTCGAGAATGCGCGACGGCGTCGTACCAAGCTGCTTGTGCTGCTTGAGCAACCGCTGCAGGTGAATGTCCATATCGCCCTCATCGGCGATCAGACACACCGGGCTGTCGGTCAAACGATCGGAGGGGCGGACATCCTTGACGGCGTCGGCCAGGGTCAGCTTGAACAGGGCAACCAGGCTCGACAGATCGCCTTCCGTCGCCTTTTCCGCCGGCGTCTCGGTTTCGTCCTTGGGTTTGATCTTCGACAGATCGGTGCCGCCGCGGGTCACGGATTTGAGCGGCTTGTCGTTATAGCTGCCGACCGAGGAAATCCAGAACTCGTCGACCGGATCGGTCAGCAGCAGCACCTCGATCCCCCGCGACCGGAAGCCTTCCAGATGCGGGCTGCGCCGCACGGCATCCAGATCGTCGCCGGTGATGTAATAGATTTCGTCCTGGCCTTCCTTCATCCGCCCGACGACTTGTTCCAGACTGACCAGCGCCTCGCCTTCAGTCGAATTGAACCGCGCCAGTTTCAACAAGGTCTCGCGCTGTTCGAAATCTTCGTACAGTCCTTCCTTGAGGACGGCGCCGAAATTTTCCCAGAACGTCGCGTAGCTCTCGACATCCTCGGCCTTCTTGGCCAGATCCGAGAGCACGCGGCGGACCAGCCCCTGGCGGATCTTGGCCAGCAGCGGATTATTCTGCAACATCTCACGACTGAGATTGAGCGGCAGATCCTCGCTGTCGACGACACCCTTGAGAAAACGCAGATAGGGCGGCAGCAGGCTCTGGACATCGTCAGCGATGAACACGCGCTTGACGTAGAGCTTGACCTGGCTCTTGCGTTCCGGCGCGAACAGATCGAACGGCTTCATCGTCGGGACGAACAGCAACGCGGTATATTCGATCTTGCCTTCCGCGCGCCAATGGCTGATCAGCCAGGGATCGTCGAACGCGTGAGCGACATGGTGATAGAATTCCTTGTACTGCTCCGGTGTGATGTCGTTGCGCGATTGGGTCCATAAGGCCGAGGCGCTGTTGAGCACCGCGGCATCCTCGGCCTCGCCAAAGCGAACCGGGATCGCGATATGGTCGGAATATTTGCGCACGACTGTCCGCAGCCGGCTTTCCTCGAGATAATCGAGATCGTCAGGACGAAGGTGCAGGACGATCCGGGTCCCGCGGCGCACCGCCTCGGCCTCACCGATCGTGAAACTGCCCTTGCCATCGCTAACCCAATGCCAACCTTCGGTCTCACCGGCCTTGCGCGTCGACACCTCGACCTGTTCAGCGACCATGAAGGACGAGTAGAAACCGACGCCGAACTGGCCGATCAGGCTGACGTCCTTGCGATCGTCGCCCGACAGATTGCCCATGAAGGCCGCCGTGCCCGAGCGGGCGATCGTGCCCAGATTCTCGATCAGATCCCCCCGGTTCATGCCGATGCCGTTATCGGCGATGGTCAGGGTCTTCGCCTCTTTATCGACGATCAGGCGGATCTCAAGGGTCGGATCATCGCCCAGCAGCTCGGGCTGCGTCAGGGTGATATAGCGCAAACGATCGCAGGCGTCGGATGCGTTGCTGATCAGCTCGCGCAGGAACACTTCCTTCTCGCTATAGAGCGAGTGCGCGACGATATCGAGCAGGCGGCTGACCTCGGCCTGAAAATTGAGCCGTTCCTCGGTCATCAAAATCACCTCAGTTCTGAGGCCGGTCTTGCCGTAACCACGGGGGTACGGAACCGGCGGTCATCGAATGTGTCAGATCGCAGGCTGATATGTGAGATAAGCCGCGCCGGCGCAACCCTGGTGACACGTCATCACCCGTCGCGCCGGATTTATTTTGATCGCCGGCGACCGGCGTCAGTGCCGCCCGAGACCCAGAAGCGGCGCCAGATCGCCCCCGTTCAGCATCGCCTTGCCGTCGGCGGTGTATTGGATCCGGTAGCGCCGCACCTCGCGGCCCTCGCTGTCCTTGTCGAGCTGACCCAGAGTCTCGATCAGACCGACCACGCCGATCAGGCTCTGGCGCTCATCAGCGGGCTTCGAAGCCTTGGGCATCTTGCCGCGGGGGGTCTTGCCGTCCGGGCTGGTCGCGCCGGCTGCCGGTTGCGGCGGTGCGCCAAAACTCTTCACGATCGCATCCAATCCCCGCAAAGTCAGATTGAAATCGGCGACGCCGCCATTGGCGGCGTCGGCCTTGACGGTCGCCTGGCCCGACAGGTTGGCCCCGACAGCGGGGGCTTCGATGGTCAGATTGGCGAGCTGGAGGCTGGTCGCCGCATCGGAGGCCGCGCCGGTGATCGCGGCGACGAAAGCCGCGGAGCGCACCGAATCGTCGCTCGGCTCCGGCGCCTGGTCGTCGGTGGCGTCATCCTCGGCATCGCTATCCGGCACCGCGATCTTCGATCGCTTTTTGGCCGCGGGTGCCGCGGGCGCCGATTTCAGATAGGTGCTCAACGCCCCCCAGAAACCGGTCATCGGCAGGTGCTCGGCGCTGAGCCGCAACGCGGCGTCATGGGGCAGGAAATCGATCCCCAGCGGATTGGGATCAACGCCCAGGCCGTGAACATCAAGGGCCAGCGACATGCGAGCCTGCTCCTGATCAAAGCCCTCGACGGCCGTCTGATAGCCAACGTGCGACACCCGAACGGTCATGCCGTCCTGGGGATTGTTCGCCGTAACCCCCGCAACATCAAGCTTGATCTCGGTATCGCGGAACATGCCGCGCAACGGCTCGACCAGATGCGCCGCCCCGGCGGGATCGGTACCGCTGGCGGCCGCCTGGACCCGAAGGGCCCGGCTGAAGTCCAGAGCGCGCAGCGCATCAAGGCCACGGATTGTCTTCTGCAGCGTCACATCATCGAGATGAAGGATCGGACGGCCCGCCTCATCGACCAACCCGATATCGTGCACCGTTATGCTTGCCGGACCGTCCCAGCGGCCGACCTGTTCGGTGCTGGCCGTCTGGCTGGATTGCGCGTCGATGGAACCGATATGGCCACCCGCCTTGTCGTGCGTTGACGCCAAACGCACATCCTCGAAATTGCCCTTGAACGACCGAAGCAGCTGATTTTCAGGTTGCCAGACGGCGGTGAAATCGCGCCGCGCCAGGCTCAGAGTCGCGTTCTCGCCGCCATCATTGTCGAGAAAATGGATCGTGGCCGGCAATTCGCCGGCAATACCGTAAGTCGCGTCGGGGTTCGGCGTCACCATGACGGCGACGTCGCCGAAATCGACGCGTTGTTCGCCCTCAAAGATCAGCGCCATCTTCGGCAGCGTCACGCGATACGCCTCATCCTTCGGCTCAACGATGAGATCACCCTGCCATGTCAGCCGAGGCGCCGCCTGCCCCCGGATGCCATGAGCGGGAAACCATTCGCCAAGGCCCGCCGTGATGGCTTTGGCCAGATCGGCGGCGCCCTCAGGTCCGGCCGGCGCCGCAGCCGCCGCATCGGCCAGCGCAACGGCCAAACCAGCGACCAGGAGACAGGAACTCAGCCACTTCGGGTAAAACATCACAAGCCCCTATTCACATTGATGTGGTGCCGGCTCTGATCGTCATCGTCATTGCTCATTGGTGCCGCGACATTGCCGTGGACCGCCTGCATAAGCAATCCTGTCGCGGGATCCGCCGCGCGATACCGCGCCACGGGGATAAGCGCCGCCCGGATTAATATTGGCGACCGGCGGACCGGGTGTGATACCAGCCTGCCATGATCTTGACCCCTGGCGGGCTGGTCCCACCGGGGGGCGCGGCGCCAAGCGCCGGGAGGGGCGCGCCGGCGCTTCGCTTTGATCGATCACGATCAAAGCGGATTTAATGTGATACCGGAAGACACCGCCCGACCGGTTTCCCGGTTCGACACCAAATTTCGGTCTTGCAATAGAGCCGGCGCGATCCAATGGTTTCCAGCATGGTTCCGGTCTCAGGCGATACACCCCCATCGGCGTTGGATCACGCGGCATTCAATCGGGCGGCATCCCAACAGGCGGGCCGCATTGTCGCCGTGCTCGGGCCCACCAATACCGGCAAGACCTATCTTGCCATTGAACGGATGCTCGGTCACCGGTCGGGGATCATCGGCTTCCCGCTGCGTCTGCTGGCGCGGGAGAACTACGACCGGATGGTCCGGGTCAAGGGCAAGGCCCTGGTTGCCCTGGTCACCGGCGAAGAGAAAATCGTACCGCCCGGCGCCCGCTATTTCGTCTGCACCGTCGAGTCGATGCCCCTGGACCGTGCCGTCGCGTTTCTGGCCGTCGACGAGATCCAGCTATGCGCCGACCCGGAACGCGGGCACATCTTCACCGATCGCCTGCTCCACGCCCGCGGCCTGGAAGAAACGATGTTTCTCGGCGCCGAGACGATCAAGCCGCTGATCCAGCGCCTGGTGCCCCGCGTCGAATTCATTTCACGGCCGCGCTTTTCGGCGCTGACCTATGCCGGGCACAAGAAGGTGACACGCCTGCCGCCCCGCTCGGCGATTGTTGCCTTCTCGGCACCCGACGTCTACGCCATCGCCGAGTTGATCCGCCGCCAGCGCGGCGGCACCGCGGTCGTACTGGGCGCGCTCAGCCCGCGCACCCGCAACGCCCAGGTCGCGCTCTACCAGGCGGGCGAGGTCGACTACCTGGTCGCCACCGATGCCGTCGGCATGGGGCTCAACATGGATGTCGACCATGTCGCCTTCGCCCGCATCAACAAGTTCGACGGGGTCAATCTGCGCCGCCTCAAGGCCACCGAGATCGCCCAGATCGCCGGACGCGCCGGGCGTCATATGGCCGACGGCACCTTCGGCACCACCGCCGAGGTCGAGGCGCTGGACCCGCAGATCGTCGAAGCGGTCGAGAACCACCGTTTCGACAGCCTGCAATCGCTGATGTGGCGCAATGCCGATCTGCGCTTTGACAGCCCGGCACTACTGCTGCGCAGCCTGGAGCAGCGACCCGGGCGCCCCGACCTGATCCTGGCCCGCAACGCCGACGATCATCTGACGCTCCAGGCGCTGATGCGCGACCCGGAGCTGGTCGGCCTGGCCCAGGGGCGCGCCGCGGTCCGGCTGTTGTGGGATGTCTGCCAGATCCCCGACTTCCGCAAGGTCCTGTCGGACGTCCACACCCGCCTGTTGTCACAGATCTTCCGCAGCCTGCGGTCGCCCGGAGGCCGGTTGCCCGTGGACTGGGTCGCCAATCAGATCGCCCGCCTGGAGCGCACCGAAGGTGATATCGACGCCCTCGTGGCCCGGATCGCCCATATCCGGACCTGGACCTATGTTTCGCACCGGCCGGACTGGCTCGCCGATCCGGCCCATTGGCAGGAGCGCAGCCGCGCCATCGAGGACAAGCTGTCGGACGCGTTGCATGAACGGCTGACCCAGCGCTTTGTCGACCGCCGCTCGGCGATGCTGGTGCGGACGCTGGCCGATGGCCGGCACCTGTTGTCGGCCGTAACCGCCAGCGGCGAGGTGATCGTCGAGGGCCTGCCCGTGGGCCGTATCGACGGCTTTCGTTTTTCGCCGGATGCCGACGTCCGTGCCGAAGACGCCAAGGCCCTGATGACCGCGGCCCGCCGGGCGCTGCGCGATGAGATCGCCGGCCGCGTCGGCCGGCTGGAGCAGGCCGTGGATGCGGCTCTGGACCTGACCGGCGATGGCGTCGTAACCTGGAACGGCGCGGCGGTGGCCCGCTTGACCGCCGGCACGACCCTGCTGACGCCCGGGATCGCGGTCCTCCACGATGACTTCCTGGAACCGGCACAACGCGATCGGGTGCGCCAGCGGGTCGCACGCCGGGTCCAGGCGATCATCGATCTGCGATTGGTCGCGCTGATGCGTCTGCGCGATGCCGCGTTGAGCGGCGCGGCACGCGGTCTGGCGTTCCAACTCTTCGAAGGGCTGGGCAGCCTGCCCCGCGCCACGGTCGCCGATCAGGTCACGGCCCTGTCACGCGCGGATCGTCTGGCGCTGAACCGCCTGGGCCTGCGCCTGGGCGCCGCCCATGTCTTTCTACCCGCCCTGGTCAAGCCGGCCGCGGTCACGATTCGGGCGCTGTTGTGGGCGGTCCGGCACGGTCTCGTCCTGCCGGCACCGGTTCCGCCGGCCGGGCGGATCGCGATCGCCGCCGCCGGGGTTCCTCCGGCGTTCTGGGATGCGATCGGCTACCCGTGCTGTGGCCCCCGGGCGATCCGGGTCGATATGCTCGACCGGTTCGAGCGGACGGTGCAGCACCGCCTGCAAAGCGGCCCCTTTGCCGTCACCGCCGACCTTGCCTCGGCGATCGCCAGCACGCCTTCGGAAACCGAGGCGGTGCTGCTGGCCCTGGGATACCGCCGCCAGCCGCCGGCGGCGGACGGCACGGTGCTGTGGCGGCCTGGAAAAGCCATGAAGCGCAGGGCACAGCGCTCAGCCAGCCCGCCGATCAACCCCGAGACACCCTTTGCCAAACTGCGCGAGCTTGAAGTCGCACCGTGACCCGAATCGACGACAGCCGGCTGCGGCCCGACCCTGAGGCCGAGGCGGCGCCCGGCCGCCAGCGGCTCGATAAATGGTTGTGGCACGCACGGTTCTGCAAGACCCGCAGCCTGGCCGCCAAGCTGTGCGAATCCGGCCGCCTTCGGATCGACAGCCTCCCGGTCACCAAGGCCCACCATGGCGTCCGCCCGGGCGACGTCCTGACCTTCCCGCTGGGCCCGCACATTCGTGTCATCGCCATTGTAGCCCTGGGCGAGCGTCGCGGGCCCCCGGCGGAGGCGCAACGGCTCTATCGCGACCTGGCCCCGCCGTCCCGCGAGTCGGCGTTGCCCCGCAAGCCGCCGCCATGACAGCTGCCATGACAGCCGCGGGGCCAGAGCCGGGGCGCAACCGGCGGCAGCCCGATTCCCGTTGTCGATTTTTCGCCAGGGCCCTGGGCTTGCCGATTCGCACACCCTATCTGCTAGCCCAGACGGAACAGATGAGCATCGCCACCCGAATCCCGGGTCGCGCCACGGGGACGCAAGCCGCATCGGGCGGTGGAGCAGGGTCTTGGAAATCTTATCGATCGCGCCGTATCTGGGATTATCTTCGCCAACCTGTTGCGCCGGGTCGGCGGTTTGCTTTACCTGTCGGCGCCAGCTCGCGCTTTGGCCCGACGCCGCGGCAAGGCGGGTGTGATGGCGGGCCGGCAACGGTCCGCCCGGCACGGCGGGACACCGGCACCCGGTCTGCCAATCGGACGCATTTGCCAGCGGGGCCCTTGACGATCATCAACCCACGCCGAGGGCACATGGTCCATCATTGTGTGGGCACTGTCATCGCGATCGTTTCTCTGGAGAGGTTTACCATGCCTTATGTTGTTACCGAAGAATGCATCAAGTGCAAATATACCGACTGCGTCGAAGTGTGCCCGGTCGATTGTTTCTATGAAGGCGAGAACATGCTTGTGATCGCCCCGGACGAATGCATCGATTGCGGCGTCTGCGAGCCGGAGTGCCCCGCCGAGGCCATTGTTCCCGATACCGACGGCGCGGCGGAAAAATGGGCCGGTCTGAACCGTGACTATGCCAGCCAGTGGCCCAATCTGACCCGCAAGCGCGATCCGCTGGCCGACGCCGACAGCTTCAAGGGCGTTGCCGGCAAGTTCGACAAGTTCTTTTCCGCCAAACCCGGCTCGGCGGGCTGATCGGCGACGGCGACCCGGCCGGCGGTGGCACCGGGATGCGGCACTATGTCGCACACCGGGAAGGCATGCTAAAATGACGCCACAGCCCCCTGTAACCGGGTCGTCATATCCTGTATGATCGCATAACAATCGACTGTCTGCTGCGCAGATCGAAATTTTCGCGTATCGCCGGGCTTTGATCACCGTCTCATGGGTCGAGAGTTCATGGCCGTTGTTCCAGCGGACGACCTGCGAGAGGGTGAGGCCAGCTGCCCTGTCCCCGTGCCGCCTCGGCAGAGGCGGCACGTTTGCGTTATCAAATGAGAGCCAACCGGGATGTCCATCAAGCTAGAGTTCGTGGCCGGTGATTTTGTGGTTTATCCGGCCCACGGCGTCGGCCGCGTAGAAGGCGTGGAAACCCATCATATCGCCGGCCAAGAGGTGACGCTTTATGCCATCACCTTCGAGAAAGAGCGGATGACGCTCAAAGTTCCGGTTTCGAAGGCGAAGGATTCCGGCCTGCGCCGACTGAGCACCAAGGACCGCATCAAGGTGGCGCTCGAAACGCTGACCGGCCGGTCGCGGGTCCGCCGCGCCATGTGGAGTCGCCGCGCCCAGGAATATGAGGCGAAGATCAACAGCGGTGACCCGGTGTCCATCGCCGAAGTGGTCCGCGATTTGTATCGTGGCGCCGACCAGATGGACCAGTCCTACAGCGAGCGGCAAATCTACCAGGCGGCGCTGGAACGGCTGGCGCGGGAGCTCGCCGCGGTTGAGCATATCGACGAGAACAAAGCGACGCAGCGTCTGGAAGCGGTTCTGTCCAAAGCCGCATGATCCGGCGCCCCGAGGCTGGCCGGACAGCCTCGACGTCCCGCCCGACGCGGTTTGCGCAGCGCTCCCCCAAAAAGGGCTCGGGGCTGGGCAAACCGGGTCCCGGCATCGCTGACACGACCGGCGCCGGGCCCCCCCATAGTTCCCTCACCCACGACCAGGCCCCAGGGCCAGGATCACGGCGTATAAACGCCCAAACAATCAGCAGGGGGCGGCGGAACGCCGCTCGCCCTGCCGGGGTCCAATTTGGACCTTCCTTGGCGGCTCAGGGACGCATAAACTCTGGCGTGACGTTTCCTTTGCGAGCCGGAGCTTTGCATCTCCCCAATGGCTGATGATAGCAAATTTGCCGACCTCGGACGCCCGCGCCGGGTGTGGGCCATCGGTGCGATCCACGGTCATGTTGACCGTCTGGCTGCGCTTCACGACGACATCGGACGCCGGTTCCGCGTCGGGGATCGTGTCCTCTATTTGGGTAATTTCCTGGGCCATGGCCCCGGGATCCTGGCAACGCTCGACGAATTATTGTTATTCCGGCGCGAGATCATGGCCGTGCGTTCGGTGATCGCGAGCGATATCGTCTATCTACGGGGCGCACAGGAGGAAATGTGGCAGAAATTGCTGCAACTCCAATTTGCTCCCAATCCCCAGGATGTCCTGACCTGGATGCTGGGCCAGGGAATCGAAGCGACTCTGGCCGCCTATGGCGGCGATGCGCGTCAGGGCCTTGCCGCCGCGCGCGATGGCGCGGTGACGCTGACCCGATGGACCAATATGCTGCGCCAGGCGATCCGCAGCCACGGTGGCCACGACAATCTGATGAGCGGCCTGCGGCGCTGCGCTTACAACAGCGATTCCGATGGACAGTCCGGTCCGTTGTTGTTCGTCAGCAGCGGTGTGGAACCGACCCGTCCGCTGGCAGCCCAAGGCGATACATTCTGGTGGGGTTCGGGATTTTTGCGAATCACCGAACCCTATGACAGCTTCTCGCGGGTGGTCCGCGGTTACGATCCCGCCCATGCCGGGATTCGTGTAACCGACTACACCCTGACGCTTGACGGAGGCTGCGGCTTCGGTGGCACCCTGGCCGCAGCCTGCCTGGCCCCCGACGGCGAAATCATCGAGATCGTCGAGGCCTGAACGGTCAAGCGATCACAGGGGCCTGTTGTCGTCGCTCCCCCCCGATTCCCCGAAGGGCCAAACAGCGAGAAAAAGCAAACGGCCGTTACCGCGACCGCGATGACGATCTGTGCCTGCGGCACGGGATACTATACGAAAGGAACTGAGGCTATCGAGATCTTGATTAACCTTTTTCCCGTCATGATGGCAGTGAGGCGAGTGGAGACCGAACCACGCCCGACACCGATCCCGTGCGCGAGACAGGAACAAGTGATCGATGACCCATTTCGACGATCAACAGACCCAAAGGTCCAACCTGGCCTATATCCGCGACAGCATGCGGGCGCCGATGCTGAGTCGGGATCACGAACTGGTGCTTGCCGAGCGCTGGCGTGATCACCGCGATCAGGCGGCCCTGCACGAACTCGTGCAGTCCTTCGCCCGGCTGGTGATCGCGACGGCAACACGGTTTCGTCATTACGGCCTGCCATTGGGCGATCTGGTCCAGGAAGGCAATGTCGGCCTGATGCAGGCGGCATTGCGTTTTGAGCCGCAACGCGATGTCCGGTTTTCGACCTATGCGACCTGGTGGATCCGCTCGGCGATCCAGGATTATGTGCTGCGCAACTGGTCGATCGTGCGCACCGGCACCACCGCGGCGCAAAAATCATTGTTTTTCAATCTGCGCCGGCTGCGCGCCCAAATCGCCGGGGACAATGGTGCCGCAGGGCTGACCGATGACGGGCGCCGCCAGATCGCCGCGGCCCTCAATGTCGATGAGGACGAGGTCGTCGCGATGGAACAGAGGCTCGCCGGCGCCGACCAGTCGCTCAACGTACCGATCGGCGAAAACAGCGAGGACGACTGGCAGGATTTTCTGGCCGATCCCGGACCGACCCCCGAGGAGGTCGTGATCAACCTGCGCGACGCCGAAACCCGGTCGCGCTGGCTGGCCGAGGCGCTGACCACCCTCAACACGCGCGAACGCCTGATCATCCGCGAACGCCAATTGCGTGATCACGCGGCAACGCTGGACGATCTGGGGCGCCAACTGGGCATCAGCAAGGAGCGGGTGCGTCAGATCGAAGCCCGGGCCATCCAGAAATTGCGGGCGGCGATGCTGCAGCGAGCTGAAGATCCGCGAGCCCCCTGCCACGCCGCCTGACGCGCATCATCGCGTAATCCGCGGGGTCAAAGAGACCCGGCCACGGCACCGTCCGAAGGCCCGCCGCCATCAGGCGCACCGGGCCTGATCCCCGGCACCGGATCGGGCGTCGCCAAGGGTACGGGCACGACTTGGCAAATCGTGATTTCGCCGCTACGCCCGCGCAAGGTGAAATCACCGCAACAGACCCAGGGCACGGCATCGCCGGCAAATTGGGCCGTGGCGTCGCTGCACAGGATCAAGGTGTCCTCGTCGCCCTGCCGGGTGCGGGCCAATTCCTCGATCCGCGCCGCGATATTGACGGTGTCGCCGACGATCGTATAGTTCAGCCGACTGGCCGAGCCGATATTGCCAACGACGACCGGCCCCGAATGAAGCCCCATGCGAACACGGACCACCGACTGCCGCCGTGCCATGCGCTGGCCATTATCGGCACTCAGGGCCTCAGCGATCGCCTTCGCCGCCCGCAGGGCCCGGGCGGCGTGGTCCTCCTGCTCATCCGGCGCGCCCCAGAACGCCATCACCCCGTCGCCGATGAACTTGTCGACCGTGCCCTCCTCGGCCTCGATGCACGCCGAGACCAGGGCAAAATGGTCGTTGAGCAGGGCCGCAATCTCCTCCGCCGCCATGTGCTCCGCCATCGTGCTGAACCCGCGAATATCGGTGAACAGTACCGTGACCAGACGCTGCTCCGAAATCAGTGCGGTCGAATTGGACCGGCGCATCAGGCGCATCACCAATGCCTTCGGCACATAGGCTTCGAACCAACGCAGACCGGTGACCATGTCATTGAACGCCGATGCGGCATTGGCAAGCTCTCGAAACCGGCTGTCGGGCAGCAGCGTGGTGCCGCGAAAATCCAGTCGGCGCACCGTTTCCGCGGTCTCGGCCAGGCGACCGATGCGCCGGCTGATGGTCCGCCCGATGAAGAAGGCCCCGGCGACTGACACCAGCAGAATGCCACCACCCGCCAGGGCGGTGTTGAACAGCCGCTGGACCTCCATCCCATACTGGTTGTAGGGCAGACTGATCGCCAGGGTCCAAAGCTGCGTGCCATAGCCGCTGAGACGACGCAACAGGATCAGATGTTCGGTGTCATGGAGCCGTACCAGCCGGGCTTCGGTCTGGCCATCGCCCAGATTGATCGAGCGCCCGTTCCAGATTTCCGCGAGGATCGGGTCATTCATCTCGTCCAGGCGCGGCAAGGGTGGTTCCGCCAGACGCATCGAGAAATCAAGCTTGCCGGTCAGCATTCCGGCCTGGGCGAGAACATGGGTATCGTCGTAGAGCACATAGGCAGCCACGTTGCGCTCGTGGAAGAACTGCCCAAGGAACCGCGACAGGTCGTCGACGGTCACCGCGACCCCGATCACGCCGACAAAGACCCCGTTGCGGCGTACCGGCATCCGCAGACTGAGAACGGTACGCCAGAGTTCGTCCGACCATACCGGCGCCGCCCAATAAGCGCGGTAATGGTCACGCGCATCCTCGACATCGGTCCGCAACTGGGGCGAATCCACCACGCGCCGGCTGAACGACGCCAATTCACCGTCCAGGCGGGTAACCCGGACCACGTCCAGGGTCGGCGAGGTGAACTGAATGGCGGAAACCTGAGGAACCGCGGCCAGCGATGCCCGCAGCGCATCACGCAACGGCCGCGACCGGGTGATATCCAGGTCACCCCGCGCGATCAGGCCCGCCAGGAATTCCGCCTGCTCCTCGGCCGGGTCAAGCTGGTGGCGCACCCGCACCAGCAGCGTATCCATCGCAAGATCGGCCTCGCCGCGCAGCAGATCAATGGTGTTGCGGCTGCCGCTGGTGAGCCCCAGCGCCAGAACACTGGCCACCGCTGCCAGCACCAGAAACGCAAAGCCACCGACAAGCACGGTCGCAATCGGCAGACGGAACCGGAGCCGCCGGGCTGCCGCCGGGTTCTGTGGTCGCAAACGCAACGCCACCAGCGCGCGGAACAAAGGTTTCATCGACAACGCACACCCACGCGGTCATGTGACACCATCCAGGTCGCGCGGACGGTCAACCCCGGCCAGGGTGCCACCGGCGCCGGATCGGAAACGGAACAAGCCGCGATGCTCGCCCCCCGACAAGATGGCACGTCCGCGATAGCACGACGGAAAAAAGGCACTATCGTGACCGCTCTCGGCAAGATCGGCCGTGACGCGGTCACACGCCGCTCTGATCCCTGGGTTGGTGCCATCACTCGACGACCTCGATTTGTTCCGGTACTGCGATCTCGATGGTCGGCACGCCACGATCAACCACCCAGCCACGCAGCCGCACCCGCTGCCCCAGCAGCGCCGCGGCATCACGGCCGACCGCACGAAGCGCCCGGCGCACCGATGCCGTCAGCCCGACGACGACCCCGGCGTCCCCGATACCCAAACGCAGCGACCACTGACCGCGCCGCGTGGCAATATCCGTGACCCGCCCTTCGATCAATTGAAAACTCCCGGGCGGACCGGGATTGTCCGGAGACCGGACCTGATAGAAATCGACGGCCCACAGGCCGCGCCGCGCCGCCCGCGCTGCAGCCTCGACCGCGATCATGGCCCGGAGCCGGGCGCGGGCGGCGCCGCTGCGGCTTTCGGCCGTCGGAACCACCCGGGCGGCCCCCGCAGCCAGAATCACATCGGCGAGCCAGGAGCCATCGTCAAGCTGCAAGTCAGCGACCACCCGTCCCCAGCGGTCCGTGCGCTCCCGATCGAACCAGGGCACAACATGCCGCCCGCGAACCGTGGTGTCGAGCACCGCCTGGGCCTCGGCGGCGAAGGGCTGGGCATCGGCTCCCCCCGGCGGCCGGCGGCCGCGCTGCGGTGCCTCAATCCCCGCGAGCCGAATCAGTCGGCCATCGCTCAGGACCACGGTGTCACCATCCGGGACCGCGTTGACGACACCATCGGCCCCGCGTTGCGGCACATCACGCGACGATACCGCGGCGATGGCGGCGCCGATCGAACCCAGACCAATCCAGGGTGGCAATGGAATACAGGTTGCTAAAAGAAAAATCGTCGCAACCAAGAGGAAGACCGCAGACCGACATATCGACCGGATCAATCGCAACGCCGGAGAAAAGGGATCCTCACCGCAGCGGTTCACCGGCGGAGCCGCTCCGGGATCGAAAACCTGTGCTTGCCGATGCCCCCGATTGGCGATCGGCCATCGCCTTTACCGGGCCGACCGCCTATACTCGTAGGATTCCGCGGCACGTGGTCGCGGCTTTCCGTTTCCACTCCGGCCCGATCGTCAGACACCGCACCATGCCCCGTAATGAGTTGTTTCCGGCCATCGAGCCCTTCGAATCCGGTTGGTTGAAGGTTGACCCCCAGCACCGGATCTATTGGGAACAAAGCGGAAATCCGCAAGGTATTCCCGTGGTCTTCCTGCATGGCGGCCCCGGCGCCGGCGCGTCGTCGGCGCATCGACGCTTTTTCGATCCGGGTCATTATCGCATCGTGATCCTTGATCAGCGCGGCGCCGGGCGATCGACGCCGCTGGGCGAAATCCAGAACAACACGACCGATCATCTTGTCAGCGATCTCGAAGCGCTGCGCGACTTTCTGCACATCGATCGCTGGCACGTTTTTGGCGGCTCCTGGGGCTCGACCCTGGCCCTGGCCTATGCCCAAACCCACCCGGACCGCTGCGTGAGCCTGGTGCTGCGTGGCATCTTCCTGATGCGCCTGCAAGAGATCAACTGGTTCCTCTATGACATGCGGACCATCTATCCCGAGGCCTGGTCCACCTTCACCGCCATCTTGGCGCCCGAGGAACGCGGCGACATCCTCGAAGCCTATTGGCGGCGACTGACCGCAACCGACCCGGCGACCTGCATGACCGCGGCGCGCCTCTGGAGCGGCTATGAGGGCGCCTGTTCCACGCTGCTGCCCAGCCCGGAGATCGCCTCGGCCGCCGAACAGAGCAACCACGCCCTGGGCCTGTCGCGGATGGAAGCCCATTATTTCCGCAACAACCGGTTCACCCCGGAGGACCGGCTGCTCCGTAACGTCGCGCGGATCCGCCATATTCCGGCGGTGATCGTCCAGGGCCGCTACGACATCATCTGCCCGATCGTCTCCGCCGACGAACTGCACCGCGCCTGGCCCGAGGCCGACTATGTCGTCGTTCCCAATGCCGGTCATTCGGCAATGGAACCGGGAATCCGCAGCGCCCTGGTCACGGCCACCGAACGGTTCAAGACCCTGCCGCTTTAACCGGAGCTGACGATCGGGATCTGACGGAACGCGAACCTTCTTGCCGAACCGTTCTCCGTATCAGGCCAGCGCTGCCAGTGCCGACCGGTCCAGGATGTCCTCGATCCGGCCCGCCGCCATCTGCGCCGCGCGTTCGCACATGTGGCCGATAACCCCCGGGTCGTGGCTGACCAGAACCAGTGTCATGCCAAAGCGCTGTTTCAAATCGACCAGCAGGTTCAAGATCCCGGCCTGGACCGAGGTGTCGAGCGCCGAGGTTGGTTCATCCAGCAGCAACAGCCGCGGTTTCAGCAGCAGGGCCCGCGCGATGGCGATCCGCTGCCGTTGTCCCCCGGAAAGCTGGTGCGGGTAGCGTAGCGCCAGGGCCGGTGACAGACCGACCTGAACCAGAATATCCGCCACCTTGTCCGGGATCGCGGTTTCACGCCGCACCACCAGCGGCTCCCCCAGAATGCGCGCCACCCTGTGACGGGGATGGAGCGACGCATAGGGATCCTGGAACACCATCTGCACCGCGGATCGCAGCGTTCCCGTCATCGCCTGGCCCGGGACCAGGGTCTGCCCAAGGGCCGTGATCTGACCCGACCAGGTCCGGTTCAGGCCGGCCAGCACCCGCAAAACCGTCGACTTGCCGCAGCCCGAGGGCCCAACCAGGCCGAACGTCTCGCCCTCGGCGACGGCGAAGTCAACGCCGCGGACCGCGGAAAATGTCCCGCCCTTGCCCGCAAAATCGACGCGCAGGTTCGCCACCGTCAGGGCCATCATGGCTGAAGCGTTTCCTCAATAGCTTCGGGTAACCGGGTGCCGTAGCTGGCCGCCGACGGATGGGCGCGCCATAGGGCACGGGTGTAGGGGTGCCCGGCCTGCGCCAGCGCGCCGGCGTCGAGGCGGTCGACAAGGATCCCCCTTTGCATCACCAGGACCCGGTCGGCGAAGCGAGCCACCTGCCGCAGATCATGGCTGATCAGCACCAGCCCCATCCCGGTGTCGTCGGTCAAGCCACCGAGCAGATCAAGGATCTGATCGCGCAGCGCGTGGTCGAGTGCCGAGGTCGGTTCGTCGGCGATCAGCAGATCCGGTCCGGCAATCACCATGGCCGCAATCATGGCCCGTTGCCCCATCCCGCCGGACACCTCGCCCGGATAGGCGCGATAGGCCCGTTGCGGATCCGGGAAACCGACGCGATGCAGCATGTCAAGCGCCCGCTCCCGCCGTTCGCCGGCAGAGAGCCGGCTATGCAGCACCAAGGCCTCCTCGACCTGACGGCCGATGCGATGCGCAGGATTGAGCGCGTATTTTGGATCCTGCGGCACAAAGCCGATGCGGCGCCCGCGGACACCCTGCCATCCGGTCGTGGTCAGGATCCGGTCCCCCAGCGCGATGCGCCCACCGGTGCGACGAACCCCGGGGGGCAACAGACCGATGATCGCCCGGGCGGTCAAGGATTTGCCCGAACCGGATTCGCCGACAATGGCCAGTTTTTCACGACCAACCGTAAACGAGATGCCGCCCACCAGCGTCGCCGCCCCCGCCGCGACCGTCAGCGCCTCGACCCGGAGCAGAACGTCAGTCATGGCGCGGATCCAGGACATCGCGCAGACCATCGGCCAGCAGATTGAAAGCCAGGCTGGCCAGGAAGATCGCGCAGCCCGGCGCCGCCGTGAGCCACCATTCGTCAAAAATGACCGGCGTGCCGTCGGCCACCATCGAGCCCCATTCCGCCGTCGGCGGTCGAACCCCCAGACCCAGGAACCCCAGTCCCGCCGCCGCCAGAATGATCCCGGCCAGATCGAGCGCCAGGCGAATGATCGTCGAAGGCAGCACCAGCGGCAGGACATGGCCGACAATCAGCCGCCAACCCCGGATGCCCACCATCTCGGCGGCAGCCAAATAGTCGTGATCGCGCAGCGCCACGGTTTCGACCCGCGCCTGACGGGCATAGGCGGGCCAACTGGTCAGCGCCAGCGCCAGGCCGCCATTGATCAGCCCCGGCCCGAGGATCGCCACGAAGGCAAAGGCCAGCAGCAGGCGCGGGAACGACATCACGATATCGGTGACGCGCATCAGCGCCCGCTCGACCAGGCCACCGCAATAACCGGCAACCACCCCGACAGCGACGCCCAGCGGCGCCATCAGGGCCGCGACCAGGATCACGAGCAGCAGGGTCGGACGCACGCCATAGAACAGCCGCGACACCTGATCCCGGCCAAAGCCGTCGGTGCCCAACCAATGCTGTGCCGACGGCCGCGCCAGGCGATTGGCGATGTCCTGGAGATTGGGATCGAACGGCGCCAACACCGGCGCCAAAACGGCCACCACGATCATCAAACCGATCATCCCCAGACCGAACAGGGCGGCCGGCGATCGCATCAGCCGGGCCAACCCGGGCGAAGGAGCCGTTGGCATGGTCGCCATCATCGCCGCGCTCCTCATCGGTCCCGTCCCCGGCCGGTCCTGGCAACGGCCAGGTCGGTCAGGCTGTTGAGCAGGATGAAGGCCGATCCGATCGTCAGCGTCGCGCCGAGGATCGCCGCGGTGTCGCCGGCAAACAGAGCCACGGTGAGATAGCGGCCGATCCCGGGCCAGGCGAATACGGTCTCGGTCAACACCGCCCCTTCAAGCAGACTGGCATAGGCCAGCGCCACAATCGTCAGCAGCGGGCCCGTGACATTGGGCAGAACATGGACGAAGACGACGCGCCAGGGGCCAGCGCCTTTGGCGCGCGCCGTCAGCACATATTCCTGCCCCAACTGTTCGAGGACCGCGCCGCGGCTCAAGCGGGTGATTCCGGCCAGCGCGTACAGTGCGAGCACGAGCGCCGGCAGCACCAGATGAGCGACGGCACTGCGAAACGCCCCCGCTGTCCCCGACAAGGCCGTGTCGATCAAGGCAAAGCCGGTCACCGGACGCAGTGTGTATTGATAGAGCACATCCAGGCGACCCGGACCGGGCGCCCAATGCAGTCTTGCATAGAACAGCAACAGGAACAGCAAGCCCAGCCAGAAGATCGGAATGGAATAGCCGACCAGCGAAACGATCCGGGCCGCGGCATCGATGATGCCGCCCGATCGCATCGCCGCGATGATCCCCAGCGCAAGGCCGCTGGCGGCGCCGATCACGATCGCGACCGTCGCCAGTTCCAGCGTCGCCGAAAAGGTCCGGGCGATGTCCGCCGCGACCGGCTGCCCGGTCGACGACGCCTGGCCGAGATCACCATGCCCAACCCGGACAAGGTAACGCCCGAACTGAACCGCCAGGGGCCTGTCCAGTCCCAGTTCCAGCCGCGCCGCGGCGTAGGTCGATGCGCTGGCGTGATCACCGACCAGTTGCAACACCGGATCGACCGGCGACAACCGGGTCATGGCAAAAGTGACCAGCACCAGGCCGAACAGCGTCAGCGCCACCGAACCCAACCACCGCACCACCGCGGTCCCGGCGCCGCGCCACCGCGAAAAACCAAACCAGCGGGACGCGACGCGGATCGTTGAAGACGTCTCCGAAGCGGTATTCAGCACGCGACCCTTGACCCTTTATTTCTCGACCTGGTCGTAATAGACCTGATCCGAATTCAGGCCCTGAGCATAGCCTTTCAGCCCGTCGCGGAGAACCACCTGCTCGCTGCCCTGGAGCATGAACACATAGGGCGACCGCGCCTGGATCTTGTGTTGCAGCGCCTCGTACAAGGCCGTCCGCTTGGCCGGATCCTGCTCCTTGACCGCGGCGGCGGTCTCATCGCTCAATTCGGGGATCACCCAACCGGCCTGTCTGGCGACGGTGTTGTGGCTGTTGTCGCGGTTGATCGCGAAAGCGCTGGCATTAGAATGCGGATCGAAATAATCCGGGATCCAGTAGCGCAGCGTGATCGCGTAGTTGCCGGAACGGCCTTTGGCGTAGATGTCACTGGCGACGCCGGGCTGGATGTCCAGCGTCAGACCGGCCTGGGCGAATGTCGCCTGCAACGACTGGGCAATCTGCAGGAAAGGGGCCTCGTTAAAAACCGGAAAGGCGATCGTCGTCGGCCCAATCTTGGCATCGGCCAGGATCTTCCGGGCCTTGGCGATATCGAGCTTGAACGGTGTGTCCTTGAGCGCCCCGGGGAAGCCGACCGGCAGGAACGCCTGATGGACCTGTGCCTGGCCGCCCAACAAATTCGTGGCAATGCCCTGGTAGTCGATCAGGTAGCGCGCGGCTTCCCAGAATGCCGGGTTGCCCAGAGTCGCATTGGCCTTGGTATTGATCAGCAGATAGTCGGTGCGGGCCGACGGAACGGCGAGCACCTTGACCCCGGCCTCGCCCTTCAGCGCCGCGATCTGGTCGGAGCCCAGACCGCGGGCGATGTCGGCATCGCCCTGTTCGATCAGCAGACGGCGGGCCGCCGAATCCGGGACATTGCGCAGGATGACACTGTGCAATTTCGGTGCGCCACCGGGGGCGCTGGCATTGGCATCGAGCACCAACGCCTCATGCGGGGCATAGGTCGTGATGGTGAACGCGCCACTGCCGGCGGAATGGCTTTTCAGCCAAGCATTGCCGAAATCACCGCCGCTGGCCTGCGGCGTGACCGCGGCCTCATCAACGATCGAGGCGATCGGTGCCGTCAGGATCGCCAGCGCGAAGGCAGGACCGACATCGGCGGACCAGGCGATCTTGACATGATTGTCGTCGACCCTGGTGACCGCCTGGTCAACATTGTCGGCAGACCACCCCAACTCGTTGAGGATGAAGGCCGGCGCTTTGTTGAGTTTCACCGCGCGGGTCAGAGAGAAAATCACGTCTTCCGGCCGAACCGGATGGCCCGACGCAAACCGTGCCCCGGGGGCCAGGGTGAAGGTCAGGCTCTTGCCATCGGCAGCCGGTTGCCACGACGCCGCCAAAGCGGGCTCGATCCGCGTGCCGTCATCACGGTTGGATTGGACCAGGCGCTGATAGACATTGTTGAACGTCTGCACCGTCGTCAATTCGAACCCCTCGGCGGGGTCGAAGCTGACGGCGTCATCGATCGATTGGGCGACGACCAGAACGCCGGGCGGCGTCGCGGCACGGGCGGCACCGCCCGGCATGAGCACAGCAGCCGCGACGGCGGACATCAGCGCCACCGTCAACCCCATCCGGCGCAGCGCAGCCAGCGAACCGTGGCGATCCGGTGATCGCGAAAGAGAGGATGAAACAGACATGGTCGGTCCTTTCAGACGACTTATCAGCAACAATTGCAATTCACCGACGAGGATGAAATCGGAGATTGGCAATCAACCTGATGATTTGAATTTCTGATGTCAAATAAAATTATTCAACTTTGTTTTACCGTAATATCCAGCGGCAAGCTCGCGTCCGGAGTCTGATCCGGCCCAACCCGGGTTGAGACGGCTACAAAGATCCCGCGACGGGACCATGCGGTGATGAAAGCCGCCGGCTTCACACGGGGCAGCAAGATGGCGTTGTCAGCCGACCTGGAGGACGCCATCCTTGAACCCCAGTCCCCAGCGCTTTCGTTCCTCGGGAGCGCGATAGGGGTTCAGCATGTCCATCGTTGTCTCCACCGTGTCGATAACCAATCCGCTTCGCTCGCACCCCGCCAGGCAGCCTTCCATATAGATAAGACTCATATTATAGCGATGCAATTCGCGATCGGCCTGCGCACATTGCGCCAGTCCGCTTGCATCATTTTCATAATTATTATGGTAATGCAATTGCAGCGATTCTCTATTCCTTTCGATCGCCAGCATTTCCTCTCCATTTCTGACTTCTATGCTTGGAAAAATTTTCCAAATGTCGCGTTTTTCGTTCCGGTTTCGGAACTTGCAGTGCAATCCCTCTCTGCCGCTACCGACAACATTCAAAAGGAATGTCCCGCGATTGATTTTGACGTTGATCGACTCGCGCTGCCACGACCCGTGTGACCCGATAACCGCCAGGCAAAGCCCGCCATTGCTAAGATTTGTAATGACGCATAGCCTGCCGTCACCCCATTCGGTGAGAAGCACGGCGCTTTTCGAAGACGAATACCGGACATCATGTCGATGCTCTACGGGCATATTTTCACCGATCGATTGTCTTGTGTCAGACCCGCGAGGGGAGATTCCTTCGTCAGGATTGCGTCAGAAAGGTAGCCCCTCACAGAAAGGCCGCGCGAGAGTCGGAAACTACCTATCGATTTGGCCATCGATCCGGCCCCACCAGACTGGTGCCGCTCGGGGGGCAATTCAGGTCAGGGCGGATTGGACGACCCGCCGAGCCGTTCGGAGACGACGGTGGCACCGCAAATCTCATTTTGGCGTTTGCCACCAACCCGCGCCGGACCTCGGAGCCGGACCTGGGGGGCCGGACCTTGGGGGGCCGGACGGTTCGCCGGTGCTCCGCCTCAGCCCAGCAGCAACCGGTCTTCGTCCACGACCTGGCCGCCGCGGGCCTCGCCGAACAGGCGCAGCAGGTCCGGCACGTCAAGGCGCGATCGTGCCGCACCGGACACGTCGTAGACCACCCGCCCGCCGTCCAGCATCACGGTTCGGTCGCCGCACGCCAGGGCATCGCGCATACTGTGGGTCACCATGATCGCGGTCAGCTTTTGTTCCGCGACCAGACGACGGGTCAGGTCGAGGACAAACGCACCGGTCTTGGGGTCAAGTGCCGCGGTATGTTCGTCGAGCAGCAGCAGCCGCATCGGCGCCAGCGTCGCCATCAGCAGACCGATCGCCTGCCGTTGCCCGCCGCTGAGCAGGCCCATACGGTCGTGAAGGCGGCTGTCCAGCCCCAACCCCAATGCCGCCAACCGTTCGCGGAACAGGGCCCGGGCGTGACGGCTCAGCGCGCGCTCCAAACCGCGGCGCCGCCCGCGTCGCGCCGCCAGCGCCAGATTCTCCTCGATCGTCAGATCCTCGCAAGTCCCGACCCGGGGATCCTGAAACACCCGGGCCACCAGACCGGCCCGGCCGCGCGGCGTCGCCCGCGTCGGGTCGACATCGGCGATGAGAATCGTGCCGGCATCAAGCCGCACCTCGCCAGCCAGAGCGTTGAGCAGCGTCGACTTCCCGGCACCGTTGCTACCGATCACCGTGATGAACTGCCCGCTGTCAACCGTCAGGTCGACATGCTGCAACGCCACCGTTTCCAGGGCCGTTCCCTTGTTGAAGAGAACCCGGGCGCCCGCGACGCTGATCATCGGGCCCCCGATCGAAACAGGGTCAGGCGGCCGCGCCGCTCCGCCACCACCATGGCGACGACGACCAACACCGCGGTCACCAGGTTCAAATCCTGGGATTTCAATCCCAGAACATCGGAATCCAGCGCCATGGCAACGACCAGGCGATAGACCAGCGATCCCAGCAGACACCCCAGCGTGCCCCGGGCAATCCCGCGCCCTCCCGTCAGCCCCTCGCCCAGGATCACCGCAGCCAGACCGACCACAACCAGGCCGACGCCCATCGTGACATCGGCATTGCCCTGGTCCTGGGTCCACAACGCCCCCGCCAATCCGACCAGGCCATTGCTGACCGCCATGCCAAACAGGGTCAGATACCTTGTGTCGCCGCCTTGCGCCGCGACCATCCGCGGATTGGCCCCGGTTGCCCGCAGCGCGAGGCCGAGGTTGGAGACCAACAGCCGGTCGACCAGCAGCTTGAACAGCACGGCCAGGATCAGAAACAGCACCGGCATCACCTGATAGGACGGCCAGGGCAGATGGTCGGTGAAGCTGAACAGCGTGATGCGGCCCAGCAGGGACAGGTTGGGCGCCCCCATGATCCGCAGATTGATCGAATAGAGCGCGATCATGGTCAGGATCCCGGCAAACAGGTGCAGAATCCGCAGATAGACCGCCAACGCGGCGGTGACCACACCGGCGGCGGCACCGGCGAGCGCCGCCGCGACGGTCGCGGTCACCGGATCGACACCGGCGACGATCAAGGTGGCGGCAACCGCCCCGCCCAGAGTGAACGACCCGTCAACGGTGATATCGGGAAAGTTCAAGACACGAAACGACAGGTAGACGCCCAACGCCGCGATACCGAACAAGAACCCGACCTCGATCGCCCCCAACAACGAAAACAAATTCATCACGACGTGCCTAACAGAATCCCGGCGATCAGGACGGACGGACCCGGAACCCGGCGATGGCGACGGCCCTCAAGACCGCAGCCATCGCCGAATCCGACTTTCATTGGCCAACCAGCTTGGCCTTGGCGGCAAATGCCTCGGGAATGGTATAGCCGATTGCAGCGGCGGCCTTGGGGTTGACGATCAGGGTCAGGTCGCTGATCTTGCCCACCGGAACCTCCGCCGGTTTGGCACCGCCCAGGACCTGGGCGACCATGGTCCCGGTCAGGCGGCCGATCTGGTAATAATCGAACCCCAATCCAACGATCGCGCCCTGCTCAACCATACTGGTGTCAGAGGCGAAACTGGGCAATTTCGCGTCCCGGGCGACCTTGAGCAAAGCGTCCAGCGCCTGCTCCACCGTATTGTCGGTCATGATATAGAACAGGTCGGACTTGCCGGCCAAGCTGCGCGCCGCCTGCTGAACGCCACCGCTGTTGGGCGCCGCCGCCTCGACGACCTGCCATCCGGGCCGGGTCGCAACAGCGGCCTTGAGGGCGGCAAGCTGGCTGACCGCGTTGGCCTCACCGGGATTGAACACCACACCAATGCGCCGCACCGCGGGAAACAAGGTCGCGATGGTGTCGAGATGACGGTCGACGGGCAGCATGTCGGTGGTGCCGGTCACGTTGCCGCCGGGGTGCTCCAGCGATTGCACCACCCGCGCGCCGACCGGATCGGTCATCGCACCGAAGATCACCGGAATCTCCTTGGTCGCCTGCGCCATCGCGATCACCGACGGCGTGCCCAGAACGACGATCGCATCGGGATGCTCGCCCACATATTTGCGGGCGATCTGCGCCGCGGTGCCGACATTGCCCTGGGCGCTCTCCTCGCGCCAGGTCAGGCCTTCGCCTTCGGGATAGCCGGCCGCGGCCAAACCGTCGCGAACACCACGCATGATCTGTGCCAGCACCGGATGATCGACAATCGTGGTCGCCAGGACCAGTTTGGGCGCGGCCTGCGCCGGCCGAACCTGTCCGGAAACGGCAAAAAGGCCTGCGACCAAGGCCAAAAGGATCGCTGATTTTTTCATCACATTATCCGTTTTCGAATCGGGCCAGAGGGCTCGCAATGAATCGGGAACCGCAGCAGCAATACTTTGTCGGCGATTTTGGTGGCTTGACAAGTGTGTTTATCGATCCGCGCGTCATTCCGGCATGCGCACGACCGACGGTGCCCGGTCATGAGCCCCACGGCGCATCGTCGACCGGCCGCCCGGGCTGAAACCAGCGAGGCTAAAGCCGTGCGACAGGCGGCTGTCCGGGGCTCCCGTCACCGGCGAATGTCCCCGCAAAAGAGACCGGGGCGATCGCATCCCGGTGATCGCTGTGACAATCCAGCGCGATCAATCCGGCCTCTGCGGCCTGAGACGCCGCCGGCGCCTCGGCGATCATCGTCAGAAAGCACGCTACCAACGCCGGGTCAAATTCCCGACCTGCATCGTCGCGGATGATGGCCAACGCAGCATCACGCGTCGCAACGCCGCCATCCGCTCGTGCGGCGGTCAGGGCATCGAAGGCAACGCAGATCGTCACGATCCGGGCCCCGATCGGGATGGCTTCGCCCTCAAGGCCCATGGGATAGCCGCTGCCGTCCCAATGCTCGTGATGGGTTCGCGCGATGATTCGCGCCAATTCGAGCACGGGATCGGGATCGTCGCCCAGGATCTCAGCGCCGGCAATAACATGCCGCTCCAGCAGCGCGCGCTCCGATGCCGTCACGGCGGCCTTTTTGAAGAGGATGTCATCGGGTACGGCGATCATGCCGAGATCATGCAACGGCGCCGCCTGCATCAGCAAATCCGCCCAGGCGGGGGGCAGTCCTGCGGCCAGCGCCAGCCGGCGACAATTCCCGCCAATCCCGGTCGCCAGGACACCGGTCCCGTTGTCACGGAAAGCGATTGCACGATGCAGCGCTATGACAACCGTCGAGGGCGTCGCGCGATCTGATAGCGTCGCTTGTTGTCGTTTCACCGCCACAGCCGCGCTGATCTCGCTCAGGCGCCGATGACACCAGCGGATTTCCAACAGATTGCGAACCCGGTGCGCCAGCGCCCAAGGCAGGAATGGTTTGATCACGAAATCCCGGGCGCCGGCGCCCAGGACCCGACGATGCGTCAGATGGTCGCCCTGACCCGACACGACGATGACCGGCAATCCGGTGTCCGCCATGACCTTTTTCAGCGCCTCCAGAACCTGAAGGCCACTCATGTGTGGCATATTCAAATCAAGAAGGAGGAGATCGGGATTCCACGCGTGGCACACGTCGAGAATGGGACGCGGGTCAGTCAAACCCCGAACGTTTGCCATCCCCTCCGATGTCAGCGCCATTTTCATGAAAATGATATTTGCCTCACTGTCGTCGACAATGAGAATTCTCGACTCACCAAATATGTCGCGATTTCTGAATGGGGTATCAATCCCGGCATGCCCTGCGACACCACATCTGGCCATTTCATTACCCCACCGCGAATACGAACACAAAAAAGCGAAATGGCCGCTGAAAACAAGATAAAATCGTCGTTATTGATTCTTTATCTCATGTCGCAATTGCCGACAGCGACGCCATCACTGGTGAGGAATGTCGATCTTCCGATCGATACGGTCAATACAAACAAATGGATGGGATGACGAAACGGATTATCGCAGCGCGAACACGTCCGTTATTCTCTCTTGACGCGACTTTATTGTGTTAATTCAGGTTTGAGAACCCTGCCGAACATTCGACTGGCTTCAAGCAACGCGCCGGCCCGCGATGTGCGGCCCGGGGCGGGGACGGCGTTGCGCGCGTCCCCGCCCCATCCGATCAAAGACCGGTTGCCTCGTCGACACCGAGCATGATGTTGAGGTTCTGGACCGCCGCCCCGGAGGCCCCCTTGCCGAGATTGTCGAGCACGGCGATCAGACGGGCCTGCCGACCCTCGGCATCGCCAAACACGAACACCCGCAGGCTGTTGGTGCCGTTGAGGCTCTCGGGGTCAAGCGCCGCAACATAACCGCTGGCGCCGCCACGGGCCGCCTGCAGGCTTTCGCTTTCTGCCGCCGAGACAACCTCGACGAAGCGCTCGCCGGCATAGGTCGAGGCCAAGGCCTGGCGTAAATCCGCCGTCGTCGGCGCACCGGGCAGTGCCCAGAGCGCCAAGGGCACCTCGACCAGCATGCCCTGGGCATAGCGTCCAACCGAGGGGGCAAACACCGGGGCGTGCGCCAGCGCCGTATAGGTCTGGATCTCGGGCAGATGCTTGTGGGCCAGGGGTAAGCCATAGACGCGCACCGCATCGTGGGTCCCTGCCGGCACCGGGGCCTCGAACTCCGCGATCAGGCTCTTGCCGCCGCCGCTGTAGCCCGACACCGCGTTGATCGTCACCGGAAAATCAGCGGGTAGCAGGCCGGCCCTGATGATCGGCCGCAGCAGGGCAATCGCCCCGGTGGCGAAGCATCCCGGATTGGCGACCCGCGCGGCACCGGCGATCGCCTTGCGCTGATCGCGATCCATCTCGGCAAAGCCATAGGTCCAACCCGGCGCGATGCGATGGGCGGTGGAGGCGTCGATGACCCGCACTTTGGCATCATCGATCAGGGACACCGCCTCCCGCGCCGCCGCATCGGGCAGACAGAGGATCACGACATCGGCGCTGTTCAGGGCTTCGCGGCGTGCGGCGGGGTCTTTACGGCGGCTCGGATCGAGGGAAATCAGGGAAAGATCGGTCCGTTGCTGTAACCGATCGCGGATCTGGAGGCCGGTGGTTCCGGCCTCGCCATCGATGAAAACCCGAAAAGCCATGGCTGAACGTCCTGACGAGAGAGGAGGATCCCCAATTTAACAGTCCTGTGGTGCCTGACGGCGCTGCCGTCGGCAAAGTGCCACAACAACGGTCGAAATCCTCGCATTAATTCGGCGGGGCTGCCATCGCGCGGGAACGGCGTGTCAGGGTTTCGTCCCGGCCGACGCCAAGGTCCACCAGGAAGCCCCGGAGAGTTGGCGTCCGCGCTTCGGCGGGCTTCAGTTTTTGCCGACCTTCGACTCAGGGCCGGGAGACATGCCCCACCCGATAGGTTTGGACGCCTTCCGCCTTCCGTTCCTGTCCGTCCGGCAAGGCGCGCCAAAGGCGGAATTGCAGCATCGTCCAGCCGGTCGGGTCGAAGGCCGCGACCGCCGCGAGTGCGCCGCCACGAACCGCGGCTTGGGCATTCGCGACCGCGTCGTTCCGCAAGGACCCCAGATCGGAATAGGGTGGGATTGACACAATCTCCCGGCGCGCGAACCGGGCTTCGCCAAGATCGGGGCCGAGTTCGGCATGCCAGACCATCCCGGTTCGCACCACCGGCCAGCCAAAATCCCGCGACACCGCGGCAAAGGCGGGGCTGGCCAGGAATGCGTCGAGTCCTTCCACCGCGTCCCAGAGGTAGAACGGCGCATAGAGGTTTTCCGTGCTGGTGAAACCGTCGTCCTGCTTGCGGGCCGAGAGATAGGCCTTGAAGCGCAGGCGCGGGAAACCATCGAGCAACGGACCCTTGTCCCGAATGCGTCGTTCGATGATCGCCATGTCGTAGTCGGCCGGCAGGACGAAACTGTATTGCATCGTGATCATGAGCACGTCTCCATCGGCGCGACCGGCTCCATCCAGTGGACCGCTGTTCCGTCCTTCACGGGCTGGACGCTGATGTAACTGAAAGGACTGACAGGGCTCGCGCCATGCCAGTGGCGTTCGCCGGGGGCGAACCAGATGCCGTCGCCGGCGCGGACTTCGGTGACATCGCCGCCGTCGCGTTGCACGAGGCCAACACCGTCGAGCACGAACAAGAGTTGTCCGCGTGGATGACTGTGCCAATGGGTGACGATGCCGGGCGCGATGAACGCGCGCATGGCGGTCATCTCAGCCTCGGTCCGGCTCGATAACAGCATCTGCACCAGAAAGGGACCGTTCGCCACGCCCTCCGGCGCCCGCGTAATGCCGCTGCCGGCGCGCTGGATGGTCATGCGCGCCGGACAGGCGCTGTTGATGTCGAGAGGATTGCTCATCCGTTGCTGTCCTCCGCCGGTGCCGCCGCGGAAATTCCCGAAGCGAACGACCAGTCCTCGAAGGTCGAATTGGCGATCACCACCATCACGTCCTGCGGCCGGATCCCGGGCGCCTCGGCCAGGCGATCGACCAGTCCGCGGTAGAAGGCGCGCTTGGTTTCGTCGGATCGGGGTTTTCCGGTCGTGATGTGGAAGACAATGAAATCATCCGAGCGCGGCCCACCGCGGTACGTGCGATCGAAGATCATCTCCTCCGGTTGATGCTGATGGATGAGGACAAAGCGATCCCGCTCCGGGACCGCGAAACATTCGACGAGGGCACGGTCGAGACTGTCGGAAACGGCAGCAAGATAATCGGGGGACTTTCCCGCCAGCAGCGAGATTCGTGTGACAGGCATGGCGCACTCCCTGAACGCGATTGACACAGCCATGATGAAGCCGCACGATAATCCTGAAAATCGAATTATTTTTGATGATTGATCCTGAATTTTAGGATGATAGCCATGCGCTTCACCAATCTCGACATGGATGCGCTGCGCAGCTTCGTCAGCGGGATCGAGGCCGGATCCTTCGCCCGTGCCGCCGATCGGCTGGGCCGCTCCACCTCGGCGATCAGCGCACAGCTCAAGAAGTTGGAGGAACAGGCCGGCGTGGCGTTGGTGCGCAAGTCGGGGCGCGGACTGACGCTGACCGACGGCGGTGAAACGCTGCTGTCCTATGCCCGGCGCTTGCTCAACCTCAACGACGAGGCCCTGAGCGCCGTGCGCGGCGTGGAACTCGAGGGCTGGATCCGGCTTGGGCTCCAGGAGGATTTCGGCGAGACCGTTCTGCCGCAGGTGCTCGGCCGCTTCGCCCGCGCCCATCCCAAGGTCAGGATCGAGGGACGGATCGCGCGCAACAGCGAACTCAGAGACAAGATCGCCGCCGGGAACCTCGATATCGCGCTGGCCTGGGATGATGGCGCGGTGTCAGCCACGGCCGAGCGGATCGCGACCGTGCCGCTGTGCTGGCTCGGCTCCGCGGCGGAGGATGCTGCATGGTCCCGCGATCGCGCTGAGCCCCTGCCACTCGTTGCCCTGGAAGCGCCGTGCTTCTTGCGTACCCTCGCCTGCGACGGTCTCGACCGGCATGGCGTTGCCTGGCGCATCGCCTTTGTCAGCCCCAGTCTCGGTGGCCTTTGGGCGGCGACCGCTGCCGGGCTTGGTATCGCGCTGCGCACACCCGTGGGACGGCCGCAATCGGTGCGGCCGCTCGAACCGCGTTATCACGACCTCCCGGAATTGCGATCACTTGGCCTCATGCTTTGCCGGGCCGAACAGGAACTCGGCCCGACGGCTACGCATCTGGCGGCAATCATCCGCCACGCTCTTCGGGAAACCCTGCCCGCCGAGTGGCTGATGCCGCCTGCCATCGAACGGCCATCGGTCGCCTGACAGGGCGTTTCACCCGATCTGTCGGTGACCGGGACGGCCCATGTGGGCTCGGATCACGCGATGTCGACCGCGATGTCAGCGACATCAGCCGCACGCTTCGCCAAATTTTCGTCAAAGGTGACAAACCGGTCTGCGCGCCAGTGATGAGCATCGCGCACAGACTTGGGCAGGATGACCTGCCCTTTCGATGACGGCCGCGTTGTTTCCATGTGGCGCCGCCGAAAGTAGGAACAGGTAAGACGAGAAACCGCACCGGCTGGCGCCTGTCGATTGCAAGCGTCCTCTGAGCGGCTCTGCCCTACCCTTATCGTCAACGTGCGATGGGTGCTTCCAAGATGGCTTTTCGCGCCGCAACACATTGAAATTTGTAGGTTTCCAAGACGCGCATCTTCTGGTCACCGTCAACAGTCCCAAGAGAAGGCGGGCGCAAGACAAGAGAAAATGGGGTAAATTCAACCCGCTGACGCCCACCACGATTAACGGCCATTGGCCGATAATCGCGCAATTCCTGGGCATTTTACCCAAGACACGGCATGGCGGAGAACGAATTGCTTTGGAATATTGGCGGAGGGGAGGTGGCCAGGAACAAACCTTCTCCACAAGGGAATCAATCCGTTGTGGGTGCCGTCAGCGCCCCATTGGCGCGTCGGAAATCCCATTCAATTCGGGGCGCTGAACAGCGTCTCAAGGCTCGGCACTTCCATCAGGCGATCAAGCCATGCTTCGATGGTGGTGCCGTCGGCCGCCAAAATGCGAGCCCGCTGGTCGGCCGGCAGCGGCCCAAACCGCTTTTCCGTTAGGCGGATAAGGGCCTTGGCCTCACCTTCGGCACGGCCCTTCTCAAGGCCCTTCTCAAGGCCAATCTCCATACCGATCCGCTCGACGCTGGAAACATACCGCATTTTCGCGCCCTCCTCCAATTCCTCGATATTTTGCCACAACTGTCGTTCCAAATCCGCAGGCAGGCGCATCATCCAGTCGATGACGAGAAACAGGTCGATGATCCGCTGCCGCTCCCAGCCGCGCTGGTAGAGCAACCGGACCAGCTTCCATTTTGCCGCCAGACGCGCCGCCATGTCGCCCTTGGTCGCCCGCGTCAACAGATGCGCCGCCGTCACCAGGGCAAAGGGGTTCTGCTCGACCAAAAGGACGTCTTCGCTGTCGGCGTAGTCCAGCAGCTTGACGCTCGGAAAGTCCAGATGGTGGCGACAACCGAACAACTCGAAGCCGAACGAAGACGGCTTCCAGCCGGGATTGTCGTCCGCCAGGACGACCAGACTGGCCACGGCCCGGCGATACCGATCGAACAGTCGGTAATTGTAGACGAAGATCCGCTCGGCGAAATCCGTCTCCGGTGTACCCTGGATCTCGACGTGGACGAACACCCATTTTTCCTCGCCGCCCCGTGCGGTCACGCGCACCAGTTTGTCGACAAAGCGCCGCCCCAGGTCCGCGTCCTGCACCACCGCTGCCAGTTCCTGGTCGAGAAAGACATGCTCGCGCGACCAGTCAATTCCGGCGTAGGCTGCCGGGAAGTAGAAACGAAGAAACTCCGGGAGGTAGCGTTCGACAGCGTCCTTCCAGGGGCTGTCATAGTCGTCGTTCCGGGAATTCATGCCGCATTCCCATTTTGTTCGATTTCTGGCGGATTCTGCCCGCTGCCTTGCCGGAGGTCAACGACCAGGGCATGAGAATTCCGGGGACGCCGTGGGGAATTCCGAACGTCCTCGACAAGCGGGGCTATCTCGGCGAAGCGCCCCACAAGCGCGACACCCATGCCGGCGATCATCGACCGAGCCACCGGGGACCGGGTGCAAACGGTGAAGAGCGACAATGCGCCCTGCAGGCGCGCCACCACCCCCGCGCGGCTGAAGGGGCTGGTGGTGTACGCCCAGTGCGGCGATGCGATGACGCCCTGGTCAAGGCACTGGCCCGCACCCATCGCTGGAAGCGGATGCTGCAATCGGGCAAGGTCCGCTCCCTGAACGAACTGGCCGCGACGGAGACGGTCAACTCGTCCTATTTGAGTGGCATCTTCCGGCTTACCCTGCTGGCCCCCGATATCGTCGAGGCCATCCTCGACGGCCGCCAGCCGCGCACGTTGCCGCTTGCCGACCTGATGGACGAACTCCCGGTGGAGTGGGAACGGCAGAAGAAGCGATTCGGGTTTCCACCGCAAGGCCAGAACGGCCCCTCGTGATCCAACCCAGACATCGTCATTCTCGATCAGCCGCAACGCCCGTTTTGCGCCCATCCCGATCGTAGATGCGAGATTTGTTGTTTCCCTATTGCGGACTGAGGTGGCCCCGGAAAATCGGACAGGGTGATAAGCTAATCTCGACCTGAGACAGGACGGGCCTCATGGGCAAGGTTACACGGAAACGGTATTCGGCAGAGTTCAAATCGAAGGTTGCGCTTGAAGCGATCAAGGGTGAGC
>JARLIO010000017.1 GCA_031291675.1 Azospirillaceae bacterium
AAGCAGCAACCGCGGTCATCAGACAGGGCAACGCCGCGGGTACCGCCGCGATGCCGAGCAATGCTGCCTCATTCAAACATGCTTCGGCCAACACCAGCGCACGGAACCCTTGGCTGCGCTGCGCCGCGGTTAAGGGGCTGACGTTGGCCAGCCAAGGGTCGAATGCTTCGTCGTCCATCGCCAACAACCCCCTTGAACGGAACGATTCTAGCATCTTCAATAACTAACGCGAATAGAGCCATCCGCTTTGATCGTGAACGATCAAAGCGAAGCCTCAGGCGCCGTCACCCCCGCGAACGCGCCAGAACATTTTCCGACCGAGTGGGTTGTGGGGTCAGTGGATGGTCTTGCTGCCCGGGCGAAATTCCGGCGGCGTACGGTTGATCCGGCCGGTTCCCGTTGGTATCGTCGGTTTAAAATTTGCTCCGTCCGGCACCAGAAGACCGCGCGATCATTCATCCCGGTCTTGCTCGATCGCCGTGAATCGCTCGCGAATCGCTGACGTGTCGATCACCAGCGGGGTCCACGAACAAACAACTGGGCCACGCCGCAACCCTCCTCACCGAAATATCCCGGTGCATAACCGCGTCCGATTCAATAGAGTTTGGACGTTGCCTAAATTTGGTTGTGTCTTGAGGGGTTGACAATTGGCATTTGAACGCAGATTGACCGCGGGAGCGCACTGATCCCGACATTCTGTGCGATAGCCCGATTCTACCGCTAGGGTTGCAGCCCCCAGTTCAAGGAAGTTGAGAAATGCGCATCAGACAATCGTCTACCGTTAGAAAAATCGCGACACTCGTTGTCGGTCTGCTGATTATCCTTGTTGGCTCGGTTTCTTACACGCTTTTCGACTTTCGCGAAAATTTGATGCAAGAGCGGCGTGAAAAAGTTCGCGAGTTGGTCCTCTCGGCCAAAAGCATCGCCGAATATTACAAAGCCAAGGCGGACCGCGGCGAGCTTTCCCAGGACGACGCCATGAAGCAGACCTTCGCGGCCGTTGGCGCCATGCGGTTCGAGGGCGACAATTATTTTTACGCCTATGACTATGACGGCATCCTGAAGATGGTCTCGACAAGGACCGATCTGATCGGCCAGTCCCGCCTGAATGCCAAGAGCCCCGACGGCGTCTTCTATGTGAAGCGTCTGATCGAGCTGGCTCAGAAGGGCGGCGGGTTCTACAGCTATGGCTACGACAATGCCGGCAAGATGACAAAAATGCGCCAGAAGGTTTCCTATGGCACAGGCGTGGACGCTTGGCGCATCGCTTTCGGGGCGGGTATCTACGCCGACGACGTGGACGAGGCCTTCTGGTACAAGGTGTACGAGTTCGGTGGCGTCAGTCTGGTGGTTCTGTTCATCAGCCTGTTGATGTCCTTCTACATCGCCCGCAGCATCGCCGTGCCGCTGGACAAGATCGGCGGCGTGATGGCCGGGCTATCGAAGGGGGATACCTCGATCGTGGTCCCCTATGCCGGGAAGAAGGACGAAATCGGTCTGATGGCCCGTGCCGTCCAGGTGTTCAAGGACGGCATCATCCAAGCCAACGAGGTGGCGCGTCAGCGCGAGGCTGAGCAGGCCGAAAAGGAACGACGGGTGCTGCGGATCGCCGAACTCGCCCAAGGTTTCGATTCCCGCGCCGGCTCGGTGATCGACAAGGTGGCGTCGGCCGCCGAAGCCATGCAATCGACGGCGCACTCCATGTCGACGGCGGCCGAGCAGACCAGCCAGCAGGCCGCGTCAGCCACGTCGGCCGCCTCGCAGGCCTCGGAAAACGTGCAGACCGTTTCCTCGGCGGCCGAGGAACTGAGCTCGTCGATTCAAGAGATCACCCGTCAGGTCGCCCAGGCGGCCCAGGTCAGTCACAAAGCGGTCGAACAGGCCGACCGCACCGGCGAGATCGTCGGCGGTCTGGAGACGGCGGCGCGGCGCATCGGGGAAGTGGTGAAACTGATCAACGACATCGCGAGCCAGACCAATCTTCTCGCGCTCAACGCCACCATCGAGGCGGCCCGGGCCGGTGATGCCGGCAAGGGCTTCGCCGTGGTTGCCAACGAGGTGAAGAGCCTGGCCGGCCAGACGAGCCGAGCGACCGAGGACATCAGCCAGCAGATCTCCGCGGTTCAGCAGGCCACTCGTGAGGCGGTGCAGGCGATCACCGCCATTACCGCCACCATCCAGGACGTCAGCCAGATATCGGGCAATATCGCCTCGGCCGTCGAGGAGCAGGGGGCCGCCACCCGGGAAATCGCCCGTAACGTCGAAGAAGCCGCCAACAGGACCGGAATCGTCAGCCAGAACATCGGGGAAGTCGACAAGGCGGCCCACATCGCCGGCAGTAACTCGCGCGACGTGATGGCGGCTTCCTCTGAACTGTCGAAGGAATCCGAGGAGATGCGCGGGGTGATCCGTTCCTTCCTCAATGACATGCGAAGCGCTTGAGACGTTGAGGCGTCATACCAGCCCGCCATGATCTTGACGAATGGCGGGCTGGTGGCTCGCGTCGCTGACAATGAGGAGACCGCTGCCATCGCCACCCTGGCAGAAGCGCGGCGGCGCCACGATAAACCTCACCACCGTCATGCCCGCGACCGCGGGCATCCAGGGCCAAAAGCGCCATCGTGGCGTGGGGCCAGGCGCCCGGACGGGCGCGCCGGCACCTGAGGCTCCGCTTTGATCGGTCACGATCAAAGCGGAGTGGTGTCAGGGTAGCGGCCAGGTAAAGACGGTGGCGTTGGGCATGTCCGGCCAACCCAGGATCCAGCCGACCCCCCGGCTAGAGACGACCAGGGGATGCCGATCCTCACGGGCCAGCGATGCCGCCTCGCGAGCGGCCTTCATGACGCGGGCGCGGAACACCTCTACCGCTTCACCACCGGGTGGGGTGGCGCCCGATCGGATCAGCCGCTGCGACGCCTCATCGACGGGCAGGCCGTTCCATTCGCCCAGTCGTCGTTCTCGGAAATCCTCCCAGATTTCGGTCTTTTCGGGATCCAGCCCCAATGCGACGGCGATGATCCGCGCAGTCTCCCGCGTGCGGCGGAGTGGCGAGGCGATCAGCGCCAGGCCACCGATCCGCCCCGGAAGACCGATCTCCAAACACCGGGCGACCTCACGGGCCTGGCGCATCCCGGTCTCGGTCAGCAGGGGATCGGCGTCGCCGCCGGACCGAATCTTCCCGGCATTGTCGGTACTTTCACCGTGCCGAACGAAGAGGAAGCCGGGCACAGGGGGCAGGATGGCGCCCGGAGCGGCAAGCGGGGCCGTCATGACCGCCGCCTGCCCAAGACGTCGAGGCCGGCGTCCATGATCTCGGTTTTGCGCATCGCTGTCAGACCTGTTGCGAGACGGAGGTGTGCTGCGCGGTCGCAATGGCGGCCGTCATGGCCGCCCGCGGCTGGACCTCGGCCTCTGGAGTGGCCTCGACGAACAGAAGCCGCGCCGGGGCCGGACGTTGTGGCAGGGTCGTTTCCGCCGGCAGGGGAGCGCCGGCCAGCCAGGCACCGATCACGCTGGTGCAGTCGTAATCGGCCAGGGCCGGGGTGTGCCCGGTGAGAGGGACATGAACGACGGTCAGGCTGTCGCTCTTGGCCATCTGCATGCGGCGTATCATCTCCGGCGGCATCACTTCCGAATCCACGCCATGCAGCAGGAGAAGCGGGCATCGCAGGGCATGGAAATCGCTCCACTGATCGATGTCTTTCGACACCTGTTCGGCATAGGCCTGGGTCGTTCTCGGGTCGTGGCGGTATTCCCGTCCGCCGCCGGCTTCGCAGCGTTTGGTTTGCCCCATGATGTTGTGCAGACGGATGGCGTCGCTCAAGGGACCGTCATTTTTCTGCGCCGCCCCGCCGCGGCGGAACAGGTTGGACGGCGTCTGGAAGAGGTGATAGCGGCTGACCGCGTCGGCGCGGCGCTGACGATGTCCGCCGGGTATTTCCGGGCCGATGTCGTTCAGGACGATGCGGCTGACCAGCGAAGGGCGGCGGGCGGCGATGCCCATGCCGATCAGCCCGCCCAGGCTGGAACCGACGATGGTGACCTGTCGCAGTCCCAGCCCGTCGATCAGCGATTCGACGGCCAGCGCGAGCAGCGCGGGGGTGTAATGCGATTGCTGGGCGAGCCAGCCGGAGCGACCGCGGCCCGGCCAGTCGACGGAGATGACCCGGTGCGCGGCGGACAGATCGGCGGCCAGGAAATCGAAGCGCCGGGCGCTGTTGACAGTGCCGCCCAGGCAAATGATCGCCGAGCCGCTGTTATCATCGGGCGCGCTGTCAATATAGCCGAGCCTGGTCTCGTAGGGCTTACGCAGGCGGTCGATGGTCGCATGTTGCAACGCGGCAGGAATGCTGTAGTCGAACCAGCGGTAAGGGCGCGCGCCCACGGCGTCGGCGACGCGATCGGCAAAGTCCTCGATCGTCGACCATTCCAGGGCCGCGAGCGACACGCCAGTCGACCTGATACGAAGTATCGCGTCCGATAGAACGGCGTCCGCGACCGCGGCACTTCCTTCGGGGTGCAGGGATATATTAAACGACGTGTTCATGGTATCTCGCTCCATCAGAGTCAATAGAAAGAACACAGCACCCGCTCTTGGGTGGTTATTGTTTGTGTGTTATTTTATCGTTCTTATATTTTGCGAGCGTGGTATTATATGGATATGCTATTGGGGTACGCAATGGTGAAATTGTGGCCTTGCATATCGATAATTTTACGCATTCTTTATGAAAGGGCGCGAACTGTGCTTAAAGAACAAGGAAAACAGGGCGTTCGTGGATGGTGAGCGACGTCCTGGACGAAAATGATGTCATTTAAGACTGAGATGTGTGGAAAAAAAATTGATCAACATTGCGATGGATAGAGTGGATGTTTATGAAACAAAGAGTCTGATTTATGATATATCATAAAATATTGTTTCAATGAAGCTCTGCGTCCCGTGATTGAATGAGGGGATGGCGCCGTGCCTCGGAGATTCTGACGGGTTGGCGCTGGCGTCGCATCCCTGATTTCTCGCCACGCGGGTCACGCCTCAAACCCGCCAAGCGGAACGCGCTACCGTGGGCTGCGGGAACCCGGGATTGCCGCCCGCGGCACAGTGTGCTTTTATTTCGCCCCACGCCGCGCAACGCGGCCTTTGAGGCCATCAAGCGATCATGACCTGGCAAAACCTGACCCTGTTCTTCGCGACCAGCTTTTTTCTGTCGATGATTCCGGGACCGAACATGTTGCTGGCGATGAGCCTGGGTCTGCGATTCGGGGTGCGGCGGACCGCCTGGGGCGGCCTTGGCATGTGCACGGCGCTTGCCGGGCTGGCGGGGCTTTCGGCGTTGGGGCTGGGTGCGCTGCTGGCGACCTCGGCGGTGGCCTTCAACATCGTCAAATGGGCGGGTGTCGCCTACCTGGCCTGGCTGGGCATCGCGGCGTGGCGGGCGCCGGTGGCGTCGTCCCCGACCGCGGCCGATGCGCCGGCCCTGGGCGAGGCGGCGCCGTTGCGCCTGGCGCTGCGCGGCTTTCTGGTGGCGGTCAGCAATCCCAAGGCGCTGGTCTTCATGGCGGCGCTGTTCCCGCAGTTCATCGATCCGGCGGTGCCGGTGCTGCCGCAATTCCTCGTCATGGTGATCGGGATGGTGGCGATCGAATTCGGCTGGATCATGACCTACGCGGCCGGCGGCCACACCATCGCGGCGCGCCTCGCCAATCCGCGCGCCAAACGGGGCCTGAACCGCGTCACCGGCGGTCTGATGCTGTGTGCCGGCGGCCTGCTGGCCCTGGCGCGCCAGGTCTGATCCCGCCCCGCACCGCCCGGGGCGGCTGTACACCCCCCCCGGGCGGTGCGGGGCTGTCGGACATTCGCATCACCCATGCGGAATGAGGGCTTTACCCATTCCGTCGCGGCCTCTAAGCTGTCCTCGTCACTGGAGAGTAGCCACCCTCCGCGTCTGAGAGGGGTGCACGTCAACAGTCCTGAGCCGTTGGCTCATGGTGTGCACGACGGCCTGACAGCCATCCCGCGAGACCACTGATGCAGCCACCCATCCGGGCCGGACGGGGTGTTGCATTGGCGTGTGTTCGCGTCCGGCCCGTCGTGTCGAGGCTGTCGTGCTCCTGCCCCTGTTTTTGCTGCTTACTGCGGCGACCTTCATTTATCTCGCCTGCGAAAGCTTCGTGAACGGTGTCGAGTGGGTCGGCCACAAGCTGCATGTCAGCCAGACCGCCACCGCCACCGTGCTGGCGGCGCTGGGAACCGCCCTGCCCGAAAGCGTCGTGACCCTGGTCGCCGTCGCCTTCGGCGACGACCCGGCACACAAGGACATCGGCATCGGCGCCGCCCTCGGGGGACCGCTCGCGCTCAGCACCCTGGCCTATGCGGTGATCGGCTGGTCGCTGGTCGCCAACCGCCGCCGGAATGGCCGCGCGACCAGCCTGGCCCAGGTCGACGGGCGCCGCCTCAGCCGCGACCAGAGCTGGTTTCTCGGGATCTTTGCCGTGAAGATCGCCCTTGGTGCCCTGGCCTTCACCGTCAAGCCCTGGCTGGGCATCCTGTTCCTGGCCGCCTATGCGGTGTATATCGGGCGCGAGATGCGCGACCCGGGCACGGGGGACGTCGAAGGCACGCGCGAGCCCTTGAAATTCCGTCCCCGTGATGGCGAACCGACCCTGACCTGGGCCCTGCTGCAGACCTGCGTGGCGCTGGTGGTGATTTTTGTGGCCTCGCAAATGTTTGTCGGCCAGATCGACGATCTCGCCCCGGCCATCGGGTTGCCGCCGCAATTGACCGCGCTGTTGCTCAGCCCGATCGCGACCGAACTGCCGGAGACGATGAACGCCCTGATCTGGGTCCGTCAGGGCCGGGAGCGGATGGCGCTGGCCAACATCTCCGGTGCCATGATGATCCAGGCGACGGTTCCGACCGCCTTCGGCCTGTTCTTTACCCCCTGGATGCTCGACAGCACCCTGTTCCTGGCCGCTGCCATCACGGCGCTGGCCGTCGTGTCGCTGATATTCGCCTTTCGCTCGGGCTTGGTCACCGGGGAAAAATTGGCCCGTGTCGGCTGGCTCTATGGCTTGTTCGCCGGGGCGCTGGTTCTGATGCGCTGAGTTGGGCTGTGATGGTTGTCTCTTGAGTCTGTTGCCGTTTGTGCGGGGTGACGGTCAAAATTTGAAATCGTCAGGCGACCTCGCCGCCAGATCGTCGTAGCGGCTTCAAGGATCGCCATCACCGTCATCTCACGCCACCGTCGCCACAGCAGCATTTCTCATTTTGGCGACGACCCAAAAGGCGCCAGGGGACGGGTTCGATTTTGGGTGACAGGAGAACACGGATTTCACGGCATCCAGGTCGAAACCAGGATGCCGTGAAATCCGTGTTCGATTGCCCGCGACTTCGTCGCAGCACCACCCGACGGGCCGGGCACAAAGGGATGAACCCGATGGCCGATGACGAGATCAAGGTCTGAATCAAGCATGGGGCTTTCGCTCAAGCCCAACGGGGGCAAAGCCCCGGCCCCCGAACGGGTGCGGGCGGCAGCCCGCTGGCGACAGCCAGAATGAGAACTGGTGCGTCACAGGCCAATTGACGCCCTGCTGGTTTCATGCTGGTATGCCAGTCATGAACCAGACCGATCCGCTGTGCCACAAGGCTTATGGGCTGATCCGCGAGATGATCGCCACCGGCGCGCTCGACGCCCGTTCGGCGCTCTCGGAGCGCGGGCTCGCCGAAGCGCTGGGGATCGGGCGAACCCCGGTTCGCGAAGCGATCAAGGCCTTGACCCGTGACGGGTTGCTCAGCGTGTCACCGATGCGCGGTACCTTTGTGCGCAGCCTGTCGCTGGCCGATTTGCGCGAAATTCATGAGATCCGCCAGGCCCTCGAAGGCGCCGCGGCGTTCCACGCGGCCCAACGCGGCCCCTCCCCGGCGCTGCGCCGGGCCGCCGCCGATCTGGCCGCCGTCGCCGCGCCGGAGTGTTTCGATGTCGACGAAGCCCAACGGATCGGTTGGCGCTTCCATCAGGCGCTGTTCGACGCCACCGGCAATCGGCGTTTAACCCAGATGTACGAGACCTTGCGCGCGCAGAGCGGCCTGGCCCTGCAAGGCATGCCCGGCTACGACGCCGCGCGCAGCCGTCAGGCGATCCAGGAGCATCTCCAGATTTTTGCGGCGGTCGACGCCCGGGACGCCGAACAGGCGCAACGCCGGATGTGGGATCATCTGGCCCATGCGCTGGTGGCGCGATTGCAGTTCGTCGCCGCGTTCACCGGCGAAACGCAGCAGAGGACAGAGCCATGACGGGACAAGACGCGGCGTCGGCAAGCAAGAAACGCAAGGTGCGTTTGCCGCTGCCGATCCAGATGCTGATCGGATTGGGCCTCGGCCTGGCCCTGGGCCTGCTCTGGCCCGATGCCGCCGTCCGGTTGCGACCGATCGGCACCGCCTTTGTCGCGGCGGTGCAGATGATCGTAATTCCCGTGGTCTTTGCCTCGGTATCGCTGGGAATTTACCGCATGGGCAGCGAGATCCGCCTGCTCGGCCGGGTCGCCGGGATCTGTCTGCTCTATTTCTACCTGGCGACGGTCATCTCGGTGCTGATCGGGCTCGGGCTGGATGCGATTTTCCATCCCGGCCTGGGCGCCGATCTGTCGGCGACAGGCACGATCCCGCCCCATCTGGCGGTCTCGATCGATTGGGCGCAGTTCTTTCTCGACATGATCCCGAGCAACATCCTGGCGGTGATGGCGGCGCAGAAGATTTTGCCGACGCTGGTTTTCGCGATCCTGTTCGGCATGGCCATGGCCAGTACCGGCGCCGTCGCAGAACCGCTGGTCAAGGTGCTGGAGGCCGTGCTCGCCGCGGTCTTCAAACTGACCAAATGGATCACCGGCACCGCCCCCCTGGCAATCGCCGCGATCATGGCGTGGATGTCCGCAACCCAGGGCTTTGGCACCATCCTGGCCCTGGCCAAGCTGGTCGGCGTCATGTATCTCGGCCTGGGCCTGATGATCGTGGTGTTCTGGGTCATCCTGGCGGCCATCGGGGAAAATCCCTTCACGGTGACGCGGCAGGTCATAGAACCGGTGATTCTCGCCTTCACGACCCGCTCTTCCGAAGTCACCCTGCCGGTGCACATGGAAAAGCTGGAGCGCATGGGCGTTCCCCGCAAGATCGTCTCGGTCGTGCTGCCGTTGGGCTATGCCTTCAACCGTGATGGCTCGATCATGTATTTCGCCCTGGCCGTGACCTTCCTGGCCGAGGCCTATCACGTCCCCCTCGACGGATCGGCGTTGTTGACGATTCTGATCACGACGACGATCGCCAGCAAGGGCAGCGCCAACGTGCCCTCCGGGGGCCTGGTCGCGGTGGCGATGGTGCTGACGGCGATCGGCCTGCCGGTCGAGGCCCTGGCGATTGTCGCGGGCGTTGACGCCTTCCTGGACATGGGACGCACCGCGATCAATGTCTTCGGCAACACCGTGGCGGTGAAGCTGGTGCAGAAATATGCCGGCGAGGCCGGGCAGGCCGCGGAAAACCCGGCCCGACTGGCCCCCGACCTGCGGTGATTGCGCCCGCCACGCCCCCTTTCTGAAAAACGAGTTCCCGGTCATGACCATCGATTTACGCAGCGACACCGTCACCAGGCCGACCGCGGCAATGCTGGAGCGGATGCGCACCGCCGAACTCGGCGATGACAGCCGCGACGGCGACCCGACGGTCCAGGCGCTGGAAGCCCTGGCGGCGGAACGGACCGGCAAAGACGCCGGACTGTTCGTCGCCAGCGGCACCATGGGCAATGTCGTCGCGCTGTTGACCCATTCCGGCCGAGGCGGCGAAGTGCTGTGCGACAGCGGGGTGCACATGCTGCGCTCGGAAATGGGCGGCATCGCCAGCGTCGCCGGCCTGTTCTTCCGCACCCTGCCGAGCCACCGCGGGGCCGTCGATCTCGAGGCGCTGGCCGAGGCGCTGTCACCCCGATTGACGCCGACCCGTCTGGGCACCGGTCTGGTGTGGATGGAAACCAGCCACAATGATGCCGGCGGTGCCGTGCTGCCGCTCGCCCATATGAAGGCGGTTTACGACCTCGCCGCTGTCCATGGTGTCCCGGTGCATGTCGATGGGGCCCGGTTGTTCAACGCGGCCTGCGCGCTCGGGGTCGATGCCCGGACCGTGGCGGCCCACGCCGATTCCGTGATGTTCTGCGTTTCCAAGGGCCTGAGCGCCCCGGTCGGCAGCCTGCTGGTGGGCAGCCGGGATTTCATCACCCGGGCCCGCGGCTTTCGCCGCATGATCGGCGGCGCCCTGCGCCAGGCGGGCGTGATCGCCGCCGCGGGGATCGTGGCGCTGGAGGACATGGTCGACCGGTTGCCCGAGGATCATCGGATGGCCCGGCGCCTGGCCGCGGGTCTGGCGGCGATCGATCCGTCCCTGACCGACCCGGAACGGGTGGAGACCAACATCGTCCGCATCGACGTGACGGGCAGTTGCCATAACGCCGGGCAATGGACCGGGGCGCTGGCGGCCCAGGACGTGCTGGCCGGCGCCTGGAACCGCCGGCAGATCCGCTGCGTCACCCACCGGCATATCGGCCCGGCGGACATCGACCGCACGCTGACCGCCTTCGCCGAAACCTGGCAGGCGTTCCGCGCGCTGGAACGTTGAGCGTCATCGCAGCCCTGTCGGCGTCATGCGACCAATGGCGACAGACCAGCACACCCGTCTTTCTTGGCTGATCGCTGCGGACGGCGAGCGGATGCGCCTGCTGGGACGGGTGCAAGCCCTGCACCTGCCTGATTGTTGGATCGGGGCGGGATTTGTCCGTTCCGCGGTTTGGGATCACCTTCATGACCGCGTCGCGACGCGCCCCGGGGACGATGTTGATGTGATCTGGTTCGACCGGGAACGGGCAAGCAGGGCGGTCGACCGTGACATCGAGGCGCAATTGAAGGCCGTTGACCCCGCGATCGACTGGTCCGTCAAGAACCAGGCCCGGATGCACCGGCGCAACAACGATGAGCCCTACCGCTCGACTGAGGATGCGGTGAGCCGTTGGCCCGAAACAGCGACGGCCGTCGCGCTGCGATTGACCGTTGGCGGTATCGACATCATGGCCCCGTTCGGGCTCGACGATCTGTTTTCGCTGGTCGTCAGGCCGACGCCCGCCTTCGCCGGCGAAAAGCGGCCGGTCTTCCAAAGACGCGTCCAGGAAAAGCGCTGGCTCGAACGCTGGCCCCGGCTCGTTCTAAGCCCCGGCTGATGTCAGTGCGCTGTTCCCAAAAAAAGGCGAGAGCACAGTGACCGAGTACAGGGCGGCGAACGCGTCGTTTTGTACGGCCAGGGCGGGACGAGGCTCGCCATAGTCTCCAGAGACGACCACGGCAACAAGATCGCCGCATCTCATGCCTTATTATGAAGGACATTATGTAACATGGATCGTCTTGCACTTCGAGGCCGACAGGCAAACGGCAGCAGTTCTCATTTTGGCTACGACCCAAAAGGCGCCAGGAGGCGGGTTCTGTTTTGGGTGACAGGAGAACACGGATTTCACGGCATCCAGGTCGAAACCAGGATGCCGTGAAATCCGTGTTTAATTGCCCGCGACTTCGTCGCAGCACCACCCAACGGACCGGGCACAAAGGGATGAACCCGATGGCCGATGACGAGATCAAGGTCTGAATGAAGCGTTGGGTTTTCGCTCAAGCCCAACGGGGGCAATGCCCCTGCCCCCGAGCGGGTGCAGGCGGCAGCCCGCCGCCGACAGCCAAAGTAAGAACTGCGGGGCAAACGACCGGGGCACCATGGCCCCGGCCGTTATCACTTGCGTCGTCTGCAATACGCTGGAATTGATGAAAAGTTTCTGGATTAGACGACTCGCCGTGTCATAATGGCAGACTTGCGACCCGGGATCCGCCCGGGGGGATGCGCCAGGGCGACAGGAGCCGACGGGTGCGGATCGGACCACGACCAGACCAGGATGATCGGGCGCCCCGACCGCGGCATGTGCCGTCCCGCGGCGTCGAAGGGCAACGTTACCATGCCGATCCGGCCTGAAGCGCGCTGGCATTACCCGATCGACTGGCCGCAGATCAGTCAACGCGTTCGATTCAAAATCACCGGCCCGCACGGCGCCGGCCGCTGCTGGAAATGCGGCCGGCCGCATGGACGCGAGGTCAAGATCCTTGCCGATGGCCGGTGGTTCGACAGCGACCAGGGAACCTGGCGCGATGACAACGGCCAGCCGGCACCCTGGCCCGATATCGTCGAAGCCTGCCGGATCCGGCACAGCCGGATCGTCCTCGCGACCTGCCATCTCGATCATGACCCGCAGAACAACAAGCTGAAAAACCTCCGGGCCTGGTGCCAACGCTGCCATCTCAACCATGACCGGGCCCAACATCGCCTCCAGTACCGCATCACCATCATGCTGCGCCGGGCGTTGGGCGATCTGTTCCTCGGACCCTATCGCCGCTGGTGACGCGCCCGGGCCCGGACTCGGGACGACCCGGAAGCGAGAATAACCCTTCCGGGCGAAACTATTTCTTAATCCTGCGCTGTTATATCGCAGAAGGTTCGTGTATCCGCGGACACGCCGCAAACATCGCCCGACAAACACTGCTACCGATGATTTAATTTTCCCGGTGAGAACGCCGGGACGCGACCACCCCGGGAGAACGCCCATGATGGTGTCACGTCGCACTTTGCTACAAGGTGGCATGCTGGGGGGCGCTGCCGCGCTGACGCCCGCCGGGGTCCGGATGGCGTTCGCCGCGACCGGAGCCTCCACCGCGAACATGATCGTCTTCGTACTGCTGCGCGGTGGGATGGATGGTCTTTATATGGTGGCGCCCAGCGACGATGCCGATCTGATCGCCGCGCGCCCGGCGAGCCTGCGGCTGCTGGCGAGCGGCACGACCCCGGCGCTGCCCCTGGCCCATGGCCCCAGCAGCAATGATTGGCGGCTGCATCCCGCGGCACCCGAGTTCAAGGCGCTCTACGACGCCGGCCATCTGGCCTTCGTCCATGCCGCCGGCATTCCCGCCGATTCACGCAGCCATTTCCAAATGCAGGCCATGCTCGAACATGGCGTCGCCGACCCGACATTGCTGACCCGGACCAGCGGCTGGATCGGGCAATATGCCAATGCCACCGGGATCGCGTCATCGACCTTTGCCGTGATCTCGGCCGACAGCACGTTGCCCGCCAGCATGTCCGGCGACAACGAAGCGCTCAGCATCGCCAATCCTAAACAATTCACCCTGGGGTCAACGCCACGGTCGCTGTTCATCCAGACCGCTTATGGCGTTGCCGATGGCGCCGTCGCCGCGTCTGGCCGGATCGCGATCGACGCGGTCAACCTGTTCCAGCGCAAGAGCACCGGTTTCGTCGCGCCGGCCGCCGGGACCTACGCCAACAATGCCTTCGGCCAGGGCCTGTCCGTCATCGCCGAAACCATCAAGCTCGATATCGGACTTCAGGTCGCGGAGGTCGAATACAACGACTGGGACACGCATGTTGCCGAACAATCGCGTTTCGCCAACAGCGCTTCAATCCTCTCCAAGGGCCTCGGCGCCTTCTACAACGATATCGCCGCTTACGCCAACCGGGTCACCATCGTGGTGATGTCGGAATTCGGCCGCCGGGTTCAGAGCAACGCCAGTGGCGGAACCGATCACGGCCACGGCAATGTCATGATGGTGCTGGGCGGACAGGTCGCCGGCGGACGGATCTATGGCACCTGGCCGGGGTTGCATCCCGCGGTTCTCGATCTGGGTGACGTCCCGGTGACGACCGATTACCGCTCGGTCCTGAGCGAGATCATCACCGCGGCCCGCGGTGCGCCGCCCGCTGCGGTCTTCCCAGGTTTCACCGCCGGCGCTGCGCTCGGCCTGCTCACAAGCCAGGGGTGATGTGACATGAGCCTCGTCGACCTGATCACCCGCCGCTTCACCTTTGGCTCCCGTTTCAACGAGCCACAGCCCCTGACCACGTCGAACCTCAACAACTGGCTGAACGCGCAACTGGCGGCGCCGACCGCCGACGACGTTTCGGTGCTGCAACGATTGGCCGCGGTCCAGTTGCCGATCACCGTGACCGCAACCGATGGCACCAGCACCACGACCAATCGCGGTCTGACCGACCTGTTCAAACCGTCGCAGGATCTGTGGGCGATCCTGGCCGCTGACACCAGTGCCAACAAGGCCGAAAGCCAGCGCCCCGCCAACGAGGTTGCCGCGGCGCGCTGGATCCGCGCCGCCTTTTCGCCCTGGCAGGTCCAGGAGGTCATGACCGACTTCTGGCATAATCATTTTTCGGTCGACGCCTATCAAAGCATGCCGATCGCCGCGACCTGGCCGGTCTATGACCGCATCATCCGCGCCAACGCGCTCGGCAATTTCCGCGCGATGCTGGGGGCCACCGCGAAGTCGGCGGCCATGATGAATTACCTCAATCTCAACACCTCGGTTGCCAGCCATCCCAACGAGAATTACGCCCGCGAGGTGATGGAGCTGCACACCCTGGGCATTGGTCGTTACCTGGGCGAAACGACCCCGGCGGCGCTGCTGGGCACCGGCTATTCCGACCAGGATGTCACCAACGCCGCGCGGGTTCTGACGGGATGGACCCTGGCCGATGGCAACCACAAGGCTGCCGACGGCACCAAACCCAACACCGGCGATTTCCTGTTTGTCAGCGCCAATCACGATACCAAGGCCAAGACGATCTTTGGCGTCGCCTATCCCGCCGGCGGCGCCCAGGCGGAAGGCGAGGCCTTCCTCGATGCCCTGGCTCAACACCCCGGCACCGCCCTGACCATCGCGACCAAGCTCTATGTCCACTTCGTTCAGGATACGCCGCCGGCCAACGACGCCCTGATCACCACCCTGGCCACCGTGTTTCGCAACAATGTCACGGCGCCCAACCAGATCGCGCTGGTGTTGCAGGCCTTGGTCGGCTCGGCCGAATTCGCGGCCGCGGCGGACAAGGTCAAAGTCCCGTTCGAATTTCTGATTTCGCTGATCCGGGCCGCCGGCGCCGAAATCAACCCGCGTGCCGCCCTGACCACGATGCTGACTTCGCTGGGCGCGCCGCTATTCCATTGGCCGACGCCCAACGGCATGCCCGACCTGGCCACGACCTGGACCGGGACCACCGGCATGATCCTGCGCTGGGCCCTGGCCGATCAGCTTGTGGCCAGCAGTGGCGGCTATTTGCTGGATGGCGACAACACCCTGTTCGCCGCCTTGGCGCCGCTGGCGATCTCGATCCCGTATGCGGCCAACGCGGTGGTCGCCGCGGTTCTGGGGGCGGGCGCGTTGCCGACCAGCGCCTCGGCCCTGGCCACCTATGCCGCGAGCACCGAGGTGCTGGGCGCCAAAGGCGCGTTGGCCAATGCCACGACGCTCAACACCGGGCTGCGCCGTCTGGTCGGCGCCGCCGCGACGGTGCCGGAGTTTCAGCGGCGCTGATCTTGTCGCCCGGTTTGCGACCTGATTTGCGCCCCGATCCGCGATTATGATATCCGTCTGCGCCGGAATCGGTGACAATGAGGCGAACGCCCGCCAATTCCGGTCCCGCAGAAAAGGCAGTCCCATGAAAATTCAGGTCGGCTACGCCCTGGTCTACGATTGTCCGCAGCCGACACCGATGATCCTGCTGCTGCATATTCATTATTCGCATGCGGCAGAGATCGTCGTTCCTGATCATCTGGTCACCGATCCGGTGGTCCCGTTGACATCCTACCGTGACGGCTTCGGCAACTGGCGCTCGCGACTCGTGGCGCCGGCGGGACGGATCCGGCTGTCGACTCGGGCCGTGGTTCTCAACAGCGGCCTGCCGGATCCTGTCGTGCCCAACGCGGTGCAGGTCCCGGTCCAGGATCTCCCCGAGGAGGTGCTGGTCTATCTGATGGGCAGCCGCTATTGCGAAACCGACCATCTGTCACAAATCGCCTGGGATCTGTTTGGCACCACGCCGATGGGCTGGAGCCGGGTCCAGGCCATTTGTGACTTCGTGCATCATCACATCACTTTCGGCTATGAACATGCGCGGCCGACGAAATCGGCCTTTGATGCCTTTCGCGAGCACACCGGCGTATGCCGTGACTTCGCCCATCTGGCGATCACCTTCTGCCGCTGCATGAACATCCCCGCGCGCTATTGCACCGGCTATCTCGGCGATATCGGCATGCCGCCGCCCTATGGTCCGATGGATTTCGCCGGCTGGTTCGAAGCCTGGCTCGATGGTCAGTGGTATACCTTCGATCCGCGCAACAATATCCCGCGCATCGGCCGGGTCCTGATCGGGCGTGGCCGCGACGCTGCCGACGTTCCGATCAGTAATACGTTTGGAATCAACACGCTCGTCGACTTCAAGGTCGAGGTCGACGAGGTGCCGTAACCGACCCGGCAAGCGTTGTCCCGGTCATGGTCCCCGCCGCCATCGTTTTTTCGGGGGTAGGACCAAAAGACGGCTGGACGGCTTGCTGGAATTCTGCGATGTTCAGTCAACCCAGAGGTGGGTCGTTATCCATGAAAGGCAAAACCGAAGCTTATGTTTGACCGCCGCGACCGTTCAGGCAACCGCCGAGACCGTTCCTTCGAATATCAGGACGCTCCGTTTAATCGTCCGGCTCAGCCGTCTTTTGACCGCCCTGCCCGTGGGGGGTTCGGTGCTGCCGAGGTGACTCACCATTCCGTTCGGGCAACGGTAAAATGGTACAACTCAACCAAAGGCTTCGGTTTCGTCTCGCCTGAAGACGGTACACCCGACGCTTTTCTCCATGCCAGCGCCTTGCAGGCTGCCGGCCATGACGCCATCAGTGACGGTACCACCATCGTGTGTGACCTGTCGCGCGGTCCGAAAGGCCCGCAGGTGGCTGCCATTCACTCGGTCGACGCGTCGACCGCGACCCCCTCAAGCCGTCCCCCGCGCGCACCGCGGGAAGAACGGAGTGGTGGTTTCGGTGGTCCGGCCGCCGGTGACGGGGAGACCGTTGAGGGCTCCGTCAAGTGGTTCAATGAAGCCAAGGGTTTCGGCTTCATCGCTCCGTCCAATGGTGGCAAGGACATCTTCGTCCACGCCAACGCATTGAATCGGTCGGGCGTGCAAGGTTTGGCTGAAGGCGACGAGGTTCGCGTCACAGTCAAGCAAGGCATGAAGGGCCCCGAAGCCGAGCGGATCGAGTTGATCTGAGGCTCACCGGAACCTGTCCCTGACGGCGCTTGTCCCGGGGATCGTTTCTGAAAAAATTGACACCCGGTTCTCTGCGAGGAGAATCGGGTGTTTTATTATGCGCGTTTTATGGTGCGCCCGGTCGGTCCCTGACCGGATCAAACGGCACCGAAGGGTCGCGTGATCGCGGCATCAGTCCCGCCGCCGTAGCCGCCGGGATCACGACCGCATTGCAACCGTAAAGCCCGCGTTACGCGCGAAAATGCCACCTGCAATCGCGCGACGCTTGTGTTGCAGGCTCCACTCGGGCCAAACGCGGCGCCATTTTGATAACGCGCTGCCCTGGGGCGGTGGTTTGATCGGGTCCACCAGAACATCAAGGTCACATTTTCGCGCCGTAGTCGTGTTATTCATCGAGGAGGTCATGAGAACCTCCGGTGCTAATGCCCGTTTTGCTCAGTGTCTTGAAGGCGCCATTCGCCTTTTTCATCGATTTCGTTTCAATAGTGTCGCTCGAACCAATGTCACTGTTGCAGAGGCGCAATAACTCGGCTAAGAATGTCCGAAATTGAACGTGAACTTCGGCATGCAATGGCACAGCTAAGAAAAAAACGAGGTACGCCGCGGTCTCAGGCGTTAGATCTCCATATCGGCGAGCGCCTGAAAATGCTGCGCACGCTGCGGGGATTAAGCCAATCGGATCTGGCGGAGGCGATCGGACTAACGTTCCAACAGATTCAAAAATACGAACGCGGAACCAATCGGATCGCAGCAAGCATGCTTTGGCATATGGCTGAGATCCTCGATGTCCCGGCGAGCTTCTTCTTCGACCAGTTCGAAGAACGCGATCCAACCCAGCACACCGGGCAGGAAGGCGAAGCGGCACCAGAGATCTCATTCCGCGAGATGCAGACGATTCGTAACGTGCGCGGCGCTCCCGAGCCGGTCGGCACAGCCTTGTCGGCGTTGACCGATGCGATCGCCGATATGTTCGCCGACCCAACCAGTCCCCTACCGCGTCGCCGGCGCCGCCATGCCCTGGCCGCCGAAGGCAACACGGCCGACAGCGACGTCGTAACCTCAACGGTTGCCGAGCCCCGAAGCGCCGCCCGGCGTGAGGCCGCAAGTCAGGCCGACAAAGGCGCGTCAGTGCCTGGGACCGACCCCGCCAAGCGCCAGCGCCGCCGGCGCGGCGTGGCCTGGGACTGGCGCGACATCAAGGCGTGATCACCAGCCCGTCATGGGCTTTGGCCATCGCGGGTCGGGAATCGGCGGTACCTGTCGCTGACCCCCGACCCGATGGGATCGAAGGGCGTCAGATCGGGGCGCCTTATACCAATCCGCCATGATTTCGACTCATCATGATCTGAGCGGAGCGGGCCTCCGCACCCGCTCGGGGTGAACCCCGAATCCCCCGCTATTTTGACAAAAACAAGGGGGGTCTGGGGCATGGACCCCGTTGGGTTTGGGCGAAAGCCCAACGCTGCGTCGCCACAATGAGAACCGCTGGCTGCTGATATGTCAGCATAGAACAATATAAGAACGTATCTTTTTGGGATTAGCACCAAAAAAATGTGTTGGTCCGATCCCGTTGCCGTTGGCCGACACCGTTCGCGCGCCGCAGCGCCGCGGCATGTCCATTCCTCGGGGCCGATGGTCATCGCAAGCACTGGACTTCCGCACCGTCACCCGCTATCACCGCCCGCTTTGCCGATGACAGCGGAAGGGCATCATGGCGGTCGCATCGTGCGGTTTAGATTTTGGAACCTCAAACACGACGTTGGGCGCTGTCGAAGCCGATGGCCAGATTGCGCTGGCGGCGCTCGAGGGTGACCACACCACCCTGCCCAGCGCCGTTTTCTTCAATTTCGAGGACGGCGGCGCCGCCGTCGGGCGCGCCGCGCTGACCAGCTATGTCGCAGGAACCGAAGGTCGCCTGATGCGCTCGATCAAATCGGCGCTGGGCACCGCCCTGATCAATGAGGAAACCGCGCTGCAGCGGTCGCGAATCAGTTTTCGCGGCATCATCGCCCGCTTCCTGGCCGAGACCAAGCAGCGCGCGGAACGGCAGGGCGCGGTCAGTTTCGAGCGTGTCGTTCATGGCCGGCCGGTGCATTTCGTCGATGGCAATCCCGACGGCGATGCCGCGGCCGAACAGGCGCTGCGCGAGATCGCGCACACGATCGGTTTTCGGGAAATCTCGTTTCAATATGAGCCGATTGCCGCGGCCCTGGACTATGAACAGCGCCATGTCACCGCCGAGGAAATTGCCCTGGTCGCAGACATCGGCGGTGGCACCTCGGATTTTTCGATCGTACGCCTGGGCCCGGCGCGCCGGGAACGCAGCGACCGCGGCGACGACATCCTGGCCAATGACGGGGTGCGCATCGGCGGCACCGATTTCGACCGCGACCTCAGCCTGGCCACGGTGATGCCGCTGCTCGGCTACAACAGCCCGATGTTGCGCCCCAACCTGATGGCCCCGGGGCGCTATTTCAGCGACCTGGCCACCTGGTCGCTGATCAACTTCGCCTACAGCCCGCGGATTCGCGCCGAGGTGCGCCAGGTGCGCCGCGAATCGGCGCGGCCCGAGCTGATCGACCGGTTGTTGACGGTGATCGAGCACCGTCAGGGACATCAGTTGGCGATCGAGGTCGAACGGGCAAAGGTGACGCTGTCGGACCGCTTGGAAACGACGCTGGACCTCGCCGCGGTTGATCCCGATCTGGTCGCGACCGTGGCGCGGGCGGAGCTGGAGCAGGCGACCGCGTCGCTGGCACAGCGCATTGCCGAGCGGTTGCGCCGCTGCCTGCATCAGGCCGGGCTGGCGCCAGGCGACATCGATGCGGTGTTTCTGACCGGCGGTTCGACGCTGTTGCCCCATGTCCGGCGCGACCTGTTGCGCGAATTGCCCGAGGCCCGTGTCGTCGACGGCGACAAGTTCGGCTCTGTCGGTCTTGGTCTGACCCTGGAGGCCCGGCGCCGCTACGGCTGAACGCGCCGGCAGCGGGCCCCACGGTTCACGGCGCTCAAGCCGCCGTCGCGGTCCCGATGGTGACGTCAAGGCTGCCGACGCCATCAATGGTGCCGACCAGATGGTCGCCGGGGTGGATCGCGCCGACACCGTCAGGGGTGCCGGTGAAGATCAGATCGCCGGGTTCCAGGGTCACCAGGGTCGACAGGATCGCGATGGTCTCGGCGACGCCCCAGATCTGGTCACCCAGGTCGCCATGCTGGCGTGTTTCGCCATTGATCGTCAGCGCGATCGTGCCGTGCTGGGGATGACCGATGACGCTGGCCGGGGCCAGGGCGCTGCACGGCGCCGAGTGATCGAACCCTTTGGCGAGATCCCAGGGGCGCCCCAGCTTCTTGGCAACGGCCTGCAAATCACGCCGGGTCAGGTCCAGCCCGACGCCATAGCCCCAGACATGGCTCAGCGCCGCGGCGACCGTGATGTCGGCCCCGCCCCGGCCCAGCGCGACCACCAGTTCGACCTCGTGATGCAGATCCTGGGTCGCGACCGGAAACGGGATCGCCGTGCCACTTTCGACGATCGCGTCGGCCGGCTTGGAAAAGAAGAACGGCGGTTCGCGCTGCGGATCATGGCCCATTTCGCGGGCATGCGCAGCATAGTTGCGGCCAACACAATAGATACGCCGAACCGGAAAGCGTTGCGCTGAATCGCGAACGGCCAGTGTCGACGGGATCGGCGGATCGATGGCGAATTCCATGGTGTGCTCCTGTGAAACGGACCGTGACGGCCCGGTCCGGTTGGGACAAGGGCCCGTCACGACATAACGGGGACCGCGCGACCGGCGCTCTGTGATTGCAAATACGGCGCGACATCGACCGCGTCAATCTGTTCCGGTTTCAGGCACCCGTTCTCATTTTGGCTGTCGGCCCGCGGGCTGCCGCCCGCACCCGCTCGGGGTGAATCCCACCCCCCCCCACTATTTTGACAAAAACAAAGGGGTCTGGGGCATGGCCCCCCCCCGCCCCTCCGTTGGGTTTGGGCAAAAGCCCAACGCTTCGTCGCCAAAAGGAGAACCGCTGGGTTGCAGGAGCGTGACCCCATCGTCGCGATAGACGCCGCGGGTCAGGAACAGATCGAACAGGACAGCGTCGCTATGCCCGTTGTCGCGCCCTCGCCGCCGGATCCATCGACCCGCTGCCGATATTGCTCAGAACCGGGTGACCGCGAAGGGGGCGGGATCGATCGGCGCCGCCTGACCGGCGACCATGGCGCCGACCAGCTCGGCGGTCGCCGCCGCCTGGGTCAGGCCATAATGGCCGTGGCCAAAGGCATGGATGACGTTGGCATGCCGTGCCGAACGGCCGATGACCGGCAGGGAATCCGGGATCGACGGGCGGCACCCCATCCAGCGTTCGCCGACGACACCGTCGGTGAAACCGGGCAGGAAGCGGCGCAGCCGGGCCAGCATCGCGTCGACCCGGGCCATATTGGCCGGCGCGTCCAGGCCGGCGAATTCGACGGCGCCGCCGATCCGGTCGCCGCTGTCGAGCGGGCTGGTCACCATGCCCTCACCTTCGAACATCACCGGCCGCTCCAGGCCCAGCGTGCCGCGCGCCAGGGTGATATTGTAGCCCCGTTCGGTATCAAGCGGCACGGCATCACCGACATCGCTGGCCAACGGCCGGGACCAGGCGCCGGCGGCGATCACGACCAGATCCGCGGCCTCGCGCGGCACCCCGGCCAGGGTCAGCCGGACGCCCTCGGCGGTGGCATCAAGACTTTCAACCTTGGCCCGGATCAGGGTCGCGCCGCGCTGCACCGCCGCGCTGGCGATCGCGACGGTCAGGTCGCGCGGGTCGGCGACATGACAGCCGGCCGGATACCAGGCGCCGCCGACAACCACGGGGCCGAACGCCGGCTCCAGGCGACGAACCCCGGCGCCATCGAACAGTTCGACCGCGATGCCAAGGGCCTTCTGGGCCTCGATGACCGGCTGTGCCGCGGCGAAGTCGGCGGGCCGCGACCACACCGACAGCAAGCCGCGGCGGCGCAGATGGTCCGACAACCCCAGTGCCGCCAGCCTTCGTTCCCAGGCCGGCAGGGCCAGACCGTTGAGCGCGATGATCGCCTGCGTGCCAGCCGCCCGCGCGCCGGCGCGGCTGGCCAGCAAGAAGCGAAGCAGATAGGGCGCCAGACGGGGCAGATAGGCCGGGCGGATGCTCAGGGGCCCCAGCGGGTCGAGCATCCAGCGCGGCATGTTGTGCCACGCCTTGGGCGAGGCCAGGGGCAGAATGTCGAGATGGGCGATCCAGCCGGCATTGCCGCGCGAGGCCCCGGAACCCGGCTCTTCCGGGTCGATCAGAACCACATCGTGACCTTGATCCAGCAATTCATGCGCGACAGTCGCACCGATAATGCCCGCCCCGATAATCGTAATCCGCATGATTTTCCCACCGCACCGCCGCAACCACAGCCTCAGACTGTCACGGCGACCCGGGCGAGACAAGGGCTCGGCGACACTTTGCCTCGATCGGCGGCATCGCAGCGGTGTGCCTGCGATGCGGGCATTATAGCAACGGGTACCGCACCTTTGATCTTGACGCCGGTGTGGTCGGCCGTGGTGTATGACAGATCCGCTGAGACCGTTCCCGAGCCGTGATCATGTCCCGTCGCCCCGATGTCCCGTCCACCGAACCCGTGGTTTCGATCGATCAGATTGACGCGCAGACCTTCACCCTGTCGGTGACGGTCGATGGCCAACGCTTCGATTGCGGCAATTACCTGACCCGCATGGCCGCGGTCGAGGCGGGACGGCAGTTCGTCCGGCGCAAGGAGGGCGAGCGTGCCGGTCGCAAGAGCCGGCCGCGATCGCCGGGCAAGGCGGGTTCGGCGCCCTGACCCCGATGGTCACCGGCCGCGGCTGGGCGGTTGATACCATGAACCTGATCGACGCCCGTGGTAAGCGTCCAAGCCAGAGGCCAGCGTTACGGCTTGCGCGGACGCAAGGCTTGTTCCAGCGCCATACGGATGAAACGCTGATAAGGAATCCCGTCTTTCTCCGCCTGCGTGCGGACCGCTTCCAGCAACTGTTCCGGCAAACGCAAGTTAATCGACTTGTCTTTCGGCTTGAGTTCGAAGCGAAGAAGCTGCGCGCCGGACATGTCGAACGTCGAAAGATCGGCGGCGGCAACGAAGGCTTCGGCCTCGGCATCCGTCTCAAATGTCGGGATTTTCTTCTTCATAGCTCTTTACCTCCTTTTCATGCATATAGCGGGCGCCGATCGGTCGGATTAAAACATCCTCGCCAGCGCGGCGAAGCGTGAAAACAACGAAAATCGCTCGCCCTTCGCTTGTTCGACCAATCGCACGAAAGCGGCGCTCGGCCTGCGAATGGGACTCGTCGGGCAAAATCGCGACGGGACGATTAAACAGGGATTCCAGAACCTCGATCGTCACACCGTGTTTCTGGCATTTCGCAAAATTGCCGTAATCCCAATCGAATCCTGAAAATTCCATCTGTCCCCCGGGATACAACGTGTAGTCATTTGCCTATACAAAGGCAAACATTTCAGTTCCCCGTCCGCCGAACGCGCGGTTTCAATCGATCAGCGTGACGCGCAGACCTTCACCCTGTCGGTGACCGTCGATGGCCAGCGCTTCGATTGCGGCAATGACCTGACCCGCACCGCCGCGGTCGAGGCCGGGCGGCAGTTCGTCCGGCGCAAGGCGGGCGAGCGTGCCGGTCGCAAGAGCCGGCCGCGAGCGCCGGGCAAGGGCGGATCCGCCCCCTGACCAGGGCACCGCCCACGGCGACCGGCAAGCCGCGCCTCAATGGCAACCAGGGCACGGTTTCCCGGGGCGCCGTGGGAAGTCGATCGCGAGAGTCGCGGCCGCCGACGACGTCGTTGGCAGCCTGATCGCACCCGCGATCCGTGCGCGTCGCGGCCGGCGTAAAGCGGCAGCGGCGATGACCGGTTTGGCCGGCCTGTGGATCGAGCCCAAAGGGCCTGTCACGCGCACCGGTCGTGCCGCCGCGCTTGACAATGTGATCGTGAAGAGGGATTATTCAACCGTTTCGCGAAGCAGGGGCGACCTCTGGCGATCGACCAACGATCTGATCAGGGGGGCGAAGAAGTCGGTTTGCCTGGTTGTCGAATATGACGGCCCCGGAATTTGGAAACTCAAAAGAGAGCGACCTTTTTTAAAAGCCGAAGGATGCAGAAAATTAGGAATTTGTCCCCCCCCCCCCCCTCGATAGCGTTGGGCGCCCTGGCGGCGCTCCTGATGATGTCGACCGCGGCGGCAGCCCAGACGGTCACCATGACGGTCGAGGACCTGAGTAGCACGAGGTCCGCAACTTATTCCGGCAGCTCCTGCACCGGAGGTCCCTGCCCAAGCTCGTTCCCCTCGACCTCGGCAGGCGGCACGACCACAGCATTCAGCGCGACATCAACCTCGGGCGACGTCATTTCGATGATCGCCTATTATGGCTACAATAAAGGCGCCACAACCTACACCTGTCAGTTTACGGCGTCCGAGATGATGAGCGCGTCGACGGGCGCGTGCACGACACTGGCCGTAAGCTACGTTCCGAGCGCGGGAAACGGAACCTATCCTCAATGTGGAAAAGTTTCCCAGACGACAACGTCTACGACATCGCAGCCCTGTACTCTCAACGTAACATTTTCGATCTATGGAAAATGATCGGATAAAAGACGGTCATGCGCGGTGATGAGCCGCAAAAGGGATAGTTTTTTCGCACTCTTGGACTTCGGCGTTCCCGGACGATAAAGAGATCCGTTTGGGTTAATTGACGGTAAGTCACGGCACAGGTGCAGCAAAAGCAGCACCTGCGATGCCGGGTTTGGCTGAATGAGGAAGCTTCGCCGACGGTTTTGTCATGTGAGCCGTGATCGCGGTCTTTTCCGCGTCGCCGTAAAGGCCGGTCGAGATTGCTCGACAAGGGAGGTAGGAATGACGGGGGTAACGAACAACACGGATTCGACTTTGTCTGCGTCGCTGGCCTTGTTTGCGCAGACGAGTGGCTCAAGCGCCTCGGATACCGCGTCGACCTTATCCACCGCGTCAACCTCTGGTTCCGATTCTGGTACC
>JARLIO010000083.1 GCA_031291675.1 Azospirillaceae bacterium
CGCGACGGGAAAATACCGTGGGTTTCTGTACCGCCAGGGACGCCGAACGGGCTGGTTTTCGGCCGTGCAAACGCTGTCGCCCAGACCAGGCGGCGGGAGCGGGGCCGCATGTGGCGGCAATCGTCGCAGCCTGTCGTCGCATCGAGACCGCCGAGGAATTGCCCAGCCTGGCCGATCTGGCGGCAACGGCGCATCTCAGCCCGTCCTATTTTCTGCGCCGGTTCAAGGCCGTCACCGGGGTCACGCCGCGGGCCTATGGTGCCGAAACCCGGGCGCGTCGGGTCCGCGAGGGCCTTGCGCTCGCCCCGTCGGTGACCCAGGCGGTCTATGACGCCGGGTTCAACGCCGGCAGCCGGTTCTATGCCCAGTCCGGGAGTTTGTTAGGGATGAAACCACGGACCTATCGTCAACGCGGGGTCGGCACCGTGATCCGGTTTGCTGTCGGCCGCTGCATCCTGGGCGATGTCCTGGTCGCGGCGACGGATCAAGGCGTCTGCGCGATCGAATTTGGCGATGACCCCGATGATCTGGTCCGGGCGTTCCAGGATCGCTTCGCGGCCGCAACGCTGTGCGGCGATGATCCTGGTTTCGCGGGCCTGATCGGCCAGGTCGTGGGTCTGATCGAAAGCGACGGCCCGGTCGAGGATCTGCCGCTCGATGTCCGTGGCACCGCGTTCCAGCATCGGGTCTGGCAGGCCCTGCGCCAGATCCCCTGGGGCCAGACCGCGAGCTATGCCGAGATCGCCCGACGCATTGGCGCGCCCACGGCGGCACGGGCCGTCGCCAGAGCCTGTGCCACCAATCCGGTTGCCGTGGCGATCCCCTGCCATCGGGTCGTGCGGATCGATGGTGGTCTTTCAGGCTATCGCTGGGGTGTCGAGCGTAAGCGCCAACTGCTGGAACGCGAAGGCGCCGCCGTCGGGACCGAGCGCTCAGTCGATCTCTTCGAGCAGGGCCATGACTGACGGCGCGTCGACAATACGGCGTGCCGTCTGGTAATCGAAGCCGCCCCGTCCCAAAGCGGCCAGATCACGGTCGCGCCACAGCGCCCGCGCCTCCGCCGTCCGCCACGGGCCCAGCCGTCGCCGCCGCGCCAGGGCGCAGGCGGCCCGGAGATCGGTGTCGCCGCCGACATCGTCGATCAAGGCGTCGAGTGCCGCCGCGCTGTCATCCTGTTGGATGCCTTTGGCCCCCAGCTGATCACGGATACGCCGGATCGATCGGCCCTGCCGATGCAGACTGGCCGCCTTGGCCTCGGCAAAGCGCCGGTCATCGAGCAGTCCACTCTGTTGCAGCCGCGCGATCAGGGTGTCGATGGTCGCGACATGCGGCGCGGGATCGCTGCCGTCATGCCGGGCCGCACGCTCGACGCGGCGCATCAGCACGCGCCGCAGGCTGGCGACGGAGCTGGCGAAGCGCTCCAGATAGGCCAGCGCCGCCCGTTCGAGACCGTCCGGCGTGATCGGGCGGGGTGGTCGTTGCTCCCTCATTGATGCTGTCCTTGCGATCCGGTCTCTGGCCGTCCCATCGAACGCCATGATGCCGCGGCCAACAGGATTCCACACCGAATTTCGTGGATTGGTCCTTTGCCCCAGCGATGGTGTCGGTCTATGGTGTGCGCCCCGCAGCAAATTGACGTGATCATGACGCACCCGTTGCCGCCGATGCCCCGCGAATTTGGTCCGGTTAATTGGATCGGGTTGTGGACGGTTTACCGTCGGGAAGTTCGGCGTTTCCTCAAGGTCCACACCCAGACCATTCTGGCCCCGGTGATTACGACGCTGTTGTTCTTTGCGGTCTTTGCGCTGGCGCTCGGTGGCGCTCAGCAGCAGATCGCGGGCAAGCCGTTTCTGGAATTCCTGGCACCCGGCCTGATCGTGATGGCGATCGCCCAGAACGCCTTTGCCAATACGTCGTCCTCGGTGATCATCGCCAAGGTTCAGGGCAACATCGTCGATCTGTTGATGCCGCCTTTGACGGCGGGGGAGTTGGGTGTGGGCCTGGTGTTGGGCGGTGTCACCCGCGGTATTGTGGTCGGCCTGGCGACCACGGCGGTGATCGCGTTGTTCACACCGATCCATATCATCGATCCGAGTCTGATTGTGTATCACGGGGTCATGGCCTCGGTGATGATGTCGCTACTCGGCGTGATCGGCGCGATCTGGTCGGAAAAATTCGATCATATTGCTGCGGTCACCAATTTTATCATCACGCCGCTGACTTTTCTCTCGGGCACGTTTTACAGCATCAACCGCCTGCCGCCGACGTTCCAGGTTCTGGCGCGTCTCGACCCTTTTTTCTATATGATCGACGGGTTCCGGTGTGGTTTCATCGGGACCGCGGATAGTGATATCGGCGTCGGTGTGGTCGTGATGCTGGTTGTTACATTGGCGCTGGGGTGGCTGTGTCATTGGATGATCGCGACCGGTTACAAGCTGAAGCCGTGACCGGCGGCGCACGGCGCCGAGAAACTGGTGTCCATTTCGCCGCAGCCCGTTGACAGCTGGCCTCGACCCTTCGATAGTCTGCGATTTTCCAGCCGGGGTGGCACTGCCGCCCGCGGCACCTTTTGGTTTCGTTGGGGGAATGTCCCGTGATCCCTGTCGTCATGCCCGTTTATGCCCGTGCCGATGTCGCCTTTGAGCGGGGGGAGGGACCGTATCTCTTCGATACCGAAGGCCGACGTTATCTCGATTTTGCCAGCGGCATCGCGGTTACGGCGTTCGGGCATGCCCACCCGTATCTCATCGCGGCTCTGGAAGCACAAGCGCGGAAACTTTGGCATACCTCCAATCTGTTCCGGGTCTCCGGGCAGGAGAGCCTCGCGGCGCGGCTGATCGAACATACCTTTGCCGATACGGTGTTCTTCACCAATTCGGGCGTCGAGGCCTGGGAATGCGGGACCAAGCTGGTGCGCAAGTACCAGTATGAGAGCGGGCACCCCGAGCGGACCCGGATCATCACCTTTGAAGGGGCGTTCCATGGCCGGACGATGACCGCGATCGCCGCGACCAAGCAGGAAAAGATGGTCAAAGGATTTGGTCCGTTGATCGATGCTTTTGATCAGGTGCCGTTCAATGACCTGGAGGCGGTCCGTGCCGCGATCGGGCCGAATACCGCGGCGATCTGCGTCGAACCGATTCAGGGCGAAGGAGGAATCCGGCCCGCGACGGTTGAGTTCATGCAAGGTTTGCGCAAGCTTTGCGATGACAATGGACTCCTGCTGTTTTTGGATGAGATCCAGTGCGGCGTCGGCCGGACCGGCAAGCTGTTTGCTTATGAATCGGCCGGAATCACCCCGGACGTGATGTGCATCGCCAAGGGAATCGGCGGCGGATTCCCGATCGGTGCCTGTCTTGCCACCGAGAAGGCGGCGCTGGGCATGACCATTGGGACACATGGCACGACCTTTGGCGGCAATCCCCTTGGGACCGCTGTCGGCAATGCGGTGCTGGATTTGATGCTGGCCCCGGGATTCCTCGACGGGGTGCAGGCGATTGCCGCGGAGCTTCACGCGGCGTTGAACGGTGTCGTGGCGCGCCATCGCGCGGTGTTGGCCGAAGTGCGCGGGGTCGGCCTGCTGCTCGGCCTCAAATCCGTCGTGCCCAATGGCGATCTTGTCCAGGCTTTGCGGCGCAACGGCATGCTGGTCGTCGGGGCCGCCGATAATGTGATTCGCCTGCTGCCGCCCCTGATCATTACCCGCACGCAAATCGACGAAGCGGTTGCGATTCTCGACCGGACTTGTGCGGAGCTCGTGCCATGACGGCGAAGATCCGGCACTTTCTGGATATCGATCGGTTCGATACGGCGACCCTGCGGGGGATCCTGGACCGGTCCGTCGCACTGAAAGCCGCACACAAGGCCGGTGCGGGCGAAAGACTTCTTCTCGGCAAGTCGTTGGCGATGATCTTCGAGAAGCCTTCGACCCGAACCCGGGTTTCCTTTGAAGTCGGGATGCGGCACCTCGGCGGCGATGTCGTTGTGCTCCGCCCCGGCGAGATGCAGCTCGGTCGCGGTGAAACCATCGCCGACACGGCGCGGGTGCTGTCGCGTTATGTCGACTCGATCATGTTGCGAACCGATAGCGCGGCGCGGCTTGAGGAGCTGGTGCGGTGGGCGACCGTGCCGGTGATCAACGGGCTGACCGAACGGTCGCATCCGTGCCAGTTGATGGCAGACATCATGACGTTCGAGGAACATCGGGGACCGATCGACGGCCGGGTCGTCGCCTGGTGCGGTGATGGCAACAATGTCGCCGCCAGTTGGGTCCACGCCGCGGTGCGATTCGACTTCGAATTGCGTCTGGCCTGTCCGGAACCCTTGGGGCCGCCCTTGAAACTGTTGCGCTGGGCCGAGGAACAGGGGGGCAGGGTCAGCCTGACCGACGATCCGGCGGCGGCGTTGCGCGGTGCCGACTGTGTCGTCACCGACGCCTGGGTGTCGATGAATCATGACGGCGACGAAAGCCGGCGCAATCTGTTGATCCCGTACCGCGTTGACGAGGCGGCGATGGCCCACGCCAAGCCGAATGCCGTGTTCCTGCATTGCCTGCCGGCCCATCGCGGCGAGGAGGTCACCGATGGCGTGATCGACGGTCCGCAATCCCTGGCCTGGGATGAGGCCGAGAATCGGCTTCATGCCCATAAGGGCATTCTGGCCTGGTGTTTCGACGTATGACTTCGGCGCCGCAACGCCCCTTTGATCAGGATGTGATCCAGCCGTTCCAGATCGACGCCACGGCCCTGCGCGGCCGGCTGGTGCGACTGGGGCCGGCGTTGGACGAGATCCTCGGTCGGCATGATTATCCGCTATCGGTGGCCCACTTGCTGGGAGAAACGCTGACGCTGGCCGTCGCCCTGGCCGCGGCGCTGAAATATGAGGGGATCTTCACGCTTCAGATCAAGGGTGACGGTCCGGTATCGCTGATTGTCGCCGACGTCACCAGCGCCGGCGACCTTCGGGCTTATGGCCAATTCGATACCGCTCGCGTGGCCAAACAGACGGCTGCCGGCTGGACCGGGGTCGCGCTCTTGGGCAAGGGCCATCTCGCCTTTACCGTCGATCAAGGGGAACATAGCGAGCGCTATCAGGGGATCGTGGCATTGCTCGGTCGGTCGCTGGTCGAGTGCGTCCAGCATTATTTTCGCCAGTCCGAGCAATTGCAAACCACGCTGCGCTTGGCGGTCGACCGATCGGACAGCGGTTGGCATAGCGGCGCGATCATGCTGCAGCGGATGCCGGGCCCCGTCGTGGGCGCCGGTGACATCACGGATGAGGCACAAGACGCGGATGGCTGGACCCGCGCAAAGGCGTTGCTGCAAAGCTGTTCGGACGCCGAATTGCGGGATTCGGCACTGCCGGCCCGTGATCTCCTGTTCCGACTGTTCCACGAGGATGGGGTGCGGGTCTTTGGCCCGCAGCCGGTGCGGTTCGGCTGCCGCTGTTCCCGCGAACGTGTCGTGACCGTGCTGCAGTCATTGCCCGCGGATGACATCGATCACATGCGGGTCGATGGCGTGATTTCCGCGACCTGCGAGTTTTGCAATGCCACCTATACTTTCGACGAGGATCAGATCGCAACGCTTCGCGCACGGTGACCGGGTGAAATCCGGGTAAGCGGGACATCGCGAGCGGGGTTGCGACGGTTGCGGAAGTCGCTATAGTCGCGCCGGCAATGGTCGTGGCGGCGAGGAGGAATCCGGGTGATGGTGGCGTTCTTGAGACGCTGGGCGCCGATGGTCGCGGCGATCGCCGTGACCCTGACGGGTGCGGGCTGTGAATCGCCGCGGACGATGTCTTCGCCGGCGACCCTGAATTTCAGTAATTTCGGAACGATCACGTTTGCCGCCGGGCGTGTCGATGTCGTCGATCAATATCGGTCACCGCGGACACCACCCCATGTCGAGTATCTGTCCTCGACTCCTCCGAATGAAGCCGTGCGGCGATGGGTGGAGGACCGGCTGCATGCTGCCGGCGGCAGCGATGGCCGAATTCGTGTCGTGATCAAGGACGCACAGATTGTCGAGGTTCCCCTGCCGCGAACCGGCGGTGTCGAGGGGCTGTTCACCCATGACCAGACATTCCGCTACGATGGCCGAATCGAAGTCGAAGTCGATGGCGACGATGATGCCAAGCATTTCCATGGGTTGGCGTCGGCCAGTGTCGTGCGCTCGCGGACCCTGGGCGATACCGCCTCGCAGGGTGACCGCGATCGGCTGTGGGTTGACATGGCCCGCGAAATGGTCGAGCAGCTGAATGGTCAGCTCGACGGCCAGATCCGGGCTAATCTGCGGCCGATGGTCGTGCGCTGAGCCAAGCCCCGGGGCGCGTCCCGGTCGGGACGTTGGACCATGCGGATCGTGGGAGTGCCGGCGATGCCGGTATTTCGGGCCCCGTGCCTAGAGCTGTTTCCGGTCACGTTGGATCGGAAACAGCTCTAGGTCTTTGTTTTGTCGCATTTTCTACGCCCAACCGGAACCCACTGGGTCGGAAAATGCTCTAGGCGTGCGGCGGAAGCGCGGCGCCGCTGAGGCGCGCACGGACGTTGTCGCGCAGGCGCTCCCAGCGCAGCACCATCTGGGGAGCGAACCGCATATAGAACGGTGCGGCACGTAGTTTTTCCAGGCGGAGCGCGAGGTCCTTCCCGGCCACGCCCATCGTCCATTCCGACAGGATACTGCCAAGCATGCTTCCGGTTGGCACGCCCCGGCCCGAAAGCCCGGTTAGCGCGACGACTCCGGGCGCCAGTTCATAAAGCCGAGGTACGGTCAAAGGCTGCATGTCGAGTTCGCCAAACCAGAGGAAGGGCCACTGGACCGGGGCGCGGAGTTGTGGATAGAGCCATTTCAGCCGATCGGTCATGAGCTGTCGGGTATAAGCGAGGTCGCGCCCGCGTCGGCCCATCGGGAACATTGAGGCGACGATGCGTCCTTCCGCATTGTATTTGTAGACATAGATGTCACCGCGGCCATCGTGGACGGTGGTGTTGAATGGCAGGATCGTCTCACGTTCCGCCGGCGCCAGGGGGGCGGTGGCGGCAACGAAGACGCGCATGATCTGGAAGGTTTGGTCGAGTTTTGGCCAACCGCCGACGGTGTAGGCGCCTGTCGCGAAGACCACCTTGTCCGCTGTCACGCTGCCTTGCGCCGTTGCAACCCGCCAGCCGGCGGTGGTGCGTGCGATGCCGGTGACGGGTGATCGCGGATGGATGGTTCCACCTTCCGACAGGACGGCTCGGGCCAAGCCCCGGGCGTAACCGAGCGGGTTCAAATGGCCGCCCTCGGTATGGAGCCAGCCGCCATGGAAGCGGGGGCTGCCGGTGATTCGTTCCGCTTCTGCGCTGTCGATCAACCGGGTGTTGGCGCCGACCGCGTTATAGTGACTGACCTTGCGGCGCAGACGGGGGAGATCGCCCGGCGTGGCGGCCGCCATCACGTAGCCGTTCTGTTGCCATTCACAGGCGATTGCATAGCGCGCAATCATCGCCGAAACGCGTTGGTTGGCCTTGGTTTGGCGTTCGATCAGGCGCTCGGCCCAGGGCTCGCCGAGAAGTGCGCGGATCGCGGGTAACTCGTAGTGGGTGAAAGTTGGCGTGCAATGGCCGGCATTGCGCCCCGAGCCGCCAAAGCCGATCTCCTGGGCCTCGAGGACGACGACTTTGACGCCGGCACGGGCCAGTTCGAGGGCGGTCGTCAGGCCGGTGTAACCGCCACCGACGACACAGACGTCCGCTCGGTTATCGCCTTCAAGCGCTGCCATCGGTGGTGGTGGCGCGGCCGTGGCGTACCAGAGCGTCGTCTCGAACGGGGAGAAACGGGGTGTCGGAGTCATGGCTCTTTCTCCGCCTGGGCGCGTCAATCGAGCTCGCTGCGCACATCGAGTGCGTCGCGCAGGCCGTCGCCGATGAAGTTGAAGGCCGTCACCGCCATGGTGATCGCGACGCCGGGGACGATGGCGAGCCAGGGGGCGTTTGCGAGATATTGTTGGGCGCCGTTCAGCATGTTGCCCCAGCTTGGGACGGGCGGTTGGATGCCGTAGCCGAGGAAGCTGACATAGGCTTCAAGCAGGATCGCGCGGGCGACGGTCAGTGTCGCCGCGACGATGATCGGGCCCGCAACGTTAGGGAGTAACTCATGGACCATGATCGAGCGTCGTGACAGGCCGAGCATGCGTGCGGCGAGGACGAAATCGCGGTCGCGCAGCGAGCGCACCTCCGCTTCGACGATGCGGGCGATCTCCGTCCAGCTCGTGACGGCAATGATGATGGTGATCATCGCCGGGCTTGGCTTGATAAAGGCTGCGAGTGCGAGCAACAGGAAGAGGCTGGGGAAAGACAGGATCGCATCGACGAACCGCATCAGGACCATGCCGACCAGTCCGCCGCGATAGCCGGCGATCACCCCGACGACCGAGCCGATCACCGTGCTGGTCAACATTGCCATGAACCCAACCAGCAACGAGATCCGGCCTGCCATGAACAGGCGGGCGGCGAGGTCGCGGCCGAGGGGATCGGTGCCAAACCAGTGCGCACCGGTCAACGGCGGCGCAAAACGTGCGCGCAAATCGATAAAAAGATCGTCGAACGGCAGCAGCATCGGCCCGAAGATGCAGGCCGCGCCCAGGACGAGGATCATGGCAAGCCCGATCAGCGCCAGCCGATGCCGCAAGAATCGTTGGACGGCACGATGGCGCCACCACCGGTCGGGAGCGGAACTTTCAGGTGTGAGGCTAACGGCGCTCATGGGGATTTCCTTTAGCCAAGCCGAATGCGGGGATCGATGACGGCCGCCAGCAGGTCTGTGACGAGGCTGCCCACCAGCACCAGGATGGCGGAGAACATCAGCAGCCCCATGACGACCGGATAGTCGCTATAGCCAAGGCTGTCGCGGAACAGCCGCCCCATCCCCGGCCAGGTGAAGACCGTCTCGGCGACAAGCGCGCCGCCGAGCATCGCGGGGAGCTGCATGCCGGCGAGCGTGACCATCGGCAGGAGCGCGTTGCCGATCACATGCCGTCTCAGGATCCGCCCGTGCGACAGTCCTTTGGCGCGCGCGGTGCGGACGAAGTCCTGGTGGATCACCTCAAGCGTGGCCGTCCGCATGTAGCGGCTCCAGGTTGCCACGTCGACCAAACCCAGGACGCTCGCCGGCAGGATCAGGTGCCGGGCATAGTCGAGCAGCGAGCCGTTCCCGATCGTGTACATATTGCCGGCGGGCAGCCAGCCGAGCTTGACCGAGAAGAGATAGATAGCGATCAATCCGAACCAGAAGGTTGGGATCGACAATGCGATCATCGAGCCGACCGTCGTCATATAGTCGAAGAATGAGCCCCGGTTGATCGCGCTCTTGATGCCGACATAGACACCAATGGACAAGGAGATGGCCATCCCGCTGACCATCAACAATAATGTTGCGCCAAGATGGCCGAAAATGACCTGCGCTACCGGGCGATTGTCACGATAGGATCGCCCCCAATCGCCCTGAAGCAGATGCCAGAGCCAATCCAGGTACTGGATTGGCAGAGGGCGGTCGAGGCCCATTTGCGCGGCCAGATGCGTCATCTGCGCCTGGGTCATGCCCGGGGTCAGTGTGAATTGCGACAGGGGGCCGCCTGGTGCCAGATGCAGCAGCGCGAACCCGATCACCGAGACCAGAAGGAGCAGGACGATGCTCTGCCACAGGCGCCCGCCAAGATAATGCACCATGAGGGATCTCCATTCTTGCCCTTGATCCGCCGCCGGGGAAACGGGCCCGGATCATCGGTGCTGTCGGGGCTGTTGCCCCGACAGATCATCGGTGCCGTCGGTGCTGCCGCCTAGCCGCGCGACCAGTCACCGATGTTCCAGCTGTCGATCCGGGTGTTGACGTTGGGCGTGAAGCCCTTGACGTCCTGCGCCCGGCCACGCACCGTCGCGAATTGGAACATGGGCAGGAAGGGCAGGTCGGCGCGAATCAACTCCTGGATCTTCAGATACGCGACCTTCCGCTCCTCGGGTTTGAAGCTTGAGGCGCCCTGCATCAGAAGCTTGTCGACCTCTGGATTGACGTATTGCCAGGTGTTCTGGCCGCCGCCCCCCTTGGCTGGGGAGGCCCCGGACAGGAAAAAGTCGGACGTATCGGGATCGCCGGTGACGAAATCAAGACCGACGATAACAGAGTCAAATTTTGACAGCATCCAGTAGTCACCCCACATGACTGCGGGAGGAAGGTTTGAAATCGTCATTTCTATGCCAATGGATTTCAAGTTCTGCTGAATGTATTGCTGGACTTGTTCGCGGATGTGGTTGCCGGCCGTCGTTGAGTTGGTGAAGCTGAGCTTTATGCCATTTTTGGCGCGGATGCCGTCCGCTCCCGGTTTCCATCCGGCGCCGTCGAGCAGCGCCTTGGCCTTGTCGAGATCGAACACATGCTTTGGAAGGTCCGGATTGTAGTAGAACGACTCCTGCGGCATATAGCTTTCGGCTGGCTTGGGCAGGCCATAATAGAGCGCCTCAATGATCGTCGCTTTGTCGAGTGCCGCGTAGAGCGCCTGACGCACGGCCAACTCTTTGAACTGCGGGCGCTCCATGTTGAAGGTGAGGGATTCGATCGTGGCGCCCGGCACGACCTGGACGATTTTCCCCGGGAGGGTTTTGGCCTCGTCATAGTGGTCGGGTGTGATCCACTGCAAGCCCGTGACGTCGACATCGCCGGTTTTGAATTGAGTATAGAGGACCGTGAGATCAGGAACGTATTTGTAGATCACTTGCTCGAGATGGGGGCCGGCGCCAAAGTAATCGGTATTGGCCGTAAGCAGGATGTGGTCACCGGCGACGCGTTCCGCCCATTTATAGGGGCCGGTGCCGATCGGCGCATTGTTGAAGGATGCGTTGTTCTTGTCGGCTACCCCATCGAAAGCGTGCTTTGGCACGATGAACGTCGATGCCAAGATCGACGCATAGGGGGCGTAGGGCTTTTCGAGCCGCCAGGTGATCTCGGTCGGCGAGACGACCGTCAGGTCACGGACCAGATCATGGCCGGCGCGGCGCCAGCTGCGGAATGCCGGATCCACCAGTAATTCGAGCGTGAACTTGACATCCTCGGCCGTGAACGGTTTTCCGTCGTGCCATTGGACATCGTCGCGCAGCTTGACGTGCCAGTGCAGGCCATCGGCGGAAATGCCCCCGTTTTCGACGGTCGGCACGTCGAGTGCGAGCGCCGGTGTGAACTTGCCGTTCTCGTCGATGCCGAACAGGGGATTGAAGATGCTGAAATGGATGCCCTCGTCAACCTCGATATGCAGCAAGTGCGGGTTGAAGACTGTCGGCTCCTGCGAGAAGGCGATCGTTAGCTGGCCCTTGACCGTCTTTGGCATTGCCGCGGCGGCCGAACCGGCGTGAGCGGCCAGGGCGACGCTGGCGGCGGTGGCGCCGAGAAGGGTGAGCGCCTGGCGGCGGGAGAGAGTGGCGAACGAGCCGAGCGGCCTATCGGTCATACGGGAGGACTCCTCTGTCTGTCGTCGCATCGGGCGCGATGTTGTGGGGTTGGGGAGCCGCGCCTGCCGCGGCGTGCTCCCGCATGGCGATCAGAATCCGCTGATCGGCCGGACCTTCGAGCCATCGGAAAACCGGGAAAACCGGAAGTTCTTCGGGTCGACAAGTGGCGGGCGGCCGACCACAAGATCGGCCATGAGGCGTCCGGCCGCGGGGCCGATGCCAAAGCCGTGGCCGGAGAAGCCGGTTGCGATGTGGAAGCCGGGGATGGTGTCGACCGCGGAGATCACGGGCACGGCGTCGGGTGTGACGTCGATATAGCCGGCCCAGGCCTGCGCGACCCGGGCATCGTTGAAGGCCGGGAAAGCCGTTTTCAACGCCTTCAGGGCCTTGTCGATCACGCGCGGCGCGGGCACGGGATCAAGCACCCGGCACGCTTCGAAGGGGGTGATCGCATCCATCGACCAGTTGCGCGACTGCCGCGCTTCCTCAAGAAAGCGCGGGCCGATGCGGAAGGACAGCGAACGCCATTCCTGGGCCAGGGCGGGGAGGAACGCGGTCGCGTAGCGGAACGATTGGGGGACGATGTCGACGATGTTGGTCCTGCCGGACGCGATGGTGTAGCCGCCGTCCTGGCGTTTGCGAAAGGCGAAATCGTCAGACCACAGGGCGTGTTCCGGGCCGTTCCCCAGGGGTTCGGTGCGCATGACCGAATTCATGACCTTGAGCTGCGGCAGGTCAATGCCGAACCGGCCGCAAAACAGGTTCGACCAGGCGCCTCCGGCGAGAACGACCGCGGTGCAGGCGATCGAGCCGCGTTCGGTGACGACGCCGGAGATCCGGCCGCCGCTGGTCTCGATGCCGCGGACGGCGCATGAGGTGAGGATCGCGGCGCCCCGGTCCCGCGCGGCTTCGGCGATCGCCGGGGCGGCTTTTTGTGGTTCGGCCCGGCCGTCGGCCGGCGCGTAGAGCGCGCCTTTGACCTTCAGCCGGGAATTGGGATACAGCTCGTCGAATTGCTTCGCGTCCAGCATGCGCATGCCAACCTGGTAGGGCTTGGCATTCTGGTCCAGCCAGCGCTCGAGGTCGGCGCTATAGCTGTCTGTCGTGGAAGCAAAGGCGATGCCGGCCCGGGTGTAACCGGTGTCGCGGCCGATCCGCTGGTCGAGCCCGGCCCAGATGCGCAGGGATTCGACCATGAGCGGGACCTCGCGCGGGTCGCGGCGGGCGAGGCGAACCCAGCCCCAATTCCGGCTTGATTGCTCCTGGCCGATGCCGCCTTTTTCGCAAAGGGCGACGGTGAGACCGGCTTCGGCGAGTTCGAGCGCGGTCGACGTTCCGATGATTCCCCCACCGATGACGACGACGTCGACTTTCTGCGGGAGGGTCGTCTCGCCCTTCACCGGAACAACCTGGGGGCCGGGCATGTCAGAACGACTCCTCAAGCTGGCAATTGACGGCGAACTCGGCGACGCTCGCTTCGTTTGGAAGTTCGATCAGCATGGCAATCACCTGGGCGAGATCGACCGGATCGGTCATTTCGTTCTCGGCGCGCGGCGTCAGCGCGCGCGCCATGTCGGTGGCGACGAAACCGGGGCAGACGGCCGTCGCGCGGATGCCGTCGCTCCAGCCGGTGTGGCGGATGCCGTGGGCGAGCGCGACGGCCGCGAATTTCGATACGGAATAGAGCGAGGCCGCCGGCGTCTTCACCCGTTTGCCTGAAAGTGAGGCGAGTATGATGAAGCGTCCGCGCCGGGAGGCCTGGAGCGCCGCCCAGGCGGCTTTTGCCAACCGGCGTGGCGCTTTCACATTGATCGCCAGCATCGCGTCAAGGTCGGCGTCCTCGGCCTCGATCACGGTCTTTGGGATCATGATGCCGGCATTGGCGACGATGGCGTCGATGGCGCCGAACCGTTCGAGTGTCGCGGTGACCCAGGCGGATTCCCCCGCGTCGGCCGCGTCGTAAGCGTGGATCAGGTTTCGTTGCGGATCGAGACCCGGGATTGGCTCGGGTTGGCGCATGCCCAGCGACAGGCGCCAGCCGCGCCTGTCGAGTTCGCGGGCAATGGCGGCGCCGATGCCGCGGTTCGCGCCGGAGATCATGGCAACGCGCTGTGCTGTCATGGCGATTCCTTTTCGGGGGTGGCCATCAGGTCAGGCCGGCGATCCTGCGATAGGCGCGCCGCAGCATGTCGAGCAGCAGCGTCTGCTCCTCCTGCGGGATGCCGGCGAAGAAGTCTTGCGATTGCTTGGTGACGAGCGCGCGAACCTTGACGGCCTGCTCCGCACCGCGCGGCGTGATGTAGAGTTCCTGAACCCGACTATCCCCGGCGGAGGTTTCGCGCCGTATCAAACCGTGAGCGACCATCTGGTCGACGATCCGGCCCATTGCCGACCGGTCCTTGAGGGTCAGTTGTGCCAGGATCGACGGCCGGATACCGGGATGGGAGTCAACCAGCAGCAGGGTCGAGATCTTCCCGGTACCCTTCGCAATGTCGAGGCCATCAAGCCGCTCGTCGAGATCGCGCGACACCGCGATGTTGATCGAGCGGATGTAGAAGCTTAGCGTTCCTTCAAGGACATCAAGATCGACATCTTCAATTGAAGTTGGTGGCTTGTTGGCCATCATCACCTCGCCCTATATTATTGGGGACATACATGATCTGTTCGCGGAAATGGCGTTCGCGCGAATAAAAAGCGAGATGACGATGCAACGTACCCTGTCTGTGATCTTATGATCTATCTAATGGTGGATATTCGCAACTATTTTTTTAGCAGGGAAGGATATTTTTTAAGCAGTTCATAGGATGGCTAATATTTGTGCAGGCGCGCCGGGTTCATGCCGCCGGATCGGGCGGAATGAACCTGGTGAGATCGACGGGAGCAGGGGCAGCGGAACCAGGCCCGCTTACGCCGCGGGCTCCCAGCGTCGGCCCGGGATCGCCGAGACGAGTTGGCGTGTGTAGGGGTGACCGGGATTGAGGAAGATTTGCTCGGGCGTGCCTCGTTCGACCAGTTTCCCGTGGTGCATGACCGCGATTTCGTCGGCGATGCGGCTTGCGACGCGCAGGTCGTGCGTGATGAAGATCATCGCAACGTGCGTCTCTTGCTGGATCTCCTCAAGCAGATCGAGGATCTGCGCTTGAATTGAAACGTCGAGCGCGGAGACGGCCTCGTCGGCGATGAGCAGGATCGGGTCGAGCATCAGGGCGCGGGCGATGCCAATCCTCTGGCGCTGGCCGCCGGAGAACTCGTGCGGGAAGCGGTTGTAGCTGCCGGCGGCGAGCCCGACCCGGGCGATCAGGCGCTGCGCCCTCGCGCGCGCCTCGCGCGGGTTGCGGCCGTGGGCGAGCGGCCCCGCGGTCAGGATTTGCCCGATGGTGTGGCGCGGATTGAGCGAGGCAAAGGGGTCCTGGAAGATCATCTGGACATAGGGTCTGAGTGACCGGAATTTCTCCTCGTTCATGAGAGCGATGTCCTGGCCATCGAAAAGGATGCGGCCGCCATCGGCATTGGTGAGCTTCAGGAGGACGTGCCCCAGCGTCGACTTGCCGGACCCGGACTCGCCGACAACGCCGAGCGTCCGGCCCTTGTCCAGCGAAAAGCTGACATCATCGAGGGCGCGCACCTCGCGGCTGTGACCGAAGAAGCCTCGGGGGGTCCGGTAGGTCTTCCGCAGGCCGGTGACATCGAGCACCGTGACCGCTCTACCCGATCGATTCCGGTCACCGGTTTCTAGTCTTGGCACAGCGGCAATCAGGCGCTGGGTATAGGGGTGGCTTGGGGTTGACAGCACGCGGTCCGTCGGTCCCGCCTCGACCAGTCGGCCTTTTTCCATGACCACGACGCGATCTGCGATATCGGCGACGACGCCGAAATCGTGTGTGATGAACAGCACGCCCATGTGTTTGCGACGCTGGATCTTGCGGATCAGTTCCAGAATTTGTGCCTGCGTGGTGACGTCGAGGGCGGTCGTTGGTTCATCGGCAATCAGCATGTCCGGATCGAGCGCAAGCGCCATGGCGATCATGACGCGCTGGCGTTGGCCGCCGGAGAGGCGAAACGGATATTGGTGCTGGATCTGCGCTGGTTCGGGCAGGCCGACTTCCTCGAGCAGTTGCAGGACCTTGGCGGTACGGGATTCCCGCGAACCGATTTCATGCGCCTCCATGACCTCCGCGATTTGGCGACCGATGGTCATCAGGGGATTCAAAGCGGAGAGGGGATCCTGGAACACCATCCCGATCGCCCGGCCGCGCAGTTGCTGTAGAACATTGGCATCTGCCCCGACCAAATCGCGTCCCTGGAACAGGATTGAACCGGCGGCGATCGTCATCGTCTTGGGCAGAAGCCCCATGATTGCCGACGCGGTCACGGATTTGCCTGAACCCGATTCCCCAATGATGCATAGGATTTCCCCACTGGCGAGGTCAAAAGAGACGTCTTCGATCGCATGCGCGCGCTCCATTTCCCGTGGCAGGGTGACGGTCAGGTTTGTGACGCTCAGCAAGGCTGCGTGGGTCATGCTCACACTTTCTTTTGATCGAGGAGCCGGACGGGCCGATGTGCCGTCGCGCCGGTTTTGGTCGCGGGGCCTAGCAAGAAGCTTGCCGATATTGACGATGGGGTGTGCGGAAGCGGAAAGGCCAGGGTTGGAACGCCGAGGTGATGGTCGGGCGAAGCCCGGTGAGCGGTGGCGGCGATGCCTATCTGCTGCGGATGCTGGAATTCCAGTCGAGCAGCGACCGCTGGATGGCGTTGCGGGCGATGTCTATGTCGGCCTGCCGTGGCAGCATCTGATCAAGGAGAAGCGATTGCCCGCGGACGGGTGCCTGCCGCCGGTGGCTCCAATCGTGCTCCACAATGGCGATCCGCGCCCGGCGGCGGCGCTGGCAGCCTTGCTGTTCCGGCGGGAGCATGGTCGCGAACGGGATCAGGTGATGGGGCTGGTGACTCGAGGGGGCGGCGGAAAGGGCGCCAAGAGGGCCATCGAGAGGGTCACCAGGAAGGACGGCGGATTGGTGAGGCCACCGTGCTGCGTCGCCTTCTCGAACGTCGCTTTGGTGATCTGCCCGATTGGGCCGTGTCGCGTATCGCTGCGGCCGATACCCTGGCCCTGGAGGAACGGAGCCTCCGCGTCCTCGACGCGGCGAGCCTGGACGAGGTTCTGCACTGAACGCTGGCGACCTGAAACCTTGACGCAAGACCCTGCGCTTCCAGGGGAGCCGGGTCTCGAAAACCGTGGCTGGATACCGGGCTGCGCGATCGGCGGGGACCCTCCCGCTTCAGGGGCGTTTGCTCACTGAAGCGGGCGTCGGGTCGCCTCGACCGTTCAGAGGGCGGACTCGACCCAATGGTGGAGCGCGCTCTTCGGGGCGGCGCCGATCTTGGTCGCGGCAACCGTGCCGTTCTTGAACAGCATCAGGGTCGGAATGCCCTTGACGCCATATTTCGTCGGCGTACCCGGGTTTTCATCAATGTTGAGTTTGACGACCGTGACCTTGCCGGCCAATTCCTTGGCGATTTCGTCAAGCGCGGGCGCGATCATCTTGCACGGACCGCACCATTCGGCCCAAAAATCAACCAGGACAGGTCCTTCAGCCTTCAATACGTCGGTTTCGAAGCTGGAATCGGTGATCTTGATGGTGTTGGTGCTCATGGGTCCTCGTTTCGTGCGTCAACAGGGAGGGGGTGCCGCCGGCAGCACGGGTCTCTCCCCTTGGTCAATCTGTTCCGGTGGGTATCCCGGCTGATTCAGGTCCCGGGCACGCCCTTGGTCGTTGAGTACTCGAAATGGAGTGCCTCACCCGGGTGCACAAGCGGGAAAATCGCGTGCGCCACCTGGGCGGCTTCAGCGAAACCGGACAGGATCAGTTTCAGTTTGCCGGGATAGCCGGCGATATCACCGATCGCGAACACGCCGGGTGCGCTGGTGGCGCCGGATGTGGCGTCGACGGCGATCAGGTTGCGGTCGAGATTCAACCCCCAGTCGGCCAGGGGACCCAGTGTCATCGCCAAACCAAAGAACGGCAGCAGGATATCGGCTTCCAGGACGCGTTCCCGGCCATCGAGATCGACGACGCGAACGCCGGTCAATTGCCCGTCCGCCCCTTCCAACCCGGCGAGCTGATAAGGCACGACCAGCTCGACCTGGCCGGTTTTCGTCAACTCTTCCAGCCGTTTGACGCTTTCCGGTGCGGCGCGGAATTTGGCGCGCCGATGCACCAGCATCACACGCTGCGCAACTTCGGCCAGGGATACCGCCCAGTCGACCGCCGAGTCGCCGCCACCGGCAATCACAACGCGCTTGCCGGCATGGTCCTGTCGCCGCCGAACCAGGTAATGCACCGATCGGCCTTCGTAATTCGCCAGCCCTTCCAGGGGGGGCCGATTGGGCCCGAAGGCACCGCAGCCGGCGGCGATGATGACCGCCCGGGCCTCGATCCGGGTCCCGTCCCCGGTCTCGAGCCGCCAGCCCCCGTTGTCGAGCGGCTGCAACACCTGGACCTGTTGACCCAGATGATAGACCGGGGAAAAGGGTGCCGCCTGTCGCTCCAGATTGGCGATCAGGTCCGCCGCGTCGATTGCCGGGTGGCCCGGGATGTCGTAGATCGGTTTCTCCGGGTAGAGCGCGGTGCACTGGCCTCCAATGGCGTCCAGGGAATCCACAACGTGGCATTTCATCCGCAGCATGCCGCATTCGAAGATGGCAAACAGGCCGGCCGGCCCGGCGCCAATGATCACGACATCGGTGGACTGAAGGGTATCGGACATCAAAACTCCCGGGCAGCACGGAATTCCTCGGAACGGCCTCTCGGCGCCCGTCGCGACGCCGCCGATCCCGACAAACCATGCTGACAGATGTCGGAAAAATCACGCGGCAATCAACCATGGTGATGGGAGGCATGTCGATTCGCGGGGGGCGATGCATTGTCGCCGCGGGTTGCGCCGCCCGGCTTCGATCGCGGCTTTACCACGCCGGTCGTCCCCGCCCCGCGTCGCGGGGCCGCGGGCGTCCGGCATATCCCCGCATGCGATTCCCCAAGGATGCCGCGCGGAGGCTTGGAAATGCGTGAATCGGCGGCTATGGTGTGGCCTCGTTTCGCAAGGCCCTTCCTTGCGGCACCGTGGCGTCCCGTGGGTCACTGTCCTCGCGACCCTTTGCTATGAGTTCACTTGTGACCATGACCCAGCCGCTGAACACCTATCGCGCCGGCCCCGACGAGCGAGGCCATTTCGGTCGCTACGGCGGCCGCTACGTTGCCGAAACCTTGATGCCTTTGATCCTGGCGGTGGAAGCGGCCTACAACGAGGCACGCCACGATCCGGCATTCCGCAAGCAGCTTGACTATTATCTCAAGCACTATGTCGGCCGGCCCAGCCCGCTTTTCCTGGCGGAGCGGCTGACCGCTCACTTCGGCGGCGCCCGCATCTATTTGAAGCGCGAGGAGCTGAACCACACCGGCGCCCATAAGATCAACAATTGCATGGGGCAGATCCTGCTGGCGCGGCGGATGGGCAAGCGCCGTATCATCGCCGAGACCGGTGCCGGCCAGCATGGCGTCGCGACGGCGACCGTGGCCGCTTTGTTCGGACTGCCTTGCACGATTTACATGGGCGAGGTCGATATCGAACGCCAGCAGCCCAACGTGTTCCGGATGAAGCTGTTGGGTGCCGAGGTCAAGCCGGTTCAATCCGGATCCCGGACCCTGAAAGACGCGATGAACGAGGCATTGCGTGACTGGGTCACCAATGTCGACGACACCTTCTATATCATTGGCACGGTTGCCGGCCCCCATCCCTATCCCGCGATGGTGCGCGATTTTCAATCGATCATCGGCGAGGAGGTTCGTCAGCAATTGCAGGAAGCGGAAGGCCGGCTTCCCGACACCCTGGTTGCCTGCATCGGTGGCGGTTCCAACGCGATGGGGCTGTTCCACCCGTTCCTCGACGATCCTACGGTGGCGATGATTGCGACCGAGGCCGGTGGCTATGGTCTCGAAACCGGCAAACATGCCGCGTCCCTGGCCGGGGGCACGCCCGGGGTGTTGCATGGCAATCGCACGTATCTCTTGCAGGATGGCGATGGCCAGATCATCGAAGCCCATTCGATTTCTGCCGGGCTGGACTATCCGGGCATTGGACCGGAGCATAGTTGGCTGCACGATGTTGGCCGGGTGCAATATGTCAGCATTACCGACCAGGAGGCGTTGGACGCGTTCCATCTGTGCACCCGGACCGAAGGCATCATCCCGGCGCTGGAACCGGCGCACGCCCTGGCCCAGGTCGCGAAAATCGCCGGTGATCTGCCGCGCGATCACCTGATTGTGGTCTGTCTGTCGGGGCGGGGCGACAAGGATATCTTCACCGTGGCCGATGCCCTGGGGGTCAAGCTGTGAGCCGGATTGCCAATCGTTTTGCCGCGTTGCGACGTGCCGGGCGCGCGGGTCTGGTGACCTTTGTCACGGCCGGCGATCCCGATCCCGAAACGGCGCAGGCGATCCTCGATGGCCTGCCGGCGGCGGGGGCCGATCTGATTGAGTTGGGGATGCCCTTCAGCGATCCGATGGCCGACGGTCCGGCGATTCAGGCCTCTTCGCTGCGCGCCTTGCGCACCGGGATGAGCCTGGCCGGGACCCTGGCCATGGTGCGGCGCTTCCGCGCCCGGGATGCCGAAACACCGCTGATCCTGATGGGGTATTTCAATCCGATCGAGCATTATGGGGTCGATCGCTTTCTGGCCGACGCCAAGGCTGCCGGCGTCGATGGCATGATCGTCGTCGATCTGCCGCCGGAGGAAGATGCCGATCTGTGCGTGCCGGCGCGGGCGATGGGTCTCGATTTCATTCGTCTGGTCACGCCGACCACCGATGATGCGCGACTGCCTGCGGTGCTCGTGAACACCGGCGGCTTTCTCTATTATGTGTCGATCACCGGCATCACGGGAACCGCCGCCGCGTCGGAACAACAGATTGCCGCGGCGATCAGCCGGCTGCGCCGGCACACCGAACTGCCGTTGGCTGTCGGTTTCGGCATCACGACGCCCCAGGCCGCCGCTGCGGTCGCCCGGGTGGCCGATGCCGCCGTTGTCGGCTCGGCGATCGTGGCACGGATTACCGCCAATCTCGATGCCGAGGGCCGCGCCACAGCCGCCCTGGTCCCCGAAGTTCATCGTTTCGTCCACAGCCTTGCCGAAGGCGTCCAGGCCGCGCGCGGCTGATCGTAAACCAGGATCCTGACCCCATGAACTGGCTGACCAACTTCGTCCGCCCGAAGATCCGTGCTCTGGTGTCGCGGCGTGAGGTGCCGGACAACCTTTGGATGAAATGTCCGAGTTGCGAGGCGATGATCTTCCATCGTGACCTGGAAGAAAGCCTCCATGTCTGTCCGCATTGCGGCTTCCACATGCGCCTCGACCCGATGCGGCGGATGAAGATGCTGTTCGATGACGGCGAATTTCAAACCATCGAGCTGCCCAAGCCAGCGCCGGATCCGTTGCGATTTCGTGATCAGAAGCGCTATAGCGATCGTCTCCGTGAGGCCCAGGCCAAGACCCAGGCCTTTGACGCCATCCGCGTTGCTCATGGTCGCATGAACGGCATGCCGGTCGTCGTGGCCGCGTTTGATTTCGCCTTCATGGGCGGGTCGATGGGCGTCGCCGTGGGCGAGGGCATCCTGGCCGCGGCGCGGCTGGCGGTGTTGCAGGAGGCCCCGCTGGTCGTGATCCCGGCCTCGGGTGGTGCCCGGATGCAGGAGGGCATTCTGGCCCTGATGCAGATGCCGCGAACCGTGATCGCGGTCGATCTGGTCAAGGAAGCCGGCCTGCCCTACATCGTCGTGCTGACCGATCCGACCACCGGCGGGGTTACCGCCAGCTTCGCGATGCTGGGCGATATTCACATTGCCGAGCAGGGCGCGCAGATCGGGTTCGCCGGGGCCCGGGTGATTGAAGATACGATCCGCGAAACCCTGCCGGAGGGCTTTCAGCGTTCTGAATATCTTCTGGAACATGGCATGGTCGACATGGTCGTGCATCGCCATGAGCTTCGGTTGATCCTGATCCGGGTTCTGGGCCTGTTGTGCCGACCGGCGCCGGCCGCGGCCGTTGTCCCCCTGACCCCGGTGACGATTGGCCCCCCTGCCGATCCGACTGAACCGCAGGCAGCGGTTGAAATCCCCGAAACATCCGATCATGACACGCAGCAACCGGCCGAATCCGCCAATGCCCCCCAGCCCCCTGGACATCAGCCTGCCGTCGAATCCCCAGCCGGTCAGCCTCCCGTCGCATGACCGGGTCGATCCGGTTCTGGCGCGTCTGAAGCAGTTGCACCCCAAGGTCATCGACCTGTCGTTGGCGCGGGTCGAGAGCTTGTTGACGGCGTTGGGGCGGCCACAAGACCGGTTGCCTCCGGTGATCCATGTCGCGGGAACCAATGGCAAGGGGTCGACCCTGGCCTTTCTGCGGGCCATGCTCGAAGCCGCCGGGCTGCGGGTGCATGTCTACACCTCGCCCCATCTGGTCTGGTTCCACGAACGGATCCGCGTTGCCGGCGCGCTGATTGACGATAACGCGTTGACCGCGCTGCTCGAGGAATGCGAGGCGGTCAATGGCGGTGCGCCGATCACCTTCTTCGAGGTCACGACGGCGGCCGCATTCCTGGCCTTTGCGCGCACCCCGGCCGATATTGTCCTGCTGGAGACCGGATTGGGGGGTCGCCTCGACGCCACCAATGTCGTCGCCCGGCCGGCGGTGACCGCGATCACGCGCATCAGCTACGACCACATGCAATATCTCGGCACGACACTGGCCGAAATCGCTGCGGAAAAGGCTGGGATCTTCAAGCCGGATGTCCCCGTGGTCGTCGCGCCGCAACCGGAGCCCGGGGTGATGGACACCTTGCGCGATCACGCGACCGCGGTTGGCGCCCCGCTGCGCGCTTATGGCGATGCCTGGCGGATTGATCCCGGGGCGGCGGGATTTTGCTTCCAATCCACGACACGGACGCTGGATCTGCCGATGCCGGGCCTGCTCGGGGCCCATCAGCTGTTCAATGCCGGGACGGCGATTGCCTGTCTCGATCCGCTGGGAATTCCCATCGCCGACACGGCCGTGCGCAGCGGCGTCGCCGACGTGACCTGGCCGGCGCGGCTGCAACGCTTGACCATCGGTCCCCTGGCGGCGCGGCTGCCGCCCGGCTGGGACCTGTGGCTCGATGGCGGCCATAACGATTCCGCGGGGGAGGTGCTGGCGATCCAGGCGGCACGCTGGCGCGACGACGGACGGCCCCTACTGCTGATTGTGGGCATGCTGGCGACCAAGCAGCCCGACGCTTTCCTGCGCCCGCTGGCGCCGTATGTCACCGCCCTGCGGAGCGTCGCACTGACCGGCGAGGAAGCGTCGCAGGATCCGGCGGTCCTGGCGGCGTTGGCACAGACCGTGGGGGTTTTCGATGCTGTGCCGATGGCGTCACCCGCCGCGGCGTTGGACGCGCTGGTGGCGCAGCATGCGGGTCCGGCCCGCGTGCTGATTTGTGGTTCGCTCTATCTTGCCGGTGCGATCCTGGCGGCCAATGGCTGACCGGACCGCGACGGGCCGACGGATCAGACGGTCTTGCCGATCATGGTCAGGAATTCGCGCCGTGTCGACGGGTCGGTGCGAAAGGCGCCGAGCATCCGGCTGGTGATCATCGTCACGCCGGGCTTGTGAATCCCCCGGGTGCTCATGCATTGGTGTTCGCCTTCCAGCACCACCGCGACGCCCAGCGGTTTCAGCACCTCGTCGATGGTGTTGGCAATCTGGGCGGTCATCTTCTCCTGAATCTGCAGCCGTTTGCCATAGACCTCGACGACGCGCGCCAGCTTGCTGATACCCACGACGCGATGGTGAGGCAGATAGGCGACATGGGCATGGCCGACGATCGGAACCATGTGGTGTTCGCAATAGCTCTCGAACCGGATGTCGCGCAGAACCACCATCTCATCGTAGCCGTCGGTTTCCTCGAACGTCCGATTGAGCATCTCGACCGGGTCCAGCGCGTAACCGGCGAAAAATTCTTCGTAAGACCGGACCACGCGCTCCGGAGTCCCGCGCAGGCCCTCGCGATTCGGGTCATCACCGGCCCAGCGCAGCAGGACGCGAACGGCCGCTTCGGCTTCGGCCCGGCTGGGACGATCCGCCGCCGGATCGGATTGTGGCGCGATGGCGACCAGGGCATCGCCCTGGGGGGCGTGGCTTATGCCGGGGCTCGAAATGATACTGCCTTTCATGGAAGACACGCGATAATGCCTTTCGGTTCCCGCCGTTGCGGCGGGGGCCGCGGCGATGTCAGCGCCGCAGGGCCGGGGAGAGAGGTCTCACGGCTAGCGATTTGGCGTGCGCCTCCCGACTTTCAAGGGTAGAAAAATAACGGAAGTGCTCGCGCTCGTGTGCCGACGTCAGTGGAGCCGCATCGGCTGGTGCGGGCTGTCGAGCGAAAAAGTCGGGATCACGACATCGAAGGTTTCGCCACTGGGTGTTTCCATCTGGTAGGCGCCGGACATGATCCCGGACGGCGCGGCGAGCGGTGTGCCGCTGGTATATTCATAGCTGTGCCCGGGCTCCAGCACCGGCTGTTCGCCGACAACGCCGGGACCGCGAACTTCCAGAACCCGCCCCGTACCGTCCGTGATCTTCCAATAGCGGTTGCGCAGCTGGACCGTTTCCGGACCGAAATTCTCGATACGAACATGATAGGCCCAGACATAGTGGCCTTCGACCGGGGATGATTGTTCTTCAAGGAAGACCGGCTTGACGGTGATCCGGATCGACCGGGTTGTTTGCGAGTACATGCGCCACTCCGTCACGATCAGGCTTCGCGGCGGCGTCGCTGTCGTCACAGCGGTCCGCGAGGCGGTCAGCGATGATACATCACGTTCTCCGGGGGGCAAAGGCAACCGACCGGGTGTTGCGATCCTGCATTGGAACCGGATCGGCCGCCAGGGATCCGGTGGGGTCAAAATTCATTTGTAGTGGGGGGCTATTGGCTTTATAGAACCGGCTGTTTCAAACGGTGCGGGAATCACCCTCGTGTTGCAGCGCCTCTCCCCTCAACGACGACGATGCGGGCTCCTCCTTTCGGGGATGTGCCCTCTGGCTGTCGTGTCGCGGGCTGGCGCCTAGAGCAGGGTTGCAAGACCACTCTTCCGGCGCTGGCGACGTGTTTCGCCTTTTCTTTCTGAGCGCCGGGAATACCGAACCCATGACGATTTTCGTGGAACGGCCGCACCATGCTGCGGCTATTGAGGCTTTGCTCGACTCGGCCTTTGGTCCCAATCGGTTTGCCAAGACCGCCTATCGGTTTCGCGATGGCGTCGGACCCGTTGGCGATCTGTGCCTGGTTGCGGAAAATGACCGCGGTGAGATCGAGGGCACGATCCGCTATTGGCCGGTGATGATCGCCGGCCGGTGTCCGTCCCTGCTGCTGGGGCCGATCGCGGTGGTGCCCGATTGTCAGGGCAACGGCCTGGGCGCGGCCTTGATCCGGGCCAGCCTCATGCGCGCCGCGGCTGCGGGTCATCGCAGCGTGATCCTGGTGGGGGATGAGCCCTATTATCGGCGGTTTGGCTTCGTCCGCGCCCTGACACGGTCTCTGACGCTGCCGGGGCCGGTCGATCTTGATCGGTTTCTCGGGTTGGAACTGGTCCCGGGCGCGCTGCGCGGCCTGGCCGGGGCGGTGACGCCCTGGGTCGCGCCGGTACCGGCGGCGGCGCGATCGCGGAGTCGTTTTTCGGTGCTGGCACGGCAAGCCTTGGCTTGATCTTGCGCCGCGGCTCCCCTATAAAGGCGAACGCGGTCGCGCCGGCCGGTTCCGGTGCGGGTGTAGCTCAATGGTAGAGCAGAAGCTTCCCAAGCTTACGACGAGGGTTCGATTCCCTTCACCCGCTCCAAATTTTCTGCCGCCCTCTCGTCATTCTCCCTAAATTATCCGAACTGTTTGGACTAAATCGGTCCAAGGGTGGACCCGTTTGGGTTCCTCTTTTCGTCATTTCCGTTGTTGCCTTCTTGAAGGACATATGACAGTGACGAATTCGTCCGCCTTCTCATCGAGAGGCTGCGATTGCGATTTCAGCCCGAGTCGGTTCGGTCCCAGTTCGGTAGCGAGGGCGACGAACGAGGTCCCGCCGGAGGCTCCCCGGTTATGATGGCAAAGCCGTGAAGGGGTCGAGCGCGGGCACGTCCAATGGTTTGAAATGCCGGAGATTGCGGGTCAAGATCGTCAGGCCGTGATACTTGGCGGTCGCCGCGATGGCGATGTCGGCGAAACCCGGTGCCTTGCCCTGTGCCCGCGCCCGGTCGGAAAGCATTCCGGCCACCCGTGCGGCGGCCGTGTCGAACGGCAGGATGCGGCTGCCGTAAAGATGCAGCAGCGTCTCCAGCCAAACCGTCAGATCCGCGGCCTTGCGCGTCGCCCCTTCGCGGCGCAGCTTGGCGATGCCGTCCTCGATTTCCGCCACCGTCACCGCCGAGAGGAAAAGCGCCGGCGAATGCTCGTCCATCCAGGCAATCAGTTCCGCCGGCGCGACACGCGACGGGGCGCCGGCCGACAGGATGTTGGTATCGACCAGGTACAAGGGGCGGTCAGAAGCCGGCGTCGCGCAACGGCGCTTTGTTCCGCGCCGGCGGATCGTCCGGCGCCAGCGGCGCGCTCATCAGTAGATGGCCGAAAGAGGGCACTTGTGACAGGCGCTCCCATTCGGCGAAGCTCACAATCACGGCCTCCCGTTTGCCGTGGCGGGTGATAATGGCTGGTTCGCCGCATACCGCATCATCGACCACTGCCGACAGGCGGGCCTTGGCGTCCCGAAGTTGGATTTCGCGCGTAATAGCCTCCCGCAACCATGTGACTATTGTAGTCATATATGATCCCAGGCCGCTTTGAAAGCAAGCCGGCGTGGCGTCGGAACGCAGGTCTCGCCCCTTGCGGGCCGCGGCGGCGATCGCCGCCGATCCCAACCGGCGACGCATAACATCGCTGATGCCGGGATCTGCGGTGCTGCCCCAAGGCCTACGGCTTGCTGACTTCCAGCTTGCCCAGATCATAACCCTTGCCCTGCAGGCGCCCCAGCAGAGCCTGATAGGCCACAGGGTCGACCGTCGGCGTCCGCGACAGGATCCAAAGATAGGCGCGCCGGGGTTCGCTGACCGCGGCCAGTTGATAGCCGGGGTCAATGTCGATCACCCAATAGTCGCCCCAGACGGTGGGAAGCCAGCCCAGCCACCAGGGCGCAAACCGGACCTCCAGCCTGGCCGAGGTCGGGCCGCCGCTTTGCCGCGCCGCCCCCACCGCCTGGTCCATGTCGCCGTTGGCCAGTCGGCACCGGTTGACCACTTTGACCGCGCCGTCCGGTTCCAGGCTGTAGGTGGCGCTGGTCCCGCCGGCGCAGTTGCGCTGGAACCGGTTGGGATATTTGGCGATTTCGTACCAGGTGCCCAGATAGCGCGGCAGGTCCAGCGTTTCGATGGCGGTCAAGGCGCCCGGGTTGGTTTGCGGGCCCGGCGACGACGCGCAGCCGCTCACGCTGGTCAGCAGGCCGACCAGGACGGCGATTCGGAACGGATTTGGCAACGGCACTCTCCCTGGGGTCGAAATCCTGTCCTCCGTTGGCGGTTCGGGCGCGGCTTGCCAAGGGCGGGGGCGGTCTTCAACCCTTGAAACGAAATTCCCGATGCCAGCGCAGAAACTGCGGGTGCGGCAGTTGGTCGGCGCGTTCCGGCCGCAACAGAAGCCGGTCGGGCGTGATCATCCGTTGTACCGGGTCCGGCACCTTTCCCGGTGCCAGCAGCAGGCGGTATTCGTCGTCAAGGGACACGAGGCCCCGGTCAAACATCCAATGAAGCGTGCCACAGAGTGCGATCCCGTTGCGAACCGAATCGGGTCCGGATTCCGCGACGGGACGAATATGGGCGGCCTGGACCTCGCTTCGCCCGCCGCCATTGATGATCTTCAGACCGGTCATGGCACAGGTGTCGCCATAGGCCGCCTTGATCATCCCGGAGAACGCGTCATCGCGGAACGGCCTTGCAATGATGCGCTCGACAATCGGTCGTTCGAATGTCGCCGGTTCCTCGGCGAACCCCGGCATCGAATAGGCGTCTCCGGGCCTGTCGGCCGCAGGCGCCGCGATCACGGGCGCGAAGCCGGCTTGCGCGATCCTGTCATATTCGCCCGGCGACAAGGGGCGGACGGCGCGGCCAAAGGCGCCCTTGTTGGTCTTGCCATCATCCCGTTGCAGGGCGGATTCGTAATAAAGCCGGCCCTCCTGGAATGGAACCGGCCGAACGAACTCCAGATAGTCTTTAATCTTCGCGTAAAAATGGTCGGAGTGGACCGTATCTGGCTCGATATCGACAATGCGGGCCGTCGCGAAATAGGCCTGACGGCCGCCGCGGCTCGACAGGTTGCCCGAAGAACGCCGCGGTTCGTAATAGACGATGAAATCCCCCAGCGCCGCTTCGACCTGCCGCAGATAGGTGCGCGGGAAGTGATAGCGCTGTTCGGGGAGATCATCGTAACTCGGTTCGACTTTCGTGGTGAGCACGGCCTTGGTCATGATCCACCGCTGGCCGCAGCAAATGAAACCGGCCTCACCGCGCCACGGGCCGCAGCAACAGCATGCCGAATCCGAAGGCCCGGTGGCGGCCGACGCCGCGCGCCACTGTGGCGGCGAACAGCGCGCTGTCGGTGACCGTCAGCAGCCCTTCAAACAGCGCATCGGGCTTCTGGATCGATATCAGCGGCCGCGGCGACTCCTTCGGCCCTGTGCCGCGGCGGGAGATGTCGCTGTGACGGAATCCTGCCAGCCGCACCGCGGTGACCGCCGCGCCGGGGATCCGTGTTGTCAGCCACTGGCCATAGACCGCCTGACGATCGACGAAGGGCCGTTCCGTGTCGTCCGTACCCGCCGCGGCCGCTTCAGCCTCGGCCTGGTCGATGGCGGCCAGGAAGGCGTCGACCTCCGCCCCTGGATGCTTGCGGGTCGCCCCCCGGGCCATCCGGATCGTCGGGCAGGCACGCACCTGAAATCCCAGCGCCATGCCGGCCGGCAAGGGCAGGGGCATGCGTTTGTCTGCCGCATCGACCCAGTCGATCGCGGCCAGGGGCACCGGCAGGGCGGTCAGTTCGGCGGTGGCGCGCAGGGCCTCCAGCGGGTGGTGGCTGTAAGCCAGCAGGTCGATGGCCCCTGGCGTTCCGGCCCGCGGCCGGATCGCAAAGGGCTGCGGCGCCATCGCGCCGAACAGCGCTGTCAGCAGGGCATGGCCGACATAGCCGCCGTCGCCCCGGGTCAGGTCGGCGGACAGCGACTGGCTGGCGGCAAAGGCGGCCAGACGCCGGTTGTCCAGGGGCAACTGGACCATGGACAGTGCCGCCGCGGCCATCAGAGGCTGTCCGTGCGGTTCAGGCGGCCTTGATGGACGATGCGCTCGCCGCCATGGCTCTGGTTGCGCCAGTCGCGCCGGTCGAACACCGCTTCGCGATGGCTGAACGTTCCGGCGCCGGGCTCGTCTTCGGGCCATTGGGCGTCGAGCGCGGTCCATCGGGCCGCCGCGCTCTCGTGGGGCTGGGGTGGCAGGCCCTGGGACAGCAGGGTTTGCGCCGCCGCGAACAGGGTCACGGCCTGGACGGTCCCGACGCCGATGAAATCGCTGGGCAGGCAGGGTTTGCGGCCGATGAACAAGGGTCGCGCCGGTTGGCGCAGCGCTGCCAGCAGGTCGGCGACCGTCGGCAGCTCGTCGGCGTCGAGCAGACGCAACAGGACGATCACGGTGGTTTCGACGCGATAGTCGCGCAGCCGGATATGGGTTTCCCGGGTCGCCGCACCGCTGCCCCGGCCTTCGCGCCGGCCGCGGGTGGTCCAGCCGGTCCCGTTCATGAAGGGCAGGCCGAGATCCACGGTCTGGAAATCGGTCAGCCTTTCTCCGGTGGTGCCGAGTTCCAGGCACAGCGGGCGCAGCCGCGCCTGCAACCGGGTCAACGCGGCGGCATCGCCATGGCGCCAGCCCAGCGCGTTGCCCAGCAGGCCCGCCAGTTGCGACAGGCCGGGGAACCGGCCGGTCGGGCCGTTCTGATCGATCATCGGCCCGCCGAACGCCATCAGGGGCGCCTGCAACCGCAGGATCAGGATGTCCATCACAGTGCCGGTCATGGTGCCGCGGCGCCGACCGTGTCGGCAACCCAGGTGGCCAGGGCGTCCAGGCCGGGCGCGGCCACCGCCGGGATGCCGTCGATCGCGTCGAGGCTGGCGACCCGCCGCTGTTCGCCCGCGCCATACATCGCGTCGAACCGCGTAAGATAGCGGGCGATCCGGCTGGTCGCGGCCAGCCAGACATCGCCGTCGCCCGCACTGGCGCGCACCGGCTTCAGGAAGGCATTGGCCAGGGTGCGCGGTTGGCGGTTGCCCAGCTCCACCAGGACGGTCTGGGCATAGGCATAAGGCGCGGTCGACCCCAGTTTGGCGCCGGGTGATGTCGCGGCGATCAGATGGATCAGCCGTTGCAGTAATGCGGTCGCCAGATGCCGGTCGGCGGTCTCCCACCCGGTTGGATCGCAGCCCTCGAGATTGGCGACCAGCAGCGGCAGATCGACGACGACATAGCCGTAGAACAGGCCGCTGGTCAGTTCGCTGTCGCCCATCATGCCGCTGCCCAACTCGCCGGCGGCACGCTCCAGCTCGTCGACGGCGGTGAAGAATTCGGGTTCGCTCTCTTCGGCATGGACGGTAAAGCTATGGGCGACATGCACCGCGGCGTCACCGCGCGCCAGGATGTCGGAGGTCACCATTCGGCCGAACAAGGCGGCGTCCAGGCCGGCGGCCAGCCGCAGGGACTCCAGATTGGCCCGGTTGCTCTTGTCCTTCAGATAGGCGTCGACCGCCTTGCGCGCCTCCTTGGCCGGGGTCGCCTGTTGCAGCAGCGTCCGGGCGGCGTCGCGGATGAAGTCGACCTCCGGCTGTCCCAGCACCAGCACCTGGCCGGTCTTGAGAGCCTCCAGCCCGGTGTCGTCATCCGCGGCCGCCGCTTTGCCCTTGGCTTTCTCGGCCTTGGCTTTGGCGCTTTCGCCCAACAGGGCGGCCTGGAAACCCTCGACCACGGCGCGGATCGCCGCGTCGTCGAAGCCCTCGGCCTGCAACGGCGCGGCGATGAGGCGTACGAAGGTCTGGCGGGAGCGGACGGACATCGGCACCGCCAACCCGGCCAGCGACCAGTCCCCCGCGACGGTGCGCCAGTGCCGCTTGAGGCATTGTGATGACACCCGGGTCCGGTTGACGCCGCCGAAGGGCAGGCGCTTGGCCCGGCCGACATCATCGCGGTTCAGCAGGGCGGCGGCGTAGGGCGTCAGCGTGTGGATCTGCAAGAAACGGGGAAGCGTCATGCTTCATCTCCGGCAAGCGCGGTTTCGGTGACGACGGTGGGCGCCGCCGGTTGGAAATAGGACCGGGCCAGACGCAGCACGGCGCGATCGGCCCGCTCCGGATCGCCGGCCTGACGGGCCAGGATCAGGGCGGCCAGATCGGTCCAGTCGAAGCCCAGCCCCTTGGCGAGGCACCAGCGGCTGAGTGTCCGCACCTCGGTTGCCAGGGCTTCGCCGCTGCCGCGCAGCAGGCGGACGAAGCGTCCTTCGGGATAGCCGGAGTCGGCCAACGCCCGGCCGGCACGGCGTCCGCCCTGGTGGGCCTCCGGGCCCATCATCGCCATGGCCTGGACGATGATGGCCCAGGCGCGTTCCGTGCTCTCGCCCTTGGCTTCCGGGTCAACCACCTCGAAGAACAGCGGCCAGAACGCGGGGGGCGGGACGCCCAGCGGGTCCATCCGGCGCAACTGCGCCAGCGGGCCGGTGCCGAGCCGTTCCTTGCGCAGCACCTGCGACAGGGCGAACACGATACCGTCCAGTTTCTTACGGACCGCGGTCCCGGCGATTTCCGTCATGCGGCGTCCTTCTCCGGTTCATCGGGTTGCGGCAGGGGCAGGTTCTTGAACAGCACGGCGCGGAACACCGTCTCGGCCAGCGCCAGATTGTGTTCGCGCCGGCCCACCGGGGGTGACAGGCGGGCGCAGCCGAGGCAGAACGCGCGCTTCGCCTCATCATGCAGCATCTTGCGCCATGTCAGGTCGGCATCGTCGCGCGCCTCGTCCGAACCGGCGTCGACATGGCGCCATAGATGGTCGAAGAACTCGCGATCGATCGCGTCGGTCAGGGTTGCGACGAAGGGGCGTTCCCGCTTGTCCTCGAAATTGATTTTGTCGGACCGGCCCTGCAACAGGGCCAGCAGCGCCATCCGCACCGCCCGGGTCGCGGCGCGGGCATTGTTCAGCATGTCGCCGGCCCGGCGATGGATCAGTTGGCGCTGGTCGTCGAGGAACAGCCGGTTCATGCGGTCGGGCCGGACCGGCAGGATCCGGTCGTGCAGCCCCTCGGTCCTGCCCTGGCCGCGGACCAGGGCGGACAGGTGAACCCACAGCTCCTCGGGATCATCGGCGAAGGGTTGCACCGACGGGCACAGCTTGAAGGTATCGCCGGCGAACAGCAGATCGGCGACCTTGTCGTAGCGGAAGCCTTCCGCGGAGACGGTATAGGCGCCCCCGGTCGACAGGTTGACCGGCGTCCAGGGATCGTCCATCACGCCTTTTCGGTCCTTGGCGTCGACCCGCATGACGTCGCTGGGCCGGCCCCAGGCGGTGACCTGTCCGGCGGGATCGCGGCGCAGGCGGACGCGGCGGCAGATCTCGATGAAGGCGGGGTCAAGATCGGGCACGGCGAGGCTATCCTCCCGATCCCAGGCCGTCAGCCACAGCAACCGCCCGGCCGCGGGTCCGAAGCTGAAGCCGGCGCCCTGGGCGCGCAAGAGGTGGCGCTGACGCAACGCGACCCGGACGCCCCAGCGCAGGCCAGGCACCAGCTCGACCAGCGGCCGGCTGCCGAAACCGCCATTCATGCGGGCAATGCCGAAATTGCCCCGGCCAAGATAGCCCTGGCCGGTTTGCAGGCTGATCAGGGCATAAAGCCAATGATGCGGCGCCGCGGCGCCCAGGCGCGCCTGCTTGACGTCATGATTTTTGGCGGTGATCAGCACATCGATGCCGTCGGGGGTCGTGGCGATCGGTTGCAACCGCGCCGCCGCCGCCGGATCGCGCACCGGCGGCTGCAACAAAGCGGGCTTGTCGTCATCGGCAAGCAGCGCCCAGGCGGTATCGGCACCGTCCGGGGTCAGATCGCGCAGTCGGGCGCGCCAAGTGTCCGCGTCGTCGGGCAGCGCGTCGTCTGGTCCCTGGTCGCCTTGTGCCAGGGTTGCGAGCTGCACCAGAAACAGGAACCAGGATTGCCGCTGGTGCGGCGCCAGCCCTTCGAAACCGTCCACATCATCGGCGCTCAGCGCCGCCAGAAGCGCGGGCAGCGACAGCGCGACGATCTGGAGAAGCTGTTCTTCGGCGAAATCGTACACGGGTCCGATCCGACAGGGCGGCTTTCAGAAGAAGGACATTTCTCACAGGTTGTGCCGGACTGCAAGGTAATAGGGAATGATGCGGTACAACGCCCTATTTGGATGTTTCGTCGGGGGCGCGTCTCAATCCCATCCGGTCATAGACCAGTGTTGCGGTGTCGAAATCCAGGGTCACGGTGCCGGCCTCGGCGTGAATGCGGGGCTCCGACTCCAGGGGTTCGCGGCGCAGCAGATGGGCCGGGACGGCCAGGGCGCTGATCGGGGTGCCGAACGGGCCGAGGGTGCCGGGGGGCAGCTCGACCCGGCGGTCCTGTTCCCCCAGTCTTGTGGTCACGCGGGTTACCGCCTCGCCGTCATTCTCCAGCGCCTGCGGATTCCATTGCAGCCAATCCAGCGTGACGGTGCGGGCCAGGGCCCGGTTTCGGCGCCGTCCAGCCGCTGCGCCAGCGGTCTTAAGGCGTCCGGGTGGGTGATCGCCTCGACCAGGGCGCGGTTGACGGTCGGAACCGGCAGCACCGGGGTTTGTCCGAGCTGTTCCAGCGTCGCGGCCAGGGCCAGCAGCGCGCGGTACACCGTGCCCGCGCCGGCCGGGGTGATCAGACCCGCCAGCGACTCGAGGGCCGGCGCCAGGATCAGGGCGCGGGGTCTGGCACAGTCGGGGGGGCGCCCGGGGCGTTCCCGGCGGTGCAGCCGCCCGAGCCGCTGCAACAGCACGTCGGCGGGACACAGGTCGGCATCAATGTCGAGGCTTTGTTCGGCAGTCTGCGTCGTCACCGCAATCATGCCGCCCGGCGACCGCTCGCCGCCGAAGGCCTTTTCCAGTTCGGCGTCGAGCCGGATCCGGTCTTCAGCGGCAAAGCGTGCATGATGGGGCGACGGGATCTCGCCAATGCGCAACAGCAGGGTCGGGTCGGGGCAGGCCTGCTCGACCAGGGTCTGGGTGGCCATGGCATCGCGGACGGTATTGCGCAGGATCAGCACATGGGCGCCGGTCCGTGCCGCGGCGACGGCGGTCCGCACCAGCGCGTCCAGGGCGGAAAGCGGGTGCTGTTCGACCGTGATGTTTTTCGGGGGGCGTTCCCCGTCCGTCGCCGGGGTTGTCGCGGTGTCCGGCCGCCCGTGCAGGCAGGGATAGGGCACGGTCCGGGCTGCGGCCAGCGGCAGCGTCACGCCGCCGCGATCGGTCAGGCGCGTCCGCGCCACGGCGCCCAGCGTTGCCGACATCAGCAGCGTGGAACCGCCGGCGGCGCGGTGCTGGTCCAGGACATGGCCCAGCAGCTCCGTCATGTAGGGATCGCTGGCGTGGACTTCATCAATCACCAGCAGTTGGCGCAGCATCGCCGCCGAGCGGAACGGGGCATGGCGCACCGGCAACCCGGCGAGCAGCAACTGATCGATCGTGCCGACCATCACCGGCCCGGCGAGATAGCGCAGATTGTGCGCCGCGGCCCAGCGCCGGTCATCGATCCGCGGCGTGTCACCGTCGGGCCAGGCAACGCGAAAGCCGGGCAGGCGCTGGCCGTCGGCGTCATCGACCCGCAGATAGCCGGGCACCGCCAGCCCCACCGGCGGGGCCGCGTCACCCAGCGCCGCGCGCAGCAGCGTGCTGATGCGGCGCTGGATCTGCACCGCGGAGGCGCGGGTCGGCAGGGCGAAATAGAGCCCGTCAACCTGCCGGTGGCGCAGCAGTTTCAGGAACAGGGCGATCGCCGCCTCGGTCTTGCCGCTGCCGGTCTCCGCCTCCAGCACCAGCACGGTTCCCGGGGCGTGGCGGTCGGCGTCAAGGTCGATCATGGCGGCCTGCATCGGCCGGGGTTGCCAGCCCCGTGCCGCCGCCTCGGGGAACAGGGTGGCAAAATTCCAGACCAGGGCGGCCGCCCGGGACTGACGCAGGCCGGCATCGAGCGCACGCCCCCGCATCATCACCGCCGCCTGCCGGCACGACTCCGCAAAGCGGTCATCGCGGGGGGCGTCCAGGGCCGCGACCGGCATCAGTGGAAACGCTCCGACATCCGAGCCCAGCCAATCGGCCCAGACCGTCAATCCGGCCACGGCGTAACACAGCCGGGAATTGACCGGCAGCGGCGCCGCGGTTTCGCTGAACGCGTCGGGAAACCAATGCCGGACCCGGGTCGACAGATCGTCGAGCGCGGCCAGCGGGTCATAGCCCGTCTTGTCGGCGGTCCAATCCGCCATCAGCACCGGGGCCGGGGTTGGGTTGAGCCGGCCATGATGGGCGAGGATCCCCGTCAGAAGGTCCTCAAGCCCCCCGGTTCCGGCAAACCAGTCGATCAGGGTTGGCAGCATCATGGCGGTGGTGACGCGGCTGCGGACGCGCCGCTGGGCCGGGCTCGCGGGTTGGGCGTGCAACAGGGCGACCAGCGGCCCGATATGGCCGCCGCCCGTGCCCTCGCCGCGGATCCGCTTCTGGAACCGGGCGGTGACTTTGCCGGTGTCGTGCAGTGCCGCCAGAACACATAGCCGCGCGCAAGTGACCGGGTCCAAATCGCCGTCCACGCCGATCAAAGCCGCCAGGCGGCGGCGAATCGTCGGTTGTGCCAGCAGGGTCTGAAACACGGCAGCGACGTCGGCGCAATGGTCGGCCAACGTCAGGACGAGCATCGTGCCATCCGCGGCACGGTCGGTTTTGCCCAGGGCGACCGCGGCCGGGGGCCGCTTTTCGCCGTCTTTCCAGGAATCCATGAAAACGCTACCCGTAATGGGATTGTTGTGCTACGGTTACGCACGTATTGAATCTCTGACAAGTGAATTTTTTCAAATGTTTACGGTCTAGAGGCTCCCCCGTATGCGCGGGGATGGACCCCTCGTTGCGGGAGATCCTCCCGGAGATATTTGGGCTCCCCCGTATGCGCGGGGATGGACCGCAGGTTGAGAAAACAACAATCAAGCGGCATGCGGCTCCCCCGTATGCGCGGGGATGGACCCCTTAGGAAGGCCAACATCTGTGGCGTCGACCTGGCTCCCCCGTATGCGCGGGGATGGACCCTGCCGCAGCGTCTCGTACTCCAACTCGAATCGGGCTCCCCCGTATGCGCGGGGATGGATCTCTGCTGATTTTCTCCAACGCGCGCTTGACGATTGTGGCCCGAGCATAGCGCTTTGATGTCATCGGCAGACCGTCGATGATCATCGAGTCGGTCCTGGCGCACCTTGAACACGGCGAACCGATAGTCCGAATTGAGGAAGCTGTGAGGTCAAATACAACCTTTACCTTTGGGTTGACCTGCTGAAACAGTGAATGAAGGGAAGGGGCCATGCCAAACGCGCTTTACGATACCGACTTCTATGCCTGGGCCAACGAACAGGCCGCGCTGTTGCGCGCCGGAAATCTTTCGGCTGCGGATATCGAGAACATCGCCGAGGAAATCGAGAGCATGGGTCGCACGGAGAAACGCGAACTGGTCAACCGGCTGACGATGCTGTTGCTGCATCTTCTGAAATGGCGATTCCAACCCGGGCTTCAGGGGGCGTCATGGCGCGCGACGATCAAGGTCCAGCGCCGCGATCTGGCACGCCACCTGAAAGACAATCCGAGCCTGAAGGCCACGGTGCCCGAAGCTATTGCCGACGCGTACGGTGACGCCGTGATCCAGGCCGCCGCCGAAACGGGACTTCCGGAAAGCACCTTTCCGGTAGCCTGTCCGTGGTCATTCGACCAGGTGACGGATCCGGATTTCTGGCCATAGATTCGGTTGTCGTTGTTCGCCACGAAACGACGTGACACACTTCCTGGCAGGCGGAAAACAAGTCCGGGTTTGCTGTGAACACCGGGGAATCAAGGTCGGGGAAATCGCCCGAAATTACCGGGGTGGCAGAGCGGGCGCGTCGCGGAGCCGGGACAGGTAAAGACCGTCATGTTCGACAATCTCCCGCGCCGGCGTCCCGAGAAACGACAGGCCGATGCCGCCGGTGGCGCGCGCGTCCTGCCAGGCCAGGACGACGCTGCCTTGTGCCAGTTCGCCCTGCCAATCGGTCAGGACCTGCCAGATCCGGTTGCGGACCGCGGCACTCAGGACCGGCGCGACATAAAATCCCGGCCCCAGTTCCAGCATGACCGAGCCGACGAAGCCGCGCACCCGATCGGGCACGTCACGGGTGATCAGGATCGTCATGGGCATCGGCGCCCGCTCCTCAACTCAGCTCAAACAGGGCCTTGATCCGGTCGATCATGGTGGGAATCACCTGCTGTTCGCGCAGGGTGCGCCCCGCGATGCGGCGAACCAGCCGTTCGACCGGGGTGTCCGCGTCCTTTTGTGCCGCCCGGACCCCCTCGAAGGCAACGGGCACGGTCACGCTGTCGCGAAACAGGTCGGCGATATCCAGCACGAAGGCATTGGCCGAATCCTCGTGGATGAAACCTAGTTGCGGCACCGCCGCGGTCGCGGCGACGGCAATCGCGGCCGCCGCTTCGATTGCCGTCGCGGCATGGTTGATCGCCTGGTTGGGCAGATCCGCGGCCCCGGGATTGGCGCGGTCATAACGCCGGCCGTTCCAGGCCACGCCATAAAGCTGGGCCAGGCGCTGATAGGTCGCCTTCATGCGCGCACCCTCGATGCCGCGCAGCACCTCGATCTCCTGGTGCGGCAGGACCTCGCCCAGGCGCCAGGCATAGAGCCGCCGTGCCAGGGACAGCCGCGCGCCATCGGCATCGGCCCAGGCACGGGCGTGTCGGCGGGCGATCTGGCTGTCGTCGCTGCCCAGCGGCGGAGCGGTATACGCCCGGACCCCATCGTCACCCACGGCGGCCAGTCCGGTGCCATGGCGGGCCATCAGACGCAGAACGTCATGGCTGACGGTGCTTCCCGGCCCCAGCAGGATCAGGCTGACCCCCTGGAACGGAATGCTGTATACGCCCGCGTCCAGGTCCGGTCCGCCGGCCGTGGTGAACACCAGACAGCCACTCTCCACCGTCAAGGCACCCCGCGACAGCGCGATCAGGCCATGCCGGTCAGCATGTGGCACCCGCGCCGTTTCCAGCCCCAGCCGCCCTTTCAACACGTCAGTTTCTTCTCGTAATCCGCGTAATTCCCTGATATCTATACGCCTGTGTTTTCTTCGACAAGTGAATTTTGTCAGCACCTTACGGTCTAGAGGCTCCCCCGCACGCGCGGGGATGGACCTTGTCACCCAGAGACTCCAGTGACAGCATCGCCGGCTCCCCCGCACGCGCGGGGATGGACCCTGGAGCGCATCGTCGGAACCAGACTGTTCAATGGCTCCCCCGCACGCGCGGGGATGGACCTTACGACAAGCGCCCAATGCGTAAGCCAACGCAGGCTCCCCCGCACGCGCGGGGATGGACCCGGTCGGGTCGTGCCGGTTCGTCTATAACCTGTGGCTCCCCCGCACGCGCGGGGATGGACCCGACGCCAAGCGCTTCGCCCAGCGTCACCGGGGGGCTCCCCCGCACGCGCGGGGATGGACCCTTCTTGAGCGGGTCGAGGCCGCCAAGAGAACGGGCTCCCCCGCACGCGCGGGGATGGACCTGTCGGCAGAGACACGGCTGGCAACCTCATTGCGGCTCCCCCGCACGCGCGGGGACGAACCCCTGTCATAACTTACGATAATAAGGCCGAGGGGCATCGGCGCTCGCCGCCCCATCGCGGCCCCGGCCGCGTTTCGGGCCAATTTTTCGATTGAAATTGCCGTGGCGCCGGTTCATTGCCAGAAGGCGAAACTTCACCTCTGACACGGCGGGATCGGTGGCATGGCGAGTAGAATTACAGCGATCGCGCTGTCAGTGATGGCAGCAACCCTTTCAGCGTGTGCGACGCCAGAACCGGCGACCACGCCTCTGGCGTCGGGGCTCAACGCTTTGTATGAGGACTCGATTCGGGCGGCGGCGGTCCGTCAGCCGGATTGGAATGTGCCGCTGCGCGCGCTCGGGGACGGTCCGACCGTCACGGTCGGGACCTTCACGGCCTATCCCAACCTGGACACGGTGAATTATTATGTCTGGGTGTCGGTTCCCGCCCAACTGTGGGAGCTGTGCCGCCGCAAGCCCGATCCCGTGCTGGCGATCCAGCAGATTCTGGGCCTGCCGCCCCAGGCCGACCCCGGGGCGGGCAAGGCCTGGCATCTGTTCCTGTTCCAGGTGCCACGGACGTCGCTGTTCCGGCCCTGTCCCGGCGGGGTCGATCCCGACGCGCCGGCCGAGGCGCCACGCTGCCGCGCCGGCAATAGCCTCGATCCCCAGCTGGATCCGGAAACGCAGCGCTTCCTGCTCAACCAGTACTGGACGGCGCACCATGCCAGCGTCACCGTCGCGGGCCGGACCAGCTACGGTTATCCGTGGACGGCGATGGGTTGGACCTATGACTGGGATCCCGAGTCCAAGAGCCATATCGGCGCGTCGGAATTCGTGGTGCGCAAGGGGACCCCGACGGACAAGGTGACCTCGGTCACCCCGGCGGCGTTCTGCGGCGCGTCTCAGCCGCCGGCCTGACAGAGCCTGTCTTGTCGCCGTTGCGCCCGAAAGCGGACAAGCGGGAATTGGTCCGGAGGGAAGGTCAAAGCGCCACGCCGACGGCCGGAGGATCGTGGCTGACCCCGGCCGCACCCGGGGCGTGGCTCCGGTCCGGTGCGGGGACTGTCCGGAAAGATAGGCCGTCGAGGTTTGCTGACGACATCGGCGGGTGTGTTAGGCTGAAGCCATCTGTCCCCGGACCCGGCACGCCATGTCCGATACGCCGTCGCCCGATTCGGACGCGTTGATTGCCGTGCTGCGGCAACTCAGTGATGTTCAGGCTCGCAGTGTCATCGCCGAGGATCATCTGGTCAAGATCCGGGCGCAACTGGACCGGTTGAAGCCCGGGGTCGTGGTGCATCTCCATGACATCGCCCTGCCCAACGACTATGACGTCTCTTTCCGCCCGTGGTACTGGAACGAACAGTATCTGCTGGCGGTCTATCTGATGAACGGTGCCGCACGGATCCGTCCGTTGTTTCCCACCAGTTTCGTTTGCAACCATCCCGCTCTGGCCGCGCATTTTGCGACACCGTTCGCGTTGCCGGGGCTGTCGCTGTCCTGGAAAGGCGGGGGGTCGATGTGGTTTACCCACACCGCGGGGCTGCCCGATCCATGATCCCGGTCAGGCCGGTTCGCGGAACGCCGGGGCAAAGCCGAGCAGGCTGTCGACCTGGGCGCGGATTTCGCGTTCGACCGCTTTGTCGAGCTTGCGCAGCCAGCGCGGGGGAATAGCCCGGACGCCATAGGTGGCGCCGGCCAGCATGCCGGCGATGGCGCCGGTGGTATCGGCGTCGCCGCCTTGATTGACAGTCTCGACGATGCAGGATTCGATGCTGTCGGTTTCGAAATAATAGTGCAGGACCGTTTGCATCGTGTCGACGATGTAGCCCGTCGATAATTGGGGATAGGGGCTGAAGCGGAATTTCCGGTTCTGCTCGACCAACTGGTTGGCGAGGATCCGGCACGCCTTGATGCCACCGCCCAGGATCAGGCTGCGGATCATGTGGCCCAGCGCCAGTGTCGCCATGTCGGACAGCGGGTTGTTGTGGGTGATATGGGCCTGTTCCAGGGTTTGGCGGGTGAATGCTGCGTCATCGCCCAGGGTGGCCAGACAGACCGGCAGATTGCGCATCGCGGCGCCGTTGCCGGCACTGGCCTCGTGGGGCGGCGATTCCAGCGTGCCATGGATGATGTAGGCGCGGATGCCCCGGCGCGTCGTGTCGCCGACATCGGCAGGAACCCCGCGCAGCCACGCCGCAAATTCGTCGGCGACCGCGGTCAGGTTCCAGAGGCCCCCGGTGGCGATCAGGGCGCGGCCGATGCACAGGCTCATCTCGGTGTCGTCGGTGACCTGTCCGGGTGCCAGCCGCAGCCAGCCGCCGCCCTTGAGATGTTGATGAACGCCATGGTCGCGGGTGATTTCGCTGCGCGTCATGAATTCGACAGTGGCACCGAGAGCGTCGCCGCAGGCGAGGCTCAGATAGGCGCCCAGTGCCCGCTCGCGGATCCCGTCATCGATCATGGGCTGAGCAATTTTGGTGATGATCGCATCATAGCACCGATACCGTAACGCGATAATCGCCGCCGATCACCAGGAATTCGCCTTCGCCGGCAAATGGGTAGCGCGGCAGTAGCTCACGGAAGAACAGCAGCTTGACCAGAGGGACGCGGGCTTCAAGAATATGGTCGCCGAACTGGCCGGCAATGTCGCGGTCCTCGGTGAAGGAAACCAGATTGTTGAGCCGCAGCACCGCGGTGCGCCGGTCGGGACGCGCCAGGATCGGGTGTTCGTCAAAGTCGTTGACGCCGCGATACAGCGTCCGATGCGCGCCGCTGGCGACGATGCGCCAGGCGCTGTGCAGCGACCACTGGCAAAACTCGTAGAGCAGATCGAGTTGCAGGGCGATCATGTTGTTGGAAAAGCGCGATGACAGCTTCTCCTCGACATAGGCCATGGTCCGTTCGTCGGACAGGCGCCGCAGCGGGCCCTTGTGATAGGTGGGCATCAGGCCAAAGCGGCTTTCGACCCAGCCCTTCAGGACCGCGCCTTCGGTGCTGTTGGCATCGAACATCCAGCCCTTGAGCAGGCGCAGATAGCTGGCACGGAAGCGGCGGCGTCCGTCGGGACCGTCGCGACCGCTGAAATCGGGCGACAGCTCGAACCGGTGCGCCATGTAGTTCTGGAACACGGTCGCGGCCTCATCGGCGGAAACGGCCAGTTCCAGGGCGCCGAACAGCTCGGCATGGGTCGAGCGGGTGCCGGCGATGTGCAGCGCCGTGGGCTCGTCGTTGAAGGCGGCGCTGCCGAGATGGGCGGTCGGGACCTTGACCAGATTGCTGCGAAACCCGCGCGCCGGATGGGGCGGCGGCTCGTCAAAAGCCGGATTGGCAGGGACGTCTTCCGGGGCGGCACGGTCGGTGGTGTCGGGCATGACCCGGTCGATCCTGTCAGTTCGGCATGGTCCCGCTTTCTAGCAAATTTTGCGCAAATTGGGCAGCGCCTCGACGCGTTGCCGGGCGCGCAACGGGTCCGGCCGAAACCAGGAACACCGGAAGAGACCGCCTCCATGGCGCCATCGTTCGGATTTCGTCCAAAATCTTGACACCAGGTCGCATGCGGCAACGCCGTGGTGAAGGCGTCGAGACTCTCGAAATTTGCTGTTCCGCGGCTCCCCGGTTCCGTGCTTCCGCCGGTTGCGTCGCCCGGAATGGCCGTCAGCAACATGCCGCAACAAAATGTGACCGTCCTGTCGTGACAAGCCGCTTGGCAGCGGGCCGGCGCCGCGGTAAGCGGTAGGGGCCGGGATGGTGCCAGCGGTGGCATTCCGGCATCATGGGCCCGCGGCATCACCGGGGCCGGCGGTACGGGGTGTTTATGCCCGGCAAGGGGAATTTCATGGTTCATCCGACATCGATTGTCGATCCCGCGGCGACACTGGGGGGCGATGTTGAAATCGGCCCGTACTGCGTGATCGGGCCCGATGTCGAACTGGGGGACGGGGTTCGGTTGGAATCCCATGTCGTCGTCCAGGGGCGGACGAAGGTCGGGGCGCGGACCCGGATCTTTCCCTTTGCTTCAATCGGTCATGAACCGCAGGACCGCAAATATGCGGGCGAGGCGTCATCGCTGGAAATCGGTGAGGATTGCGTGATCCGCGAGCATGTCACGATCAATCCCGGCACCGCGGGGGGCGGGATGGTGACGCGGGTTGGCGCCCGCTGCCTGATCCTGACCGGGGCGCATATCGCCCATGATTGCCAGATCGGTGTCGGCGTGACGATCGTCAATCAGGTGCTGCTGGGCGGGCATATCGTGGTTGGCGATTATGCCGTGCTGGGCGGCGGGGCGGCGATCCATCAGTTTGTGCGCATCGGCCGCCACGCCATGATCGGCGGTCTGGCCGGTGTCGAACACGACGTCATTCCGTTCGGTTTGGTGCTCGGCAATCGCGCGCGGCTCCAGGGCTTGAACCTGATCGGCCTGAAGCGGCATGGTTTTTCGCGCGAGGAGATCAGGCTGGCCCAGGACGCCACGGCCTATCTGTTTGGTCCCGGCATTGTGCCGTTGAAATCGCGGGCGGCGCAGGCCGCCGGCCTGTTTGCCGATGGCGAGGCGGCGATGGAAATTGTGCGCTTCGCCCAGGATTCCAGCCGTCGCTCCCTGGTTCAGGCCGAAGACGGTGCGTTCCGCGACGTCGCCGAACCGGTCGACTGAGGGACGGAAGCCGCGAGACGCCGCCGTCACCGGAGGGGGCCCGACGTTCGGGCCCCACAATTCAGGCTGTGGTGATCACCCGGGGCGCGGTCACGCCTCGTCGTTGATCTGTTCCTGTTGATAGGCCTGGATGCCGACGCGCTTGATCAGATCGAGCTGGGTCTCGATCCAGTCGATATGCTCTTCGGTGTCTTCCAGAATTTCGCCGACCAGACGACGGGATTCGTAATCGCGGATCGTCTCGAAATAGGTCATGGCATCGACGACGGTCAGCCGGCTGCCTTGCTCCAGCCGCAGATCGGCCTCGAGAATCTCAAGAATATCTTCGCCGATGAACAGTTTGTGCAGATCCTGGAGATTGGGAAGTCCTTCCAGGAACAGGACTCTTTCAACCAGCTTATCGGCATGCTTCATTTCATCGATGGATTCGTGGTAGACTTTATTTGCGATCCGTTTCAGGCCCCAGTTTTTCAGAATTCGCGCATGCAGAAAATATTGGTTAACCGCCGTAAGTTCGTTGGTTAATATTGCATTAAGATGGGTTAGAACCTGAGAATCGCCCTTCATGTGTCCTCACTGTCGCTGATAGAACCCGAAAGGGTGACGCCGCATCGCCCCTGAGAGCGAGATTGGCATTATTCAATGTCGCTGACAATGGCTCGGCACCGAAGGATCTGAAAAAGGCCACGGTTGCTGGTGGCGCTCAGGGCGGTACGGCGACGAGGGGAAGCGCAGACCCGGGGCCGGGCGAAATTCGCTCGGTGGGGCGCGGCCTGGCTTCACCGCAGGCCGCTATGTGGCCGCTATTGATCATCTGGCGGATATAGGGAATGCATTTCCCGCATTGCGGACGGCAGCCGAATTGGCCAAACACGCTGGCGCAGGAGCGGGCGCCGTCCGCGACAGCCTGTCTGACCATCTTGTCGTTCAGCGCGTTGCAAACGCAGAGAAACATGGCATCGCCTTGATCGGGGCCTGGCATCAGATGAAACTAAGAATGATTATCATATAGCGGCAAGGATTCGGGTCACGCCAGCGCCAAAGCGCGACAGTCAGGGATTTTTCCCGTTGCCGCGCTCCGCACCGACCCGTCGCCGGTTCGGTGGCGCGCCACAGACGTCACATCAAGAGTCTATCATGGCTTCCAACCCGGCTCGATCGGCGCGGTCCCGGACAAGTTCGAAATGGGAAGACCGTGGCGTCGATGCAAATCGGAAGGTCTGATATATTTCGGTACCGCAACCCGTCCGGCACATGATTCCGGCCTGGATCGGGGCGCGTACCCGCCCGTGATGGCGTCGGGCAGAGCCCTCGCCGGATCAAAGCGAGCCTCCGAGGTCCGCCGTGTCGAGATTTCCACCGCGGATCGCCTGTCGGCGGAAGGGCAACAACCATTTCTGATAACATCATGCTTGCCGTCGGCTATAACAAACAGTCGCGGCGGGAGGGGAATACGGTGGAGGAACAGAAACGGAAGGTCCTGGTGGAGGGCTTGGAGAAGCTGGCAATTGCGGATCGCGTTGCCGTGGCCCGCCGACTCGCGGACTATCTCGACGACGGATCTCCGGCGGATCGGCGTGGCGCAACCATTCTTATCGGTTGCCTGGTCCAGGACGCCGCGGTCGACGTGCGCGCCGCGATCGCAGAGGCCGTCGCCGCCAACCCGGCTCTGCCCCGCGAGGTCGCCCTGCGCCTCGCCCATGACGTCGACCGTGTGGCCTTGCCAATTCTCGAAATCTGCAAGGTTCTGACCGCCGAGGATCTCGGGAAACTTGCCCACGCGACCAGCGAAGCGGGTCGGGTCGCGCTGGCCCGCCGGCCCGATCTGACCGGCGCGGTGCGCTGGGTCCTGATTGAGCTGGGCAGCGGACCGGTTCTGGTTGCCCTGGTCGAGAATCAGTCGACGACGCTGGCGGGGCGCGAAGCCAAGGCCATCCTGCAGCGAACCGACGGTTTGTTGCGATCCGATAGTCAGGCGGTCTTGCTGGCGATGGCCGCGCGGGGCGGTGTCGATGTCGGCCTTGCGATCCGGATTCTCGACCGGTTGGTGGCGCGGTTCCGCGAAGTCCTGCTCGAAGATCCGGCCAATGGCGATGCGGTTGCGGCGGTGATTGCCGATGCCCGCCACCATATCATTCTGCGCATGGCTGATACCCTGTCCGACGGCGAACTTGAGGCGACGATCGCGGCGCTTAAAGGCGCGAGTGCCTTGAACGACATGGTGATCATTGCCGCCTTGCGGGCACATAAGCGGCGATTCATTGTCGCGGCCCTGGCCGCACGTGCCGGGATCCCCCGCGCCAATGTCGAAGCCGTGCTGGCCTCGGGGGCGGAGACGGCGTTGACCGCGCTCTATCGCCGGTGCGCGATGGCACCGATCCATGAACCTGCGGTCCGTCACCTGTTGCTGGCGTTGGCGCGCGATGTTGGCTGTGGGCCCGACCTCGGTGAGGCGGGGGCCTGAGCCGGAGGTCCGACATTACGGTCGTGGCGTCGCGGGGCGAAGCTGTTCCTGAAAGAACGCCAGCATCCGTTGCCGGGCGTCGGCGGCGTCCGCGCCGGCGAAGCCGTGGCCAGCGCCGGGATACACGACCATGGTGGCCGATTGCCCGAGGCGTTGCGCCAGATCAACCAGGGCCTGGCCCCGCAGCAGCGGGACGACGCGGTCGGCGTCGCCATGCAGTTCCAGAAGCGGCGGCAAACGGGTGATTTGCCCGGCTGGCAGCGGGTTTCCGCCGTAATAGACCACGATGGCGGCAATGCGCGGGTCCTGGCTGGCCGCGGCGGCGGCCAGGAAGCCACCCTGTGAGAAGCCGAGCACGCCGATCCGGTCCGATGATTGCGCCAAAAGATCGCCGACGACATCGCTGACCAGCCGCGACCAGGCCGGAAGGCGGCGATCGAACACGGCCTGTCGTTCCGGGGCACTGGGGTTGGCGGTCTGCGCGGCGTCGCTGTCGCTGTAATAGCGCAGAAGGTAGGCATCGAACCCGGAAGCGGCCAGGGCCGCGGCGGCGTGTTGATAAGAGGCGGCGAACCGGTCGGGGCCCTGCCGTCCGTGCAGAATGATCACCGCGGGCCGCTTTGTGGGTCCGGGAACCGCGAAACGTTGCGCCGTCACCGGCCCTTCGGCGGTCGAGAACATCACGCGGTCCGGATCGGTTTCGGCTCGGATGGCGTGTGACGCCAGCATTGTCCCGAACAGGATCAGGAGGACAAAACGCAGCAACCTGGTCGTCATTCGCGCCATTGGCTCCGGGCGTTCACGCTTTTGAAAGTGCGGCCTGCGACGCGCGTGGCCGGGTTCGAGAACAGTATTCGTGAATGCGCTTGGACTCTTTAATGCGGTTCGATTGGGACGTGAAGAGTCTCATCGGGATGAGCCCATCCATCCGCATCGGCCTGGCCTGTGACAAGCATGTCGTCGCTGGCGGTGGCATCCGAGGCGATCCTGGTGCCGGATCCGAAGAGGGGCGGTGCGACCTGAGATCGCGCCGCCCCTCTCAGAACAATGATAAAAAAAGGCGTTTGGTGGGCCCGGCAGGACTCGAACCTGCGACAACACCGTTATGAGCGGCGCGTTCTAACCGCTGAACTACAGGCCCGACCGGCGCAAACCATGACTTTGCCCGGCAAACTGCGCCAACGCAACCCCCTTGTCGGGGGCGGCGTCGTCACGCGGTCGCTGTCGGGGTCAGGTGTCGAGGAAGCTTCGCAGTTTGCGGGACCGGCTCGGATGCTTCAGCTTGCGCAGCGCCTTGGCTTCGATCTGACGGATGCGCTCGCGGGTCACCGAGAATTGCTGGCCGACTTCTTCGAGCGTGTGGTCGGTATTCATGCCGATGCCAAACCGCATCCGCAGAACCCGCTCCTCACGCGGCGTCAGGCTGGCCAGAACCCGCGTCGTGGTCTCGCGCAGATTGGCCTGAATTGCGGCGTCGAGCGGCAACACCGCGTTCTTGTCCTCGATGAAATCGCCGAGATGGCTGTCTTCCTCGTCGCCGATCGGCGTCTCGAGGCTGATCGGTTCCTTGGCGATCTTGAGGACCTTGCGGACCTTTTCCAGCGGCATCAACAGGCGTTCCGCCAACTCTTCGGGTGTCGGCTCGCGGCCGATCTCATGCAGCATTTGGCGCGAGGTGCGCACCAGCTTGTTGATCGTCTCGATCATATGCACCGGGATGCGGATCGTCCGGGCCTGATCGGCGATCGAACGCGTGATCGCCTGCCGGATCCACCAGGTCGCATAGGTCGAGAATTTGTAACCACGGCGATATTCGAATTTATCAACGGCCTTCATCAGCCCGATATTGCCCTCCTGGATCAGATCCAGGAATTGCAGGCCGCGATTGGTGTATTTCTTGGCAATCGAGATCACCAGACGGAGATTGGCCTCGACCATTTCCTTCTTGGCGCGGCTGGCTTCCTTTTCGCCCTTCTGAACCGTGGAGACGATGCGCCGGAATTCGGCGATCGGCAGACCGGCCTCGGCGGACACCGAACTGATGGTCTCGCGCGCCCGGATGATCTCCGCCGTGTGACGTTCGATGAATTTGGGCCAGCTTTTGCCCGGCAGCGCCCGAATCCGATCGAGCCAGTTGGGGTCGAGTTCATGACCGTAGTGATGCGACAGAAAGTCTTCGCGCTTGACCCGGCAATCAATGGCCATGCGCATCAACTTGCCTTCCTGGGAGATCAGCTTGCGATTCAGGCCGTAGAGCTGTTCAACCATCTGTTCGATGCGCGCGTTGTTGAGCCGGACCTTGTTGACCAGCTCGATCAGCTCCGCTTTCAGCTTATCGTATTTTTTGTCCGACTGCTTGACCGGGTCTTCACCGCGTTGCAGCATCGCCAGCCGGGCTTCCTGCAGCTTGTGCAGCTTTTCGTAAGTGGCCGCGATCTTGTCGAACGTCTCCAGGACCTGCGGCTTCAGCGCCGCTTCCATCGCCGACAGCGACAGGTTGTTGTCCTCATTGTCGCCGTCGGGATCGCTTTCGGCTTCGATCCCCGGCGGCAATTCCGTTTCGTCGTCGACCGAAGTCGCGGGGGCCGCCGCCACCGGGTCCGGTGCCGGCGCCGGCACTGGCGCCAGACCCGGGGCGGGAACGGGGACAACCGGCATCGCGGCTTCGTCCAAGGGCGCGGCCACCAGGACGACGTCAGGCAGGCCTTCGCTGTCGGGGCCGCCGCCATAGGTGGCATCAAGGTCGATGATGTCGCGCAGCAGCATCTTGCCCTCGTTGAGGGCGTCATGCCAATCGATGATGGCACGAATCGTCAGCGGCGATTCACAGATGGCGCCAATCATCATCTCGCGCCCGGCCTCGATCCGCTTGGCGATGGCGATTTCGCCTTCGCGCGACAGCAGCTCGACCGAGCCCATCTCCCGCAGATACATGCGGACCGGGTCATCGGTCCGCCCGATATCATCGTCGTCGAGATTGCCGGCCGCGCGAACCTCGCCATCCGATGCGGCCTCGTGATTGGCGGCCTCGTCCTGCTCTTCGCTTTCGATGACGTTGATGCCCATTTCGGACAGCATCGCCATGGTGTCTTCAATCTGCTCCGACGACGATTGGTCCGGCGGCAGCGCGGAATTCAGTTCATCATAGGTGACGTAACCACGTTCCTTGCCGCGGGCGATCATTTTCTTGACCGCCTGAACCATACCGTCCATCAGCGGGCCGTCGACCGATTCTTCCCGATTTTCTGTCGTTTCCGCGCTGCTCGTCGCTTTCGTGGCCATTCAGTCGCCGCCCCTGTCCACCAAAAAAGACAGAACAACCGGCTGGCGGCACGGTCGCCGTGCCCGCCGGTCATTCTCGAATTCCGTTACCATCGCCTCGTCGGCGCTGTTCGTTCTGTAGCGGTGACCCGGCATGCAACACCCGGCGCCACGCCAGCGAACCGCCCACCCCTTTGCCGCCGGATTTGCAGCCGATACCGCCGGTCCTGCAAGCCTTGCGATCATCTCATCCATCCGGCTCGTCGTTCCGCTCGCCATTGCGCCCGTCGGTTCCGTTCTCCGCTTCACGCCTTATCGCCTGAAAGCGAATGAACGTTGCCCCACTATTGTCGCGCGCCCAGATCTGCCCGGCCTCCGCCAGATCCTGCTGGATCTGGCCACGTTGCATCAGGGTCCAGACATCGCGCCATCCCTGCTGTGCCTGGTCCAGCGGGGCCTCCCGCTTTGCGAACGGAGGCAGATCGACGGTTCCAGCACAACAAAGACCATCCAAAACATCAGATAGCCCGGTCTCACACAAGTGGCGCCAAAGTCCTGTGTCGTCAAGTCCTGAATCCGCGGCAAGCGTTTGAATCACGGCCTGTCTCAACCCGTCGAGGGCAGGGTCGGAAAACCGGTGACCGGCCAGCGCTTCGCCCATTTCGTCGAACAGTTGCGGGTGATTGATCAGCGTCGCCAGCAGGATCCGGTCGCGGTGCTGGCGGACGTCGGTGGGCGGTTGACGGGTTACTTGGATCGGCGCCGGCCAGCCGCCGCTGCGTCCGCCGGCGCGGCCGGGGACCCCGCTGCGGCTCCCCGGGGCGGTGCGCATCCGGGAACCGGGGCGCCCGCCGGGGCCTGTGTCCTGGCGCCGTTGGGCGCGCCAGTCAAAGGCTGCGGCGACCCGGCGCTTCATATCGTCGCGGAAGAAATGCTGGACCGTCCCGTCGGCGATCGTGGCGACACGGGCCTGCAACGCAGCGTCCAGGCCGGCGCGCGCCTCGGGTGTATCCAGCCGGCGGTTCTGGATTTCCATCGACCAGACCATCTCCGCCAAAGGCAGCGCGGCGTCGAGGACCTGTTGCATGGCGCGGGGGCCGCCCTTGCGCAGCAGGCTGTCGGGATCCTCGCCGTCGGGCAGAAAGGCAATCATCGCCGATTGGTCAGGCTGCAGCAGAGGCAGGATGCGTTCCACGGCCCGGAAGGCGGCGCGCCGGCCCGCGTTGTCGCCATCAAAGGCGAGGATCGGCGTGCGTTGCCCCGCCGGCGCCAGTTTCCACAACTCCAGCACCTGGCTTTCGGTCATGGCGGTGCCCAGGGGGGCAACCGCCCCGGTGAAGCCGGCGGCGCACAGCGCGATCACGTCCATATAGCCTTCGGCGACGATCAGCGGCTTGCCCTCGGCGGCGGCGAGGCGGGCGCGGGCCATGCCATAGAGCAACCGCCCCTTGTGGAACAGCGGGCTTTCCGGGGAATTGAGGTATTTGGGGCCTTCGCCCTGGATCAGCCGGGCGCCGAAGGCGACGACGCGGCCGCTGCGGTCGGCGACCGGAAAGATCACGCGATGGCGAAAGAAGCTGTAAGGGTCACGACCGCGGGCCGCTGTCGGCTCGTCCCCGCTTGGCTCCGGGCGCTTTAACAAACCGGCCTCGACCATGTCGGCGGCGTCATAGCCGGCGGCGGCCAGCATCGCGGGCAGGGCTTTGCCATCGGAGGGTGCAAAGCCGAGGCGAAAGCGGGCGATGGTTTCGTCACTCAGCCCGCGGCCATGGAGATAGTCCAGGCCCGCCCGGCCGCCCGGAAGGTGCAACTGCTTTTCAAACCACTGCGCCGCCGCTTCGGTCAGGTCATGAAGCGATTTCTGGCGTTCATAACGTCGCCGATCCTCCGGCGTCGATTGCGGCACCTGCATTCCGGCCAGCGCCGCCAGCTGTTCGACGGCTTCGTGAAACGCCAGATTGTCGTGGCGCATCGTGAAACCGATAATGTCGCCATGGGCACCACAGCCGAAACAGTGGAAGAACCCCTTCTGGTCGTTGACGTAGAAGCTGGGGGTCTTCTCGTTGTGAAACGGGCAGGGTGCCTTGAACTCGCGGCCGGCGCGGATCAGGCGCAGGCGTTTGCCGATGACGTCAGAGAGCGCGAGCCGGGCGCGCAATTCGTCCAGGAAGGCGGGAGGCAGGGTCATGACCGGGCGACCGGGCGGCCCGTTGCCGGGTGGATGCCCGTCGGGCCCTCAGGGTGCCGCGTGGGCAGGCTCACCAGGAGCCGGGTCGATACGGGCGGCAACGGGCGCATCACGTCAGGAGGCGGCGGTCAGCTGTTGCTTGACGATCACGCTGGCCTTGGCAAAATCCATTTGCCCGGCCAGCCGGGCGCGCAAGGCGGTCATGACCTTGCCCATGTCTTTGACGCCGGTGGCCCCGACCTCGGCGATCGCAGCGGCGATCGCCGCCGCGGCTTCGGCATCGTCCAGTTGGCGGGGCAGAAAGCCTTCGATGATCGTGACCTCCTCCGCCTCCTGCTGCACCAGATCGGCACGGCCGCCCTGTTCGTAGAGGACCATCGACTCACGCCGTTGCTTGATCATGCTCTGCAGCAGCGACAGAATCGAGTCGTCATCAATGCCGTCGGCATTGCCCTGGGGACGGGCGGCGATGTCGCGGTCCTTGATCTGGGCCAGTACCATCCGAAGCGTCGACACCGCACGGGCGTTCCGGGCGCGCATGGCGTCCTTCAAAGACTCATTGAGTCGAAGGCGCAGGGTTCCCATTTGATCTCCGATATCCAATAATCACAGTCCGTCAAAAACGTCGGGCCGAAGCTGCGGGCCGTCCCGGGGGTGCGCCCGGCGTTCACAGCGCCCCGGTTCGGCCGTCGCCGCTGCGGTGCCGGTGGCTCCGACGGTGGTATATCCTGCATCCGGGCCCGGCGCATTGAAACGCGATTATATCGGTCCGTGTCACAAGAGAGTAGGTTTTGTCGATGGTCTCAGTGTCCTCCCTTCCCCGCGACCCCGCCGCCGCGCCGGCCGCCGCGACCGGGGCCCTCGTGCTCGCCGATGGCACGGTCTTTTGGGGCCGCGGCATCGGGGCGACCGGAAGCACGGTCGGCGAGGTCTGTTTCAATACCTCGATGACCGGCTATCAGGAAATCCTGACCGACCCAAGCTATGCCGGTCAGATCATCACCTTCACCTTTCCCCATATAGGCAATGTCGGGACCAATCTCGAGGATATCGAGACGCTGACGCCGGCGGCGCGGGGCCTGGTGATTCGCGCCGACATCACCAGCCCGTCCAACTGGCGCGCCACCGCCGGCCTGAATGACTGGCTGAAAAGCCATCATCTGGTGGGGCTGGCCGGCGTCGATACCCGCCAGTTGACGCGGCGGATCCGCGACGGCGGTGCTCCGACCGGGGTGATCTGTCACGCCCCGGACGGTCAGTTCGACATCGCCGCTCTGCAGCGCCAGGCCGCGGCGTGGCCAGGCCTTGAGGGTATGGATCTGGCCCTTGATGTGTCCTGCCGCCAGACCTATGGCTGGGATGAAACGCTTTGGACCCTGGGTAAGGGCTACGGCCGGCAGACGGCGCCGCGGCACCATGTCGTCGCCATTGACTATGGTGCGAAGCGCAACATTCTGCGCTGCCTGGCGGCGACCGGGGCGCGGGTGACCGTAGTGCCGGCGACGGCGACGGCGGCGGAGGTGCTGGGGCATCGGCCGGACGGTGTGTTCCTGTCCAATGGTCCGGGCGATCCGGCGGCGACCGGGGTCTACGCGGTTCCGACGATCCAGGCGCTGATGGCGGCGGGCATCCCGATCTTTGGTATTTGCCTGGGCCATCAGATGTTGGCGCTGGCTCTGGGCGGGCGGACCGAGAAGATGGCGCGGGGCCACCGCGGTGCCAATCATCCGGTCAAGGATCTGGCCACCGGGCGGGTTGAGATCACCAGTCAGAATCATGGTTTCTGCGTGGTTCCGGAAAGTCTGCCCGACGCCGTCGAAGTGACCCATGTCAGCCTGTTTGACGGCAGCAATGAGGGGCTGCGGGTGACCGGGCGGCCGATTTTTTCGGTGCAGTATCACCCGGAGGCGTCGCCGGGCCCGCAGGACAGCCATTATCTGTTCGAGCGCTTCGTCGGCCTGATCGAGCAGCGGGCGACCGCCTGAACTTCGATGCCGGCGGGCGCCGGGCGTTTCGTCGCGGGGTGTTGCCAGGCCGGGCGGTGCTGCCGGCCGGCGACGGTCCCGCGGTCCTCTTGACAGGCATGCCACGGTCATGGTGGCGGATCGCTGTCGGTTTTCTGCGCCGGAGTTCCCGATGATTGCGCCGATCCGCGTTGTTGCCCTGGCCGCCTTGCTGGCCGCGCTGTCGGCGTGCAGTGGCGGCTGGTTCGGCGGGGGGCCAAGCCACCCGCGCCAACCCGACCCTTATGAACAGGCGAGCCGGCTGCAGGACAAGGGCGACTGCGCAAAGGCGGTTGCGTTGTTTCAACCCCTGGCGGCACGCGGGCGCGGCTACGAGATGGCCCAGTTCAATCTGGGTCAATGCCTTCTGGTGACGGCCGCGGCGGCGTCATCGCCTCAGGAGGCGCAAACGCAGCGTGTGCAGGCGGCGGGTTGGATCGTCAAGGCCGCCGATTCGCGTGTCGCGATCGCGCAGGAGGCGGCCGAGCGGCTCTACCTGGACGGCGTCGGCGTTGCCGCCGATCCGGTTGAAGCCGGCAAATGGGCCCTGCTCTTCAAGCACAATTCGCTGCGACTCGAGGTCGGGCCGGCGACGGCGGATCCGGAGCTGGAACGAAGGTTGATGCACCAATTGAGCGCCGCCCAGTGGCAACAGGCGGCGATTCGGGCCGATCGCTGGCAGCCGGTCGAGCAGTCGCTGACCCTGCCACCGGCTTCACCGCAAGCGCCGCCGCCTTGAGCCACCGTTCCCGGTCATTGCGGTGTCGCTGCCCGCGCGCTGCGGTTTGACGGCGTGGCGCGCGCGCAACTCAACCGGCCCCGGGCGGCTTGCGCGCAACAGGCGCGCGGTCCGCGTCACAATGCACCTCTTTCATGGCAATGTTCGGCACTGCCGGGGTAAATTTTGCGCTATTCTCTCGTGATCAGGACAATTGTTCGGCAAGGGAACCGCGCCATGAGTTGCAATCCGGCTGATATTGAATTGTTTGCCTGGGTCTACGGCCGCCGCTATGGCGTCGCCGCGGAATCGGTCGCCCGGAGCTGGGCCGATCACCTGAACGGTGTCGGCGATTGTGACGGCTATCATGTCTGGGTTGAGGTCGCGAACCGCATTGCCGATCTTGGCGCCGCGCTCGACGCACCACAGGCGGCCTGAGCGGACATTCCCGGATCCCGGCCGTTCTCATTTTGGCTGTTGGCCCGCGGGCTGCCGCCCGCACCCGCTCGGGGTTCGCCCCGGTTGGGTTTGGGCGAAAGCCCAACGCTTCGTCGCCAAAATGAGAACCGCTGCCCGGATCCCGGCCGGCTCGCGTCTGCGACGCCGATCATGATACCCTTTGCCGCAAGATCCGGGTGCGGCTTGCCGTGGCGGGTTTGGGGCCTTACGCTTGGAATCGCTCCTGGTCGCGCGGCCCGTTGAAACGACCGTGATCATCTGGCATCGGGGTTGCCAGGAGCAACGTCATCAAACAGGGCGGGGGCAGCAATGGTTGAGCACGATCTTGTCATCGCCGCCATGCGGTATGCTGCTGATCTTCACGCGGACACCTTTCGGCCCGATAGCAAGCGCACGCCCTTCATCACCCATCTCAGCGAAGTCGCGACCCTGGTCGCCGGCGCGGGTGGCGGCGCCGCGGAAATCGCGGCGGCGTGGCTGCATGACGGCATTGAGGATGGGCTGACCACGGTTGAGGACATCACCGCCCGCTTTGGCGGCGAGGTCGCGGCTCTGGTTGTCGCGGTCACCGACCCGGTTCCGCTGCGTCAGGAATCGATCCGCGAACGCAAGGATCATCAGGCGGTGCGCCTGTCGACGGCGCCGGCGGCGGCCCGGCGCATCAAGCTGGCCGAGCAGATCTCGATCCTGCGGGCGCTGGCGGTCGAACGGCCCCTGTCCTGGACGGTGGATCGCAGTATCAACTATGTCGCCGGCGCCGATCAGGTTGCCGCGGTCTGTCACGGCGCCAGCCCGTTGTTGGATGCCGAATTTGCGACCGCTTATGCCCTGGCCCACGCATCGCTGCCGATGTCGTCTTGAAAACCGTTGCGAACCGGCGTCGCGTGCAGCTTTGTCACATTTCGCGGTGCCGGCCAACATGCGACAAGCGGGTGGCTTTACGCCGATAATCACGCGCCTCCTTCGCGGCAACGATTGACAGGATTGGGCGCCGTTGCCCATAGAGTTAGCAATGCAGCCAGTGATCGCCCAGATTTTCCGCTATCCGGTCAAGAGCCTGTCGGCTCAGCGGTTGAGCGAGGTTCGTGTGGAAGCCGGCGAAGGCCTGCCACAGGATCGCCGATTCGCGCTGACAACCGGGGCCGGTGGTGTTGATCGCGGCACCGGTTGGCATCCGCCGGGCAATTTTCTGACCCTGGCCCGGGTGGAACGCCTGGCGGCACTGCAGACCGAATATGACGCTGCCAGCGAGACGCTGGTGATTTTGCGGCGCGGCCGGCAGGTTGCCCGCGGCAATCTCGGCACCGACACCGGGCGCATGCTGATCGGCGAGTTTTTCGCGGCCTATTTGCGCGGCGCGGCGTTGGGCATGCCGCGACTGGTCGAGAGCCCGGGCGTGATGTACACCGACCGTGAAGACAAGCTGGTGACGCTGATCAACCTGGCCTCGGTGCGCGATCTCGAGCGTGTGGCTGGCGAGCCGGTGGATCCGGCGCGATTTCGTGCCAATCTTCACATCGACGGTGCCGATGCCTGGGCGGAACAGAAGTGGACCGGGGAACTGCTGCGGATCGGGACGGCGCGCCTCGAGGTCATCGAACCGATTGTTTGTGCTCTAGCCGCCAACGTCCATCCCACGACCGGCGTCTGTGATCTCAACCTGCCGCAGATCCTGAAGCGGGGCTACGGCCAAACCCGGTTTGGCATCTATGCCCGTGTCATTACCGGGGGCACGATCCGCGTCAACGACCGGATCAGCGGCACCGCGCTGCCGTGACACCGCCCGTTGCGGGCGGCTTCATGCCGTCCGTGCCCGCCCGCCATGACTCACGATCAAAGCGGATCGCTATTAGGCCGTCGCCGTCGAATACTCACGATCGCCCTCGGCGGCGGCTTCATCGTCCCCCGGCCCGGCGTCAGCTTCGTCACTGTCATTGTCGGCCAAGCCGGCTGTCCGGGGTTGATTGCGCCCCTTGCCTTGGCCGTGTTGTGCGGCTTCGCCGTTACCGCTATTGCTTTCGTTGATCAGACTGATGATCCGGAAGTAGTGTTCGGCATGCTGATAATAATTCTCGGCAGCGATGCGATCACCAGCCGTCGTGGCATCGCGGGCCAGTGCGATATATTTCTCGTAAACCTGGAACGCATTCCCACGAATACGAACATCTGGACCATTACTATCAAATGTCTGGTGTCGAAGCGGAACATTCTGGTGCCGGCCATTCCCCCGGCCCCGCGACCGCCTGGAATTGGGTCCTTGTCTCATTGCGGCTGCAGAGCCCCTGTTCTTGCCGTTCGGCGCGTTCCTCAAAAACAGCCGGCCTCGGCGCGGGTTGGCTACACTCGCTGATAACCCGCGGAACCTCATCCGATCTCGATCCCTCAGGGCCGCCGCGCCACCAGGACTTCGGCCGGGGGTCGAACGCGACCGAAAGCCCCGTCGGGGCTATTCTACGCATCGCCGTCTTGGAGGAATATCAGCACCACCAGCGCGTCGGTTGCGCGATGTGCCTGGGCGCAAACCCTAAACGGGATGACATCACAATCCAATTGTTTTTTTGCCATCCTGGTCTGATTCAACCGGGTACGCCGGCCCCGGCGCGCCGGCGCGCGACGATGCATCGGGGCACGCCACCGAGATCCGGATGAACCGCGTCAATGGCCAGTTGCGCGGCTTCCAGGATCGCCGTGACCGTTTCTCGCTGATCAAAGCCGATTTCGAGCACGAGACGGCCTCGCTCGGACAGCAGGGCCGGTGCCTGCTGTGCCAGGGCCCTGTAGGCAGCCAGTCCATCCGCGCCGCCGTCCAGCGCCAGCGGCGGATCAAACAGGCGGACTTCGGGCTGCAGTCCTGGCAGGACGCCGGTCGCGATATAAGGGGGGTTGGAAATGATCACGTCAAAGGGTGCGGTCAGGCCGGTGCACCAATCACCTTCGACGAAGCGGGCGCGATCGGCGAGCCCCAGCCGTGTGGCGTTGACGGCGGCGGCCGCGACGGCTGCCGCCGCTTTGTCGACTCCGAGCCCGGTCGCGGCCGGCAGTTCCTGAAGCAACGCCAGCAAGAGACAGCCGCTGCCGGTTCCGAGATCAAGCAGGCGGAGCGGGGCACGCCGGTCGCCAATGCCGTCCAGTGTCGCCTGGATCAGGGTCTCGCTGTCGGGTCTCGGGTCCAGGGTGGCGGGGGCCAGCAGAAAATCAAGGCTCCAGAACTCCCGGTGTCCCAGGATCCGCGACACGGGCTCCCGCGCCGCACGGCGCCGGATCAGGGCCATCACCCGGTCGAGCTGGGGCTGATTGAGGCGCGCTGTCGCCTGGATCATCAAGCGTTCCCGGCTGAGCCCGAGCGCGTGCTGGACCAGCAATCGCGCGTCCAGGTCCGGGTCATCGATCGCGGCCTGGCGCAACAGGGCGGCACCGGCACGCACCGTGTCGCGCAGGGTCGGGTTCTCCGGCCGCGGCCCGGCCACGGGCTGTGCCGGTGTCGCGATTTCGGTCATTGCAGGGCGGCGAGGCGGGCGGCCTCGTCCTCGGCGATCAGCGCATCGATGATGTCGTCGAGCGCTTCGCCGAGCATCACCTTATCGATTTTGTACAGGGTCAGATTGATTCGGTGATCCGTGACGCGTCCCTGGGGAAAATTATAGGTGCGGATCCGCTCCGAGCGATCGCCGCTGCCGACCTGATTTTTGCGATCGGCGGCGCGGACGGCGTCCTTTGCCGCGCGCTCCTGGTCATAGAGCCGGGAGCGCAGGACCCGCAGCGCCTTGGCCTTGTTTTTGTGCTGGGATTTCTCGTCTTGCTGAATCACCACCAGGCCGGTTGGCAGATGGGTAATCCGGACCGCGCTGTCGGTGGTGTTGACCGACTGGCCGCCTGGTCCGCTGGAGCGATAAACATCAATCCGCAGATCCTTGTCGTCGATGTGAATGTCGACTTCTTCGGCCTCGGGCAGAACGGCGACGGTCGCGGCCGAGGTGTGGATCCGACCGCTGGCCTCGGTCTGTGGAACCCGTTGCACCCGATGGGCGCCGGATTCGAATTTCAGCCGGGCGAAAACACTGCGCCCGGTGATCGAGGCGGTGGCCTCCTTGTAGCCGCCGATCCCCGTCTCCGAGATGTCGAGCGCTTCGAAACGCCAGCCCCGCAATGCGGCATAGCGCTGATACATGTCGAACAACTCGGCCGCGAACAGCGCCGCTTCGTCGCCGCCGGTCCCGGCGCGAACCTCAAGGATCGCGTTTTTTTCGTCGGCTTCGTCCTTTGGCAGCAGCAGCAGCTGGATCTGGCGTTCCAGTGCGGGAACCCGCCGCGCCAGAACCGCCAACTCATCGGTGGCCAGCGCACGCATTTCCGCGTCGCTGGTGGGATCCGCGGCCATCGCGTCAAGATCGCGCCATTCGGCCCGGGCCTGAGTCAAGGTTTGGATCGCTTCGACCAGCGGTCCCAACTCGGCATATTCCTTGGACATGCGGGTGAAGGTCTCGGCGTCAAGCGTGCCGCCTGCCATGGCGTCGCGCAACTCGTCGAAGCGTGTTGCCACACGTCTGAGCCTGTCACTGAACTGGTCGTCGAAACTCACGAATCCTGGTCTCCCTTATGCCCGTCATTCAAAGCGAACAGGCGCCGCAGCAACTGCTCCATGGCTTCCTGCTCGGTGGTCATTGCGCCATCGGCCGCCCGTCGTCGCAACCTCTCCGACGGTTCGTGTAACAGCCGGTTGATCAGCAGCCGGGTCGCGGCGGCGCCGTCGAGATGGTCATGCTCTGCCAGCAACTGCAGCCGGGCCATCTCGAAATGATGGCGCAGCGCGGCAATGGCCGGGATGGCCGCCCGCTCCGCGCGACTGCGGCTGAATTCCGCGACGGCGTCATCGACGATCGTCCAGGCCCCGGCGGCGGCGGCCTCACGACTGGCGCGCCCTTCAAGGGCCAGGCGCTCCAAATCGTCGAGATCATAGACGAAGATCCCGTCCAGGGTCGCAACGGCGGGGTCGACATCAGCCGGGACCCCGCCATCGATCAGAAACATCGGGCGTCGCCGTCGGCGTCGCGATGCCGCGTCGATCAGGGCGCGGTCGAGGATATAGCGCCCCGACCCGGTCGCCGTTATGACGATATCGGCGGCGACAACGGCTGATTCCAGCTCGGAGAACGGCGTCCAATGGGCGGCCATGCGCCGTGCCGCCGCCTCGGCCCGCCGGTCCGATGGCGCCGTGACGCTGAACCGGGCGAGTCCGGCGTCGCGAAACTGTTCGGCCAGCAACAGGCCGATATCCGCCAGCCCGACCACCAGTGCCGAGCATTGGCTCAGGTCACCGTGAATATCGCGGGCGACCTGGACCGCGGCGGCCGCGATCGAGGTCGGGCGTTTGGCCAGGGCGGTTTCGTTACGGACCCGCTTGGCCGCGGCGTAGGCGGCCTGAAGTGCTGCCTCCATGTCCGATCCGCTCAGACCAGCCGAGGCGGCCAGCCGATGCGCGGCCTTGATCTGGCCCAGAACATGCGGTTCGCCGATGACCTGACTGTCGAGAGAACAGGCGACACTGAACAGGTGACGGGTCGCCGCCGGACCGAACAGCGTGTAGGTCTGGCTGGCCAGGTCCGGTTCGGGCGCCCCGACCCGTTGCGCGAAGACCTGGATGATGGCATCGGCGGCACGCATCGGCTCGGTGTCCGCCGCGACAACCTCGATCCGGTCGCAGGTCGAAATCCACAACGCCTGTGTCAGGCCGTGACCGCGCAACTGATCGAGCAGGGCCGGAACCTCCGCCTCATCGCTGGCCAAGCGATCGCGAAACCCGGGTGTCGCGGTTCGATAGTTTGCGCCGACGATGAAGAGGTGTGTGGGCATGCGGTCGCCGGGCCATGGCGCGACAAGGCGCCCCTGCAACAAACCGGGTTGGGGCAGGCCCAACCCGGGGAACTTTATTCGGCCGCGGCGCTCGTCGCCTCGGCATCCAATTGCGCCTGGATTTGGGCCGCCTTGTTTTCGACCAGTTCGACCAGATGGTCCACGATACTTTCGTCCTCCAACCGGTGGGCGGGAACGCCGGACAGATAGATCTGGTGGTGTCCCTGGCCGCCGCCGGTGAAGCCGATATCGGTCTCTCGCGCTTCGCCCGGGCCATTGACGACACAACCGATCACCGACAGGGTCAAGGGGGTCGTGATATGGCTCAGCCGTTCCTCAAGCTTGGCGACCGTGGCAATGACGTCGAAGCGCTGACGGGCGCAAGACGGGCAGGAAATGACGGTGACGCCGCGTCGACGCAGGCCCAGCGTTTTCAGCATGTCATAGCCGACCGAAATCTCTTCGACCGGATCGGCGGACAGGGAAACGCGGATGGTGTCGCCAATCCCCGACCACAACAGCATACCCAGGCCGACCGAGGATTTCACCGTGCCGGCCCGCAGGCCACCGGCCTCGGTAATGCCGATATGCAGAGGATAGTCGCAGGCTTCGGCCAGTTGCTGATAGGCGGCGATGGCCAGGAACACATCGGAGGCCTTGACGCTGATCTTGAAGTTGAAGAAATCATGGTCTTCGAGAATCCGCGCATGATTCATCGCTGACTCGACCATGGCTTCAGGGCAGGGCTCGCCATATTTTTCCAGCAGCTCGCGTTCCAACGAACCGGCATTGACGCCGATACGCATCGAACAGCCGTAGTCCTTGGCAGCCTGAACCACCTCACGAACCCGGTCGGCGGAGCCGATATTACCGGGATTGATCCGCAGGCAGGCGGCGCCGCTCTCCGCGGCTTCGATCGCGCGCTTGTAGTGGAAATGGATGTCGGCGACGATCGGCACCGAGACCTGGGCGATGATCGGCTTCAGGGCCAGGGCGGATTCCTGATCGGGGCAACTGACCCGGACGATGTCGGCCCCGACGCGCTCCAGCGCATGGATCTGCGCGACCGTCGCCGCCACGTCGGTGGTCGGCGTGTTGGTCATCGATTGCACGGTGATCGGCGCGTCGCCGCCAACCGGCACTTTGCCGACGAAGATCTGGCGGCTGCGCCGACGGTGGATGTCGCGATAGGGGCGAACGCTCATCTCAAGCCTTTACGATAGTGGATCGTCAACCAAGCCGGCCGCGCAGGGCCGCGATCGCGGCAGCAATGACCCGGGACGCCGGGCCGACGTCTTGCGGTTCGCCCCAGATGTGGCACCCGGGCAGCCGAATTTCCAGCATTTCCATCACGGCGACCCCTGACGGCGTCGATGTCGGCCGGACACCGGCACCGCTCCGGTTCAGTTGGCGGTACCGGCCATTTTGCTGGCATCGAGCGGAACATTGCGCATGACCTGTCCGCGATTTCCGATCGCGGCAACCTTGTTGCCGTCGACAGTGACTTCAAGTCCGCCGGCGTTGCCGGTGTTGAGGCGGATTCCCGAACGATCCGGCACCCGATAGACCTCCCCGGGACGCAGGACCCGGCTGAACAGGATCTCGTTGTTGCCGTCGCGGATTTCAACCCAGCTTTCGGCGGTCGCCTTGAACTGGATGCGGGAATCACGGCCGTTGTTGCCATAGACCCGGGAATTCGCGGTGCTGCCGGCATCGCCGGCGGCGGCGGGCGGGGGCGTCGCGGCCTCCGCCGAGGTTGCGCTCGTGGTCGGGGGCGTGGCCGGGGCGGTGGGTGCCTGCGCCGCCGCGGTGGCGATCGGCGATGGTCCTGGCGGTCGCGGGGATGGCGGTTGTGGCGGTACGATCGCGGTGGGACCTTCACCGGTCATCGGCTCACCGTTCATGCCGCCGACCTGAGGAACCTCGTCCTCGTCGTCACCGCCGGCGGACCCGGGCGGCGTCGCGGCGGCGGGATGACGCGTGGCCGAAGCGGTCGCGGCGGGCGCCGGGGTTGCCGGCGGCGGCAGCGCGGCCAGGGCGGCGGGTGGCGGCGGTTCGACCGTCGTGCTGGGCAGCGGCACCGCGGTTGCCGGCTTGTCGGCCATTTCAGGCGCCAGGGGGACCACCGGAACCGTCACCGGCGGCGGTACCGTTGTCCCGTGAATCAGGCTGGCGAGGCGATCGGGCAACGCGGGCACATAGGCAACCAGGCTGCGATCGGCGCGTGACATGAAATACCAAGCACCATAGGTGCAGACGCCCAGCACCAGCGCCAGCATCAGCAGGGCGCCACCGGGTACCCGGCTTTCCGGGATCGGCTTGGGCAGATAGAATTCCGGTTTGGTCGCGCCGCCGGAGACTTCTTCCTTGAAGCGCTGAACGATGACGGCGGGATCAAGGCCGAGATGTTCGGCGTAACTCCGCAGGAAACCGATGGCATAGGCCGTCCCCGGCAAGTCCGTGAAACGGCCGGCCTCGATCGCCTCGAGATAGGTCTGGCGAATCCGCAGTGCACGGGCAACCTGCACCAGTTGGAGGCCACGTCCCTCCCGGTTTTCCCGCAGCGTCGCCCCGACCCCCCCTTTGGGGAGATCATGCCGATCGAGTTGCGGTTCGACCTGTCCGTGATCGGTCGTCGACCTGGACTGTTCGAAGAATCTGCGCTGTTTCTCGCCCATTCCGCCGGTCATCCGTTATGCCAATAAGTCACCCGGCCAGCGTGCCGGTGACAGCGTCTACTTTGATTTACCGGAAAGCACAGTGTTTGCCACGATTCGTATCGCCGCGATACACCGGTTTATCGTCGTACCCGCCCGCACGTCTGATAGCCCGAGGCCAAATCATTGCGATTCCACCCCTGTGCCCTGTCATTGGCGGGACACAACCGCCAGCTCCCACCCTACCATAGCGCGGGCCCGAACGGCGGAATAGCCCGCATCGGGTCCAGCAACAATCACGGCATCCCCCCGTCAGATCATAATCGCATGGTCTTTGGCATAAGCCCGCAAATTCTCGCGAAAGCTATGCGACGGGGAATCGATCATTCCCCGTAGATACCGCCGCAATCTGTCGACATCAAGGCTGCGCACCATAATCTTGACCGGCCCGACCGCGGGCGGTGACATCGACAGGCTGCGCAAGCCGATCCCGACCAGAACCATCGCTTCCAGCGGCCGCCCCGCCATCTCACCGCAGACGCTGAGCGGAACGCCTGCGGTCTCGCAGTGCTCGACCAGATGGCTCATCACACTCAGCATCGTCGGCGACAGCGGGTCATAGCGATCGGCCAGCCGCGGATTCCCGCGATCGGCGGCGAACAGGAACTGCATCAGATCGTTGGAGCCGATCGACAGGAAATGGACCCGTTGCACCAGTTGCGGCAGTTGCCACAACAGCGACGGGACCTCGACCATGACGCCAATCCGGATCCGTGTCGGTTGGGATTCCCCCCGGCGCTCCAGACGGTCCAGCTCGAGCATCATGATGGCGTGGGCGGCATCGAATTCGCTGACGTCGGCGACCATCGGGAACATGACCCGAAGTTCCTGGCCGGCCGCCGCCCGCAGCAGCGCCCGTAATTGCTGACGCAGCATGGCCGGACGATCGAGACCGATCCGAATCGCCCGCCAGCCCATCGCCGGGTTTTCTTCCTGCTGCGCCGTGAAATAGGGCAACATCTTGTCGCCACCGACATCGAGCGTGCGAAACACCACGGGCTTGCCATCGGCCTGTTCCAGGACCTTGCGATACAGGGTCGTCTGGGTTTCGACATCGGGGTAGGTCGAGCGAACCATGAACGGGATTTCGGTGCGATACAATCCGATCCCGGCGGCACCGCTGTCATGGAGATGTGGTAGATCCATCAACAGGCCGCAATTGACATTGATCGCGATCTCGATCCCGTCACGGGAGACCGCGGGCTGGTCGCGCATCGCCGCAACAACGCGCTGGCGCTGTGAACGCGCCAGGATGCTGAGGGCATAGGCGTCCTGGACGTCTTCCGCCGGCCGGACGAAAATCTGGGAATTGTCGCCGTCGACGATCAGCGGGTCGAGGGATTCGATCCGGCTCAGGACGTCCTGGACCTGGCCGACGACCGGGATATCCAGCGCCCGGGCGACGATCGCGACGTGGCTGGCCGGGGATCCTTCTTCGAGGATCAGGCCGCGCAACCGCCGGCGGTCGTAATCCAGCAACTCGGCCGGGCCCATCGATCGGGCGACCAGGATGACGTCGTCGGGAAGCGTTCCCGTCTCGGCCTCCGATCTTTTCCCCGCCAGATGCTGCAACAGCCGATTGGTCAGGTCGTCGAGATCAAGCAGGCGCTCGCGGATGTAGGGGTCGGCGATCTGCGTCATCCGCGTCCGGGTCTCGTTCTGGACCCGTTGCACCGCCGCCTCGGCGGTCAATCCATTATTGATCGCCTCGCGCAGGCGCGCCAGCCAGCCGCGATCCGCGGCGAACATGCGATAGGTCTCCAGAATGTCGCGATGCTCCCCGCCGCCCGCGACCTCGGAGGCGCGCAGCAGGTCATCGATCGCCGAGTGCATCGCGATGACCGCGTCGTTGAGACGTTGCATCTCGCGATCCGGATCGTCGGCAACCATCTGGCGGATCGTCAATTGCGGCCGGTGCAGCACGGCAAGCCCGGTCGCAAGCCCCCGATTGAGCGAAATCCCCGACAGGCGCGTCGGCAGCATGCCGATATCGGCGGTGGTCGCGATCTCGCCGGCACTGACCAGCTCACCGGCGGCAACCAGTTCGGCGACGACCATCGCCACGGTTTGCAGGGTTTCGACTTCCTCTTCGAGATACTCGCGCTTGGCGGTGTGCTGGATCACCAGCACACCGCGGACGCGGCCGCCGCGCTGGATCGGTACGCCCATCAGCGACTGGAACGGATCCTCCCCGGTTTCCGGGCGGTAGGCGAAGTTGGGGTGGGTGCGGGCATTGGCCAGCGCGATCGAACGGGCATGCGCCGCGATATCGCCGACCAGACCCTCACCGACACGCAGCCGCGTCTGGTGGACGGCGCTCGGATTGAGGCCAAAGGTCGCGAACAGCTCCAGGATATCGCCCGCCCGCATGACGTAGCAGGAGCAGACATCGGCGTTCATCTCGGCAGCAATCAAGGTGACGATCTTCTCGAGCCGGATTTGGGCCGATCCCGACCCGGCCATCACGTCGCGCAAGCGCGACAACAGACGCCGCGCGGTCGTGCCGGGCTCTCTCGCCGGTTTCAGGGCCACCGTCACAACCCCCTCCCGCTGAGGTTCGTCGCCTGACGCCTCGTCCATTGTCTACTCTGCCGCCCTCAATATTTCGCGGTCTGACAGGGCCGCCATGGCCTGTTCGATCAACTCGCCCAGGATCTCCCAGGTCGGTTGCTCCCGCGTGACCATGCCGACACTTTGACCGGCCATCAGCGAGCCGCTTTCGATGTCGCCGTCGATCACCGCCCGTCGCAGTGCACCGGCCCAAAAATGCTCGATTTCAAGCTGGGCTTCCTTCTGTGTCAGTTCGCCCCGGTCGAACCGTTCGATCACGGAACGCTGGGTCTCCAGAAATCGCCGTGTCCCCTCGTTGGCGAGGGCGCGGACCGGGACCACCGGCAACCGGGGATCGAGTTGAACCGAGGTCACGGCATCCCGTGCCGACGCCTTGATGAAGGCCTGCTTGAAACGGGGATGCGCGATCGATTCCATGGCACAAACAAAGCGCGTGCCCAGTTGGACCCCGGATGCTCCCATTTCCAGATAGCTCAGGATCGCTTCGCCGCGGCCGATGCCGCCGGCGACGAACACCGGAACGTCGGTGAGGTTGGGCAGGATCTCCTGTGCCAGAACCGAGGTCGAAACCGGGCCGATATGACCACCGGCCTCGCTGCCTTCGATGATCAGGCCGTCGACGCCGAGGCGAACCAGACGCCGCGCGATCACGAGCGCCGGCGCGAAAGCCAGCACCCGGGTTCCGCCGGCCTTGACCCGCTTGATCGTCGCCTCTTTGGGCAGACCGCCGGCGATCACGACATGGCCGATCCGATGATCATGGCAGACATCGATCAGGGCATCGAGATCGGGGTGCAGCGCGATCACGTTGACGCCGAAGGGCCGGTCGGTCATCGCCGCCGTGGCTGCGATCTCGCGCGACAGCAGATCGGGCGACATCGCGCCACAGGCCAGGACCCCGAAGCCACCACCGTTCGAGATCGCCGCGACGAGATTGCGCTCTGATACCCAGGACATCGCGCCGCCCAGGATCGCCACTTCGCTGCCCAACAATGTGCAGCCACGCCGCCAAAGCTGATCGAGACGTCTGCGTGTACCGTTCACCGCGGTCATGCCGCTATCCTCTCAGGCCCGATCCAGGCCATACGCGGTATGCAGCGCCCGAAGCGCCAGTTCAGTGTATTCTTCGGCGATCAGGACGCTCACCTTGATTTCGGAGGTGGTGATGACCTGGATGTTAATGCCCTTCTCCGCCAGCGTGCGGAACATGCGCTGGGCGACGCCGGTGTGGCTGCGCATGCCGACGCCGATCACGGAAACCTTGACGACATTGGCGTCGGTGCGGATCGAGCGATAGTCCAGCAGGGCCCGCGCCTGTTCCAGGACCTGGCGGGTCCGCTCCAATTCCGTCTTGGCGACGGTAAAGGTCATGTCCGTCAGGCTGCCATTTTCGGAGATGTTCTGCACGATCATGTCGACATTGATCGATGCCTCGGCCAGGGGGCCGAAAATCGCCGCGGCGACGCCGGGCCGGTCGGCGACACCCAGCAGCGTAATCTTCGCTTCGTCGCGGCTATAGGCGATACCGCTGACCACTTCCTGTTCCATGATCTCTTCCTCGTCGACAACCAGCGTCCCCGGGATTTCGCTGCCCCGGGCTTCGGCGAAACTCGACAGCACCTGGACGCGGACGCGATGATTCATCGCCATCTCCACCGACCGGGTCTGAAGGACTTTGGCACCCTGCGACGCCATTTCGAGCATTTCCTCGTAGGTAATGCGCGACAGCTTGCGGGCCTTGGTGACGATCCGCGGATCGGTCGTATAGACGCCGTCAACATCGGTATAGATATCGCATCGCTCGGCATTCAGGGCCGCGGCCAGGGCGACCGCCGAGGTGTCCGATCCACCCCGGCCGAGCGTGGTGATCCGCCCGTCGGTTCCCAAGCCCTGGAAACCGGCCACGACCGCGACCTCGCCGCGAGCCAGCCGGGTTTCGATCTCCGTGGTGTCGACACCGAGGATGCGTGCCTTGGCGTGGACATCGTCGGTCCGCATCGGCAACTGCCAGCCCTGCCAGGACCGGGCCGGAATGCCGAGTTCCTGCAAGGCGATGGCCAGCAGGCCGGAGGTCACCTGTTCGCCGGATGCGACCACCGCATCATATTCCCGGGCGTCGTAAAGGCCGCTGATCTGGCGACAATAGGCAACCAACTGGTTGGTGACACCGGACATTGCCGACACCACGACGGCAACCTGGTGCCCCGCCTTGACCTCGGCCTCAACCTTGCGCGCCACATTCTTGATGCGGTCGATATCGCCGACCGAGGTGCCGCCAAATTTCTGGACGATCCTCGCCATACCGCTCCCGTCCCACTCTGCAAAAAAATTACTCTTGGCCGACAATACTGGCGGGGCTGGATTGCCCCGCGGCGTCGTCGCCCGGATCGATGCGTCCTGCGACACCGGCAAGGCGACAGCGCGGCGGCACCGGTTCAAACCAAGGGATTGGAACCAAGCGGGCCTGCCCCGACAGGGACCATGGCGCTGCACCATTTCCGGGGCAGGACGGGCTATCCATACCCTGTCGAGAAAGTGTAAGCAAGGATGGCCCCGTCGCCCCGGAGCCGACTTTCCGTCCATCGCGGGAGTGAACCGGGCGGCGGGGGATCGCGCATCCCCGCAGGAGCCTGGCATGATGAACGCCAACCGCCCCAGCCTGAATCCCCGGCTGTTCCCCCGTCCGCCATCGATAGAGAGCGGCACGACCGTCGATCCCGACGAAATTGCCCGCTTCACGGCGCTTGCCGCCGAATGGTGGGATCCGAACGGCAAATGCCGCCCGTTGCACCGGCTGAATCCGGTGCGGCTGCGCTATATCCGCGACCATTTGACTCGTCACTTTCCGGGGATCGGAACCGAAACGCGGCCGCTGGCGGGATTGCGCCTGATCGATGTCGGTTGTGGCGGCGGTCTGATCGCCGAACCGTTGGCCCGCATGGGGGCGACCGTGGTCGGGATCGACGCGGCCGCGGCCAATGTCCGAGTCGCGGCACAGCATGCCGCCGATGCCGGGGTAGCCATCGATTATCGCTGCACCACGGCCGAAGCTGTCGCTGCGAGCGATGAACGCTTCGATGTGGTCGTCGCGTTAGAAATTGTCGAGCACGTTGCCGACCTGCCGTTGTTCCTCACCGCCCTTGCCACGATGACGAAACCCGAGGGCATGATCATTCTTGCGACCGTCAATCGCACCGCAAAATCGTTCGCGCTGGCGATCGTCGGGGCCGAATATCTGCTGCGCTGGCTGCCCCGCGGGACCCATGAATGGCGGCGCTTTCGGCGTCCGTCGGAACTGGCGGGGCTGTTGCGTCGCCATGGTTTCGCCGTCGGTGACGTCACCGGGGTCGGCTACAATCCGCTGCGCGACGAATTCCGCCTCACCGATCGTGATCTTGATGTCAACTATCTGCTGACCGCGCGGCGCGGTCCCTGATCACCGCGGCGTGCGGGTCGGGCCGCAGCCGCTTCATCGTTCCGGGTCGGGCATGGGGATCGGTGTCGGCACGAATGACCTCAGAAAGTGCGTAATTTCCGCGACCGGGAGGGGGCGGCTGACCAGATAGCCCTGGATCACGTCGCAGTGCCACGCCCGAAGATCGCGCGCCTGTTCGATGGCTTCGACACCTTCAGCGATGATTTCGAGCCCGAGGCTGTGGCCCAGCGCGATCACGGCCCTGACGATTGAGGCATTGCCGCGATTGGTCATCATGTCGCGGATGAAAGAGATATCAATCTTCAGCTTGTGAACCGCCAGTTGCTGCAGATAGGCCAGTGACGAGTAGCCGGTGCCAAAATCGTCCATCGACAGGCGCACGCCGAGTGCTTTGAGGTCGGCCAGGGTTTGCAGCGAGCGCTCATGATCTGTTACCAACTGGGTCTCGGTGATCTCCAGTTCGAGTCGGTCCGCCGCGATCCCGGTTTCCTCGATCGCGGCCTGGACAGAGCAGGCCAGGGCGCCGCGGCGCAGTTGAACCGTTGAGATGTTCACCGCGGTCTGACGCGGTGCCAGTCCGGCGTCGCACCAGGCTTTGATCTGGCGGCAGGCGGTGCGCAGAACCCAGTCGCCGAGACGCACGATCAGGCCGGTTTCCTCGGCCAGGGGGATGAAGGCGCCGGGCAGGATGATCCCGCGTTGCGGATGCTGCCAGCGCACCAGCGCTTCGAGGCCGACGATCTGACCTGTGACCAAATCGACCTGAGGTTGATAATACAAGCGGAGCTCGTCGTGATCGAGCGCGTGATGCAATTCGCGGTCGAGCTTCAGGCGATCGCGTGACCGCGTGGTCATCTCGGGGGAAAAGAAGCGCAGGATGCCGCGTCCTTGCACCTTGGCCTGATCGAGGGCCGCGTCGGCATTGCTTTGCAGGGTTTCGGCGGTTCGCCCGTCCGTGGGGTACAGGGCCAGACCGATACTGACGCCGACATAGACGTTGGTCCCGTCGAGGATGAACGGTTCGGCCATGGCATCGATGATCCGCTGGGCGACCAGGTCGATTCCGGGCAGGCCGGGGTCGCGTTCAACGATGATATTGAACTCATCGCCGCCGATGCGCGCGACCGCGTCGACGTCGGGCAGCAGCGCCTGCAGCCTTTTGCCCGCCTCGATCAGCAGGCGATCGCCGACGCTATGGCCGAGGCTCTCATTGACAGTCTTGAACTGATCGAGATCAAGGAACAGCAGGGCGAATTCCTTGTGCCCGTGCTCAGCCTGCTGGATCGCGTGGTTCAGCAGCTCGGCGAACAGCGTGCGGTTGGGCAGACCGGTCAACGGGTCGCGATGGGCAAAGAAATCAAGTTTCTGCTCGACATGGCGACGGTCGGTGATGTCCCGGTTCGATCCGCGGCGCCCCAGGAACTGGCTGGCGCGGTCGAAGACGGGTTTGCTGACATGTTCGATCCAGCGTTCGTCGCCACCGCGCGTCCGGATTCGGAAGGTCAGGGGGCTGGCGTTGAGCCGTTGCGGGTCCAGGTTGTCCTTTCGCCAGGCATCAATGTCGTCAGCATGAATCATCTTCGCCATCAAGCTCTTGTCTTCCAGGAATTCCTGGGGAGCATATCCGGAGACATCAAAACAGGCGGGAGAGACGTAAAGAAACGTGCCATCGGGTGCCAACCAATATTCCCAATTCGGCGAGTAATCGGCAAGAACCCGGTATTTCTGCTCGCTCTTTTCGAGAAGTATGGTGCGATCCCGGACCATGTTCGTAAGTGATCGTTGCAGATGAGACAGTTCCAAATGGGTTCGTACCCGGGCGTGAACCTCATCGACATCGAAGGGTTTGGTAATATAGTCGGCCGCACCGGCGCGAAATCCTTTGACCTTTTCCTCGGATTGATCGACGACACTGACGAAGATCACAGGGGTGTGGCTTCCCACCGGTGTGGCCTTGATCCGTCGGCAGACTTCGTAACCGTCCATTTCCGGCATCACGATATCGAGCAGTACGAGGTCCGGGGGGGCAGGGCCTTCAATGATCCGGAGCGCCGCAGCCCCGGTATTGGCGACCAGAATGCGGTAGTCATCCTTCAACTGTTCGAGTAGTCCGTGAATGTTCTCCGGAAGGTCGTCGACGACGAGCAGCGTCGCCCGCCGCGGTGACGTCATCGGCCCGGCGGCGTCGTCGGCGATCTGGTCGCGACGGTGGCGGCGCAACTCAAGCTGGGTGCGCACGCGCAGGCGCAGCAGATCCGGATCGATCGGCTTGGTGACGGTGTCGGCGGCGCCCAGTTCGACGCCATGGGCACTGTCGCCAAATCCCACCAATCCGGTTACCAGGATGACCGGGATATCGGTGGTGGCCGGATCGGCTTTGAGGTGGGCCAGGACCGCATAACCGTCCATGCCGGGCATCTGGACGTCGAGCAGGATCAGATCCGGGCGCGGATGGCGCTGGACCCGTTCCAGGGCCTTGCCGCCTGTCGTTGCCGCGATGATCGCGTACTCGTCCCGCAGGATGTTCATCAGCGTGTGCAGATTCTCGTGAACATCATCAACGATGAGGACGAGGGCGCGGAGGTCGGTGATTTTTGTCATGGTCCGACCGTGTCGCCGGAGGCGCCGGGGATTTCGTCCCGACCCAGATGTTCCTGCAGGGTCCGGAGCCGTGCCACCGCGTCATCAAGAGCGAAGACATCGATCTCTGCCGCCAGCGCGGTGATCTCGCTTTCCAGGACGGTGCCGTCGACGCCCGCCCGCAGCGTGGCGAGCATCGGCTCTGCGGCGCCAAGGTCGGACTCGAGGGCCTGGGCCAGGCGTTCCAGTTGTTCGTGCAGCGCCGCTTTGTCGAGGAGCACCGAGGCCGGCGGCTGCACCGGCGTGGTGTTGTCGGAAAGGCTGTCGATGTCACGGATCAGCGCGTCAAAGTGGTTCCGCGCATCCGCGAAGACGGTGTCGGCCGGCACAACCTGTTGCTTCAAACCGGCCTCGATCGTCGCCAGGGCGTCGTGGAGCGCGACTGCTCCGATATTCCCGGTTACGCCCCTCAAGGCATGACAATAGGCTGCGGCATCCGCGAAGTCAGCTTCGGCGATGTGCCGTTCCAATTCGCCGAGCGCACCGGCGAAATGCTCGCGAAAGCGGCACAACTGCCGACGATAGGCCTCGGGATTGCCGCCGATGCGACGCAACCCCGCCGCCGCGTCGATGCTCGCCAACGCCAGCAGGTCAGGCGGGCCAATCGCGCTGTCCCCGGGCCGCGGCGTCACCGGGCCATCCATCTGCGCCGGCGCCGGCGCAAACCATTTGACCAGAACGGCCATCAGTTGATCCGGCTCGATCGGTTTCGTGACATGATCGTTCATGCCGGCTGTCGTGCTCTTCTCGGCGTCCTGGACCATGGCCAGCGCGGTCATGGCGATGATCGGCACCGTTGCAAATCGCTCGCCCCCCGACGCCGAGGCCAGCGCCCGGATGCGCTGCGTGGCTTCCAGACCGTCCATGATCGGCATTTGAATGTCCATCAGCACGGCGTCGTAGTTCCGGCGTTGGACTTTGGCGACGGCCTCCACACCGTTCTCGGCCGCGTCGACCGTGATGCCGACGCTGCGCAGAAGCTCGGTCGCGAACTCGCGATTGATGTCGTGGTCTTCAACCAAGAGCACTGTCCTTCCGGTGAAATCGCCGGTGCCGACCGCCACCACTGCCGATTGAGCGGGCCCTTCGCCGCCCTTGTCAAGAAGCCGGCCGCGACCGAGGACAGACAGGGTTGTGTCGAGCAATGTCGAGGGTGACACCGGTTTGACGAGGAAGCCGTTGATGCCGGCCTGCTCCGCCTGGCGGATCACCTCTTCGCGGCCATAGGCGGTGACCAGCACGATCTTCGGTTTGGGTGTGATCGCGGCGGTCCCGGTGATCCGCCGGGCGGTTTCGTCACCATTCATCCCGGGCATGCGCCAGTCCATCAACACCAGATCGACGGTCGCGGTTGTCAGGCAGGCCAGGGCGGCCGGGCCGTTCGCCGCGACCACGACATCCATTTGGAAGAACCGCAGCATTTCGGCCAGGATTTCCCGTGAGACCGCATTGTCGTCGACGACCAGAGCGCGAACCCCGCGCAACAAGGGGCCGGCCTGCTTCGCCAAGGTGTTTCGCTGCGCCTCGCCTTGCCGGGGGATCTTGAAGGTTGCCGTGAAACAGATCGTTGTGCCGTTGCCCGGTGCGGAACTCTCGATCCAGATCCGGCCCCCCATCAACGCGACCAGGTTCTCGCTAATGGCCAGTCCCAGCCCGGTGCCCCCGAAGCGGCGCGTGGTCGACGGGTCGGCCTGGGTGAATTTTTCGAACAAGTGGGCCTGGGCGTCCGCCGCGATGCCGATCCCGGAATCGCGGACGCTGACCTGCATGGTGAATTCGCTTGCGGTCATCGTGATTGCGCGGAAGGCGAGTTCAATCTCACCTTGTTCGGTAAATTTCACGGCATTGCCGCAAAGATTGAGCAGCACCTGGCTCAGGCGCGCCGGGTCGCCGATCAGGACCCGGGGTATCGAGATGTCGTGACGGATCAAAAACTCGATACCCTTTTGCTCCGCCTGATAACCGATGACATCGGCAAGCTGTTCGGTGATGGTATCAAGGCCGAACTCGACCGATTCGATTTCCATCCGGCCCGATTCGATCTTCGAAAAATCGAGAATGCTGTTGATGATGCCCAGCAGCGAGCGGGCGGCATCCTGCGCCTTGACCAGGTGATTCTTCACGGTCGCGGATGGTTGCGCCTTGAGCGCGAGATAGAGCATTCCGAGAACGGCGTTCATCGGCGTTCTGATTTCATGGCTCATATTGGCGAGAAACTGGCTCTTGGCGCGACTGGCGGCCACCGCCAATTCCTTGGCGTCTTGCAACTCTCGCGTTCGGGTGGCGACGGTTCCCTCGAGATTCCTGTTCAAATCGGCGATCTGGTGCAGGTAGAAAAAGAGTTGTTCCTGGTTTTCATTGAAGGTATCGATCAGATCGCCCAATTCATCCCGATAGGGATATTGAATTTTCTCTGCCTGTCGATCGGCTGACTTGAGGCGCCAGCTCGCAAGTGTCATGGCAACAGTGGTTACGCTGTTGGACAGTCGATATCGGATCGTCCAGGAAAAAATTATCCACAGTCCTGTCGTGATGGCGATCGAATCGAGGAGGACGATCAGAAAGCTATATTTGCTTCGATCCCAGGCGACATCGTAGCTTGAATACATCTTCAACTGGCCGATCCGGATCTGCTCGCCGAGGGGAGACTGGTGGAAGAGCGGCAGGACCGTCTGTTTGAAATGGCTCAGTAAACCGGTGCCGACCTCGCCCGGCGTGGCCGGGATGTCGCCGTCCCTGATCAGAATTTGGTGCAGATCGGTCTCGATCTGGATCCCCGTGACGATCGCGTTCTGCCGGATTCCCTGCGCCATGGCGGCGAGTTGCCGTGTGTTGAGGTCCCAGACGACAGACGCGATTCCGGGTTGGACGGTTTGTGCCAGCGACGCCAGATCTTCATCAATGTCGTGGTTGACGTTGACAAAATAGGCGATCAGCTGGACGCCGGTCATCGTGATGGCGAGCAGCAGATACCAGGGGAATATCGTGTAAAGCAGCCGTCGCGAAAGAGTTTGCGTCACGACCATTGGATTTTTCCCTGTCGGCCCCTTCAACGTGAAGGCCATGGCCCGTTTTGTGTAATCCTTCTGGCAAATCTCTGGTCCTGATGCTCAGGCACCGCAAACCATCGGCGCGACACCGGGCCGGGATCAACCCGAGGTGATCGTTGCGTCCGGAGCGATGACGGGGCGCCTTTCATGTCCAGGTTGTCAAATTTCCCGAAGCATTAATACCTTCGAATGTCGTACGAAATGATCCGCCCGCCAACGATAATGTGAGCGGATGTCTGATCTTTCGGCGACGATGTCCTGTCCTCGAAACGCGGATTTTTGGGATGTGCCGCGCGTCCGCACTGCGGCTGGACGGGGGGCGTGGTTCAGGGGGCGGCGTGGAGCTTGAGATAAATCATCCCGATCGAGATCGCCTCGTTGCGCGGGGTCGCGGGTCCGCGCTCGGGCAGGCCGAGATCAGCCAGGATGCTGCCGAACCGCAGATCGACGGCCTCCTTGGTGAAGTTGCGACTTTTCTGCTCGTAATAAAGGGCGGAAACATCGATTCGCGTTTGGGGCAGCTCAGTCCCGATCAGGGCGCGCACCGACCGATCGAGGATCTCAAGCAGAAAGCTGAGATAGTAACCAACCAGGGGGCGCCCCCCCATCAGGGTCAGCAGCGCGGGAAGCGCCGTCGCGAGATCATGGGGCGGGACCGCACCGGCGAGATCATTGAGAAACAAGCCCTGGCTGAGATACATCCGCTTTCCGACGATCCGGACCGCGGCAAGCCCGGTCAGCTGGGCGTTGGCCGGCTCGAAGCTGTCGGTCGTTCCTGCCAGCACCGTGACCGATCCGCTGTCGTCGTCCTCGAACAAAAACCCATAGGCGGGATCGCTTAGATGACGCCGGGCCCGCGATTTTTTGAGATCGTGCAGCATCTCAGAACATTTTCAGGTGGAAATGGTAGGTCAGAAACTCCTTGAATTTCTTGACGATCACAAAGGACTGCCGCAGCAGATCGCGCTCCATCCGATTGAGTTCGTCAACCCGGATCATATTGTCGGTCAGGCTCCCGGCTTGGCCGGCCTCGACCCGCAATTTAAGGCGCAACGCCTGCATGGTGCAGAACGCCTCCGCAAGTTCGCCCGCGAAACTTCTATCCAGCGCCCCGGCGCTCTCAAGCGCCTGAAGCCGCGCCAGCGTCCCGGTGGGTGGCAGGCGGCGTTCCAGGGTCAGGCTGCGCACGCCGTGCACCAGGGGAAAGATGCCGCCCTTCTTGATGTCGAATTGTTCGCCCCGCAGCGCGGAAAACAGACCAATGGGCGTGTCGAACTGGATTGCCGGCCGCGCGAAATGCGAGAAGAAGGCGGAATTATCGGACAGAAGGTCAAGGAAATAGCCTTTGACCTGATCCAGCAGGGTCGCATCGCCGGCAACCGCAGCCGCATCGTAAAAGATCGCCAGGTTGAGCTGGGCCGCTTCATCAAGACGATGAACCCAATCATGGATCACGCCCCGGAAGCCGCTTTGCGATCGCGTCCATTCGGGCGTGCAGACCATGACACCGCCTTGACATTCCGGGTAACCGAAACGCAGCAGGGCGTCGGTGATCGCCCGGGTCACGGTGGGCAGGCCCTCAAGGGTAAAGCCGTCGCGCAGGATCAGGCCATTGTCCTGATCGGTCTTGAGGATCTGTTCGCTCCGACCCTCGCTGCCCATGACGATAAAGCAGGAATTCGCCAGCAGCTCTGCCGGTGCCAATAATTGGAACAGGCGGGCCAGGATGCGGCGATTGAGTTGCGTCACCAGCGCGGCGATCGTCTGGATCCGCGTTCCGCTGGCTTGCAGGGCCTCAATGACGCCGACCACGGTGTCGCTGGCAGGACGCAAATCCTCGACCGTGGCGGCGCCGTCGATCTGGAGCGTCACCACGTCCGCCTGTCGGGCCATGACGTGCAGGATATCGACCTGTTCCAGGATCCCCGCGATGACATTTCCGTCGCAGATGACCACCCGGCGGATGCTGTGTGCCGTCATCGTGTTCAGGGCATTGAACAGATAGTCGTCGATCGACAGCGTGATCAGGTCGAAATGGACCAAAGGGGCAATCGGTTGCAGGGCGCTTTGCCCGTCGAGGATCACGGCGTCCTGCAGGTCGCGGTCGCTGATAATCCCGACCCGTTCCCCGTCGCGCACCAGCAGCGATGTTGTCGCCGCCTGTTTCATGTGCCGGGCCGCTTCACGGATCGACAGGTCCGGCGCGACATAGAGCGCCGGATGCAGAAAGGCTTGCCGGATCGCCGCCGTCATCAAAGCCGCGAGGTTGCGGTGGGTTCGGCGGGCGGCCAGGGCTTGCAGTTCGGCGATCATGTCGTCACGGAAAATTGCGGTGCATTCCGGGCTGGCCACGGCCTGTTCGATGACGAGCGGCGCCGGGACCAGGTAGCACATTGTATCATCCCGGGCGACGAAGTGGCTGGCATGAATACTGCGGCCATCGGGGCCGAACAGCGCTTTGAGATCGAAATACTGTCCGGGGCCATAGCGGCCCCAGATCTCGGCGCCGTGACGCTGCTGGACCTGGCCGCTGGCGACCCCATAGAGACCCTCGGCCGCGGCTCCCGGTTCCAGAATGGTCTCGCCGGCGGCGAAAAACACAAGGTCGGCCGCCGCTTCGAGGCGGGCCGCCGTGGCTGGATCGAGCCGGCCGAACGGTGCTGAATCGGGGCTGGACGGTTCGGACATGCGCCGGCGGCCTTGTGGTGGATGTTATTCCAGGCTCGGGAGGCGTTGCGATCGCCGGGAACGAGTCGGGTGCGCCATCGAATTTGCGACCGTCGCCCTCGCGAACGCGGGGGCCCAGAGCCGCAAGCTCCGAACGATGGCGCCTGTGGCCCTGGATGCCCGCGTTCGCGAGCATGACGCTGGCGAGAGATCCTCTCATTGTCAGCGACGCGAGCCACTAGGGGCGGGCGGCGGTCGCGGGCCGGGTCGGGGACCCGGCCCGTCTGTTCAATGTGTTGAGGATGCGCCTTCGGCGCCCAAACCGGTTTGCGACCGGATATACTGGGCCTCGAACGCGATTTCCTCGTTGCGCGCCGTTTGGCTGCCGTCTGTGACGGAAACCAGCCAGGTTACGATAAAGGCCAGGGTGATCGAGAAGATCGCCGGGTTGTCATAGGGGAACGGCGCACTGTGGGCGGCATTGCCCAGCACCTTCTCCCAGACCGTCGGCCCCAGGATCACCATGACGGTGGCACTGATCAGGCCGACAAACCCGCCGATCAGGGCGCCCCGCGTCGTCAGCTTTTTCCAGAACATCGACAGGATGACGATCGGGAAATTGGCGCTGGCCGCGATCGCGAAGGCCAAGCCAACCATGAAGGCAACGTTTTGTTGCTCGAACGCGATACCGAGCATGATCGCGATGATGCCCAGCACCACCGTTGCCATCTTGGAAACCCAAATTTCCTGCAACTCGTTGACGCGGCCGCGGGCGATCACCGAGGCGTAGAGATCGTGACTGACCGCCGAGGCCCCGGCCAGGGTCAGGCCCGAGACCACGGCCAGGATGGTGGCAAAGGCGACGGCCGAGATGAAACCGAGAAACAGATTGCCGCCGACCGCGTGGGCCAAATGGATCGCGGCCATGTTGGTTCCACCGATCAGATCCTTGATCTTGTCGAAGCCGGTCGCCTTGGTGAAGAAGGACGCGTCGGACATCAGGAACGTGATGGCACCAAAACCGATGACGAAGGTCAGAATGTAGAAATACCCAATGAAACCAGTGGCATAGAGCACAGATTTCCGGGCCTCTTTGGCGTCGGAAACGGTGAAGAAACGCATCAGGATGTGGGGCAGGCCGGCGGTTCCGAACATCAGCGCCATGCCGAGCGAGATGGCGTCAACCGGATCGCTGACGAAGCTGCCGGGGGCCATGATCGCCATGCCTTTGGGGTGGATCTGGGTCGCCGCCTGGAACATCGATTCGGGATTGAAGCCGAAATGCGCCAGAACCATGAAGGCCATGAAACTGGCCCCCGACAGCAGCAAGACGGCCTTGATGATCTGAACCCAGGTCGTGGCCAGCATGCCGCCAAAGGTGACGTAAAGGATCATCAGGCAGCCGACGATGACGACGGCGATCCAATAGTCCAGCCCAAACAACAGCTGGATCAGTTTGCCGGCGCCGACCATCTGGGCGATCAGATAGAGGGCGACGACGACCAGCGAGCCGCAGGCCGCCAGCGTTCGAATCGGCGTCTGTTGCAACCGGTACGAGGCGACATCGGCAAAGGTGTATTTGCCGAGATTGCGCAGTCGTTCGGCGATCAGGAACAGGACGACGGGCCAGCCGACGAGAAAACCGATCGAATAGATCAGGCCATCAAAGCCATTGGTATAGACCAGGCCGGCGATTCCCAGGAAGGACGCGGCCGACATATAGTCGCCTGCGATCGCCAGGCCGTTCTGAAAACCGGTGATTCCCCCGCCGGCGGAATAGAAGTCCTTGGCAGAACGGGTTCGGCGGGACGCCCAATAGGTGATGGCCAATGTCGCCAGCACGAAGATCGCGAACATGACGATTGCCGCGACATTGACGGCCTGCTTTTGCACCGGACCTTCAACGGCGCCGGCCGCGAGGGCCGGGACGGCGGACAGCAGGACAGCGGCGATGCCGGTTGTGGCGCCCGACACAGCGAGGAGACGGTTTCTCATTCTTTCGTCTCCTCAATGATCTGGCGATTGAGCTCATCAAATTCGCCATTGGCGCGTCGGACATAAAGTCCGGTTAAAATGAAGGCTGCGAGAATGACCAGGATACCGATTGGAATTCCGACCGTTGTTGCTGCGCCCGGGAAAATCGGTGTTGCGAGGATTGAGGGTGCAAAAGCAATCACCAGAATGAACGCGTAGTATATCGCCAAAATAACCAGCGTTAACTGCCAGCCGAAAGCTGTCCTTTTCCGTATAAGCTCGGCAAATTTCGGATTGCTCCGGATTTTCTTGGTGATTTCTTGTTGCATTGGGGTCCCCTCTGTTGTTTTTTAAGTGGTCCTACCGGGGCAGAACCTTCTTGGCTTTAGGGGAGTTTAACCTATTTGCAACTGCGGGGTCGTGTCCTAATTCATTGTTCGAAAGTCACGATTGACAAAACGGCCTGACTGCCGGGACGCAGGACCGTGGTGGCCGAAGGGCTCGCGTCCGCTTCGGCCGGGTGTGGCGCGATCGTGCCGGCGGGTCAGGCGTTGGCGCGGGGCAACCAGGGAATGCGACCAAAAGCAACGCCCTCTTCGCGAAGCTCTTCGACCTGGGTCTCTGTCGCGTTCCCATAGATGTTGTGATTATCGATTTCGCCATAATGAATGCGTCGCGCCTCTTCAGCGAAGGCATCGCCGACATAGTCGCAGGTCGATTCAATCTCAACGCGTAATTTGGCCAGCTGGTCATAGGCGGCCCGCGCCGTGGTCTGCTCCGGGCTGTCCTCCGCCCGTGATTTGCCGATTCGTGGCGCCATTGGCGCCTTGGCAATGTCGGTCCCGCCGCAAATCGGACAGACGATTTCTCCCGCCGCGCATTGCAGGTCATACGCCTTCCCATTGCGAAACCAGGTTTCGAAGGTGTGGCCGGCGGCACAACGCAGATCGTACAGAATCATTTTACAAACTCGCACACGGGCTCCAGACTTCGTCCGTCGCCGCAAATGATCATCACAGGCGCGATCGGAAGGCCTCTGCTGGCAGCGCGGACGGAGATTTTGAACCCCCAACCTATCACGAGATCGGGAACGGGCAAATGGCGGTGCCCTGCGTGTCGGGGCCGCATTGATCCCGGACGCGGTGAAGGCTCCGGTTGCGGCCGGGTATCGGGCCCGGCCGTGCCATCGTGAACCGTCGTCAGCGAGGTCATGATCATGGAAAACGCCCTGCCGTCTGGATTGTGCCCGACTCCAGACCCGCTTCCCTGGATTGCCCGATTCGCGCCCCTGGTCTCTGCCGGTGGACCGGTGCTCGACGTCGCCTGCGGCGCGGGCCGCCATCTGCGCCTGTTTCGGGGACGCGGTCATCCCGTGACAGGATTGGACCGCGACTTGGCCGGGCTCGCCGATCTGGTCGGGGTCGCCGCGGTCACGCTGGTGGCTTGCGACCTTGAGGATGGCGGGCCGTGGCCGTTGCCCGGCGGGAGGCAATTTGCCGCTGTGGTCGTGACAAACTATTTGTACCGTCCGCTGTTCCCGGTGCTGCTGCGGGCCGTCGCCCCGGGTGGCTGGCTGCTCTACCAGACCTTTGCCCGGGGCCAGGAACGCCGGGGTCGCCCGGCGAACCCGGATTTCCTGCTCGGGGCCGACGAATTGTTCGATCAGGTTCGCGCCGTCTTGACGGTGGTCGCGTTCGAGCAAGGGGTGAGCGCAACGGGCGCCGTGGTTCAGCGGGTCGCGGCTCGGCGGGCTGCACTGGACGCGATGCCCTGCGCCTTGTCGTGATCCGCTCGCAAGAGCGGACCGGTGGGGCATGTCTCCCGGAACCGACGCTTGGCGGCGTGCCGGACTTCCGACCGACACAGGTTCATCCGGCACGGACACCCGTGAGGAACCGGGTCACTTCGTGGCGCAGGTGTTCGGCCTCGCCCGACAAAGTGCCGGCAGCGGTCAGAACGGTGTCAGCCACGGCGCCGGTTTCGGCTGCGGCCTTTTGAGCCGAGGCGACGCTGATCGAGACCTGGCGGGTGCCATGGGCAGCCATTTGAACGTTCGTTGAGATCTCGCCGGTGGCTGCCCCCTGTTCCTCGACGGCCGCGGCGACCGCGGTGGTGATTTCGTTCACGTCGCCGATGATCGACCCGATGCCTTCGATCGCGGTGGAGGTTGATGCGGTCACGTCTTGGATCTGGGAGACGGCCTGTTCGATTTCTTCGGTGGCGCGGGCGGTTTGCGTGGCCAGGCCTTTGACTTCGGATGCGACGACGGCAAAGCCCTTGCCGGCGTCGCCGGCACGGGCGGCTTCGATCGTCGCATTCAACGCCAGAAGGTTGGTCTTGAACGCGATATCCTTGATGAGCGAGACGATTGCGCCAACCCGTTGGGCCGCGTCCGCGAGTGCGGCGATTTCGGTGTTCGTCTTGGCGGCTCGTTTGACGGCATCACCGGCAATTTGGGACGAGAGCGTGATCTGTCGGGATATCTCCAGGATGGACGCCGCCAATTGCTCACTGGCAGCGGCAACGGCTTCAACATTGGCGTTGGCCTGGGCGGCACCCGAGGCGGCGGAGAGGGTCTGTTCGTTGGCCGTAGCGGCTGCCGTGGTCATAACGTTCGCCGAATTCTGCATTTCGGTGGCAGATCCGGCGATGCGTTCGACGACCCGTGCCACGGTTGTCTCGAAGCCGTCGGCCAGCGCGTTCATGTCGCGGCGACGCGTTTCTGCGGCAGCCTGCCGCTCACCGTCTTGATGCGCGCGCAGGGTTTCCGTCTCGATCATGCTGTTCTTGAAAACCAGCACGGCCTTGGCCATCGCACCGAGTTCGTCCTTGCGGGCGTGCCCGGGAATCACGATCGAAAGGTCACCGGCCGAGAGCCGGCCCATGGCGAGGCGAAGCCGTTCGATCGGCCGCGACATACTGCCGGCCACGAACAGGGTTATGACGATTGCGACGAGGACGACAGCCACGCCGGCAAAAATCAGATAATGTTTCGTGCTGGTCGCGCCGGCGACGACGCTTGAGATGTCCTTGACGATCTCGACGACGGCGACGGGTTCAGCGGCGAAGTTACGGATCTGCCCCAGATACATGGCAACGGGATGACCGCCCGATTCCGTCCGTCGCAGGACGGGTTCGCCGGAGAAGGCGGCCTTAAGCTCGTCCGCGCTCGCCAGGGAGTCATGCTCAATACTCGAGCCCAGTATCTTGAAGCCTTCGCCATCGGCTTTGTGCACGGCAAGGTCGACGCCGAACTGGGCTTTGATACGCGCGATGAATTCTGGTCCAAACACAATGCCGACATCAATGGCGCCGATCGTCTTGCCGGCCTGCGCGATCGGTGAGACGCTGTAGATGCCGAGGAAGCCACCGGCGCGCCCGGCTTCGACACCGCTCACATTCTTGCTGGTCTGATAGGCGAGGGCGACGGTGCGCCGGCGCTGGCTGACATCGTCGCCAAAAGCCTTCGGATCGTGGACGCGGTAGGCGGTGACGCCTGGGGGGATGGTGAAGGACAGCGTCGCGATGCCCTGCGCCTTCACGGCCCCCGCGGCGTGGGAGAGCAGCACACCCAAGGCGTCGCGGTCGTTCTGCGCGAGCGCGTCCTGAATCGGCGGGAGATTCGCGATGAGATTCGCCGCCGCGGATGCGGTGCGCGCGTCCGAATCGAAGGAGGAAACGACGCTCTGGTATTCGACCTGCATCTCTCGGGTGAGCGCCAAACCGGTTACGTCGTTCTGCTTCGCGATGGCGAGCGCACCGAGCACGGCACAGGCACCGGCGCTGATGAGAACGACGGACACGACCAGACGTGCCGCGATCGAGTGAACCTGAAACATAGGAATTCCTTTAAAGAGAAGTCCAATGGCACGAAAGGCCGATGGCCGTGACCCTTCGAAGGAGAGCGCAGGAAAAAACGGGATCAGGCGCCAAGCTTGACGGCGAGATCGATCAGATCGGCGGCATAGACGTCGACAAATGGCTTCGGATCGGTATCGATTTTGTGGCCGGGGCCGAGCTCAAGCGGGCGCGGCCACCATGCGGTTGAGAAGCCGAAGGCTTTCGCATCCTTCAGGTCGTAGAAATGGGTGGCGCAGAACAGAACTTCGTCACGCCGGACACCCGTCATCTGGGGAACCAGGCCGTAGACCTCCGGCGCCGGCTTGTAGTTCTGGGCGAGTTCGCCGGTCAGAACTTCGTCGAATGGCAGGGCATTCGCCTTCACCATCTTCATTACCGTGGCCATGCCGCTGTTCGACAATGTGACGAGCGTGAAGCGGGTCTTCAGACGCGACAGGCCCTCGCGCGTGTCGGGCCAGGGTACCATTCGACCCCAGACGCCGGACATCTCGTCGCGTTCGGCGACCGAAAATCGGTCGGACAGATGATGCCGGTCCAGGATTATATCAAGCGCCTGCCGGTAGACCTTCTCGGTCGGGATGTAGGGCTGCCGGTGGGCCAGCACCGGGACCATGATTTCATGATAGGCATCGCGCCAGTCGGACGACATGACGCTCCAGTCGATGTCGAGCTTCTTGTCCTTGTTGATCTGCGCGCCCATCGCCATGAGCGGCGAGGTGTAGTCGACACAGGAACCCTGGAAGTCGAAAGCCAGGACCTTGATCGCGCGGGCGTCGAAAGCCGCCGTCGCCGCTGCGGATACCTTCGGCAAGGCGGCGAGCAGTGCCGAACCGGCGATGCTCTTCAGCAGAGAGCGTCGGGAATGCGATGGCGTGCTCATCGAAGTCTCCTTTTCCTACGGCTTGGATGTGTCAGCCTCCGCCAGGCGCCGAGGGGTTCCACACGCTGTGTTGAAGACGGGGCCGCAGCAACGTTCGGTCCTGGACTGTCGATCGGCACCGATATCGCGGTTGGCATAGCGGCACATTTGGGTGGAGAAACGAGGCCAGGGTCCGGCACCCCCGCCTGATTACGGGGCCCCGCCACCGGGTCCTTTGGCGATTGTGGCCGGCGGCGTGAAGACGCGGTCATGGCGCAACGACGGCACCATGTCGCGGACCTCATCGCACCGTGCCAGATTCAGATCGGCGATGATGAACCCTGGCATGTCACCCGCCTCGGCGATCACCTCGCCCCAGGGATCGATCATCAGGGAATGGCCATAGGTGTGTCGGCCGCCATCGTGGACGCCGCACTGCGCCGGCGCGATCACGAAACAGCCATTCTCGATGGCGCGGGCGCGCAGCAGAACGTGCCAGTGGGCCCGTCCGGTCGGCACCGTGAACGCCGCGGGAACGGCGAGAAGGCGGGCACCGCCCTGGGCCAGGGCGCGAAACAGCGCGGAAAACCGCAGGTCGTAGCAAATGGTCATGCCCAAGCCGCCCCAGGGCGTGTCGGCGACAATCGCGGTTTCACCGGGCTTGAACGTCGCCGACTCGCAGTACGATTCGCCGCCGGGCAGGCTGACGTCAAACATGTGGATCTTGTCGTACCGGTTCGCGATCCGCCCATCAGGGTCGAACAGCAGGCTGCGGTTGGCAATCCGTTCGTCATCAAGGCGGATGCCCAGAGATCCGATCAACAGCCAGGCGCCGGTTTCCCGCGCCAGATCGGAAAAGAAGGCCACACCGGGATGCTCGGATTCGACCCGGGCGCGTGCCAACGCCTTGGGTCGGCCCTGGACCATCCAGCCGGTATTCTCGGGCGTCGCGATCAATTCGGCGCCGGCAGCACGTGCCGCGCGGATCCAGGCCGCCGTTGCGGCGAGATTGGCATCCAGATCGGGACCGCTGTTCAACTGAACACAGGCGATACGCACCATCGAAATCATCCCTGTGTCAGGAGAGGATCCAGCGTCCCGGCGCGATCCAGCGCGTACAAATCGTCACAACCGCCGATGCCATCGCCGTTGATGAAGATCTGGGGCACCGTCGTCCGGCCAGCGGCACGGGCCAGCATCTCCTGACGCTTGCCCGGATCCATCATGACATCGATTTCCTTGAAGGCGATCCCCTTTTTGCTCAGCAACTGCTTGGCGCGCTGGCAATAGCCGCAGAACGGGCTGGTGTAGATCTCGACCTCGGCCATGGGAGCTGTCTCCACAAGAAGCATTTGAAGCTGTCATCGACAATATGGCGGATCCGAAGCGGGACGGCCAGGGGGCGGTCCTGATTTTCGCACGCTTTCCGGGAATGTGGCTCAGCCCGCCTTGACGACCCGGGCCAGGGCCAGGACATCGATCCGGGCTGCCCCGGCCGCCAGCAACACGCGGGCACATTCGGTAACGGTCGCCCCCGAGGTCAGCACATCGTCGATCAGCAGGATCCGGCGACCGGCGATGGCGGCCTGGCGGCGCGGTGATACCGCGAAGGCGCCGGCGACATTGAGGTAGCGCGCCGCGCGCCCCAGATGGCCCTGGCTGTCGGTGGCGCGCTGCCGGATCAGCAGGTCGGGGACGACCGGAACCTTCGTGCTGTTTCCAATCGCGATCGCGAGCAGGGCGGCCTGATTGTAACGGCGCCGGAACAGGCGCCAGCGGTGCAGGGGCACCGGCACCACAAGATCGCAATCGGCCAGCAAGGCGGCACCGGCGCGTGCCATCCAGGCGGCGAAGGCCGGGGCGGCGAAGGTGCGGTCGCCATGCTTGAAGCCCAGAATCATCCCGCGACTGCCGTCGTCATAGACCAGGACCGCGCGAGCCTGATCGTACCACGGCGGATCGATGAGGCAGTCCGGGCATAGCATTTCACCATCGTCGTCGAGATCGACGGCGTGCGGAAACGGGCGGCCGCAGCAGGTGCACCAGGGTGGGGTCAGAAAGGTCAGGGCGCGCCAGCAAACCGCGCAGACTCCGCCCTGCCGGTCGACGATCTCGCCACAGGCCAGGCATCGGGGCGGCAGAACGATGTCGAGCGCATAGCGCCCACTGTCGGCAAGCAGGATGCGGGTTGAGCGAATGATTTCCCCGAGGCGGCTGGGGCCCCATCGCGGGGATCCGACAATTGTCATCGTGAGACGGGGGAGATGAAACGATAAGACGGCGTCGATGTCATTATCCCGCATTCCGGGGGTTTGTCGCGTGTGGATCGACGAACTCTTTGTCAGTTTGGCCGTGAAGCGCCGCACCAACCACGAGTCTCGCCCGGAGATGGCAATTCTCCAGCATTTACACTATTCGTAAAAAGCGCTAGTGCTGGGGGTCTTTTCCCAAGTTTCCGGTATTTTTGCCATGTCGCCGAAACCGATCAAGAAGTTGCTCGTCGCCAATCGCGGTGAGATTGCCATCCGGATCTGCCGGGCCGCCACCGAATTGGGACTGTCGACGGTTGCGGTGTACTCGCAGGAGGATCGCTTTGCGCTGCACCGGTTCAAGGCGGATGAAAGCTATCTGATCGGCTGCGGGATGAAGCCCATCGATGCCTATCTGTCGATCGACGAGGTGATCCGGGTCGCCAAGGACTGCCATGCCGACGCGGTTCATCCCGGCTACGGCTTCTTGTCGGAAAATCCGGATTTCGCCGATGCCTGTCGTGACGCCGGCCTGATTTTTGTCGGGCCCTCGGGCGATGTCATGCGACTCCTGGGCAACAAGGTTGCGGCGCGTCGTGCCGCCGAGAAGGCGGGCGTCCCGGTGATGCCGGCAACCGGACCGCTTCCGGCCGATATCGGCGCCTGCCTCGCCCAGGCCGCCGAGATCGGTTATCCGTTGATGCTGAAGGCCAGTTGGGGCGGCGGCGGGCGCGGCATGCGCGTGATCGAAGGACCGGACGATTTGCCGGATCTGATCGCGACGGCGCGGCGCGAGGCCAAGGCGGCGTTCGGCAACGATGAGCTCTATCTCGAAAAGCTGGTGCGTCACGCCCGGCATGTCGAAATCCAGATCCTGGGCGATTCGTTCGGAACCCTCGTGCACCTGTTCGAGCGGGACTGCTCGGTCCAGCGGCGCAACCAGAAGGTCGTCGAGCGGGCCCCCGCGCCCTATCTCGCCGTGGAGCAGCGCGCGCTGCTGTGCCAGGCGGCTCTGCGCCTGGGCCGCGCCGTCGGCTACGAGAATGCGGGCACAGTCGAGTTCCTGATGGAGACCGATACCGGCAAGGCCTATTTCATCGAGGTCAACCCGCGGGTCCAGGTCGAACATACGGTGACCGAGGTCGTCACCGGGATTGACATCGTCAAGGCGCAGATCCGCATTGCCGCCGGGGCGGCGATCGGTACACCCGAAAGCGGTGTGCCGGTTCAGGCGGATATCCGGCTCAATGGCCATGCCGTGCAGTGCCGGATTACCACGGAAGATCCCGCCAACAATTTCATTCCGGATTTCGGCCGCATCACGACGTATCGCGGTGCCAACGGATTCGGGATCCGGCTCGACGGCGGCACCGCGTTCTCCGGTGCCTTGATCACCCGGCACTACGATTCGTTGCTGGAAAAAATCACGGCCTGGGCGCCGACCCCGCAGGAGGCCGTTGCCCGGATGGATCGTGCGTTGCGCGAGTTTCGGATTCGCGGTGTCACGACCAACCTGACCTTCCTGGAGGCGGTAATCACGCATCCGCGGTTCATCGCCTGCGACTATACCACCCGCTTCATTGATGAGACGCCGGAGCTGTTTGACGAGCCGCCGCGCCGCGATCGCGCCAGCCGGTTGCTGCAATTCGTCGGTGAGGTGATGTTGAATGGCAATCCCGAGGTCAAGGGCTTGCCGGTGCCGGTACCGGGCCCGACCGCGGTGCCGCCGCGCGGTGGTACCGGTGGACCCGGGACACGCCAGCTGCTGGAGCAGCTTGGTCCCGAGGGTTTCAGCCGATGGATGCTGGAACAACAACGGGTCCTGGTGACCGACACGACCTTTCGCGACGCGCATCAGTCGCTGCTGGCGACCCGGATGCGCAGCCATGATCTGATCGCGGTGGCGCCCGCTTATGCCCGGTTGGTTCCGCAACTGTTTTCGATCGAGTGCTGGGGCGGTGCCACCTTCGACGTCGCGATGCGGTTCCTCAAGGAGGATCCATGGGAGCGTCTGATCGGGCTGCGCCAGGCGATGCCCAATGTGCTGCTGCAGATGTTGTTGCGCTCGGCCAATGGCGTCGGCTACGCCAACTATCCCGACAATGTCGTCGGATATTTCATCGGCCGCGCCGCCAATGCCGGGATCGATTTGTTCCGGATTTTCGACTGTCTGAACTGGGTCGAAAACATGCGCGTCGCGATCGATGCGGTGCGCGAGACCGGCCGCCTTTGCGAGGCAGCGATCTGCTACACCGGGGATATCGATGATCCATCGCGCAGCAAATACGATCTCAACTATTACATCGGTCTGGCCAGGGAACTGGAACGCGCCGGCGCCCATATCCTCGGGATCAAGGATATGGCCGGTCTGGTCAAGCCCCGGGCGGCCAAACGATTGTTCACCGCGCTGAAGCAGGAAGTGGGGATCCCGATCCACTTCCACACCCACGACACCAGCGGAATGTCGGCGGCCAGCGTCCTGGCCGCGATCGACGCCGGGGTCGATGCGGTCGATGCCGCCATGGATGCCATGAGCGGCACCACATCGCAGCCCCCGCTGGGGTCATTGGCGGCAGCCCTGAAAGGGCATCCCCGTGACCCCGGCCTTGATCAAGAGGCGCTGAACCAGCTGTCTTCCTATTGGGATCGGGTGCGCCGCTATTACGTCGCGTTCGAACCGGGTCTCAATTCCGGTACCGCCGACGTCTATCGCCATGAGATGCCCGGCGGGCAGTTCACCAATCTGCGTCAGCAGGCGCGCGCGCTCGGGCTCGAAGGCCATTGGGATCAGGTTGCCAAGACCTTTGCCGAGGTCAACACGATGTTCGGCGACATCATCAAAGTGACGCCAACGTCAAAGGTTGTTGGCGACATGGCTTTGATGATGGTGACCAGTGGTCTGACGGTTGCCGATGTTCTGGATCCTGACAAGGAAGTTGCCTTCCCCGACTCGGTGGTTCAAATGTTCCATGGCGATCTCGGTCAGGCTCCCGGGGGGTTCCCGGCGGCGCTCCAGAAAAAAATCCTGAAGGGTCGGGCGCCATTGACGGTTCGTCCGGGCGCCATTCTGCCTCCCGTTGACCTGGACCAGGCCCGGGCCGAGGCGAAGCAGAAGGTCGGCCGTGACATCAGCGATGACGAGCTGGCATCCTACCTGATGTATCCCAAGGTCTTTGCGGACTTTGTCGCCCATCATCGCGTGTTCGGCAATGTCTCGGCACTGCCGACACCGGTTTTCTTCTATGGAATGCAGCAAGGCGAGGAAGTCCCGGTCGAACTGGAGCGCGGCAAAGGGTTGATCATTCGCTTCCTGGCGATTGGTGAGGCGGATCAATCGGGCTTGCGCAACATCTTCTTTGAATTGAACGGACAGCCCCGGACGGTCAGAATCGCTGACGCTGCGGTGGTGCCGTTGCGTCCGGTTCAGCCCAAGGCCGAAGCGGGTAATCCGAGCCATATTCCGGCCCCGACGCCGGGTCTGGTGGTCAGCATCGCGGTTCGCGAGGGTCAGAGGGTCGAAAAAGGCGACATTCTGGTGGGGCTGGAGGCCATGAAGATGGAGACGACGGTACGGGCCGACCGCCCCGGCGTCGTGCGGCGGGTCGCTGTGACCACCGGTCAGCAGGTCGAGATCAAGGACCTTCTTGCGGTGGTCGAGTGACCGGCGCCGGGCGCGTGTCGGCGAAACCGGGGTCGCGAAGGCGAGGTGGGCGTTGGCTCCTGTCTTGTGCCGCCATCGCGCTGGGACTTGGCGCCGGGTTATCGCCAGCGCGGGCGGCCGTTTTGCCCAATGCCTGTGATGTGCTCGCCAGCCAATTGGGCACGGGGGCATCGGGGCCTCTGTTTCTGGCCAGCTATCCGACCGCGGAACCCGGTCCGCTCCATGATGCCGCGTTTCTTTATGACAATGCCGTTGCCGTCGTCGCCCTGGTCGGCTGCGGTCGTCCAGATCTGGCGCGCCGCATCGGTGATGCCCTGCTCGCCGCACTCGACCGCGACCGTTTCTGGCACGATGGTCGGCTCCGCAATGGCTATGCCGCGGGCCCGGTCGACGCGGGCCCGGTCAAGCTGGCGGGATGGTGGGATGACGCCCAGAATCGTTGGCTGGAGGATCGTTACCAGGCGGGCAGCGATGTCGGCAATCTTGCCTGGGCGATGCTGGCGCTGCTGGCCTTGGACCGGACGGGCGCCGATCCCCGCTATCGCACGGGCGCGGAACGGATCGGGCAATGGGTTGCAACCCAGCGCGATTCGCGGGGAGATGGTGGGTTCACCGGCGGTACTTTTGGCCATGAGCCGACGCCGACGCTCGTGCGCTGGAAATCGGTCGAGCACAATACCGATCTCGTTGCCGCGTTCAGCCGCCTGGCCGCGGTGACCAATGACCCGCGTTGGCGCGACAATGCCGTGGTGGCTCAGCGCTTCGTTGAGGCCATGTGGGACCCGCAAGAGCGCGCTTTTGCGGCGGGTACGGGCGATGATGGCGTGTCGCGCAATCCGACCTTGGCCCTGGACGCCCAGATATGGCCGTTGCTCGCCTTGCCGGGCGCCGTGGCGCGATTCGACGCCGTGCTTGCGACCGTCGAGCGGCGCCTTGGATTCCAGGGCGGTTTCGCCTATGGCGAACCTGCCGACGGCGTTTGGACCGAGGGTACTGCCCAGGTTGCTGTCTTGTCACGACTTCGGGACGATGAGGCACAGGCGGCGACATTGCTGGCCACCGTCGCGGCGCAACGCACACCGGATGGTGGGTATTACGCCACCAGTACCGCCAGCATCCCAACCGGATTCGTGCTCGCAACCGATCCCGCCAAACCGCGCCTTTATTATCATCTGCCGCACCTGGGCGCTTTGGCATGGGCGGCGTTGGCAGAGCGTGGGTTCAATCCGTTCACGCTGGCTGTCGTGCAACCGGCGCGCTGACCGGGATTCGATGCCCTCCGGGTCTCGCGGGGATCATCTCGATCCTCACCCAATCGGGACGCGTTTTCAGTTGGGAGTGGCGAAGATCGTCTCGATATCGGGGGCGTCGATAGCGCGATCAAACCACGCCTCGATCAAGGCGGCATCCGCATCCTGGATCCGCTCGCGAAGGTCTGTCCGCGGGAGGCCAAACCGCTTTTCGATCAGACGCAGCAAGGCTTCGGCCTTGCCTTCAACTTTACCTTCGGCCTTGCCCTCAACCTTGCCCTCGGCCCGACCCTCGGCCAGCCATTGCCGCTTCCAGGCTTCGCCCTGTGTTGCCAGCATCGTCTTGATCTCCACCAGATCGTCGGGCAGGGGCACGGCGCCGCCGATCCCGGCGATCGCCTGTTTGACCAGTGCCGTGAACAGGCCCTTGAGTTCCTCGTAATCCGGATGACGGCGAAACCAACCGATCACCTCGTCGATCAACTGTTCCAGCCCGGCCGGATCA
>JARLIO010000084.1 GCA_031291675.1 Azospirillaceae bacterium
AAACCTGGGGGCCGGATGCCTTAATTGGGAACGTCCGGTCCTGGGAGGGGGGCGGCCAGCAATGGCTGTCCCTACCTCACCGGCATGGCCCCCGTTGGGTTTGGGCGAAAGCCCAACGCGTCGTCGCCAAAATGAGAACCGCTGACAGCCGGCCCTCAGCCCAACGGTGCGAGCGAAAGATCGGGTTCGACGACGACCCGGTTCCGGCCGCTGTTCTTGGCGCGATACAGCGCGACATCGGCGCGCTTCAGCAAATCATCAATATTATGATCGCCCAGCGTCAGCCAACTGACGCCGAGGCTGACCGTGAACGGAATCGGATGGCCGGCGAAAACCGCCGGGGTCTCGGCAACGAGGCCGCGCAACCGTTCGCCAATGTCAACGGCTGAGGCCGCGGACGTATCGGGCAGGATGATCGCGAACTCCTCCCCGCCCAGACGCCCGAACACGTCGCCGCGGCGCAAAACCCGCCGGCACAGACTGACGAAGTGACGCAGCGCCTCATCGCCGCCGGCATGGCCATAGGTGTCATTGACCCGTTTGAAATGATCGATGTCGGCCATCAATACCGTCAGCGGCGACGAGCGCAGCGTGGCCCGTGCCAACTCCTCCGCGGCATAGGACTCAAACAGCCGCCGGTTCATCGCACCCGTCAGACTGTCCATGTTGGCGACCCGCGCCAGTTCCTGCTGCATCAGAAGAATGCGCCCGGCCGCACGCAAGCGGGCCTGCAGGACCGGCGGTTCCAGCGGTTTGTAGATCAGATCATCGGCACCAACGTCCAGGGCCTCGATGTAGGCGCTCGGGCTGCGCATCGCCGTCATCAGGATCAGATAGATATATTTGCTGCGGCTGTTGGCGCGGAGATGCCAGCAAAGTTCCATGCCATCCATCCGGGGCATGAACCAGTTGGTCAAAACGACGTCGACATTGATTCGGTGGAAAACCTCCAGCGCATCGACGCCATCGCACGCCTGATGCACCTCATAACCAAATCCCTCAACCCAACCAGAAATCAACTGGCGGATTGTTCGCGAGTCATCGACAACCATAATCTGCATTATAACCCGCCCGCCACCGCCAGTCGATCCGGCCGGGCCTGCCCCGCCGCCGAATATCGTCCCATCCATTTGCTAATTTAACGTATCACCGGGCGAAAGTCCTCACGCTCATCTTGCGATCGCCGCGACCTTAGGAGGGTTGTAGACTGAGCTGACGCCCGATTCCAGAGCAGCTCAACGATATTATCATGACGTTTGTGCGTCGGGCCCCGCTTCCCGGCGAAGAATCATGTCGCAAAGCGGCGGCGCCAACGGTCCCGAAACGCCATGATCCCGTTTTCAGGATCCGCCGAGCAGGGCCAGCATCTGTTCCAGCGTTCCTTCATCAAGATTACGAATTCGTCGCGCCAGCCGGTTCGCCAACTCGGTTGCCTTGGGGTTCAAACCGGCGGTGTCGACGGTCACCCGGGGGTGCGACAAGGTCGCCAACCGTTCCATGGCATCGGCGTCGTCCCAGATGATATTGAAATAACCGCAAATCTGCCGGACCAGCTGCGCCGATGGCTGCCCCCTTTTGCCATGTTCCAGCGCCGAAAGATAAGCCGGAGAGATCGCAAGATCCACGGCCATCGCCTTAAGGGTGATGCCCCGGCTGGCGCGCAATTCGCGCATCCGTTGGCCGAAAGGTGTCATGGCGCGTCCCGCCGTCGCTTCAACAGCACATAGAGCGCACCATCACCGCCATGCCGTGCCTGGGCCCGATGAAGCCCGACGATGATCCGGCGCAACGAGGGCTCGTTCAGCCAGCGCGGCACGGCCTGGCGCAGGATACCGCCATCCGGGCCCCCCGCGCCTTTGCCGGTGATCACCAGCAGGCAGCGCCGATCCTCGCGCCAGCCGCGTTCGATGAAACCGACGATCGCGCTATGGGCCTCGGCCTGGGTCAAGCCATGCAGGTCAAGCCGCCCGTCGATCGCCATCAGGCCGCGCCGCAAGCGGCGATCGGTCTGGCGATCCAATCCCGGTGCCGCCTCGGGCGACAACGGCGCCAGGGCCGGCACGCCAACCGGCGCCGGCGGCAACGGCCCGGCGACGATGCCGACCCGCGCCGGCCCCGCGGACAGCCGGGGCGACACCGCGGGGTCTGGGGTGGACGCGATCGCCGGCGCGGCGGCCGGCGCCGTGACCGGTGGGACCGCTGGTTGGTCGACGGGATGCAGCGGCACGGCGTCGCGGACCACCCGTTGCCAAAGCGCACTTTCTTCTGCACTCACGCTGCGATGACGAGGCGGCCGGCGGCTCATCATCTTGTTCGAGAACCCGATCGCAGCAGCGCGCACCGGCCAGGACAATCCGGGTCGTCCGGAGAGGTCAACAAGGGGCCGGCACGCGGCCGCAACAAAACGGGCGACATCATCATGTCCTGGCAGGGGGCGACGAAACGGGGTGACGGAGCCGCTCCCTCGATTCCGGAAACAAGATAGGCGGCGCCGTCGGTCCTGGCAACGACCGGGACGACTCCGGGTGAATTGACAGGCCCCGGTCCGGCCATCGCGGCGCAATGCCGGGATCTCAGGGCGCCGGCGTCACCGTGCGCGGGATCAGCACGAAATAACCGCCGGCACTGCGCATCACCCCGGCGCGCGCGACCGCATCGACACCATAGCCCCAGAACACGTCGCCGCGAACCGGGCCACGGATGGCACCACCCGTGTCCTGAGTCATCAGGACCCGTTGCAACCGCACCGTGGGTTCCAGCGGATCCTCGGCGTCGAGCCAGACCGGCAGACCATAGGGCATGAAGTTATGGTCGACTGCGAGGCTGCGTCCCGGCGTCAGGACGACACCCTGGGCACCGGTCGGACCATCGCCTTTGACCTCCTTGAAAAAAACATACGACGGATTGGAATCGAGAATCGCGCGGATCTGATCGGGATGGGCGGTCAACCAGCCCCGGATCCCGGGCATTGTCGCCTCCTCGCGGGTCAAAGCGCCCCGTTCTACCAGTTCGCGACCGATCGCAACATAGGGGTAGCCGTTCTGACCGGCGAACCCGACACGCATCACCGTCCCGTCATCGAGACCAAGGCGACCGGAGCCCTGAATCTGGAGAAAGAAGGCATCGACCGGGTCATCAACCCAGGCCAGCACCGGGACCCGATCGGCCAGAGCGCCGGCGACGATTTCGGCCCGGCTCGGCAGGGCGATCGCATCGGGAGGCCGGGTATAAAGCGGGACCTGATAAGGCCCGTGCCGGCGGCGCGACGCCCGCAATTCCGGTTCGTAATAGCCGGTGAACAAGCCGCTCGGATCGCCATGATTGCCGGCGCGGTACGGCCTGAACCAGGATTTGAAGAGCCGCTGCGCCGCCAGATCGTCGCCAGCCGGAATCGTCGCCGCCGCGGTGCAGATCGGACGCCAGTCCGCGACGGTGACGCCAAGGCCGAGTTCGTGGTCCGCCGACCAGCTCGACCAGCGCGTGCAGCTTCGCAGCAAGGCCGGAAGCACGTCCGCCGTGCGGTCGGTCGACCAGCCCGGCAGATCGGCGAACGCGACCGGTGCCAAGGTTAACACGGGTGGCGGCGGGTTGGTCGAAAGCTGCGGTGCACAAGCGCCCAGGGCCATGGTCACCAGCCCCAGAGTCAGCGGAGCGAAACGGCGCCAGAACGAGCAAAAATTCATGTCACGAACGATCGGAAACAGGCGGCTCAACGAAGGATCTGCTCAAGAAGGGGGGATGGCGGGGCGGAACCGCGCTCAGTAGGGCGTGCGCGTCTCGACGAGAACCCAATTGGGATTGGCGGAACCGAGGGCGCGGGAGAAAGTCCAGATGTCCGTGACCTCGATCGCGTGATCGGGATCGCCATCGACGACCGCGTGCTGAGCGTCCCGCGTCACGTTCATTTGCGCCGAAACAAACGACACCGTGCAATAGGCGATCTGGCCGTCGACGCGAACCTCGGTCAGGTCGGCATTGATGATGCGGTCAATGCGGGTCTCATGACTGTTTCCGGCGGCGACGCGGTCGCGAATGCTCCCGGCAAAACGCTGATAAACCTCACGACTGAGCAGAGGCTGCAGCGTTGCCGTGTCACCCTCGGCAAAAGCGGTCACGATCATCGCGAAGGCGGCCCGGGCGCCCCCGATAAACGCCTTCTCGTCAAAACTGGGGTCGAGGCCCTGAAAATACGCCAGCGCCGACGCCAATGACGCCGGCTCGTCCGGCACCAGAACCGGCCGCACGGGAGCGACCGTTCGGGCCGGCGCGATGGCCTCCGCGCCGTCCTTCGGCGCCGGGGTGAAGGGGTTGGCGCGACGGCGCTCGTCACCGGTTCGCCGGCCCAGCACGCTCCGCAGGCGATAGACCAGGAACGCGGCGATCATCGCGAAAATCAGGATATCGATGAAATAAAAGCCGTCACTCATGGTCATAACCCTGGAAAAGCCACCCCGCCCGGCGGGATGCACAGTTGCCGGCAGCAAAGACCGGTTTTAAAGCGCTTGTCCAGACTCTTGGCCCCTCGGTCACGACAAATCAAGCGGCAGCGGCAATCGTTCGTGGCTTTTTGTCGCGATCCGCGCCGTCGTTGCGCTGGCAAGACGGCCAGGCCCGCTGCGGCTCCCCATCACCGGGAGGGTCCGCAACGGCCGGGACGATTGGGCGCGCCGGCGCCTTCGCTTTGATCGGTCACGACCAAAGCGGATTGGCAAAACGGACTGGCAAAGCGGATGGGTATGACTCTGCGTTACAAAACCTCGTTCAGGAAATGCTGCAAGCGGGGACTCCGGGGATGATCAAAAATTTCCGCGGGCGTCCCCACTTCGACGATACGGCCCTCGTCCATGAACACGACCTGATCGGCGACCTTGCGCGCAAAACTCATTTCGTGGGTCACCACCACCATGGTCATGCCACGGCGACCGAGATCGGACATCAGATTGAGAACACCCTTGACCAGTTCGGGATCCAACGCGCTCGTGACTTCGTCGAACAGGATGACCTCGGGTTCCATGGCCAAAGCCCGGGCAATGGCGACACGCTGCTGTTGGCCCCCGGACATGCTGGTCGGACGATGATACAGGCGGCTGGCGAGCCCGACCTCGGCAAGGCGGGCTTCGGCGATCCGCCGCGCCTCTCCAGCAGAGAGCTTCTTGACCTGGGTCAGCGACAGCATGACATTCTGTAACGCGGTGTGATCCGGAAACAGATTGAATTGCTGGAATACCATGCCGACGCGGCGGCGCAACTTATCGGGCTGCAGAGAAAGAATACTCGTTCCGTCGAGATAGACGTTGCCCTGCTTCGGCTCAACCAACCGGTTGAGACAGCGTAGCAGCGTCGACTTGCCGGATCCAGACGGTCCGATCACACAGGTGACGGTGCCCGGTTTGATTTCGAGGTCGATGTCCGCCAGGACCGCAAGCGAGCCGTAAGCCATGCCCAGTTGGGACACCGTGAGGCTGCCGCCCTTGAAGCGCGGCGTCTTCACCGTGACGCGCCCGACTGTTCCCTGATCCGGGTCCGCCGTGGTCCCGGGAATGGCACGGCGCAATTCATTCACCTCCTCAAGGCCCGAGGTCAGGGCGCCATGCCGCTTTCCGCGACGCAGCGACTGGTCGATAAAGTTGACGACATGCGTCAGCGGAACGGTAATGATCAGATAAAATACCCCCGCCAGCAGCAGCGGTGACAGATTGCCCGAGACGACGGCCTGATCCTGGCCGACACGGAAAATCTCACGTTCGGACGCCAGCAGGCCCAGGAAATAGACCAGGCTGGAATCCTTGACATTGCCGATGAACTGGTTGACCAGCGCCGGTAATACGCGCCGGATGCCCTGGGGAATCACAATCAGGCGCATGCCCTGGCCGTAACTCATCGACAACGCCCGGCAGGCTTCCATCTGGCCGCGCTCGACGCTTTGAATTCCCGAACGAAAAATCTCACCGATATAGGCGCCGGCGATGAGGCTGAGCGCCATGATGCCGAGCGGATAAGGCGACGGGCCAAAGATCTGACGTCCGATACGGGCGAAACCCTGGCCGATGAGAAGAATGGTCAGAATGGCCGGCAGACCGCGGAAGATATCGGTATAAAGGCGGGCTGGCAGGCGCAGCCAACGCGATTGGGAAATCCCCATCACCGCCAGAATCATTCCGACCAACACACCGAATATTGTCGAGGCGAAGGCCAGGATCAGCGTGTTCTTCAGTCCGATCATCACCATGTTCGGCAGCACCGCAACCATGGACTGCCAATCGAAAAAGCTCCGCCGCAGCGTTTCAAACCAATCCATGGCGCCAATCCATTGTGTTTTCTTTCTGATTGATCATCGGTCGATGACCGGACGCGCCTGCCCGTGTTCCGGCGCAGACGCCTGGTACCCACCAACGTGTCGGAGCCGGAACACAAAACCAAAGAATAACCTCGTGTTCCGACACTAACGGACCGGGTCCGGTCCGTTAGTGTCGGAACACGAGGGCCGGGATGCGGCGACGAAATCCGCCATGGCCCGCGCGCGGCCGCAAACGGGTCATGGTGGCAGAGGCGTCTGGCCTGATCGGACAGCGGGGAACCATCGGCCGGTCCGTTGCCCGGCCGGTACCCGTTGCCAAAGTGCGGGAAACAGGCCTGGTGCCGCTATTTCTTCGGAAGATATTCGGCCGGCATCGGCGAACCCGGGAACCATTTCTCATAGAGAGTTTTCCACGTTCCATCCGCCATGGCTTCGTGCAAGGACTTGTTCAGGGCTTCGCGGAACGCGTCGTTGCCCTTGCGGACGACAAAACCAGCCGGGGCGTCAAACGACGCGACGTTGAGCGCGATCTTCAGCCCGGGAAAGGTTTCGCCGTATTGCTTGGCGGCTTCATAGTCAAGAAAATGGCCGTCGATCGTTCCGCTGTTGAGACCACTGATCGCCGAGTTGTTGTCGGGAAATTTGACAATGTCGGCACCGGGGAAATTCTTTTCGGCATAGCTTTCCTGGAGAGTCCCCTGAACAACGCCGACCCGCTTGCCAACCAGAGCGTGCGCCGTGGACATCGACATGTCGGACGTCAGGATCGACAGATAGCCGGCGAGATAACCGTCGGAGAAATCGGCCATTTTTTTGCGGGCTGCGGTCGTGCCGACGGCGGCAACAGCGACATCGAAGCGGCCATTGGCGACCGACGGGATCAGAGCCGAGAAATCCTGCCCCGTGAAGGTGATATGATCTTTGTCGAATCCGAGACGGGCAGCGACATTGGTGAAGAATTCGAGATCGAAACCGGTGAACTTGCCATCGGCATCGACAAAAGCATAGGGCTTGGAATCACCCATTGTGCCCACGCTGATGCTTGTCGGATCGATCAGGTTATAGGGATTGGCCGGGGCGGCGAGGGCGACAGGAGCCGAGGCGAGCAGCAGCGGCGCCGCGGTGACGAGCGATGCAGTGATCATCCGCAAAGTGGTAAAGAGGTTCATCCTGTTCTCCGGTGCGTGAAGTATCCTGACAGTATGAGTGCTTCTTGATCAGCGAGGTTTGGCCCCGGGCGATGGTCTCATGATGATAGGTCGGCGTCTCCCCATCAACGCGTCATCCCGTGCCGGATGACGATTGTTTTCTCATGTCGTATCGCGACAGAGTGTCCAGGCGCGAGCCTGATCACAGTACGACAAGTAGAAATCGAAAGATCCCACGCCTGAATATCGGAGCCGCCGCCCCTGACGCTTAGGCCCATCGTCGTGGTGATAATATCGCCAACGACTGATATTTGCATCTATCTGACGAGAGACGCGGTCTGGTGCCATGAGACCGGTCTCAAAGAAAAGTTATTATTATCTTGATGCCCTGTCAACCGGCAATGTAGAGCTTAGCGCCATGGAAAAGAAGCCAACATACCCCCGCCCAGTGACCGTGAACGACGTCGCCAAACGCGCCCAGGTTTCCAAGGCCACCGCAGCCCGGGTCCTGGGGGGATACGGTGGCGCCAGCGAGGATGTGCGCCGCCGCGTCACGGCCGCAGCCAAGGCGCTCGATTACAAACCCAACGAACTGGCGCGCAGCATGACGACCGGCAAGTCGGGCACAATCGGCGTCGTCGTTGGTGATATCGAGAATTCGTTCTTCGGCCTGGCGGTGCGTGGCATCAGCGACGTGGCGCATGCCAACGGTTTCAATGTCATTCTCGCCAATTCGGGTGAGAATATCGAAGCGGAGAAGTCAGCGCTGGAAGTGTTGGTGGGCAAACGGGTCGATGGCTTGATCGTCACACCGGCCCATAGCGGTGATACCGCGCATCTCAAGGCTGTCGTTCGCTCGGGTCGCCCCCTGGTCCTGCTCGATCGTTCATTACCGGGCTTCCACGTCGACACCGTTGTCGTCGATGATCGCGACGCCGCGTTCAATGCAACCAGCAAATTGACCGAAGCGGGCCATCGGCGCATCGCTTATGTCAGTGCCGTGAAGGCGGCGGCGGATCACTTCCCGGACGGATCGCCGATCGCGATATCCTCGGTTCTGGAACGCGTCGAAGGGTTCCTTGACGCCTGCCGCCAGGCCGGCATTGCCGACCCGGAACGGTGGATTCGGCGTGGCGGCACCAACGAACCGGATCGCTTGCGCGCCGTCGTCACGGCCTTGATGTCGGAGCCGGATCATCCGACGGCCATTCTGGCATCCGACAGCGTGATTGCATTGGAGATCTTCAAGACGCTTCAAATCATGAAGATTCCCATTCCCGCGGCGGTATCGCTGATCTCTTTCCACGATGCCGATTGGACCAGCGTCACAAATCCGCCGGTGACCGTCATTGATCAACCGATCTATGCCATGGGCCGAAAGGTCGCGGAAATTCTGATCGACCGGGTCAATGGTGATACGGCGCCCGCTGCGTTCTGCGTCATGAAAACACGGCTGATCGAGCGCCAATCCGTGGCGGCGCCGCCATGACCGATCGGCGGTTCCGGTGGGGTGCAGCATCGAATTTGTTACCGTCGCCCTCGCGAAGGCGGGGGCCCAGAGCCGCAAGCTCCGAACGATGGCGCCTGGGGCCCTGGATGCCCGCGTTCGCGAACATGACGGTGGCGAGAGATCCTGTCATTTTCAGCGACGCGAGCCACTAGAGCTGTTTCCGATCACGTTGGATCGGAAACAGCTCTAGCTCTTTGTTTTGGCGCATTTTCTACGCCCAACCGGAACCCACTTGGTCGGGAAATGCTCGAGGACCAATCCGGACCCGGAATGCCTATTGCGCCGGCCGGCACGGATAGCCGAAGGCACCGTAATAGCCGCAGGTTTCGGCGGCGCAGCTGGCGGCAAAATCAAGCGCCGCTTCAACCGGGCGCCCGGTCAGAATTCCGGTCAGATAGCCGGCCAGGAAGGAATCGCCAGCACCCAACGTGTCGACCACCGTCGCCGGCTTGATGCCCTGGCGATAGGATTTGCCACAATGTGACCAGATGGCGCCATCGCTACCCCGGGTAATGCCGATGGTCTCGACGCCAAAGCGCGAAACGGCCGCGATCAACGCGGCGATCTCGGCCTCGTTCATCGTCGAGCCGGAGAAGAAGGCCGCGGTGATGTGAGGACAGACTTCGGCCAGATAGTCGGAATCGTGGCGCGTGGAAAAGTCAAAGGAAACGCTGCGGGCATGACGGCGGATCCGCGGCAATTCATGTTCGAGAAAGCTGAAAACGCTACTGTGGACATTGCCGTAACTTTCGATCGCGGCAATGTCCTCGCTGTCCATGCGAAGCGACAAGGATCGCCGAATTCCACCCTTGTTCGAGGCCACGAAGACGCGGTCGCCGTGCGGATCCAACGCCACAACGGCCCGGCCATTCGGGCCCTGGGCTTGGCGCAGGCGGTCGATCCATAGCCCCTCGCGCATCAGGCTGTCGCGCACATGTTCGCCTTCGCGGTCGCTGCCGATCAGTCCGATATAACCGGCACGCGCCAGACCATAGCGTTTGGCCAGAACCGGAACATTGAGGGCATTGCCGCCGGGAAAGAACTCGCCGCGGTCCTTGTAGAAGTCGACGACATTGTCACCGATGCCCAGCAAGGCGGGCGATGGGTCGGAAGCACTCATGGACAATCCTTTCGGCCTCGGCTTGTGGAAGGAGACGGTTGGTCACCGGCGCAACCATGTTTGCGGTGCGGCGGATCCGCTCGTGTGGATCTTGTATCGAACCCGGAGCATCACCGGAACCGGACATTGCGCACCGCAACGGGCGGCGCCATCTCGGCGGTGAGGCCCGGGGGCGCCCTTTTACGCCGGACCGCTTCCGGGCTCGAGACAAAATGGCATTTCACGGACGGGGACGTTCGCCCCGGGTCGCGGGACGCCGAAGAACCGGGCAGGCGATCGCCCTCGACCCTCGGGGTGCCCCGCGGCTGGCCGGATAGGCCAGCCCGGTGACCGGGCTCGCATCAACGCATCAATATTCCATGCGCCACATATAGCGGCGGACGGTGAGCGGGTGGCCACGACTGTCCGCCAGTTTGACGGCATAGCCGCGCAGCAAGGCCGCGAACATCATCGGTGTCAGATACTCCGCCGCAGGGCCGGCGAGTTCCTCGATCCCGAAGCTCCGGGCGTCGAGGACGGTCAAGCGCTGGCTGTATTTTTGGGCGAAGGCCAAAGCCCGTTCGTCCATCGTCCGCCCGGCGCCCAGGCCAAGCAGAATGACGAAAGGAACATCGAAATCGGTGATCTCGAACGGTCCGTGAAAATACTCCCCGGCGTGGATCGCGGCGGCATGCACCCATTGCATTTCCTGGAGAATGCAGATCGCGAAGGAATAGGCCGTCCCGTAGTTGGCGGCGCTGGCCATGGTATAGATCACCGGTTCGCGCTTATGGCTTTCGGCGAAGGCGGCAATGGCCGGTGCCTGTTCGGCGAGCAGCTTTTCGGTTTTCGCGGGAATGGCTTCCAGCGTCCGCGCGATCGCCGCGCTCTTGGTGTTGCCCTCACGGGTTGCGAGGATGCCAAAGGCAAGGCTGATCAACAGCGGCGCATTGTGCGTCGGCGTAATCGTCAAAGGGTCGAAGGTGTAGAGAATGGCGTGGTCGGATTCGCGATCGAGCGGCGAACCGGCGGCATGGGTGAAACCGATCACCAGCGCGCCGCTGTTGCGCGCGAAACGGGCCGCCGCGACCGTCTCCGGTGTCGTCCCGGAATGGGAGCAGAGGATGACGACACTGGTCTTGCCCAGGCGTTTGGGTGCGCGATTGAGGAATTCGGCTGCGTTGATCGCGAACCCGGCGATCGAGGCCGACTCACGCTCGATGATGTATTGACCGCTCATCATCAAGGCGTAGGAGCCACCGCACGCCACGAAATAGATTTCCGTGACCTGTTCGCGGGCTGCGACCGCTTTCAACGCGACTTCGAGACCCGTCGCCACTTCTGACGTCGACATGAGGAACCTTTCATGATGTCCTATGACGTCATATTGATACGCAAGGACTGCCAGCCTGTCAATCTTCCGTTTTCGGGATCCTGTTTCCGCTTCGCGGTGCCACAACGGCACCAACGCTTGATCAGCGATTCCCATTCTGGCTGTCGGCCCGCGGGCTGCCGCCCGCACCGGCTCGGGGTAAACCCCGAATCCCCCTCTCTTTTGACAAAAACAAAGGGGTCTGAGGCAATGCCCCCGGGTCTGGGCGAAAGCCCAACGCGTCGTCGCCAAAAATGAGAACCCCTGAAACACGGGTGTCAGGGTTGCCGGGAACACGACGTGGCCCCATGATGCGGAATTCCGCCCGGGGGGTTGCCCGTCACAGCATGTTCGCGCCACAATGCCCCGGGCAGACCGCTTGGTGCCGCCGTCGGTTCTGGTATTCAAGGAAAGTGCCTTTGGAGGGGAATAGCGTCTTGGCTGCAACGAAACCTGGTCTGGTTCGGCAGGATCTGTCGCCGCTCTACCTGCAGCTCAAAAACAATCTTCTGGAAGCCATCGCCGACGGACGCTATGCCCCCGGGGACCCGTTGCCGACGGAACAGCAGCTCTGCGCCGCCTTTGGCGTCAGCCGCATCACGGTCCGCCGCGCCGTCAGCGAACTGCAGGACGAGGGCATCCTGGAAAAACGCCACGGCAAGGGCACCTTCGTATCCTTCCGTCGCATGCAAACCAGTCTCGTCGATCTTGCCGGCTTCTCTGAATCTTACTCGCTGCAAGGTTTTGCCGTACACAGCGTGATCCTTGACGTCGTCGAGACCAAGGCCGGCCCGCTTTTGGCGCGAAAGCTGTCCGTGGGCGAGAACGCCCCGATTCTATCGGTAACACGTCTCATCAGCGCCAACGGCGTGCCGATGACGATCGATGCCGCCGAATTTCCGCTCGGTCGGTTTCCGGATCTTGCCGGGCAGATTGGTGACGATACGTCGATCTATCGTATCCTGAAAAGCTGCTATAAGCATGAGGTGAAACACGCCGAGCGGATCATCAATGTCCGTCTTGCGAGCTCTCGCGAGCGTGACATCTTGAACTGCAAACTGGGTGAGCCGCTGTTTGAGATCGAGAAGATCGTGTCGGATGCGGCGCAGATTCCGATGCAACGCTCGATTCTGCTGACATCCACCAACCGTATCAGCCTGACCATCCGGATTTGACCGGTGAAAGGCTGAATCGCCTTTTCAAAGGCGATCGAACATACTGTGCTTGATGGCGTCAGCTCTCATGACTGCGGCCAAGTACCCTGGCTGCCCACACGGGCCCGAAGCGGGCAAAGGACAAGGATGGGCAAACTGATCCCTCTCGTCATCATCGCGGTACCGTTGATCGAGATCGCCGGTTTCGTTCTCGTCGGTCACATCCTTGGCGTCGCCGGAACCCTGGCGCTGGTTGTGCTGTCGACAGCCTGGGGCCTGACGCTGGTTCGCCGTCAGGGCTTCAGCACCTTGATCCGCCTTCAGGAGGTTGTCGCGCGGCGCCAGACACCGGTTCAGCCGCTGTTCGAGGGCCTGTGTCTGGGCCTGGCCGGGGCGCTGTTCATCATCCCCGGTTTCTTCACGGATCTGGTTGCGCTGGGCCTGCTGATACCAGCGCTGCGGCGACGGCTGTTCCGGCTGATCGGTCGTCGTGTCACCATTCGCGGCGATGATGACGGGCCGGATCCCGGTGCCACGGTGATCAATGGTGAGTTCCAGGAGATCGCCGGTGAAATCGAACCGCCGGGTCAAAGCCGATGGCGCCCACCCGGGTCACCGTTTCGGCCCTGACCTTCCGGCGCGGAACCGGGCGTGCCCAGGCCAACAACAAAGGCCGGTGCCGCGAACGGCACGGCCCGCGGCTTCACATCGGATTGCCATGATTTTGCTGCGACACGGCCAATCGGAATTCAACGTCCACTACGCGGCAACCGGCCGCGATCCGGGCATTCGCGACGCACCCTTGACCGAAGCCGGCCGTCACCAGGCCAGGATTGCCGCCACCCGGCTGGCTGGCCGGGTCGATCGCCTGATCGCCAGCCCCTATCGACGCGCCCTGGAAACAGCCGGCATCATTGCCGAACAGCTAGCATTGCCGCTGACGATCACGGCGCTGTGCGGTGAACACGGGCTGTTCAGCTGCGACGTTGGCACCCCGGCCTCACAGCTCGCGGTCACCTGGCCGCAATGGGATTTTTCGGCCCTGCCGGAAATCTGGTGGCCCGAAAGCGGCGAAACCCTGCGCCAGGTGCAGCGACGCGCCGCCGCTTTCCGCACTCTGATTGCCGGTGAGGACGACCATGACGCCATTGCCATCATCAGCCATTGGGGCTTCATCCGCGCCTTGACCGGCGAAGAGCTGCCAAACTGCGGAATGGTTGTCACAACACCCTGATCGCGAAGGTGCCGCCCGTGACGGGCTGGCGCGGGCCCGCCCTGGATAATCCGCAGCGAAACGCCGCTTCAACCCACCCGTTCTCATTTTGGCTGTGGGCCCGCGGGCTGCCGCACGCACGCGCTCGGAGTGAACCCCGAACCCCCCCTCTGTTTTGACAAAAACAAGAGGGTCTGGGGCATAGCCCCCGTTGGGTTTGAGCGAAAGCCCAACGCGTCGTCGCCAAAATGAGAACCGCTGGCTTCAACCCGGAGCGGTTGTCGCCCCGGGTCGTTCCGTGGTAGCCACTGCGCAGCGCCGGCGGCGCGGTATCATACTCGCGGGAGAACATTCATGTCTGATCAGCCCACTGCGGGCGCCAATGGCACCGGATCTGAAGGATCCGAAGCACCGTTGAATCTGCCAATCACGATCAATGCTCAATATATCAAGGACCTGTCGTTCGAGAATCCGAACGCGCCGCGTAGCCTCCAGGCTGGCCAACCGACACCACGGGTGTCGGTTTCAGTCGATGTCGACGCCACCGGGCTCGCTGAAAATCTGTTTGAGGTCGTGCTCTCACTGACCGCAAAGGCAGCCCACGATGACACCACGGTGTTCATTGCCGAGTTGAGCTATGGCGCGGTTGTGACCCTGACAGAGATTCCCAAGGAGCACGTTGCTCCGGTCCTGTTCATCGAGGTGGCGCGCCTGCTGTTCCCCTTCGCCCGCCAGATCATCTCGGGCGTCACCAGCCAGGGCGGTTTCCCGCCGTTGCTGATCAATCCCGTCGACTTTGCCGATCTGTTCCGCCGCAAGGCCGACCAGGCGCAGGAAACCCAGGGCGAGGCCTGAGCCTCGATCCGTTCGATGTCAAATCAGGGCAACGACGCTCCGTTGCCCTGATACCAGGCTGGTAAGATCAGGGATCCCGCTTACTGATTCATCGATTCGAAGAATTCAGAGTTCGTCTTGGTATGCTTGAGCTTATCAAGCAGGAAGTCGACCGAATCCGTGATCCCCATCGGCAATAGGATACGCCGCAAGACCCACATCTTCGAGATCGTCGAGCGATCCACAAGCAGCTCTTCCTTCCGGGTCCCAGACTTGGTGATGTCGATGGCCGGGAATGTTCGCTTGTCCGACAGTTTGCGGTCAAGAATGATTTCCGAGTTGCCGGTGCCTTTGAATTCTTCAAAGATCACTTCGTCCATGCGGCTGCCGGTGTCGATCAGGGCGGTGGCGATAATCGTCAGAGAGCCACCCTCCTCGATATTGCGGGCGGCACCGAAGAAACGCTTGGGACGCTGCAGCGCATTGGCGTCGACACCGCCGGTCAACACCTTGCCGGAGCTGGGGACGACGGTGTTGTAGGCGCGCGCCAATCGCGTGATCGAGTCCAGCAGGATCACCACGTCGCGCTTGTGTTCGACCAGACGCTTGGCCTTTTCGATGACCATTTCGGCAACCTGGACGTGGCGGGCCGCCGGCTCATCGAATGTCGAACTGATGACTTCGCCCCGGACCGAACGGGCCATGTCGGTCACTTCTTCGGGTCGCTCATCGATCAGCAGAACGATCAGATAGACTTCCGGATGATTGCTGGCGATCGAATGCGCGATGTTCTGCAACATCACGGTCTTGCCCGTCCGCGGTGGCGCGACGATCAAGGCCCGCTGGCCTTTACCCAGCGGGGCGACCAGATCGATAATTCGGCTGGTGAAATTCTTTTTGGTCGGGTCTTCGATTTCAAGGCGGAGCCGCTCCTCAGGATAGAGCGGGGTCAGATTGTCAAAATTGATCCGATGACGCACTTTGTCGGGCGTATCGAAATTGATCGTGTTGACCTTCAACAGCGCGAAGTAACGTTCGCCATCTTTTGGCGCACGGATCTGACCTTCAACGGTATCACCCGTGCGCAAGCCGAACCGCCGGACCTGGCTCGGCGAGACATAGATGTCATCGGGGCCGGGAAGATAGTTTGCCTCGGGTGAACGCAGGAAACCGAACCCATCCTGAAGAATCTCCAGTACACCATCGCCGAAAATGGGCACATCGTTCTCGGCGAGCTGTTTCAAGATCGCAAACATCATGTCCTGCTTGCGCAGGGCGCTGGCATTCTCGATTTGCAGCTCTTCGGCAAACGCCAACAGCTCAGCCGGCGTCTTGCACTTGAGTTCCTGGAGGTTCATGCGAGTCCTGTGGGACAGATCAACGGCTGATCGCCGGATACTGATGGGGGATCGGGATGGTCGAGGGATGCGGACAAAGTCCACCACCTGCCGTTACCGGCAGAGGCTGCAGGACCTATTGTATCCGCCCTTGGCGTCCGGGTGACAGACGCCAGAGAATATAGAGGATTCTCTTGGAAAACAGCTTTTTGACAAACCGATCGTTAGCCTAACCATGCCGTCAAGTCAAATGATTCTGCGCCGGCCATCGCGGTGCCCGGCACGCCGGAGTCAATTTCCGATGCGCGGTGTCTCAAAATGGTTTCACTATGACCATGATCACGATCACGATCATCAGCAGGGTCGGGACTTCGTTGGCGATCCGATAAAATCGCGCAGATCGCTGATTGCGGTCAAGCGCGAAATCTTTGCGCCAGCGACCCATCAGATGATGCACCCAGGTCAGGGCCAGGACCATCAAAATTTTGACGTGAAGCCAACCATCCGTCAACCAGCCGGGCGTCAGCCAGAGCATCCAGATTGCCGCGGCATAGGTGACGACCATTGCCGGATTCATGATGAAGCGCAACAGCTTGCGTTCCATGACCTTGAACGTTGCCGACGCCTCGGAGGTGGGCGCGACACCGCAGTGATAGACAAACAGCCGCGGCAGATAGAGCAATCCGGCCATCCAGGAAATCACGGCGATGACGTGGGCCGCTTTGACCCAGCTATACAGATCCACGATATCAGACTCCCTCTTGACGGGTCGCCGTGGCACCGGATCCGTCGGTCGCCGCCAAGGCGCAACCGCAAAAACCGGATGGGCAGGTTCGGCCACCGGCGTCGCTGTCCAGGCCGTCACCGCGATCGCTTGCCAACCGGCGGCGCACCAGGCGGCTTAAGCCGAGAATAAAATCGGGGTGGGTGCCAACCGCCGGGACGCTGGCAAAATAGGGAACTCCCTGGCTTTCAGCGCGATGGCGATATTCGATCGCGATTTCGACCAGGGTCTCGGAATGTTCGGAAACGAAAGCGATCGGCGCCATCACGACCGGAACCCGGTCACGCGCCGCCCGATCAATTTCGGCATCTGCGGCGGGTTCGATCCATTTGAGCGGTCCGACCCGGCTCTGATAGCAACCGACCCAGTCAAGATCAGGCCGGTTCAGCGCCGCGATGATGGCCTGGCAGGTCTGCTGACATTGCCATTGATAGGGGTCGCCGGCAGCAACCACCCGCTTTGGCAGACCATGCGCCGAAAGCAGCAGGCGGGGACGCCCGTGACGTTCAGCCTCGGCCAGCGCCGGCTCGATCAGCGCCACAGCGGCCTGGATAAAGCCGGTGTCGGTGGGATAACAGCACAGCGCCCGGGTTGGCACGTCGAGCCCGGCGATCCGGGCAGCGCGATGCCAGGCTTTGAGGCTCGAGGCGGTCGTCGTCTGCGACCACTGGGGATAAAGCGGCAGCAGCAGGATGCGGTCCGGAGCGTAAGCCTTGACCGCTTGCGCCACCTCGTCACTCATCGGATGCCAATAACGCATCGCGATAAAGATCTGCAGCGGTTCCAAGTCCGACAGAGCGGCCTTTAGCGCCGCCGCCTGGGCCTCGGTGTTGGGCAGCAGGGGTGACCGTCCACCAATCTGCTCATAGATCACCTGGGCGGTCTTGTGGCGCCGGCGGGCAATGGCATAAGCGACGAACAAACGCAGCAAGCCGGGAAGAGCGATGATCGCCGGGTCTGCGAACAGGTTGAACAGGAAAGGGCGCACGGCATCGGGACAATCCGGGCCACCGAGATTGAACAGGACGATCGCGGTTTTCCGGGGGGCGCTGGTCTCAACCATATCGGGTCGGGGCACGGGGATATCGGTCTCGCGCTGTGGTTAATGGGGCCAGGATTTGATCAGTTCGGCCAGATCGGCGACATGCTCGGGTGGCGTGCTTTGAACCACCCCATGGCCGAGATTGAAGATGAAGGGCTTGGGCCCGAGCGTGTGCAGGATTTCATGGACGGCTTCGGCCATCGGTGAGCCGCCGGCGACCAGCAGAACCGGATCGAGGTTACCCTGGATTGGCAGTCGGGTCTGCAATGTCCGTGCGGCCCAGATTAACGGCACCGTGGTGTCGAGTGCAAGCGCATCAATTCCGGTGCCGCGGACATAATCGAGATAAAGCAATCCAGCGCCGCGGGGAAAACCGATGATGGGAATCTCGGGATTGTGGGTCTTGAGGGCGGTGACGATCCGACGCGTCGGTTCGATGACAAAACGCCGGAACGCGGGTTCGGGCAGAACACCGGCCCAACTGTCGAACAGCTGGATGGCTTCGACACCGGTGCGGATCTGGGCCGAGAGATAATCGATCGTGGCATCGACGATCAGATCAATCAGCGCGGAAAAACCGGCCGGGTCGCGATACGCCCAGCGTTTGACCTCGACGAACTCTTTTGTTGCGCCGCCTTCGACCATGTAGGTGGCGATGGTCCAGGGTGATCCGGCAAACCCGATCAGGGCGGTGTGCGCCGGGATGGCGGTTTTAAGCCGGTCAATCGTTTCATAAACCGGCGCCAGGGTCTGGTGGAACCGCTCCTGGGACAGGCGGAGAAGATCCTGTGTGGTTCGGATCGGCTCGAGCCTGGGGCCTTCCCCGTCGAGATAATCCAGCTTTTGCCCCAGGGCATGGGGCACGACCAGAATGTCGGAAAACAGAATGGCCGCATCCATGTCATAGCGCCGGAGCGGTTGCAATGTGACCTCGGTGGCCAGGGCGGGATCGAAGCAAAGAGCGAGAAAGCTGCCAGCCTGCGTGCGAACGGCACGGTATTCCGGGAGATAGCGGCCGGCTTGGCGCATCAACCAAAATGGCGGTCGCGACGAGGTTTTGCCGGTTAATGTCCGGAGGAAAAGCTTGTTGGGAAAGGTCATCGGGCGGCTCCCTGTCGCGTGGTGGCTGGATCCATCTACAATGATGAAAATCGTATGTTGTAAGAATGTTGTAGTAGTTGGTCATGTGAAAAATGGGGATTAGACTCTGTCCCCGAGTTTTCCACAGAGCGTGGCGACCGGTGCGATGGGTGTGGAGGAATCGGCGGCGATGGGTTGGAGACTCCGTGGATTCCCAACAATTCACCGGTGTCTGTGGATAACGGGGATAAATCGAGTCGCGGAGAGGCTGTTCAGGGAGCGCAGGGCGGTCAAAAGAGTTGTCCCCAGGGCCGGTAACGCTGTCGACGAAAAGATGGTGTTCGGTGATAGAATCAGGCAGCCTGGGAGAAAGAGGCGACTTACCCCCGGTATCGGGCAATCTGTCCACAGCGTTGTACCGGGGTGCGGGGGAACGCGGGGGTCCTTCGCGAGGACCGTCGAGAGCAAGTGTGTGCGTGTCTTGATCGACGCGCTTCTGCAACCAATACGATCAATATCATGAAGATTTTTCATCTCCATTTGGTCTCCGATGCCACGGGTGAGACCATCAACAGCGTCGCAAGGGCCTGTGTCGCGCAGTTCGATCAGGTCACACCGGTCGAGCATTTCTGGAATCTGGTTCGAACCGGCCGCCAGCTCGAAATGGTGATCGAGGGGATTCGTGATAATCCCGGCCTGGTGATGTTCACGCTTGTTGATGCCGAGTTGCGGCGACAGCTTCAGGATGTGTGTCGCGCGCTGCAAATCCCCTGCGTTCCGGTTCTGGATCCGCTGATCGCGGCGCTTGTGAGTTATCTCGGCATAGAGTCGCAGAGCCAGCCGGGCCGGCAGCATCTGCTTGATGCCGAGTATTTCGGTCGCATGGACGCGATGGATTTTGCGCTGACCCATGATGATGGTCAGGCGGCGGAAGAGCTTCACCTCGCTGACGTCATCCTGATCGGGGTATCGCGCACCTCGAAAACGCCGACGTGCATTTACCTGGCCAATCGGGGGATCAAGGCGGCCAATATCCCGCTGGTTCCGGGGGTGGCACTGCCGCTGGAGCTCGCCCAGGTCAGCCGGCCCCTGATTGTCGGCTTGACCAAGGATGCCGATCGCCTGGTTCAGATCAGGCGCAATCGATTGAAACTGCTGAACCAGAGCGAGCAGAGCAGCTATGTTGACCCGGAGATCGTTCGTCAGGAGCTGGCCAACGCCCGCCGGCTTTATAGTTCGCAGGGTTGGCCGGTGATCGATGTCACGCGGCGATCGATCGAGGAAACAGCGGCGGAAATCATGATGTTGCTGACGAAGCGGCGCGCCGTATCGGACGCGGGGACCGGGAAATGATGGCGCTTGCCCAGCAGCCGCTGGTGCTGGCTTCCGGATCGCTGACCCGGGTTCGCATGCTGGAACAGGCCGGCCTGGTCATCGTCCCGGATCGGCCCGGGCTAGATGAGGAGGCGGTCAAGCACAGTTGCCGCAACAGCGATTTGTCCGCGGCCGAGACGGCCGAAACATTGGCGATGATGAAGGCGCAGCGTGTCAGCCCGCGTCATTCCGACCGCATCGTGATCGGTGCCGACCAGATGCTGGAATGTGGCGACGACTGGTTCGACAAGCCCGAAGACCGGGCGGCGGCGCGCGGGCAATTGCTGGCCCTGGCGGGTCGCACCCATCATTTGCACAGTGTCGTTGTGGCGGTCCGCAATGGCCATCGGCTGTGGCACCATGCGGCCCAGGCCAGCCTGACGATGCGGCCCTTTGGGCCGGCGTTCGTTGACCGTTATCTTGATGCGGTTGGTGACAGCATTCTCGGTTCGGTCGGTGCCTACCACATCGAGGGGATCGGGGCGCACCTGTTCGCCCGCGTGCAAGGTGATCATTTTACCATTCTGGGGCTGCCGCTGCTGCCGCTCCTGGATTTTCTTCGTGTCCAAGGCGTCATCGCATCATGAGACCCACAGGAAAAGCGCGCGTTGCCGGCGTCATTGGTTGGCCGGTGGCGCATTCGCGGTCACCACGGGTCCATGGTTACTGGCTCGATCTGTATGGCATTGACGGCGCCTATGTTCCTTTGGCGGTGCCGCCGCAGCGCCTCGGCGATGCCATCCGCGGTCTGGCGGCGCTTGGTTTTCGCGGCGCCAACGTCACGGTTCCGCACAAGCAGGCGGTGATGCCCTTTCTCGATGTCATCGAGGCCGCGGCGCAACGCATCGGCGCCGTCAACACCATTGTGGTCGGTGATAACGGCCTGCTGACCGGGACCAACACCGATGGTTTCGGTTTCCTCGCCAATTTGCGCGCGGCGTGCCCGGGCTGGCGGGCCGCGGATGGTCCGGCGGTGGTGATTGGCGCCGGCGGGGCGGCCCGGGCTGTCGTGGTGAGCCTGCTCGATGCCGGCGTACCGTCGGTGCGCCTGATCAATCGAACCGACGCGCGCGCCCATGATTTGGCCGGTGCCCTGGGTGGCGCGCCGGGAACGGCGATCGAGGTCGTGGCCTGGGACCAGCGGGCGGCGGCGCTGGGCGATGCCGGTCTCCTGGTCAATACCACGACCCAGGGCATGGAGGGTCACGCCGCGCTTGACCTCGTGCTTGATGACCTGCCCGGTGCGGCGACGGTTACCGACATCGTCTATACGCCGTTGGAGACCCCGTTGCTGGCGGCCGCGCGGGCCCGGGGGAATCCCGTCGTCGATGGGTTGGGGATGCTGTTGCACCAGGCGCGTCCTGGCTTCCAGGCGTGGTTCGGCCGCTTGCCGGAGGTGACGCCGGCACTGCGCGACGTCGTTCTGGCCCCGGGATAACCCCAATCCGCGATGAGTTTGATTCAACGCCAATGGGAATCGGCCCGCGGGCTGCCGCCTGCACCCGCTCGGGGTGAACCCGGAACCCCCTCTATTTTGACAAAAACAAAGGGGTCTGGGGCATGGCCCCCGTTCGGTTTGGGCGAAAGCCCAACGCTGCGTCGCCAAAATGAAAACCGCTGCCCTATCTTCCCGCCGCTATCCGCGCGTGCTAAATCCACCGCACGGCGCCGGGCGATGTTTCGCGGGAGAAGGTGGGAGATGGTCATTGTCGGATTGACCGGCTCGATCGGTATGGGCAAGACCACGGCCGCCATGATGTTGCAGCGGATGGGCGTTCCGATCCACAGTTCCGATGCCGCGGTTCATCGGCTGCTGGGACCCGGCGGTGCCGCGGTCGGGCCGGTCGGCCGGGCTTTTCCGGGCGTGGTCCACGATGGCGCCGTCGATCGTCGCGCCCTGGCGGAACGCGTGTTCGGCAGACCCGACGCGCTGCGGCGTCTTGAGGCGATTGTGCATCCCCTGGTTCGGGCCGCCCAGAACCGGTTTTTGGCGTGTGCCGCGACCCATCACGCCCGGATTGTCGTGCTCGACATTCCGCTCTTGTTCGAAACCGGAGCGGATCGCCGGGTTGATGCGACGATCTGCGTCACGGCACCGGTATTCCTGCAGCGACAACGGGTTCTGGCGCGACCGGGGATGACCGTGACGCGACTCGAAGCGATCCGCCAGGCACAGATGGCGGATGCCACCAAACGGCGGCGTGCCGATTTCGTGGTTCAGACCGGATCGGGTCGAGCCTTCACCCGGCGGCGCCTGCGTGCGGTGATCCGGCATTTGCGTTTGTGCCACGGTCGGCACTGGCCGTTGCCGGGATACCTGTCGCCGGGCCCGGGAATGAAAGGAATGGAATCATGAGCCAGATGGAATCCGGGAACGGCGACGCCGTGGCACCGGCGGGCATTCGCGAGATTGCGCTCGATACCGAAACAACCGGTTTTGATCCGCTGATGGGCGACCGCGTCGTTGAAATCGGTTGCGTCGAATTGATCAACCATGTGGCGACGGATCGGAAATTCCATTGCTATCTCAATCCGGAGCGCGATGTTCCCGCTGACGCCGTCGCGGTGCATGGCCAGACCGAGGACTTCCTGGCCGACAAGCCGGTGTTCGCTGCGGTGGTCGGGGACTTCCTCGACTTCATCGCCGACTCCCCGCTGATCATCCACAACGCCGAATTTGATATCAAATTTCTGAATGCCGAATTGCGACGCCTGGCCATGCCGGCGATTCCGATCAGCCGCGCCATCGATACCGTCCAGGTGGCACGCCGCCGCTTTCCCGGTGCACCGGCCAGCTTGGACGCGCTGTGCCGGCGTTTTGAGATCGATAATACCGACCGGACCCTGCACGGCGCGTTGCTTGATGCCCGCCTGCTGGCCAAGGTCTATCTGGAGCTTCTGGGGGGTCGTCAGCCGGGTCTGGTTCTGGCCGGTGCTGCAATCGCCACGGTCGAAGGTGAGGCCACGCCGGTCGAGCGCCGCTACCGGGAGCCGCGGCCTCATGCCCCGCGGGACGAGGAGCGGGAGGCTCACGCCGCCTTGCTCAAGCAGCTGAAAAATCCGCTGTGGTTGAGCGAAACGGCGTGAGCCCCGGCACCGTCACGGCACCAGGACGGTCGATCCGGTGGTCTTGCGGGATTCCAGTGCCCGGTGTGCATCCGCGGCATCGCGCAACGCGAAACTCTGGTTGACCTCGAGCCGGACGTCCCCGGACTCGACGACGTCGAAGAACGCGGCGGCAGAGGCCAATAACTCGGCGCGTGAGGCGGTGTAGGTCGTCAGCGTCGGCCGGGTGACATAGAGCGATCCTTTGCTGGCCAGGATCCCCAGATTGAAGCCGTCGACGGCGCCTGACGCGTTTCCGAAGCAGACCATCAGGCCGCGGGGTTTCAGGCAATCCAGGCTTCCGGTAAAGGTCGCCTTGCCGACGCTGTCATAGACCACGGGAACGCCGGCCCCGTCGGTGATTTCCCGAACCCGGGCGACCCAGTCTTCCCGGGTCGAGACGACAGCGTGAGTGCAGCCATGCTGGCGGGCGATCTCCGCTTTTTCGTCCGTGCTGACAATGCCGATCGTGGTGACGCCCAGCTTGCGCGCCCATTGGCACAGGATCAGCCCGACGCCACCCGCCGCGGCATGAACCACAATGGTTTCCCCGGGCTGAACCCGGTAGGTCGAGCACAACAGATATTGCGCCGTCATGCCCTGGAGCAGGGACGCGGCGGCCTGGCGATCATCGATCGTGGCCGGCAGCGGGACCAGGTTCTTGGCCGGAATGATGCGGGCCTCGGCATAGGACCCGGCCACGCCGGCATAAGCGACACGATCGCCGACCTTGAGGTCGCTGACACCATCGCCGATCGCCTCGACGACGCCGGCGGCCGCCTGTCCGGGAATTAGCGGCAGCGTCGCCGGATAGAGGCCGCTGCGGAAATAGATATCGATGAAATTGAGACCGACAGCGGTCTGCCGCAACCGGACGGCGCCGGGCGGCGGGGCGTCGACGGCGACGTTCTCCCACGTCAGGACCTCGGGACCACCGGTCTTATGGATCCGAATTGCCTGGACCATGGATCCTTACCTCTCTCGTCAAAATGAAACGCACCGGTTTCACGGCCGGCGCCGGGTGGACGTCAGGAGCCGGCCCGTCGAGCCGGCCCCTGACTAGTTATGCGCGGAGATGAAGCGCGAGAAAATCGGCAGTGCGCTGATTGGCCAGCGTCGCCGCGGCGGCGTCAAAATGGGCGCCGCCGACGCGGGCGAAGGCGTGGTCGCAAGCGGCATAGCTATGGGTTTCGACCTGGGGGAGCGGGGCCAGAGCATCGCGGATTTTGCTCTGAGCCGCGGGCGGTACGAACTGGTCTTTTTCGGCGATGTGAAGCATCAGCGGCTTGGTGATCGAACCGATCTCGCCCAGATTGTCGGCCAGACCGACGCCGTAATAGCTGACGGCGGCATCGACATCGCTGCGCGTCGCCATCAAGAACGCCAGCTTGCCGCCGAGGCAATAGCCGACGGTACCGACCTTGCCGGTGACGCCGTCCATTGTCCGCAGCAAGGCCAGCGTGGCCTTGAGGTCAAGGATCCCCTTGTCGATATCGAAGCCCTGCAGAAGTTCGAAGGCCCGGGCCCACTCGGCCTCGGTTTTGTCGGTGATTTGCACGCCGGGCTCCTGGCGCCAGAACAGATCCGGGGCCAGAACGACATAGCCCTGAGCGGCCAGGCCGTCGGCCAGATCGCGGATCCCGGCGTTAACGCCGAAGATCTCCTGGATCACCACAACTCCCGGACCGCTGCCGGATTGCGGGCGTGCTAGGTAACCGGTAAAGCTCCCGCCATCGGCGGCTTCAATCGTTATGTCGGGCATGACCCATTCCCCTGTCCATGTGTTTCGCGATTGAATTCACGGTGTCTTCGCGCAGCCGGTAGATGGGGCCGGGATTGCGGCTTGTCACCCCGGATGCTCGTTGAGCGATGGTCCCGTTTCGCGCCACAGCCGCTCCAGCAGCCGCGGATCGGTGATCGGCGCCGAGCAGGTCATGCCATGGCATAGATAAAGTGCCGCGCGGCCATCGATCAGGGTTTTGCCCGCTGCGGCATGGCTGGGGGGCAGTGTCTGGTCGGGCGGCAACAGCATCACAACCCGGTTGGGGTCGGCGCAGCGTCGGAGCGCGGCAAGCAGGGCGTCATAGCCGGGGGTCTGCGCGTCGCCGACCAGCACGGCCTGCTGCGCGCGGAGGCGCAGATCGGCGGCGTTGAGCAGGGTGCACAGCGGGAAGAAATTTCGCTCGATTTCGCCTGCGAATGTCAGCAGCAGTGCTTCGGCGCGGTCGCGGAACCGATCCTCGCCGGTGAGAAAATAAAGCCGCAGCAGCAGCTCGGCCATCGTGCCGTTGCCCGAGGGAACGGCACTGTCATGGGCGTTGCGGCTGCGGACAATCAGCCGCTCGGCGTCGTCCGCCGTGAAGAAATAGCCGCCCGCTTTCCTGTCCCAGAAATGCTGGTCGAGCGTGTCGACCCAAACGCGCGCCTGATCGAGATAGCGGGGATTTCCCGTGGTTTCGCCCAGGATCACCGCGGCCCGGGCCATGTTGGCGTAGTCGTCGAGCATGCCGGCATGTTTCAGGATGCCGTGACGCCAGGAATGGCCCAGGCGACCATTCTTACCCATCCGGTCGCAGACAAAGGCAAAGGCACGCTCGGCCGCCGCGGTCCACGCCGGATCGCCGAAAGCGAATCCGGCCTGGGCCAGGGCGGCGATCATCAGGCCGTTCCAATCGGCCAGGACCTTGTCGTCCCAGCCCGGGCGGACCCGTTGCTGTCGCGCGTCGAGCAGCCGGGCGCGCCAACCGTCGCGTTCGGCTTCGGTGGCGGGATCGTCGAGCGCCAGCGAGCCCAGGCGGTTGAGGATATTCGTGCCTTCCCAGTTTCCCGCGGCCGAGACACCATAAACCGGCTTGAACCGTGTGGCGTCGGCGCCGAGGATCTGGTCGATCTCGGCCTCGGACCAGACATAGAACCGGCCTTCGACGCCCTCGCTGTCAGCGTCCAACGTCGCGGCAAAGGCGCCGTCACCGCCCTCGGCCAGCATTTCGCGCAGCGTCCAGGCAATGGTCTCGCGCACCCGGCGCGCCAGCAGAGCGTCGCCGGTGTCGAGCCACACCAGCGTCATCAGGGCGATCAGCTGAGCATTGTCGTACAGCATCTTCTCGAAATGCGGGACCAGCCAGATCGGATCGGTCGAATAGCGGGCGAAACCGCCGCCGAGATGATCATAGATACCGCCCTGGGCCAAATGGCGCAGCGTGGTGAGCACGGCATCGCGATAGTCGGCGCGGCCCGTTCGTTTCCAGGCGCGCCACAGCAATTCGAACAGAAAGGGCTGGGGAAATTTGGGCGCGGAACCGAGGCCGCCATCAACGGGATCGACCTCGCGCAGCAGGCGGTCGGCGATCATGTCGAGATTGACCGCGGTGATCTCGACACCCGGTTGGCTGTCGGCCAGGCGTGTCAGCGATCGGCCCAATGCTGCAACATTGTTGGTCACCTTGTCGGGGGAGAGCCGGCAGGCTTCGGCGACCGAGCGCAGCACGTCGGCAAAGGCCGGGCGGCCCCAGCGCGACGTCGGCGGAAAGTAGGTGCCGCCCCAGAACGGGTCACCGGCGGCGGTCAGAAACATGGTCAGCGGCCAGCCGCCTTGTTGCCCGAGCAAGGCCAGCGCCGTCTGGTAGATATGGTCGAGATCTGGGCGTTCTTCGCGGTCGACCTTGATCGCGACGAACAGCGAATTGATAATCGTGGCGGTGTCGGGATCTTCGAAGCTCTCATGGGCCATGACATGGCACCAATGGCATGCGGCATAGCCGATCGAGAGCAGGATGGGCTTGTCTTCGTCGAGCGCCCGGGCGAAGGCCGCCTCGGTCCAGGGCATCCAGTGCACCGGATTATTCTTGTGTTGCAGCAGATAGGGGCTGGTTTCCCCGGCGAGCGCGTTGTCCGGCCACGATGCGGCCTGGGGGTGCGAAGACGTCTGGTCGGCGGACATGCGGGCCTTTCTGTCAGCGGGCGGGACGGGCAGGGCGGCGTTGCGGCCGGACAGCCTATCTGTATAGTGAGGGGAGCCGGCGTTGGCTTACCCGTCATAGTTGGGGGCTCAGGGCATGAAAATCACGGTCGATGTCGACTGCACCGCCGACGAGGCGCGACAATTTTTAGGGCTGCCCGACGTCAAGCCGATGCAGGACGCGCTGTTAACGCAGATGCAGGAGCGGATGAGCGCCGGATTGCAGGCGATGGAGCCGGAAGCCATGATCAAGGCGTGGCTGCCGGCGAGCATCCAGGGCCTGGAGCAATTGCAACGGATGTTTTGGAGCCAAGTGGCGACGGCCCTGGGAAAGGATGGCAAGAAGTGACGGATCCGGCACCGTATTATCGCATTCATGTGTTCTGCTGCGTCAATCAGCGGCCGGAAGGGCACCCGAGGGGCAGTTGTGCCGCCCAGGGTGCCCAGGGGCTGCGGAACTTTCTCGCGGCCCGGTGTCGCGAACTCGGGATCGAAGGGATCCGCGTCAACAATGCCGGATGCCTGGACCGCTGCGAGCTGGGGCCGGTGATGGTCATCTATCCGGAAGGCGTCTGGTACGCCTATAGCACCAGCGAGGACATCGAGGAGATCCTGCAAACGCATGTGATCGGGGGCGGCCGGGTTGATCGCCTGTTGTTGCAGCCGGAGCAGAAAACGAGGGACGGTGTCGTGGGATCGCCGGGGGCGTGAGCGTGCCCGAGGACACGATTTTTGCCCTGGCCTCGGCGGCCGGTCGCGCCGGTGTTGCCGTGATCCGCGTCTCGGGGCCGGGGGCAGGGGCTGCGGTCCGCGCTCTGACCGACCGGCCGGTACCGGAAGCGCGCCGGGCCAGCTTGCGCCATCTGGCGGATCCGGCGAGCGGCGAGCGGCTCGATGATGCCCTGGTGTTGTGGTTTCCCGGCCCGGCCAGCTTCACCGGGGAGGATGTCGTCGAGTTCCATGTCCATGGCGGCCGGGCGATTCTGACCGGCGTCACGGAGGCGCTGGCGGCGTTGCCTGGGCTGCGACCGGCGGGGCCGGGCGATTTCAGCCGACGCGCGTTCGAACAGGGCCGGCTGGATCTGACCGCGGTGGAGGCGATCGCGGACCTGGTCGATGCCGAAACCGCGGCGCAGCGGCGCCAGGCGCTGCGCCAGATGGACGGTGCCCTGGGACAGCTCTATGAGGGTTGGCGCGAGCGGCTGCTCCGTGCGTTGGCCCATCTTGAAGCGGATATCGATTTTGCGGATGAGGATTTGCCCGACGGCGTGGCGTCGGCGGTGCTGCCGGTGCTGGCGGCGTTGGCCCGGGCGATCGGCGACCATCTTGATGACCGGCATCGCGGTGAAAGGCTGCGCACCGGGCTGCAGGTCGCAATCGTCGGGGCGCCCAATGTCGGCAAGTCGAGCCTGCTCAACGCGATTGCCGGGCGTGAGGTGGCGATCGTGTCGGCGCTGGCCGGGACGACGCGGGATGTCATCGAGGTTCATCTCGACCTGGGGGGTTATCCGGTGACCCTGGCCGATACGGCCGGGCTGCGCGACGCCACGGATGAGATCGAGAGCGAGGGCGTGCGTCGGGCCCTGGCGCGGGCGGCGGCGGCGGATTTGAAGCTGGTCTTGTTCGATGGCACGGCGGGCGATCCGGATCCGGGCGGCGCCGGCGGGGCGTTGGTGGATCAGGATGCCCTGGTCGTCGTGACCAAGCGCGACCAATGGCGGGACGGGGTGTCGTTGCCGGCGGGGGCCCTTGGCGTGTCGGCGCGGAGCGGGGAGGGGGTGGCAACCCTGCTCGAGCGGATTGCCGACCTGGCCGCGTCACGGCTGGGCAGCGGGGACACGCCGGCACTGACGCGGACGCGACATCGCGCGGCGCTGGAACGGTGCCAGGCGGCGCTGCAACGGGCCCAGCAGGCGCCGCTGCCCGAGCTGGTCGCCGAGGATGTCCGGCTGGCTATGCGCTGCCTCGGCGAGATCACCGGGCGGGTCGATGTCGAACAACTGCTCGACGTGATCTTTCGGGACTTTTGTATCGGTAAATAGGCGGGACAGTGACCCCGGCTGTTTCACGTGAAACAGCCGGCGTCGCCGCGCGATCAGCGGTTCTCATTTTGGCTGTCGGACCGCGGGCTGCCGCCCGCACCCGCTCGGGGGGACCCCGAATCCCGCTCTGTTTTGACAAAAACAAAGGGGTCTGGGGCTTAGCCCCCGTTGGGTTTGGGCGAAAGCCCAACGCTTCGTCGCCAAAATGAGAACCGCTGCCGCGCGATGCTTCCTCTGGCCCTGGCGCGCCAATTCTCGTAATGTCCGGTCCATGATGACCCCTTATGACGTGATCGTGGTCGGCGGCGGTCACGCCGGCTGCGAGGCGGCGGCGGCGGCGGCCCGGATGGGCGCCCGGTCGCTGCTGGTAACCCACAAGATCGAGACCATTGGCGAGATGAGTTGCAATCCCGCGATCGGTGGCCTGGGCAAAGGCCATCTGGTTCGGGAAATCGACGCCCTGGACGGCGTGATGGCGCGCGTCATTGACCAGGCCGGGATTCAGTTTCGCATGCTGAACCGCAGCAAGGGGCCGGCGGTGCGGGGGCCGCGGGCCCAGGCCGATCGCAAGCTCTATCGCGCGGCGATGCAGGCGGCCCTGACGGATCAGCCCGGGCTGACGATTCGTGCCGCGGCGGTCGAGGATCTGATTGTCGAGCGGGGCCGCGTCGCCGGGATCGTCACCGCGAGCGGCGAGGCGATCCGGGCCGGCGCCGTGGTGCTGACCACCGGGACCTTCCTGAGCGGTTTGATCCATATCGGGGAGCAGCGCGTCGCGGCGGGCCGGGTCGGTGAGCCACCGGCGCTGGCCCTGGCGCAATCGCTGGTGCGGCTCGGCTTTCCCCTCGGTCGTTTGAAGACCGGAACCCCGCCGCGTCTCGACGGACGGACGATCGACTGGTCCGGGTTGGAGCGCCAGGCCGGGGACGAGCCGCCGCCACCTTTCTCCTACCTGACCTCGGCGATCACGACGCCGCAGGTTGCCTGCCATTTGACCTGGACCACGCCCGCCGCCCATGCGGTGATCCGGGAAAACCTGCACCGCGCGCCGCTCTATTCCGGGCAGATCGCCGGGATTGGGCCCCGCTATTGCCCGTCGATCGAGGACAAGGTGGTGCGCTTTGCCGACAAGACGCGCCATCAGATCTTTCTCGAGCCCGAGGGGCTCGATGACGACACCATCTATCCCAACGGCATCTCGACCTCGCTGCCCCATGATGTTCAGCTGGCGCTGATCAAGGAAATTCCCGGACTGGAGCATTGCGTCGTGCTGCGTCCCGGCTACGCGATCGAATATGACTTCGTTGATCCGCGGGAATTGAAGCCAAACCTGGAAACGCGGCGTGTCCCGGGATTGTTTTTGGCCGGGCAGATCAATGGCACCACCGGCTATGAGGAGGCTGCGGCTCAAGGGCTGATGGCCGGGATCAACGCCGCCCGCGCGGTCGGCGGCGGGGCGGATTTCATCCTGGACCGGGCCAACGCCTATATCGGGGTCATGATCGATGATCTGATCACGCAGGGAACGGCCGAGCCCTATCGGATGTTCACCTCGCGGGCGGAATACCGCCTGGTGTTGCGCGCCGACAATGCCGATCAGCGCCTGACCGCGGCGGGCGTCGCGGTTGGTTGCGTCGGCTCGGTGCGGGCGGCGCGGTTTGGCGCCAAGGCGTCAGCGCTGGATGCGGCGCGGCGTTTGGTGCGCGAGCTTCAGGCCTCACCCAACGAGTGGGGTCGCGGCGGCTTTGTCGTCAATCAGGACGGGGTTCGCCGCAGCGCGGCGGACATGCTGCGCTATCCGGAGGTTACGGTGGCGCGGATGGCGGAATTGTGGCCGGCCCTGGCCGGGATGGCGCCGGAGGTCGTCGAACAGATTGAGATCGAGGGGCGCTATGCCGGCTATCTCGATCGCCAGGATGCCGACATCCGGGCGTTTCGCAAGGATGAGGCGCTGGCGCTGCCGGACGATCTCGATATCGAGGGCATCGGCAGTCTGTCGGTGGAGGTCCGGCAAAAGCTGCGTCAGGTTCGGCCCGCGACGTTGGGGGCCGCGGCGCGGATCCCCGGGGTGACGCCAGCGGCGGTGATCGCCTTGCTGCGCCACGTCAAGCGCCGTGATGTCGGGCAGGCGGGGTAAAGGGCGATGTCTGACGATCTGGCGTCCACGGCCTTCGGCCTGGACGATTTCGTGGCGGCGACGGCTGTTTCACGTGAAACACGCGCGCGTCTGGAGACCTACGCCACCCTGCTGCGGCAGTGGCAATCCCGGGTCAATCTGATCGGCCCGGCGACCTATCCGGACCTGTGGCGGCGTCATTTTCTCGATTCGGCCCAACTGCTGCCGTTGCTGCCCGAGACACCGGACGGTGTCGCCGATCTGGGCGCCGGCGCCGGCTTTCCCGGATTGGTCCTGGCGATCATGGGGGTGGCCAAGGTGCACCTGATCGAGAGCGACGGTCGCAAGGTGGCGTTCCTGCGCGAGGTGGCGCGAATCACCGAGACGCCGGTCACGATCCATTACAAGCGCATCGAGGCCATTTCTGACTTGGCAGTCTCGGTGGTGACCGCGCGGGCCCTGGCGCCACTGACCCGATTGCTGCCCTGGGCGGTCGGATTGCTGGCGCCGGGGGGTCAATGTCTGTTCCTGAAGGGTCGCCAGGGGGAAGAGGAATTGACCGCGGCGCACAAAGACTGGAATATGCGGATCGATCGACTCCGGAGCCGCTCCGATCCCGGCGGCGTGATTTTCCGATTGAGCGAGATATCCCGTGTCTGATTTGGCCGCAGAGCCCGTATTGACCAAGGCCGCCCCGGCGGTCGACCACGCCCATGTGGTGTCGATTGCCAACCAGAAGGGTGGTGTCGGCAAGACCACGACCGCTGTCAACCTCGCCACCGCGATGGCGGCCGCCGGCCGTCAGGTGCTGATCCTCGACATGGATCCCCAGGGCAATGCCTCCACCGGTCTTGGCATTCCGCGCAACGAGCGGGGTCTGGGGACCTACGATGTCCTGTTCAATGACACGCAGCTCGAGGATGTCGCGATCGAGACCGCGATCCCCAACCTGTCGATTGTCACGGCGACGGTTGATCTGTCCGGCGCCGAAATCGAGCTGGTGACCGCGGAACGCCGCGAGTTCCGGTTGCGCGATGCCATTCGCGACAGCCGGTTGACCTACGACTATGTCCTGATCGACTGCCCGCCGGCCCTTGGCTTGCTGACCTTGAATGCTCTGGTCGCCGCGCACGAGGTTCTGGTGCCGTTGCAGTGTGAGTTCTATGCCCTGGAAGGGTTGAGCCATCTGATCCGGACCATCGAACGGGTCAAGAAGGCTTTCAACCCGACGCTGGACATCCAGGGCGTTCTGTTGACGATGTTCGACAAGCGCAACAATCTGTCGGAAATGGTCGCCGCCGACGTCCGCAGCTATTTCGGGGACAAGGTTTTTCAGACCGTGATCCCGCGGAATGTCCGGATCTCCGAGGCCCCGTCGCATGGCAAGCCGGTGCTGCTCTATGACCTGCGCTGTGCCGGGTCCCAGGCCTATGTCGATCTGGCCCGCGAAGTTCTGAAGCGTGAAACGAAAAGGTTGATTGCTTGAGCGAAGACAGCAAACGGCGCCCCAGCCTCGGTCGTGGCCTGAGCGCCCTGTTCGGTGAAGCTGAAATTGCCGAGCGTCGGGACAATGAGCCTCATTCGGCGGAGGCGGCGCGGCCGCCGCGGCTGATCCCGATCGAATTCATCCAGCCGGGCCGGTTTCAGCCGCGGCGCAAATTTGATGCCGAGGCGATCCAGGGTCTTGCCGACTCGATCAAGGAACGCGGCCTGCTGCAACCGCTTCTGGTGCGCCGCCTTCCCGGGCAGGCCGACCGCTATGAGGTGATTGCCGGGGAACGCCGTTGGCGCGCCGCTCAGATCGCCGGCCTTCACGAGCTCCCGGTCATCCTGCGCGATCTCACCGACCGCGAGGCGCTGGAGATTGCGCTGGTCGAAAATGTCCAGCGCGAGGACCTGACCGCGCTGGAGGAGGCCGAGGGCTATCAACGCCTGATCAATGAATTCGGCCACACCCAGGAGGCGTTGGCCAAGGCGCTGGGCAAGAGCCGCAGCCACGTCGCCAACACCTTGCGGCTGTTGAGCCTGCCCGATCCGTTGCGCACTCTGCTCGATCAAGGCAGTCTGACCGCGGGCCACGCCCGGGCCTTGCTGACCGCGGAGGATCCCGTTGGTCTGGCCAATGAGGTGGTCAAGCGGGGCCTCAATGTGCGCCAGACCGAGCAGTTGGCCCGCACCGCCGCCAGCGGACGGCCGCCCCGACCCCCGGCACCGCCCAAGGACGCCGATACCATCGCCCTGGAAGCCGATCTGTCGGCGCGACTGGGGCTCAAGGTTTCGATCGCCGCGCAGGGCGAGGGTGGAACGGTCAGTATCCGCTATCTGACTCTCGACCAGTTGGACGAGGTGATCCACCGTTTGCAGGGGTGAGCGGGATCTCCGGCACAAAGACGCAGGGCGCTGCCCTGCACCCGCCCGGGACTCGCCCCTGGACCCTCTTTTATCGTGTTCGCCGGCTGCGGGCCAGGGCCGCGATCTGAAACAGCGTCCGCGCGGCAATCGTCTCGTCGGGCATGTGGGTGCGCTTGCAGGCCGCTTCGGCCTCGACCAGACGATCCATCGCCGCGCGCAACGCCCGCGGCGGCCAGCGGCGCAGCTGGGCGGCAAACCGGGTCTTCTGCTTGAAGAACAAGGGCGGTTTCAGGGCGGCCAGTGCCTTTTCCTCGGATTCACCCTGTTCGATCAGACCCGCCGCCAGATGCAGACGCTGCAGATGGCGTTGCGCGCTGCGCAGGATCGGCACCGGGCTGATGCCTTCAGCGAACAGGCGCCCCAGCGAGCGGTCAAGCGCCAGGGAATCACCATCGGCCGCGGCCAGACCCGGCTCATCCATTTCCAGCGCGCCGCTGTCGCCGATGCAGGCCCTGACGTCGGCCAGATCAACCTGCCGCCGCGTCGTGGCATCCGCCCCGAGATAGAGCGCGAGCTTGGCGATTTCACCGCGGGCAACCATGCGGTCACCGACCAGATTCTCGGCGAGAAAGGTCTGGGCGTCGGGCGTTGCGCCCAGGTTCTGCTGCGCCAGAAGATCGCCGATGATCCGGGCCAGACCGGCTTCGTCCTCGGTGTAGCAGGGCAGGGCGGCGGCCAGCTCGGCATTCTCGAACGCGCTGCGCAGCTTTGAGGTTTTGCCGAGCGATCCGGCTTCGACGACCAGCAGGGTATCGCCACCGGGCATCGCCGCGAACAACGCGGTACACAGCGCCGCCAGCTTGTCATCGGCATCGCGGACCCGAACCAGACGACGGCCCCCCAGCATCGCCAGTGCCGCCATCTCATCGCTGAGTCGGGCCGGGTCCGCGACCAGGGCGGCGCCGATGACGTCGGTGACCCGGAACGGATCCTTGAGATCGGGAACGGCGCTTGCCGCCACCTGATCGGCCCGTTCGCGGATCAGTCCGCCATCCTCACCATAGACCAGCACCGCCCGGACCTTGGGGTCTGGACGGCGCAGGAACGACTCGATGGCTTTCCCGGCAAGTTTCATCGCTCTCGTGTCCTTCTCCGGAGGCCCGGCCCGCGGGCTTTCCGGCCTCGGCTTGGCTCACCCGACCACGATATTGATGATCCGGTCGGGGACGACGATGAGCTTGCGCACGGTCTTGCCCTCTATCGCCCGGATCACGGCGACGTCGGCCATCGCGATTGTTTCCGCGGTTTTAGCGTCGGCGCCTTTGGGCAGGGCCACCGTCGCGCGCAGCTTGCCATTGACCTGGACGGCGACAGTGACGGTATCGTCGACGACCAGGGCGGCGTCGGCAACGGGCCATGCCTGTTCGGCGACGAGACGCGTGTGACCGAGTTGCTGCCACAACTCCTCGGCAAGATGCGGCATCATGGGGCCGATCATCAGCACCACGGCCTCATAGCCTTCGCGCAGCACCCAGTCCTCGCCGTCGCCGGTGCCCGGCAGTTCCCCCAACAGATTGGTGAGTTCGCGCAACCGCGCCACCGCCTTGTTGAAGCGGAAACCCTGAAGATCGTCGCTGACCGCCGCGATCGTCTTGTGGATCGCCCGCCGCGCGGCACTGGCCGCGGCCGAGAAGGAAGCTGGTTGTGGCGATCCTGCGGGTGGCAGGGCCACCGCCGGTTCACTGACCATGCGCCACAACCGGTTGACATAACGCCAGGAGCCGTCGATCCCCGATTCGGTCCATTCCAGGTCGCGTTCAGGAGGACTGTCCGACAACATAAACAACCGGGCAGTATCGGCGCCATAGGTATCGATGATCAATGCGGGATCGACGACGTTCTTTTTCGACTTGCTCATCTTTTCGAGTCGACCCACGGTCACCGGCCGGCCATCGTCGAGGCTGACCAGATCTCCGGCTTCGGTTCGGTTGACCTGGCTGGGGAACATCCATTTGCCGTCGGCATCGCGGAAGGTCTCGTGGGTCACCATGCCCTGGGTCATCAGCCCCGCGAAGGGTTCGTCGATATCCAGATAACCGCAACGCTTCAAGGCGCGGATGAAGAAGCGCGAATAGAGCAGATGCAGGACCGCATGCTCGATCCCGCCGATATATTGGTCGACCGGAAGCCAATAGTCCGCGGCTTCGGGCGTGAAACCGACGGTCTCGGCGTGGGGCGAGGCAAAGCGCGCGAAGTACCACGAGCTTTCGAAGAAGGTGTCGAACGTGTCGGTTTCCCGGCGCGCCGGGCGGCCGCAAGTCGGGCAGGCGACGTGCTTCCAGGTCGGATGATGGTCCAGGGGGTTGCCGGGCTTGTCGAAGCTGACATCCTCGGGCAGCCGGACCGGAAGATCGGCGGCGGGCACGGCAACGACGCCGCAATGATCGCAATGGATCACCGGGATCGGGCAGCCCCAATAGCGCTGGCGCGAGACGCCCCAGTCGCGCAACCGATAAACGGTTGTGCCCTGGCCGCGGCCCGTTGCCACCAGCCGGTCGACAGCGGCCTGTTTGGCGGCCTCAACCTCGAGTCCATTGAGGAATTCCGAGGCGTACAGGCGGCCGGGACCGGTATAGGCCTCGGTCCCGACGGTGAATTCGACCGGGTCGGTATTGTCCGGAACCACGACCGGAACCACCGGCAGATCATATTTGCGGGCGAAATCGAGATCGCGCTGATCATGGGCCGGGCAGCCGAAAATCGCCCCGGTGCCATATTCCATCAGGACGAAATTGGCGACATAGACCGGCAGCGTCCGATCCGCATCGAACGGATGACGCGCCTTCAGGCCGGTATCGAAGCCTTTCTTCTCCGCGGTCTCGATCGCCGCTTCGCTGGTTCCGATGCGGTTGCAGTCGGCGATGAACGCGGCCAGGTCGGGGTGGTTGGCGGCCAGGCCCGCGGCCAGCGGGTGATGGGCGGACACCGCAACGAACGATGCGCCGAACAGCGTGTCGGGCCGGGTGGTGAAGATCTCCAGCGGTTCGGGTTTTGCCGTGCCAGCCACGTCCACGAAATCAAAGAAGACTCGGGCACCGACCGAACGGCCGATCCAGTTTTCCTGCATCAGGCGGACGCGCTGCGGCCAGTTTTCCAGCGTCGCCAACGCCGCCAGCAGCGGTTCCCGGAATTCGGTGATGCGCAGGAACCACTGCCACAGCTTGCGCTTTTCGACCAGGGCACCGGACCGCCAGCCCCGGCCGTCGATGACCTGTTCATTCGCCAGAACCGTGTTCTCGACCGGATCCCAGTTGACCCAGCTTTCCTTGCGGTAGGCCAGGTCCTGGGCCAGGAAATCGAGGAACATTTTCTGTTCATGCCGGTAATATTCCGGCTCGCAGGTCGCGACCTCGCGATCCCAGTCATAGGACAGACCCATGCTTTTCAGCTGGGTGCGCATGGCCGCGATGTTCTCGCGGGTCCATTGCGCCGGAGGGACCTTGTGTTCGATCGCGGCATTTTCCGCCGGCAGGCCAAAGGCATCCCACCCCATCGGGTGGAGCACGTTGAAGCCCGCGGCCCGCTTATAACGGGCGACGACATCGCCCAGGGTATAATTGCGGACGTGACCCATATGGATGCGCCCCGACGGGTAGGGGAACATCTCCAGCACGTAATATTTCTGCCGGCTGGTGTCTTCGGTGGCGGCGAAGCAGCGACGCTGCTCCCAGACCGCCTGCCATTTGGCTTCGGTTTCCTTGAAGCTGTAGCGCGACATGGCGCCCTCCGAAAGAAGCGGCGCGCCGTTTGGCGACGGACGCCGCCGGGTGATGGAAACAAGACGGCCCGCAGCGCGGCCGGCGGGCCGGCGCTGCGGGGGTCTTGTCGAGATCGGGCTTGAGCCGGCCGAACCTTTGTGGTCGACCGGAATGCCGGGCTTATGACCCCGGGGTTGCGGTTTGACTGACCCGAAGCTGGCGCGCCCGGGTCAGGATCGAATCTTCCAGCTTGGCGGCGGTATCCGGGCTGACCGTGACGTCATGCCAGCCGGAGTTATCCTTTTCCTGACGGAACACGGAAACCCGCAGGCCATCGGCGCGCAGCTGACGATCGAGGATGTAGATATTGACCTTGAAACGCGCGTTCGGTGTTTCCGGTGCGCTGTACCAGTCGGTCAAGATCACGCCACCAAACGGATCGGCCGAGGCCACCGGCATGAACGCGATGGTATCGAGGGTCGCGCGCCACAGAAAACTGTTAACGCCGATCCCGCCATTCTGCTCCGCGTCCTGGCGTTTTTTGGGAGCAAACAGCGTGATCCCTTCGTCACCCGTGAGCGAGCCAAATTTGTAGTCATCCTTGTTGGTCTGGCTCTTCTCCGCGTCGGAGGCTGAGCCCCATGACGAGCACCCACCGAGTGCGGTCAGGATCAACAGAAGGGCGACTTTAGAGCGACCCATGGTTCGGCTATTCACATCCAGCATCCGATACTCCAGGGTGCGGCTGTCGACCGGGTTCCACCCCCTGGCGGCGGTCCGGCGCACCGATTGGCGCGACAAGTGCCCCTGTCCGCGACGGCCCCCTCTTAGACCAGAACCGGGCCGCGGGCGCAAGCGCTACAGATCGCCGATCAGCTCTTCGCCGCCGATCCGCCGCCGCAAGATCAAGATCGGTTGGCGTCGGGCCCCTTCTTGTTGTATCAACCCTGCCGCAATCCGTCAGGCCCGGGGTCGGTGTTCTCAGGTGCTGTTGTCCGGTATCGAATGGCGATGGGGTGGTGGTTCAAAAACATCGTCCAGTGGCATTCAATGTCACCCCCGTCGTTAGAGGTCGTTACGGTTAACTTTGCATTGTCATGACATTCGAGTGACATAAACAATGTTGTGGCTACTCCATCACACCGATCTGCAAAGGCGGCAGAATCACGGTTTTGCCTTGCCATGGCCCGGTCCACGCGATTAGCACAGGGCTAGGTTTAACTAAAATGTCGACTTCGTCGCCAATTCGGAGGTTTTTATGAAACGCATTCTGCTCGCGGGTAGTGCCGCAGCCGCGTTGATGGCAATGGCGGCTCCTGCCAGCGCCCAGTTCGTTGTCAGCATGCGCGGTGATATGGAATTCACGGCTGGCTATATCGATCGCCAGCAAGACACGGGCCTCCGGGATTCCGAATTTGCCAACCGTTTCCGCGTCGACATCCGTGCCGACGCCAAGGCCGATAACGGCCTGCAATATGGTGTTCGGTTGCGCCTGCGCGCGCTGACCAACAGCAGCGCCGCCGGCGGCGCGACGGTCGATTATGATCGCGCCCTGGCCTATGCCTCGCTGCCGCAATTCGGCCGTATCGACGTCGGTACCATTCCGGGTTATTCCGATGGCACCTTCAATACGATGTGGGAGTACGATCAGTGCCAGACCAGCGGTGGCTGGGACTGCGCCGGCAACGGCGGCTGGCAGGATTTCGTCTCCAGCAACAACGCCAATACCAATACCGACGTCAGCAACAAGCTGCCCGGCACCAACGTCTACAACACGTTGTCGCGGCAGGGTAACGCCACCCGGTTCGTCTATAGCACGCCGGTGTTCAACGGTTTCTCCGCATCGGCGTCTTATGCGCCGCGCGTCGACAGCTCGGGTACCGACGTCAACCTGGTCGCCACGACCGGCATCCAGGACGTCTACGAAATTGGCGCCCTGTACGACAACAAGTTCGGCGACATCCGCTTCCGCGTCAACGGCAGCTATATCGGCGGCTCGAACCCCAAGCTGACGTCGTCCTCGCCGGCGAACGGCTATTATAGCGTTCAGCAGTACAACGCGGCGATCCGGGTCGATTATCAGGGCTTCGCGATCGGTGGCGGCTACGTCAACGACGGCAAGTGCACCAGCAACTCCTGCACCGCCAAACAGACGAGCGCCGGCTACTTCAAGGCCGACGACCACACGGTGTGGAACATCAACGCCCAGTACGCGACCGGCCCGCTCAACCAGGCCAACACGATCGTCTTCGGCGGCGGTTTCCTTCAGGCCCGCGATTCCGGCACCGCGACGGTTCCCGGCTCCCGCCGTCTGAACGATTGGCAGGTTGCGGCCAACTACATCATCGCGCCCGGCCTGTCCCAGGTCTTCGAGTATGACTACTTCACCGCCCGCAGCGAGGGTGTCTCGTCTTCCAGCGTGATCACCAAGGACGAAGGCAGCGTGTTCCTGCTCCGTACCAACCTGAGCTTCTAATCAAATCTGGTTGCGTTCAGGGCTGCATCTTGCAGAAGGGGGGAATGCCGCTGGGTATTCCCCCCTTTTTTCTTGCGGGATCGCGAAGTGTCATCGGTTTGCCGGTTAACCGCTTTGCGGCCACAGGGCCGCGTACCGAACGTGCTGATGGTTGCGCTGCGTCATGCCGGCTTCCCGGGGGGCCGCGGCTTTGCCGCAATACGGGAACCGTCAATCTTTTGTGGCATTTCCGTCACCCTGTTTCATCAAGCTTCCTCGGTCGGTTTTTTACAGTTCAGCTTCGCTCCCGATCGCATTATCACTGATGCCGAGGCGGGTCCTGGCCGCATAGGCGATTTTAAATTAGAGGATGGAGGTTCTCATGAAAAAGAATCATCTGTTAGCAGGTTGCTCGGTTTTGGCGTTGGCGGTTCTGGCAGCGAGCCCGGCGTCGGCCCAGTTCGTCGTGAAGCTCGGCGGCAATTATGATTTTTTTGCCGGCTATATCGGTCAGTCGAACGATAAGGGCAAGCGCACCACCGAGTTCAACAACCGGTTTCGTTTGACCGTCGATGCCTCGAACAAGGCCGACAATGGTCTCGAATACGGTGTCCATCTGCGTCTGCGCACGGTTTCCAACAGCAGCGGTGGGTCGGTCGTCGATTATGATCGTGCCTATTCGTTCGCGCAGGGTGCCTTCGGTCTCGTTCAGTTGGGCGATCTGACCGGCCCGGGCGACACGCAGCGCACCGGTGTCCTCGATTGGGGCACGGGCGCCGCGACCGACGGCTGGGTCGACAACTGGATCCCCAGCTCGACCTTCCTGGACGTCCGGACCCCGATGTCGGGTGATACCTCGTCGCGTATCAACTACTATACGCCGCGGATTGCTGGTGTTCAGGTCGGCCTCAGCTACATGCCCAAGGGTCATGGTGGTGAAGACTTCGCCCATGTCGCGGGCAGCGGCGGCAGCAACGGCACCGATCTCAACCTGAGCAAGCGCAACAGCACCGCCAGCAACGTCCAGGACATTTACGAAATCGGCTTCGGCTATGTCGGTGCTGCGGGTCCGGTCACGATCAACCTGAACGGCGAATACGAAGGCGGCAACATCTATGGCACGGGCGTTGGTGGCGTGCCCACGGGTTCGTCGTTGCGGCCGTTGTCGGCCTACCAGGCCGGCGGCAAGATCAGCTATGCCGGGTTGGATCTTGGCGGTGACTTTGTCTATGCCGGCAAGAGCGGTTATGCCCGCAATCCGGGGGCGACCAACAGCGGCCTCGACAGCCAGTTGACCTATGACGTGGGTCTGCAGTACACGACCGGCCCGATCCTGGTTGGCATCAACTATGCCTATGGTCAGGGCGGTGGTGCGGTCGAGCAGGGCGGGAGCTATTCGGTCGGCGGACATCGTAATACCAAACTGTATTCGGCTGGTGCGACCTACACCATCGCGCCCGGCTTCACCGCCGGCATCGAATACGATTACTTCAAGATCCACTACACCGATGCGGCCCAGGTTGCGACGGCGACCGACAGCCCGAACGATCGTGGCAGCGTCGTCATACTGACGACCGGCGTCTCGTTCTAAGCAGAATTTCGTGACACCGGCCCTGTGCCGGTGTCGGGAAGTTTCGACGGCGGCACCGAAAGGTGCCGCCGTTTTCTTTTGATCATGCCGCGCAATCGGTCTATCGGAAATGCGCACTGTCGTGCCGTCACGACCAGTCGACATTCGCTATATTGCTGCGTCGAGGTTCTGAAATGTCCGAGTCTGTGTCGCCGATTGCTGCCGCCTTGAAAGAGATCCGGGCGCGGATCGCGGTGTCGGCCGCCGCGGTCGATCGCGACCCGGCCACCGTGACCCTGGTTGCCGTCAGCAAGACCCATCCGCTCGAGACGGCGCGTCTGGCGCTGCAGGCGGGTCAGCGTGTGTTCGGTGAAAACCGGGTGCAGGAAGCCAAAGCGAAATGGCCCGCTTTGCGCAGCGAATTTCCGGATCTGGTGTTGCACCTGATCGGCCCGTTGCAGACCAACAAGGTCAGGGAGGCGCTGGCCTTGTTCGACGTCATCGAAACCCTGGACCGACCGCGTCTGGCCGAGGCGATCGCCGACGAACAGGCGCGGTCGGGTCACCGGCCGCGGCTGCTGGTCCAGGTCAATACCGGTGATGAGCCGCAGAAGGCCGGGCTGTCACCGGTCGACGTCCCGGATTTTCTCGCGGCCTGCCGGGATCAGTGGCGGCTGTCGATCGCCGGTCTGATGTGCATCCCGCCGGTTGACGAGGAGCCGGCCCTGCATTTCGCCTTGCTGGCGGACCTCGCCCGGCGGCACGGCCTGGCGCAGCTGAGCATGGGGATGAGCGGCGACTTCGAAACGGCGGTTCGCTTCGGGGCGACGCATGTCCGGGTGGGCACCGCGATTTTCGGGGCCAGACCGGCGACGCCGGATTGAGGGCGCGGCATCCCTCAATCCCTTGCGGGCGATATCAGGTCGCGCTGATACAGATTTCCATCCCGGGGCCGCAGAATTCCAGCAGGGCCAGCAGGTCGGCACGCGTGAGCGCAATGCAACCGGCTGTGGGTTCGTAGTCGCCCCGGGCGATATGGAGGAAGATCGCGCTGCCGCGGCCGGCCACGACCGGAGCGTCATTGTGACCGATGACCAGGATGACATCGTAAAGCGAGTCCGCGCGCCACAGCCGTTCATGCGATGCCGCGTAGGGCAGCGGGACCCGACGGTTATAGTTGGCATCCGCGGGATCGTCGCACCAGCCATCGTCCGGGGTCAAGGCGGCGACCGGCAAAGCGGTGCGGGGTGCGGCGACGCGGTCGGGCCGGTAAAGCACACGCCGCAGGGGAAAGCAGCCGGATGGGGTCGCGCCGTCGCCTTCGACCTTGTCGGGGCGAATCCCGTTGCGCCCCGAGGCACAGCGGGTCACGCCGTGGGGTCCGTGCAGCCAGCCCTGGTGATCGACGCGAATGCCGCTCATCGGGATCCTCCGATTCGCGTCCTGTCCGGAATGGTTCGACTCGATCCCCGCGGCCGATGGGTGCGGCGGTCAAAGATGGCTGTCAATCGCGCCGCTCTGTTGCGCGCCGCCGTTGCGCTGCATCGCTTGATATTTCTGCAGCGCCGCCATCATGGCATCGGCAACATATTGCTTGGGCAGGGGAGTCGGGCTTCCGGCCGGCCAATCGCCGGGCCCGGTCGCACCACTCGCCGGGGTGGCCGCCGAGATGGCTGCTGCTGCTGGCGTGGTTGGCGTCCGGGTTCCGAGGGTCGCCGAACTTGCGGTGGCAAGTGGCGTCGTGCGGGTTGACCATGGCGCCGGGCGCGCATGTCTTGTGCCGGCGACCGGGGCGGTCCCGGGATGGCCGGCCGCGGCGGTGGCTTGGGTGGCTTGGGCGGTTAGCGGCGGCGTTGCGCCGCCGGTCTGCGGCTGTGGCGCGGCGGCTGACGATGGCGCCGCGGCTTGAGTCGGGGCAGTTGCCGCGGGCGCGGGCGCGGGCGCGGGCGTCGCGGCCACCGACGGCTTGGCTGTGGCGGTGCCGGGGGTGGCGGTTTGACTCTTGGCGGGCACCTGGATCTGCGCGGCGGCGCTCAGTCGTGCCAGCATCGAGGCGCGGCTGCCCAGCGGGCCGTCGATTTGCGTCGGCGGTTTGCTGCCGAAGCTCGGGTCGGTATTGCGCGGCGGTGCTGGGAAATACTTGCCGTTCCCCGTGGGCAAACTTGTGCCGGACGCGGCCGTTTTGACCGGGCTGGCGTTGGCGGCGCCAGGGTGCGCGGCGTTGAGCTGGGCAATCGACGCCGAGGCATCGGCGGACGAGTCCAGGAGTTGCGCGGTGGCGCCGGTGGATCGCAAGGGTGACACCCCTGGGCTCGGGGCTGCCGCCGGGGATGCCGCCGACGCTGCCGAGGGCCTGGTTGCCGCGGCTCTGGCTGCCGCGGGTCGCGGTGCCGTTGACACGATTGCCGACCATGGTGCGGCGGTTGCGCCCGCTGCGGCACCTGCGCCCGCCGATGTCGCGCTGGCGGCTTGCGACGGGGGGGTGCTGGCGGTCATGGTCGGTGGCGCGGCCTTTGACGGGCTGTCATCGCCGGTGACCCAGGCCACCACCTGGCTTTCCGGGTCCTTGCCATCGGTCTGTTCGACGATCGCGTCAAAGGTGGCCGACAGGAATCCCGTCGGGCCGCCATAGAGGATCCCGCCCAGAACCCGGGCCATCGGCGACTCGGTGTCGCCGGTGATGGCGCGATAGACGGTCCCGACCAGCGGGAGGTGCTGCAGGGGATTGAGGGTATCGATGATGTCGTGGAAGCTGAATTCCGCGGTGCCACTGTCGGGACGTTCAGCAGCCCGGGCCGCGACCAGGGGATTGATGATCACGGCGGACGGCGTGTCCTGGGCACTGCTGGTTTCGAGCGACATGGCCTCGGTCTCCGGCAACGGCGGATGATCCGGCGTTGTGGATAGACAGATGCATTGATCATGCCAAGAACGGTGGTGCCAGACTCGGACGGCGCCGGACGCGAAAGCCGGCGATCCTTGTTGCGCGCCGGGGTCAGAACAGATGACCGGCGCGTTCCGCCTTGGTGCGCAGATAGGCCTCGTTATGGCCATTGCTGGGGAAAATATGCGGAACCCGCTCAACGACGTCGATGCCGCACCGGGCCAGTTGGCGCAGCTTGTCGGGATTGTTGGTCAGGAGCCGGACCTTCTGAAAGCCCAGCAGGCGCAGCATTTCCGCGGCCGGTAGATAAAGCCGCTCGTCGGCGTCAAAGCCGAGCATGACATTGGCGTCAATGGTATCGGCCCCGTCATCCTGCAGCCGATAGGCGCGCAGCTTGTTGATCAGACCGATGCCGCGGCCTTCCTGGGCCAGGTAGAGCAGGATCCCCTGGCCATGTTCGATGATTTCGTCGATGGCACCGCGCAATTGTGCCCCGCAATCGCAGCGCAACGACCCCAGCAGATCCCCGGTGAAGCACTCGGAATGCAGGCGGGTCAGCACGATCTGGCCCGGGGCCGGATCGCCGATGATGATCGCCAAATGTTCCAGCCCGCCGTCGCTGGGTCGAAAGGCGATGAGCCGGGTGGTTTCGGCGCGATCGAGCGGGACCACCGCCTCGACGACGCGCAGCAGGCTGCGGGCCGACAGGCTGTGATAGTGCGCGATGTCGCCGGCCTTGACCCGCAGCAGGTCATGGCATTGCGCGAACGCCGCCAATGCCGGTCCCTGATTGCCCAGCGGGTCGGGCAGGGGGGCCACCAGCATCGCGGGCAACAGCTGGGCCAGCTTGGCCAGCTGAACGGCGGCGGCCTCCGGCTCGGTCGCCGGCTCGATTCTCAGGAGTTCGCGATCCGCGGGCACCAGGGGGGCGCCGCGGGTCGGGTCGACCAGGTCGCGAATCCGCTCGATCGTCAAAGGTCCGCGCAGGCCGATCACGCCGTCTCCGGTCCCGGCAAAACCGATCACCGCCGCGCGGCGCCGCGACAGCACCAGAACCGGCGGGGTCTCGGCCAGGAATTCCAGGCGGGCCAGACTCTCGGCCGTCACGCCCTCCGCCGGTTGCGCCAGCGTCACGGCGTGATCGGGCGTTTCGACGATTACCGGGTCGCCGCGCCGCAGCTCCCCAAAGGCCCGGTTGACGGCGCGCAACGCCTTGCCGTCAAGGGTATGATCAAGATGATGGGCGGGATGGCTTGACATGATGCTGTATTATACCCGTCTTTTCGCGCCGTCGCCTCTTGAAACGAAAAGAGTGTGCGGCGACGTGTCGGCGGGGCCTGGTGTGCCGCCGCGGTTTGGCGGATCGCGGCAATCGCTTGAAATTATTGCGGCCTTGACCCCATCCTGGCACGGTGTCGCGCGCGCGGTGACGCAGCCGGGACGGAGAACCATGCCCTTCGAGAAGCGGATTCTTTTGGTTGATGACGACGAGGCTTTGCGCCAGTCCCTCGTTGAACAGCTGCGCCTGTTGCAGGAATTTCATGTCGTGGAGGCGGGCGATGCGGCCGGCGCGCTGCTGGCCACGCGCGACGACTATTTCGACGCGATCCTGTTGGATGTCGGGTTGCCCGATCAGGATGGCCGTGTGCTGTGCCAGTCGCTGCGCAGCGCCGGGATCCGCTGCCCGATCATCATGCTGACGGCCGCCGCCAGCGATGCCGATACCGTCCAGGGGCTTGAGTCCGGCGCCAACGATTATATCGCCAAGCCGTTTCGACTGGCGGTTCTGGTGGCGCGGCTGCGGGCGCAATTGCGCCAGTTCGAGCAAAGCGATGACGCGGCATTCCCCATCGGCCGGTTCAGTTTCCGTCCCGCGGCCAAACTGCTGCTGGACCAGGGCGCCAATTCCAAGATCCATCTGACCGAAAAAGAAACGGCGATTCTGAAGTATCTCTATCGGGCCGGCAAGAAAACGGTGGGCCGCGACACCTTGCTGGGTGAGGTCTGGGGTTATAATGCCGGGGTGACGACGCATACGCTTGAAACGCATATCTATCGTCTGCGGCAGAAAATCGAGAATAATCCGGCGAATGCCGAGATCCTGGTGACCGAGGTCGGCGGATATCGTCTGGTTCCGTAACGTCGATCGTCGCGATGGGTGGCGGGCGCGGCGTTCGTGCCGTGCCGTGGCCGGTTCCTCGCAACGCGCGGTGAATTCTCTCGACTTGCGCCCGGGTGCGCGCGACAGTGTTGCCGATCAAGGGGATTGGCTAGACGGGTAAAACCGGTGAACAGTACCGGCGGCTTGACAGCGCGTTTCTGGGGCGTTCGCGGCAGCATAGCGGCGCCGGGGCCCGATACCGTGCGCTATGGCGGCAATACCCCGTGCATCGAGATGCGCGCGGCGGGTCGGCTCCTGATTTTCGACGCCGGCACCGGCATCCGGCTGTTGGGGCTGTCCTTGAAGAGCTGCGACGCGCTCGACATGGATCTGTTCCTGACCCATACCCATTTTGATCACATTACGGGTCTGCCCTTTTTTGCACCGATCTTTGATCCGCGCCATCGAATCCGACTCTGGTCCGGGCATCTGCCGACCCACCATGGGCTGGAGGCGGTGCTGCGCGACATGATGAAGGCGCCCCTGTTTCCGGTTCCACCCACGGTGTTCCGGGCGACGGTCGAGTTTCGCGATTTCCATTGCGGAACTTCGTGGCAGGTGGCGCCGGATATCACGATCCGGACCGGGCGTCTCAATCACCCCGACGGCGCCTGTGGCTATCGCGTTGAGTTTGGTGGCCACAGCATTTGCCTGATCACCGATACCGAGCACCTCCCGGGGCGGCGCGATCCGGCGGTGGTCGAGCTGGCGCGCGGGGCCGATATCATGATCTACGACAGCACCTATACCGACGAGGAATATCAGCGCCATGTCGGTTGGGGTCATTCGACTTGGCAGGAGGCGTGCCGTGTTGCCGACGCGGCCGGTGTCGGTCGTGTCGTCATTTTCCATCATGCACCGGAGCATGACGATGCCTTCCTCGACGCGGTCGCGGCGGCTGCGGATTTCGTCCGCCCGGGCACTCTTGTCGCGCGCGAAGGCATGGTCCTTACGGCTTAGAGGCGAATCATGCTCCGTCCCCGTCTCCGCCGGCTGGCTTTCGGGCTCACGACCCTGTTCGGGGTTGGCGCGCGCGGCTATTTCATTCCCTATCGTCATGCCGGTGCGATCGCCCGGCCCGTGCCAGGCCATCCGGCGGTGGCCGCGCTGTTTCGGACGCACCAGGACGGGTTTGCCGCGGTGTTGGCCGCGATCGATGGTTTTACCTCCGAGCTTCTGGCGCTGAAAGGGCCGGCACCGGAGCCGCGCTGGGACCAGGACTGGTTTCCCCGCCTCGACGCGGCAGCGGCCTATGCCATGGTCCGGACCCGCCGGCCGCAGCGCATCGTCGAGATCGGATCCGGCCATTCCACCCGGTTTCTCAGCCGGGCGATCCGGGATGGCGGGATCGCGTGCCGGTTGGTGGCGATCGATCCCGCCCCCCGCGCCATCATTTCCGCGCTGCCGATCACGGCCCTGGCCCAGACCGTCCAGGCGGCGGGCTGGGCGCCGTTCGCCGATCTGATGCCGGGCGACATCGTGTTCATTGATTCCAGCCACATCTTGATGCCGGGCAGCGATGTCGACCTGCTGTTCGGTGAAATCCTGCCACGCCTGCCGGCCGGAATTCTGGTCCACATTCACGACATGATGCTTCCCGATCCTTATCCGCCGGTCTGGGCGTGGCGCGGCTATAACGAGCAGCCGCTGGTCGCCGCGATCCTGGGCGGTGGCGGTTGGAAGCCCTTGTTTGCCAGCCACTATGTCGCAACGCGGCTGGATCACCTGGTCAAGCGCACCGTGATCGACCGGCTGCCGCTACGCCCGGGGGCGTTCGAGGCCAGCCTGTGGCTCGAGAAGCAGGCGCCGGCCCTGGCCGCCGCGGGGTGCGATTAGCGATTGGGATCCGCGGCGTCGCGCAAGCCATCGCCCAGGAAATTGAAGGCCAGAACGGTCAGAATCACCGGGATGACGGGCAGCAGCAGCCAGGGATAGAGCGCCACGACATTGATATTCTGCGCCTGGTTCAGCAATACGCCCCAACTGGTGATCGGCGGCCGCAATCCCAGGCCGAGGAATGACAGCGCGGTCTCACCCAGGATCATGTGAGGCACCGAAAGCGTGGCCGATGCGATCAGATGGCTGGCGAAGTTGGGCAGCAGGTGACGGACGACAATCCGCCGTGGTGACGCGCCCATCAACTGCGCGGCCAGGCAAAAATCCTCTTCGCGCAACGCCAGCAGTTTCGAGCGCACCGCCCGGGCGAGACCGGTCCAATCCAGCAGCCCCAGAATCAGGGTGATGCCAAAATAAATCAGGATCGGCGACCAACGCACCGGCAAGGCCGCCGATAGCGCCATCCACAACGGGATCTCGGGAAAACAGCGCAGGATCTCGATCAGCCGTTGGCTGAGGCTGTCAACCCAGCCGCCATAATAACCGGCGGCGCCCCCGATGGTAATGCCCAGCACGAAGCTGATGGTGATGCCGATCAGACCGACGGTGAGGGAAATCCGTGTGCCGTAGATGATGCGGCTCAGCATGTCACGCCCCAGCCGGTCGGTGCCCAGCAAAAACAGGGTGCCGTCGGGTGCCGGGCAGACCAGATGCCAGTCGCTGTCGACCAATCCCCAGAAGCGATAGCTGTCGCCATGGCACAGGAAGCGGATCGGTTCGATCAGCGTCGTATCGGGGTGATAGACGCGCCGCAATGTGCCCATGTTGAGATGGTATTCGTAGCCATAAACGAAGGGCCCGACCCATTGGCCCTCGTGCCACAGGTGAACCGCCTGTGGTGGCGCATAGAGGGCATGGACATTGCGGCTGTCGCTGCCATAGGGGGCGAGAAACTCGGAAATCAGGATGCTGACATAGAACAGGGCCAGCACGCCGGCCGAGATCACGGCCAGCCGGTGCCGGCACAGTCGCCACCAGAAAATCCGACCGGGCGAGGCGCGGTACCATCGCTCCTGCGCGGCGGTCATCACCGGTTTCAGGTCAGGGTCGAACGGTTCGGTCGAGACCGTGTGCGGCAGGGTTTCCGGGGAGGGGATCATCGCCGCACGCCGCCACCGAGTCTGATCCGCGGGTCGAGCAGGGCCAGGGCGATATCGGACAGGAAAACGCCCACGACGGTCAGTACGGCCATGAACATCAGGAAGGATCCGGCGAGATACATGTCCTGGCTGCGCAGGGCGTCAAGCAGCATCGGGCCCTCGGTTGGCAGGGAGAGCACGATCGAGACCACGGCGGCGCCGGATATGATCTGCGGCAGGATCGCGCCAATATCGGCGATGAAGGGATTGAGCGCCAGCCGCAAGGGATATTTGATCAGCAGGCGGGTCGGCGACAGCCCCTTGGCGCGGGCGGTCACGACATATTGCTTGTTGAGTTCGTCCATCAGGTTGGCACGCAGCCGGCGGATCATGCCGGCGGTCCCCGACGATCCGATCACGATCACCGGCAGCCACAGATGGCTCAGGATCGAGAGCACCTTGCCCCAGCTCCACGGGGCATCCTGGTAGGCCGGCGCCATCAGGCCGCCGATCGGCAATCCGAACAGGACATTGGCGAGATAGAGCAGGACCAGGGCGAACAGGAAGCTGGGTGTCGCCAGGCCCAGGAATCCGATCAGGGTCAAGGTGTAATCGCCCCAGCTATAGGGGTGGGTGGCCGAATAGATCGCGATCGGAAAGCTGACCAGCCAGATGAACAACACGGTGGCACCGCTGACGATGACGGTCAGCAGCAAGCGATCGCCGACGACATCGCGAACCGGCATGCCATATTCGAACGACCAGCCGAAGTCACCGTGGGCCAGACCGGCGATCCAGTGGCCGTAGCGTTCGACCGGCGACTGGTCGAGGCCATAGGTCTCGCGCAGGAAATGCAGGCGCCCTTGATCGATGCTCTCACCACGGGCTTGCAGCTCTGCAACCATTGTTGACAGATAATCGCCCGGCGGCAGCTGAATGATCGTGAAGATAATGACGCTGATGACCAACAGAGTCGGGATCATGATCAGAATGCGTCGGACCAGATAGCTGATCATGTCATCGCTCCTGCCAGACATTTTCGAGGCGGTAAATCCCGAATTGCGAGCCGGGATTCCAGCTGAACAGGCCGTTCGTGGGCAGATTATGGAGGTTATTGCGAATCACGACGGGCTGTCGGCTGTCGGCGACCAGCCCGATACTGAATTGCTGATCGGCATAGACCCTCAGCATCGTCTCCCAGGCATGGCGACGTTCGGCATCGTTGTCGGCGACGCGCCAGCGGTGCAGCGTTTCCAGCAATTGCCAGGCCGTGGGCAGGTCGACGGCTTCACCCGCCTGGCCGCCGGTCTGGAAATACTGGCCCCAGCGTGGCCATTGATAGTTGGCCTGATCGACCGGGGCCAGCTCATCCGGGCTCATTTCCGGGGTTGCGACGGCATTGTCGAGGCCGCGGGAGATCGACATCACGGTATCCCCGGCATAGAGCCGGGTCCGGAATACGTCCAGTTGCGATTGCTTGACGAACAGCTTGATGCCGACTTTGCGCCAGGTATCGGCAATGAGCTCAAGGACATCGGATTCCTCGCTGCTTTCGCCGGCGGAGGCGACGACGATTTCGGCGGGGCTGCCGTCGGGGAGCAGGCGGATGCCCTCGGAATTGCGCCGGACCAGGCCGACCTCGTCCAGCAGGTGCGACGCCTGGACCGGGTCGTAATTGGCCCAGGCGTTGCGGAGTTCCGGTGAATAGAGTGGTGAGGACGGCAGGACGGTGTTGTTGCCCGGCAGGCCGAGACCAAAATAGATCACCTCGTTGAGTTCCTCGCGGTCAATCGCCAGGGACAAGGCGCGGCGGAACCGGACGTCGCGCATCAAGGGGCGCCATTTTGGATCGCTGGTCGTCAGATTGGGGAACAGCGCGAGCTGGGAGCCGACCCCGGTTTTCCACAATTCGACATGATAGTTGTTCCGCTCCGCCGCCTGGCTCAGGAAGGTGTAGTCGGAAAACCGGATATAGCGGGCCTGAAGGTCGCTCTCGCCGCCCCCGGTTTTGGCCGGGATGATGTTTGAATCGGCGATCGCCAGCACGACCCGGTCGAGATAGGGCAGCTGATGGCCGGCCGGATCGATCCGATGATAGTAGGGATTGCGGACAAAGACGAACCGGTCGGCGGGCGCGGCGTTGGTGACGCGCCAGGGCTGCAGCGTCGGCGAATCCGGGTTGTCGAAGTCATAGTCGCTGTCCTGGCGCATGTGCAGCGATACCCAGTTGCGCTGGTGGAAGGCGGCGACGTGGGCGGCCAACACATCGGGGGCGGTGTAGCGGGCATCGAATTGCTTGAGGTAATGGGCCGGCAGAAACAGGGTCAGAGGACGCGCCGCCGCCAGCTGTGGCAGGAAGCCGGGATTGCGGTGTGACCAGCGATAGCGAACCGTCTCGGCATCGGGAAACTCGACCTTGGGGGCTTCGCCGTCGACGAGAAGCTCGACCGGCAGCCCCAGCGGCGACAGGTCCGGATTGTTGGCAACATCCTGCCACCAATAGCGGAAATCGTCGCTGGTGAACGGGTAACCATCAGACCAGCGATGACCGGGTCGCAGGTGAAAGGTGAAGACGCGGTCGTCATCGACATCAAACGATTCGAGAATATCGGGAACCAGGCGAAAGTCCGAGGTGTAGCCGATCAGACGCGCATAGCCATAGACGGTCATCAGCCGGTTGTCCTTGGCCCGGGCCATCAGCGACGTGATCGAGCCGCCCGGGACGCCGATGGTTTGCCAGGGCTCCGACAGGGTCGACACCAGCGGATGGCGCGGCAGGCGCTCGGCAATCGGCGGCAGCCGCCCGGCGGCGACGTCGGCGGCAAACATCGGCGTTTCAATGAGGACCGGTTGCTGTGTGCCGTCCTGTGCCCGGACGGGACTGGCCCAACCCAGCAGGATCACGGCAATGGCCCCGTACCACCCGATCAGGCCCTGGCGCATGATGTCAGTTCCTTCGTCGCGCGGACCCAATGGTCATTCCCCAAATCGATCAATCGGGGACGGGACGCCGGATCGGCCGCGGGTGGGATCGTGAATGGCGCGGGCCAGGCGCCGGGGTCCGATGTCCGGCACGGGCCGAGTTGGGTGAAATCGAGCGGAAACCGGGGGTCGGGGTTCGGCACGGCCAGGAGCAGCGTCTGCGTATAAGGATGCACCGGATTGCAAAACAGACTCTTGCGGGGGGCGATCTCGACGATCCGGCCCTGGCACATCACCATCACCCGGTCGGCCAGGTAATCGACGACCGCAAGATTATGCGAGATGAACAGATAGGTCAGACCCAAGCGCGACTGCAGGTCCTTCAGCAGGTTGAGGATCTGAGCCTGGATCGAGACATCGAGCGCGGACACCGGCTCGTCGCACAGGACCAGGTCGGGGCGCAGCGCCAGGGCGCGGGCGATGCCGATCCGTTGACGTTGTCCGCCGGAAAAGCTGTGCGGGTGGCGGTGGACATGCTGCCGCTCCAGGCCAACCAGCGCCATCAGATCCTCGACCAGGGCCTGGCGCTCTTCGGCGCTGCCGACGCGGTGGATCACCAGAGGTTCAACAATGATGTCGAAAACCGTCATTCGGGGATCAAGCGAGCCGAACGGGTCTTGAAAGATGATCTGCTGGCGTTGCCGCCATTGCATCAAGGCGTGTCCATCCAGACCCAGCACGTCGATCTGGTGGCCCCGATTGTTGAACAGAACGCGGCCCTGATCCGGGGTGATCGCACGCATCAGGATCTTGGCCAGGGTGGTCTTGCCGCAACCGGACTCCCCGACCAGGCCCAGGCACTCGCCGCGCCGGATCGTGAACGAGATATCGTCGACAGCGGGCATCCCGGCCGAGGCCGGACCGGCGAACCAGCCGCCGCGCTGGCCGTGATAGGATTTGCTGACGCCCGCGACCGACAGCAGGGGGCCGGCGCGGTCGCCATCGGCGGGCCAGGGCGTGATCGCGCGCGACAGCAATTGCCCGCCTTCGCTGGCGATCTCACGGATCGGGACCAGCCGCTGTCGATTGTCTTCGCGAAACCGGGGAACCGCGTGCAGCAGGGCCTTGAGATACGGATGACAGGGGTTGGCAAACAAATCATCGCGGGGACCGGACTCGACGATCCGGCCCTGATACATCACCAGGACTTCGCGGGCGAGGTTGGCGACGACGCCCAGATCGTGGGTAATCATCAGGATCGCCATGCCGAACTGTTGTTGCAGATCAAACAGCAGCTTCAGGATCTGCGCCTGGATCGTGACGTCGAGCGCCGTTGTCGGTTCGTCGGCGATCAGCAGCGACGGGCGGCAGATCAGCCCCATCGCGATCACCGCGCGCTGTCGCAGCCCGCCGGACAATTCGAAGGGATAGGACCGCAGCGCCTGTCTCGGGTTGGGAAAGCCGACCAGCCTCAGGGTTTCCTCGGTGCGTTCCTGGACCTCGGTCCGGCTCGCGCGGTGCCGCAAGCGGTACGCCTCGCCGATCTGGTCACCGATGCGGTGGACCGGTGACAGCGAGGTCATCGGCTCCTGAAACACCATCGCCATCCGGTTGCCGCGCAGCGCACGCATCCGCCGGTCGTCGCGATCGAGTTTGCTGATGACGATGGTCCCGGTCACTGGATCATTGAGCCGGATTTCGCCGCCCGCGATTCGGCCGTTCCGGGGCAGGATGCCCATGATGCTCTGGGCCACGACCGATTTGCCGGACCCGGATTCGCCAACCAGGGCGACCGTCTCGCCGGGGCGGATCCGGAACGACACGCCGCGCACGGCCGAGACGATGCCTTCGCCGGATTGGCGGAACTCGACTTCCAGGTCGGTGACCTGCAGCAGGTCACTCATGGTCGTTGGCCGTCCGGGCCGGGATCGCATCCCAGGGCCAGGAAATTCGTGATCGTCCCGTCGTCGGCCACGATCTGCCGATGACGAACCGCGGCGGCAACAGCCTGCGCGATCCGGTCAAAGCCGGTCAAGGTCGACTCAAGACGCAGCTTGCCGCTGCTGCTCGTCAGAAGAAGTTCCATCCAGCCCGCCCGCCGATCCCGTCTGGTCGAATAATAGCGTAGTTTGACCCCGGTCAGGTCATCCCACGCGATCGTCGTTTGATAGGGTGCGCAACACCGGATCGCGCGATCATCAATCTCGATAATCATCAGCCGGCGAATCGCGGTCCGCACCCCGAACCATGCGAACAGGACCAGAAAGGCACCGGTAATGCCCGCAACAACGGGAGGCGGCGATTGCGACAGCAGCAGAACGCAAGCGCCGGCGCCGAACGCGCTGCGCAGGGCGTCACCGAGCAATGTCCGGGCGGCGTAGCGATACTGTGCCGTGGTCATCGTGCCAACCCGCCTGCCGGCGGTGCAAACAGTGTCGCGGCATCACACCAGCGAACCGCCGGATGAGGATGCAGTCGCGCCACCAGGCGCTCCAGGAACCGCCACGCGGCGTCATCATGGACGAGATGGTGGGTCAGCACACCGATCGGTTGCCGGCTTTGGCCGAGTCGACCAACCAACGCATTCAGCACCGGAACCGCTCCGGCGAAGCACCGTTTGCGCCAATCCATGATGTCAATATCACTGTTGACCTCGCTCAACACCGCGGCGTCGTCAGCGCCGACCAGCCGCCGCGGCCCAAAGGTCGACAGGCCACGAAAACCAAGTGACGGCAGGGCCGGGATCAGGCCCGGGTCGATCCGGTTCCACGGTGGCACCAGCACGGGGCGGAACCGGTCGCCAAACAGGGCGAGCAGCCGATCACGCCCCCGGGTGAGCTCGCTGCGCAGGGTCTCGATCGAACGCCCGCCGCCCAACTCGACGCGCTTTGCCCCGACCGGGGCATGATCGGTGTGGGCGAAACCATGCTGCACCACGGTGGCCAGCGGCCAGGAGGCAAGAGCGGTCGCGAGATCCGGGGTTGCCGGCTGGGGGATCACCGCGAGGACGATCGGAATCGGACCCAGGCTGCGGAGTCGTGTCAACGCCGGGCTGCTGGTGATCGCGTCATCGTCGCGCCACCACAGGGTCGCAACCGCACCCGCGGCAACGCGACGTTCGAGTTCGACATCCAGGGCGTCCCAGGCCCGGCCTGCGTCGTCGATCGCCGGGATGGTCATCGGGGCGCCGCCAGCGTGGCCAGCAGGCGAACCGTCTCCGCGGCGCCGTCGAGTTGGACTTCGCCCGGGGCGGGGCGCGGGGCGGCGACGGCCCGGGCGATCGCCGCGGCCAGCGCCGCAGGTGTCAGCGTTGCCTCGGCAACGACCTGCAGCAGTCCGCGGTGCTGGAACAGATGGGCGCGCTGGGTCTGCTCGGTCTCGCCGCCGGCGGCGAAGGGCACGACCACGGCCGGGCAGCGCGCGTGCAGCAGATCCATCATGGTATTATAGCCGGCTTGGCTGACCGACACCCGGCAGCGCGCCAGCAGCGCGGCGAAATCGGGGCGGGCGGGTTCGATGATGATCCCGGGGCCGGCCCGGTCCCGCAGCGTGGCGACGGCCGTTGCGCCGAGATCCGGTCCGCACAGCAGGCGCCAGGGCACGGCTGCCAGGGGCCCACACAGCGGTCGCGCCGCCATCGCCGCTTCCAGCAGGGGCAGGCCAACGGCGCCACCACCGACCGAGACCACGACCTCGCCGGCGCCGTCGCCATCCGGCACGGCGGCGGGGGGCGGCGCCGTGACATAACCGGTATAGCGGATCAGGTTGGCAATCTGGTCGGCTTCGGGAAAGCTGGCGCCCAGGGTCACCAGCGCCGGATCGCCATGGACCAGAACGGCATCGAACCAGCGGCGCGCCGTCTCGACCATCAATGCCCGTTTGTCCGGGCTTTTCGCGACCAGGATATCGCGCACCGAACTGGCCAGGGGCGCGCCGGCGCGCCGCGTCCAGGTCACCAACGGTTCGAGCTCGAAGCGCAAGGCGCGGCGGCCAAACGGAAAGCTCTCGATCAGGACCAGCTCCGGCGCGGTCGCGGCGAAGGCGGCCTCCAGCGCCGCCGTGCGCCGGATCTTCCAGGCATCGTCGACCGGGTGGCCGGTGGGATCGATCAGGACGCGAAACGAGGCGTCCGCGGTGCGGGCCGGCGGCAACTGGATGATCCGGGCGGCGCCGAAATCGACGCCGGGCAAGGGCGGACCGCCGGAGGCGACGGTGATGTCGTGGCCCATGGCCGCGGCAGCGCGGGCAATCATCGCGGCGCGCTTGAGGTGGCCGACGCCCAGCAAATGTTGCACGTGGAACAGGATACGCACGGTCAGTCCCCTTGCCGACATGTCCGCCGGCCGCCCTTGATGCCGCGGCTTCGCCGTGTCAACGCTGTGCAATGCAACAACGGGGCCACGGACGACTCCGGGCGTCCGAACCTGATCCTGACATCATGCCGTGCGAATGACAATCAGGTCAGACCGCATCGACAACGGTTTCGCCACCCAAATCCAGATTGAGCGCGGACACCGTTACCTGGCCCGCCGCGACGTCGAAGCGATGGGCACAAAAATCGCGCAGTTTGAGCGGCGGCGGCCCGGTCATGGCCCAGCCCGTCGCCAGGGCCAGGAGCGCGCGCAGCACGCCTTTGTGTGTGACGGCGATGGTCGGCCGTGTGATCCCGGCCAGCCAGGGACGCAGCCGCGCCTGGACCTGACGGGGCGATTCACCCCCGGGTGGCATCAGGTCGAGCCCGCTCGCTTCCGCTGCCGCGAAGGTCGCTCCAAGCTCCGCCCGCAGCGCCGCCGCGGTTCGGCCCTCCCACTGCCCCCAATCCATCTCGATCAGGCGCGGTTCCAGGGTGGGCTGCCATCCCAGCAGGCGGGCGGTCTCGACACAGCGCGCCAACGGGCTCGCAACGCTGTGCCAACCGATGCTTTCTTCGGGAACCCGCCAGGTCCGGACCATCGCGCGGCCGGCGTCCGATAAAGGCTGATCGCATCGGCCCTGAAGGCGATGGCTTCGGTTCCAGTCGGTCGGGCCGTGGCGCAGCACCAGCAGCGCGGTCATCGCGCCAGCTCCGCGAGCGCCGCGCGCAGCACCGCGGCCGCGGCGTCGAGACCATGATGGGTCCTTGTCTGGTGCCGTGCCGCGACCGACAACGCGGCCCGGCGCGCTGGATCGTCGAGCAGTTGGGCCACCGCGGCGGCCAGGGCCTCGGCGTCGCCCATCGCCACCAACCGTCCGGTGACCGCATCGGTCACGATATCGCCAACACCGCCGGCGCGTCCGGCAACGACGGGCAGGCCGGCGGCCTGGGCTTCGAGGATGGCCATGCCATAGGCCTCGTTGATGGCGGGCCAGACGAACAGGTCGGCGTTGTGGTAACCGTCGCGCGTCCCGGCCGCGTCCTGGACGCCGGCGTAACGGACCCGGTCCGCGATTGCCGCAAAACCCGCCTCGACCGCGGGACGCGCCCGACCGTCACCGATCACCAGCAATTGCCAGGGCCGGTCGGTCAGAACCGCCAACGCCGCGGCAAGGACGGCGTAGGACCTCGCTTTGTCACCGGGGCGCATCATGGCGACCGTCAGCAACCAGGGCACCGCGGGATCCAGGCCGAACCGCACCGCCATCGCGCCGCGCCCGGTTGCCCGCGGGATCGGGATGTCAGCGTCAGCCGCGAGATCGAGGAATGGCGGCAGCATGATCAGCCGATCCGGATCGTTGAGCAGCGGACGAAGGCCGGGGATGTCGGCGCGATTGAGCACGAACAGCCGATCAGCCTGGACGATCGCGGCCCGCGCCGCGGCGTAACCGGACGCCCAGGGACCCTGGGCCTGCCGGGTCGCGCACGAGGCCTCGGCGACGACATAGGGGATGTTGAGCCGGGCGCTGACGCGCGGTCCCAGCCAATCCGGCGCCTTGTGATACAAATGGTAGGTGAACCAGAGCCGCGGCGGGTCGGCGGCAAGATGGCTTGCAATCCGATCGGCGTGCCATTGGCCGATGCGGGCGAGCCGCCGCGGCCGTTCGGGCCGGGTGCCGTCGTCCCAGCTACGGAACCGGTTGACCAGAATGGGCGGCAATCCGGCACGGTCGAGGGCCGCCATCAGCAGTCGCGCCATGCGGCGGTCGCCCGACGGCACGAGGTGATCGGGCGGTTTCATCGGCGCATAGAAGGCGACCCATCGGGTCACGGCGCCACCGGTGCCCGATGCCGGGTCGCGGACTCCGGCTGTGCTGGCGCATCACCGGCGATGAAATCATCGAAACACTGTGCCAGATGATCGATCCCGGGCTCACACGCGAAATCACGGCGGACGCGCAGCACACCCGCGGCGGCGAGGTTGCGGCGGCGCCCCGGCGTCGCGATCAGATCGCCCAGTGCGACGGCCAGGGCATCGGCATCGTCCGGGGGCACCAGAATCCCGGTTTGGCCGTCAATGATCAATTCGGGAATGCCCGCGGTCCGGGTCGCAAGGCAGGCCAGACCCATGGCCTGGGCTTCCATCAGGACGTTGGGCAGGCCGTCACGGTCGCCATCGCGCGCCCGCCGGCTGGGCAGCATGAACAGGTCGGCCTCGGCGTAGCACCGGATCACGACATCCTGGGCCTGTGCCCCCAACCATTCGATCCGGTCGGCAAGCCCTTGTTGCTCGGCTCGGGCCCGGAGCGCCGGCAGCAGCGGCCCGCCGCCAATATGGACCCAGCGCCAGGACAGCGCGGCCGGCAGTCGGGCCAGGGCGGTCAGGGCGATGTCGAAACCCTTCTTCTCGACCGCGCGACCGACGGAGAGCAGGCGCACCGGATCGTACCGGTCGCGGCCGTCGCGGGGCGGTCGTTCCGGGGGCGGGCCGGGGAACCGTGAAAAATCCAGCCCGTGATAGACCAGGGCCAGCCGCTCGGGTTGTTCGGTCAGGGACGCGAGATAGGCATGCCCGTCGGCGGTGCAGGTGACCCCCCATCGGGCCGAGTGCAGTTTGCGTTGCAGTTCCCAGCGGCGGCTGGTCCAGATGTCCTTGGCGTGCGCCGAAAAACTCCAAGGCAGGCCGGTCATCAGGGCGGCGTAGCGTGCGACGCTGGCCGGGGTGTGCAGGAAATGGGCGTGAATCCAGGCGACCCGGTCGGGCAGTTCGGCGGCCAGCACCGCGGCCTGGCCGAAGCGTCGCACCCGGTTGCGGGTCGGGTCGCGGATCAGATCGGCACGCCACGCGGCGACCGCCGGTGCCCAGCCCGGCAATCGCCGGGCTGCGGTCAGCGCCGTCAGCAACCGGCCGGGTTCCTGATGCAGATATTCCGGCAGATAAAGCACCGGAGCCTGGATATTGGCCAGCAGGGCATGGTGCGTCCGGTCGGTCGGGTGACGCAGCGAGATGATGACCTGTTCGAGACCGCGGCGCTCCAGGGCCAACACTTCCTGAGCGATGAAGGTTTCCGACAGGCGGGGCCAACCTTTGACGACGACGGCGACGCGCCGGTTGCCGCATTCCCGGCTCCCTTGGGTCGCGGTCATGCCTGCAGGCCACGAACCGGAGCGGGAGTCAGCGACGGGCGCGACCTGAAATGTGCGCGGTCCATCAATCGGTTAACAGTGGGCAGCCCGTCGAGCAGGCCGGGGATGGCCGTGCTCAAGGGTAACGATTGTTCCGGCAGCGCCCGCAACGCGGCCACCATGGCGCCGGCACGGCGTTCCCCGTCATCGGCCAGCATGCGGACCAGTCCCAATTCCTGGGCCCGGCTGGCCCGGATGAACTGTTCAAGGCGCGGTACGGTGCGCGGGACCAGCAGAGCACGCTTGTTGAAAGAGAGAATTTCACAAAACGTATTATATCCCCCCATTGCGACGACACCCAACGCTGACTGCATCAGCGCCTCGAGGCGAGCCTCGAAGGTGATGGCCTCGATCGCCGGCAGGGCCGCGGCGCGCGCCAGGAATTCCATTTGACGCTCCTTGGCCATGAAAGGGCCGAGGACAATCAGGGCGCGGTGCGGCAGATCGGGATCCGTCTCGTAGGCGCGCAGCACCCAATCGACCAGGTTTTCGCCATCGCCACCACCACCAGGCGTCACCAGGATGTAGGGGTAGGACGGAATGTCGTTGTTGAGCGGGGCGCCGGCCGGAACGTGACGCCCGAGATACCCAGTATAAATCATCTTGCGCCGGATCACCGGCGACAACTCGATCCCCTCAAGCGGATCACAGAAATCATACAGACCGTAAACCCAGATCTCGTCATAGAGCTTTTCCAGGGCCGGCACGACGTGCTTGCGTTCCCATTCCGGGGCCAGGATCGCGGGTTCATCCATGACGTCGCGCAGGCCGAGGACCAGCGGTGTGCCGCGGTCCTTCAGCAGCTTCAGCGTTTCTTCGACCTCGCCCCGCAAACCCAGCGGTTCCTTGTCGACGATGAACAGGTCGGGATCGAAAATTGCCGCGGTATGGCGGATAATCGAACCTCGTATCGCCAGCGTCTGCGTGATATCGATTCGAAGGCTGAGCGAACTATATCCGCCATCACGCAGCTTGATCACGCCGGGAACACGCACGAAATCCACGTTGGGATGAAAGGTGAAGCTGCCGATGATCGGGGACCCGGACAGGATCAGCACCGACAGGTCAGGATCGTGCTCCGCCAGGGCATGGGCGATCGCGCGGCAACGGCGCAAATGGCCCAGGCCAAAGCTGTCGTGGCTGTAGATCAAGACGCGGCGTCGTCCCTGTTTCATCCCTGTCTCCTGTCGCCGCGCCGAGTGCTCGGCTTGGATTCTCGCTTAACAGAACATTTCAGGCGTGACCATGGGAATTGTAACGCATCGTTTATTTTCGTCGGAGGGTTCTACCGAGCAGAGCCGTCGAGAACCGGTTGTGCAGGCGCCAGCACCGCAACCGGACCAGATGGACAAGAACATATACAAGTTCATTCTGCGTTACAGCGGGAGACAGCAGATTTGGCTGGTGTTTCTCACCTTGGTCTCGTTTCCTGCACTTTACTATTCTCTCGATCTGCCAAAAAAAATCGTCAATGAAGCCATCCATGGTGGCACATTCCCGAAGACGATGCTGAGTTTTCATTTTGATCAACTTGGATATCTCGCGGCGCTATCCGGTCTTTTTCTTATACTGGTCTTCATAAACGGCGGTTTCAAATATTACATCAATCTCTATAAAGGCCAGATCGGCGAGAGAATGTTGCGCCGTATCCGCTACGATCTTTATCTTCGAATATTTCGTTTTCCGCTTCCGCAATTCTCGCGCATATCCTCGGGCGAAATCATTCCGATGATCACGGCAGAGATTGAACCCTTGGGCGGATTTATCGGGGACGCATTGTCGCAGCCGATTTTTCAGGGCGGAACGCTTCTGGTTTATATCGGTTTCATTTTTGCCCAGGATCCGGTTCTCGGGGCTGCGGCCGTTTCGCTCTATCCGGTGCAGGGCTGGCTGATCCCTTTTCTGCAACGAAAGGTCAATAACCTCGGCAAGAGGCGGGTCCGGGAGATGCGGCGGATCGCCGATCGAATCAGCGAGTCCGTCAACGGCATCCAGGAAATCCATGGCCATGATGGCACGGCCTGGCACCTCGCCGACATCGCACATCGCTTCGGCGATATCTACGATATCCGCTTCGAAATCTATCGCCGGAAATTTTTTGTCAAATTCCTCAACAATTTCATCAATCAACTGACGCCGTTCTTCTTCTACTCGATCGGTGGCTATCTGGTGATCCGCGGCAGCCTGAGCTTTGGCGCCCTGGTCGCGGTGTTGGCGGCCTACAAGGACCTCGCCGGGCCGTGGAAGGAATTGCTCGATTACTACCAGCAAAAAGAGGATATCCGGATCAAATATGAGCAGGTTGTCGAGCAATTCCAGCCGCCCGGCCTGATGCCGTCGGCGCAGATCCTCGGGGATCCCGCCGTGGTGCCGCAATTCACCGGCGTTCTCAGTTTCCGCAAGGTCGGATATGCCGAGGATGGCGGGCCCCTGGTGCTCAACGACATCACCTGTGATATTCCGCTCGATGGCCACACCGCGATCGTGGGCGGCGCCGGCAAGGCTGAGATGGCGCAGATGCTGGCGCGACAGATTGTGCCGACGGTGGGCCGGATCACACTCGACGGCCAGGATCTGAGCCAGCTGCCCGACAGTGTCGTCGGACGGCGCATGGCCTTTGTCGGTCAGATGCCCTATTTTTTCTCATCCAGCCTGCGGCAAAATCTCTATTACGGCCTGCAGCACCGGCCGTTGCGCCCGGCACTCTATGATGGCGCGATCGAAACACGGATGCGCCGGCGCTTGTTCGAGGCGCGCCAGTCGGGCAACAGCACCGATGACCCCAACGCCGAATGGCTGGATTACGCCGCCGCCGGCTGTGATGACGATGCCGGACTGCGGCGGCGTGTGCTGGAGCTGGTAACCGGTGTCGATCTGGCCGAGGACGCCTATGCGATGGGCCTTCACGGCACCTTGAACCCGCAGCGCCAGCCCGAGGAGATTGCCAAGGTTCTGGCCGCCCGCGCCGCGGTGCGCGAGGCGCAAAAGGATCCGCGCCTGGGTGCCCTGTTCGAACAGTTCGATCCCGATCGCTACAATACCAACGCGTCGGTCGCGGAAAATCTGCTGTTCGGCATCGCGGTCGATTCGCGCCTGGCGCCCGAAAATCTCGCCGGCAATTCCTATGTCAAACAGGTTTTCGACAAGGTCGGCCTGACCAACGATTTCATCGAGATGGGGCGTAAAGTCGCGGAAACGATGATCGAGCTGTTTGCCGACCTGCCCCCCGGGCATCAGTTCTTCGAGCAATTCAGCTTCATCTCCCTGGATGAAATGCCGGATTTCAGGGCGATCGTCAGCAAATGCGCCAAGGTTGGCGTCTCGGGGTTGGCCCGGGCGGAACGGCTGCGTCTGGTCAGTCTGCCCTTCAAACTGATTACCGCCCGCCATCGACTAGACGTGCTGGGGCCGGACATGGAAACGCGGATCATCGCGGCGCGGCGGGTCTTCGCCGCCGATCTTCCGGCACGCTGGCGCGATGCCATCGCCTTTTTCGACGTCAATGCCTATAATAGCGCCGCTTCTATTCAGGACAATATCCTGTTCGGGCGTATCGCTTATGGCCATGCCCATGGTGCCGTCAAGGCCGCGACTTTGATTTCCCGCGTCGTCGACAAGGTCGGGTTGCGTAGCGCCATTGTCGATGCCGGTCTCGACCAGCCGGTCGGGGTGTCGGGCTCGCGTCTGTCGACGGTCCAACGTCAGAAGGCGGCGATCGCCCGGGCATTGATCAAGCGTCCCGACCTGTTGGTTTTGAGCGAAACGACGGCCGCGCTGGATGGCGTCGCCCAGACACGGATCCACCAGACCATCCTGAACGAGCGCAAAGGAAAGGGATTGGTCTGGGTTTTGCATAGGCCACGCCTGGCCCGAACCTTCGATCACATCCTGGTGCTCGACAATGGCCATCTCATCGAGCAAGGTTCGTTCGAGCAGTTGAATCGTCCTGGAACTAAATTTCATACCCTGCTTCAGGATGAATAGATGCTGGATGTCATGACCGCAGTGGCGCCGGCAGGGGTAGCGCCCGGGTTCCCTCGGGAACCGATCAAGGAGTGCGTATCGTGAGTCTGGCGGAAGAAGTGGAGTTGCTGCGCAGGATCCCGCTGTTTCACAAGCTGGAGCCGTCCAAGCTGAAGCTGTTGGCTTTTGCCAGCGAGCGGATTCGCTTTGGCGCCGGTGATCTGCTGTGCCGCCAGGACGAACCGGGGTCCTCGGCCTTCATTGTGATTTGCGGTGAAGCCGAGGTGTTGCTGGAAACACCGGGGGGGCCGGTGCCCCTGGCCCATGTCGGCAAGAACGACATCATCGGCGAGATTGCGATCCTCTGCGACAGTCCGCGCAGTGCGACGGTGCGCGCGACGACCGATCTGGTTGCGCTGTGCATCACCAAGGAAACGCTGCTCTGCCTGATCAACGAATTTCCCCAGATGGCGATCGAAATGCTGCGCATCCTGGCGGCGCGTCTGGAACACACCAACCGGGAACTTCGGTCAATCGTCAGTGCCGCCGCCACACACTGATACCGTGGCGGCGGCGGCGCGCCCGGTCCTTGGCCGCGAGGCGATGACGACGCCGGCACTGGCGATCGACACCGCGGCGACGCCGGCGATCTGCAGGACACAGAGGCGTTGCTCGAGCAGCGCATAACCGCATAAAGCCGAGATCGCCGGTTCCGCACTCATCAGGATGCCGAATTGCCACGCCGCGAGGCGGCGCAACGCCGCCATCTCCAGGGCGAAGGGCAGAACCGTGGCCGGCAGCGCCAGCATCGCCGCGAATCCCACATCGATCATAAGGTCCGTCGGGCTCGCGGGAAGGGTTTGGTGATGGAGCGCGATCACCGTCAAGGTCACCGGGCTTGCGGCCAGGGCGGCGACCAGCAGCGACACCGACAATCCCTGGACGCCACGGAATGTGGTCCCGACGCGTTTGGTCAGGACGATGTAGGCCGCCCAGCCCAGGCCGGCACCCGCCGCAAACATCAGGCCGAGGGCGTCGCCGGGACCGTCGACGCGGTTCCAGGCCAACAGCAGCACCCCGGTGCCGGCCAGCAGGGCCCAGAGCAGGTCCAGCGCGCGTCGCGATCCCGCAATGGCAACGGCCAGCGGTCCGAGGAAATCGATCGTCGTCGCCATGCCCATGGGGAGGCGGGCGATGGCCTGATAATAGCACAGGGTCATGAACGCCGTGGCGATCCCCAGCGCCAGCGCGGCCCCCAGGGAACGGCGCGATTGCCCCGACAAGCGGGGGGGCGCAATGACGAGCAGAATGATCGCGGCGCCCAGCAGGCGCAGCTCAGCGGTCGCCGCAGTCCCGATTCGGTCCAGCAGGGGAACCGAAAGCGCGGCCCCGATCTGGACCGTCAGCATCGAGCCCAAGGTCAGAACGGGGGCCGGAATCGCCGCCGCTGCATCGCGTGCCATAGTGTGTCATCCAATTTGCCGTTCGCGGCTGCGAGAAACGCTGACGCGCCGGCGCGACGGCCGGTGCCCGGTGTTCGCTCGGTGCCCGGTGTTCGCTCGGTGGCTCAGAGCGCCAGATCCACCAGCACCGGAACGTGATCCGAGGGCTTCGGTTCCCAGCCGCGGGCGTCCCGCAGCACCTGATAACCCGCCAGCGCCGGCACCAGCGCGGGCGAGACCCAGATATGATCGAGGTGGCGGCCGCGGTTGCTGACGTTCCAATCCTGGGCCCGGTAACTCCACCAAGTATAGAGCTTTTCGTTCGCCGGGACGAAATGACGGCCGACATCAACCCAGTTGCCGGCTTGCTGCAGCGCCGTCAGTTTTTCGATCTCGATCGCGGTATGCGACACCACATCCTGCATCTGCTTGTGCGACCAGACGTCATGTTCCAGCGGGGCGATGTTGAAATCGCCGAGCATGATCCGGCGCCGTGCCGGGTCCTGACGTTCGCCGCACCAGCCGGCCATTTCATCGAGAAATTGCAGCTTGTGGGCGAATTTGGGATTGGCCACCGGGTCTGGAATGTCACCGCCCGAGGGCACATAGACCGAATGCAGTTCGACGTCACCCGGCAATTCGGCGATGGCATGGCGGCAATCCTCGCGACCGCACCAGTTGCGCCGGGCACAATCCGTCAGCGGCAAGCGCGACAGGATCGCGACACCGTTATAGGATTTCATCCCGTGGACATGGCCGAAATTGTAACCGCGCTCGGCGATGGCGGCCATCGGGAAACTGTCATCGACGACCTTGGTTTCCTGCAGACAGATAACGTCGGGGGCGGTTTCGTCGATCAGGCGCAGCAACAGGGGCAGTCGCAGGCGGACCGAATTGATGTTCCAGGTGACGATACGCAAATCGGGTCTCTCGACGCCAGTGGCGGCCCAGGGCCGGATGGCGTCAAGTCCTACCGGGTTCCGGCGGCAATGCCAAGCGGGGGCTGCAACCTAATCCGCCGAACGGGGCGGCGCGCGGTTGACGTCTTCACCCCCGGTTCGGTGTTGCCGCGTTCAGCGGTGATGATCCACGGTGGGCGCGTGGAAATAGAACAGGTCGGAATCGAGAGCCATGCCGGTCTGTGGATTCTGCAGAGCGACCTCGGTGATCGCGTTCTGGGCGTCGACGACGCGCCATTTGCGCAGATTGAATGGCCGGTCTTCAAATACCAGAGTCAATTCGCCCTTTCCGGGATCCTTGGTTTCGATCATCGAGATGTCGAGTTCGCCGGAAACATGGACGACCCGGGTCACGGTGATGTCACCTTCAAGGCGCACCGGATCGCGCAGAATCAGATCGGCCAGGGAACTGCCCAGGGGCGCGCTGCTCTGCTGCTGCAACTCGCCATCCCAATACGACACGAACAGACCGTCGGAAACCACAAGGCTGTCATTGGGCGCGTCATATTGCAGGCGCATCTTGCCGGGGCGCTGCATCGAGAACACCCCCTTGGACACGCTGCCATCGGGATTGCCCTGGATGAAGCCGGCACGGAGTGTTTTGATCCCGTTGAGATAGGTTTCAGCCCGTGTGACCTCGGCACGTTCGGCATCGGTCAGGGGTCGCACCGTGGCGCTGGCCGGGAGCCCCGGAACGGTGAGCAGCAGGGCCAGCAACAGGGTCAACCGGTTCAGGACGGCACGAATTGGTTTCATCATCATCATGGCCGCCGCCCGGGAAAGGTCGCATCGCTTCGGGGGGCGGCATGCCTCAGTTGAGCCGATCACGATCGTCGATATTACGCGCAAGGACTTCGCGCTTGCCAACATGGTTGGCCTGGCTGACAACGCCTTCCTGTTCCATCCGTTCGATCAGGCGGGCCGCCCGGTTGTAGCCGATCTGCAAATGCCGCTGGACGAAGCTGGTCGAGGCCTTGCGTTCACGGCTCACCAGCTCGACGGCCCGGTCATACAGCTCGTCACCCGAGCCACCACGGCCGGTGCCACCCTCCTCTTCGAGGGCCGGCAGCTCTTCCTGGTCCTCGGTCACGGCCTCCACATAATTCGGCTCGCCTTGCATTTTCAAGTGGCTGACGATCTTTTCGACCTCGTCATCGCGAACGAACGGGCCATGGACCCGGGTGATCCGGCCGCCACCCGCCATATACAGCATGTCACCCTGGCCCAATAGTTGTTCGGCGCCCTGTTCGCCCAGGATGGTCCGGCTGTCGATCTTCGAGGTGACCTGAAAGCTGATCCGGGTCGGGAAATTGGCCTTGATCGTGCCGGTGATGACGTCGACCGACGGCCGTTGCGTTGCCATGATCAGATGCAGGCCGGCCGCACGGGCCATCTGGGCCAGGCGCTGGATCGTCGCCTCAATGTCCTTGCCGGCGACCAGCATCAGGTCGGCCATCTCATCGACGACGATGACGATATAAGGCAGTTCGGTCAGATCGAGCGGCTGGTCCTCGAACAAGGGCTTGCCGGTGTCGGGGTCGAACCCGGTCTGGACCCGCCGGGTCAGCGATTCATTGTTGGCGCGAGCCTCTCGCAATCGGGCGTTGTAGCCCTCGATGTTGCGAACGCCGAGCTTGGACATCGCGCGATAACGGTCCTCCATCTCGCGCACCGCCCATTTCAGGGCGACGACGGCCTTCTTGGATTCGGTGACGACCGGGGCCAGCAGATGGGGGATGCCCTCATAGACCGACAGCTCCAGCATCTTGGGATCGACCATGATGAAGCGGCAACGATCCGGCGGCATCCGGTACAACAGGGACAGGATCATGACATTGATCGCGACCGATTTGCCCGACCCGGTGGTTCCGGCGACCAGCAGGTGGGGCATCCGCGACAGATCGGCGATGATCGGGCCGCCGCCGATATCCTTGCCGAGGATCAGGGGCAGCTTGGCGCTGGTTCGCTGATAGGACTCGTGCTCCAGCAATTCGCGCAGATAGACCATCTCGCGCTTGGCATTGGGCAACTCGACGCCGATGACATTGCGGCCCGGGACCACCGCGACCCGGACCGAAACCGCGCTCATTGATCGGGCGATGTCGTCGGCCAGCCCGATCACACGCGATGATTTGGTGCCCGGCGCCGGTTCCAGCTCGTACAAGGTGACGACCGGGCCCGGATGGGCCTGAGCAATGGTGCCGCGGACGCCAAAGTCGCTCAACACGCCCTCAAGCTCACCGGCATTGCGGTGCAGCGCCTCCGGGGTCTGGGTCGCCGGAAGATGGTTTGGGGGCGGTCGCTGCAACAAGGTGACCGGCGGGAGTTCGTAATCGTCCTCAGCGACAGGCTCGACGTCAATGATGGGCCGGGCCAGGGCTTCGGTCCGCTCGGCGTGTTTCTCGACCTGTCCCGGACGCTCGCCGTGACCCGGGGATTCGGGTCGCGGGGCGGCCGTGCGCAGGGTCGGAACCGTCGGCATCGCGATACGCCGGTGTTCCAGGCCGGGCAGCGGATCTTCCTCCCGGAACCCGTCAATTTGGGACGGCGCGGGCCGGGCAGGCGCGGGCCGGGACGGACCGGGATCGTCGGGGCGATCAAGGTCCGTCGGTCCGTCTTGGCGCCGGGCGCGCAGGGACCCGGGCGCCAGATCAGGGTCCGGAAAGGCAAAGGCATCCGAGGCCGGTTGATCGCCGGTAGGATCGCTGAAGGGGGGTTCGGCAAAGGGCGCGTCGGTGAAGGACGCGTCGGTGAAGCGGGGCGCGGTGAACGGCGGTGCGCGGTGATCGGTGCGCCCGGTGTCAGGGGCCGGCGAGGGGTCGCCGGGCCGCGCCGAAGTCCGGGACCGGCCGAAGCCCTCGAAGACGCCCGCGCTGCCACGGCGCATGCCGCGGAACGCCAGGACGCCGCCGCTGAGCGCGCTGCGCCCCAGGAAACGCCCGAACGCCAGCAGCATACGACCGCCGGCCAGGGCGCTTTGCCCCAGATGGTCCGGCTTCAGGTCGCGGAGAGAAACCTGCAGCGAGGCCCCCAGGGTCAAGAGCGCCAAAACGCCCGCCACGGTTGCAATCGAGGTTGGCGCGATCGCGCCCAGCCACCGGCCACCCAGCACGGCCAGGGCCGGCAGCAACACCTCGCCACTGGCACCGCCCAGATGCGCCTGCGTCAACGGCCAGGAGTCGAAACGCGGGATCGTCGACAGGGTGATGGTGGCGAAAACCACGCCGATCAGCGCCAGCGCCAGACGCAGGGGCAGGAATTTGACGCCCCGGTGACTCATGATCCGCAGGCCCCAACCCATAATGATCGCACCGATCAGATAGGCCGCCAAGCCCAGCAACTGCATCAGCAGGTCGGCAACATCGGCACCGGGGCGACCGAGGACATTGAGGATCGGCTGATCGATCGCCGGATTGGTCGAGGTGTCGAACGAGGGGTCGGCGGGGCTATAGGTCAGGATGACGGCGATCAGCAACAAACCGAACGCGGTGACCAGCAGTCCGCCGGCTTCGATTGCCCGATGGTGCAGGAAAGCGGTGACCTGGGGCGGCAGCAACCGGACCTTCTCCGGCCGGCCGGCACGGACCGTACTGCGAGGCTTGCCGGCCGCGGCACGGTTGGGAGAGATGGCCATTGCTCGTCCTCGACTGGTTGCTTGCCTCGGGGTGCCGTCGCGGGTCCTTGGCTGTTGGGGGGGTTGTTGGGGGCGGTTGTTGAAGATCAGCGCGGTTGGTCGCCCGGCGACGTCGCCGGCCCTTGGGCCCGGACGGGCGCCGGATCAAGGATAGCCGCGATCAGCGCGCAATTCTCGAAGATGATTTCGGGTTCATGAACCAGGGCGATCCGAAGATAGCGTGCCGAGACGTTGTTGCCGTCGCGATCGGGCCGGGCCAGGTAGGCACCCGGCAGTGTCTTGATCGCAGCCTGCTGCCACAGCTTCGCCGCGGCGGCTTCGCCATCGCCGACATCGAGCCACAGGAAGAATCCACCCGGTGGCCGGTAGAAACCAAGGCGCCCCGACAGCGCCCGTTCGGCGGCATCGATTCGCGCCCGATAGCGGTCGCGGCTTTCGACGACATGGGCCTCGTCCCGCCACAGGGCGGCGGAGGCGGCAAGGATCGGCAGCGGAACACCGGCCAAGCCATAGCTGCGCAGCGTGGCGAAAGCGCGGATCAGTGCCGGATCGCCTGCAACGAACCCGGAACGAATGCCAGCCGCGCTCGATCGTTTCGAAAGCGAATTGAAAACCAGCAGCCCTGTCATGTCGCCGTCGGCCGCTTCCAGCAGACCCGGCGGTGCCGCGCGATCATAGATCTCTGCGTAGCATTCGTCGGCGACCAGCACGAAGCCATAGTGGCGGGCCAGTGCGATGGCGCGGCGCAAATAGGCCAGATCGGCAATGGCGCCCTGCGGATTGCTTGGGCTGCACAGGTAAAACAAGGCGGTGCGCGACAACAGCGCGGGCGTCAGCGCATCGAGGTCGGGGAGGAACCCGGTGTCCGGCGTCGCCGACAGGAACACCGGCTCGGCGCGGGCCATCGCCGCGGCGCCCGCATAGACCGCATAAAATGGATTGGGGATCAGCACGGCGGGCACCGCCCTCCCGTGACGCAGACGGGGGACGGCCAGCAACGCGACCTGGAACAGGGCTTCACGGGTCCCTGAAACCGGCAGGATCATGGTTTGCGGATCGACGAGGCGGTCGGCGAGACCATAGCGCCGGCACAGCCAGCCGGCCACCGCGGCCCGGAAATCCTCGGTCCCGTTGACCGGGGGGTATTTGCCCCACAAATGAGCAGAGGCGTGGAGGATTTCGTCGATCAGCGCCGGCGGTGGCTGTTGGGGTTCGCCGATCGACATCAGGACCGGCGGCCGGTTGGCATCGACCCGCGTCGTTGCCAGCAAACAGTTCAGCCGCGCGAAGGGGTAGTCCGGAAGTTGATCAAGCGCATCGTTGAGCTCGATCGCAGGGGGCGCCGAAATCATCCGCGGGTACCGGTCACTGTCATCGGAAAGGAAAGCCACTCGGGATGTGGCGCCGAGGGCGTCAAGACGGCGGCGGCTGGTGCGATCCGCATCACCGCCCATCCGATCCCCGCCGGTGCCGCCTCCGAGCATCCCGACGCAGTCTAACCGTTGACGACCGTGCGGACAAGAGGGGCGCGATTTCGGTTTTCGTTGTCAGTCCAGGACATTGGCCAGCACATTGGCCAAGACATCGGCCAGCGCATTGGCGCTGTCGCTTTTCGGGGTGGCTCCATGCCGCGGAACGGTGCCGCGTGGCGCGACCGCAGGCCCCGGCTGGTCGTCCCGGCCCGGTCGAGAACGCCGAAGCCGGATCAGGACGACGCAGCGAGGGCAGTGGCCGGGCAAGGCGGCCGGGGGACGGTAACCTCCGGGTTACAGCGCTTCGGTATTCGTTTCGCCGGTCCGGATGCGCACCGCCTGGATGACATCAACGACAAAAATCTTGCCGTCACCGATTCTACCGGTGTTGGCCGACTTCTGGATGGCCTCAAGCGTTTGTTCAACGAGTTCGTCGGTGACGACGACCTCGACCTTGACCTTTGGAAGGAAGCTGACCGAATATTCGGCGCCGCGGTAGATTTCGGTCTGGCCCTTTTGGCGGCCGAAACCTTTCACTTCGCTGACGGTCAAGCCCTGGATGCCCAGCGAGGTCAAAGCCTCCCGAACTTCATCCAACTTGAACGGCTTGATGATGGCGATGACGAGCTTCATTGGCAGTCCTTTCGATCCCCGTTAGTTCCAGCCAGCGCGATGCCCTGACGCCAGCGATTGTCTGAGCGTATGACCTGCGGCTGCATATCGGTACAGCTTGGGCTTGCGGCTCAAGGCTCAAGCGAGTTCCAATTCAAGAACTATGCCGAATGCAGCCCATGGTGCAATTCTTCGTTTGCGCTGTCTGTGCAGCGGGCGCGACGACCAAGGGTAAAAGACCTGCGCCGCGATAGCGAGCGGCGATGCTCCCGACCATCGTCCGCGCCACACCGCCGTCCCGGCGATCTCAGCATAAATTTTCATCAATTGCATAAATGTTGGGCAGAAGCGCGGAGCCCCGTCTCGTCGCTGGACAAAGCCACGCCCAGAGACGATTGTTTGCCACAACGCCGGGCCTTTCAATGGATCTTACGATGTCTCTCGATGTTCCTTGCGCCGCGCCGGCACGGCAGGCGAACGGTGATTTGACGACCGAAGTGATCATCGTCGGTGGCGGCCTTGCCGGCTTGTCGCTGGCGACGGCACTGGCCACGGCCGGCGTCCCGGTCGTTTGTATCGATCGCGATTCGCCGTCGGCCCAGTGCGGTGCATCTTATGATCATCGAACGTCGGCCTTGGCCTATTGCTCGCAAAAAATACTCGACGTCATCGGTGTCTGGCCGTACCTGGCCGCGGATGGTGCGCCGATCACCGACATCCGCGTTGTCGATGGTGCGTCGCCGTTGTTTTTGCATTATGACCACAAGGCGGTGGGTCTCGGACCCTTTGGCTTTGTCGTCGACAATATCGCGATTCGCCGCGCGCTGTTTCAGCGATTGGCCCAATTGCCCGACCTGATCCATCTCGCGCCGGCGACGGTGACCGCGGTTGAGCGGGGCGTCGGGCATGCCGAGGTGACTCTGGCCGGGGGCCGGGTCATTCGCGGTCGTCTGGTGGTCGGCGCCGATGGCAAGGGCTCATTTTGTCGCCAGAGTGCCGGCATTGGGCTGACCCGTGCCCGATACAACCAATCCGCGATCATCTGCAATATCGCAACGGAGTACCCCCATCATGGGGTCGCGGTCGAACATTTCCACCCGCAGGGGCCGTTCGCGCTTTTGCCGCTGACAGGCAATCGGGTTTCGGTGGTGTGGACCGAGCCGACCGATATGGTGTCGCATTATCTGTCGCTGTCCGACGCGGTCTTCACGGCCGAACTGCAGCGGCGCGCGGGGGATTGGCTGGGGGCGGTACACCCGATCACGCCCCGCGTCGCCTACCCGCTGGGCATTTCCCATGCCGCGCGCTACACGGCGGACCGGTTGGCGCTGATTGCCGAGGCGGCGCACACCATGCACCCGATTGCCGGGCAGGGGCTGAATGTCGGTCTGCGCGATGTCGCCGCCCTGGCCGAAGTCATCACCGATGCCTATCGCCTGGGGATGGATACCGGGACGGCAGCGGTGTTGGAGCGTTATCAACGATGGCGGCGCTTCGACACCGTGCTGTTGTTGGGCGTTACCGACGGACTGACCCGGTTGTTCTCCAACGATATCGCGCCGGTGCGGGTCGCCCGGGATGTCGGCATGGCGCTGGTCAACCGGCTGCCCGGCGTCAAGAAGGTCCTGATGCGCCACGCCATGGGCATTGTCGGCGATCTGCCCCGCATGATCCGGGGTGAGGCGCTTTAGCGCATTTTCCGGCCGCAAAACCCGGTCACGGTTCCCGCCAGCGCAGGGGCGGCAGACGCCCGAGCTTCAGCGGGCCCACCGACAGATTGCTGTCCTGGACTGTCACCGGGGCTTCAACCACAGGCGGCCCGTTCGGGTCCGGTCGTCTGGCCAACAAACCCAGCATCATCTTGACCAACCCGGCATCTTTGGCTTTGATCCGGCCGCTCGTGACCAGCGCGTCGACGGTTTCGTTGAATCCGCTGATTCGGGCGGTCAGCGCGGCTTGGGGTTGCAGATCATGATCAAGGGCCAGGGTCCCGGTCAGTGACGCCGTCAACGGTCCCCAGACGAGCCGGGCTTGGTCGAGTTCGATCGTGCCGCCATCTTCGGACCAGTGGCGCACCGACGGTGCCACCGGATCGGGGACGACGCCCATGACGCGGCCGGAGACGCTCAAGGCCTGGATTTCGGGTGCCAGAACCGAGGGTGTCTCCGCCGGTAGATGCAGGCTGGTCATGGCGGCGTTGACAGTCACCCCCGTGTCGCTATGGCTCTGGGGCGGTTGCGGGGGCAGGGCGAACCCCAGATCAAGCTGATCGATTGTCACCATCAACGGTGGCGGCGCTGCTGCTGCTGCTGCTGTTGCCGCTGCGGCGGCGGGGATTGCAGGATCGAGCGACGTTTTGAGATCGTGCAGCGTGACCTGGGCGGCGGCGACTCTGCCGCGCCCGAACGTCCAATCCATCGAACCCTCGGCACGGGCGATCGCGATGGCGGGTTGACCCGGCCAGACGACTTGCTGGTCGCCGGCGGTGCGGAATGTGATATGGGTCACCGCCCAAGGCCGGGTCCGGGCGATCAGGGTCGATCCGTGCCACACCGGCCCGCCAGCGTCCTGCCCGTGAAAATCGGTCAGGGTCACTGTCAAGGACAGAGGAAAACCGCCGACGTCCAGGTCGCGATAGCCAATGTCCGCGCCATGGGCGTTGCGGTCGGCAACCCAGACCGCAAACTGGGTTTTGGTCAGCCGGGCAACCTGCCACCACCAGGCGGTATAGCCGATGCCGGCGAGGATCAGGACCGCGATCGCCAGCAGACCGGCAAGGCGGGATTTGACGCGAGGCATGGTTGCTCCTTGAACAGGCCGGATATCGCCCCGCGACCATCGGGGCGGAGCGGTACCGGCGTGACCCGCCAATCGTGCAGGGTTCCGATGACAGAACGGTGGCGGCGGCGGGCGCAACAACTTACTATGATGGACAGCTCTGTCTTAAAGGAAATCGGGCCGCAATTTCGTGATGTCGTCGATCCCTGATTCATGCGATCTGACTCCGGCGGCGCCCTGGGCCGCCGTGGCCCCCGCTGCCGGTGAGGACCTTTGGGTTTTTGGTTATGGTTCCCTGATGTGGAATCCCGGCTTCGAGGCGACGGAGCGGGTCCTGGCGCTGCTGAAGGGTTATCACCGTAGTTTCTGTGTGTTTTCGCACCGCTATCGCGGGACGCCGGTACGGCCGGGCCTGGTTCTGGGGCTCGATCACGGCGGTTCCTGTCGCGGGCTGCTGCTCCGGGTTCCGGCGCCACAGGTTGATCCGGTGCTGGCTTACCTCTGGGATCGGGAGATGCCCAACAACGTCTACCGGGTGCGGCGGTTGCCGGTGCGGCGCCTGGACGGCGGTTGCCCCGCGGTGGTTCGGGCCTGCTGCTTTCTGGCCGATCGCAATCACGGCCACTATTGTGGTGACCTGGAGGGGGCGGAACGGGTGCGGCTGATTCGGGAGGGCGTCGGCATCAAGGGCGCCAACGCCGATTACCTTTCGGCGACGGTTCAGCACCTGCGCGACCTTGGTATCGTCGACACGGCGCTTGAAACCTTGCACGACGCGGTGATCGGCGGCCCCGGCCGCGAGGGGTAATACCAATCCGCTTTTGATCGTGACTGATCAAAGCGAAGCCTCAGGCGCCGGTGCGACCGGGACCAGCCCGCCATGAGTCAGGATCATCGCGGGCTGGTATAATACCGAAGAGTTGTGGCGAATTTTCCACAGGCCTGCGCGCCGCGCGGATCACCGTGCCGCAGCCCGCGAAGGCGGCCGCCGAGGCCCCATTTGTCGCGGAGCCCCTTGCGCGCCTTGTCCGCGCCGGGACAATTGTAGCGTGTTTCAGATCCCAAAACTTTCGCGTGTTTGCCGGAAAACGGGCACAAAAGCGGGGCATTGGGACAAGACAAAGTTGCACGATGCGACAGCGGCACCGGCGAAACGGGGCGTCGGGTCCGTGATGGCGGCAAATGGCAGCCGGGGCCAGGACGCGGCATGGGCTCGGGTGATTCACGGTTAATACCGAATCGCCCACAAATTTATCCACAGGCTGGGGTGTTTTCCCCGTGGGCATCGGCGGCCGACCGCGGTGCGGTTGCGACCTTGTCAGGGCGTGCCGCCGGGCCGCCAACCGCCGTCACCAGGCGGTCGGTCGCCGCCTCCAGCCGGTCTTCCAGCTCGGCCATGACCTGCTTGCGGGTGAGGCCGGGCATGATGAGGGGCAGCAGTTCAACCGTGATCGTGCCGGGGCGTTTGATGAAGCGGCGCCGTGGCCAGAACATGCCGGCGTTGAGCGCAACCGGCAGGATGGGCAGCCCCAGGCTGGTGTAGAGCAGGCCAACCCCACCGTGATAGGGGGCCGTGCTGCCCGGTGCCGTCCTTGTCCCCTGTGGGAAGATCACAATGGGCCGCCCGGCGGCGGCGGCTCGACGCGCGTCGGCGATCAGGGCGACCATGGCCTTGGTCATGCCGTCGCGATCGATTGCGATCATCTCGGCTTTGGTGGCGTAGTAGCACCAGAGCGGGATCCGGGTCAGCTCCCGCTTCAGCACGACCGCGGGATCGCCAAACAGCCGGTGCAATTTCATCGTTTCCCAGGCCGATTGGTGTTTTGCGGCGACGATGTACGCGCCCTGGGGCCGGTGTTCAAGGCCGCGAACCTCGTAGGTCAAGCCCAGCAGCGTCCGTTCAAGGAAGGTCACGGTGTCAAGGTACCAGGTGATGACACGCACCAACACGGCGCGCGGCAGGAACAACACCCAGATACAGCCGAGGGAAAGGATCGCCGTCCAGCCGTAGAAGGCGATGGCAAAGGCCAGCGAGCGCAGGAAGATCATCAGGAATCGCCTTTCGGCTCGTCATTGACCCGGGGGTCGCCACAGTCGGCATCCAGATAACCGCCCGCGGCCGCCGGTGCAACCGATTCGGCGCGGAGCCGTGGCGCCGGGGCCGGCTCAGTGCTCCGTCCGCTCATGCTCCGGGTGCTGCGGCTCGATCCGGGCCTCGGCCTCGATCGGGACCGCGAAGGCTGCGCGAACCGCCGCCGCCAGGTATTTGTCGTATTCGTTGACGATCAGGTTGGTCGTCCCCGGCCAGCGCCACCACGCACTGAGATGGACCAGAGCGGGCATGACCGGGTGGGGAACGATCGTGACGCCCGGCATTGCCCGCCGGAATTCCAGCAGGCTGCGCCGCATGTGATAATTCGCTGTCACCAGCCGCAGGGAACGGAAGCCCTGGTCAGCCATCCAGCGCGCGGTCTCGACGGCGTTGCCCGCGGTGTTATCGGCGGCATGACCCAGGACGATACAGCATTCGACGGCGTCCGGCGACGATCGCGCCAGTTTCAGCAGTTCCTGGACGTCGACGCCCTGGTAGACCCCGGAGACGAACAGCTTCGCCGCCTTGTGCTTGCGCAGCAAATCCAGTCCGGTGTTCAGCCGACCGCTGCCGCCGGTCAGAACCACGATCGCATCGGTGGGCTGGTCGTCGTAGCCGACGTCCCGCGGAATGGTCTCGGCGAACCAGATCAGGCCAAGCAGCCAGACGGTTGCGGCCGTCAGGACGATCCAGGCCAGCCAGACGAAGATCCGGTCCCGGGTTCGCGACGGGGGGGCGGTCATGGCAAGCGCCGTAGCGCGCGCAGCACAGTCCAGCGGGTCGTCAGCGCCGCCAGGGTCGTGGCGAGCACCAGGACCACGATACCCGCCAGCGTCGTGGCGATCACCCCGGTGGGCGAGAGCGTGATCGAGAGGCTGTGCAAGGGCGTCAGAAGCGTCAGGCCGGCGATCAGCAGGCCGCCGGTGATCACGCCCGCGAGGGAGCCGCGCAGCGCCAGAACGGCGACATGGTGCTGGAACTGGCCGGCGATCTGTCGGTCGGTGGCACCGATCAGGTGCAGCAGTTCGATAGTGAGGCGGTGGGCGGCAAGACCGGACCGCGTTGTCAGGACGACGGCGGTGATCGCTATGCCGCCGACGATGACGATGGTGGCGCCGGCCAGGATGCGCGCCAATTGTGCCAGCGCCAGCAGGTCGCCGAGCCATGCGGCGTGATCGTCGAGTTGCGCCTCGGGAACCGCGGCCAGGGCGCCGGCGATTGCGGCGCTGTCGCTTGCACGGGCGACCGTGACCGAGACCAGGGCCGGCAGCGGCAGGGTGTCGGCCATCGCCCCGTCACCAAGCCAGGGTCGCAGCAACTGGCGGGTTGTCGCTTCGTCGATCGGCGTGACCGCGGTGACCGCGGGAAGCGCGCGCAGCAGCGCGACCACCCGGGCGACGGTCACGGCCGGGGATGCGATCGTTCCGGCGGCGGGATCGATCTCCACGGTCAGGGTGTTCGTCAGGCCCGTGGTCCAGCGCTGGGTCAGTCCGCCAAGGGCCAGGGCACCAACCAGGGCCAGCATCGCCGACATCGTGGTCAGCCCGACGATCCAGGCCAACAGCCGGCTGCCGCCTTCGCGGTTCAGGGCCAGGATCGGATCGGGGCGGATCAGCATTCGCTGTGTCGCGGACCGGATTGCCGCTCCAGGTGTCCCGCGTCCAGATGCAGTCGCGGATAGCCGAAATAGTCGATCAACACCATGTTGTGGGTGGCGATCACGACCGTGGTTCCCAACCGGTTCAACTCCTCGAACAAATGCATCAGCCGCATCGCAATCCGCTCATCGACATTGCCGGTCGGTTCGTCGGCGACCAGCAGGCTCGGGCGTCCGATCACGGCACGGGCGATGGCGACCCGCTGCTGCTGGCCCCCGGACAACGTACCCGGGTGAGCGTAGAGATGATCGCCCAGGCCGACCCATTGCAACAATTCGATCACCGGCCGCTCAACCGCGGCGCCGCCCTGGCCGGTGAGCCGCAGGGGCAGGGCGACATTGTCGATGACGGTCAGATGTTCCAGCAGCCGGTAATCCTGAAAGACCACGCCGATGCGTCGGCGCAGCGCGGGCAGGGCATGGCGCGACAGGGCGGCGACATCCTGGCCAAACAGCGTGACCGTGCCCCGGGCAGGCCGTTCGGCGAGGGTGATCAGCTTGACCAGACTGGATTTTCCGGCACCGCTGGCGCCCGTGATGAAATGGAACGATCCGGCCTCAAGCGCGAAAGTGAGGTCTGAGAGGATGGGCGGACCGTTGCCATAGCGCATGGTCACTGAATCGAATCGAACCAATCTTTACACCTGGATCTCACGCAAGGATCGCGTTTCTCCGGGCCCCGACCGATTTTTCCCGGGCCAAATTGCCACGATCGTCGCCGAAGCGTCCAGCCACGCATCGTGCGAGCCTGACGTTATCTTGCTTAATACCGCCTTAGTTTCTATAAGAACAGGCTCCTGCGTGCCCTTCTCGGCGCCTCCGTCAGCCAGATATCCGCCACCATGATTCTGACGTGTCCGGCTTGCACCTCTCGCTATCTGCTCGATCCGGCTGCGATCGGCGAGGGCCGTACGGTACGTTGTGTCCGTTGTGGGCACACCTGGTTCGAGTCCGCCCCCGGCGATGGGTCGGCCGTGCCGCCGCTATCGGCTGAACCGGAGTTCGAGGAGCCCCGGTACAACGATTTTTCGGCGATGTCGGATCCGCTGATTCCGATCCCGCCCGGTTCCAATCTGCCCGCTCGTGGTGACGAGCGGCGTCCGCGTCGCCGACTGTGGTGGTCGCTTGGCGTGATCGTCATCGTTGCCGGCCTGGGTGCCAGCCTGTATCTGGAGCGGGAGATCATCGTCAGTCAGATCCCCGCCGCCATGCCGGTGTATGAGGCGTTGGGGCTGATGGCGGAAAAGCCCGGTGCCGGGTTGGCGATCCAGAACTCCAAATCCCTGATGCAGAATGATCAGGGGGTTGCCGTGCTCTATCTGGAAGGGCAGATCGTCAATACCTCCAGTCGGGTTCGTTCGGTGGGCAAGCTCCGGGCCACGGCGCTGGGCGACAACCGGACCCCGCTCGACAGCTGGCTGATCACCCCGTCGGCGACGCAGTTGGCACCGGGCGACGTGGCCGCTTTCACCAGCACGCTGCGCAATCCGAATCCGGCGATCAAGGAAATGTCGATCACTTTCACGGCCGAGTAGGGCCGGCCGCGGCGGCACCGCACCGGGGCCGTGGACAACGTCGTTGTTTGTGCCGGTAAACGTGATAATTTTTCCCCTCGGGCCGGATAAGACTCGGTCTTGTGAGCGCGGCCAGGGGAGTGCAAATGACATCAAACAGCCTGCGTGATGCGGATATTGCTTCAGTCCTGCATCCCTACACGAATCTGCGGCTGCACGAGCAATCCGGACCGATGATCGTGACTCGCGGCGACGGGGTCCGGGTCTTCGATGAGGCCGGCAATGCCTATATCGAAGGTATGGCTGGGCTGTGGTGCGCGTCGCTGGGCTTCAGCGAGCCGCGCCTCGGCGAGGCGGCCCGGCGGCAGTTCGACCGTTTGCCCTATTATCATGCCTTCAATCATCGCTCGAACGAGGTCGGAATCACGCTGGCCGAGACCCTGCTGGCGATGGCGCCGGTGCCGATGTCGAAGGTCCTGTTCGCGAGTTCCGGGTCGGAGAGCAATGACACCGCGATCAAATTGGTCTGGTACGTCAACAATGCGCTGGGGCGGCCCGCGAAAAAGAAGATCATCGCGCGCCACAAGGCCTATCACGGCGTTACGGTCGCGACCGCCAGCCTGACCGGTCTGGTCAACAATCACCGGGATTTTGATCTTCCGATTGCCGGGATCCTGCATACCGACTGTCCCCATTTTTACCGCTACGGCCAGCCTGGTGAGACCGAGGAAGCCTTCGCGACCCGGTGCGCTGAAAGCCTTGAGGAACTGATCCTGGCCGAAGGCCCGGAAACCGTCGCGGCCTTCTTCGCCGAACCGGTGATGGGCGCCGGCGGCGTGATCGTGCCGCCTCGCACCTATTTCGACAAGATCCAGGCCGTTTTGCGCAAATACGACGTGCTGTTCATCGCCGATGAGGTGATCTGCGGTTTTGGCCGCACCGGCAACATGTTCGGCAGCGAGACTTTCGGCTTGCAGCCGGACATGATCACGGTCGCCAAGGCGCTCTCTTCGGCCTATGTCCCGATTTCGGCGCTGATGATCAATGAGCGGATTTATCAGGCCCTGCTGACCGAAAGCGACAAGATCGGCACTTTCGGCCACGGCTACACTTATACCGCCCACCCGATCGCCGCCGCGGTCGCGCTTGAGACCCTCAAGATCTATCGGGAACGCGATATCATCGGCCACGTCCAGGCGGTGGCCCCACGGCTGCAGGATGGCTTGCGCCGCTTTGCCGACCATCCGTTGGTGGGTGAGGTCCGCGGCATCGGGCTGATCGGCGCGGTCGAACTGGTCAGGGACAAGGCGACCCATCAGAATTTCGATCCCAAGCGCCATGTCGGCGCCACGCTCGCCACGGCGGCCCAACGCCACGGCGTGATCCTGCGGGCGATGACCGGCGACGCAATTGCCTTCTCGCCGCCCCTGATCATCAGCGCGGCCGAAATTGACGAAATGCTCGAGCGCTTCGGTCTGGCCCTTGACGAGACGGAGGCCTTGTTACGCCAGGCGGGGACCTGATGCGCGCGGTGTGACGCGACGGTCAGGCGGCACGCCGCGCGGCGCTGCCGCCTGACCCGATCGTTCAGCGGGTCGGAACCGGCTTCTCGCTGGCGTAGTCGTAGAAGCCGCGACCCGTCTTGCGTCCGAGCCAGCCGGCCTCGACATATTTCACCAGCAACGGGCAGGGGCGATATTTGCTGTCGGCCAAGCCCTCATACAGCACATGCATGATCGAAAGGCAGGTGTCGAGGCCGATAAAATCCGCGAGTTCCAACGGACCCATCGGGTGATTGGCGCCCAGCCGCAAAGCGGTATCGATCGATTCGACGTTCCCCACACCCTCGTAGAGCGTGTACACGGCCTCGTTGATCATCGGCAGCAGGATTCGGTTGACGATAAAGGCCGGGAAATCCTCGGCGACCGCCGTTTCCTTGCCCATCCGGATCGACAGATCGTGGATCGCGGCGAAAGTTTCCTCGTCGGTGGCGATACCGCGAATCAACTCGACCAGCTTCATCACCGGTACCGGGTTCATGAAATGCATGCCCATGAACTTGGCCGGCCGGTCGGTCACCGCGGCCAGACGGGTGATCGAGATCGACGAGGTGTTGGTCGCGATCAGCGCATCGGCTTTCAGGTGCGGGACCAGGGATTTGAGGAGCGAACGCTTGATCTCCTCATTCTCGGTCGCCGCTTCGATCACGACGTCGGCGTCGGCGAACAGCGAGAGCTCGCTGCCGGTCGTGATCCGGGCCAACGCCGCATCGCGGTCCTCCGCCGTGACCTTGCCCCGGGAAACCTGACGGTCGATATTGCGCCGGATCGTCGCCAGGGCATTGGTTAGGGCCTCAGCCTTGATGTCGCACAGGGTGACGTCATAGCCGGCCAGGGAACAAACATGCGCGATGCCGCTGCCCATCTGGCCGGCACCGATGATTCCGATTTTCTGAATGTTCATTGTCAGTCCTTGCGGAAAGGGTGGGCGGCAAAGGCGGGGAGCGGCAAAGGGCGGGAACCTCAGCGACCCCGGTCCAATTCGTCTGTCAGCTCAGGGACGGCTTTGAAAAGATCGGCGACCAGGCCGTAATCGGCGACCTGGAAGATCGGGGCATCCTCGTCCTTGTTGATCGCCACGATCACTTTGGAGTCCTTCATTCCCGCCAGATGCTGGATGGCGCCGGAGATACCGACCGCGATGTAGAGCTCGGGCGCGACGATCTTGCCGGTCTGGCCAACCTGGTAATCATTGGGGACGTAGCCGGCATCGACGGCGGCCCGGCTGGCGCCAACCGCGCCGCCCAGCTTGTCGGCCAACGTCTCCAGCAGCTTGAAATTTTCGCCGGATTGCAGCCCGCGACCACCCGAGATCACGACGCGGGCGCCGGTCAACTCCGGACGTTCGGATTTTGCAAGGTTCTGGCCGACGAACCGGGACAGGCCGGCGTCGTCGCCCGCGGTCACGGCTTCGATCGCGGCGCTGCCGCCCTCGGCCGCGGTCGCTTCGAAGGCGGTGGTTCGCACCGTGATGATCTTGATCGCGTCGGTCGATTGGATCGTCGCCAGCACATTGCCGGCATAGATCGGCCGGACGAAGACATCCGGCCCCTGGATTGCGACGATCTCGGAAATCTGGGCGACATCAAGCAGTGCGGCGATCCGGGGCAGCAGATTTTTGCCCTGCGTCGTCGCGGGCGCCAGCACGTGGCTGTAACGGCGCGCCAGCGCGACCAGCGGGGGTGTCAGATTCTCAACCAGATCATGCGCCAGCGGGGCGGCATCGAGGACCAGCACGGTACGGATGCCGGCGATGCGCGCGGCCGCGGCGGCGGCGGTCTGGATCTCGTGACCGGCAACCAGCACATCGACGGCGTCGCCGAGTTGCAGCGCCGCGGTGACAGCATTGAGGGTCGTGGGTTTCAGGATCCCATCGACGATTTCGGCAATGACGAGACTCGCCATGATCAGATCACCCGGGCTTGATTTGTCAACAGATCGACCAGAGCCGCGACGTCTGGCACCTTGACGCCGGCCTGACGCTTGTCGGGCTCTGTGACCTTGATTGTCCTCAGGCGTGGGGCCAGGTCGACGCCGAGGTCCTCAGGCGTCATCGCGGTGATCGGCTTTTTCTTGGCTTTCATGATGTTGGGCAGCGACGCGTAGCGCGGCTCGTTGAGCCGCAGATCCGTGGTGATCACGGCAGGCAGGGTCAGGGCGAGCGTTTCCGACCCGCCATCGACTTCCCGGGTCACGGTGGCGGTACCGTCTGCAATCACGACCTTCGAGGCAAAGGTGCCCTGGGCCCAGTTCAGCAGGGCGGCCAGCATCTGGCCGGTCTGGTTGGCATCGTCATCGATCGCCTGCTTGCCCAGAATGATCAGGCCCGGCTGTTCGCGCGCCGCGATCACCTTGAGCGCCTTGGCCACGGCCAGGGGCTGCAACTCAAGGTCTGTGACGACATGGATGGCGCGATCGGCGCCCATGGCCAACGCTGTCCGCAGGGTCTCCTGCGCCGCGGTGATCCCCAACGAGACCGCGATCACTTCGGTTGCGATTCCGGCCTCTTTGAGCCGCACCGCTTCCTCGATCGCGATTTCGTCGAACGGATTCATGCTGAATTTGACGTTCGCGGTTTCGACGGCGGAGCCATCCGCCTTGACCCTGACCTTGACGTTGTAATCGATCACGCGCTTGACAGCGACCAGCACTTTCATCGTGTTTCCCCGAACCGGCCCCCCGCGCTGTGCAGCATCAACATGGCGTTCCGCGCCACTTGCACAGCAAGGAATGAAAACCCTGATTAACCCAGGTTGACCATAAATTTTGCAATGCACACTGTCAATCGACGCGCGGATCCCGGATCGCGCGAAAAACGCGGTATCGCGGTTTCAGCGGTTGGCGCCGGGGATCCACAGCACATCGCGTTCGCCCTTGTCGTTGACGAAGCGGCCCAGGACGAACAGGTGATCGCTCAGGCGATTGAGATATTTGATGACCGGGGCCCCGACGGGTTCGTGTTCGGCCAGTGTCGTCACTAGGCGTTCGGCGCGTCGCACGATGGTCCGCGCCAGGTGGAGATAGGCGGCGGCCGGCGTTCCGCCGGGCAGGATGAAGGATTGCAGCGGTTGCAGCACCACGTTCATCGCGTCGATCTCCTGCTCCAGCCGGTCGACCTGGGTCTCGAGGATCCGCAGCGGCGGATAGGGCGGGTCGGGACGTTCGGGGGTGCACAAATCGGCACCGATATCGAACAGGTCGTTCTGGATCCGGGCCAGCATCGCGTCGGCCTCGGTTCCGGCGCTGTGCAGCCGGGCGATCCCGATCGCGGCATTGGCCTCATCGACCGTGCCATAGGCGGCCACCCTTGCGTCATGTTTGGCGACCCGGCTGCCATCGCCCAGCGAGGTCTGCCCCTTGTCGCCGCCCCGGGTGTAGATGCGGGTCAATTGAACCATGTCGTCTCTCTTTCGGGTTGCCGCGCCCGCTGGTGACCGCGATCGGGGGACGGAGTGTCGGCCCGTGGATCAGCGGCCAATGGATCAGCGCGCGGTGAAAAAGGCCAGGGCGAGGAACAGCAGGGCCAATCCCTGCAGGACGACGCGCCAGCGCATCAATCTGTTGCCATGGCGCGCGTTGAAGCTGCCGCCGCGGGCCATTGCCAGCAGGCCCATCAGCAGGACACCGACCACGCCGGCCATGGCGATGATCATCAGAAGGGCGAAGATTCGACTCATGACCTGAGGATAAAGGATCGGTCTGGGGTTTGGCCAGGGGGCCGATAGGTTGGGGATGGCGATCCTGACGCCGCGCGATCTCCGCGAATTTGGCCGGTCTGCGGGGAACTTGGGCCTGGAATACTGGAGGGCGATCCCGTAATTTCCGGGGGCTCCCGGCGCTGCCCGCGCGAGTAATGGAAACCATGCCATGATTGACACACCCCAAGTTCCGCCACGGGTTGAGGGTATCAGGATCGGGAATTTCAGGGCGTTGCGGCATGTCGCGTTCGACCACCTGACTCCGTTGACGGCCCTGCTCGGCCCGAACGGCAGTGGCAAGTCGACCTTTTTCGATGTCTTTGCCTTTCTTTCAGACTGTTTTTCAGATGGGTTGCGGCGGGCGGTCGACAAGCGCGGTGTTGGCCTGAAGGATTTGCGCAGCCGGGACAGCGAGGGTGCGATCAGCTTCGAGATCGCGTATCGCGAAGGCTATTCCAGGGGCGCGACCAAGCCTTACCTGATTACGTATCATCTGGAGATCGATGCGGACGGTGGGCGTCCTTTCGTTGCTCACGAATGGATGCGATGGAAACGCAGCGGACGGTCGGCGCCCTTCTATTTCCTGAAGTATGAACGGGGCGAGGGCTCGGTCGTCACTGGTGACGTCCCCGAAAGTGAAGACCGGAGGGTCGCAAGGGCTCTGTCGGGACCGGAGGTGCTGGCGGTGAGTACCTTGGGCCAGTTTGCCGAGAACCCACGCGTCAAGGCGCTGCGGGATTTCATCACCGGCTGGCATCTGTCTCACCTGTCTACCCGGGACATGCGGGTCATTCCGGAGGCCGGCCCCCAGGAGCGATTGTCCAGAACCGGAGACAACCTCGTCAATGTCATTCAATACCTTGGCGAACGATATCCGGACCGCCTCGATGCGATTTTCGAGGCTTTGCGCCGCCGTGTTCCCCAGATCGAGCGTGTGATTCCGCAGACGTTGCCATCCGGGCATCTGATGCTGATGGTCAAGGATGCGCCTTTTTCTGAAGGCGTGCAGGCCCGCTATGCCTCGGATGGGACCATGAAGCTTTTGGCCTATCTGGTTCAGTTGCACGATCCCACGCCGCCCCCTTTGATCGGGATCGAGGAACCGGAGAATTTTCTTCATCCCAAGCTGTTGCGGGAATTGGCCGAAGAATGCGACCAGGCCACCGCCAACACGCAACTGATCATCACGACCCACTCACCGTTTTTCATCAATGCCCTGAGCGCAAAGCAGGTCTGGGCCATGGCGCGGGACGCGAGTGGCTACACGAAAGTCACCCGGGTCGCCGAGATGGACAGGATCCAGGCCATGGTGGATGCCGGCGCCGTCCTCGGCGATTTGTGGATGGAGAATTATTTTCAGATTGGCGACCGTGACGGAGAACCGGCGTGACCGTGTTTATCCATGTCGAGGAACCGTCCATGGAAGACGCACTCAAGGCCTTGTTGCCGCGTCTGATGCGCGATCGCGGCGACGAAGTGCGGATCATCGATCATGGTTCGAAGCAGCGGCTGCTTCGCGACCTGAAGCATCGTCTCGCGGGATATCGGGCGCAATTGAGCCGCGAGGACGGCATCCGGGTTCTGGTCGTCATCGATCGCGATGACGATGATTGCACCAGATTGAAGGCACGGCTGGAGGAGATTGCCGCGAACGCCGGTCTGTCCACCAAGTCCACCCCCGACGCCGCCGGGCGATTTCACGTCGTCAACCGGATCGTGATCGAGGAATTGGAGGCGTGGTTCTTCGGTGACATTTCGGCACTCTGCGCGGCCTATCCCGGCGTTCCGCCGTCATTGGCCAGGAAGCGCGGGTTCCGTCAGCCTGACGCCATTACCGGCGGAACCTGGGAGCGGTTGTTGAAAGAGTTACAGAAGGCCGGATATTACGAATCGCTGGAGCGTCTGCCAAAGCGCGAAGTGGCGCGTCGGGTTGCGGCCGTGATGGATCCGGCGCGCAATTGCTCCCCCAGTTTTCGCCATTTCGTGGCGGGCCTGGACGCCTTGCTGGCGTGATACCGAAGCCAGGCCCCGCCTTCACGTTCGCCCTGTGTGAATTTATGGTTGTGCCCTACCCGGGTTCTGGTCAAACGCGTGCCGCCGAAGTATGGCTATCCGCTGAGTCGGCGTGGGCTTGCCACGCCGTTGGCACCGGGACAGGCTTGGAAGAGCGGAGCGCATGACAATGGAGCCGTTTTCGTCAACCGCAATCGGGCGCCGCCAGTTCATCACCGCGGCCGGTGCGGCCGCCGTCGCCGTCGCTGCGGCACCGGGCCGTGAGGCCCAGGCCGCACCTGCGCATTTTCCCAAGGATTTCGTCTGGGGGTTCTCGACCTCGTCGTACCAGATCGAAGGCGCGGTGCAGGCCGATGGCCGCGGCGACAGCATTTGGGATGTCTTCGGGCGGATCCCAGGCAAGATTATGAACGGCGATACCGGCGACGTTGCCTGCGACCATTATCACCGCTACGCCGAGGATGTGGCTTTGATGGCCCGGGCCGGCACCGGCGCCTACCGGTTTTCCGTTGCCTGGCCCCGGATTCTGCCCGAGGGCACCGGGGCGGTCAACGCTGCGGGTCTGGATTTCTATGATCGGCTGGTCGACACGCTGCTCGAAAACGGCATTGCCCCCTGGCTCTGCCTGTACCATTGGGATCTGCCACAGGCGCTGCAGCAGCGCGGCGGCTGGCTCAACCGTGACATCGCCAACTGGTTCGCCGACTACGCCACGATCGTCGCCAACCGGTTCGGTGACCGGGTGACCAACTGGATTACCCTCAACGAGCCCAATGTCGTCGCCCTGTTCGGCCACGGGCTCGGCGGTCACGCGCCCGACCTGCGGGGACGACCCGGTTATCTCGCCGCCATCCATCACCAGAACCTGGCCCAGGGGCGGGCCTTGCTGGCGCTGCGCGGCTTGGCCCGTCCGGGATGGCGTCTTGGCACCGTCGTGAATGCCCAGCCCTGCGTGGCGCCGCCGGCAATCCGCGGTGCCGAGGCTGCGGCGCTGGTCTGGGATGCGGTCTGGAATCGCAGCTGTCTTGATCCCTTGTTCCGCGGCGCTTACCCGGACATCCTGGAGAGTTCCTTCGCACCCCTGGTTCGCGACGGGGATCTGGCCGAGATTCAGCAGCCGGTCGACTTCCTGGGTCTCAACTACTACTCGCCGATGTATCAGCAGCCGGATCCCAATGGCCTGTTTGGCACCAATTTCGGGCCGGCGCCGGTTGGGACCAAATTTACCGCGATGGGATGGCCGGTGGTGCCCCAGGCGCTCTATCAACAGTTGTTCGATATCAAGGAGCGCTATCACAATCCGCCGATTTACATCACGGAGAATGGCGCGGATTATCAGGACAAGCCGGGTCCGGAGGGCCGTATCGAGGACCCCGAACGTATCGCGTTCCTGCGTGACCATCTGCAGGTCTGCCAGCAGGCGATTGCCGATGGCGCCAATCTGCGGGGCTATTTCGCCTGGACCCTGCTCGACAATTTCGAGTGGGCCGACGGCTATCGCCGGCATTTCGGCCTGGTCGCGGTGGACCGCAAGACCATGGCGCGCGTTCCCAAGGCGAGCTACTACTGGTACACGGAAGTCATCCGTGCCAATGCCGTGATCTGACCCTTACCCTTTGATCGTCGACGGCCGCCATGCCCGCTGGTGCACCGAAATATGTCGTGCAGCAGGCCCAGCGCAAGGGCTGGACGACGCTTGCTGTCAGCCCGGACCCGGCGATCGCCGAGGCGGAGTTCGATGATGCGGTGCGTCATCGGCCCCGGTCTTTTTTTCGGCTGATCCAGTTGCAATCGAGCACATCGCTCCAGGAAGACGTGTTTGATTGGCGACTGGTGCGATTGCATGACCCGCGGCAGGCGGCGGCCGGGGGCCCATCGCGGGTGACCCCGGCTCCGGCAGCGCCGGCCGCTGCAACCCCGGCCCGGGCGTCCGCGGCGAAGGCCCGGCCGGCGGCCGGCGGCCGGCGCCGGGGCGTCACTGCCGGGGTCAAACCGCTGCCGCTGCGGTTCTACCTGGCGTGCATCGGTCTCGGCGGCGTGGCGGTTGCGGCGGTGCTGCTGCTGGGTCGCTGAGGCGGTGGGCTGGCATGGGTTTTACGGTGCCCCCGCCGCGATCGCATCCTCGAAGGTCCTGAGGCCGGTGGTGCGGGCACCGACCAGCACCGCCATGTTTCCGGGCTTGTGCTCGTTGCGCCACATTTTGGTGTGAGCGCGGGCGACGTCGTTCCAGCCGAACACCTCCGACATGCAGGGGTCGATCCGGCGCTCGATCACGAGCTGGTTGGCCTGGCTGGCCTGGAGCAGATTGGCAAAATGGCTGCCCTGGATCCGCTTCTGGCGCTGCCACACGAAGCGGGCATCAAAGGTCAGGTTATACCCGGTGGTTCCAGCGCAAAACACGACCATGCCGCCGCGCTTGACGACGAAGCAGGAGACCGGAAAGGTCTGTTCACCCGGGTGCTCGAACACGAAATCGACGTCGGTTCCCTTGCCGGTGATGTCCCAGATCGCCCGGCCGAAATCCTTGACCCGGCGCAGATAGGCGCCGTAGGCGGCGATATCGTCGACATCGGGCAGCGGTCCCCAGCAGTCGAATTCGTTGCGGTTGATGGCGCCCTTGGCCCCCAGTGAGATCACAAAGGACCGCTTTGATTCGTCGGAAATGACGCCGATGGCGTTGGCGCCCGCGGTTGCCACGACCTGGACCGCCATCGAACCCAGGCCCCCCGACGCGCCCCAGACCAGAACATTCTGGCCGGGTCGCAAAACGTGGGGCCGGTGACCGAACAGCATGCGGTAGGCGGTCGCCAGGGTCAGGATGAAACAGCCGCTTTCCTCCCAGGTCAGATGCCGGGGGCGCGGCAGCAACTGGCGGGCCTGGACCCGGCTGAACTGGGCCAGCGCCCCGCCCGAAGTCTCAAATCCCCAGATCCGTTGCGATGGCGAAAACATCGGATCGCCGCCGTTGCATTCCTCGTCATCGCCGTCGTCCTGATTGGAGTGAATCACGACCTCGTCGCCGATCTTGAAGCGCTTGACATGGGCGCCGACCGCCCAGACCACGCCCGCGGCCTCCGACCCGGCAATGTGATAGTCGGCGCCATGCCCATCGAACACCGAAACCGGACGGCCCAGGGAGGCCCAGATCGCGTTGTAGTTGACCCCGGCGGCCATAATGAGAACCAGAACCTCGTCGGCGTCGATCGACGGGGTTGGAACCACTTCCAACTGCATCGCCTGTTCGGGGGGGCCGTGACGATCACGGCGGATCACCCAGGCATGCATGTGCGTCGGCACATGACCCAGGGGGGGCACCATGCCGACATCATAAAGATCCCGGGGAGGCTCCACCGGTTCGTGTGCCCGACGCCCTGGTCCGCGAACCTGGTTCATGGCTTTCCTCCTGGCTGGTTTGGCTGGCTGGTTTGGCCTCGTCGTCGTGGGGCTTTGGGGGGTGTCGCGGGTATGGCTGATCCGCGTGGCTCTTGACGACGCCGGCTGTCGTTGGTTAGTCTCTGTCTTGTTATGAGCCCAGATCGATTCCAGCCTCGGCATCGGCGAATTAGCGGCCCGGTTCTCCTCTGAGGACCGGGATTATGTCCGTTCGCCTGTTTTTTGCCGATCTGCTGGGGACTGATGATGATGCCCATGACCGCTGTGGCGGCTCCCGCCTTCGAATCGCGCGCTAATGATCCTTATCATACCGCATATTTTGCCGTACACGCCGAAACGGATCCCGGTGTCATGCCGCGGGTTCTTGCGTTGTTCGCCAAGCGCGGTCTGGTGCCGACCAGTTGGCACAGTCGTGTGTGCGGACCTGATTCCGCCGAATTGATGATCGATCTGCAAATGCAGGGCATGGCGCGCCGGGAAGCTGACTTTATCGCAGCACAGCTGCGCCAGATGCCGTTTGTCGCCTGCGTTCTGACGTTCCAGTGCGATCGCGGTACGCACGATTAGGGGCGTCCGTGGGACGGACCGGTTGTGGGAAAAAGGGGCCAGGACATGAACTACCTTCGCCACATCCGGACTTGCAATCGCCATGATCCGGCGGGGTTTGTCGATTTCGTCGCGGCCGGCGTCCGGTTGGGGCGGGTTCGGCACGCCCTGGCCCGGACCCTGAGCCGGTTGCCCGGCTTTGCCGTATCCCCTGACGCGATCGTCCTGGCCGGTGACGATTTCGAGGAGCGTTCGGCCTTTGTTGCCGGGGCGGTCGATCATCTGATTGCCAGCGGTGACATCCCGGGCCTGCGCCACGAATTCTATCCCGGCGTGCCGCGGCGCGGTGCGGAACCGCTGTTTCGCATCGATCGGGCTGCGATCGTTCATTTCGGCATCGCCGCCTATGGCGTGCATCTCAATGGTTTCGTACGGCGCCCTGATGGCATCCATATGTGGGTCGCGATCCGGGCCCGTGACCGGGCGATCGCCCCTGGCAAATTCGATAATATTGTAGCCGGGGGTCAGCCGATCGGCCTGTCCCTGCGCGAGAATTTGATCAAGGAGGCGTCCGAGGAGGCGGGGATGACGGTGGCCGATTCCCAACGGGCCCAGCCGGTCGGCGCCATAACCTATTCCTTCGAGACCCCGGCCGGGCTCAAGGTCGACACGATGTTCCTTTACGATCTTGAATTACCGTCGTCGTTCTCGCCGCGAAACAGCGATGGCGAGGTCGAAGCGTTCGAATTGTGGCCGCTGGCCGCGGTTGCGGAGCGGGTGCGCTTGACGGACGACTTCAAGTTCAATGTCAATCTGGTCGTGATCGATTTCATGATCCGCCATGGCTTTCTGGTTCCCGAACACCCGGAATATCTCGACCTGGTGCGCGGCCTGCACGCCTGATCGGGTGGATCACGTCATTCCGGCCAGCGCCCGGACCTGCGCCGGGCTCAAGCCGGTCGCGCGCAGGGCGCGCAGGCTGCGCGCGCCGTCCCGCTTGGCCAGACGCCTTCCCTGGTCGTCGGTCAACAGGGGGTGATGGTGCCATTGTGGCACCGGCAGCGCGAGCAGGGCCTGCAACAGGCGATGAATTGCGGTGGCGTGAAACAGATCGACGCCCCGGGTCACCAGGGTCACGCCCTGGATCGCATCATCCACGGTAACGCTAAGGTGATAACTGGTCGGGGTATCCTTGCGGGCCAGAACGACATCGCCCAGGGTTTCGGGGCATACCGATTGCGTCCCGGCGAGGCGGTCGGTCCAGGTCAGCGGTCCGGTCAGGGCCAGTGCGCGCCGCGCATCCAGGCGCCAGGCGAAGGGGTGGCCGGCGGCAGCGCGATCGTCGCTCTCGGCGGGGCTCAGGGTCCGGCAGCGCCCGGGATAAAGCGATCCCGCGAGCCCGTGCGGCGCCTGGGCGGCCTCTCCGATCTCCGCGGCAACGTCACGGCGGGTGCAAAAACAGCGGTACAACAGGCCGAGCGCCTCCAGCTGTGCCCGCGCCGCGCGATAATCGTCAAAATGCGCCGACTGGCGGCGGATCGGGCCGTCCCAATCCAGTCCCAGCCAGCGCAGATCCTCGATCAGGTCCGTTTCGAATACCGGGCGGCAGCGCCCGGTATCAATGTCCTCGATCCGCAGCAGGAACTGTCCGCCGGCCGCGCGGGCCGTACGCCAGCCAAACAGCGCGGCGTGGGCGTGCCCCAGATGCAAATGGCCGGTCGGGCTGGGGGCGAAACGGGTGACAACGGGCAAAACGGATCCGGGCATGATGATGGCGTCCAGGGACCTTGTACCGGGGCGGGGCCGTGACAATAGCGCGCGCGGCCTCGGTTTCGCCATCGCGCTGGCGCGGAGACCCCGGTTCCGCGGTTACGGTTCCTGGGGAGCGACTGTCTGGCATGTCAAGACGAAACAGCAAGGCTTAGACGAACATCGCGGGCTTTGGCATTCAGCCGGACCAGAAGTTTGTGAGCCAGAGCGACGCGGATGAGCTTTTTGGGCTTTCCTGCGTCGCTCAA
>JARLIO010000085.1 GCA_031291675.1 Azospirillaceae bacterium
CCTATCTCATTCGCCGCGCCGTTGAATGCGCCACAATCACCTACGATCAGATTGTCGCCGGGGCTATGGACAGTGGTGCTATCCGAAATCCGCGTATTCCCGCAATGGTAGCCGCACCTGCCTTAGCCGGATAGGAAGAACGCAAAAAATTTTTTACATCTTGTCCGTGCTGTCGCCACAGTAAACAGGAGTCATATCAATGCTTGATCCTCTTGCGGGCAAAACGACGAAAGTGGTAACGACAGACGATGCATTGTGTTCCTTTGTCCGGAGAGCGCTCCCGCCGGGCCAGCCTTTCGAAATGAAGAACGTCTTCCACGAAAAGGTGGTCATCCTTGCCTTTCGCGGTTCCATCTGGGAAAGCAAACAAGGCGGCAGAGCCTACGAGGAAACACCGGGGTGCGTGGTATTCCGCGATGCCGGCCAGGTCTTCAGCACGAGGACCCTGATGTGCGACGAAAAAATCGGTTCGGATTGTCATGAGATCCATATCGATCGCACTGTCATGGAAGATCTGCTGAACGATCACCCATCGGGCCGCCGGAAATTTGATTTTTCCAGGCCGGTTTTCCGCAACGAGGGAATCCACCGGCGCATCATTCACACCCAGTCGGTCTTCGAGAACAGAGAATGTGCGCTGATGAGAAGCACTTGTCTCGCGGTCCTGCTCGCCGATATCGCGGCGGCCAATACCGATGAGTCGTCGGCACGGCGCGATTCTCGGACATCCAGAAGGCATCACGCCGTGATCGAGTACATGCGTGAAAATTTTGATCAGGAAATCCGGCTTCAGGAACTTGCAAACATTGCCAATCTCAACCAGTTCGTCCTGCTTCGTCAGTTTCGCGACGATTACGGCGTGACGCCCCACCAATATCTGCGAACATTTCGCGTCAACCAGGCCATGAAATACATCGCCCAGGGGATGAAACTTGCCGATGTTGCGCAGTCGTGCGGTTTTTTTGACCAGAGCCACCTGAACCGCCAATTCAAGCAGACAGTCGGCGTCAGTCCTGGAAAATATTTCCGCCTTTCGGTCGACTGAACTTCAGGACTGTTATTGAGATTACTATTACACAACAAAAAAGAGGAGCTCCATAGTGAGCGAACGACCGGGCACCGAGCCGCATCGCCGTTACGATACCTTTTTCTCTCCGGAGGCGGTCTCCGATATCTCATCGGCCATGAATTCCATTCTGGCCGACGTCTTTTCCCTGTTGGTGAAGACGAAGAATTTCCATTGGCATGTGTCCGGACCGCATTTTCACGACTACCACCGGCTGCTCGACAATCAGGCACAACAGCTCTTCTTGGCCGTCGACGGCATGGCGACACGGGTCCGCAAGATCGGCGGGACGACCATCCGTTCCCTCGGCCATATCGCAAGCCTGACCCAGATCCGGGACAATGACGAGGCTGCGGTGCCGGCCTCCGTCATGCTGGCCGAACTTTGCGCCGACAACGCGGCCCTGGCCGAACGAATGCGCCAGACCCACAGCCTGTGCGACGAGCATGGCGACATTGCCAGTGCCGGTCTGCTCGAAGGGTGGATCGACGAGGCCGAGCAGCGGATCTGGTTCCTGTCCGAGATCGGCAATGACATTCCCTTGCCTTCGCGCGCGGCCGAATAGTTCCCGGGCCGGGATCGCGCAGACCAACCACGGCGTCCAGCGCGTCACGCGCCATCCAAGGGCGAATTGCGCAGCCGGGTCAAAGGCGGGATGAACGGTGTCGGTGCACCTGGGAGGCGGTGGCCTTTTTCAGGCCGCGCGGAACCGTAGAGCTCAGCTTTCCAGCATCCGGCGCAGCAGTTCGACATCCTCCGCGAAGGCCGGATCGAGGCTGCGTAACTCATCGACCTTGCGGACCGCGTGCATCACCGTGGTGTGATCGCGCCCACCGAACTTGCGGCCGATCTCGGGCAGGGATCGTGCCGTCAATTGCTTGGACAGATACATCGCGACCTGGCGCGGCCGGGCCACGGCGCGGGCCCGGCGCGCCGAATGCATGTCGGCGAGACGGATATTGTAATGCTCGGCGACCTTCTTCTGGATCTCGTCGATCGTGATCCGGCGATCATTGGCCCGCAGCAGGTCATGCAGAACCTCCTGCGTCGATTCCAGCGAGATCGAGCGGCCCACCAGTTCGGAATGGGCCACGATGCGGTTGAGCGCCCCCTCCAGCTCGCGGACGTTGGAGGTGATCTTGTAGGCCAGGAATTCCATCACCTTGTCGGGAATCGCGACCGCCATGGTCTCGGCCTTGGCCTGCAGAATCCCCAGGCGCAGCTCATAAGTCGTGGGATGGATATCCGCCACCAGCCCCCAGCCAAGCCGGGAGCGCAACCGCTCTTCCATGCCTTCCAGGTCACTGGGCGACTTGTCGGCCGAGATGATCACCTGGCGATTCTGATCCACCAGCGCGTTGAAGGTGTGGAAAAACTCCTCCTGGGTCGAATCCTTGCCGCTGATGAACTGAACATCGTCGATCATCAGCACATCCACCGAGCGAAACTGGTCCTTGAAGGCGACAGTGTCCTTGAAGCGCAGCGCCCGGATGAACTGATACATGAACTTTTCCGCCGAGACATAGAGCACCCGCCGACTCGGGTGCTTGCGGCGGATCGCCCAGGCGATCGCGTGCATCAGATGGGTCTTGCCCAGGCCGACGCCGCCATAGAGAAACAGCGGATTGAAGGTCACGGCCTGGGCGTCGGCAACCCGGCGCGCCGCGGCATGAGCCAGCTCGTTGGGCTTGCCGACGACGAAATTCTCGAAGGTGAAGCGCGGATCAAGATGGGCAAACAGCTCGTCGCGTTCGTCGAGGCTGGCCGGCACGCCGGCGGGTTCCTCGCTATCGGCCAGGGACGCCATGACGATCGCAGGCGGCGCCGCCGACACGAACGGTTCGCGATCATCCCCGACACCAGACCCGCTATCGGGCCCGGTGTCGGGTCCGACCGCGCCCATGGACGGCGCCGCGACCACGACCTCGACGGACTCGACTCCCGGATTCTCGCCGGCCCACAGAGCGCGAATCCGGTCGGCATAATGGGCCACAACCCAATCCCGGAGAAACCGGGTCGGCACGACGATGCGCACCTGGCTGCCTCTGATCTCGCTGACCGTGATCGGCTGGAGCCAACTCCGGAATGCCGTCTCTCCGACTTCCGTCTTCAGACGCCCCCGAACCCGCGCCCACTGCTGATCGAGCGAGTTAGTGACAGACATGGTGAAGTGCTCCCCCATCCGGTTCCCGCAAGCACCGCCCCAGGCCTGTGCCGCATCCCCGCCAATGTTCCAACCGGATACCGGGCCCCTCGCGGAGGCACCGATCGGAACGCAAGACAAAACCACACCCTTATGCACGGTCCCGCGACCCGCCCCGACGGTTCGCCGATATCATGACAAGAGCCTCTCCACAAAGCGGCATAGCGACCACATCGCGCCGGACCGCACCATCGCGGTTCCAGCACGTTGGCAAGCGAGACGGAGACCGTCCGGCCTGCAATCCTCGTCAATCTTCTCAAAAGAGACCCGCCGCCACCGAGGACGCCTCACCTGCGCCCGGTGTTGAACGGTCTGAATGCCCCAGCGGCGCTCGAACGACCGGCATTGCCGCGAAATGCCGGATCGCGGACGTGCCGGTCACCCCATCGCGAAAGTCTGCGAGGGCCGATGCGCGGTAACGTCCTCACCCGCCGACCATCCGTCCCTGCGCCAACCTTAGTCGCCTTGGTCACCACTGGCAATCGGACCGAAAGGGGAACAATGCAAAAAGAAAACATGGGTCCCGCAAGCGAATCGGAAACAAAGCCCGGTCACCGTCACAGGTGAACGGACAATTGGAAATTGCCATTTTTAGTTAAATTGACGTGGAAATAGTCGATAATCATTCTATCAACGAATGATTTGCTTGTCATGAAGATCTACTTCGCCGCCTCGCAAATAAAAAGCGCCGCAATTGCGGCGCTGTTTTATGCGAAGACACCCCGTCGCATCCGACCGAGCGTCACCCGGTGACAAAACCCGTCATGACAAGACCGTGCGCCGATCCGCGTGTCAGCGCGCTCAGAGCGCTTTGATACGCTGCGCCAGGCGCGACACCTTGCGGGCCACGGTGTTGCGATGCAGAACACCCTTGCTGACCCCGCGCTGCAATTCGGGGGCCGCGTCCTTGAAAGCCGCCGCGGCAGCTTCCTTGTCACCGGTTTCGATCGCCGTCTCGACCTTCTTTACGAAGGTGCGAATGCGGCTGACACGGGCACGGTTGACGATCGTGCGCCGTTCGGTTTGACGGATACGCTTTTCAGCGGACTTGTGATTAGCCATAACGCGAACTCGATCTCGCAATAACGGTCAGGAAACTTGATCTGGGACACACGCCTGCCCGCGATCGGGACAGCCGGCCGCAGCGTGAGGGCGGTTTATACCCTCGCCACGGAACCGGCGTCAAGGGCAGGAGACATTTCGATGACGCCGGAGCGCGAGATTCAGCATATCAACCGGGTCGGCTCCGGATTCACGTCATTGATTCTTGAATTCAGGGGGCCGCTTTTCAACGAAAGCGCTCATTCCCTCCTTCTGATCCGCCGTGGCGAAGGTCGAATGGAACAGACGCCGCTCGAATCGGACTCCTTCGGCCAGAGTCGTTTCGTAGGCACGATTGACCGCTTCCTTGGCCAGCAGCACGATCGGCCGTGACAAGGCGGCGATCTTCGCAGCGGTCTTGACCGCCTCTTCGACCAGTTCAGCCGCGGGGACGATCCGGCTGACCAGACCCGAGCGTTCGGCCTCGGTGGCATCGATCATGCGACCGGTCAGAACCATCTCCATCGCCTTCGACTTGCCGACGAATCGCGTCAGCCGCTGTGTCCCGCCCGCCCCGGGAATCGTGCCGATCGTAATCTCCGGCTGGCCAAAGCGGGCCGTGTCGGCGGCGATGATGAAATCACACATCATCGCCAGCTCACAACCACCGCCCAGGGCAAAACCCGCCACGGCGGCGATCACCGGTTTGCGGGCCTTGGCCACCTGTTCCCATTTCGCCGTGATGAAGTCGGCGAGATAGACATCGACGAAGCTCCGGCTGGCCATCTCCTTGATATCGGCACCGGCGGCGAAGGCCCGTTCGCTGCCGGTGATCACGATCGCGCCGATCGCGTCGTCGGCTTCGAACCCCGCCAGGGCGTGACCCAATTCCGTGACCAGGGCATCGGACAGGGCATTGAGCGCCTTGGGCCGATTCAGTGTGATCAGGCCCACCGCACCACGGGATTCGACCAGAATGTTGTCATAGGTCATGATGTTTCGAACTCCGCGATCGCGCCCCCCGCGATCGCAAAACGCGAAGAACAGCCCGAGGGGCACGGGCCACCGTGAAAACCCGAAAAACCGAACCGGGCGCGGCCAGCCACCAGCCCCGCGGGCAAAAGGGACAGCGCGGCACGACCAGACTGCGTCGCTGATACCTCAGCGCTGACGGTGAGGACAGAAGAAAGTCGAACGGTTGTTCTGAACGATTCGCTGGATCCCGCCGGTGCCCGCCGAATCGCAGCAGCACCCCGGACAGGGTTGCCCGGCACGGCCATAAACCGCAAATTGATGCTGGAAATAGCCGGCTTCGCCCGACGACTGGACATAATCGCGCAGGCTCGAGCCACCGGCCGCGATCGCCTCGGTCAACACCGTGCGAATCGCGGTCACCAGGCGCTCGGCCTCGGCCGCGTCCAGCGACGCGGCAAGCCGTAGCGGGCTGATCCCCGACCGGAACAACGCCTCGGAGACATAGATGTTGCCCAGCCCGGCCACGATCGTCTGATCCAGCAACACCGCCTTGATGGAACGCTGGCGTCCGGCCAGGGCGGCGGCAAGCCGCAGCGCATTGAAGTCATTGCCCAGCGGTTCCGGCCCCAGATCGGCCAGCAGGGCGTGGCTGTCCAGCGCGTCACGATGGCTGAGCGCCATCAGGCCAAAGCGGCGGGCATCATTGAAGCGGATCACTCCGCGGTCGTCGGTGAAGAACACGACATGGTCATGACGCCCCGGCGGGGTCTCGGGATCGTCGCCGATCACCATCCGTCCGGACATGCCCAGATGGATCATCAGCACCGTGGCATCGTCGAGATGGACCAGGATATATTTCGCCCGCCGGCCGATGGTGACCACCCGGCGCCCGGTCAAACGGCCCGGCAGCCCCTCCGGCAGAGGCAAACGCAGGTCGGGTCGATACTGCTCGACCCGGATCAGACGGCGACCTTCCATCCGCAGCGCCAGACCGCGGCAGATCGTTTCAACTTCGGGAAGCTCGGGCATGGCATCCTGTCATCGGGTGCGACACGCAGCCCTGCGGCGGCCGCGCACCCCGGGGGAGGGGGCGAGAGCGAAAGGCCAGGGGCCCGACCGTCCGCCACTGGAAAGCGTGATCCCAACCAGCTAAGGTGCCGCCCATGGCCGATCAAGCACAATCCACCCCGCCCACCGCACCCGAGGCCCCCGAGGCGCGCTGGTTCGGTTTCCGCCCCGTCGATCCCGCGACCAAGGCATCCCTGGTCCGCGACGTGTTCGATTCGGTGGCCGGCAATTACGATCTGATGAACGATCTGATGTCGGGCGGCATCCACCGCGCCTGGAAAGCCTATCTGATCGACCGGATCGCGCCGCGGCCCGGGATGATGCTGCTGGATGTCGCCGGCGGGACCGGCGACATCGCCTTCCGCTTTCTCGAGCGGGGCGGTCCGACCTGTCACGTCCATGTCTGCGATATCAACGAATCGATGTTGCGGGTCGGCCGCGACCGCGCCGTGGATCGCGGCTTGCTGAAGGGAATCGATTGGACCGTCGGCAACGCCGAGACGCTGCCGGTCCAATCGCGGTCGGTTGACGTCTATACGATTGCGTTCGGCCTGCGCAACGTCAGCCGGATCGATGCCGCGCTGGCCGAGGCCGCGCGGGTGTTGAAACCCGGGGGCCGGTTCTTTTGCCTGGAATTCAGCCGGGTCGTGCTGCCGGTGATGCGTGAAATCTATGATCGCTACAGCTTCACCGTCCTGCCCTGGCTGGGCCAGATCATCGCCGGCGACCGCGCCGCCTACCAGTATCTCGCGGAAAGCATCCGCCAGTTTCCCGACCAGGACAGCCTGGTGCGACGGATCGAAGCCGCGGGATTCGGTCAGGTTCGCTACCGGAACCTGACCAGCGGGGTTGCGGCGCTTCATTCAGCCTGGCGCATCTGATTGGCGATGATCCGCACCCTGCGCAATCTGGCACGCCTGGCGACGATTGCCCGGACATTCAGCCGTCACGACTCGCTGTTCGTCCACGAGCTGCGCGAGGTCGCGCCCCTGCTGGCGATTTTGGCCCGGATGGTGTCACGGCGATCGGTCCCGGGGCGCCCCGGCCAACGCCTGGCCGCCGCCCTGGGAGAGCTGGGGCCGAGCTTCATCAAGCTGGGGCAGATCCTGTCCACGCGATCGGACCTGGTCGGCGAGCAGGTTGCCGCCGACCTGTCCCAGCTTCAGGACAAGCTGCCACCGTTTCCGGCGAGCGAAGCCCGGGCCATCATCGAGCGGGAACTCGGGGCCCCGATCTCGTCCCTGTTCGCCAGCTTCGACGATCACCCGGTTGCCGCGGCCTCGATCGCGCAGGTCCATTTCGCGATCACCGTGCCCGAGGATGGCGAGCCGGGGCGCGAGGTCGCGGTCAAGGTGCTGCGCCCTCATATCGAGCAGAAATTCCAGCGCGATCTGGATCTGTTCCGCTGGCTGGGCCGCCTGCTGCTGATGGTCTATCCGCGGGCCAAGAGGCTGCGGCCAACCGAGGTCGTGGCCATTTTCGCCGACACGGTGCGGCTGGAAATGGACCTGCGCATGGAGGCGGCGGCGGCATCGGAGCTGGCCGGCAATTTCCGGGGCGACTCCAGCTTCAATGTCCCGGCCGTCGATTGGGACCGGACCAGCCGGCGCGTGTTGACGATCGCCTGGATCAACGGCGTCAAGGTCGACGAGATCGACCGAATCGTCGCCGCGGGCTTCAATCCCGACGATATATTGGCGCAGGCCTCGGCCGCCTTTTTCAATCAGGTGTTCCGCGACGGCTTTTTCCACGCCGACCTGCACCCGGGCAATCTGTTCGTCAACGAGGATGGCAACCTCGCCGCCGTGGATTTCGGCATCATGGGGCGGCTGGACCGGACGACCCGCTATTTCCTGGCCGATATGCTGCTGGGTTTCCTCAACGGCGACTATCGCCGGGTCGCGGAGATCCATTTCCAGGCGGGCTATGTCCCGGCCCACCAATCGATCGAGATCTTCACCCAGGCGTGCCGCGCCATCGGCGAACCGCTGCAGAACCGGCCGCTGCATGAGATCTCGATCGGCCGGCTGCTGGCCCAACTGTTCGCGGTCACCGAACAGTTCGAGATGGAAACCCAGCCCCAGTTGCTGCTGCTGCAAAAAAGCATGCTGACGGCGGAGGGTGTCGGGCGGACCCTCAACCCCACCATTAATATGTGGGAGCTGGCCCGACCCTTGATCGAAGTGTGGATGCGCGAGAATCGCGGCCCCGAGGCCCGGATCGTCGATGAAGTCACCGGGATGATCGAGGCGATCCGGCGCCTGCCCAAGGCCCTGGTCCAGGTCGAACAGGCGGCGGCCGAAATCGCCGGCGGTACCCTGCGGATCCATCCCGACACCATCGCGCAGATGGTCGGTGCCCAGACGCGGCGCCACGGCCGGCTGGCCTGGCGCATCTGGGGTGCGACCGTGCTGGTCGCGGTACCGCTGGTGATCATCGTCGCGCTGATCCTGTCGTGAACCGCGCCCCCGTAACAAGGCGCCCGTGACAAGGCGCCCGTAACAGGGCCCCCGTAACAAGGCTTGAATCGCGCGGATGTGCGCCGTACAGCTTGACGGTAACGAAAGCCCGGCCGCAAGGCCACGTTCCAAGGTCCTCGCGTGAGCGATTTTCCGCAGCTTCAGGGCAAGCGGATCCTGCTGGTGATTGCCGGCGGGATCGCGGCCTACAAAAGTCTCGATCTGATCCGCCGTCTGCGCGAGCGCGGCGTCGCCGTGCGGTGCATTCTGACCGAAGGCGGGGCGAAATTCATCACCCCGCTCTCGGTCGCGGCCTTGTCCGAAGACAAGGTCTACAGCAATCAATGGTCGCTGACCGACGAATCGGAGATGGGCCATATCCGCCTGTCGCGCGAGGCCGATCTGGTCGTGGTCGCCCCGGCGACGGCAAACCTGCTGGCCAAGATGAGCGCCGGCATCGCCGACAATCTGGCGTCGACGGCGCTGCTGGCCACCGACAAGCCGGTTCTGGTGGCGCCGGCCATGAACAGCATGATGTGGGCCCATCCGGCGACCCAGGCCAATCTGGCAACCCTGGAACGCCGCGGCGTCCGCCGGGTCGGCCCGGGATCCGGCGAACTGGCCTGCGGCGAAACCGGGGCCGGGCGTATGGCCGAGCCGATGCAGATCGTCGCGGCCATCGCCGATTATTTCACGGACAGCGCAGGGCCGCGTCCGCTGGCGGGGCGGACGGCCCTGGTCACCAGCGGTCCGACGCTCGAAGCCATCGATCCGGTGCGCTACATCGTCAACCGGTCATCCGGCCGTCAAGGCCACGCCATTGCCGCGGCGCTCGCGGCTGGTGGCGCCCAGGTCACGCTGGTTTCCGGACCCACGGCGCAACCGGACCCGGCCGGCGTCCGGATCGTTCGGGTCGAAAGCGCGCGCGACATGCTGGCGGCCTGTCTGGCTCCCCTTCCCGTCGATATTGCGGTGTGTGCCGCCGCGGTCTCCGATTGGCGGGTGGAAAACGCCCGCGACCAGAAGCTGAAAAAGACCGGGGGCCAACCGCCGACCCTGATCCTGACCGAAAACCCGGACATCCTGGCAACGCTGTCGCAGCCGGGCGCGCAACGGCCGCATCTGGTGATCGGATTTGCCGCCGAGACCGAGAACCTGATCACGAATGCCCAGGCCAAACTGCGGCGCAAGGGGTGCGACTGGCTGGTCGCGAACGACGTCGCTCCGGGAACCGGGACCTTCGGTGGCGACGACAATACCGTGCATCTTCTGCGGGGTGATTCGGTCGAAAGCTGGCCAACCTTGACCAAAGAAGCCGTCGCCACCCGGCTGGTCGCGGCGATTGCCGCGGCGCTCCCGGCGTCACCGACCTCCCAGTCCTGTTGATTTCCAGCTGGTCTTCACCGCGGGTCGGGGCCGCAATCGGGTTTGCCCCGCCATGGCGGGCAATCCGAATCGAGTCGATTCGCAGGCCCGTGGCGATCTCCCCTTTTCCACAACACCCGAAGTGAAATACAATTCAGTTCACACTGGTGGAGTGGAGTATGATGCCGTTGTCGTTGACGCCTGAGATCGAGGTGAGGATCCTCAATCCCCGAATTCAAGCGTCGGGTTTACCGCGCTATCAGAGCGATCTTGCCGCGGGGATTGATCTTTATGCCTGCCTTGAGGAACCCCTGACGGTTCACCCTCAGGCGCCCGCAGTGTTGGTCCCCACCGGGATCGCGATTCTGATGAACGACCCGCATCGGGCCGGACTGATCCTGGCGCGATCCGGCCTGGGCCATCGCAAAGGTCTGGTGCTGGGCCAGGGCGTCGGAACCCTTGATGCGGACTATGGCGCCGAGATCTTCGTCAGTGCCTGGCTGCGCACCCCGCCGGGGTCAGAGACGCTCACCATCAATCCCGGCGATCGCATCGCCCAGTTGGTGTTCGTGCCCATCCTTCGCCCCACCTTCCGCATTGTCGAGCAGTTTTCCACGACGACGCGGCGCGGTGACGGCGGATTTGGCTCGACCGGGATCGAAGCGACGGGAATCGAATGATGCTGCGGATCTCCAAGAAACTGATGTTTGCGATCGAGGCGGTTCTCGACATCGCCTACAATGCCGGGTCCGAACCGGTGCAAAGTGGTGAGATCACCCGGCGACAGGGGATCCCCAAGCGCTATCTTGAGCAGGTGCTGCAACAGTTGGTGCGTGCCGGTGTCTTGAGCGGCGTTCGCGGACCGCGGGGCGGCTACCGGCTGGCCCGGGAACGTCGGCGGATTTCGGTGGGCGAAATCATGCGTATCGTTCGGGCGATGGAGACCGCGGCCGATCCGGTCGAGGATCCCGCCGGCTCGGAACTGGGGCACCGCGTGGTCCGACCGTTGTGGATCGAGCTGCAGGACGATTGCATGGTCAAGCTCGACAACACCTCGATCGAGGATTTGTGTCTGCGCGCCCACGAAGCCGGACTGGAAAGTGAGTCGCGCAGCAAGATTGACTTCAGTATCTGACACCGCCGAATCGGGTGCCGCCGGCGCTGCGCCTTTGGCACCGGTGCGGTGCAATTCCGCGCCGCGGCATTGTACCTTTTATTTCGTCCGCGGACGGACCCCATTGACGGTCGGGCGATCCGATTGCCGGGCGAAAATCCTGATGCTCCACCGTTGATTTGAGGTCCGGGTACGATCAAAGCCCGCTCTTGGCGGGCGACTTCGTTTGATTTATGGTGCCCATCACAGGTGTTTATCTTTATTTCACATATTCGTTGAGGGAAACATGCCCACACCGACCCGGCCCGAGTTCCGCGGCAAGATCTATGACAGCATTCTCGACACGATCGGCGCGACCCCGCTGGTGCGGGTCAAGCGCCTTTGCGCGGAGCTCGGTGTCAAGGCGGACATTCTGGGCAAATGCGAGTTCTTCAATCCGCTGTCGAGCGTCAAGGACCGGATCGGACGGGCGATGATCGAGGCTGCGGAGGCGGAAGGCCTGCTCACCCCCGAGTCCGTTCTGGTCGAACCGACCTCGGGCAATACCGGGATCGCCCTGGCGTTTGTCGCCGCGGCCAAGGGCTATCGCCTGATCCTGACCATGCCCGAGAGCATGAGTATCGAACGGCGCCGGATGCTGAAACTGCTGGGGGCGGAATTGCAGTTGACCCCGGCATCCGAGGGCATGAAAGGCGCGATCCGCCGCGCCGAGGAGCTGGTCAAGACGCTGCCGCATGCCCTGATGCTGCAGCAGTTCAAAAACCCCGCCAATCCCGAGATCCATCGCCGGACCACGGCCGAGGAAATCTGGAACGACACCAATGGCGGTGTCGATATCCTGATCAGCGGCGTCGGAACCGGCGGTACCCTGACGGGCATCGGCGACGTTCTGCGGGCGCGCAAGCCCAGCGTGAAGCTGATTGCGGTCGAGCCCGAGGACAGCCCGGTGCTGTCCGGCGGTCTCCCGGGTCCGCACAAGATCCAGGGCATCGGCCCCGGCTTCGTCCCCGATACCCTGAATACCAAACTGATCGACGAAGTCATCCGTATCGCCAACCAGCGCGCCTTTGATACGGCGCGGCGCGCGGCGCGCGTCGAAGGCCTCGCGGTCGGCATTTCCTCGGGCGCGGCGCTGGCCGCCGCGTTCGAAATTGGCGCCCGACCTGGCAATGAAGACAAGCAGATCGTCGTGATCCTGCCGTCCTTTGCCGAACGCTATCTGTCCACGGCGCTGTTCGAAGGACTGGATTGATCGCCAAGGCGCGACGACGGGCGTCACGGACCGTGACGGGTCTGGATTCCACGGATGGGGCGTGACAAATTCACGGCATGGAATTCTCTGAAAGCCAAATGTCGCGGTATGCCCGGCATATCATCCTGCCCGAGATCGGCGGCCAGGGGCAGGCGCGCCTGCTCGACGCCAAGGTGCTGGTCGTGGGCGCCGGCGGCTTGGGATCGCCCTTGCTGCTCTATCTCGCCGCCGCCGGGATCGGAACGCTCGGGATTATCGACGATGACACCGTCGATCTGACCAATCTGCAGCGGCAGATCATTCATGACACGGCGTCGCTCGGACAGCCCAAGGTCGAAAGCGCCGCCCGGCGGATCGCCGCGATCAATCCCGATGTCCGTTTCGTCACCATCCCGGAGCGGCTGACCGCGGCCAATGTGGTGCGGTTGATCCAGGACTATGACCTCGTCGCCGACGGCAGCGACAATTTCGCGACGCGCTACCTGCTCGCCGATGCCTGCTTCCTGCAACGCAAGACGCTGGTTTCGGCGGCCTTGTTGCGCTTTGATGGCCAGATTTCAACCTACAAACCCTGGTTGCCCGTGAAACAGGCCTGTTACCGCTGCCTGTTTCCCGAACCACCGCCGCCGGGCCTGATTCCGGGTTGTGCCGAAGCCGGGATTCTCGGCGCCCTTGCCGGTGTCATGGGCTCGATGCAGGCGGTCGAAATCGTCAAGGAAGTGCTGGGTATCGGTGAAAGCCTGTCGGGCCAGTTGCTGATGTATGACGGCTTGAACGCTGTCGTGCGCAAGGTCGCGGTGCCACGCGACCCAAATTGTGCCCTGTGCGGGGATCACCCGACGATCCATGACCTTTCGGCCCACCTCGTCCCGGGTTCGGGCGCCGCAGCGGCGGATCTTTGTGTCCGGGGCTGAGCCGGGATCACCGCCGCCCCGCGGAACGTCGGACCCGGCAACGGGGAAGTCGGCGCCCGGTCTGGCCATCGTGCTGTTTGCCGGCGGCTTTGATCGGGTTCATTACGGCCTGGCCCTGGCCGCCAGCGCCGCGGCGCTGAGCCGGCCGGTCCATCTTCTGTTCAGCGGCCGCGCCGTGCTCGCCTTGACCGCCGCTTCGCCGGCGAGGCCGGGTTGGCATCAACTGGACGCCGCCGACGATGGCGTCCCCGCGGCGCAACGGGACCAGGTGCTGGTGGCGCGCGGCGTTGCCGGCTTCGAGGAATTGCTGGAGGCCTGTGCCGCCCTTGAGGTGCAGGTGCTGGTGTGCGAGATGGCGCTGCGCGCTCTGGGTCTGGCCAACGACGCCCTGAGGCCCGATTTTCCGCATCAGATCGGCGGCATTATTTCGTTTCTGAGCCGCACGCAATCGGCCCAGACGCTGTTCATTTGAGCCGCGCGGCAGGGACTCGGGACTCGGGACTAGGCCCTCAAAGGGATTTGGCGTCGAGCGCGTAACCCGCGGACCGGACGGTGCGGATCAGGTCCATGTCTTCCTCGTCATTAAGCGCCTTGCGCAGCCGCCGGATATGCACATCGACGGTTCGCGGCTCGACATAAACGTCGTGACCCCAGACGATATCCAGCAACTGTTCGCGTGAGAACACCCGCCCCGGATGCTGCATGAAGTGGCGGAGAAGCCGAAATTCGGTCGGACCAAGATGAACGTCGCGCCCGTTGCGCCGCACGCGATGGGCCGCGAGATCCATAGCGACGTCGCCGAAAGTCAGCAACTCCTCGGCAATATTCGGCGTTGCCCGGCGCAGCACCGCCCGCATCCGCGCGACCAACTCGGTCGTCGAAAACGGCTTGGCGATATAATCGTCGGCACCGGAATTGAGGCCGCGCACCTTGTCCGCCTCTTCCCCGCGGGCGGTCAGCATGATGATGGGGATGTCCCGCGTCTTGGAGCTGCGGCGCAATTGACGACACACCTCCAGGCCCGACATCAATGGCAACATCCAGTCCAGCAAGACCATATGCGGCGTCTGTTCGGCCGCGAGCAACAGCGCCTCTTCTCCATCACCAGCAGCCAGGGTCCTGAAACCTTCCTTTTCCAAATTGTACTTCAGGAGCGTCACGAGGTCGACCTCATCCTCCACGACCAGGACGAGCGGTTTCAAGGGCGCGGTCATGGATCCAGATCCTCAATTACTTATTGTCGCCAGAAGCGGGTTGCTCCGACGGAGGAGTCACGACAGCGAAATTGGAGTCATCATTCTTTGGTCGCGCGTCCGTAATCGGTGTCCCGACCACGACATAATGGATGGTTTCCGCAATATTTGTCGCGTGATCACCAATTCGTTCCAAATTCTTCGCGATAAACAAGAGATGCGTACAGGGCGTGATGTTCCGCGGGTCTTCCATCATATGGGTCAAGAGCTCCCGGAACAGGCTCGTATATAAATCGTCGAGCTCATTATCCCGGGCCCGGGCCGCAATCGCCTTGGTGACGTCCCAGGCGGTATAGGAATCGAGAACCTCTTTGACAATCTGCTGAACCAGCCGCCCCATCCGCGGGACCGACTGGGCCGGACGAACCGGCGGCAGCTGGCTCAGCGGGATCGACCGCTTGGCGATATTGGCGGCATAGTCGCCAATGCGCTCGATATCCGTAGCGATCTTGAGCGCGGCGATGATTTCCCGCAGATCGAGCCCCATCGGCTGGCGCAGGGCCAACAGACGAATGGCCTCGGCGTCGATCTCACGTTCATAGCCGTCAACGCGCTGATCGGCGCCGATCACCTGGTTGGCCTGTTCGACATCGCGGCGGAAGACCGCGGACACCGCGGCTTCCACCTGGGCCTCCGCGAGCCCGCCCATCTGGCTCACCAACGTCCGCAGCCGCTCGAGCTCCAACGAGTACGACCGAACAATATGCTCGTTGCTCATAAATCCCTGCCTTTAAGATCCCGGTCAAACGATACGCCGTGCTACGCCGCGCTCAACCGTAGCGGCCGGTGATGTAGCCCTGGGTCCGTTCATCCCGCGGGTTGGTGAAGATTTCCTCGGTATCGCCGATTTCAACCATTTCCCCAAGATGGAAAAAGGCGGTCCGCTGGGAAACGCGGGCGGCCTGCTGCATATTGTGGGTCACGATCACGATCGTGTAATTTTCCCGCAGCTCGTCGATAAGCTCCTCGATATGGGCCGTCGCGATCGGATCCAAGGCCGAGCACGGCTCATCCATCAGGATGACCTCGGGGCTGACCGCGATGGCACGTGCGATGCAAAGCCGCTGCTGCTGTCCACCGGAAAGACCGGTTCCCGGCTCACGCAAGCGGTCTTTGACCTCGGACCACAGACCCGCACGTTCCAGGCTGATCTGGACGATTTCGTCGAGCTCGTCCCGGGTGGTTGCCAGGCCATGGATCCGCGGACCATAGACGATGTTGTCGAAGATCGATTTGGGGAACGGATTGGGTTTCTGAAAGACCATGCCGACCCGAGCGCGAAGCTGAACAACGTCGATGCTCTTGTCGTAGATGTTCTCGCGATCCAGCGTAATCAGCCCCTCGACCCGGCAGATCCCGATGGTGTCATTCATCCGGTTCAGACAACGCAGGAACGTGGACTTGCCGCAACCCGACGGGCCGATCAGCGCCGTGACCTGCTTTTCCCCGATCATCAGGTTGATCGCTTTGAGGGCGTGCTTGGGCCCGTAATAGACATTGACGTTTTCGGCCGCGATTTTGACAGGAACCGTGGCTGACCGCGCCGGCGCCCGGCCGGACGCCTCATTGATCTGGGATCGCAGTTGCACGCTCATTTCTACCAACGCCTCTCGAATTTCTTGCGGAAGTAAATCGCGATCGCATTCATGAAAACCAGGAACGCCAGCAGAATCATGATCGCGGCCGACGTCCGTTCGACGAAACCACGCTCCGGCTGGGCCGCCCATTTGTAAATCTGCACCGGCAACACGCTGGCGGGATCGGTGACCCCCCCCGGGACATCACCGACAAAGGCCACCATCCCGATCATCAGCAACGGCGCCGTCTCGCCCAACGCATGCGCCATGCCGATGATCGTTCCGGTCATAATCCCCGGTGCCGCCAAGGGCAGAACATGGTGGGTCACGACCTGGAGCGGCGATGCCCCGATGCCCAGGGCCGCTTCGCGGATCGAGGGCGGGACCGCCTTCAGGGCCGACCGTGCGGCGATGATGATGATCGGCAACGTCATCAGCGCCAGCACGATACCCCCGACCAGGGGTGCCGACCGCGGCAAACCGAGAAAGTTCAGAAACACCGCCAAGCCGAGCAAGCCGAACACGATCGACGGCACCGCGGCCAGATTGTTGATGTTGACTTCGATCAGATCCGTCCAGCGGTTCTTGGGGGCGAACTCTTCGAGATAGACCGCGGCCGCCGTGCCAATCGGCACCGACATGCACAAGGTCACCATCATCGTCAGCAGCGAACCGACCACGGCGCCCAGAATGCCGGCCGACTCCGGCTGCTGGCTGTCGACATTGGCAAACAGGCGCCAATTGAAGGCCCGATGAACCACGCCGTCCTGCGACAAGGCCTCCAGCCACTTCCCCTGTTGTTCCGAGACACGGCCGCCGCCTTCGCCCGTGGTGTGCGGGATGTTGCCCTTGATATATTGGTCGATGTCCGACGCGATTGGCGCCGAGACCGTGACCTTCGTGCCGATCAGCGACGGATTCGCCAGGACGATGTGCTGCAGATCCTCGGCCGAAACCGGGCTCAGCATCGCCGCCAATTGCCGCCGCTCGTCGCGGCCGGTCACCGTCGGGAACCGTTCGTACAACCCGGCGCGCATCACCGCCTGGTAGTCGGCACTCCGCAGCGTCCAGCTGTCCCGCGTCCCGGCCGGGTCGATCAGCTGCGGATCGAGCATCACCGTCATCGTGATCTCGGTGTCGTAAAAGGCCGTATAGCCTTTCAGGACGACACTTCCGACCAGAATGGCCAGCATCGACAAGGCCACCGCGATGGCCGCGATGCCGTAATACATGAAGCGTCGCTCGGCCTGATACCGTGCTTTCAATTGCTTCGTATAGTTTGCGCTGCGGTAGTCGGCGACAATGCGGCCGTTCGCGATCACGTTAGTCATATTTTTCCCGATACTTCTGCACCACGCGCAGGGCAACGAGGTTGAGGCACAGGGTGACGAAGAACAACACCAGTCCAAGACCGAACACCGACAGCGTCTTGGGGCTGTCGAATTCCTGGTCGCCCTTGATCAGGGATGCGATCTGGACCGTCACCGTTGTCACCGCTTGCAGCGGATTGATGGTCAGGTTGGCCGACAGCCCGGCCGCCATCACGACGATCATGGTTTCGCCGATCGCGCGGCTGAACCCCAGCAGCACGCCGCCAACGACGCCCGGCAGGGCGGCGGGCAAAATCACCTGGCGGATCGTTTCCGACTTTGTCGCACCCAGCCCGTAAGAGCCATCGCGCAGCGACTGCGGCACCGCATTGATCACGTCATCGGCCAGGGAGCTGACGAAAGGAATGATCATGATGCCCATGACCAACCCGGCGGCCAATGCCGATTCCGAACTGACGCTGAGCCCCAATGCCAGCCCGACATCGCGGATGAAGGGCGCCATGGTCAAGGCGGCGAAGAAGCCATAGACCACCGTCGGAATCCCGGCCAGGATTTCCAGCAGCGGCTTGACCGTGGACCGCACCCTCAGCGGGGCATATTCAGACATATAGATGGCGGACATCAGTCCGACCGGCACCGCGACCAGCATCGCAATGACGGCGATCAACATCGTGCCCAGGAACAGCGGCACCGCACCAAATGCGCCGACAGCCCCGGTTTGATCGGAACGCATCGCGGTCTGCGGGCTCCATTGCAACCCGGTCAGAAAATCGAACAACGATACCCGCCCGAAAAACCGCAGCGCCTCGAACAGCAGCGACATCACAATCCCGATCGTGGTCATGATCGCAACCAGCGAGCACAAAATCAGGAAGACATTGACGGTGCGTTCGACCTGATTGCGGGCGCGCAAGGCCGGCTTGATCCGCGTCCGGGCGGCGGAGAGCGCGAGCAGCGCGATCACCACCGCCAATCCGGTCATCGCCCAACGCGCGATGCTGCGCAATTCCAGGTAATAAGCGGCGGCATTCAGCATCGAAGGATCGGGCGTTCGGCTCGCGCCGACGCCGGCCGCGAGGTTTTGCACGTCGGCACGCAGCAACGTCAATTCCTGGGCGCTGACATTGGTCATCGCCGCAGGCAGGCTGTTCATCACCAGGGCATCGACGATCGAGCCTTGAAGAACCAGCCACAGGATGGTGATCAGAAATGCGGGAAGGCCGGCCCACAGCGCCACGTAGAAACCGTAGTAGCTGGGTACCGAATGAAGGCGGGAGATTTTGCCGTCCACCGTGGCCACAGCCCGGTTTCGCCCCAGTTGGTAGCCGACGATGGACAGCAGCAGCAGAACCGCGAAGAGGAAGGAAAGCGGCATCGGACCCCTGACAACCTGACTGACTTTGACGAACCCGCGCACTGGCACCGGGCCGACGGCCGAGACGGCGCCACGCCCAACCCCACCGCACAATGATGGTCGCGGTGAAAATCTCACCCTGCATCCGGTCCCGCGGTCGTTTGAAATTCCGACCCGCGCCACCAGACGCCTTTAGGATTGCCCACAAGACTAGCGGCACCCCGCTATAGATATGTCACAGAAATATTACGATTTTATGATGGCCCCCTTTAAGAGGGCCGTCATGAATTGACATCACCGACGCCGGTGTTCGCGCCCCCGGGCCGCGGCACGAACGCGGCCAAAACCGCGCGCTTCGGATCCCTGCGCACCGGTTACGCTGCGGCACCGTTCGAGAGTGCCGGCGCGCGCGCCTGCTGTTCCCCGATCGAAACCGGCAGATAGACGCTGAAAATGCTGCCGCGGCCGACCTCGCTTTCGATCGTCATGCGGCCACGATGGCGGTTGACGATGTGCTTGACGATGGCAAGCCCCAGGCCGGTGCCGCCCAGTTGGCGGCTCCGTGCCGGGTCGACACGATAAAACCGCTCGGTCAGACGCGGCAGATGCGTCCGCGGGATGCCATCACCCTGGTCGGTGACGGCGATGCAGACCATCTTGTTGGCGGCCCGATCGCCGCCCCGCGACGCCCCGACCAGGGCGCCATCCACCAAGGTCACGGAAACCAGGATCTCGGTCTGTTCACGGGAATATTTGATCGCGTTATCAATCAGGTTTTGAAAGACCTGCGCGATCTGGTCGGCGTCGCCGAAGATCTCCGGAACCTCTTCGGGCATGTCGAGGTGCAAACGGGTCCGCCGCGCCGCGGCCTTCAATTCCAGACCGGCGACAACCGCGTCGACGACGCCGATGATATCGACCTTGCTGCTGGGCAAGGTGTGCTCATCCTGTTCGATCCGCGACAGCGACAGCAGATCGCTGACCAGCCGGGACATCCGCCCGGCCTGATCTTGCATGATCGACAGGAAGCGATCGCGCGCCTCGGGATCCTCCCGGGCCGGTCCCCGCAGGGTTTCGATAAAGCCCAGAAGCGCCGACAAGGGTGTGCGGAGCTCGTGACTGGCATTGGCAACGAAATCCGCCCGCATCTGTTCGGATCGTTTGACCGCCGTCATGTCATGAAACGTCAGGATCACGCTGCGATCCGGGGCCGCCGCGTCCGGCTGGGACGATGACCCGGCTTCGCCGGTGTGGAAGGGTTTGATCCGGGCGTCATAGACGCGTTCAACCGGCCCCGGCATCAGGAATTCGACCGAGCGCGATCCGGCACCGGCCAGAACCGCCTCGACCGCCGCCAGAACATGGGGATTGCGAATCGTCACCGGCAGATCGCGCTCGGCAATCCGCTCGCCCAGAAGATTGCGCGCGGCGCCATTGGCACGAACCACCCGGCGTTGCTGGTCAATCAGAATCAGCGGGTCATGCAACGCGTCCAGGATCAATTCGTTGGCCGCCAGCTTTCGTTCCACCCCGTCGACACGACGCAACCAGTCACGGTGGAGGCGGGCCAGCCTTGTCGACACCGCACGAACCGCCGTCGGACACCCGTCGGGCAACGGGACGGGTTCCCGCTCCGACAATCGGGCGAGATACTCCAGGATCATCGCCTGATCCTGACCTGACGCGCGGACGGTCAAGGCCAGCAGAATGGCGATGGCAAGTCCCACAGCGATCACGATCGCCACGCACAAGGAAGCGGGGGGCGCCAACCACACCAGCATCGCCAGGGTCGGTAGCGCCGCCAGCAGCGCCGCCACAAGATGGCGGCCAAAAGGCAGCGACTTCGTCATCATCGTCAACAACACCAACACTCGCACCCGATCCCCGGCATGATCTCGTTCCGATGTTTCACCATCAGCGCACCGCCTTACAGCCCGCCGATGCAGCAACACGCTCTCATGCGACGCGCGCAACGCTTCGCGCTGCGACGTCAAATAACCCGATCCACCAGACCATAGCACACGCTTGACATGTGCGCGGCCGGTTGTCGGGTCTTGTCGATCGAGGATCGCCACACCAATACCAATCTGGACGGACCGGTACCGGGTTCGACGATGCCCATGGCAGCGAAACCGGTACCGTTTTTCGGTTCTGCGTCGAGATCCCGACACCCTGGCGACCGTCGGGCGCGCCGATTGAAGCATAAATCGACACAAAAGCAGGCTTAAATCCGGTACCGTCACGAAATATTAATCTAGGATACTCCTTTAGCGCCGCTGCGCGGCGAATCCCGGAGTATTGCTACTCCTTTAGTTGCTACTTTGGGGTTAGCGGGTCAACGAATCATGAGCGGCGAGTACCGCGGCATTGACGATATCGCCCACCGTGGCCCCCATCGGCAGAATCTGCACTGGCTTGTCCAGACCGATCAGCAGCGGACCGACGAACTGGCCGGAACACAGTTTCTGCAGAAGCTTCGCGCCAATATTCGCGGCGTGAAGGGCCGGCATGATCAGGATATTGGCCGGACCGGACAGGCGACAGAAGGGATACAGCCGCTTCATCAGCTCACCGTCCAGTGCGACGTCGGCGGCCATTTCACCGTCATACTCGAAATCAACGCCGCGACGGTCGAGCTCGCTGACCGCATCGCGCACATGCTCGGCCCGGCCATGAAGATGTTCGCCGTAGCTCGAGAAGGACAGCAACGCGACCCGGGGCTCGTGCCCCATCTTGCGGGCCTTCGCCGCCGTCTGGACCGCGATATCCGCCAATTGCTGGGATGTGGGCAACTCGTTGATCTGGGTATCGGCGATGAAGACGGTTCGGCTGCGGGTGACCATCACCGTCAGCCCGAAGACACCGTCGCCCGGCCGCGGGTCGATGACGCGGCTGATCTCTTCAAAGCAGACGCCAAAATTACGCGTCAGGCCGGTGATCATGGCATCCGCATCACCCAGGGCCACCATCAGGGCGCCAAAGATGTTGCGATCGAGATTGACCATGCGCTGGCAATCGCGGAACAGCCCACCGCGACGCTGCAAACGATCATAGAGAAAGTTGGTGTAGCGCTCGATCTTGTCGGACAAACGCGAATTATGGATTTCGAGATGGTTCTCGCCGTGGAGATTGAGTTGCTTGACGCGGTCGTGGATCACGTCCTCGCGACCGATCAGAACCGGCGTCCCATAGCCAGCCGCCCGGAACGCCAATGCCGCGCGAATCGAACGCTCCTCCTCGCCCTCGGCGAACACGACACGGCGCGGGTTGGACCGGACCTTGTCAAAGATCAATTCCAGGCTGTCAGCGGTCGGATCGAGGCGGGCCCGCAAACCATGGCGGTAAGCGTCGAAATCGGCGATCGGGCGCCGCGCCACGCCGGTTGCCATCGCGGCCTGCGCCACGGCGACAGGGACGGTCACGATCAGGCGCGGATCGAACGGCACCGGGATGATATACTCCGGCCCATAACTCAGGCGTCGGCCGGAGTAGGCGGCATCGACCTCGTCGGGAACATCCTCGCGTGCCAGCTCGGCCAGCGCCATCGCCGCCGCGATCTTCATGTCATCATTGATCGTCGAGGCCCGGACGTCGAGCGCCCCGCGGAAGATGTAGGGGAACCCCAGAATGTTGTTGATCTGGTTGGGATAGTCGGAGCGACCCGTCGCCATGATCGCGTCGCTGCGGACCGATCGAACCTGTTCCGGCGTGATTTCAGGATCCGGGTTGGCCAACGCAAAGATGATCGGCCGGTCGGCCATGGAACGGACCATCGCCGCGGTGACCGCGCCTTTGACCGACAGGCCAATGAAGGCATCGGCGCCGCGCAGCGCTTCCTCCAGGGTCCGGGCCTCGGTGTCGACGGCGTGGGCCGATTTCCACTGATTCATGCCCTCGGTGCGGCCGCGAAAGACCACGCCCTTGGTATCGCACAGGATCGCGTTGCCCGGGGGAAGCCCCATCGTCTTGATCAGCTCGACGCAGGCGATCGCCGCGGCACCGGCCCCGTTGATCACGAGCTTGACGTCCTTGAGCGTCCGGCCGGTCAGATTGCAAGCATTGATCAGGCCGGCGGTGACGATGATCGCGGTGCCATGCTGATCGTCATGAAACACCGGGATATCCATCAGCTCGCGCAACCGTTGCTCGATCACGAAGCAATCCGGAGCCTTGATGTCCTCGAGATTGATGCCCCCGAAGGTCGGGCCCAGGAAACGCACGCAGTTGACAAATTCATCGACATCGTGGGTATCGACCTCAAGGTCGATACCGTCGACATCGGCAAAGCGCTTGAACAGAACCGCCTTGCCCTCCATGACGGGTTTCCCCGCCAACGCCCCGAGATCACCAAGCCCGAGCACCGCGGTACCGTTGGAGATGATCGCGACCAGATTGCCCTTGGCCGTATAGTCATAGGCCAAGCTGGGGTCGTCATGAATTCGCAGACAGGGTGCCGCGACACCAGGGGAATACGCCAACGACAGGTCGCGCTGCGTCGCCAACGGTTTCGTCGCGGTGATTTCGAGTTTGCCGGGACGGCCGCTGGAATGCAGCAGCAAGGCCTCTTCGTCGGTGGTGTGTTGATCGTTCTTGGCCATGGTTTCCTCGAGATATCCGCGCTCTTGGTTGTTGTCTTTCGTCGGGACTTCGGGTCCGGTGGGCGCGGCGGCTGCATGGTAGTATTGATACGATCGAGCCGCCAGCCTCGAAACCGTCGCCGGGGTCGTCCGATGGCCTGGATGAGCCCCGCCCGGGCGGCTCCAGGGGTCCCTGGCGAGGCCGATTTTCGTCCCGAATCAAGGGATAACCATCTCTGGTCCCGCGACGGGTGTCACCGATCCGAATCCTTGGCGCTGCGGCCGGGGTGTGACGATATGACAATCGCTGTTTCGGCCGCGGTTTCGGCCACGGCGGCGACGGATCCGGACCGGGCCCGCAGCCGCCTCATTTGCCGGTCCGGCCGACCGCTTTCCGGCGCCTCTTTCTGGCGCCCGAGACTCCATGCTACGGTGCCGCCGCACCCCGGGCTACGGTGCCGCCGCACCCCGGTGGCGCCGCGCCCCCGTGATTTCCCCTCCCGATAGAATTGACCCTGCATCCTCATGGCTCTTGCGGATTCGACCGACAGCCGGCCCGGCCCGTCACCCCTGCCCGCCCCGGAAAACATCGCGGGTTTTGCGAACACCGCGGATGCAACCACGCCGGCCGCGCCAGCGCCGCCGGCATCGCCGATGCTGGCCCAATATCTTGAGATCAAACGGGCTCATCCCGATTGCCTGTTGTTCTACCGGATGGGCGATTTCTATGAGATGTTCTTCGAGGATGCGGTCGCCGCGGCCGGAGCGCTCAACATCACGCTGACCCGGCGCGGGCGCCACGAGGGCGACGACATCCCGATGTGCGGGGTTCCGGTTCACAGCCATGACGCGTATCTGTCGCGCCTGATCCGCCAGGGGTTCCGCGTCGCGATCTGCGAACAGATCGAAGATCCTGCCGAATCGCGCAAGCGCGGCAGCAAGTCGGTCGTCCGCCGCGCCGTGATCCGGATCGTCACGCCAGGGACCCTGACCGAGGACAGCCTGCTCGACGCGCGCGCCAACAATCATCTGGCGGCGGTTGCCGATGCCAATGGTGCCCTCGGCCTGGCTTGGCTTGATCTGTCGACCGGCGAGCTCAGCCTGCAAGCCGTCGGTGTCGATCAACTGCCGGCGGCGCTGGCCCGGCTTGACCCGCAGGAACTGCTGATCCCGGAACGCCTGGCCCAACGACCCGCCCTGTTCGACCTGCTGGCGGATTGGAAGCCGCGCCTGACGGTTCAGCCCACCGCCCGATTCAACAGCGACAATGGCCGCGAACGGTTGCAGGCGGCCTATCAGGTCGGCACCCTGGATGCCTTCGGCAGCTTCACCCGGGCCGAGATTGCCGCGGCCGGCGCCGTGGTCGACTATGTCGAACTGACCCAGAAGGGCCGGATGCCCCGGCTGATGCCGCCACGCCGCCTGGCCGAGGGCTCGGCGATGGAGATCGACGCCGCGACCCGCCGCAATCTGGAGCTGACCCGAACGCTGGGCGGCGACCGTGCCGGCAGTCTGCTGGCAACGATCGATCGGACGGTGACCGGGCCCGGCGCGCGCCTCCTCGCCGGCTGGCTCTCCGCTCCCCTGGCCGACGCGACCGCGATTGCCGGGCGGCTTGATATGGTCGAATTCCTGGTGTCCGATGAACCGCTGCGTCAGGGCCTGCGGGGATTGCTGCGGCAAACCGCGGACATGGAACGGGCCTTGGCCCGCCTGTCGCTGGGGCGCGGCGGTCCGCGCGATCTGGCGGCGATCCGCGATACGCTGACCCGGGTTGCCGATATCGCCCGGGCCTTGCGCGCGCTCGATCATCCCGCGGCCGGGCTGGCCGAGGCTGCCGCCGAGATGGGCGAGCACAGCGCACTGATCGACCGGCTGCAACGCGCCCTGGCCCCGGAGCTGCCGCTGGTGAGCCGTGACGGCGGCTTCATCGCCCGGGGCTATGCCGCGGCGCTCGACGAGCTGGTCGGCCTGCGCGATGACAGCCGGCGCCTGATCGCGGGCTTGCAGAATGACTACCAGGTGCGGTCGGGGGTCACGACCCTGAAGATCCGGCACAACAACGTGATCGGTTATTATATCGAAGTCACGCCGGCCCATGCCGACAAGCTGATGGTCCGAAGCGCCGACAATCCGTTCATCCATCGCCAAACCATGGCCAACGCGGTTCGCTTCACCACCGTGGAACTGGGCGAGCTGGAACGGCGGATCAGCGAGGCCGGCGATCGCGCCCTGGCCCTGGAGCTGGCGCTGTTCGACGATCTGGTCGGCGAGATCGCTGGCCGCGGCGACGTCATCGGCCGCGCGGCCCGCGCCCTGTCAACCATCGATGTCGTGGCCGCACTGGCGGAGATCGCCGGCGAACGGCGCTGGTGCCGACCCGAGCTGGACAAGGAGCGCGATTTCCGGATCGAGGGCGGTCGTCACCCGGTTGTCGAGGCCGCGTTACAGGCCGCCGACGGCGGTCCGTTCGTCGCCAATGACTGCGATCTGTCGGACACCCAGCGGTTATGGCTGTTGACCGGCCCCAACATGGCGGGCAAATCGACCTTCCTGCGCCAGAATGCCGTGATCACGATCCTGGCCCAGGTCGGCAGCTTCGTTCCCGCCGAGCGCGCCCGAATCGGCATCGTCGACCGGCTGTTCAGCCGTGTCGGCGCCGCCGATGATCTGGCGCGCGGCCGGTCGACCTTCATGGTCGAAATGGTCGAAACCGCGGCCATCCTCAATCAGGCCGGACCGCGCTCGCTGGTGATCCTTGATGAGATCGGCCGCGGTACCGCGACCTTCGACGGTCTGTCGATCGCCTGGGCCTGTGTCGAACATCTTCATACGGTGACCCGGTGCCGGGCGCTGTTTGCCACCCATTATCACGAGCTGACCGCGCTGGCCACGAAACTGCCGGCATTGTCGTGCCACACCATGCGGGTCAAGGAGTGGCACGGCGACGTGGTGTTTCTGCACGAGGTCGCCGCCGGTGCGGCCGATCGATCCTACGGGATCCATGTCGCCCGGCTGGCCGGATTGCCGGCCCCGGTGCTGAAACGGGCCGAACATGTGCTGCGGACGCTGGAAAGCGGTCAGCAAAGCAACAGCATCGCCAATCTGGCCGAGGATTTGCCGCTGTTCACCGCCGCGTTACGCCACACGCCGCCCGCCGAATCGGCACCGGTCGTGGTCCCCGAAACCACAGCAGCGCCGGCCCTGGAAGCCGCCCTGCGCGACCTCAATCCCGACGATCTGACGCCACGGCAGGCTTTGGAGGCGCTTTATCGCCTGCGCAATCTGCTGTAATCGCGGCTGCGGCGTCTCAGGACGCCGACACCGTCGCGACATAGGCCTCGCGGCTATCGTAAATCGGAATGATCAATTTCAGCTGTGTGCTCTCGATCAAGCGCCGGACCAGGCTGTCACCAACGATCACGCTCAGCGTCTTCCCGAGCTTTGTCGCCTCGCCATTGATAATCAACAGCATTCCGATTGCAGACGAATCCATGAATTCCAACTTGGAAACATCTATAACATAGTTTTTCGTCGCGTTTGCTTTGATATCAATAATGATTTCTTTAGAAATGTCACCGTCCTGAACCGTGAAGCGGCCCGTGGTAACAATTTCTGTAAAATTTGTGTCATTTTTTTTAAGGTATTTCATGATCACCCTATAGCCCATCTCTTGGCGCGGTTGGGCCATTTCTGATATTGGCGCAAGCTCGCACGAAGTCCAATGATGACACCCGATCGATGATGAGCGGCGCGCGGTTATCCATTCCTTCTGACTGAAACAGCTTAAACAATTCCAGACCTGCGCGCCACCCACGTTATGCGTAATATTCAGGTCATCTCTTGCCTGTCGCGTTGAGACCGACACAAGCGACATCGGGAGATGCCTCACGCGCTCCTTGAGCGCCCGGGTTGGCTCCCGGGCGGCCGTTCAAGGTGTCGGATCGTTCCCGGTTATGCGCTTCTTACTTTGGCAAGGAAGTTGCCGACCTCGCCGCGCAGCTTTTCCGCGTTGTGGGCGAGATCCCCGGCCGAACTCAGCACCTGTTCGGCCGCTGCGCCCGTACTCGTCGCGGCCTCCATCACACCTTCGATGTTACCGGAAACCTCCTGGGTGCCCTGCGCCGTCTGGTGGACGTTGCGGGCGATTTCCAGGGTCGCGGCCCCTTGCTCCTCGACCGCCGCGGAGATGCCCGCGCTGATGTGCCGGACCCGTTCAATGGTGCTCCCGATACTCTTAATGGCCTCGACCACCCGGCCCACTTCGTGCTGCACGGTGGAAATCTGGCTGCCGATCTCGTCGGTCGCGCGGGCGGTCTGATTGGCGAGGGCCTTGACCTCGCTCGCCACCACGGCAAAGCCCTTGCCCGCCTCGCCAGCCCGCGCCGCCTCAATGGTGGCATTGAGCGCCAGCAGGTTGGTCTGGCTGGCAATATCGCTGATCAAGCTGACAACTTCGCCGATTTTATCGGCAGCGGAGGCCAAGGCGACGACCATCATGTTCGTGTGGGCCGCCTCTTCGGATGCGGTTGTGGAAATTCTCGCCGATTCGGCAACCTGACGGCTGATCTCGGCAATTGAGGAAGACAGTTGTTCGGCTGCCGAGGCGACTGTCTGGACATTGCATGTCGCCTGCTCTGCCGCGGAAGCCACGGTGGTCGCCTTTGCGCTGGCCTGTGTCGCCTTCGACGACATCAATTGCGCCGTTGCCCGCATCTCGCTTGCCGACGAGGAGACAACCTTGACCACGCCCATGACGCTCGCTTCGAAATCATCCGCCATTCCATGCATCATCGTTTTGCGTTCGGCCGCGGCGCGGGTTGCGGCTTCCTCCTGCTCGCGGGTCAAGCGCACGACGCAGGCGGCGTTGTCCTTGAACACCTGGACGGCCCGCGCCATGTCGCCGATTTCATCCCTGTTGCTCGCAGAGGGGATCTCGACGGCCAGGTCTCCGCCTGCCAGCTTGCCCATCGCGATGGTCATCGCCTTGATCGGAACGACGATGCCGCGGCCGATGACCCAGGCTGCCGCCAGACCCACCAGCACAGCGATCACGCCGCCGAAAGTGGCCAACGCCTTCGACTGTTCGAGTTGCCGTTGCGCTTCGGCGCCGCCTTGATCGGCGAGGCTCTTGTAAAATTCACCAGCCTTGCTGTTCGCTTCGGTGTAGCGCGTTGCCGCGGCGTCGATATCGTGAACCGCCGCAACATAGTCGGGCTCTGTGGTGGCAACGCCCGCCGTTTTCAGAGCGTCAAACCGAAGCGCGCTGGCTTCGAAAACGACCACCGCGTCATCATAGTCGCGGCACAGCCGCTTGCCCTCAGAGCTCAGCAGGCGCGACTCCACGTCGGCAAACTGCTTGTTGAACTGAGCGAAGGCGGCATCCCTCCCCTTGATATAGGCGTCATCACCGATCGTCGCATAGCTCCAGGCCATGACGCGCCCTTGTTGGACGCTGAGCAGGCTATCCTTGAGCAACAGGGCGATGTCGGAGGTCTGCTGTGCTTTCAGCGTGGCCAACTCCGCCTTGCCGCTCCAAACCACGGAAATACCGGACAATCCGGCAATCAGAGAAACCAGCAGGCCGAAGCCGACGATCATCCGGGTCGAGATTCTTAAATTACGCAGCATTTCTTTCTCTCTGTTGGAACCCATTGAAAGCCCGGACGATATGCGCCGAGCGCGAACTGAGCCGAAAACAGCGCTCCCCGAATGGGAATTGCGGTCTTGTTGCGCCGTTTCTTGAAGCTGCGGGCCGTGTTCGGAAGGGAAATCGCGACCGTCTTCTCTGGGGCAGCTCCTGCCGATTGGGTGACATCGGCGCGCACCGACGTTAACCCCCTATGTGGCGTGTGTTCGTCTTAAGCGGATAAGGAGAATTCGTGCAAACTCGAATGTTCAGAATATTTGTGATAACATCAATCCAATGAGATGGAACTAATCACAATAAATTCTGGCAAAACTGTAATATTATTTGGCTATACCTATTACATGTATATAATTTCTAATTAAAAATGTCCATATCGACATCATTCATTAAATGATATCAGTATCGAAACAATGTCATTTTTATTTATACATCATGGCGACTCAGGTCGCGCATCGTGGCGGTAGATCCACTTTTCGGTGGTTTTTATCAGTTTATTCCGATCTTTAAAAACATTATGGTGCTTTCATCGAAGATTGGTGAAACACGATCTGTGCACCTCGACATGCTTACACGCCCCAATCGACGGAGTCCTTCAAGGTTTTCTGTGTTTTTTGGCATCCAGCCGATGACAGGACATTTCATCCTGATGTCCCGGTCATATCCCGCGGACGGAAATTCGTAACGCGGGGTTGGACTTTGTCCGGCTGTCGAGCTTTGGACAAAGGCATGGCGGCGTGGTCGAAGGGACCCGGACCGCGAAATCCGGGCTTCGTCCTGACAAACGCCGGCATCGTCGCACAATTCGCTGTCCCGATGCCGGCGCCGGCTTCAACTCACGGCGTCGGCGTCCCGGTACCGGGCTGGGCCGGCATCACCGCAACCTGACCGGTCGTTGACCCGCCGGTTTCTGTGGCCGCAAGAGCCCGTTGCTGCGGCAAAGACCCCGCCTGCTCGGCGATCGCCAAGTCAGCACCGGTGTAGTTGTCACCACCGCGGAAATCGCCGGTCTCGGCCAGGGTCGGCGCACGGCCACCATATGGCACGTTTGGTTGCATCGCGGCATTGGTCTGTACAACCGGCGTATTCATATCACTGGATGATTGAGCCTCCGCGCTGAGCGCGGTCCCCAGGGACAGGCTGACAGTCAAAGCGGCGATTTTGAGGATATTTCGCATCGTAACTTACCTTCCCATGATGTCAGGGTTACTTGCGAGCGCCCTTCTTCGGTGCCCATTCTTGAGCTGGGAGCGGATCATGAACGAATCCCTTCAGGATTATGAATTCCTTGTTACGAAGCGCGACCGGCCATCGGCCCCAGACCGCGACGGACCGGTGATGTTTGGCCTGTTGGCGCCCGGCCCCTGTTGGTGCTCGGCCTTGACGTCGCCGTCGCCCGGGCCCTAATCTGGGTCCTGTGGTGATTTGGCGACCGGCTTGCGGACCACGAAAAATAAACCGCTAAAGAGGTTGTGCCGCGAACGCGTTTCGGCCCCTGCCGGTTGACCTTCTTGACGTGCAACACCGCGGGACCGTACCGATGACCTCCGACACACCTTTTGTCCTGACACCTGTCGACCACCCAACCGACGTCGATGGCCTCCGGCCACGGACCAGACTGGTCCATGCCGGCGTCAATCGCTCGCCCTTCGACGAGACCTCCGAGGCGCTTTATCTGACCTCAGGCTACGTCTATCAGAGCGCCGAGGAGGCCGAGGCCGCCTTCGCCAACGACAAGATCCGCTACGTCTATTCCCGGTTCCGCAACCCGACGGTCCAGGCGTTCGAAACCCGGCTCGCCGCCTATGAGCAGGCCGAGCGCTGTTTCGCCACGGCCACGGGCATGGCCGCGGTTCACGCCGCCTTGCTGTCACAGATCAGGGCCGGCGATCACATCGTGGCGCCGCACGCGATGTTCGGCTCCTGTCTGTGGATCCTCAAGCAACTGGGCACCCAGTATGGGGCCGATGTCACCTTTGTCGACGGCACCGACCTTGATCAGTGGCGCAGCGCTCTGGCCCGGCCCACCCGCCTTGTCTTTCTTGAGACGCCATCCAACCCGATGCTGGACATCGTCGATCTGGCGGCGGTTTCGGCCTTGGCCCATGCCGCCGGGGCCCTGGTCATCGTCGACAATGTGTTCGCGACGCCGGTGCTGCAGCGACCTTTGACCCTGGGCGCCGATGTCGTGGTCTATTCCGCGACCAAGCACATTGATGGCCAGGGGCGTTGCCTGGGCGGCGCCATTCTGTGCAGCGAGGACTTTGCAACGACGCTGGCGCCATTCCTGCGCAACACCGGCCCGGCCCTGAGCCCGTTCAACGCCTGGGTGCTGTTGAAAGGGCTGGAAACGATGGAACTGCGGGTCCGCGCCCAGGTCGAAGCGGCGACGGCGATCGCCCGCGCCCTTGAAAGCCACCCCAGGGTGGCGCGTGTGCTGTATCCGGGGCTGGAAAGCCACCCCCAGTTCGCCCTGGCACGCCGGCAGATGAAGGCAGGCGGCACCTTGATCGCGTTCGAGCCGATCGGTGGCAAGGCCGAGGCCTTCCGCCTCAGCAATCGCCTGCGTATCATCCGGATTTCCAACAATCTGGGCGACAGCAAGAGCCTGGTCACGCACCCGGCCACAACCACCCACCAGAAACTCACCGACGACGAGCGTGGCCGGGTTGGTATCGGCGCCGCCAGCCTGAGGCTTTCGGTCGGCCTGGAGGATCCCCAGGATCTGATCGACGATCTGAACCAGGCGCTCGACGCCTTGTGACCACCCCGAGCGGTTTTCGATCCGCCGTGATCGCAAACCGCTCTGGTACCGGATCAGAGGGAGATTCGGGGTTCACCCCGAGCGGGTGCGGGCGGCAGCCCGCGGGCCGACAGCCAAAATGAGAAGGGCTGTCGGCCTGTGGCCGGGCTGGCGCCGGGTGGTACCATCGTGCCACAATAGCGCGGCGCCGGGACTTCGTGCCGGCGCTTCGGTCCCTATTGCTGGCCAGATGTTCAATGTCCATCCCCGCGTTGCACAACCTGTCAACGGTCAATCCACCGCATGGGGTTGCCCCGGAACCTTCCGGCATTGCCGGCGGGCTCACGCTGGCGGCCCAGCTTGACGCCCTGGCCGCCGATCACAAAGGCGAAGCCAACGACACGCTACGCCGCGCGGTGTTGACACTGCTGCGCGCGACACTGGCGGCCGGGCGTGCTGAAATCCAGCAGCGCTTTGAAGCGGGCGCCGGCGGCGACGTCTGCGTCCGGGACAACACGCTTTTGGCCGACCACATCATTTGCGCCCTGGCCGATTTTGCTTGCGATCACGCCTATCCCAGCGCCGGCCCGACCGTGGCCGAGCGGTTCTGCATCGTCCCGGTCGGCGGTTACGGTCGCGGTGATCTCGCCCCGTTTTCGGATATCGATCTGCTGTTCCTGCTGCCCTACAAGCGGACCCCACGGGTCGAGCAGATCGTCGAGTACATGCTGTATCTGATGTGGGACCTGGGGGTAAAGGTCGGCCACGCCGTGCGTTCGGTCGATGAGAGCATTCGTCAGGCCCAGGGCGATATCACCATCCGCACCAGTGTTCTGGAGTCCCGCCACCTGTGGGGGGAGCAGAAGCTGTTCACCGAGATGCGTCGCCGCTACAACCGGGAGATCGTCGCCTCCAGCGGGTCGGCCTTCATCGAGGCCAAGCTGGCGGAACGCGACCAGCGCCATCAGCGGTTGGGCGACAGCCGCTACCTGCTCGAACCCAACGTCAAGGACGGCAAGGGTGGCCTGCGTGATCTCCAGACCCTGTACTGGATCGCGAAATATTATTACCAGGTTAATGCGGTCGACGATCTGGTCAGCCGCGGCGTGCTGTCGAGCGAAGAGGCCGCCCGTTTCGACAAGGCGCAGAGTTTTCTGTGGACCACGCGCTGTCACCTGCACTATCTGACCGGACGCGCCGAGGACCGCCTGACCTTCGATGTCCAGACCCAGATCGGGCGTCGCCTGGGATACACCGATCACGCCGGAACCAGCGGCGTCGAGCGCTTCATGAAGCACTACTATCTGGTTGCCAAGGATGTCGGCGACCTGACGCGGATTTTCTGTGCCCATCTGGAGCATGAGGCGAAACGACCGCCCCGGTTCCAGTTCCTGCGGCTGGGGCTCGGCCGCAAGGAGATCGAGGGCTTTGCCCTCGATAGCGGCCGGCTCAATGTCCGCAACGAGCACCAGTTCCGCGACAATCCCGTCGACCTGATTCGGCTGTTCCATGTCTCGCAGAGCAGCGATCTCGACATCCACCCCATCGCGCTGCGGGCGATCACCCGCTCTCTGGGGGTGATCGGGCCGAAACTGCGCAACGATCCCGAAGCCAACCGGTTGTTTCTGGAAATCCTGACCGCGGAGAAGGACCCGGAAATCCCGTTGCGACGGATGAATGAAGCCGGCGTGCTCGGTCGTTTCGTCCCCGATTTCGGCCGCATCGTCGGTCAGATGCAGTACGACATGTATCATGTCTACACCACGGACGAGCACACGCTGTTCGCCCTGGGCATCCTGCACAAAATCGAGGGCCAGTCCCTCGACGACCAGCCGCTGGCCTGTGAGGTCGCCAACAAGCTGGTGTCGCGCCGGGCGCTCTATTGCGCGCTGCTGCTCCATGACATCGCCAAGGGCCGGGGCGGCAACCATTCGGTGCTGGGGGCCAAGATCGCCGAGCATCTGTGTCCGCGACTCGGCCTGAGCGCCGAGGAAACCGAGACCGTGTCCTGGCTGGTGCGCTGGCATCTGATCATGTCGAACGCCGCGTTCAAGCGGGACCTCGAGGACGAGAAGACCATCCGCGATTTTGTCGAGCTGGTCCAGTCACCGGAGCGGCTGCGCCTGTTGCTGGTTCTGACCACCGCCGACATCCGCGCCGTCGGCCCCGACCGCTGGAACAACTGGAAAGCGACCCTGCTGGCGGAACTGTATCATCGGGCCGAGGATCTGATGTCGGAGGTTGCCCATCCCGCGCGCCGTCAGCAGCGAATCCAGGCTGCGCAAAATGCCGTTCGCGCCCTGCTGCCCAACTGGACCGCGGCGGCACTCGACCGGCATTTGGCCCTGGGGTATCCCAGCTACTGGCTCAGCTTCGATCCCGAGACCCATGCCCGTCACGCCCGCATGCTCGTCGAGGCGGAAGCCACCGGTGCGCCGCTGACAATTGATACCCGGATCGATCACGGCCGCGCCGTCACCGAAGTCACGGTTTATACCGACGACCATCCCGGCCTGTTCTCCCGCCTGGCCGGAGCGCTGGCGCTTTCCGGTGCCGACATCGTTGATGCCAAGATTTTTACCATGACCAACGGCATGGCCCTCGATGTGTTCAGTATTCAGGGCGCCAATGGCGAGCCGTTCGACAGTAGTGACAAGCTGGCGAAACTGTCGGTGTTCATGGAACGGACACTGGCGGGGCAATTGCGGCCGATGGAGGAACTGGCCAGACGCAAGATCGGGATGATTTCGCGGACGCACGTCTTCGAGGTGCCGCCGCGGGTGCTGATCGACAACAAGGCCAGCACCACCCACACGGTGATCGAGGTCAACGGACGCGATCGGCCCGGCCTGCTCTACAGCCTGACTCAGTCCCTGACGAACCTCAGCTTGCAGATTTCTTCGGCCAAGATCTCGACCTATGGCGAGAAGGCGATCGACGTCTTCTACGTCAAAGACGTTTTCGGCATGAAGATCAACCACGAGGCCAAGTTGGCGCAGATTCGCGAGAACCTGCTGATGGCCCTGGCGGACCCGGCCCTGGACGTCGAGGTTCCGCCGCCGCCGGCATCAAGGCGCCGCCCGCCGGTGCGCCGCGCCAAGGCGGCGGGAGAGCCGTGAACCGATTGCCGCCGACGCGGGAGCGGCTCCGTCCCGGCACGCGATGATCGGTTCGACCAAGCGGATATCATTTGGCCGCGCCATCGCCACCGTCGGCGGGCTCACCGGGCTCAGCCGTATCGCCGGGTTTGCCCGCGATGTCGTCACCGCCGCCGTTCTGGGAGCGGGGCCGGGTGCCGACGCGTTTTTCGTCGCCCTGAAACTGCCAAACCTGTTCCGCCGGCTGTTCGCCGAAGGCGCCTTCGGGGTTGCCTTCGTTCCGCTGTTCACCGCGACGCTGACCCGCGAGGGACCAGCGGCCGCCCGGGCCTTTGCCGGGCGGGCGATGTCGGTGCTGATCGTCACGCTGGTTCCGGTCATCATCGCGGCCGAGCTGGCGATGCCGGCCGTCATCGCGGTGATCGCGCCCGGCTTTACCCATGACCCGACCCGCCAGATCATGGCGATCCACCTGGCACGACTGACCTTCCCCTATCTGCTGCCGATCTCGCTGGTGGCGCTGCTCGGCGGTGCGCTCAATGCGGTCGGGCGCTTCGCCCCGGCGGCCGGCGCGCCGGTTCTGTTCAATCTCAGCCTGCTGGCAGCCCTGGCAACCGCCGCCGTGCTCAACCTACCCCCGGGTCCCTGCCTCGCGATCAGCGTCGCGCTGTCCGGTCTGGCCCAACTGGTCCTGCTGGCGATCGCCGCCCACGCTGCCGGCCTCGCGATTCTCCTGCCGGCGCCGCGCCTGACCCCGGCGGTTCGCCACCTGTTTCGGATCATGGCGCCCGCGATATTGGGCGCGGGTGTCGTTCAGCTGAACACCTTCATCAATATCGTCCTGGCCTCGCTCCTGCCCCCGGGCGCGATCTCGGTGCTCTACTACGCTGACCGGCTGCAGCAACTACCGCTTGGCATTGTCGGCGTCGCGATCGGCACCGCCCTGCTGCCGGTGCTGGCCCGACACGTCGCCCGCGGCGATCACGACCAACTGCGTCATGATCTCAGCCGCGGGCTCGAAATCGGACTTCTCCTGGCCTTGCCGGCGGCGACGGCGCTGATCGCCGCCGGTCACCCGATCGTCCAGGTCCTGTTCCAGCGCGGCGCCTTCGGCTCCGATCAGACCGCGCTGACGACGGCGGTCCTGGCCGCCTACGCCGTCGGCATCCCGGGTTTCGTGCTGTCCAGGGTCCTGAATACCGCCTGCTATGCCCGCCAGGACACCGCGGGCCCTGTGCGCGTCGGCGCGGTCGTGACAGCGGCCAACGCCGCCCTGGGCTTGCTGTTGCTGGTCCCCCTGGGCGCCACGGGTCTCGCGCTGGCGACCGGGATCAGCGGTTGGCTCAATGCCGGATTGCTGGTCGTCCATCTGCGCCGGCGCGGCCTGTTCAACCCCGACGACCGGCTGCGGCGCCGCGTCTTTTTGATCCTGGGCGCCAATCTGGGCATGGCCCTGGCACTGCTCGCCGTGAGGCGAATCCTCGACCCGGCGCTCCAGGGCTCCGGCCTGACCGCCTTTGCCGCGCTGGGCGGGCTGGTGGCCACCGGTGCGGCGGTGTATTTCGCCCTGTGCCATCTCAGCGGCGCCGCCACGCTGCACGATTTGCGCGGGTTGCTTGACCGGCCCCCGACAGAAGATTAACCAGAAGCGCGGATCGGCCGGACAAGTCGGCTGGCCGGCCCGCGTGCCCGGCAGGCACGCCTTCCCCGTACCGACCCGGAGTCCTCTTTGGTGAACCGCATCTTCTCCGGCATGCAGCCGACCAACAAACTCCACCTCGGCAACTATCTGGGGGCGTTGCGCAATTGGGTGGCTCTGCAGGGCGGCTACGACAGCATTTTCTGCATCGTCGACCTGCATTCGTTGACCCTGCCGCAGGAGCCGGCGGCCTTACGGCGCAACACCCGCGAGTTGACGGCGGCCTATATCGCCGCGGGTGTCGATCCGTCGCGCTGCATCATCTTCGCGCAAAGTTCGGTCCCAGCCCATAGCGAGCTGTCCTGGATCCTGTCGTGCCATGCGCCGCTGGGCTGGATCAACCGCATGACCCAGTTCAAGGAAAAGGCCGGCAAGCATCGCGATGCCGCCTCGCTGGGTTTGTACAGCTATCCGGTGCTGATGGCCGCGGACATCCTGGTCTACAAGGCCACCCATGTCCCGGTCGGTGAGGACCAGAAACAGCATCTGGAATTGACCCGCGATATCGCCGGAGCCTTCAACCGCGCCTATGGCGTCGACTATTTCCCCTTGCCGGAACCCCAGATCCTGGGCGCTGCGGCGCGGGTCATGTCGCTGCGCGACGGCACCAAGAAGATGAGCAAATCGGACGAGTCGGATTGGTCGCGAATCAACCTGACCGACGACGCCGACATGATCGCCCAGAAGTTCCGCAAGGCCAAAACCGACCCCGAGCCGCTGCCGGAAACCGTGGAGGCGCTGCAGCAACGCCCGGAAGCCGATAACCTGATCACGATTTTCGCAGCACTCGACGATTGCGAGCGTCAGGCCGTGCTCGACCGGTTTGCCGGAGCACAATTCTCGACCTTCAAGACCGCGCTGTCCGATCTGGCGGTGGCCCGGCTGGCCCCAATGACCGAGGAAATGCGGCGCCTGCTGGCCGATCCCGGGGAAATCGACCGGATTCTGCGCAGCGGCGCCTTGAAGGCCGCGGAACTCGCGAACCGCCATCTGGCGGAAATCCAGGAAATCATCGGCATCCTGCGTCCGTGAGACCCGTCCGGGCCGGCCGGCGCCAAACCCGGCCGGCCCGTTTGATCGGATAACACCGTGACCGGCAGCGCCCCGTCTTGGCGGCGCCGATGAAAACCGTATAGGCTGTGACTCCGCCGGCCGTACGGGATCCGCCATGCAGGTCTATCTGCCGATCGCTGAGATGTCGGTCAACGCTCTGGTCATCCTTGGCCTCGGGGCGCTGATCGGGTTCCTGTCGGGACTGTTCGGGGTCGGCGGTGGCTTTCTGATGACCCCGCTGCTGATCTTCATCGGCGTGCCGCCCGCGGTCGCGGTGGGCACGCAGGCCAACCAGCTGGTCGGGGCCAGCGTCTCCGGGGTCATGGCGCATTGGCGGCGGCACAATGTCGACATTGAACTCGGCCTGGTCATGCTGGGCGGTGGCGGCGTCGGTACCGCGCTCGGGGTCTGGGCTTTCAGCGTCCTGACCCGGCTGGGTCATATCGATCTGGTGATTTCCCTGACCTATGTGCTGTTCCTGGGCGGCATTGGCGGCCTGATGCTGGTCGAAAGCCTGGGCGCCCTGATCCGGGGCCGCCGGGCGCCGATCCGGCGCAAATTGCACCAGCACAACTGGCTGCACGGCCTGCCCTTCAAGATGCGGTTTCATCGCTCAAAACTCTATATCAGCGCCCTGCTGCCGGCCGCGATCGGCTTTGTCGGCGGGTTCCTGGTAGCCATCATGGGAATTGGCGGCGGCTTTCTGCTGGTGCCGGCGATGATCTATCTGCTGGGGATGCCCACCGGCCTGGTCGCGGGCACATCACTGTTTCAAATCATCTTCACCACCGCGACCGCCACAATCCTTCAGGCCGCCACCAATCAGACCGTCGATCTGATGCTGGCCCTGCTGCTGCTGGTTGGCGGCGCGATCGGCGCCCAGGTCGGTACCCGTGTCAGCGGCTCGCTGCGCGGGGAACAGTCGCGGGCACTTCTGGCCGTGATCGTCGTCGGCGTCGCAATCAAGCTGGCAATCGATCTGTTCACGCCACCCGTCGACGCTTATTCCAGCACCACCATTGGCACGCCCGACCATCCCGACACCGACCCAACCCCCGCCGGGGCCACGCCAGCGCCACCGAGCCGATAGACGCCGTCCGCCTCAACCTGATCCTCAACGATCTCCGGCCGGCGCCGCATCAAACGCAAGCGCGGGGCAGGGCGGAGTCATGCGGAGGCTACCGGGCGGTGCGCTTCAAGCCGCCCATGATGAGAGATACGACCTCGCTCAGTGCAGCGGATTGCGCATCAGGGGGCCCGCCTGTCGCGACCAGGTCCGGGTGATGGTAGCGAAAGGTTGCATTCAAAATCGCGATTGCCGTCGATTGCGGATCTCGAACGCCGGGTAATGTTCCGTCCTCCCGCCCATCTTGAAGAATCTGCACGACCTGAGCCGTCAATCGTGCAGAATGCCCTTGCTCGACCTGAGGCGATTCTCTGACAACCTTCGCCGCGGCAGCAAGCATCTCGGCATCATCGATAACTTTATGCTGCTTGATCGTGGCCAGTCCCGTCAGCCACTCTTCCAAGCGAATATCCGCAGAACCGTCTTTTCTCGCGATGGCGTCGGTTTGCTCGGCAACTCGATTGAGCCAACGCTCGATCACCGCGGCGCGCAGCGCCGCCTTGCTTGGAAAGTATCGGTATACGTTCCCGTGGCTCATATTCAGAGCGCGCGCGACGTCGATCACGGTGAGCTTCTCGGGCCCATGCCGACGAAGCAATGTCTCAGCGGCGTTGAGGATGCGGGCGCGCATTTCGCCGGCATCGGTGTAAGTTGGCTCCATTTTCTTATTATGATGCGGGCGGACGGACGCTGTCGAGCGCCGTCACAGCCGTTCTCATTTTGGCTGTCGGCCCGCGGGCTGCCGCCCGCGCCCACTCGGGGTGAACCCCGAATCTCCGCTATTTTGACAAAAACAAAGGGGTCTGGGGCATGGCCCCCGTTGGGTTTGGCCGAAAGCCCAACGCGTCGTCGCCAAAATGAGAACCGCTGGCGCCGTCACTCGCGCGCTTTCATAAAACGGTCTCCGCTGACCGCGTCTTCCGGGACCGCCTCCTCGATTGCGGACCGGGCGCTCGCCGAAAGCTGCAAGGGCGACGTCAGCGCTTCGGTCAGCCGCGCAACGGTGCGCGCACCGACCAGCGGAATGATATCCTGACCCTGACTTGCGACCCATCCGATCGCCGCCTGGGCCGCGGTGATCCCTTCGCTTTCGGCAACCTTGGCCAGCGCATCGGCGAGCCTCTCATTGCGCTTCAGGTTGTCGCCCTGGAAGCGCGGGTAATAGGTACTGCGAAGATCACCTTCGCCGCTTCCCTTGCTGCCGCTCAGCAATCCTCTGCCCAGGACTCCGTAAGCCGTGATGCCAATTCCGAGCTCGCGGCACGGCGGTAGAATGTCCCGCTCGATGTCACGCGACATCAGGCTGTATTCGAATTGCAGTGCCGTGATCGGATAGATTTTGTGCGCACGACGGATTGTGTCGGCGTCAACATTCGTGACACCGACATAACGCACGTAGCCCTGCTGCACCAATTCGCCAATTGCGCCGATCGTCTCTTCGATCGGCACCGCCGGATCCAATCCAGTCTGATAGAGATCGACATAGTCGGTCCCCAAGCGCTGGAGGCTATAGGCCAGCGCGGTTTTCACCGCGGCAGGGCGAGTGTCGATGCCAAGGAAGGAACCATCCGGGCCGCGTTGCGGACCAAACTTGACCTGGATGAAGGCCTTGTCGCGCTGACCGCGCAGCGCCTCGGCCAGCAACATCTCGTTGTGACCCATTCCGTAGAAATCGCCGGTGTCAAACAAGGTGATACCGGCTTCGAGCGCGGCCGCGATCGTGGCCAGCGACGCCGCGCGATCACTGCGGCCATAGAACTCCGACATGGCCATGCAGCCCAGGCCAAGCGCCGAAACCGCCGGGCCGGTTCTGCCCAAAGAACGTGTTGCGAAAGCCATTTCAGACCCCTGATCGAGTGAGCGGACTTCAAGCTATCCCGGTTAATGACAAATGACAATAGACAGATTTTGTTATTCCGTAGCGTCGTGGTGGTTCGTCAAACTCAAGACGAAAAAGTCCGGGTCGGTGGCAGACCCGCTCTGTCCGATCCTTGATGCGGGCCGGTTCGCGCTTCAATGCGGCTCGGTGCTATGTCGCAAGCGACGCTTCCGCGCTATGCTCCAACGCGACCCAACCGCGAATGCGGAGACGCAGAGATGACGACGATCCCGCGGTCGGCTACGCCCAAGGGCAACGGCTGCCAGGCCATCGCGGCCAACCGGTTCCGCCGACGCCTGCGGGACCTCGCCATCGGCATCGGCGTCTCCATCGCCTTTGTGGCCGGCCCGGCCGGCGCGCAGGCGCTGGTCGCCGACCTCTCGAGCCATCTGATCGCGATCACGACCGGCTTTACCGGCGCCCAGGTCGTGCTGTTCGGGACCGTCGAACGCCAGGGCGACGTCGCCGTCGTTGTCGAAGGGCCGCCCCACGATGTCGTGGTGCGTCGCAAGGACCGCATGGCCGGAGTCTGGATCAACAGCCTGGCCCTGGCCTTCGACCAGGTCCCCAGTTTCTACAGCCTGGCGACGAGCCGGCCCCTGGATCTGCTTGTCGAGCCCGCCGTGCTGACCCGCCACGCCCTCGATCTCGACCATCTGCGCCTGGTGCCGCGCACGCCGGTCAGCCCGGAGAAAGCCGCGGCCTTTCGCGCCGCCCTGATCCGCAACAAACAGGCGGCGGGGCTGTATTCGGTGGCGCCCAATCCGGTGATTTTCCTGGGCCAGCGTTTGTTTCGCACCTCCTTGTTCTTCCCCGCCAATGTGCCCACCGGGAACTACATGATCAGCGTCTATCTGTTGAATGACGGCAACGTCGTCAGCGCCCAGACGACTCCGCTGGTGATCAGCAAGGTTGGTTTCAGTGCGGACATCTTCGATTTCGCCGAACATGAATCCATCCTGTACGGCGTCGCGTCCGTCATCGTCGCGGTTGCCCTCGGCTGGCTGGCGGGCGTGATTTTCAGAAAGGTCTAGCCGATGAACGGTTGTGCCGAGCGGTTGTTCCTGGTCGTGATCGACGAATCCGAGGAAATGCGGGTCGCCCTGCACTATGCCGCCCGCCGGGCGGCCCATACGGGCGGCCGCGTCGCCCTGGTGACCGTGATCGAACCGCCGGACCAGGATGTCCAGCACTGGATGGCGGTCGAAGATCTGGTGCGTGAAGAACTCCGGCAGAATGCCGAACAGGCCCTGCAGCACTATGCCGAGGAGGTGGTGGCAATCTGCGGCACGCTCCCGGTGCTGTATATCCGCGAGGGCGAGCGGCGCGACGCCGTGCTGAGGCTATTGGCCGAGGAGCCCTCGATTTCGGTCCTGGTCCTTGCGGTCGGCACGGGCCCCAACGGCCCCGGCCCGCTGATCAGCTATTTGTGCGGCAAGGGCGTCGGACGCTGGCATGTTCCCGTAACCCTGGTCCCGGGCAATCTCAGCGACGCGCAACTCGACGCCATCACCTGAGGCGCCGCGCTGCCGGCGAGGCTGACGGTCACGCGGGCTCCATTCCGAACACCTCGACCGGCTCCTTCAGGCCGCGCACCGGCTGCCAGCCCAGTGACAGCAGGCGGCCACCGCTGACGGTTCGGCCGAACACCGCCGAACTCAGCACGACGCGATCGAGTCGCGAACACAGGCCTTCGATTCGCGTGACCAGATTGACCGCGGGCCCGATCACGGTGAAGTCCAGGCGGCTGGGCGCCCCGATATTGCCGTACATCACGTCACCGAGATGCAGGGCGATGCCCGCCTTGAGGATCGGCTGGCCCCAGGCCGCGCGCTCGGCATTCAGTTCGGCCATCCCCTTCAAGGCCTCTTCGGCGGCTTCCAGCGCCATATCGCAGACGGCGGCGGGATCGCGGTCGCCCAAGGGAAACACCGCCAGCATGGCGTCGCCGATGAATTTCAGGATGTCGCCGCCCCGGGCCTGAACCGGCAGCGCCATGCATTCGAAATAGCCGTTGAGCAGGCCGATCAGCTCGTCGAGCGGCAGCCGATCCGCCAGATTGGTGAAACCACGCAGGTCGCAATACCACAGCACCGCGCCCATGGTGACCGCGGTGCCGCGGCGGATGTCACCGGACAGGACGCGCAGACCGGCGTCGCGACCGACATAGGTGTCCAGGATATTGACCACGAGCCGGCGCAACGACTTGGCTTCGATGATCGCGGTCAGTGCCGGCAGCACATCATAGAGCAACCCCAGCGTTGCCGGATCGAACCCGCCGGGGCGATCGGATGCAAAGGAGACGACATTGTTGTGACCCGAGCTGAAGCGGATTGGCATCGCGACATAGTCGGTCGCGCCCTGGGCTTGAAACTCGGTGAGGATGGGATAGGGATGGGGTGGCGGCAACTGGTCGATGCGGTAGCGCAAGCCATCGACACCATCGTCGAAGATCCCGCGCAGCGGACTGTTGCGATATTCCTCCGTCTCCTCGCCACCGTGAGCGTGCACGACTTCGCGGAACCCGTCGCGATCGCGCCACCAGACATAGCTCCAGCCCCAAACCAGCGGATGCAAGGTTCGCAGATGAAGACTGCCGCGCCACAGCGGGACGCCATAGCCGACCAGGCGCCGACAGAACAGATCCATCAACGCCGCGATCGATTCGGTTCGTGGGCCCTCGGTCAAAAGCCAGTCGATCAGGGCTTCCTTGTTCCACGAGCCTGAGGTTTCCTGCTTCGCCAAAAACTCGGCCACGTCACACGCCCTCTCTTGCGGCTACCGTTGCCAGCAACCTATACCACCGAAGCGCAGGTTCGCCGACATCGCCAACGGCGGTAGGCGCGGCGTCGAGTCTCAACGCGACACCGGCGCTTGATCTCTCGGCCGATTCTGCCCACCTTCAAGGCGTCCCGCCACTTCATAAGGCGGAAGGAGAGATGTCAATGTTCATCCAGACCGAACAGACCCCCAATCCGGCAAGCTTGAAATTCTTGCCCGGCGTCCCCGTGATCGATCGGGGCAGCGCCGATTTTCCGGATCGCGGCACCGCGGATCGTTCGCCCCTGGCGCAAACCCTGTTCGAGATCGAGGGGGTCACGCGTGTATTCCTGGGCGCGGACTTCGTGACCGTGACCAAGGCCGATGAACAAGATTGGTACGTGCTCAAGCCGTCCGTTCTTGGCGCGCTGATGGAGCATTTCTCCAGCAATCGCCCGGTGCTGCTGGAAGACGCGGGCGATGGGCATGCCGACAGCGAAAATGACAGCGACGTCGTTTCGCAGATCAAGGAATTGCTCGACACCCGGGTCCGTCCGGCCGTGGCCCAGGATGGCGGCGATATCACCTTCCATGGCTTCGAAAAGGGCGTCGTCTACCTGACGATGAAGGGGTCCTGCTCGGGCTGCCCCAGCTCGACGGCGACGCTCAAGGCCGGCATCGAGAATCTTCTGCGTCACTTCGTTCCCGAAGTGACCGAGGTCCGGGCGGTTCGCTGACCCCGCCCGCTGCGATCCCGGCGGCACGACGACCCGGTCGCGCCGCCGGGACCGCGTTCGATCAGTCGGGCACGAAGAACTGGATTCCGAACCAGCGCCAACGGCCGTCATCGGCCGGCAAGGTGCAGTTGACCCGGGCGCGACCGGGCGGAAAGGCTTCGGGGATGCGAACTTCGACGCGATCATCGAGCCACTCGACATTGGCGCGACCCTGACCCGAGGCAAAACAGGCCAGGCGGGTTTTGTTCGCCAACCTGTCGGGAAGCGTGAACCCCAGATTGGGGGGATTGCTTTCGGTCAGCTCGGGGTCCGCCGGCGTCACATCACGCACCGGCAACGGCAGGGCATTGGCAGCAAGGCGAAACCGGTCGATGCCGCCAAAGCTCTCATTCATGACGAACCGCGGCAGGGCAAAACGATCCGAGGCGTGATAGGCGACACCGGAATTCTGCGCCAACGCCGCCGCATAGTTCCGGCCGGCGACCAGATCACGCATCCCCCGGCTGTATTCACCGTAGGGATAGGCAAACAACGCCGGCGGCGTCCCGAGTTCCTGCGTCAAGCGGCGCTCCGCCCGTTCGATGGATGACTTCGCCTCATCCTCGTCCAGGCTGGGCAGCGATTCCGGGGACGCCGCCAGCGACCCGATCGTGGCGCCGGCTCCCGCCATTTCCCGGATTTCGCGCCATGTCAGCTGGGCCTCCCCGCCACGATCGATCGCGTCGGTCGAGACAAACAGCGTGAAGGGCAAATGGGCGGCGCGCAGCCGGGGAAAGGCCTCCTGGTAGACCGAAGCGTAGGATTCGTCGATCGTGATCGCAACCGTGCGCTCCGGCAACACCTTGCCGTCACGCAGCGCAGCCACGATGTCGTTGAGCGGCATTACCGTATAGTCGCCGCTGGTCAATTCGGCGATGTGAGCCTCGAACTGATCGAGGCGAATGCTGGCCGAGGGAAACGCATCCTCGCCAAAGCGATTATAGGCAAAGATCACGGCGCCATGATCATCGTTATCGTCGTCGTCCGCCGGGGATCCGAGATCCGCGGCGCCGGCCGGCAACGCGAACCCGGACATCAAGCCGATCAGGACGGCAAGGCACCGCACCATCGCCAGGCCACACCGGCGTCGCATCAGGCCAAGGCCGGAACCCCGACGGGTTAAGGGCATTTCGTTTCAGCCTCTCACGAAACGGCAGACATCAAACGATTTCCAATCGCGCTATCGGACCATAGTGGATAGGTTGCAGCCGCCGGCAACTCATAATGCCACCATTCGTACGAATAGTGGCGCCAACCTGCCGCGGCCATCAGCCCCAGCAGCTGGCTGCGATGGCGCTGTGCCTGAACCGACACGGTGACCGCGCCATGATGGGCTTCAGGCGTCATGTCGTCGAACGCCGTGCCCATATCGAGCAGCCGGCCCGCCGTGTCCTGCAAGGTCAGATCGACCGCAACGCCGCGGCTATGGTGCGAGCCCAGGCGAGGATCGGCGACAAAGCGCGGGTCGGGGGCGGCGTGCCACAGCCGCCATTGTGCCTCGACCGGCCGGAAGGCATCGAGAATGCACAGCGTCAAATCCTGGTGCCGGGCCAGCACAGCGGCACGACGCAGGGCTGCGGCGGCGTGGGCATGAAGCAGGCACAGCGAACGTTGGTAAAGCGGCCGACCGGTCAGATTGTTGTCCCCGGCATAGCGCAGGTCGATTGTCACCGGCCAATCGGCGGTGATCTCAACCAGAGAATCGGTGGCGGGATCAGAAACGCGGCGTGATTCGAACATGGACAGATTCCGGACGGCATGCTGGCGATGCCTGGGCGAGGTGCGTTATGGTATCCCCCCTTTACAGCCGGACGAGCATGTTGTGAAGATCCTGGCCCTGGATGCCGCCGGTGCCGTGTCGTCGGTGGCACTGACCATTGATGGACGATTGGCGGCCCGCCGTGATTATGACCGTGCCCGCGGCCAAGCGGAAATCCTGATCCCTTTGATCGAGGCGGTCCTGGCGGAGGCTGGGTGCGCCATCGACGCGATCGATCGATTCGCCGTGGGGATCGGGCCCGGGGGCTTCACCGGTCTGCGGATCGCCATTGCCACGGCGCGCGGCCTGGCCCTGGCAACGGGTCGGCCGCTGATCGGAATTTCCGGCTTTGAAGCCCTGGCGCATGGCCTTGACCCCGCGATTCGCCGCAATCGAACGGTTGTGGCGGTGATCGACTCGCAGCGCGCCGACCCTTATCTGCAAGGCTTCGACGCCGATCTCGTGCCCCTTGGCGCGCCGATCACCGCAACCGCGGGCTCGCTGCCTGCCCTGCTGATCCGCCACGCAACCGGTCCGGCCGGCGCCGATCTGGTCGGCGCCATTCTGGTCGGCGACGGCATCGACCGGCTGCGCGCCGATCTGGCCGGAATCCCGGACCTGGTGCTGCGGCCGGCGGCCGTCGACGCCGCGGTGATCGCCGGTCGGGCCGAATGCCGGCCCCTGCCCGCGCCCCTGCCGTCGCCGCTTTATCTGCGGCCACCCGATGTCACGCTGCCAGCGGGCCAACCGGACGCGGATCGATCCGGGCAGGTGGTGTCATGAGCGGCTCCCCTCCGCTTGCTTTCGGTGCGCCGCCCGCCTTGCGGCCCTTGACTTTCTGGGACGTCGCGACGGCCTCGGCAATCCATGCCGTCTGTTTTCCCGAAGACCCGTGGTGGCCGCTCGCGATCAGTACCCTGTTGGCCAGCCCCGGTAATTTCGGCCTGATCGCGCTCGCCACCGATCTGCCGGAACCGCAGCCCCTGGGTTTCGTGATGGCGCGCGCCGTTGCCGACGAAGGCGAAATCCTGACGATCGGCTGCCGGTCCGAGGCGCGGCAGCGCGGCGTCGGGCGCTTGCTGCTCGACGCCGCGATTGCCCAGGCGGCACAAGCCGGGGCGCGGACGATGTATCTCGAAGTCGCGGAGGACAATGAGCCGGCGCGCCGGCTCTACGGCGCCGCTGGTTTTGAATTCATCGGTCGCCGCCCGGGCTATTACCGCCGCGTCCAGGGCGCCGTCGCCGCACTGGTCCTGAAGCGCAGCCTGCAGGACCCCGATCCGGTGATCAGCCGCACTTCTCAACCCACAATCTGAAAATCCCGGGTGCGGTCGCTTCGGGTTCAAGCATCAGAATCCGGTGGCCAAGCTCGATCAAAGAGCGTGGAACGTTTTCGAGCGGTTCACCGTCCCTCAGTCGGACTTCAAGCACCTGGCCAACCGCCATCGCCTCGATTCGGAGCTTGGTTTTCACGAATGTGAGTGGACACACCGCGCTGGTAATGTCCAGAAAGTAATGGGCTGTCTTTGGCACGGGTCAACATTTCTCTTCATCGTGGACGTTTGGTTATTGCGTTACCGCTCTAGATTTCTTATACCGGCGGGAATCGGGGACCTGGAGCAAGGATAAATGAGCATCGAAATACCATCCAACGAGTTGTTGTCTCTCACGACAGAGATCGTCGCGGCCCATGTCTCCAACAATACGGTGCCGGTGACAGATCTTCCACAGCTCATCGAACAGGTCTTCAAGTCGCTTGCGACCGTGGGTACCGAGCCGCCTTTGGTCGTGGAGCGGCCGCAACCCGCCGTGCCGATCAAGAAGTCGGTCACGCCGGAATTCATCATCTGCCTTGAAGACGGCAAGAAACTGAAGATGCTCAAGCGGCATCTGAAGACGGCCTATGACATGACGCCCGAGGACTATCGTGAGCGCTGGGGCCTGCCGACCGACTATCCCATGGTCGCCCCGAACTACGCCAAGCAGCGCAGCCGCCTGGCCAAGGAAATCGGTCTGGGCACGCGGGCGAAGCGCGGCGAGGAATAAGCGCAAGCCGGCGCGACCCGTCCCGTTGCGCCCGATGGCCGCGGGATCCTGTTGATGGGTGCGCCGTTGCGTGATTTCCATCGCCGGACCCCGTCGGGGTTCAGCCTGGAGTCGCGCCATACAAAGGTACCCACGGCGACGGGGAATGGCCTGCCGGGCCGATCTGTCCGGTTCGGCAGAGAAAATCCGGGGTCGCGGGTCCCGTTCTGGCGGGGAAAGCATCTTGTTCACGGGACGGAATATCGACGGCCGACGGCCGTCCCGGGGACGGCGGACCGCCGCGTGGGACTCTGTTTTGCGGGTCACGTCTCCTAACAATCGCATCGAGCCTGGTTGACCGGATGCGGTCGCTTCATGATATGGCTATTACTCGAACCGCGTCGGGTTGATCCACGCATTCTTGATGACTGTGAACCAAGCATGGCCGACCTTTCCACCGCACCGCTGAGCCAGAGCGATTTGTGCATGGGTAATCTTGAGGTACGCCTGGCCCAGAACGAAGCGGAAGTCGACGCCGCCCAGGCCTTGCGCTATCAGGTTTTCTATAGTGAGATGGCTGCCCGGCCAACGCCGGAGCTGGAGCTGTTGCGGCGTGATATTGACCGCTTCGATCCGCTGTGTGACCATCTGCTGGTGATCGATCACGACCGCGGCACCGGGCCGGAGAGCGTGATCGGGACCTACCGGCTGATCCAACGCCCCGCCGCGGAGCGTGCCGGGTCCTTCTACTCCAGTGCCGAGTACGATATCGGCATGCTGGCCGGCTATCCCGGTGAGGTGCTGGAGCTCGGGCGGTCCTGCGTCCACGCCGATTATCGCAACCGGCCGACGATGCAGCTGCTGTGGCGCGGCATCGCCGCCTACATTTTTCAATATGACATCGCCTTGATGTTCGGCTGCGCCAGCCTCCCGGGCACCGACCCGCAGGCCCTGGCCTTGCCCTTGTCCTATCTCTATTATCATCATCTGGCGCCACCGGCGCTCCGGCCCGCGGCCCTGGCGGGGCAATATGTCGATATGCGGCTGCTGCCACCGGAGCAGATCGATACCCGCCAGGCGCTGAACGAATTGCCGCCGCTGATCAAAGGCTATCTGCGGCTCGGCGGCTTCGTCGGCGACGGCGCCGTCATCGACCATCAATTCAACACGACCGACGTTTGTGTGATCGTCAAGACCGAACTTGTCACAGAAAAGTACTACAAGCATTACGAAAGGCGCAGCAAGGACGCTGGGGCCTCATAACGGCGGTTCATGACGGGCGGTCATAAGCGCAGGACTTTCACGGGGAACAGGTATGGGGGTTTCTCTTCAGGGGTCGCTGATCCTGGGTTTGTTTCGCCTGATCGGCTTCGGCCTGTGGACCATCATGATGGTTCCCGTCCAGGCAAGCGCCCTGGCCCTGAAGCTGCAGCACCATACGGTTATCATCCCGCGCCTCTTTCACCGCGTCTGCGCCCGCCTGCTGGGCTTTCGACTGACTGTCATCGGCACGCCATCGACAAGGCGGCCGACATTGTATGTCGCCAATCACTCGTCCTACATGGATGTTGTCGTTCTCGGCGGCCTGATCGAAGGCTCGTTCGTGGCCAAGACCGAGGTCGCGGGCTGGCCGCTCTTCGGCATGCTTGCCAAATTGCAGCGGACCGTATTCGTTGCCCGCCGGGTTCGGAAGGTCGCGGCCGAACGCGATGACATCAAGACGCGGCTTCTGGCTGGCGACAATCTGATTCTGTTTCCCGAAGGCACATCGTCGGATGGCAATCGGACTTTGCCGTTCAAAAGCGCGTTGTTCAGCGTGGCGTCAACACAGATCAACGACGCGCCGATCGCGGTGCAGCCGATCTCGGTGACGTGCACTGCTCTGGATGGGATCCCGCTGGGCTGGACGTTGCGGTCGATTTACGCATGGTATGGCGATATGGACCTGGCGCCCCATATCTGGAACATGGTGCAGCTCGGGCGCCTGACGGTGGTGGTCGAATTTCATGAGCCGGTGACATTGGACGATTTCAGCTCCCGCAAGGCGCTGGCGGAGTTTTGCCAGGCCACGATCGCCGCCGGGGTGGGTCGTGCCATCGCGGGCTGGCCGTCACCGACACCGGTTTTTGTCCCCAGCGAAGACACCGGAATCGAATCGGCCGAGTCGGCCGAGTCGATTGAAATGCCGGCATGACCCTGCAGTGGTTCTCATTTTGGCGACGACGCGTTGGGCTTTCGCCCAAACCCAACGGGGGCCATGCCCCAGACCCCTTTGTTTTTGTCAAAACAGAGGGGGATTCGGGGTTCACCCCGAGCGGGTGCGGGCGGCAGCCCGCTGCCGACAGCCAAAATGAGAACGGCTGATGACCCTGGCAGCAATTGTACATGGCTGGGGAAACACGCTACAAATCGGCTGCGATGCCGCGTTCCCGTCGCGCGATCACCCGCTTGATGCGGGACGGCGCCGGGGTGACTTCAGCATTTCCGGGCCCCGATGCCTCGGGGGGGGGAGGATGTGAGGATTTGAGCAAGACGCTGTTCATCAAGACCTGGGGTTGCCAAATGAATGCCTACGACTCCGCGCGAATGGCGGACGTCCTGGCCCCACTGGGTTACCGTCCGACCGACAGTGCGGATGGTGCCGACATGGTCATCCTGAACACCTGCCACATCCGCGAAAAAGCCGCGGAGAAGGTTTTTTCGGAACTCGGGCGGTTGCGCGAGCTCAAGAGCGAACGCGCCGATCAGGGCCAGCGGGTGATTCTGGCGGTTGCCGGTTGCGTCGCCCAGGCCGAGGGTGCCGAGATCATGGCGCGCGCCCCCTATGTCGACATCGTGTTCGGACCTCAGACCTACCACCAGCTCCCCGAGATGGTCGACCGCGTCACGCGCCCCCATGGCGGTCGCGTGATTCGCACCGATTTCCCGCCCGACAGCAAATTCGACAGCCTCCCCGCGGACACCGCGGGCCAGGGCGTCACCGCGTTCCTGTCGGTGCAGGAAGGGTGCGACAAGTTCTGCACTTTCTGCGTCGTGCCCTATACAAGGGGCGCCGAGTTTTCCCGCCCGGCCACATCCATCGTGGCCGAGGCGCAGCGCCTGGTCGCCGCCGGTGCGCGCGAAATCACGCTGCTGGGACAAAACGTCAATGCGTATCATGGAGAGGCGCCGGACGGGACAAGCTGGGGTCTGGGGCGTCTGATCCGGATGCTCGCCGACATCCCCGAGCTGGCGCGACTGCGCTACACCACCTCGCACCCCTGTGACATGGATGATGACCTGATCGCCGCCCATGCGACGGTGCCCCAGTTGATGCCGTTCCTGCATCTGCCGGTCCAGAGCGGTTCCAACCGCGTCCTGGCGGCGATGAACCGCAAGCACGACAGCGACGACTATCGCCGTATCGTCGAGCGGATTCGCGCGGCGCGGCCCGATCTGGCCCTGTCATCCGATTTCATCGTCGGCTTTCCCGACGAACAGGAGCGGGACTTCGAGGACACCTTGCGTCTGGTCGACGAAATCGGATTTGCGCAGGCCTATTCCTTCAAGTACAGCCCGCGCCCGGGAACGCCGGCGGCCGGAATGATTCGAAATCAGATCCCGGAACAGGTCAAGATTGAACGGTTGGCGGCGCTGCAGGATCTGATCAATCGCCAGCAGCTCGCCTACAACCGCAGCTTCATCGGCCGCACCGTGCCGGTGTTGTTCGATCGTCGGGGAAAACGCCAAGGCCAGATCATGGGACGGACGCCCTTCATGCAATCGGTCTATGTCCATGCCCCGGATCGTGGTCTGGCGACGATCGCCGAGGTGACCATCACGGGAGCCCACGCCAACAGCCTGTCCGGAACGCTGGCCGGAACGGCCGCGGCGATGACATTGCCCCTGGTTCCGGCCCGCGCGGCAGCGATGGCCGTGGAGGTCGCTTCTTGACCGCGCTGCCCGAGCGGCGCATCGAGCTGCGATTCGACGACAACCGGCTGTTGCCCCTGCTCTATGGCGGCCATGACAGCCATCTGGTCCGCATTGAGGCGCAGTTGGGTGTCACCCTGATCTCACGCGGCAATGTCCTGGTGATCAGCGGTTCAACCGCGGCGGCGGAGACGGCAAAGGCCGCATTGGAATCGCTGTGGCAGCGCTTGTGCCAAGGGATGCCGGTCGGTTCGGCCGAGGTCGATGCCGCCTTGCGGATGGAGGCCACGGCCCTGCTGCCCCGGCCGGGACGCGAGGGGCCACCGACGCCAGGCCGTGCCGAACTGACCGTGGTCAAGACCAAACGCCGGGCCATTTCGCCCCGATCCCCGGTCCAGGCGCAATATATGCAGGCCCTGCAGGACTCGGAGCTGGTGTTCGGCCTGGGGCCGGCCGGAACCGGCAAGACCTATCTGGCCGTGGCCCAGGCGGTCGTGATGCTGACGGCGGGTCAGGTCGACCGGATCATCCTGTCGCGACCGGCCGTCGAAGCGGGTGAGCGCCTGGGCTTCCTTCCCGGCGACATGCGCGACAAGGTCGACCCCTATCTACGCCCGCTCTACGACGCCCTTTATGACATGATCCCGGCCGAGCAGGTCGCCAAACGCCTGGCCAATGGCGACATCGAGGTCGCACCGCTGGCCTTCATGCGCGGCCGCACCCTGGCCAACGCCTTCGTGATCCTGGACGAAGCGCAAAACACCACCCCGATGCAGATGAAGATGTTCCTGACCCGCCTGGGCGAAAGCAGCCGGATGGCGATCACCGGGGACATCACGCAGATCGATCTGCCCGCGGGAACGCGTTCCGGCCTCAAGGACGCGCTTGAGGTGCTCCGCGATGTCGAGGGTGTCGAATTCGTCAATTTCACCGATGCCGACGTGGTGCGCCATCCGCTGGTCGCCCGCATCGTCCGTGCCTATGATCGTCGCGACCGTGATCGGACACTCCCGGTGGCCAGCGCTCCGCCCGGGGCGGGAACGTCCGCTTCACCGGCCGGCGCTCGCGAAATCGCGGTGCCTGAGACGCCTGCCGCCGCGTCATCCACGGCGACAATCCCAGACGCAACCCTGCCAAGGACGCCTTGATGACGACGGATCACCATCCCCCCGCCTCCACCGCGTCAACTTCGCTTCTGACGATCACGACAGACATCGAGGATTTGCGCTGGACCGTCGCCGATCCCGATCTGGCCGCGCACTGCGAACCGATCATCCATGCCGTGTTCTCGAAAGCCGAACTCCCCGCGCTTGCCGTCGGACGCGCCGCGGAAATGGGCCTGCTGTTCTCCGATGACGCGGTGGTCCAGGAACTCAACCGGCATTACCGCGGCCAGGACAAGCCGACCAACGTCCTGAGCTTCGCCCTGCTCGAAGGCGGGCAGGCCACCGATCCGGAGATTCCGCTGCTGTTGGGCGATGTCATCCTGGGTTACGATACGGTCGCGCATGAATCCCAGGAACAAGGCAAACGCCTCATCGACCACACCATCCATCTTGTTGTTCATGGTGTTTTGCACCTGCTCGGCTATGATCACACGTCCGAGTTCGATGCTCAACGGATGGAACAACTGGAGACCCAGATCCTCGCCGGCTTTTCGATCGCCGACCCTTACCGGGACTCCCATGATCCGGATGTCGACGCCGAAATCCATTGACCGACCTTCGGCAATGGACCGGAACGCACCCAGATCCGCAAGGGGGTGCGACAGCCGGACCGGCTTTGCCTCAAAGACACCATGACCGATATACCAGGCAGTAGACCGCCCCAAGACGGGGCCGATGAACAGAGTTCCTTCCCGCAGCAGTTTCGTCATTGGCTGCAGGCCATTCTTCACGGCCGGGCGGACACCACGTTACGCGACACGATCGAGGAGCTGATCGAAGAGCAGGACGAGGGCTCGCTCGCCGCCGATGAGCGGCAATTGCTCGCCAATATCCTGAAACTGCGCGATCGCACCGCCGCCGACTGCATGGTGCCCCGCGCCGACATTGTCGCCGTCGACGTCGAGACCAACCTCGACACCTTGATCAAATGCCTGGCCGAAGACAGCCACAGCCGCATGCCGGTTTACCGCGACACCCTTGATGACGTGATCGGCATGGTTCACATCAAGGATGTCGTCGCGTGCCTCGCCGGGGGTAAGCCGTTTAATCTCAAGGAGATCGTTCGCGAAATCCCGATCGTCGCCCCCAGCATGCCGGTCCTCGATCTGTTGTTGCAGATGCGCCAGACCCGTCAGCACATGGCCCTGGTCATCGATGAATTCGGCGGCATCGACGGTTTGGTCACGATCGAAGACCTGGTCGAGGAGATCGTCGGCGAGATCGAGGACGAGCATGACGAGACCACGCCACCACGGATGATCAATCGCACCGACGGAAGTCTGATCGCCGACGCCCGGGTCCCGATCGAGGATTTCGAGGCCCAGGTCGGCCCGGTGCTCGACGACGAGGAACGCGAAGACATTGATACGCTGGGTGGCTTGGTTTTTGCGCTGGCCGGCCGTGTTCCGGCGCGCGGCGAGCTTCTGAAACATTCATCCGGATTGGAGTTCGAAATCATTGATGCCGATCCTCGCCGAATCAAGCGTTTGCGCGTTCGGAACCTGCCACATCCCCCCATCGTGAGCGACCACCCGTCATCATGATCGACGTCGAAACGACCGACGGCACCAGCGCGCCCGCAGCGATCGAGGCACGATCCCGGCGGCGCACGCTGGCGGCGCGCCTGGCCGGCCTGACCGGATGGCGGCGTCACGCCGCGGCCCTGGGCCTGGGCGCGGTGTCCAGTCTGGCCCTGCCCCCGGCCTACGCGGTCCCGGTCCTTGCCATTGCCTTCCCCGGCCTGCTGTGGCTGCTGGCCGGTGCGACCCGGCCCCGCACCGCCTTCGCCCTGGGCTGGTGGTTCGGCTTCGGCCAGTTCGTCCTGGGGCTTTATTGGATCAGTTTCGCCCTGCTGGTCGACATCGACAAGTTCTGGTGGATGATGCCGTTCGCGGTTGCCGGTTTGCCGGCCGTGCTGGCCTGCTACACCGGTGCTGCGACCGCGACCCTGTCCTGGGCACAACGCCGGTGGAATCTCGGCGGGCCGGCCTCGGTCCTGGGTCTTGCCGTGGCCTGGACGGTCTGGGAGTTCGCCCGCGGGCATCTGTTCACGGGCTTTCCCTGGAACCTGGTCGGCTATTCCTGGGTCGCCGTTTTGCCCATGCTGCAATTCGCCTCGGTAGCCGGGATTTATGGCCTCAGCCTGATCACGGTCGCATTGGCCGGTGTTCCGGCCTTGTTCGGGCTACCCGGCACGTCGCGACGCCTCGCCATCCGTTCCAGCATCACGGCCGTCGTGGTGATGGCCGGCCTGTTCGCCTTTGGCACCCTGCGTCTACACGGTGATGACGGCGCGACGGTTCCCGGTGTAATGCTTCGTCTGGTCCAGGGCGACGTCCGGCAGGTGATGAACTGGAGCCCGCTCGACCGCGAACGAACCTTCCAGCATCACCTGTCGCTGAGCGCCGAACGCGGCCGGGAGACGACGGTGATCTGGCCGGAAACCGCGGCGCCCTTCTTTCTGCAATACGACATGCCCCATCGTCTGGCGATGGCGGCGGTGACGCCGCCCGGGGGTCTGATCCTGACCGGCACGGTGCGGGCCGAACAGCGCCCCGACGAAGCCGAGCCCCGGATTTTCAACAGCCTGATGGCGGTTGACGGCAGCGGTGCCATTCTCGCCAGCTATGACAAGGCCCATCTGGTGCCCTTCGGCGAGTATGTGCCCCTGCGCGGCCTGCTGCCCATCGCGGCGCTCGCCGCCGACCGGGGTGATTTTTCCGCGGGGCCGGGGCCACGCACCCTGCATCTGCCGGGACTGCCACCGGTCAGTCCGCTGATCTGCTACGAAGCGATCTTTCCGGGTGAAGTGACGGCGCGCGATGACCGGCCACAATGGTTGCTGAATATTACCAATGATGCCTGGTATCTCAACAGCGCGGGTCCTCATCAGCATTTCGCCATCGCCCAGGTTCGCGCCGTCGAGGAGGGTCTGCCCCTGGTGCGCGCGGCCAACACTGGAATATCCGGCGTTGTCGATAGCTATGGCCGCATCACCGCCCGGCTCGGCCTGGGCCAATCGGGGGTAATTGACGCGAATCTCCCGCAAGCTCTACCTAATCCGACGCTGTTCAGCCGCTTTGGGCACATGACTGTGGGGGTAATGCTTTTTATTTTTACCCTCGCAGCGGCTAGGGCTCGACACTGGGGCCGAGGGTGATACATATATAGGTATGCACGCGAGGCCTACGTCACCTGGTCTACTGTTGACTGCATACCATTGTATGCCGTAGTACTCCGTGTAAACATCATATTGGGGTATTGCGCATGGACACGACAGCACAGACTCAAAAGGGTACCGGCGGGCGCCCGAAGCTTGGAAAGCCCAATCCGATCGACGTTCATGTCGGATCACGCGTCCGACTGCGTCGCACGCTCCTCGGCATGAGCCAGGAAAAGCTGGGCGAGGCCATTGGCCTGACCTTCCAGCAGGTTCAGAAATACGAACGCGGTGCCAACCGTATCGGCGCCAGCCGCCTGTTCGACCTGTCCCGGGTTCTCGACGTGCCGGTATCGTTCTTCTTCGACGACATGTCGGCGGACGGCGTCAGCAACCAGCCGATCGACCGCCCGGCCCTGGCCGAGGATCGTGGCGCCGCCTACGAGCCGGATCCGATGGCCAAGCGCGAGACCCTCGAACTGGTCCGCGCCTACTACCGGATCACCGATCCGGCGGTCCGCAAGCGCTTGTTTGAATTGACCAAAGCGCTGGGAAATGCCAGCGAACCCGTCGCCGCATAATCGAAGACAGCGGAAGCGTCCGGGGGGGACTTCCCGCGCTTCCGCCCTTCGCGCCGCGAAAAACCAACGGAATTCCTTGTAAAAATGCTCGCCGCAATTCGGGCTTCATTCTGCGATGATGCTTGACCGCGCCGATTGAACTTGTAAAAAATCGGCTGTTAGAGGCGTACCACACTTCACGGTCCGCCGTTCCCTGGCGTCAGAGGCAGCCCGTGGCTAAAGATAACTATGTTTTCGCAAGTGAGTCGGTTTCCGAAGGGCATCCGGATAAGGTGTGTGACCGCGTTTCAGACGCTATTGTCGATTTGTATCTCGGAGCCGATCCTCAGGCTCGCGTCGCGGTCGAGACGCTGGCAACCACCAACAAAGTCATTCTCGCCGGCGAGGTTCGGGGTCCAGCATCGATCACCCACGAGCTGATCGCGGCGACAGCCCGCGAAGCAATCCGTGAAATCGGCTACGAACAGCAGGGCTTTCATTGGCGTGACGCCGACGTCACCGTCCTGATCCATCAGCAGTCGGCCGACATTGCCGTTGGCGTCGACGCGACCGATAGCAAGGATGAGGGCGCCGGGGACCAGGGCATCATGTTCGGCTACGCCTGCCGCGAGACCGACGCGTTGATGCCCGCCCCGATCTATTACGCCCATGCCATTCTGCGCTCCCTGGCCGAGGCCCGCCATTCCGGCGCCGCGCCGTTGCTCGGTCCCGATGCCAAGAGCCAGGTCAGCCTGCAATACGAGGCGGGCAAGCCGGTTCGCGCCACCTCGGTCGTGGTCTCGACCCAGCATGATGGATCGATCGACCAGCGCGAGGTCCGCGAGATCGTCCGTCCTCACGTTCTCCGCGTCCTGCCCGAAGGCTGGATGTGCGAAGAGACGAGTTTCTATGTCAATCCGACCGGACGGTTCGTGATCGGCGGGCCCGATGGCGATGCCGGACTGACCGGCCGCAAGATCATTGTCGACACTTACGGCGGCGCCGCGCCCCATGGCGGCGGGGCCTTCTCCGGCAAGGATCCGACCAAAGTCGATCGCTCGGCGGCATACGCCGCCCGTTATCTGGCCAAGAATGTCGTCGCCTCGGGCCTCGCGGAAAAATGCGTGATCCAGCTCAGCTACGCGATCGGCGTGGCCCGGCCGCTCTCGGTCTATATCAACACCAACGGCACCGGCAAGGTCGACGAGGACCGGCTCTCCGCGGTGTTGCAGGAGCTGGTTGATCTCCGTCCCCAGGGCATCCGCACCCATCTCGGCCTCAACCGGCCGATCTACAAGCGGACCTCGTCCTACGGACATTTCGGCCGGACGCCCGACGCCGATGGTGGTTTCAGCTGGGAACGCCTTGACCTGGTCGATGCGCTGCGCGCAACGTTCGGCAATGCGGCCCGATAACCCCCCGGGTTCGGGGGCGGACTGCGCTCCGGATCCGAACCCGGAAACACCGGAAACCAGGACGCTGCCCGCGAGGGCAGCGTTTCCGTTCCCGGGCCTGTCTTCTGTCGACACCAAGCTTTATGGCCGCCGTCGGGGCCGGCCGATCCGGGTCCACAAGACGGCTCTTCTTGAGAACCTGTTGCCACAACTGCGCTTCGACCTGCCCGCGGCCGGGATGCTGGATCCGGTCACGCTGTTCCCGAGGCCCGTCGACGATGTCTGGCTTGAGGTCGGCTTCGGCAGCGGCGAACATCTCGCCGAGCAGGCCGCACAGCATCCGACGATCGGCATGATCGGCTGCGAGCCCTTCCTCAATGGTGTCGCCAGTCTGCTGCAGCACATCGACGAGCGCGCGCTGACCACGATCCGGGTCTATCCCGACGATGCCCGGCCGGTTCTCGATGCCCTGCCCGACCGGTCGATCGGCCGCTGTTTCGTGCTGTTCGCCGATCCCTGGCCCAAGAAGCGTCACCACGATCGCCGTTTCATCGGCCCGGCCAACCTGGCCCGTCTGGCGCGCGTCTTGAAACCGGGTGCCGAATTGCGCCTGGCCAGCGATGACCGCAGCCTGCTCGCCTGGATGTTTGATCATAGCTGGCGCCACCCCGATTTCGAGTGGCTGGCCCGCGGTGCCAGCGACTGGCGCCAACGCCCGACCGACTGGCCGCCGTCGCGCTACGAACAAAAGGCGATCGAAGCCGGCCGCACACCGGTTTTCCTGCGGTTCCGCCGCCGGTCGTAAGCCCGATCCGGCGCCAGGCCGTGACAACCGGGCACAGCCCCGCGGATCGCGAACATTCTGTCATCAAATTGCGATCTGACGCTGTCGCTTTCGTCACGAAGCCGACATACAAAATGTCGACGCCCCCCTGAGAACCCTTGCGATCACGGCCGGAATGGTTATATTTCCCCGTGATCCCAACGGATCCGGTGGTCCCGCCGCATGGGTTCACGGGAATCTTTAATCGGGTGGGCCCCTGGCCCACTTTTTTTATTCTTGCGCTGTGGTGGAATGGAAGCAACCAGCCGGATAGAGCGCCTGATCACGCCGTCGATCGAAGCCATGGGGTATGAGATCGTGCGCGTCAGCTTGTCTGCCGGGCAACATGCCATCGTCCAGATCATGGCGGAACGCCATGATGGTGTCACGATGACCGTTGAGGATTGTGCCGACATCAGCCGCGCGGTCTCCGCCTTGCTGGACGTCGAGGATCCGCTGCCGACTGCCTACACGCTGGAGGTCAGTTCGCCCGGAATTGACCGCCCGCTGACCCGCCCCAAGGATTTCGAGCGTTTCGCCGGTTTCGAGGCGCGGATCGAAACCCGGGTCGCGCTCGACGGCCGCAAGCGTTTTCGCGGGCGGCTCGGCGGGCTCGACGCCGGCAAAATTCGACTCGACACCGACACGGGTCTCGTTTTGGTCCCGGTTGAGACGGTGCAACGGGCCAAGCTGGTGCTGACCGACGAGTTGATCGCGGCCACCGCAAGCCAGCATTAGCCGCAAACACCTCGTTTTCGCCCTCAATCGACGCGACGCGACGTAACGAAGAGCCAGGAACGTCTGGAATGGAACTACTACAAGTGGCTGACGCGGTCGCCCGCGAAAAGAACATCGACCGGGACGAAGTCCTGGATGCGATGGAGCAGGCGATTCAAAAAGCGGGTCGCTCGAAATATGGTCACGAGCATGACATTCGGGCGCGGATCGATCGCAAATCCGGCGAAATCCACCTGCTGCGCTATCGCGAAGTCACCGAGACCATCGAGAACGAAGCGACCCAGATCAGTGTCGACACGGCACAGCGCCTGAAAAAGGACGCCAAGCCGGGCGATTTCCTGACCGACGAACTGCCGCCGATCGATTTCGGGCGTATCGCCGCCCAGACCGCCAAGCAGGTTATCGTCCAGAAGGTCCGTGAAGCCGAACGTCAACGCCAGTTCCGGGAATACAAGGACCGCATCAGCGAGATCGTGAACGGTCTGGTCAAGCGGGTTGAATATGGCAATGTCACGGTCGATCTCGGCCGCGCCGAAGCGATCCTGCGCCGCGATGAGTTGCTGCCGCGGGAGCATTTCAAGAATGGCGACCGGGTTCGCGCCCTGATTTATGATGTCCGTTCCGAAGTGCGCGGGCCGCAGATTTTCCTGTCGCGGACCCATCCGCAATTCATGGCCAAGCTGTTCGCACAGGAAGTGCCCGAGATCTACGATGGCGTCATCGACATCAAGTCGGTCGCCCGCGACCCCGGCAGCCGGGCCAAGATTGCGGTTCAGTCCTCCGACAGCTCGATCGATCCCGTCGGCGCCTGCGTTGGTATGCGCGGCAGCCGGGTTCAGGCGGTCGTCGGCGAATTGCAGGGCGAAAAGATCGATATCATTCCCTGGTCGTCGGATCCGGCGACCTTCGTCGTCAACGCGCTCGCCCCCGCCGAAGTCGCCAAGGTCGTGCTCGACGAGGAAAGCAAGCGCATCGAGGTCGTGGTTCCGGACGATCAGCTCAGTCTGGCCATCGGCCGGCGTGGGCAGAATGTCCGGCTGGCGTCGATGCTGACGGGCTGGGATATCGACATCCTGACGGAGAACGAAGAATCCGAACGGCGTTCGGAAGAGTTCCGGACCCGGTCGGATCTGTTCACCGAGGCGCTTGATGTCGACGACGTCATCGCCCATCTGCTCGTCGCCGAAGGCTTTACCTCGGTTGAGGAAATCGCGTTTGTCGAAACCGACGAGTTGGCGGAGATCGAAGGCTTCGATGCCGATGTCGCCGACGAGTTGAAGGCCCGGGCCCGCGTGTTTCTGGAGCAACAGGACGAGATCATGACGGCGAAAAGCCATGCTCTCGGCGTTACCGAAGAGGTTGCCCGGACGACCGGTGTCTCGCCGACATTGTTGGTGAAATTGGGCGAGAATGGCGTAAAAACACTGGATGATCTGGCAGATCTGTCGGGTGACGAACTCCGTGATATCATCGGCAAGGACGCCTTGACGCTGGAAGGCGCCAACGAAGTCATCATGGCGGCACGTGCCCATTGGTTCCAGGAGGGGTCGACCGAGGCGGCGAAGGACTGAGCCACTCCGGGGTTGACCTTCATCATGGCAGGAAACAAGGCTTGACGGCATTGGTAGCGAATCAGGAGCTTCCGAGCAGCGAATCGGAGCAGGATGCAACGCACCCGGGCGACGGCGACTCCGACTTTGTCGGGGATCGGCGCAGCCCGTTGCGTCGTTGCATCGTGACCGGTGTTGTGCAGAACCGCGAAGCCTTGATCCGTTTTGTCGTCGGGCCCGATAACACGATCGTTCCCGATGTCGAAGGGTCACTCCCCGGGCGCGGCTATTGGGTCGTCGCTGACCGCGCCGCCCTCGAAAAGGCGATCGCGAAAGGCAGCTTTTCCCGCGCCGCCCGTCGCAGCGTCCAGGTCCCTCCGGATCTCGTCGATCGGGTCGAAGCCCTGCTGGAACGCCATTGCCTCGACCTGATCGGTCTGGCGCGACGCGCCGGCCAGGCCGTCGCCGGCTTCGAAAAGGTCCGCTCCGCGTTGCAGCGGGGACAGGTCGGTGTGCTGCTCGCAGCCGCCGACGGCGCCGCCGATGGCCGCGGCAAACTTCAGGCCCTCGCCGGCACGTTACCCGTCGTCGTGGCATTCGATGCCATCCGCCTCGGGGCAACGCTGGGCCGCGAGCAGGCCGTACACGCCGCCCTCGCCCCCGGGGCGCTGGCGGCGCGTTTTCTCGCCGAATCCCGACGTTTCGCCGGGATTAGGCAATATCGGGATTGCCAGGTCGGCGTTGTGCCGACCGGTTTGCCCACCCAACGGACGAGCTAGTCGAACGACACATGACGGACAGCAACGACCAAGACCGCAGCAAGAAGCTCAGCCTTTCACCGGGCAAGGGCAAAATAGAGTTGAAGAAGACGGTCGAAACCGGGTCGGTTCGGCAAAGCTTTTCTCATGGGCGCTCCAAGACCGTCGAGGTCGAGGTCAAGAAGAAACGCGCCGTGGACAAAGGCGCCGCGCCCGGGATCGCCGATGGCGGTGCCGCGGCGCGCCGCGCCGCCGAGGGCCTGCCGACCAAGGCGACCCCGGGTCGCGGTGGCAGCAAAGGCGGGACAACGGCCCGTCAGCTCACCCCGCAAGAACGCGAGCTGCGCGAGCGCGTTCTGCGCAATGCCAAGATCGAAGAGAAGCGGCGGCAGATCGAGGATGAGCAGGTCGTCGAGGCGGCAATCGAGCAGCCCGCCACCGAACAGCCGGTGATCGAACAGCCCGTCGCAATCGATGTTCCGCTCGACGATGACACGTTGCGGCGCCAGGAACTCGAAGAGCTGCGGCAAATCCAGGAGGTCGAGCGCGCCCAAGCCGAGGAGCTTGAGCGCAAGCGGCTTGAGGAAGAGACCCGGCGCAAGGAAGAGGAAGCCAAGCGCAAGGCCGAAGAAGACCGCAAGAAGCCACCGGCACGGCCCACCGACGGCGCCCGGGCGCCGGCGCGCGGTACCGATGGCGCAGCGGCTCCGGTGGCACGGCCGGCCACGTCGGTCGCAGCGCCCGCGGCTCGTGTCGCGGCCGGCGCCACCGACGGTGACGATGACGCGCCCCGCGCCCGCAAGGCGACGGCTGGCATCGGCCCCAACGCGGCCAAAGCCCCCGCGGTCAAGCCCGCCGCGCCGCCCCGCGTCAAGGGCTCCGAGAAACGCCGCGGCAGCGGCAAGCTGACCGTCAGTCAGGCGCTCAGCGGGGATGATGCGGAAAAGACCCGCAGCCTCGCCGCGCTGCGTCGCGCCCGGGAACGGGAACGCCTGCGCCTGGCCAGCCGCCAGGAGGTCCAGAAGGTTACCCGTGACGTCATCGTCCCCGAAGTCATCACGGTTCAGGAATTGGCCAACCGCATGGCCGAACGCGGCGCCGACGTCATCAAGGCGCTGATGCGTATGGGCGTCATGGCGACGATCAACCAGACCATCGACGCCGACACGGCCGAGCTGGTGATTGCCGAGTTTGGTCACCGTGCCCGCCGCGTGTCCGAATCGGATGTCGAGCTGGGCATCCGCGGTGAGGTCGACGGCGACGAAGTGATGCAGTCCCGGCCCCCGGTGGTCACCGTCATGGGCCATGTCGACCATGGCAAGACCTCGTTGCTCGACGCCCTGCGATCGACCGACGTCGCCAGCCATGAAGCCGGCGGCATCACCCAGCATATCGGTGCCTATCAGGTCGTGTTGCACGGCGACAGCCGGATCACCTTCATTGACACCCCCGGTCACGCGGCCTTCACCGAAATGCGGGCCCGCGGCGCCAATGTCACCGACGTCGTGGTCCTGGTCGTCGCCGCCGATGACGGCATCATGCCGCAGACGATCGAGGCGATCCGTCATGCCAAGGCGGCCAAGGTGCCGATCATCGTCGCCATCAACAAGTGCGACCTGCCCGACGCCAACCCGGCGCGTGTCCGCCAGGAACTGTTGCAGCACGATCTCGTCGTCGAGGAAATGGGTGGCGACATCCTGGCCGTCGATGTCTCGGCCAAGACCCGGCTCGGCCTGGATCGGCTGGAAGAGGCGATCCTGCTGCAGGCGGAAATCCTCGAACTGCGCGCCAATCCCGATCGCATCGCCGAGGGCGTGGTCATCGAGGCCAAGCTGGAACGCGGCCGTGGTCCCGTGGCCACCGTGCTGGTCCAGCGTGGCACGCTGCGGGTCGGTGACATCTTTGTCGCCGGCAGCGAATGGGGCCGTGTTCGTGCGCTCAACAACGACCGCGGCGGCGCCATGGATGCGGCAACGCCGGCCATGCCGATCGAGGTCCTGGGCCTGAACGCCACCCCGATGGCGGGCGACGATTTTGTCGTCGTCGAAAGCGAAGGCCGGGCCCGCGAGATCACCGAATTCCGGCAGCGCAAGAAGCGCGACGCCCAGAATGCGGCGTCGGCCCGCGGCACGCTGGAACAGATGTTCAACCGGATCCAGACCGGCGAAGCCAAGGAACTGCCGATCGTCATCAAGGGCGACGTCCAGGGATCGATCGAAGCGATCTCCGGGGCGCTCGAACGCCTGGCCGGCGACAATGTCGAGGTCAAAGTCCGGGTGCTGCATTCCTCGGTCGGCGCCATCAACGAGTCCGATGTCACCCTGGCCAACGCCTCAAAGGCCATGATCATCGGGTTCAATGTCCGCGCCAACCCGCAGGCCCGGGAAATGGCCAAGCGCGACGGCATCGAGATCCGGTATTATTCGGTGATCTATAACGTCATCGACGACGTCAAGGCCGCCCTGACCGGCATGTTGACCCCGACGATGCGCGAACGGTTCCTGGGCAATGCCCAGATCCGCGAGGTCTTCAATATCACCAAGGTGGGCAAGGTTGCCGGCTGTATGATCACCGAAGGCATTGTCAAGCGTGGTGCCGGTGTCCGCCTGCTGCGCGACAATGTGGTGATCCACGAAGGCACACTCAAAACCCTCAAGCGCTTCAAGGACGAGGTCAAGGAAGTCCGCGAGGGCTACGAATGCGGCATGGCCTTCGAGAACTACGAGAATATCGAGGCCGGTGACGTCATCGAAGCCTATGAAATGGAAGAAGTCGCCCGTCACCTTTAGGGCCAACGCCACCGTCAGGAGCCGGTAACGACAGCGCCGCTCTCTTCGTCATCACCGCGCGCGGCATGACGAAGAGAGCGGCGCGGTGTCCGTGCCGGCATTTCTCTTTCGGGGGCACGGTGCCGGCAGATCCGGCAAACCGCCCGGGACGATGCCTCATCACCAGGATCAGGCACCATCAGGATCCAGGAGTTTTACGACAGCCATGCCCACGAAGCGTAACGGCAACGCGCCGACCCAGCGCCAGCTGCGCGTTGGCGAGGAATTGCGCCATGCCATGGTCGACGTGCTGCGGCGCGGCGACTTTCGCGATCCCGCATTGCAGAATGCCAACATCACCGTGACCGAGATCCGGGTCAGTCCCGATCTGCGCAACGCCACCGCCTTCGTGACCCCACTGGGCGGCGGCGACGTCGAGGAGACGGTCGCCGCGTTGCGCCGCGCCGCGCCCTATTTTCGGGCTCAGCTCGCCCAGGCGATCAAGCTGCGCTTTGCGCCGACGATCGGTTTCGAGGCCGACACCTCGTTCGAGTACGCCAATCGGATCGACGCCCTGTTGCAAGATCCCGTGGTGCAGCGCGACCTGACCGCGCCGCGGCAGGACGCCGAACCCGACGCCGACGATGCGGTGCCGGCCGCGATCCGCGCGCCGGACACCAGCGATGGCGCGTAAGCGCAAGGGCAATCCGATCCATGGCTGGCTGGTGATCGACAAGCCGGCCGGCATGACCTCAACCCAGGTGTTGGCGCGGGCGCGCTGGCTGCTGCAGGCCCAAAAGGCCGGCCACGGCGGCACCCTGGATCCGCTGGCCACCGGCGTGCTGCCGATTGCCTTCGGCGAGGCCACCAAGACCGTGGCCTATGCGATGGACGGCCGCAAAACCTATCAGTTCACCCTGTGTTGGGGGGAGCAGCGGACCACCGACGATACCGAAGGCACCGTGATCGCGACGCACGCGCATCGCCCCGACGGTGCCGCGATCGAGGCCGCGTTGCCGCGCTTCACCGGGGTCATCGACCAGACCCCGCCGCCGTTTTCCGCGATCAAGGTCGACGGCGAACGGGCCTACGATCTGGCCCGGGAAGGCATCGCCGTCATCCTGGAACCCCGTCCGGTGCGGATCGACCGCTTTGTCCTGATCGGACAAGCCGACGCCGATCACGCGGAATTCCGCGTCGATTGCGGCAAGGGCACTTATGTCCGCGCGCTGGCGCGGGATCTGGCGCTGGCCCTGGGCACGGTCGCCCATATCACCGTGCTGCGCCGCCTGCGCGTCGGGCGCTTCACCCTCGACAATGCGATTTCCCTGGACGATTTGACACAACGCGTGCAGAGTGCCGCGATTGACCACCTTCTGCTTCCGATCGAAACCGCGCTGGACGACATCCCGGCGTTGGCTTTGTCGGCGCCGGAGGCGCACCGACTGAAACTCGGACAAAGCGTGACACTGCTGTCTCGTCAGGATCGCGACCAGCTCCTCGGGCTGGGGAACGGTTCCGGCGATGGGCAGGGTGTCGCTATTGCCATGTGCGGTAGTACGCCCGTGGCATTGGTCCGGGTCGAGGGCGCGGAAATCCGTCCGGTGCGGGTCCTCAACCTATGACCAATCTTTCGATGAGAAGTGGAGTCTCAGATGTCGATTACGCCCGAACGTAAACAGGAAGTGATCGCGGAATACCGCACCGCCGAATCCGACACCGGTTCACCCGAAGTCCAGGTCGCGATTCTCTCGGAACGAATTCGCAATCTCACCGAGCACTTGCAGAGCCACAAGAAGGACTTCCACAGCCGTCGCGGGCTGCTGGTGATGGTTGGACAACGCCGGCGCCTGCTGGACTACCTCAAGGGTAAGAACGCCGGTCGTTACGACACGTTGATCCAACGCCTTGGCCTGCGCCGCTGATCGCGCCGCAACACCGGACGATCAGACGGGGATGCGCTCGCACGTGTCGCCCCCCTCCTTTCGCCATCGGGTGACCGATGGTCCCGCACGGCGGTCTGCGCCGAACGGGCGAAGCCATGATGACGGCCACGGCCTGATCATGGCACAGGATCTTCATGACGGCCGGCCCGGACGTTTCCGGGCCGGCTGTTTTGTTGTCGGGCGCCGGCCTCTCCGGGGCCCGACGACAAAACAGCCGGCCTGCATGCCGCAGATGCGGCCTTGTCTTGTCCCCCTGGTCATTTCGGCCAAATTTCGGGATTTTCGACGACCACCGATGCGGCCGCGGCGCATCGGTGTCATAGGTTTCATGCGGGGTTGGTGACGACGTAAGCACCCCGACCGCGGCGCCAATCCGGGCCGTCGCGGTGTCGGATGGAAGGATCGACAATATGTTCAAGGTTTTTCGTAAGGAAATCGAGTGGGGGGGTCGCAAGCTGACCTTCGAGACGGGCCGGATCGCCCGTCAAGCCGATGGTGCCGTGCTCGTGACCTACGGCGAAACGGTCGTACTCTGCACCGCCGTTGCACAAAAGACGGCCAAGCCGGGGATCGATTTCTTTCCCTTGACCGTCAATTATCAGGAAAAAGCCTTCGCGGCGGGCAAGATCCCCGGCGGCTTCTTCAAGCGCGAGGGGCGCCCCAGCGAGCACGAGACCCTGGTCAGCCGGTTGATCGACCGCCCGATCCGTCCGCTGTTCGTCAGCGGCTTTCGCAACGAGACGCAGATCATCTGCACCGTGCTGAGCCATGATCTGGAGAATGATCCGGACATCGTCTCGATCGTCGGAACCTCGGCCGCGCTGACCATTTCCGGGATCCCGTTCCTCGGGCCGGTCGGTGCCGCACGCGTCGCCTACAAGAACGGCGCGTTCATTCTCAACCCCAAGATTGACGACATCGAGGGTAGCGACCTGGAACTGGTCGTCGCCGGGACCCAGGAAGGCGTCCTGATGGTCGAATCGGAAGCCAAGGAGCTGTCCGAAGAGATCATGCTGGGTGCGGTGACCTTCGGCCATCAGCAGTTCCAGCCCGTGATCCAGGCCATCATCGAACTCGCCGAGCTGGCGGCGAAGGAACCTTGGGATCTGCCGGCAACGGACCATGATGCCGAAGCCCTGATCGAGCGCCTCGACAGCATCGCCGGCGCCGACGTCCGCGCCGCCTATCAGGAAACCGTCAAGCAGGCCCGCCATGAGCTGCTGGGCGCCGCCAAGACCAAGGTCATGGAGACGCTGGCGGCCGAGGATATCGCCGTTGACGCGATCGGCACCGCCTTCAAGGAACTCGAGTCGCGGGTTTTGCGCGGCGCGGTGATCGACACCGGCCGACGGGTCGATGGCCGCAACACCAAGCAGATCCGGCCGATCGAAGCCCAGGTCGGCGTGCTGTCGCGCGCTCATGGTTCGGCGCTGTTCACCCGCGGTGAAACCCAGGCCCTGGTCGTCGCCACGCTGGGCACCAGCCAGGACGAGCAGGTCATCGACGCCCTCGGCGGTGAATACCGCGAACATTTCATGTTGCACTACAACTTCCCTCCCTATTCGGTTGGCGAAGTCGGGCGCATCGGCTCCCCGGGCCGGCGCGAGGTCGGTCATGGCAAGCTGGCGTGGCGCGCGGTTCATCCCCTGCTCCCGCCCAAGGAAAAGTTCCCCTACACGATCCGGATCGTGTCGGAGATCACCGAGTCCAACGGCTCGTCGTCGATGGCCACGGTGTGCGGCACCTCGCTGGCATTGATGGACGCCGGCGCACCGCTGGACCGGCCGGTGGCGGGCATCGCCATGGGCCTGATCAAGGAAGAGCGCGGCTTTGCCGTGCTGTCCGACATCCTGGGCGATGAAGATCACCTGGGCGACATGGATTTCAAAGTCGCTGGCACCGAGAAGGGTGTCACCGCGCTGCAGATGGACATCAAGATCACCTCGATCACCGAGGAGATCATGCGGATTGCCCTGGCCCAGGCCCGGGAAGGCCGGATGCACATCCTGGGTGAGATGGCCAAGGCTCTGGGCGATGCGCGGGACGGCGTCAATCAGAACGCGCCGCGAATCACCGTGATCAATATCCCCAAGGAAAAGATCCGCGACGTCATCGGCTCGGGTGGCAAGGTGATCCGCGAGATCGTCGAGCAGACCGGCGCCAAGATCGACATCGAGGACGATGGTACGATCAAGGTTGCGGCAACCGATTCCAATGCCAGCCAGGCCGCGATCGACTGGATCCGCGGCATCGTTGCCGAGCCGGAACTGGGCGTGATCTATATCGGCAAGGTCGTCAAAGTCGTCGATTTCGGCGCCTTCGTGAACTTCCTGGGATCACGTGATGGCCTGGTTCACATCTCGGAGCTGTCGCAGCAGCGCGTGGCGAAGGTCGGCGATGTCGTCAAGCAGGGTGACGAGGTCAAGGTCAAGGTGCTGGGCTTTGACGATCGCGGCAAGGTCAAGCTGTCGATGAAGCAGGTCGACCAGACCACCGGTGAAGATCTGAATCCCAAGACCAACTAAGCGGTTCACCGCGTCAATAGAGCCCCGCTGCCTCCGGCAGCGGGGCTTTTTGCTGTCCTGGGCGGCGGGCGATGCCCGACCCGGACGCCGATCGGATCGATGCCCCCGACGATCAGCGATCCTCTTGAAAAGCACGTCTATTTTTCTGATTTGATCTTATTGGCCGAAAATTTCGGTTTAACCGCCCCGGCATCGCGCCGATATATCCCGCGATGTCTTGAAAGGCGGGTCCCGTGATGAATGATACAGCCAGCGTTGCACCCCGGATCCGAGCGGTTGACCGTGTGTACCGGGCCATGCCCACCAGCGACGGGGCCGGTGTCCGGCTCAACCGTGTGATCGGACAACCCGGACTTCCCGATCTCGACCCGTTCCTGCTGCTCGACGAGTTCCGGTCCGATCAGGCTGTGGACTATATCGCCGGTTTTCCCGATCATCCGCACCGCGGTTTCGAGACCGTCACCTATATGTTGGCCGGACGCATGCGCCACGGCGACAACCAGGGCAATGTCGGTCTGCTCGGGCCCGGCAGCGTCCAATGGATGACGGCGGGGCGCGGGATCGTCCATTCGGAGATGCCGGAGCAGGAAGATGGTCTGCTCCATGGCTTTCAGCTCTGGGTCAATCTGCCGGCCCGGGACAAAATGACGGCGCCACGCTACCAGGATATCGACCCCGCGCAGATCCCGACGATCGATGTTGGGGCCGGGGTCCGCGTCACCGTCATTGCCGGCCAGGTCGGGAACACCCGCGGCGCGGTGGATACCGGCGCCACCGAACCGACCTATCTCGATGTCCAGCTCGCGGTCGGCACCGGGTTCGCCCAAGCGGTCCCGATCGGGCACAGCGCCTTCGTCTATGCCTATCACGGCGAGGTCCAGGTTGGTGACGGGCCGCGGGCCAAAACCCTGACAACGGGCGAGCTTGGTGTCCTGAGCCCGGGGGAGGAAATCCGGGTTGCCGCATCGGCCGGGGCAGCACGCCTGCTGATCGTCGCGGGCAAGCCCCTGAGTGAGCCCGTTGTCCGCCACGGTCCCTTCGTGATGAACACGATGACCGAGATCCGCCAGGCCGTCGATGACTACAGGGCGGGGCGGCTGTAGCAGCGGCGGCAATGGCCTTGAAACGGCGCGGCCTGCCTTCCGGGTGATCGTCACGACCTTGATCGCGTTTCAGGTCTCCTTGCCCAGGAAACCGGCGCCACGATGCGCCGGACCGCAAGTGCGGTCCCCCCTTGTCATGGAGACCCGTCATGAGATTGCTTCCGGCCCTGATCCTTCTGGCCAGCCTCGCCACCGCGCCGGCCTGTGCCGCCGACGCGATCGGTTTCCGGCTTCTCGCGCTGCCCGGGACCGCGGAGCACCGCGCCCTGGACGTCGCGCTCTGGTATCCCGCCGCGGACAGTGCAACGCCGCCAACGATGCTCGGCGACAATGCGGCGTTCGTCGGCCGTGCCGTGGTCCGCGACGCCCCGGCAGCGCCGGGGCACTGGCCGCTGGTCGTGATCTCGCACGGCCTCGGTGGCAACTGGACCAACCAGATCTGGCTTGCCGGTGACCTGGTCCGGCATGGCTTCGTCGTCGCGGCCCCCAACCATCCGGGCACGACGTCGCGCGACCTGCGGCCCCTGGCGTCCGCGCCGCTCTGGGAGCGGCCGCGTGACATCAGCCATGTCATCGACGCCCTGCTCGCCGAGCCCACCGCGTCGGGCATGATCGCGCCGCAGCGCGTTGGGATCATCGGCCATTCGCTCGGGGGCTGGACCGCGATCGAGATCGCCGGCGGGCGGTTTGATCCCCGGCGTTTCGATGCCGATTGCGCCGTTCAGTCCGATCTCGCCGCCTGCAAATACGCCAGTCAGCCCGATGGCGACACCGGGCGACGGGCAACCGATGCCGCAATGCTGACCCGGTCCTGGAAAGACCCGCGGGTCAAGGCCGTGGTCACGCTCGACCTCGGCCTGGCCCGTGGCTTCGATCCCGCCAGCCTGGCCGCGATCGACATTCCGGTCCTGGTGGTCGCCGCCGGGCGGCACACGGCGGACATGCCCGCCGCGCTGGAATCCGGTTTCCTGGTCGCGCACCTGCCGGGCGGAACACCCTTTGTCGCGATCGATGACGCCGCACATTTCAGCTTCCTGCCGGTGTGCAAAGCCGGGGCGGCGGCGTTGCTGGAAGCCGATCATCCCGGCGACGGCATCATCTGTCAGGATGGCAATGGCCGGGATCGAATGGCGATTCATGACCAGGTGGCGGCCACGGTCATCCCGTTCCTGGCGCGGAGCCTGCAATCGGATTGACGCCATCGGGTGACCGGCGGAACTCCCGGGGACTCATGCCGGTTACCCGACGAAATTCACGGTTGAAGTTGGATTTGGTTTGAAATCCGGATTCGAACATCACGGTCGTGACCGGCATGTCCGTTTCCGCCAACAGGCGACGGGCTTCGGCAATCCGGTAGGCGTTGACCATCTGCGACACGTTGCAACCCTGGACCCGATTGATCGCGGTCGAGATCTGGCGCGCCGGGATCCCGGCCCGGCGCGCCAACCGGTTCAGGGTCAGGTCCGGATCCTGAAACAGGGCGCGATCGCGGATCAGGCGGTCGACGGTGGCGATGATCACCGTATCGGCGGGTTCGAGCGGCCGCGATGCCGCGGCCACGGCGGCCGTCGCTGGCGGCTCCGGCCCGGCTGGACCGGAATCCGCATCGGCGTCGGGATCTGGATCGGCGCCCGGATCAGCGTCCGGATCGGCGTCCGGGGCCACCGGACGGGCCCGCCCCGCCCCGGCCGCCGCACCGGCCAGCCCCAGAACCGCGATCAGATTGACGCAAGCGAGGATCGGGGCGGCATCGGCACCACCGGTCCGGAGCGCCGCGATCAGCGCGACCAGGCCCGATCCGATCAGCATCAGCCCGGCGATCGCCGTCGCCCGGCAGGCACCCGACGCCGCGTCCAACCGGGTTGCGGCGAAGGCATCGGGTCCCTGGCGGGCCAGCCGCAGCAAGGCCAGCCCATAGCCCAGGGACAAACCGACCAGAATCCCGGCAATCGGACCTTTCCAGGTTCCGGTCAGGATCGCCACGACGATGATCGGCGCCGCGTGGCGCCGACCGAGCCAGCGCGCGGCGCGACCACGCCGGACCAGGCCCCGGACCAAGCCGGTGAAACACAACCAGGCGAGAGCCGGCAGCGCCGCCGCGACGATCGGCTGAACCCGACGCAGCGCCGGCAGATCAAAGCGCCAGCGCAAACCGACCGCGATGGCAACAACCGCACAGGCGCCAACCAGGATCATCGCGGCCGAGTCGGCGCTGTCGTCCCGGCGCACCGCCATGAAAGCCAGCAGCCCGACCAGGACCAGGGCGGCCACGAACGGAACCGGAATTGCGGGCATCAGGATCTCAGCACCGGCACGATGCGAGCCCAGGCGACGACGCGGTCCTCACGGCGCGGTTTCCGCGGCAAAATCAGCCTGGAATTGCTTCAATTCGGTGTCGTTGAGATCCGAGACGGCCCAGAAATCGAGCCCGGCCTCCGTCCAATTGATCAGGTTAAAGCCATCACGCGCCGTCGCCGCACCGGCGCGGCCCGCCTGCGGCCAGACGAACAGATTGATGACATGGCCATTGCGCCGATAGATCAATGCGGCAACGACCCGGCCGCCGACATAGTCGATTCGCCCCCCGACCAGGGGGAAACCCCGGGCGGCAAGATCGACCACGGGGGGCGAGAAATCGATTTTGCCGCCGAACCACGGCTTCACCGTATGCTGGTCGGAGGTGGCAACATCGGCAAGATGATTGGCCAACTGCGACCGGACATGGCTGGCGACAAGTTCCTCGGGCAAGGCCGGGTTGATCCGCGGCGGGGTCAGCACCAGCAACAGGCTGGCGGCCAGCGCGATCATGGACGGGATGAAACTCCACCGCCGCACCAGACCGAACAGCGCGGCACCGGACCGGGCAGACCGGGTGCGCGGTACCGGCGCGTCGTCCTGGCTCTCGCGGGCGATCGCCGCAAGGACGCGCTGGCGCAGCGCGTCCGGGGCCGGCCAGCGCACATCCGGCTGGGCCAGCGTCGCCCGAATCACCACAAGGCGGCGCTGTTCCGCGGCACAATCCGGGCATTCGGCGAGATGGCGTTCGCAACGCAACGAATGGACGGCATCGAGTTCGCCGTCGATGAAGGCATGCAGCAGCAATTCCCATTCCGGGCAGGGGCGCGGATCGGTCATCGTCATCGACCCGGGTCCGACGACGGGGCGCGGCCTTGCCAAACCACGGCGAACAGTTTGCGGGCGCGGGCCAGACGCGACATCACGGTTCCGATCGGCACCGCGGTGACCTCGGCAATTTCGCGGTAGGTCAGGTCCTCAAGCTCGCGCAAGACCAGGACCTCGCGAAACAGTTCGGGAATGCCGTCGAGAATGGCACGGACCGATTCGGCCTCCAGCCGCCGCAGCAGCGTGGTTTCCGGCGTATCCTCATCCCCCGCCAGCTCGTCGAGATTGACCTCGTCCGGCGGGGCCAGGACCGCGTCGCGTTTGCGTCCGCTGCGCCAATCATAGTGGCAGTTGCGAACGATCGCGAGCAGCCATGACCGCGCGCTGCCGCCGCGGAATTCGGCAAAACTCCGGAAGGCCCGCAGGAAGGCTTCCTGGACGATATCCTGTGCCGCGTCGGCGTCGCGGCTCAAAAAGCGGGCGAGGTTATGCGCCGCATCCAGATGCGGCAGGATGAACTGCTCGAAGCGCGCCGCCGTGGCCGCATCGGGTCGGCGGACCGCGGTCGGGGCCGGGCCCACCGTCGCCGACAGAAAGACCGATAAACGCCGGATCAGCGACCATGCCGCGGATCCCGCCGAACAAAAGGCGCCGGCATCAAAATTCTGATTCGGAAAACCGGGGAAACGGGCAATCGTCACGCTGGTCATGATCGTCGATCTCGCTGGCGCCGGGGACACCCGTGAGGGGCGAACCCGGGGCGGGCCTGAGACCCATCACATCCCTGCGACATTGGTCGTCTCCCCTCCCCCGATCCAGACCGGCGAAACCGGCGGTTTATTCCCCAATCCTCGCGGCAAATCGCAAAATGACGCCGGCGTGATGGTCAGGGATAGGGATGCCGATGGCCCTGCCAATCCTCGACCTCGGCCTCGCCACCCCCTTCGACCACGTCGTGGAGATAGCCCGGCCCCACCGGGACCTTGCCATGACCGCCGGGGATGTCGAGCACATAATGCGGCTGGCACAAGCCCGACAGCCGGCCGCGCAACCGGCGCACCAGCGCCTGACCCTCAGCCAGGCTCAGCCGGAAATGCCCGGTTCCCGGGGCCAAGTCGGGATGGTGCAGATAATAGGGCTTGACGCGGGCCCGCACCAGCGCACGGAACAGCTGATCCAACGTTGCCACGTCGTCATTGATGCCGCGCAGCAGAACGGTCTGCGACACCAGCGGCACCCCGGCATCGGCGAGCCGGGCCAACGCGGCGCACGCTTCGGGCGTCAGCTCGGCAGGGTGGTTGCAATGAACCGCGATCCAGACCGCGGCCTGTGATGGGCGCAGGACATCAATCAGCGCGGCCGTGATCCGCTCCGGATCGGCCAGGGGGATCCGGGTGTGCAAACGCACGACGGCGACATGATCGATCGCGGCCAGATCGGCGACAACAGCGCCAAGACGGCGCGGCGTCAGCACCAGGGGATCACCACCCGTGAGAATCACCTCCCAGATTTCGGGATGCTGGCGGATATAACGCAGGCCCTGCTCCAGCGCCTCCGGCGACAGGCCATCGCCGCCGGGGCCGACCATCTCGCGCCGAAAGCAGAAGCGACAATAGACCGCACAGGCGTGGATCAGCTTGAGCAGCACACGATCGGGATAGCGATGGACGACGCCCGGAACCGGCATATGGGCACGGTCGCCGATCGGGTCATCGCGTTCCTCCGGCCGGTTTTCGAGTTCGCGGGGATCGGGCAGGTATTGGCGTGCAATCGGGCCCTTGGGATCTGCCGCGATCAAGCTCTGAAGATAGGGGGTCACCGCGATTGCATACCGCGCCGCCACCGCAGCCAGCGCCGGAGCCTGTTGCGGCACCACGAGCCCCGCCGAAACCAGATCGGCGACCGTGCGAGCGGTGGTCATTGCAAAGTTCCTTTCCATTCAACCGGCGGACTGATAGGTGAATGGTTGGCCGTCGTCCAGTGCCTCCATCATCCCTCGCCACCCCGCGCCGATGCCGCGCCGCGTCTGATTCTGGTTATCATGAGCCCTCTTGCCACTTTGCCACTTTTGATCGGACATCGCGGTGCCCGCGACGATGCGCCGGAAAATACGCTGGCCGGCCTGCGCGAAGCGGCCCGGCAGGGTGCCGCCTGGGTCGAGATCGATGTCACGCTGAGCCGCGACGGCGTTCCGATCCTGATGCACGATGACGATCTGGACCGCACAACCGACGGCCAGGGCCCGGTCAATGACCGGGACTGGGCCGAGATCAGCCGTCTCGATGCCGGCCGCTGGTTCGGACCGGCCTTTGCCGGCGAACCGGTTCCCAGCCTGGCCACCTATCTGACGCTGGTGCTGCATCTGGGACTGGGCATCAATCTGGAGATCAAGCCGTGCGCCGGCCGGGATGCCGAGACCGCGGCCCGGGCCCTGGACGTGGCGCGATCGATCTGGCCCGCGATGCGGCCGCCGCCGCTGATTTCCAGCTTCTCGGTGGCCAGCCTGAAGGCGGCCCGCGATCTCGCCGCCGATTGGCCCCGCGGCTATCTGATGGAGACGCTCGCCGATCCCTGGTCGATCGTCGCGGATGAGATCGGCGCCCTGGCGCTCCATATTGACCATGAGGAACTGGATGCCGCCAAGGTCGCGGCGATCCAGCGCACCGGCAGAAAGGTCCTGGCTTATACGGTCAACGATGTCGCCCGGGCGCGGCTGTTGTTCGATTGGGGCGTCGCCGCGCTGTTCACCGATCGACCGGCCGCCCTGGCCGCAGGCCTGGGATCGGGATCCGGCGCGTAATCGAGGTTCCGTGATTGGCGACAAGAGGGAGCCGCAAAGGATGCCGGGTTCGATTTTGTCGTCTTTTCAACGACGAACCGATTTCCATTTCGCCGAAAAATGTTCTAAGGGGGATGGAATGACGAAAACCCTTTTTGTCGAGGCATCGAACCCTATGTTAATGACGGCGGCGGCCTCTGAATCCCCGACCGATGGCAGGGACTGGTGTGACATTGGCAGCGGAATTGGTCAGGGAGAGGGAGGGTTGCCTTGAAGGCGTTAAAGCCTTTGGTCATTGCCGGTCGTGAAGTCTTGCCCCTGATTGAAGGCGGCAAAGGAATTTCCGTTTCCAATGGCGAGAGTTCGGGCGCATGGGCTGCGGCCGGCGCGATCGGGACGTTTTCCGGCGTCAATGCCGACAGTTTCGATCCGGATGGCCATCCTGTGCCCCAGGCCTATCGCGGGAAGACCCGGCGCGAGCGCCAGCAGGAACTGGTGGCGTTTTCGATCCAGGGCGGCATCACGCAGGCGCAAGTCGCCCATGAGCAGTCGCGCGGCCAGGGCCGGATCCACATGAATATCCTGTGGGAGATGGGCGGGGCCGAAACCATCCTGCACGGCGTGCTGGAAGGCGCCCGCAACCTGATTCATGGCGTCACCTGCGGTGCCGGCATGCCGTATCGCATCGCCGAGATCTGCGCCCATTACAATGTCCATTATTATCCGATCGTCAGCTCGGCACGGGCGTTCCGGGCCCTGTGGCTTCGGGCCTATCACAAGTTCAGCGCGATGCTGGGCGCGGTGGTCTATGAGGACCCCTGGCGCGCCGGCGGCCATAATGGTCTGTCCAACAGCGAGGATCCGGAACGACCGGAAGATCCGTTCCCGCGGGTTCTCGCGCTGCGCCAGATGATGAACAGCTTCGGGCTTGCCACGACCCCGATCGTGATGGCCGGTGGGGTCTGGTATCTGCGCGAATGGACGGACTGGGTCGACAATCCGGACCTCGGCCCGATCGCCTTTCAGTTCGGGACCCGGCCGCTGCTGACCCAGGAAAGCCCGATCGCCCTGGCGTGGAAGAAGAAGCTGTTGAGCCTGAAGGCCGGTGACGTGTTCCTGAACCGCTTCTCGCCCACCGGATTCTACTCGTCGGCGGTCAACAACCGGTTCATCCAGGAGCTGCGGGAGCGTTCCGAGCGCCAGGTCGCCTATCTTCAGCATCCGGTCGGCGAACATGTCGCAGAATTTCCGGTAGGGCCGCGTGGCCGTCCGGTGTATTTGAGTCCGGGTGAGAAGGCACGGGCTGAAGGCTGGATTGCCGCCGGTTTCACCGAGGTCCTCAAGACCCCGGAGAATACGCTTGTTTTTGTGACGCCGGAACGGGCGGACCAAATTCTGCGGGATCAAATCGGTTGCATGGGCTGTCTTTCTGCTTGTATTTTCAGCAATTGGGCTCAGAACGAGGCCGGAACGACGGGGAAAAAGGCCGATCCCCGCAGTTTTTGCATCCAGAAGACGCTGCAGGCGATCAGTCATTCGGATGATTGTGACAACCAGCTCATGTTTGCCGGCCACAACGCTTATCGATTCGCCGACGACCCGTTCTACGCGGGTGGCTTTATTCCGACTGTCGGGCAATTGATTGAGCGTCTGCAGACAGGTGATTGACCCGGCGCCTTGGCAGCACCACGTAACAGCCACGGTCGGTGCGATGATCGATCCGGCTGATCAGCGCCTTACGCGGCATAACCAAGGCGAACCACCGTATGTTGGGAGCGATTCGAGCCGACCATGAACCGACTGCGACCCTTTACCGCCATCCTTGATCGGCTCCAGCAGGCCGGGTTGCGTCCGACGCGTCAACGTCTCGGTCTGGCCCGGCTGCTGTTTCAACACGGCGACCGGCATATCACAGCCGAACAGCTGCATGCGGAGGCTATGGCCGCCAACCTCAAAGTGTCGCTGGCGACGGTCTATAACACCGTCAACCAGTTCACCGCGGCCGGGTTGCTGCGTGAGGTCGTCGTCGACTCCGGGCGTTCCTATTTCGACACCAACATGAGCGAGCATCACCATTTCTTCCTCGAGGAAAACGGTGAGCTGCACGATATCCTGGATCAGAACCTGCTGATCGGCGCCCTGCCGGCGCCACCGCCGGGAACCGAGGTGACCCGGGTCGATGTCATCATCCGCGTGCGGTCGCTCGATGTCCCGGAGCAGGAATCGGCTTTCGTTGAAAACCAGTGCGTTTGAGCGCAGTTTAGAATTCTTCTGATTTGTTGACTTCTCGCAGCCCAGGGTGCATAAGCGTCAGGCGGTTTGTTACTTTCATGGCGGTGGTCCGTCGGTTCAACAAACGGCCATCGCTCAATAAGCCCCATTAACGCCAAGGAGGTCACCATGTCGTTCAAGGACTCCAAGACTGTCGAGAACCTGAAGGCCGCGTTTTCCGGCGAGAGCCAGGCCAACCGGCGCTATTTGTATTTCGCACAGAAGGCGGACATCGAAGGCTACAACGACGTCGCTGCGGTGTTTCGCTCGACGGCCGAAGGTGAGACCGGCCATGCCCACGGCCATCTGGAATTCCTCGAGGAGGTCGGTGATCCGGCAACCGGTGAGCCGATCGGCGACACCAAGCTCAATCTGAAGGCCGCCATCGCCGGCGAAACCCACGAATATACCGACATGTATCCGGGTTTCGCCCGGACCGCCCGTGACGAGGGATTCGACGAAATCGCCGAGTGGTTCGAGACCCTCGCCAAGGCCGAAAAGTCGCATGCCGGCCGGTTCCAGAAGGCTTTCGACACCCTGTCGTAATCCTGCCGCGCCGTCCTAGCGCCCCGGAACGGGAACACCGGATTCCGGGTTCCCGTTCCGGGGCGGCTGCGCGCGGCCAGGCGCCGTTGCGCGGCAGCGCTGGACCTTGTCAGCGCGCCCGAAATCCCGACCCGGCGCCGGGTGCCGCACCGGATATTCGCAAGACTATTCATAGACAGATCATCACGGACAGATCATACCCCCGATCGATCCCCATCGCGACTCGGTGCCGCGAGTCAGAACCAATCAACGAAACAGCATAATTAAAAAAGGAAAGGCAGTCTGATGCGCGAAGGTAGCCTTGAGTCTCCGATTCGGCACCCGATCGACTGGCAAGACCCCAATTTTACTGACGAAGCCGCGATCGATGCCGAACTGCGGCGTGTCTTTGATATTTGTCATTCCTGTCGCCGATGCTTCAATCTTTGTGACAGCTTTCCCCGTCTGTTCGATCTGATCGACGCGACATCGTCCGGGGAACTTCAGGAGGTGCCATCGGCCGATTTGAAGCCGGTGGTCGATGCCTGTACCCTGTGCGACCTGTGCTTCATGACCAAGTGCCCCTATGTTCCGCCGCACCAGTTCGACCTGGACTTCCCCCATCTGATGCTGCGCTACCGCGCGGCGGCGTTCAAACGGGGCGAGGTTTCCTTCGTCAATCGCCAGATGACCGAGACCGACCGCAATGGCAGCCTGGCCCGTCCGGTGGCGAAACTGGCCAATTGGGCGACGGACACCGCCAACACGGTGACCCGGCCGTTGCTGGAAAAGGCCGCCGGCATCCATCGCGAGGCGCATCTGCCGAAATTCAACGGCCGAACCCTGACCTTGCGGGCCAAGACCGAATCCGTTCCCGTCGATCGCACCGCCCCGGCCGCCGGGCGCAAGGCGGTGCTCTATGCCACCTGCTTTGCCAACTACAACAATCCTTCGATTGGCCTGGCAACCCAGGCGGTGCTGGCCCGCAATGGCGTCGAGACCGAGGTGCTTTATCCCGGTTGCTGCGGCATGCCCCAGCTCGAACAGGGCGATCTGGCCCGGGTCGCTGCCAACGCGATCAAGGTTGCCGGTGCCCTCGAACCCTGGATCGATCGCGGCTACGACATCATCGCCCTGGTCCCCAGCTGTGCCCTGATGATGAAATTCGAATGGCCGCTGCTGGTGCCGCGCCATGCGCCGGAGCTGGCCGCGGTCCGCAAGCTGGCTGAAGCCACGTTCGACGTCAGCGAGTATGTGGTCAGCATCGCCAAGCGGGAGGGCCTGGCCCCCGGCCTGAAACCGCTCGACGGTGGTGTGACGCTGCATATCGCCTGTCACGCCCGGGCCCAGAATATGGGCCAGAAGGCCGCGGAGATGCTGCGCCTGCTGCCCGAGCCCGACGTCAAGGTCATCGAGCGCTGCTCGGGCCATGGCGGTTCCTGGGGCGTGCTGAAGGAAAATTTCCCCACCGCGCTGAAGGTCGGCAAGCCGGTCGCCGCCCAGGCGGTCAAGAATCGCAAGAATTTTGTCGCCTCGGAATGTCCGCTGGCCGGGGCGCACATCCTGCAGGGCATGGAACGGATCGACGAAGACAAGATCATTCCCGCCGAGGCCCGGCACCCCATCGAGTTGTTCGCCCGTGCCTATGGCATCACCCTGGCGACATGACGGCTGCGGATATCGGCCGCCCTGTCAGGAGAAGCACACAAATGGCTCCGCGTAAAACCGAGATCACCCGTGACGACATTCTGCCGCGCGATCGCTATCTTGAGATCCGCGACGCGCGTCGCAAGGCGGTCATCGAGCTCAAGCGTCACCGGCGCCTACCGGTCGGTCCCCACGCCACCTTCTATTTCGAAAACTACGACACGATGTGGCTGCAAATCCACGAGATGCTGCGCGTCGAAAATGGTGGCGAGGAGCAGATCATCGACGAGCTGCGCGCCTACAATCCGCTGGTGCCCAAGGGCGATGAACTCGTCGCCACCGTGATGATCGAAATCGACGATCCGGACCGCCGCAACGCGCTGTTGTCCCGCCTGGGCGGTCTGGAAAACCATTTCTTCGTGCAGATCGGCAACGACACGATTACCGCGGTTCCCGAGGACGATGTCGAGCGGACCAACGCCGACGGCAAGGCGTCATCGGTCCATTTCGTCCATTTCCGCTTCACCGCCGAACAGATCGCGCAATTCCGCACGCCGGAGGAGCGGATCCTGGCCGGAATCGATCACCCGCAATATGCCCATATGGCGGTGATCCCCGAGGAAACCCGGAGCGCACTCGCCGAAGATCTCGACTGAACCTGCCGCGACGGGCTCTGCCCGCGTCGTCTTTTCGGGCTTTGACGTGAACCGAGTGCAGAATCCCCAGACCGCAAAGAAACGGCGCCGCTTGGTTCATTTTTCAGCAGGTCCCGGCCCCCGCTGCCCGATCCCGGGGATGTTGCCAATCTGCGCGGCGAGGAAGTCGACCAGGAGCCGAACCCGGGCAATGCCGGCGCGCTCAGGGACAATCAGCATGCTCAGCGGCACCGATGGCAGCGAATAGTCAGGCAGGATCGCCTCAAGCTGGCCGGCCGCCAACAAATCGTCGACAAGCCAATGATGGGCAGGCGCGATGCCCCGTCCGGCGACAAGGGCCGCGCGCGCGCCAAGCCCATGGTCGATCCGAAATCGCCCGCCGAAGGGGACCTCATGACGCTGGCCGCCCCGCTTCTGCAAGATGAGCCTGTCGCTTCCCGCCACATTCGACATCCGAATGCCCTCATGGCCGGACAAATCCTCGGGGACAGCCGGTCGCCCCCGGGCCGCCAGGTAATCGGGCGCCGCGACGAGCAGACGCCGGGATTGGCCGAGAGCCCGTAGCTTCACGGCGCTGTCGGTGAGTGGCCCCAGACGAAGCGCGACATCGATGCCCTCGCGGACGAGATTGACACGCTCGTCGGTGAGGCTGAGATCAACCCCAATGTCAGGATAGCGGTCCTGAAACGCGAAGATCAGCCGGCTGACATGCAAGACCCCGAAAGCCGCCGTGCAAGATATCCGGATCGTGCCGGCGGGCGCGCCCCGCGTGCCCCGCACCTCATCGCCGGCCTGCTCCACGAGGCGCAGGACCTGGACGCTGTTGGCATAATAGTGGCGGCCTTCGTCGGTCATGGTCACGCGCCGGGTGGTTCTGCTGAGCAGGGGCACGCCAATGGCCTGCTCGAGTTCCCGCAGATGCCGTGTGATCGTCGATTGACCGACTCTGAGTTCACGCGCGACCGCCGACAGGCTGCCGCGCTCGGCAACGCGGACGAAGGTCCGCATGCGCTCAAGCGTAACGCCCGACTTATCCATGATTCGGCATAATCATATGCATTGTCCACAGCTGGTGGAGCTCATCTGTCTTGTCTAGGGTCGAGGGGTCAATTGCCAGGTTTGGAGGGCTGCTCGATGAAAGTGCTGCTTGTTTTCGCTCATCCCGAATCGCGCTCGCTTAACGGCGCGCTTCGCGATGTCGCCATCCAGGAGCTTGAGGCCCAGGGCCACGCGGTGTGTGTGTCGGATCTCTATGCCAGCCGCTGGAAATCCGAGGTCGACCGTGCCGACTTCCCCTTGCTGGCGCCAGACGCGCGGCTCAAGCCGGCCGCAGCCTCTGGCGCGGCGTTCGCCGCCAACGCGCTGACGGAAGACGTCAAGGCCGAGCAGGAGAAGCTGTTGTGGGCCGACGCCCTGATCCTCCAGTTTCCGCTGTGGTGGTTCACCATGCCGGCGATCCTCAAGGGCTGGGTCGATCGCGTGTACGCCTACGGTTTCGCCTATGGCGTCGGCGAGCACAGCGAGAAGCGCTGGGGCGACCGCTATGGTGAAGGCGCCATGGCGGGAAAGCGGGCCATGGTGCTCGTGACGACCGGCGGCTGGGAAGAGCACTATTCCGCCCGGGGGATCAACGGGCCCATCGACGACCTGCTGTTCCCGATCAATCACGGAATCCTGTTTTATCCGGGCTTCGACGTCCTTCCGCCGTTCGTGGTTTACCGGGCCGATCATCTCAATGACGCGGCGTTCGGGCTCGTTGCCGAGCGCCTGCGCGACAGGATGCGGAAACTTGCGACCGCCACGCCCATTCCTTATCGCCGGCAGAATGGTGGCGACTATCTGATTCCGAGCATGCAGCTTCGCCCGGAGCTGGGTGATCCGGGCGCGACCAGCTTCGCGCTTCACCGGAACGGCGCGGCAACTGGTGATCCGGCTTCGCGGCCAAAAGGTCGTTGATCAACCTCGACCAGGGTCCAGGCCCTGACCGAAGGGGCGAATCGATAACCTTTCAACCTGCGAATCAACCCGCTCATTTTCTTGGATAGGCCTTGTGACCTGAATGCCGGTATCTATACGGAAATTGCGCAAAGAACGTTAATTGCACTCTTTGCGCAAACCGCGTATTGTTATCCGGATGAAAGATGAGGACGCGTGGCAATGACTGAAGCCGTTCCGGCCGCCGAGTTCGCTCGCAACTTTGGCCGCTACAAATTGCAGGCACAGCGCGAAGCCGTACCTGTTTCAAGCAACGGCACGCTCGCCGGATATTTCGTGGCGACACACGAGTACGAAGAACTGCGCAAGCTCAAGAGCATGCGTCGCCGTTTCCTGACGGCGGAGCTGTCGGACGAAGAAGTAGAGCAGATAACATCGTCGCGCATGGACCATCGCCACGATCACCTTAACAAGGTGCTAGATTCCGAACAAAAGTAAAAACATTCCATGCCAATTCCAGCGCCAGAGCCGGGTCTTGTCATATCTTATGCTTACCTGTGGGATCACGAAGCACAGCGGGGACAGGAAGAGGGTCGCAAAGACCGACCCTGTGTCGTAACGCTTGCCGTCCAGCGCCAGCAATACGACGAAACGCTGGTGACGGTATTGCCGATTACACATAATCCGCCGGGAAACGCCAGCGCCGCTGTTGAAATTCCGCTCTCCGTCAAACGGCTTCTTGGCCTTGATGACGCTCGCTCATGGGTTGTTGTCAGCGAGGGCGATCAATTTGTCTGGCCGGGCTATGATCTACGGAAAGCTGGCGGTAACGACCGATACGACTATGGATTTCTGCCGCCAAACTTTTTCAGATCCATCCTTGCGACCTTCAGGGCATGGCACGAGACGCACAAAGTCACGTCAACGACAAGGTGACTTGGCGCATAAGCCTTGAGTACTGCAAGCGTCGCGCCACCGCCCGCCGTAGTACGCCGCCGCATTATGGAGGAAATTACCCCAGAATGGCGCCTAATGCCCCGAAGCAGGCCTATTTCAGCGCCATGAGCCGGGACACTGCTTTGTTCAATTCGGCCTCGTCCTTCAAGGCTTGCCCAAGACGCTCCGATAACTCGGCAAACACGACTCGCACATCTTGTGCAATGTTTCACGAAAATACGTTACGATCCCAGACATGACCCCTGACGCGATCGATCAATTTTTCGCCCGCCTCGCCGCCACCACCCCGGAGCCGCGCAGCGAACTGGACTATGTCAATCCCTATACCCTGCTGGTTGCCGTCGTGCTGTCGGCGCAGGCGACGGACATCGGCGTCAATCGGGCGACCCGGGCGCTGTTCGCCCAGGTCGATACGCCCGACAAGATGCTGGCCCTGGGCGAGGCGCGGCTGCGCGACGAAATCAAGACCATCGGCCTGTTCAATACCAAGGCCCGAAACGTCATCAAGCTGTCGGAGATCCTGGTGCGCGATCACGGCGGCGTGGTGCCCCGACAGCGGGAGTTGCTGGAGGCGCTGCCCGGAGTCGGGCGCAAGACGGCGAATGTCGTGTTGAATGTGGCGTTCGGCGAGCCGACGATCGCGGTCGACACCCATATTTTTCGGGTTGGCAATCGCACCGGCATGGCGCCGGGCCGAACCCCCGATGCCGTGGAACGGGGCCTGCTGGCGGTGGTTCCGGAGCGATGGCGGCGCCACGCCCATCACTGGCTGATCCTGCACGGACGCTATGTCTGCAAGGCGCGGCGCCCGGATTGCGGCCGGTGCCCGGTCGCGGATCTGTGCGACTTTCCCGATAAGGATACCGGCCCGGTCGCCGCCTTGTCCTGATCCGCGGGGGAACCGCCGGGAAGGGCCTCGTGGGGTACGTCATCGAATTTGCGACCGTCGCCCTCGCGAACGCGGGGGCCCAGAGCCGCAAGCTCCGAACGATGGCGCCCGGGGCCCTGGATGCCCGCGTTCGCGAGCATGACGGTGGCGAGAGATCCTCTCATTGTCCGCGACGCGAGCCACGAGGCGTCCTTCCCGGCGTTCGGCTCCTCAGTCGAGGCTGGCCTCGGCGGTCGCGGACGCTGAGTAGGGGCTGGTTGGCGACGCGGGCGCCGGGCTCCAGGCCGATGGCGCCGCGGCGGCGATTTCACCGGGCGCTTTCGCGGCGGTCTCGCTGGCGGTTTCGGCGGTGGTCTCGACCTGGCCGCTGAGCCGGCCCCCGGCTTCGACTTCCAGCTCGCCATAGCGGATCGTGCCGGAAATGCGGCCGGTGGCGCGGACCTGCAACCGGCCTCGAACCGTCAATTCGCCTTCGAAACGACCCGCGATATCGGCGCTGTCGATTTCGACGCTGCCGCGGAACAAGCCCGATTCGGCGATTTCGACGGTCCGGCCGCCGCGCAGCTTGGCTTCCACGGTGCCTTCGACGACCAGCACGTCGCAGGCGGTGATTTCACCGGCCAGGGAGATTTCCCGACCGACGGTGAGGCGGCGCGTCTGGTTCGGGCCGGTGCTGCCGGCCGCGGCGGGAGCGGCGGCCGGGGCGCTGGATGTCGGCTCGGTGCGGCGAACCAGGCCCTGCGCGGAACCGAGCGGCGCGCTGGAGGATGTCGGGGACAGGCTCGGAACCTCGAGGGACCGCCGCGGGGCGTCGAACTTGTGCGGCGGCGGGGCGGGCTGCTTTATCGTCGACATATCGTATCCCTTGTCGGAAAGCGGAGAGCGGACCGGTTCGGACGGCGTGGCGAACGGCCGCGGGGCCTCCGTCGACACCGGGTTATCGGTTTTCGGGGGTTCGTTGCTGGCGGACTTGCGTCGGAACATCGGCATCACCTCACGGAACGAGACGAGCATCTACTCTTGTGGCAGACGGAGCGGACTTTGATTCGGCAACACCGGTTCACGTCCCGGCGAACGGCCGCCGACCGGTCGCCAAGCCTTGGAACACATGCACCATAAAGGCCGTTGCGATCACTGGCACTACCAAATTAACCATGGGCAGCGTTGACAGAAACGCGATCACGATCCCGGCACACAGCAGTCGGAGACGATGAAGCCGGCGAATTTCTTTCGCCAGGCCGGCCCCGACACGGCGGCGCGCGACCATATCGAAATATTCCCGGCTCAGGAGATAGCCGTTGAGGCCATAAAAAACCACGAAATTGCCAATTGGAACGAGATAAAGCGGCAAGGCGAGGAAATTGACGACCAGCAGGAGGACCAGAAAGCGCAGCGAAACGATCAGATCGCCAAACCATGAGGTCGGCATCGGCGGCAACAGATCCGGATAATATCGTCGTTCCACCGCCCGGGCCACGGGTTCCAGCAACAGTCCCGCAATTGTCACAACGACCGCGGGAAACAGCAGCCAGGTCAGGCCGAGCACGGCGAACCCGCCCAGGACACTGACCATGGTGTTGATCCACCACACCGTATAGGGGTGGCTGTAATCCAGTCCAATCCAGACGATCACAGCGACGAGGATGAAAGATCCCAGTGCCCCGAGCACGCTGGACCAGATCACTTTTTGAATCGGCGGGTCGGCAAGCTGCGCAAAGGCGCGGAACAGGGCAGAAATCATCGCTCGCATCACAGTTTTCCGATACCACCGTAACGACCCTCGGAAGGGTCGGCAAGGTCCCTTGGCCGGCGCGAACGGCTAATCCCCGAAATCCCCCGGGACATCGCGGAGGCACCGGCCCGCTGCCAACATTGCCGCGATCGCTGAAGCGCGCTAAGACCCGGATGCTTGCGCCGGCCGGCGTGGTTCGCCGCCGCCTTTTCGCGGGTTTCCTGCTCATCACCAAGGTCTTACCCATGTCCCAGCACGATTTCGAGGTCACCGGTATCGGGAATGCGATTGTCGATGTCATCGCGCACGCTGATGATCAGTTCCTGATCGACAATCAGCTGCAGAAAGGCGCGATGAACCTGATCGATGCCGATCGCGCCGATCACCTTTACGCAAAGATGGGATCGGCGATCCAGATGTCGGGGGGATCCGCCGGCAATACCATGGCCGGATTTGCGCAACTGGGCGGGCGGGCGGCGTATATCGGCAAGGTTCGCGATGACGCGCTGGGATCGGCTTTTCGCCAGGGCCTGGCCGAGGTTGGCGTCCAGTTCCGCAGCCGGCCCGCGGCCGATGGGCTGAGCACGGCGCGCAGCCTGATCCTGGTGACGCCCGATGCCCAGCGGACCATGAACACCTATCTGGGCGCCTGTGTCGAGCTGGGGCCCGAGGACATCGATGTCGATCTGATCAAGGCATCGAAGATCATCTACCTCGAGGGCTATCTGTGGGACCCGCCGAAGGCCAAGGAAGCCTTTCTCAAGGCTGCGGCGGTTGCCCATGACGCCGGGCGCCAGGTCGCGCTCAGCCTGTCGGATTCCTTCTGCGTGGTGCGCCATCGGGATTCCTTCCGGGCCCTGGTGCGCGACCATGTCGATATCCTGTTCGCCAACGAATCGGAAATTCTGGCGTTGTTCGAGACGGACTCGCTGACCGCGGCGCTGGATGCGGTCGGCGGTCATTGCGACATTGCCGTTGTCACCAGCGGCGCCGAAGGCGCGATCGTGGTCTCGGGGGATGAACGCCAGCGCGTCGCCGCGGAACCCGTGACCCGCCTGGTCGACACCACCGGTGCCGGCGATCTGTTCGCGGCGGGCTTCCTGTTTGGCCACAGCCGGGGCCGGTCGCGGGCGGACTGCGCACGGATCGGCGCCATCGCGGCGGCTGAGATCATCGGCCATTACGGGGCCCGGCCGGAAGCCGATCTGGCGGCGCTGGTGAAGCAGCGCATGGGCAACTGAACACCGGCTTCGCGCGGCCGCGGGTCCGGGATCACGGACCCTCGCGCCACCAGTCATCGAGCAGGGCGCCATAAAGCGGTGTTGTCGCCGGATGGTGCAGCCCCGTCCACGATGCCAAGTGATCGTCCGGTTGATAATAGAGCGGGATCGCGTACCAGCCCCAGAGCAGGGCGCGATCCAGCGCGCGGGTGCGGGTCACCAGATCCTGGCGCGTCGTCGCCTGAGCCAACGCCTGGGCCAGGGCGTCGATCGCCGGGCTGCGGACCCCGGCATAGTTGCGACTGCCCGGGGCATCGGCGGCGGCCGAACCCCAGTAGTACATTTGTTCATTGCCGGGTGACAGGGTCGATGCCCAGCGATGCACGATCATGTCGAAATCGAACTGTTCCAGGCGCTGTTGATATTGCGCGCTGTCGACGGTGCGCACCCGTGCGGTTATGCCGAGCCGTTCCAGCGATCGGCTATAGTCGAGGGCGATTTTCTCGTCACCGGAGTCGAGCAGCAGGATCTCGAAGCTGAAGGGGACCCCGTCACGGGTCAGGCGGCTCTGGGCGATGGTCCAGCCGGCGTCGGCGAGCAGCACCGTGGCCTTCAGCAGATTGGCGCGGACTCCGGCGCTGCCGGCGTCGCCGGTTGACGGCGGGACGAAGGGCTGATCGAACAGCGCCGGCGGCAGCTGGCTGCGCCAGGGCTCCAGCAGGGCGCGTTCCGCCGCATCCGGCACACCGGTTGCCGCCAGTTCGGAATTGGGGAAGAAGCTGGCGGTGCGGCGATAAACACCGTGGAACAGGGTCCGGTTGGCCCATTCGAAATCGAACGCCAGGGCCAGGGCCTTCCGAACCCGCCGGTCGGCGAAGATCGGACGACGCGTATTGAAGACGAAGCCCTGGAACGGTTCGGGACGCTGGTGGGCAAAATTTTCGCGCTGAACCCGGCCGTCATGCGCTGCGGGAAAATCATAGCCGGTGGCCCAGCGCGTCGGGTCGCTCTCGCGGCGAAGATCGACGGCGCCGGCCTTGAAGGCCTCCAGCGCCACCGTATCGTCACGATAATAGTCGAATTGCATCTCGGCAAAATTATAGAGTCCGCGGACAATCGGCAGCCCCTTGGCCCAATAGTCCCGAACCCGTTCGTACGTGATGCGCCGGCCCGGATCGACCTGCCCGATCCGGTAGGGCCCACTGCCCAGCGGCGGGTCGAGTGTGGTCTGGTCAAAACTGCGGTCCTGCCAATAATGCCGCGGCAGGACAGGCATCAGCGCCATGATCATCGGCATTTCACGGTTCAGGCTGCCATCATCATCGCGGCGGAAATGAAACTCGACCGTGGCCGGGTCCGGAGCCGACGCCGTCGCGACCTTGGCGTAATAGCTGCGGTGGTTGGGGCGGCCATGGTCACGCAGCAGATCGAAGGTGAACAGGACATCGGCGCTGGTGATGCTCTGGCCGTCATGAAATCGCGCTTCAGGGCGCAGCGTGAAGCGCACCCAGCTGCGATCCGCTGGCACGGTGACCGTGGCGGCAACCAGCCCATAGAGGGTGAAGGGCTCGTCCCAGGCGCGGGTCATCAGGGTATCGTAGATCAAGCCCAGGCCGTAGGCCGGCTTGCCGCGGACGATGAAGGGGTTGAGGCTGTCGAAGGTTCCCGCGACCGCCTGGCGCAGCGTCCCGCCCTGTGGTGCCGTCGGATTGACATAGTCGAGATGGTCGAAACCGGGGGGATATTTCGCGTCGCCATGCATCGCGAGCGCCGGTCGTGGTTCGATCGCCTCGGCAGCCACCGCGCCGTGACGGCTCAGCGCAATGATGGCAAGAATTGCCAGTCCGCGTTTTGCCGCAGGGAAGCGGCCAATCCCCATCACCGGTATGGTCTCCGGAACTCGTTTCGCCTACACTCCGGCGCCGACACGGCGTGGTTACGGCGTGCCGCGCCGTCCCCGGTGCCGTTGCGCGCCAACATATTCCCCGACCCGAGGACAAGGAACCCTTCCTCATGGATATCAGCAAGATCTCGGTGGGCGAAAATCCGCCATGGGATATCAATGTCATCATCGAAATCCCGATCGGCGCCGAGCCGGTCAAGTACGAGGTCGACAAGGCGTCGGGCGCTTTGGTGGTGGATCGGTTCTTGCATACATCGATGCAATACCCCGCCAACTATGGTTTCATTCCCCATACGCTCTCCGATGACGGCGACCCGTGCGACGTGCTGGTGGTCGGCCGCAACCGCCTGATTCCCGGTTGTCTGCTCCGCTCGCGACCGATCGGCGTGTTGATCATGGAAGATGAATCCGGCCTGGACGAGAAGATTCTCGCCGTTCCAGTCACCAAGCTTCATCCCTTTTATGAGGGCGTCGAATCCTACAAGGATCTGCCGAACATTGTGACCCAGCAGATCGCGCATTTTTTCGAGCACTACAAGGATCTGGAACCCGGCAAATGGGTCAAGATCAAGGGCTGGGAGGATGCCGACGTTGCGGCGCGGGTGATCCAGGAATCGATCGACCGTTACGTCCGCGAGCCGGCGTAAGCGAGACCGTGACCGCGTCGCGAACCTGAATCGCCCCGAAGCGGGGCGGCCAGGACCGGAGGCACAATGCCGGAACCACCGCGTGCCGCAGGGGCGCGGTGGTTTCCCGGAAACCCGGGAGCGCCGGTCCCGATTCTCGGCGTCACTTTGACCATGCGATGAAACGCCGGGCGAACCCGGGACAACCAAATATTGCCGGGACCGGATCGGCGATATGTCGCAGGCGGAAAAGAATAGTGATCTATTGGAGTCGCGAAACAAGGCGATCCGGCCCTTGGGGCGGTGCGTGAGTGCGGGCGCTTTGCGTGACGGCAAGTATCACGCCGCCGTTATCAATTGTCTTTTTACTGATTTCATCCTAATCATGCGGACCAGAAAACGGACCCTCTGCGGTGTCGTCAGCGACGTGCTGAAGGGGGTCCCCGGCAACCATGCGCATGCCGCTTGGCTGAGCCCGCGAGGGTGATCCGGGCGGAATCCCGATTTTGACCGGAATCCCGCCATGAGCGTTCGCAATCTTGATTTTCTGTTCAAGCCCTCCTCGATCACCTTGATCGGCGGCGATCGCCGGGCGCGATCGGTCGGGGCCGTGGTGGCACGAAACCTGTTCAACGCCGGATTCGACGGTCCGGTGATGCCGATCCATCCCGATGAGCGTTCGATCGAGGGGGCGCTGTGCTACAAATCGGTTGAGGATCTGCCGATTACAGCGGATCTCGCGGTGATCTGCACGCCGGACGACACCTGGCCGGGGCTGATCGATCAACTCGGCCGCCGCGGCACCAAGGCCGCGGTGATTGTCGCCGAACGCTGCAGCGAACGCAGCGATGACGGGCTCGAACCGCATCGCCGGATCCTGGACGCCGCCCGTCCGCACCTGCTGCGCATCAGCGGGCCCAATGGCCTGGGGGTCATGGTGCCGGCGCGCGGCCTCAATGCCAGCATGATCCATGTCAACGCGCTGAAGGGTGATCTGGCCTTTGTCGCGCAATCGGGTGCCGTAGTGACCTCGGTCGTCGATTGGGCGACCAGCCGGGGCATCGGTTTCTCCCACGTGATCTCCCTGGGCGATATGGCTGATGTCGATCTCGGCGATCTGCTCGACTACCTGGCCGCGGATCCGGGGACGCGGGCGATCCTGCTGTATATCGAGGCCATCACCGCGGCCCGCAAATTCATGTCGGCGGGCCGAACCGCGGCGCGGCAAAAACCGGTCGTCGTCATCAAGGCCGGGGTCACCGCGGAGGGCGCCCGGGTCGCGGCCAGCCATGCCGGAGCGCTGGCGGGGTCCGACGCCGTGTATGACGCCGCTTTGCGGCGCGCCGGGATGTTGCGGGTCGGGGCGCTGAACGAACTGTTCGATGCCGTCGAAACCTTGGCGATGGGCTTGCCGATCAATGGTGATCGCCTGGCGATCCTGACCAATGGCGGCGGGATCGGCATTCTCGCGACCGACACCTTGACCACGCTCGGTGGCCATCTGGCCCGGTTGCAGCCCGAGACCGTGACCGCACTTGATCAGATCCTGCCAGCGGCCTGGTCGCACGCCAACCCGGTGGGCATCCTGGCCGATGCCAAGGGCAAGCGTTACGCCGACAGCCTGACCACCTTGCTCGATGATCGGGCCAACGATGCCGTGCTGGTGCTCAACTGTCCCAGCGCCGTCGGCGATAGCGCCGATGCCGCCCAGGCCGTGATTGCGACGCTGAAGGGGCGCAAGCATCCGGTGCTGACCAGTTGGCTGGGCGAGGGCGCCGCGACCGACGCGCGCCGCCAGTTCGCGGCCGCCCGGATCCCCAGCTATGACACACCGGACCAGGCGGTTCGGGCCTTCATGCATCTGGTTCAGTATCGCAAGAACCACGAAATGCTGATGCAGACACCGACCTCGGTGCCGGAGCAGTTCGATGTCGATGGCGACAGCGCGCGGATCTTCATCGAAGCCGCTTTGGCCGAAGGCCGGTCCTGGCTGACCGAGTTCGAGGCGAAACAGGTGTTGCAGGCCTATCGCATACCCGTGGTCGACACGCGCAAGGCGGTGACGCCCGACGAAGCGATGCAGATGGCGCGGGAGATCGGCAAACCGGTCGCGCTGAAGATCCTGTCGCCGGACATCCCGCACAAGACCGATGTCGGGGGTGTGGCGCTGCATATCACGACCCCGGAGGAAGTCCGGGCCAAGGCCGAATCGATGCTGGCGCGCATCCGGCGCCTGAAACCCGACGCCCAGATCGATGGCTTCACGGTCCAGGAGATGGCAACCAAACCGGGCGCGCTGGAACTGATCATCGGGGTGTCGGACGATCCGACCTTCGGACCGGTGATCCTGGTCGGCGAGGGTGGCCTCGCCGTCGAGGTGATCCGGGATCATGCCCTGGGCCTGCCGCCATTGAATGCCAATCTGGCGCGGGAAATGATCCAGCGGACGCGGATCTATAATCTGCTGCGCGGTTATCGCGATCAGCCGGCAGCCGATATCGATGCGATCATCTTGACGCTCTTGAAGGTCTCGCAGCTGGTGACCGATTTTGGCGAGGTGTTGGAGATCGACATCAATCCGCTGCTTGTCGACGATGTCGGGGTGTTGGCGCTCGACGCCGGGATCAAGGTCGCGGCGCTGGGGCCGCGCAACAGCCGCCGCCTTGCGATCCGGCCTTACCCCAAAAAATTGGAACAGACGCGCACCCTGTCCGACGGTCAGGCCTTCCTGCTGCGTCCGGTTCGGCCCGAGGACGAACCGCTGGTCCAGGATATGTTCGAACAGATGACGCCGGAGGATATCCGGTTGCGTTTCTTTGCGCCGATCAAACGGATGTCGCACCAGATGGCGGCCCGGCTGACGCAGCTCGACTATGATCGCGAGATGGCCCTGTGCGCCGTGGCCGCCAATGCCGAGGGCAACGAACAGATCTATGGCGTTGTGCGGGTCGCCGCCGATCCCGACAACCAGCGCGGCGAATATGCGATCATGGTTCGCAGCGACATGAAGGGAAAGGGGCTCGGTTTCCTGTTGATGAGCGAGATCATCGTCTATGCCCGCAGCCGGGGAATCCACGCCATCTTCGGCGAGGTGTTGCGCGAGAACACCGCGATGCTGCAAATGTGCCATGACCTCGGCTTCACCCGGCGCGAGAATACCGATGAACCGGGGGTCGTCGAGGTTCAGATCAAGTTGCAATAATCCGGGACCCGCCGGGAACTCGGGCCGGGAACTCGGGCCGGGAACTCGGGAAAGCGCCGCATCGGGCGGCTTTCCCGGGCTGCCAGCGTCGCGCTTTGGGCTATTTGGTCAGATAGCCGCGAATTTCGCCGCCGGGATGAGCGGCGCTGTGAATGTTGATGTAGGTCTTGTTGGTCAGCAGGTCGGCAAGTTGGGCATCGGTCACCGTCGCCGAGCCCTCGATCGGGCTTGCCGCGACCGGGATCGGGATTTCGACACCGGCATTGGCGCCCTTCGCGGCCGGACCATGGAAATGGGCCGCGGTCGCCGTGCCACTCAAATCCTTGTAGGTGATCGTCCAGGAAACTTTCTTGGCTTCGGTGTCGATCGTCACGTCGGCGGTTCCGGTGGCCGGGGTGGTGACCGCCGGGACTTCGGTCTGTCCGTCCAGGAAGGTCTTGATCGAGACCGTTTCGGCATAGGCGCCGGTGCTTGCCATCATGGCGGCGGTGATGGCGGCGGCTACCACGGCTGTGCGTCGTTTCATTCGCGCGCTCCCTGTCATTGCGGCCGAACTGGCTCGCAGCCCGATAGATTGGGCGGGGCACGCCAAACCGAAAGAGCTGCGATCAAATCGTTGCGCAGCGGCGAATCCCCGTGCCCGTTTCGCCGTCCCCCTCAGAACATGGTTTCGATCACCCGATCCGGTGGCGGATGGCCATCGGAAAACGCCTTGATGTTGATGATGACCTTTTCGCCCATGTCGATCCGGCCCTCGAGCGTTGCCGAGCCCATATGGGGCAGCAGAACGACATTATCGAGCGCCACCAATCGCGGGTTGATCGCGGGCTCGTGTTCATAGACGTCGAGCGCCGCCCCGGCCAGGTCGCCCTTTTCCAGCATCCGGGTCAGCGCGTTCTCATCAATGACCTCGCCGCGCGAGCTGTTGACGATGAAACAGTGCGGGCGCAGCAAAGCCAGCCGTCGCGCCGACAACAGGTGATAGGTCGCCGGCGTGTGCGGGCAGTTGATCGAGACGATGTCCATCCGCGCCAACATCTGGTCGAGGCTGTCCCAATAGGTCGCCTCCAGCTCGGTCTCGACGTCGGGGTGCACGCGGCGGCGGTTGTGGTAGTGAATCGTTAGGCCGAAACCCCGGGCGCGCCGCGCCAGGGCCTGGCCGATTCGCCCCAGTCCGATGATGCCAAGGCGTTTGCCCCACAACCGGGTCCCCAGCATCATGGTCGGTCCCCAGCCATGCCAGGTACCGGACCGGGCAACACGTTCGCCCTCGGCCAGCCGGCGCGTGACGGCCAGCAGCAAGGCCATGGTCATGTCGGCGGTGTCCTCGGTCAGGACCCCGGGGGTGTTGGTGACGGTTATGCCGCGTTGCCGCGCCGTCTTGAGGTCAATATGATCGACACCGGTACCGAAGGACGCAATCAAGCGAAGATTGCTGCCGGCCTGCGACAGGACCCGGGCGTCGATTCGGTCGGTGACCGTGGGCACCAGGACATCGGCGATCTTGACCGCCTCGATCAGTTCGTTCTGCGTCCAGGGCACGTCATCGTGATTGAGACGTGTGTCGAACAGCTCCATCATTCTGGTTTCGATCACGTCCGGCAGCTTGCGGGTCACGATGACCACGGGCTTTCTTTTTTCCGGCATGGCGCCCATCCCTTACCAATCCCTGCTGATGCCCCAACCACCGCCATAGCAAGCAACATCATCCCTTGTCCAGCGAGCACATCCTGTCCGGGATTCCCGGTTTCGTGCTGTTTGCCCCAGCATCCGCTTGACCGGGTCGACCCGTCGATCCTTATATCGCTCACCGTCGGGAATGGCCGACGGCCCATGATAACCGGATTCGTCGCGATGCTTGGTTCGATTCGATGCCGTCTCATCACTTTGATGCTGGCCGCTCTGATTTCGATGGTCCTTCCGGATCGTGCCCCGGCCGCGGATGCCACCGCCGGGGACCCCGGCCACGATGAGGAAAACAGCCCGATCAACAACAGCGGCCTGCCGGTGCCCCGCTTCGTCTCGCTGCGTTCGGCGGAGGTCAATCTGCGCACCGGGCCGGGTGTCCGCTATCCGGTCGAATGGGTCTTTGTCCGGCGCGAGATGCCGGTTGAAATCACCGCGGAATTCGACACCTGGCGTCGGATTCGCGACTGGGACGGGACCGAGGGCTGGGTCCACCAGAGCATGCTGTCGGGCAAGCGCGCCATCGTCGTCACCGCCAAGACCCGAACCCTGCGCAGCGACGCGGCGGCATCAGCCGCCCCGGTGGCCCAGGTCGAGGCCGGTGTCATCGGCCGATTGCTCCATTGCCGGGCCGATTGGTGCCAGGTCGAACTGGCCGGCTATCGCGGCTGGCTGCAACGCGGCGAGTTCTGGGGCGTTTATCCGACCGAACGGATTGATTGAGCCGCGAGGGCGACAGAAGGCGGATCGGTTGTGGAGGCGGCGGATTATCTGGGGGTCCGGCAACGGGCAGGAAGAGGGACCCTTGGTGGTACGGTTGAGGCTGGCACCAGCGACATGGAGTGATACCGGGCGTATCGTTTGACGGGCGAGCTGGGCCAGGAGCGGAGATCAAGATTCTCGCTATTGAATGACCGGGCTGGGCCGTGAACGGAATGGCTGGTGTCGGACGCGGAATTGGTGAAGCGGACGATGCTGGTGGGCTGGAGCTTCGTCAGTTGGTCCCATAGGGAATAGTCTGGCCAGCCTGGAACCGGTCTTGAGAGACGACATTCTCAACGTTCGCAAACGGCATTTCGCAGGTATACTGGCGATCTATTAAACAGCACATGGCGCTTTGTCCTAATGCCAAATGCATGCTCGGTGCTCTGATCGTCTTATTTTAATAGAAGGGGTGGGGAATGAAGCATGTCGTGTTTTATTCTTGGCAGTCTGATCTAAATGGGGCACTAACGCGAAACCTTATAGAAGAAGCTCTTACGAAGGCTGCCAAGGCGATTTCCCAGGACGATTCTACTTCGGTCGAAGCGATTATAGACCGGGACACAGCGGGCGCTGAGGGAGCCGTCGGGATTGCGGACACAATATTTCAGAAAATCAGTGAATGTGACGCGTTCGTTTGCGACGTTTCCTTTATAAACGGCGAAGAGAAGAAGTCCCTTGGAGGATTCCAAAGCCTGGTTTGGTCTGTAGCTACGGCATTCAACAAAGGATACCTCAAGCGACGCCTTACACCTAATCCCAACGTTATGGCTGAAATCGGATTCGCAGCTGCGAAGATCGGCTGGAATCGGATCATACTCGTAATGAATACGGCTTTTGGTCAGGTAGAATCTCTCCCATTTGACCTTAGGGGGCGTCGAGTTGTCCAGTTCAGCCTTGATTCTAGGGAAGCAAGAAAAAAAATAAGGCCAGAACTAAGGGAAAAGCTGGAGAGAGCGCTGAGAGATGCACTTAATGATGTTATTAAACCAATTTATTGGGCCAATGCTTCGAAGCCCAGATGGTTCGGGTACTGGCATTCAAACCATTCGCCAGCAAAGTCAAGTACACTGTTCATTCGCGAAGTCGGTTCTGACGGGTTCTGCTTTCACTTGCTGCTAGTTGATGGTGCAAGGACCGGCAAAATGGAGGGTTATGCCAAGTACGTGGGCCCCGACTCCGCCTTCGCTTGCATCCGAAGCTTCGAAGAGGAACGCCCTTGTGAAATGAAGTTTCGTCGGGCGGGAAGAAAAATCTGGGTTGAGCAGGGCGACGGCTGTGGGTGTTTTATGGGGTTGGGAGCGTCGTTTGATGGGGTGTACTCCTGCGATCAGGATTTGTTATTTGACAGCGGCAGGTTCCAGGAACTTGATCTCCAGAGATTGTATGGGATCATGGGCAAGTACTATAAAAAACTCCAGGACTCATTTCAGCAGATGGGCGAAACAGAAGATCTCGACTGCCTCTCTGCAGAAGTTTCCGTTGGTGGCGTCAAGGGTCTTTATACAATAATCGAAGCTATAGTGATGAAAGCGGAGAGCGGACATCTTTGGGCGGCGGTCATCGATGACGATTGCGTCCGTTATTTTACAACACATCCAAGTTATAAATCCGTCATTCCAGAGACCATCGATCATTGGAGGGGAAATTTCTCCGACAAGGAGGTCATTTTCGAGACAAACGTTGACCCGATCCCAGAATTCGTTTGACGGAGGCGTAAATCTTTACTCTTCGTGAAATGTCTGTTCCGCTGGCATTATGCACCAAGTTGTGCCTACATCGGTCCATCGACTGACCGCTCATTGCCCGGGAGAGCCGTCAGCGCAACGTCTGCTGTCGGGAGCCGGCGTTGGTCCACTGAATGGCGAGGATGGGCGCAAAGCGGCAACGTCTGAGGACTCCGGCTTCAAAGCACTGGTGCCAATTTCGATCAATGGCCCAACCTCGGCTTTCGTCCTAATCCTGGGACATCTCGTCAGGGCTCGTTCGATGCACAAGCCCGCGGGTCACGGCGTCAGGCTCACGGGCTGTCACGGTCAGCAAGGTGCGGATCGCGCCGCGGGGGGATTCATTGCCTCCGTTCATAGTTCCGGATGGCATCAACCGAGAATCCATACCGGGCGGTGAAAGCAGCCTGTGGCCGGCCCAACCTGTTGCGAAGAGCCTGAACATCGACCACGTCGTCGGGCTCGATCCGTTGACAAAGACACCGCAGCGGCTTCGCTTCTAGGCACCCTTGTGGCGGTCAACATATTCGCGCAGCGCCGCGTTGATTCTCGTCTGGTAGCCCTTGCCTTGGTGCTCGAACCACGCGAGCAAATCGGCATCGAGCCGGATCGTGACATGCCGTTTGACCGGTCGGAACATTCCGCGCACGGCGCCCGCCCAGTTGGTGACCTCAGGGATGTCGGTCAAGTCAATCTCGCTGTCCGGACGGTCCCCGATAGCGTCAAGGGCCGCCTGTTCATCGTCCGTCAGTTTCCGACTAATCGCCATCCTCATATGCCTTTCGTTCCTTTTTGGTGGCCTGACGGACGCTGATAACGCGGCCATCGATCTCGTCGTCATCGGGCCAGGTATGGATCACAGCCACCGCAACGCCGTTCAACACGCCGATAGAAAACCAGCGGTTGCCATCCGGGTGTTCGTCAGGACGCGACAACAGCAGCGGATCGTCCATCACGGCGGCCCCAACGGCTAATGGCAGTCCAGGTTTGCGGCGGTTGACCTCGTCTTTCTCGGGATCCCATATCCACGGCAACGCGGCCTCCTGTGCATACAAAAATGTAGGCACTGAATGGCGACAAGTCAACTCGACCAGGGCATTTCACCACAGGTATGGAATTCAGCTTATCGAGGCGATTGTCCGCTCAGGCGCAACGGTGAAACGAAACCGCATCACGCCTGTGTTGGCTTCGGCTTGCTGGCGTATTTCGTTTTCAGCCGACCCAGGAATTCGGTACCATCGCTGGTCGATACGCCGCTGGACAGGCCTTCGTCGACCAGGGCGCGCCGTTCATCGGTGCGCGACCGGAGCGTCAGCTCGTCGTCTTCGAGCGGTCGGAGCCCTTCGCGCACAACTTCACGGGCACTGTTGTATCGGCCGGTCTTGACTTGCGTGTCGATGAACGCTTCGAACCGGTCACCGAGGACGAAACGGCGCGGCATGGCGGCTGTCCTGTCGTGAGGGCGACGAGATCACTGTTATCATAGTTGCGATCTTCAGGCCATCAAGGCATCGTCGGGGCCATGATGCCGCCTGCCGATCAGATTACGACGCCTTCTTATTCGCCATCAGGGCGGCAAGGGCAATTTCAGGCTCACGGGAAGCGATCCGAAGCAGGGCGCGGGCGGCGGGATCCGGTGACACGCGGCCTTTTTCCCAGTTCCGAACGGTCGCAACCGGGATCGTCAGTGCCGCGGCAAATTGCGTCTGGCTCATTCCATGTTGTGCTCGGATTCGCGCCGGCTGCAGATCCTCGGTGAAGGCACTGAGATCAGCGAGCGGATCCTCGCCGTCCTCGATCATCTGACGGCCGATATCGTCATCTGCGGTGGCATCGATCCTGGCTCGGTCGATCTTCGGACGGGCGGCCTTGATCTGGTCCATGGTCATGCGAGCCATAGCGCGCATTCCTTCTTATTGGCCTTTCGCGCGGAGATGATCCAGCGAACATCTTCGCGATCCGTATCGATGACGGTCCGGATAATCCCTTCGACCTCACCGATTGCCTTGATGCGAATCTCGCCGTAATCGTGCCGGTCATCGATCTGCGTCAGCACACGCCCGACGAAAATGAGGGCCGCAAAGTCGAAGCCAAACCCGCGTTCCCGCATGTTCCGCTCGTGCTCGGCATCATGCCAACCGAAGATCATTGTCGATCCTGCGATCAGCGCGCACACGCACCAACGACAAAGTGCGCTTCAAGCGCACCGTCTCGAATGACGGACTTCAACCGGAATTCCGAACTCAAACGACCCCAGAAGGTTCAATAGCGATACCGGTTCGAGCCGAGCAAGGCAAACCAACGGCTGCTTTCAGGCGCGACGATCCCGTCGTTGGATGACCACCATGGGCACAAATCGGCATCTGATCGGGCATGTCGGCCAGGGCCTCATCGCCTCATTGTTGGCAAGAATTGTGCCATCAAGGTCGCGAAAGGTTGGGCTGGAAAATTTCGAATTATATGTATAATATAACTTACGCATATAGGGATGGTCGCGATGAAAGTCACTACGGCGGAATTTATCAAAAATTACGGGCGGTTGGCCGACAAGGCGCTGTCTGAGCCGGTGACAATTACCAAGAACGGGCATGACCGGCTGGTGGTTTTGGCGGCCGAGGAATAGAAGCGGCTGAAGCGCCGGGATCGCCGGGTTATTCGTGCCGGCGAGCTGAGCGATGAAGAAATCGCGCTGATCGCCAAGGCGGAGGTTCCCGTCGAGCACGCGTACCTCGATGAAGAACTTAAAGGCTGGCAGCCGTGACTTGGCCGACCCCACAGCCTGGTCTGGTTATCCGATATTCCTATCTCGGGGATCGTGAAGCACAGGCGGGGCGCGAGGACGGTGTGAAGGATCGGCCATGCGCCGTCGTGCTCGCGCGACAGGACGAGGACGGCACGACGCGCGTCTACGTTTTGCCAATCACCCATACAGCACCAGCGCAGATGGATGAAGCTTTAGAAATTCCTGCTCCCGTCAAGGCGCGGCTCGGGCTGGATGCGGAGCGGTCATGGGTGGTTGTGAGCGAGGCGAATTTATTCGCTTGGCCCGGCCCCGATTTGCGGTTCTGGCCGGGCAAGGGACCGGAGAGCGCTGCCTATGGATTTCTGCCGCCAGGGCTCTTTCGGGCGGTTCGCGATCGCTTTCTGGCGGCCAATCGGGCCAAGCGAATCGCCTATGTGGAACGGACAGAGTAACCCGGACCAAACCCAGCGAATGGCCGCTTCCAGATATCACCGCTCCGCCTGCGAACGATCGAATTGGGCGCAAATCTCCTGCCAGGCCCAAGGTCGCGGTGCGACGCTATTGAGCGGTCAATGCCCTTCGGACTTTCGGATAAGCCGAACGCCGGATAGGCCTTCGACGTGACCGTCGCACGTCAACAGCTCGGCACCATGGACGAGTGCCGTCGCGTAAATGATGGCCTCCGCTGTCGCCAACTTGTGTCGCGAACACAAATCTGCCGCTGACAACGCAATCCGGGTGTCAGGTCGACGACAAGACAGGTTTCGGTAAAGGCAATCACTTGATCGGCCTTTTCCTCTCCGACCTCCCGAGTCAGCCATTTCGCCAATTCAAGTTGCACGATGGTCGGGACCAGCCATTGACCGCGGGATGGCAGATCGGCCGCCACAATGCCGCCCGTGGGGGAACCGATGAGCCATTCGATCCAGGCCGACCTATCGACGAGCACCATCAGAAGCGGTCTGCCCTATCCCGATAGCCGTCCGATTTGGCGCCGCGTGCAAGTCCCGCCAGATCTTCCTGCCTGGGCACAGGAACGAGAAGAACGCCCTCGCCCTTGGGAATAAAGGCAAATTCCTGGCCCGCCAGCCAGTGACGCGCCGTTCGCACCGACTTGGGGATGGAGATCTGGAATTTGCTGGAAAGTCTCGCTGTGTCCTTCGCAGGCATTACGCTTCTCCGATCGATCCCTTGAGCGTGAGAAATAGTCTCGCGGGAACGGCGCGCCAACGAGAAAGACGGAATGTCCGGTTCAGGCTGGTGACCCCAAGGGCAGGGCCGCTATCCTGACATCGGGGTTGACCTCAGCCGCACCGACGAACGCGTCAATCTCGTCCGAGAGGGCGTCGATATCGCTGATATCCATAGACTGAAGAGCGCATTCTCGGTCAGGACAGGCAATTGCCGGCTTGCTATGGTCGCCGTCATTGAGGACCGCCGGTGGAAGCGATGTCGAGGACAAGTCAATATGCGGCACGATTCAACCGACTGTTCGATTACATCGACAGACATCTGGAAGATGAATTATCGGTCGACATATTGAGCGGTGTTGTCAATTTTTCAAAATTCCACTTCCAGCGACAGTTTTCTGACTATTGCGGAATCAGCGTCGGCAGATACATTCAGCTGATGAGGCTGAAACGAGCGTCCTATCGACTGGTTTTCAACAAACTCGACCGCATCATCGATATCGCCCTCGATAGCGGTTTTGAAAGCCCGGAATCATTTTCCCGGGCGTTCAAGAACACCTTCGGACAGACACCGTCTGAATTCAGAAGCGCTCCGGCATGGGTTCCGTGGATGGAACGTTATCAATTCCCGGCAAGAGAGAGGGAACAGAAAATGGACGTCAGGATTGTTGATTTTAAAGAAACCAGAATCGCTGCATTAGAACATCGCGGCCCTGTCAATCTGCTCAATAACTCCCTGGCAAGGTTTGTTGAGTGGCGAAAGGCAGGAAATCATTCTCCGGTCGGTTCCAGCCTGACGATCGGCATCGTCTACGATGACCCTGACACGACCCCGCCCGACAAATTTCGCTTTGACATTTGCGGCTCGGTCACCGCCGAAATACCGGCCAATTCCCAAGGTGTGATCAACAAGGTGATTCCGGGCGGTCGTTGTGCCGTCGTGCGACATTTCGGTGCCCATGACCAGATTGCCGCGACCATTTATCCCCTGTACCGGGACTGGTTGCCGCAGAGCGGCGAGGAATTGCGCGATTTCCCGCTGTATTTTCACTATTTGAACCTGTTGCCCGAAACACCGGAATGCGACCTGATCACCGATATCTATCTGCCGCTGCGATGACACGGACCGGGCTCCCCAGGGAGTATTATACCAGCTCGCCATGAAACCGGCCCTTCCGGGGCTCTTGACGGGCGGGCACGGAGGCCCGCCCCACTGACAATCGTTACCGGCGATGTGTCAAGATCATGGGGGGCTGGTATTTACGTGCCCGGTACGAATTGAAGGGCGTCACGCCGTCCGAGTCCGATAGGTCCATGGTGTCCGTCTCAACCTGACGGGCAAACAGCATTCGGCCTCGATATCGAACCAACGAGCGCTCTTGATCGAAGGGACGAGACCGCGCCACATATACAGCTAAACCGTTCTGTCTCACCATGGCGCGATGATCGTCCCCGAGCCGCCGATTCATTTTCAGACGACCCTGTACCCTCATCGCAGTCTACCGCGAAACGGCTTCGTCGCCGTGATGATCGTGCTGATCATGGCGACCCTGATCGTGGGCGGCATCTCGCTGTTGCGCGGCGCCTGGCCGGTCCTGGCCTTTGGCGGTCTTGAGGTGGTGCTGGTCGCTCTGGCGTTCCGCCTCAGCTATCGCAGTGCCCGGATCTGCGAGACCCTGTCGCTGACCGACCGGGCTCTGGTGATCCGCCGCAGCAGCGCCGGGCAGCCCGACCAATGCTGGGCCTTTCAACCCTATTGGCTGCGCGTCCTGATGGATGATTCGCCCGAAAGCGACAGTCGGCTGGTTCTGACCTCGCATGGCCGATCGCTGGTGATCGGCGCGTTTTTGCCTCCCGCGCAGCGCGCCGATCTGGCACGCTCGCTGCGCGCCGCCTTGGCGCGACACCGGCACGCCCGGAACCCAAGCCCCGACAGCACGCCCCGATGACCAACGCCCCCGGACCGACCCCGCCCTACCCCGTGATCGCCGCCGCCCTGCAGCACCTGGTCACCCCTGACCGCGGCAACCGCGACCCGGCTGCGGGCGCCGCGGTCACGCCGTCGGAATTCAACCGGATCCTCGATCAATGGGCTGGCATCACCCCGGAACAATTCGCCCATCTGGCCGAGGATGACCAGATCAAGGGGCTTCTGGCCCCGGGTCAGAGGCTGTTCGACGCCGCGGCCGATCGATCGGTGATCATCGACAGCCTCGATCCGGCGGACGCGCGCAAACGCGGCGCCGCGCTGCGGCTGCATTTCGGTTTTCACGACACGCCGTTCGGACGGGCCCTGATCGGGCTGGTCGATGGCGGTGTCTGCTGGTGGAGCTTTGCCGACAGCGACGACGCCTCGGGCGCCGCCGCACGGGCCATTCTCGCCGCCGAATGGTCCGGTGCAACCCTGGTCGAGGACGCCGCGGGCACCGCGCCGGTGGCAGTCACCGCGCGACGCCGTGCCGCCGGCGAAGACGCCCCGGTTCGCTTGCTGCTGCGCGGCACGCCGTTCCAACGCGAGGTCTGGCAAGCCTTGTTACGAATCCCGGCGGGCCGGGCGGTCCGCTATCGCGATGTCGCGGCAGCGATCGGTCATCCCACAGCGTTCCGCGCCGTCGGTCGCGCCATCGGCGCCAACCCGGTCAGTCTGATCGTCCCCTGCCATCGCGTCATTCAGGCGAACGGCCTGATCCACAATTACCGGTGGGGCGCGCTGCGCAAGCGGGCGATCCTGGTCTGGGAAGCGGCCTGCCAGGCCGGCAGCGGCGCGGCTCAGCCGGTGGCAGCCGGAGTCGCCATGCCGAGCACGTCGCGCATGCCGTAAAGTCCCGGCGGCTTGCCCGCGGCCCATCGGGCCGCCGCCACCGCACCCCGGGCGAAAATCGAGCGGTCGGACGCCCGATGGCTCAGTTCAACCCGCTCGCCATCGGCGGCAAAAATCACGCTATGGTCGCCAACGACATCGCCACCGCGCAACGCCGCGAACCCGATGTCGCCGCGGCGACGCGGACCGGTCAAGCCGTCGCGGCTCCGCACCGCGACCTGGTCGAGATCGACGCCACGGCCGGCAGCGGCCGCGCGCCCCAGGGCCAACGCCGTTCCCGACGGAGCATCGACCTTGTAGCGATGATGCATTTCCAGGATCTCGATATCCACTTCGGGCCCCAGTGCGCGCGCCACCTGTTCGACCGCAGCCAGCAGGATATTGACCCCCAGGCTCATATTGGCGGACTGGACGATCGGAGTGTAACGGGCGGCGCGGAACAATTCCGCCTCCTGATCCCGGGACAATCCGGTCGTGCCGACGACCAGGATGGTTTGGGCCTGCGCCGCCAGATGGGCGTGCTGGATACTGGCCGCGGGCACGGTGAAATCGATCACGGCGTCGGACGCGGCAAACAAGGCCACAGGATCCTCGCCAACCGACAGACCCAGGGCCTCGAGCCCGATCAGGGTGCCAAGATCCTTGCCGATCGCCGGACTCGCCGGCCGATCAACGCCACCGGCCAGGACACAGCCCGCCGTCCCGACAATCTGCCGGATCAGCATCTGGCCCATGCGTCCGGTACAACCAACCACACCGATTTTCATGGCAACCGTCCCCTGCGCCAACGGAGTCCCCGTCAGCAGTCCTGATGTTCCTGGCGTGACCGCACCCGCTTGTGCCGTTGCGGGAAACCGACGCGGCAGGATGATGGCCCCCAACATTAAGGATTTCTCATCGGCGTGCAAGCCGGCGGCCATACACCGGCTGCTAAACCTTGTCCTCAACGCCCAACCTGATGCCAGATGGTCTGGCCGGGTTGCCGTCATCAGATCGGCGTCGATCAAGGAGTGGTTTTCATGCGCATCAATCTTTTGACCGCGACAGCGGTGCTGACCCTGCTGGCCGTACCCGTTTTCGCCCAAACGACGCCAGCCGTGACCGCGCCGACGACGCAACAATCGGCCCAGCCCGCGGCAACGCCCCAGGCCAACGCGCCCGCCGCCAGCACCACCGAGAGCGCAACGACAACGGCCCCGGCGGCCAGCACCGCGATGAAAACGACAGGACACAAGGCGACGGCCGCGCAACGCCGCGCGGTCCGCTGCGATGTTCTGACCCACCAGTTCGGTGATGCGGCGACGAAACACGGCGGCGCCAAGTCCATCGTTCCGGCCAAAGCCCTGGCCGACCAGGGCGAGAGCGAGTGCCATGCCGGCAAAACCGTCAGCGGCATCCGAAATCTGGAACGCGCGCTCAAGGATCTGGGTGAAAAACCGAAGGTCTGACGCGACCGGGTGCCGTCCCGATCCGAATCACCACCCCCAAGGCCGCCGCAGAACCACACAGCCGACCCAAAACAAAAGGGACCGCTTCCCCGGAAGCGGTCCCTGATCCTTGCGCCGAAAACGGGCGCTAATCTTTCAGATCGGCCCAGAGGTCCTTGACCTTGGCAAAGAAGCCCGCCGACTCCGGATGGGTACTTTCCTTGCTGCCGGCCTTTTCGAACTCCCGCAGCAATTCCTGCTGCCGCTTGGTCAGATTGACCGGGGTCTCAATCACGGTCTGAACAAACATGTCACCCCGCGCCGTGCTGCGCAGCACGCTCATGCCACGGCCGCGAAGGCGGAACTGGTGGCCGCTCTGCGTACCCGGCGTAATCGTCACCTTGGCGCGACTGCCATCGATCGTCGGGACCTCGACCACCCCGCCCAAGGCCGCCGTCGTCATCGGAATCGGCACGCGGCAACTGATATTGGGACCTTCGCGCAGGAAGAACCGATGCTGTCCGATCGACAGGAAGATATAGAGATCCCCGGATCCGGCGCCGCGCATGCCCGCCTCACCCTCACCGGCCAGCCGGATCCGGGTGCCGTCCTCGACACCCGCCGGAATATTGACCTGGAGTGATTTCTCCCGGCGCTGGCGGCCGCTGCCGTTGCACTGTTTGCAGGGATCCTTGATCACCCGCCCCGCGCCGTGACAGGTGGGACACGGCCGTTCAATGGTAAAGAAACCCTGCTGCGCGCGCACCTTGCCAGCGCCGCTGCAGGTCGAGCAGGTTACCGGCTGCGTGCCATTCTCGGCACCACTGCCGCTGCAGGTCTCGCAGACGATCGAGGTCGGAATCCGCACGGTCGCCTGACTGCCGGCAAACGCCTCTTCAAGCGTAATCTCAAGATTATAGCGCAGATCGGCACCGCGATTGCCACCGCTGCCGCCCCGGCGGGCCCCCATGAATTCGCCAAACATCTCGTCAAAGATGTCAGCAAAACCGGTGCCGAAATTGAAGTCGAAGCCACCCGGCCGGCCACCACCATTCTCGAACGCAGCATGTCCCAGACGATCATAGGCCGACCGTTTCTGGTCGTCCTTGAGGATGTCATAGGCCTCGTTGATCTCTTTGAATTTGGTCTCGGCTTCCGGATTCCCCGGATTGCGATCCGGGTGGTATTGCATGGCCAGCTTGCGGTATGCCCGCTTGAGGTCTTCCGCATTCGCGTTTTTGGCGACCCCCAACAGCTCGTAATAGTCCTGCTTTGCCATTCGGCCCGTCGCCCCGTTGATGCAGACCCGATGTTTAGTCAGAAAGACGGCTCGGCCGTCAAGATTTGAATCGTCGTGAAGCCAAAACAGCCGAACCCTGTCGCATATGCCGGCGGCTTTTGGCTCGACTCAGCCTTGAATCCACAACCAGAAACCGCCGACGCCATGCGGTGGGGGTCACAACGTGGCCCCCACCTTCGCAAAGCGCGTGATCAGCTCGGCTTTTTCTTGTCGTCATCGACTTCCTCGAAGTCGGCGTCAACAACACCTGATTCGCGCGGCGCCTCGGCGGCGCCACCTTCCTGCTGCGCCTTGTACAAGGCCTCGCCCAGCTTCATCGAGACCTGGGTCAGCGCGTCAGTCTTGGCCTTGATCTGGACGGCATCGCCGCTGTCGAGCACCGCGCGAAGCTCGGTAACCGCCTTCTCGACGGCGCTCTTGTCGGCCGCCGGAACCTTGGCTCCCGACTCCGCCAGGGTCTTTTCCGTGGCGTGGATCAGCGTATCGGCATGGTTGCGGGCCTCGACCGCCTCGCGCCGCTTCTTGTCCTCGGCGACATGGGCTTCGGCTTCCTTGACCATCCGCTGGATGTCAGTGTCGGTCAAACCGCCCGACGCCTGAATCCGGATCTGCTGTTCCTTGCCGGTCGCCTTGTCCTTGGCGCCGACATTGACGATGCCGTTGGCATCAATGTCGAAGGTCACCTCGACCTGCGGCACGCCCCGTGGCGCCGGCGGAATGCCGACCAGGTCGAACTGACCCAGCAGCTTGTTGTCCGCGGCCATCTCGCGTTCACCCTGGAACACGCGAATGGTCACGGCGTTCTGGCTGTCCTCGGCGGTCGAAAACACCTGGCTCTTCTTGGTCGGGATCGTGGTGTTGCGGTCGATCAGGCGGGTGAACACGCCACCCAATGTCTCGATGCCCAGCGACAGCGGCGTCACATCCAACAGCAACACGTCCTTGACGTCGCCCTTGAGGACACCGCCCTGGATCGCGGCGCCGATCGCCACCACTTCGTCCGGGTTGACACCCCGGTGCGGCTCACGCCCGAAAAACTGCTTCACCGTTTCGTAAATCTTGGGCATGCGGGTCATGCCGCCGACCAGGATCACTTCGTCGATCTCGCTGGCCTTGAGGCCGGCATCGCGCAGGGCCGCCTTGCAGGGGTCGATGGTACGACGCACCAGCTCTTCGACCAGGCCCTCGAGTTTGGCACGGGTCAGCTTGATATTGAGATGCTTCGGGCCGCTCTGATCCGCCGTGATGAAGGGCAGATTGACGTCGGTCTGCATCGACGCGCTGAGCTCGATCTTGGCCTTTTCCGCGGCTTCCTTGAGACGCTGCAGGGCCAGACGGTCCTTGCGCAGGTCGATACCCTGCTCCTTGAGGAATTCATCGGCGAGATATTCGATGATCTTGGCATCGAAGTCCTCACCGCCGAGGAAGGTGTCACCGTTGGTCGATTTGACCTCGAACACGCCGTCGCCGATTTCCAGCACCGAGATATCGAACGTGCCGCCGCCCAGGTCGTAAACGGCAACGGTACCGGTTCCCTTGCGCTCCATGCCATAGGCCAGCGCCGCCGCGGTCGGCTCGTTGATGATGCGCAGAACTTCCAGGCCGGCGATCTTGCCGGCATCCTTGGTCGCCTGGCGCTGGCTGTCGTTGAAATAGGCCGGAACCGTGATCACCGCCTGGGTGACCTTTTCACCGAGATAATTCTCAGCCGTTTCCTTCATTTTCTGCAAAATAAAGGCGCTGATCTGGCTTGGGCTGTATTTCTTGCCAAAGCTTTCGACCCAGGCATCGCTGTTATCGCCCGAAACGATCTTGTAGGGGACGAGATCCATGTCCTTCTGGGTCAAGGGATCATTGTAGCGGCGACCGATCAGACGCTTGATCGCGAAGAAAGTATTTTCGGGATTGGTGACAGCCTGGCGCTTTGCCGGCTGACCGACCAACCGCTCAGAGGCCCCAGCCTGGCCGCTCGATTGCGAAAACGCGACCATTGACGGTGTCGTGCGGGCGCCTTCGGAATTCTCGATGACCTTGGCCGTCGTCCCTTCCATAACAGCGACGCAGGAGTTGGTCGTACCAAGATCGATACCAATAACTTTGCTCATGTTTTGCCTCTTTCTTCAGGCAGATCCGTGGCGGCCCGGTCATTCGGCACCACCGGGATCCCCGGCGGTCGTTGGGAGCGCGGGGAACTAAAGCCCCGTGTTGAAGGGAGATATAGGCAAGCGACAGGAATGCTGCAACTACCTGGATCGCCCTCCCCTCCGTCTGAAGCTGTCGTCGCGACGGATGTGCGGCGCCCGGGCCTTGGAAGGCGCGGGGACAATGTGACGCGCGACAAGCGATGAGCCGCGGTCAAGCGCGTCGATTTGACGCCTGTTCCGCGGCCATCACGTCGGTCCTACGCCGTGGTATCGACCTGACGCACCGGCGCTTCGCCGCTGGGGCGCTTGGCCACCCCGACCAGCGCCTCGCGCAGCAGCCGGTCATGGATCTTGTAGCCGGGCTGCATCACCTGGACGACGGTCCCCGGGGCCTTGCCGGCATCCTCGATCTCGAACATCACCTGGTGGAAATTCGGGTCGAACGGTTCGCCCAGCGGTTCCTGCCTGACGATGCCGACGCGATCGAACGCCGCGATCAATTGGCGCTCGGTCGCCTCGATGCCGACGACCAGGGTCTTGATCAAATCATTGGCGTCGCGCTGGTCGGCGGGAACGGCGTCAAGCGCCCGGCGCAGATTGTCGGCGACCGTCACCAGCTCTTTGGCGAAACTGACCACAGCATATTTTGCCGTGTCTTCACGTTCACGCTGGGCGCGGCGGCGGGTGTTCTCGGCATCGGCCAGGGCCCGCAGGGTCTGATCGCGCAGCTCGGCGACCTTGGCCTCCAGTTCGGCGATCCGGGCATCGGACTCGGCGGGTGTCGGGGTTGCGGAGGGCTCGCGAGCCGCTTCATCCGGCGCGGCGTCTGAAGCCGCCGCCGATTGCGCCTCAACGGACGACGGATTGTTTTGCGGGTCGGTCATGGTGAAGCTCGATCCTTGGTGTAGCGATAGGTTGTGAGCTGAAATCCGGCCATCGGGCATCGCCCGCCCGTCACCCGAGCAGGCGGCCGATGACCTTGGCCGTGTAGTCGACCATCGGAATGATCCGGGCGTAGTTGATGCGGGTCGGCCCAATCACGCCGATCGCTCCGATGACCTGTTCGCGGCTATTGGTATAGGGCGCGATGATCATTGAACAGCCCGCATGATTGAAGAGTGAATTTTCGCGACCGATAAAGATCTGGACGCCATCGGCCACCCCGGTGGCGTCGAGCAGGCGGATCATGGCTTCTTTGGCCTCCAGGGCCTCGAACAGGGCGCGGATCCGCTCCAGATCATCAATGGCGGTGACGTCGTCAAGCAGTTTGGATTGGCCGCGGACAATCAGATTCCCGGTTGCCCCGGCCCAACTGGCCAGACCGAGCTCGACAACCCGGGCGGTCAGCGTGTCGAGCTGTGTCTTCTGCTGGTCGAGCTCCGCCATCACCGTCGTGCGGGTCTCTTCCAGGGTCCGGCCGATCAGCCGGGCGTTCAGATAGTTGGCCGCCGTGATCAGGCTCGAAGGCGGCATGCGCAGCGGCACATCGATGACCCGGTTTTCGACAACCCCGTCATCGGTGACCAGCACCACCAGGGCCCGACCCGGGCCCAGATTGACAAATTCGATCTGTTTCAACGGCCGGTCGGTCTTGGGCGCCAGCACCAGACCGGCGCAGTTCGACAGTCCCGACAGCAGCGAGGTTGCATCATCCAGCACCTCGTTCAGGTGACGGCCCGCCGCGGCACATTTGCCTTCGATGCTCTCGCGTTCCTTTTCGGTGATGGCACCAATCTCGAGCAGCCCGTGGACGAACAGGCGCATCCCGGCTTCCGTGGGCAGCCGGCCCGCCGAGGTGTGCGGCGCGTAGAGCAGCCCTTGCTCCTCCAGATCGGCCATGACATTGCGGATCGTCGCGGCTGACAGGTTCATCCCCAGCCGGCGTGAAATGGTCCGGGATCCCAGCGGTTCGCCCGCCTCAAGATAGGCGTCGACGATGACCCGGAAGATCTCCCGCGACCGTTGGTTCAATTCGTTGATCATTCGCCGTTGTCCGTCCCGAATTGCCGACGCCGCAGCCCGCCGTCACCCCTGAATAATCCGGCTGTCACCCATAAATAATGATGAAAAGGGATCCAGGCAAACCAACCACGGCCCGGCGGTCGCCGGCCAGGAACCCTGCCCGGTCATCGCGACACCGGTGATCGCGACACTGGACGTCGGGCCTGTCGGCCGTTAGCGTGCGGATTATACGATACTCTGAATGGAAATAGCCATGCGCCCATCCGGCCGCGCACCTGACCAGCTTCGCCCCGTCACCCTGGAGACCGGCACCGCCAAATATGCCGAGGGATCCTGCCTGGTCCGCTTTGGCGATACCCACGTGTTGTGCACCGCCAGTGTCGACGACCGCGTGCCGCCATTCCTGCGCAACACCGGCCTGGGATGGGTCACCGCGGAATATGGCATGCTGCCCCGCGCCACCCACACCCGGATGGACCGCGAGGCGGCAAAGGGCCGGCAATCGGGCCGCACCCAGGAAATCCAGCGCCTGATCGGGCGCAGCCTTCGTGCCGTGACCAACCGTGCCGCCCTTGGCGAAATCCAGATCAAGGTCGACTGTGACGTCCTCCAGGCCGATGGCGGCACCCGGACCGCGTCGATCACCGGCAGCTATGTCGCGCTGGTGCTGGCCTTTCGCCATCTGGTCGAGGCCGGCCGTTTGCCGGCGATCCCGCTGACCGACAGCGTCGCCGCGATCTCATGCGGGCTCTATCGCGACGCCGCGGTTCTCGATCTGGATTACGCCGAGGACTCGACGGCCCAGGCCGATGCCAACTTCGTCCTGACCGGGCGCGGCGGCATCGTCGAAATCCAGGGAACCGCCGAGGAACGCCCCTTCGCCGAGGACCAGTTCCTCGATTTGCTGCGCCTCGCCCGCAAGGGCATCACCGAACTCACGGCGCTGCAAAACCAGGCCGCTGGATTCATCCCGCCCCACCCCTAACCGCGGAACCCCAGCGATGACCCGTCGTTTCTCCGGCCAAACCCTCGTGATCGCCAGTCACAACAAAGGCAAGGTTGTCGAAATCACCGCTCTGTTGGGCGGCTTCGTCGCCGGGATCGTCTCGGCCGCCGACCTTGGCCTCGCCGAGCCGGAGGAAACGGGAACGACCTTCATCGCCAATGCCGAGTTGAAGGCCCGGGCCGCGGCCAGCGGCGCCCAGCGGGTGGCGCTGGCCGATGACAGCGGCCTGGTTGTGCCCGCGCTGGGGGGAGCCCCGGGCATCCTCTCGGCGCGCTGGGCCGGGCCCGACCGCGATTTCGCCGCCGCGATGGCGCGGATCCATGCCGAACTGCCACCGGAGGCCGATCGGCACGCCTATTTCGTCTGCGCCCTGGCCCTGGCCTGGCCTGACGGCCATTGCGAAACCGTCGAAGGCCGGGCCTATGGCACGCTGGTCCCGCCCCGCGGCAGCCATGGCTTTGGTTATGACCCGATCTTCCAGCCCAATGGTTTTCCCCAGACCTATGGTGAGATGAACCCGGTGCTCAAGAATCACATCAGCCATCGCAACGACGCGTTCCTGCAACTGGTTCAAAAGTGCTTCGCCTGAGCGACCAGCCCGACGCGGTCCGATCGGCGGCTCTCGACCCCGGATTCGGCATCTATATCCATTGGCCGTTCTGCCGCTCGAAATGTCCCTATTGCGATTTCAACAGCCATGTCCGCGACAGCATCGACCAGGATCGCTGGCGTCAGGCCCTGTTGACCGAGCTGGATCACTACGCCGCGCAAACGCCGGGCCGAACCGTGACCTCGGTGTTCTTTGGCGGCGGCACACCGTCGCTGATGCCGCCGGCAACCGCGGCAGCGTTGCTCGACCGGATCGCCGGTCACTGGGCCACCAGCCCCGACCTGGAAGTGAGCCTGGAAGCCAACCCGACCTCGGCCGAGGCCGACAGTTTCGCGGGTTTTCGCGCCGCCGGCGTCAACCGGCTGTCGCTGGGGATCCAGGCCCTGGATGATACCGCGCTGCGCTTTCTCGGCCGGCGCCACGACGTCGCCGAGGCGACGGCGGCGATCCGGCTGGCGGCGCGCTGCTTTGATCGCTTCAGCTTCGACCTGATCTATGCCCGGCCCGGGCAGGAGATCGCGGGATGGCGCCGTGAACTCGACCAGGCCGTCGCCCTGGCCGCCGGTCATCTGTCGCTGTATCAACTGACGATCGAGGAAGGTACGGCATTCCACACCCTGGCGGCACGCGGCGACTTGGTCCTGCCCGAAGAAGACCGCGGCGCCGCGCTGTTCGAGATCACGCAAGAGGTCCTCGAGCGCGCCGGATTGCCGGGCTATGAGATTTCCAACCATGCCCGGCCCGGCCAGGAATGCCGGCATAACCTGACCTATTGGCGCTATGGCGACTATATCGGGATCGGCCCGGGGGCGCATGGCCGATTGACCCGGGACGGCGGCAAATGGGCGATCCGCGGCCACCGCGCCCCGGAAATCTGGATGCAACGGGTCGAACAGGACGGCCACGGCAGCCATGCCGCGGAGCCGGTCACACCGGATCAGCGTTGGCAGGAAATGGTCATGATGGGGCTGCGGCTCGCTGAAGGTATCCGACTTGACCGGATCGTCCAGGAGACCGGCGCGCCGCTCGGGGACCGGGTCGATGCGGGACGACTGGCGCGCCTGATCGACGGCGGCTTCCTCGAAACGGATGATCTCCGGCTGCGCGCCACGTCGGCGGGACGCCAGCGCCTCAATGCGGTTCTCGGGATGCTGCTTGATCAGAGGTAGAATTTGTCATTCCCGCTCCCTGATCCCGAAATCGGCCGGAATGACGTTGGGGCTGTTCACCGTCGCGGAAGCGCGGATCGGGTGGTCACGGCTGAAGCCCGGTCACCGAATCGGGCTCGGATCCGCTGGTCCCGTGTCGCTGATCGAAGGCCTGACGCGCCTCTTCGACCACCGGCAGATGCGTCATCATCCAATGGTAAAGTGCTTTGAAAGGCGGTTGGAGCGTCCGACCCAGCGCGGTGATCTCATATTCGACAGCGACCGGCGACATCGGAATGACCCGCCGCAACACCAGCCCGTTCCGCTCCAGCCGACGCAGGCATTGGGTCAGCGCCTTCTGGGTGACGCCTTCCAGACGACGCTTGATCGCGTTGAACCGCAGCGGCCCGGCATCCAGCACCACCAGGACCATCATCGACCATTTGTCCGCGATCTGGTCGAAGAGCAGGCGGCTTGGGCAGTTCGAGGAGAAATGCTCAGGCTGACAATCGGGCATCGGCGGTTTCCTTGAGTATACCTGGGCTACCTGAGGTGCCGTATTGACGCTAGGTCGCCAGCATATATCTTGCGACCATCCACCGCAATGGAGCGCACCCATGTCCTCGCTGTCTGCCGACATTCTCTTCCGCCCATTTCGGGTCAAGTCGCTGCATCTCAAGAACCGGATCGTCATGGCGCCCATGACCCGCTTCTTCGCGCCGGATGGCGTGCCGGGCGCCGCGAACGCCGCCTACTACCGACGTCGTGCCGAGGCGGATGTCGGGCTGATCCTGTCCGAGGGGACGGTCATCGACAGGCCCGCGTCGCGCAACGATCCCGGCATTCCGTTCTTCCATGGCGAGTCGGCGCTGGCCGGCTGGAAGTCGGTGATCGACGCCGTTCACGATGCCGACGGCAAGATGGGTCCCCAGATCTGGCATGTCGGTTCGGTGGCAAGCCCCATGACCGCGTGGGTCCCCGACGCCCCGGTGGAGAGCCCCTCCGGCCTTGTCGCGCCAGACAAGCCCCGTGGCCAGGCGATGAGCGAAGAGGCGATTGCCGACACCGTGGCCGCCTTCGCGCGCGCCGCCGCGGACGCCAAACGATTGGGCTTCGACACCCTCGAGATTCATGGGGCCCATGGCTATTTGATCGATGAGTTCTTCTGGAGCGGCACCAACAAGCGCACCGACCGCTATGGCGGCGCCACAATCAAGGAACGGTCGCGTTTTGCCGCGGAAGTCGTTGCCGCGATCCGTGCCGCGGTCGGTGCGGACTTTCCGATCATCCTGCGCGTCAGTCAGTGGAAGCAGCAGGACTATGCGGCGCGCCTTGCTGAAACGCCGGCTTTGATGACGGACTGGTTGCAGCCCTTGGTCGAGGCCGGGGTCGACGTGCTCCATTGCTCGCAGCGCCGCTTCTGGGAACCGGAATTCCCCGAACAGGATGGCGAAAACGGCCTGAATTTCGCGGGCTGGGCAAAGAAGCTCACCGGCGCCGCGACAATCAGCGTCGGCTCCGTCGGCCTGTCGGGAGATGTCATCGCGGCCTTCAGCGGCGAAGGATCGACCCCCACGGGGTTGGAGCGTCTGATCGAGCGTATGGAACGCGATGAGTTCGATCTGATCGCCGTCGGCCGTGCCCTGATCAGCGACCCGCAATGGGCCCGGAAGATCCGCACCAATGACCGCGAGCACCTGAAGGACTTCAGCGCGTCCGCCCTGGCTGAACTGGTCTGAGGGCCTGGTCCTGCCGGCGGGTGCATCCGGTGATGCGCCCGCTGGCAGGCCGCCGTCTCCCTCACCAAACCGGCGCAAGGCGCCGGAATTCAGGTCGCGAGATGACGGCCGTTGCTCGCAATGACAGCGCGATACCAGTGGAAGCTGTCTTTGCGGATCCGGCGCAGCTCGCGCGGATCCTGTTCGTCGCGATCGACATAGACCAGGCCGTAGCGCTTTTGATAGCCGTTCAGCCAGCTCAACACGTCCGTGAATGACCAGACGCAATAGCCCATGAGATCGACCCCATCCTCGATCGCCAGCCGGCACTGGTCCACGTGGCTTCGCAGATAGGCGATCCGGTTGGCATCATGGATCTGGTCATCGTCGCTCACGGTATCAAAGTCGCCAAGACCGTTCTCCGTGATCAGCAGGGGCAGGCCATAGCGGCTGGTGAGACGCCGCAAACCGATGCGCAAGCCGACCGGATCAATCTCCCAATCCCAATGCGTTGTCTCGACAAACGGGTTGGGCGCGGTCTTGTAATAGCCCGGGACCCCGCGAGCCGGCGTCGTGCCTTTCTGGCCGGTGGTGTTGATCGGCCCACCGCCGACCCCGTCCGGGCCGTTGGCCGCAAAGCATTGCGACCGGTAATAGTTGACGCCCAGGAAGTCCGGACGCGCCGCCGCCAGCAGCGCCTCGTCACCATCAAGAAGGGTCGGTGCCACCCCTTGCCTGGCCAGCGCATGCCATGCCGCCCGCGGATAGCGGCCGTGAACATAGACATCCAGCCACCAGTTGCTGGTCTGCTCCTCGGCATCCTCAAACGCCAGAACGTCCTCCGGTCGGCATGACGCCGGATAGGCCGGGGCATAAGCCAGGCTGGGGCCGATTCTGCCGTCCGGCACCAGGGCCCGGAACGACCGGATCACCGTCGCGTTGGCCAGAAATGCGTGGTGATTGGCGGCATAGAAACGTTTGCGATCCTGAACCGCCGGGGGATGGAGCCCGTCGACAAAGGCCCGTCTGGTATCCTCATTTTGCTCGTTCAGCGAAATCCAATATTTGACGCGGTCACCATAGCGTTTGAACAATGTCGTCGCGTAACGGTCAAAGTCCGCAACGATTCGCCGGGATTCCCAAGCCCCATAGGCATCAACCAGGGCAAGCGGCACGTCCCAATGATACAAAGTCACGATCGGTTCGATGCCGTGCGCCCGTAAACAATCAATCAGGCGATCGTAGAAGGCCAATCCGGCCTCATTGACCGTACCATGGCCATCGGGATAGATCCGCGCCCAGGCGATCGAGAAGCGATAGGCTCTCAGGCCCAACTCGGCCATCAGCGCCACGTCTTCCTCAAAGCGATGATAGTGGTCAACCGCAACGTCGCCGTTGCTGCCGCGAAAAGTCTTGCCGGGCAATTTGCTGAAAGCGTCCCAGATCGACGGCCCCTTGCCGTCGACATTCCAGGCCCCCTCGATCTGATAGGCCGCCGACGCGGCGCCCCACAGGAAATTGTCGGGGAAATTCCGGGTGCTGTCGTCATCCATGGCGGATCCTCGCCGTCAAACCAAACCGTACCGTACCGCCGCAGCCGCCCGGCACCGAGCCTTCAACGAAACGGATCGCGCCTGTTGAACGATGGCCGACGTTGCTGCTGCTCCAGCCATGGCACGCAAGCGGTTGCGGCTGCGACCGCTTCGTCGCGCGAAGCGAACAGCGTGCCCGAGAAGAACTGCACCGGCGTCCAGAGTCCCTGATCCTCGGGATCACGGCGAAATTCCTCGAACCCGAAGGTGCCATCCGGCCGTTCGAACAGATCAACACACCGGTTGCCCTCGTCATTCTCCAGGCTGGCAAGAACAACCCAGGATTTATCAAGCCGTGCTGACATTCGATTCGTCCCTCCGCGTTCCCGGGCGCCCGGATTACTGTGTCAGCGCTACGAAACTCGATGGTGCCGAATCAATGACGCGATTGCCGCTGGCCGTGACGGCGAGCACCGCCAGCCCGCGCTCCACGGTGCCATTGGGGCGCAAGCGGAAGATCCCGTCGAGACCGGCGAAGCCGTTCGGGTTGGTCAGATTGGCCGGATCAAAGGTCTGGCTGTCGGGCGACCCGGAGCGCGCCAATACCGCTGCCAGCGCGGCCGCATCATAGGCCAGGGTCGCCAGACGCGGCGGCTTCTGGCCATAGCTGCTCGCATATTGCGATTCGAACTCGGTTCGCGCATCGGGTTGCGGGGCGGCGTACCAGCCGCCGACCAGCGCCGGTTCCCGGCCGAGATTGGGCACATCCCACAGACCGGTTCCCAACAGGCGGAATTGCGACGAGGGCGCCGGCGGCGGAAAGGCCGCCGCCAACTGCTTCAACTTGTCGCCGGATTCCGGCAACAGGACCGCATCGATCGTGCCCGGTCCGCCGGACAACACCGCCTGGACCGCGGCCGGGCCCGAGCCGGGGCCGGCATCATAGCGCTCGACCCGCACCAACTGACCGCGGTTGGCCTGAACCGCATCCGTCAACGCCGCAACCACGGCTTCGCCATAGGCGTTGCGCGGCGCAACCGCGCCGAAGCGTGTCAGCCCCTGACTGCGGGCGTAGGACACCACCCGGCGAACCTGATCATCGGGGACGAACCCCATAATATAGGTGCCATCGCCGGCGAGCGAGGCATCGGTCGAGAACGCCAGCACAGAGACACCGGCGCGATGGGCGATTGGTTTCACCGCCGCGACTTCCGGTGCAAACAATGGCCCCAGCAACATCCGGGCGCCGCCGGAAATCGCATCCTGGGCCGCCTGGCTCGCCCCTTCGGGTGTGCCCTTGGTGTCACGCGGCATCAGCTCGAACCGGCTATCGGCCAGGGAGAACAGGGCCAACTGCGCCGACTGCATCAGGGCATTGCCGATCGCCGCGTTCGGGCCCGACAATGGCAGCAGAATCGCCACGCGCAACTTATCGCCGCTGCCAGCCGACGTCAGCGGCGCCACCGTAACCGGGGCCTGGGGCGCCGCAACGACCGGCGGAACCGGTTGCGGTGCTGTGGTCGACGCCGTCGGCGGTGGTACTTGCAGCGGCGGTTCCGCCGGGCGTACTCTGGGTCCGGCACATGCCGTCAACGCCAAAGCCACCCCGGCACACAGGCATACCCTGCTGAGTCGTACCGGGAACCGGCCGAGAGCCCGAGCCAAAGTCGCAAATCGTGCCACCGCCAGCGTCCTCCTTCACACCAGATCCCGCGGCATCGTCCGCGGCCCTTGATTCATCCGCCACCCAGGAAACAACCCGGGGCGACCCGGAGTCCTGTGACCCGGGCCAACCTACAAGCGTGGCGCCGGCAAGTAAACCGACGCCGGGGCTTTACCTCGTGGCTACCCCGATCGGAAATGCCGGCGATCTCAGCCAACGGGCCAGCACAATCCTCAGCAGGGTCGACATCATTTATTGCGAGGACACGCGGGTCACCCGCAAGCTGCTGACCCTGCATGGCATCGCCACCGCGACAGCATCCTACCACGAACACAATGCGGCGCAGGTGCGGCCTCAAATCATGGCGCGTCTGGCCGCGGGCGAGGCGGTGGCACTGGTCTCCGATGCCGGAACCCCCCTGGTATCCGACCCCGGATACAAGCTGGTGCAGGATTGCATTGCGGGCGGCCACGCGCTGACCGCGCTTCCGGGCGCCAATGCCGCGTTGACTGCGCTGATTCTATCGGGCCTGCCCTGCGACCGGTTTTTGTTCGCGGGTTTCCTGCCGCCGAAATCGGCGGCCCGACGCACGGCGCTGATCGAGTTCATCGGGCTTCGGGCCACGTTGCTGTTCTACGAATCGGGTCCGCGGCTGGCAGCCATGCTGGCGGACCTGGCCGCGGTCCTGGGCCCGCGACGGGCCGCGGTGGCGCGGGAGCTGACCAAGCTGTTTGAAGAGGTCCGCCGTGACACGCTGGACGTGCTGGCGCGCCATTACGAGCAGGCCGGACCGCCCAAGGGAGAAATCGTCGTCGTCGTCGGCCCGCCCGACACCGATCGGGTTGAAGCCGCCGATATTGACGCAGCGCTGGTTGCGGCGCTGAACCGGCTCAGTCTCCGCGATGCGGTCGCGGAGGTGGCGGCGGCAACCGGCTGGGCGCGTCGCGACGTGTACGCCCACGCCTTGGCGTTGACCCGGGATGATCCAGCGGGAGACGACGACGATGCGCACCAGACTGACGAGCCGTGAGCGTCACCGTCACGCCTGGCGGCGCGGGCGCCTGGCCGAAAAGCTGTGCCGGTTGATCCTCCGCCTCAAGGGCTACCGCATCGTCGCCGCGCCGATGCGCACCCCGGTTGGCGAGGTCGACATTGTGGCCCGGACCCGAGACACCCTGGTGATCGTCGAGGTCAAGGCCCGTGGTGATTTGGCCGCCGCGGCCGCGGCCGTCGGCGCCCGACAGCGCCGGCGCCTGACCCGGGCCGCTCATTGGATCGTCGCCGGCGATCCGACGCTGATGGCCCTGCCCTGCCGCTTTGATGTCATGCTGGTCGCCCCTTACGCCTGGCCCCGGCACCTGATCAACGCCTGGCAATCGCCCTGATCCCCGACCGCGGAGGCCCTTCCGTCGTTGTGATCATCCGCCCCCGTTGTCAGCCCGGGGCAACAGGGGCCAAGCCCCGGTGACATGTGGCAGAAATGACGGCCCATCCCGTGATGACCCGACAGCAAGCCCAGGAATACCTTCGCCATGTTGGCATGCAGGACGATTGCGAGATCGACCTGGCAGAAGTGGCGCTCGCGCTGGCCCTTCTGGACCGTCGGGAGATCGCGGCGGATCGGTACCGCCGTCATATCGCGATGCTGGCCGCGGAAGTCGCGGCCCTGGTGACGCCGGCACGGGACAGCCTGGCCTGCCGCCTTGACGCGATCCACCGGGTCATGGTCGAGCAGAACGGCTATCAGGGCGATACCGCGAGCTATGACGATCCACAAAACCTCAATCTGATGCGGGTGATCGACCGTCGCAAAGGACTGCCGGTCGCGCTGGGAATACTCTATTTGCAGGTGACCCGGCTTTGCGGCTGGAACGTGGTTGGGCTGAATTTCCCCGGCCATTTCCTGATCCGTTTCGAATATGCCGGGGCCCGCGCGATCATGGACCCGTTCAATGCCGGCCAGGTGCGTAGCGTCCCGGACCTGCGTGATCTGCTGAAGGCGGCGGCGGGCCTGGATGCCGAGCTGATGCCGGATCACTATGCATCCCTCACCAACCGTGACGTGCTGCTGCGGCTTCAAAACAATCTTAAGATGCGACTTCTCAATGCCAACCGGCCCGACCGCGCCCTGGATACGATCGAGGGCATGTTGTTGTTCGCGCCTGACGAGGCCCTGCTGTGGCGCGAAGCCGGGATCCTGCAGGCCCATTTCCACAATTTAGCGCAGGCGATCGTGGCCCTGGAGAAATTCCTGGCCCTGGCCCATCCCCGCGACCCGATGGTCGGCCCGACGGCCTTGTTTGTGCAGAACCTCAAGCTGCGCCTGCGTTTCCCGTGACCGGTCGGCGGCCGACGCGCCAGCACCGGCGCTCGGTTCCAGCGAACACGCTGTGTTCGTGTTTTCGGGAAATCAGGGTATAAACGAGCGATCTTGTCGTATTCTCACCGAGTTTGCTGCGAAGGATCGTCACCATGGCCCTTGCCGTCGCCTTCCAGATGGATCCGATCGAATCCATCAACATCGACACCGACAGCACCTTCATGATGGCGCTGGAAGCCCAGGCCCGGGGCCACAGGGTTTATCATTACCTGCCGACCGCGCTGGCGCTGCGCCAGGACCAGCTCGTTGCCCGGGTCCGGCCCCTGACCGTGCGGCGCGAGCGCGGCAACCATTTCACCTTTGGGCCGGCGGCGACCGTCGATTTGGCGACCTTCGATCTGATCCTGTTGCGCCAGGATCCGCCCTTCGATCTGACCTATATCACGACGACCCATCTGCTGGAGCATCTCAAGGGCCGGACACTGGTCCTCAATGACCCGGTCGCGGTGCGCAATGCCCCGGAAAAATTGCTGATCACCCATTTCCCCGACCTGATGCCGCCAACCCTGATCACGGCCGATGTCACGGAAATCCAGGCCTTTCGCGAGACCCACGCCGACATCATCGTGAAACCCCTGTTCGGGAATGGCGGCTCCGGCGTGTTTCACGTGAAGCCACAGGATGAGAATCTCGGGTCGATCCTCGAACTGTTCGCACAGCTCTATCACGAGCCGGTGATCGTCCAGAAATATCTGCCCGAGATCCGCGACGGCGACAAGCGCATCATCCTGATCGAGGGCGAACCGGTCGGCGCCGTCAGCCGGATCCCCCGGGATGGCGACGCCCGGGCGAATTTCCATGTCGGCGGCCAGGCCCGCAAGGCCGCGCTAACCGTGCGGGAACGCGAGATCTGCGCCGCCATCGGCCCCACCTTGCGCGCCCAGGCCCTTGTCTTCGTCGGCATCGACGTCATCGGCGATTATCTCACCGAAATCAATGTGACATCGCCAACCGGGATCCAGGAGATCAACCGGCTCGACGATGTTCACCTTGAACGCACCTTGTGGGACGCGATCGAGGCACGCCTGTCGCGATAGCGTGCTCCCGCTCAGTCCTCGGCGAGAAAATTGCGGTAGGCTTGGCTGAGGCCCGCGACGGCAATGTCATAGAGCCGCTGGCCATGCTCCGGCGTCGCCAGGCCCGGGTTCGAGCCGATACGCCCGTCGGGGAAGCGCGAACGATAATGGCGGGCATCGTAGAAGGAGCCGCTCGGGGCGATCGGCGGCTCCAGGACCGCCCGTTTGATCTCATCCGGATAGGCCCATTGGGTCAGCGCGACCTCACTGGGCGTGGCGTGGCTGCCCTCGGCGATGCCAAACGCTTCACGGCTGTAGCCGCGAACGCCGTCGACGTCCCACCAATTCATCTGACGGCACCGCACCGCCGGCGCCGCCTCACCCAAGCGGGCGCGCAACTCGTTATAGATCTCGGCAAAGGCTGCGCCGATCGTGGCAACATTCCCGCCATGGCCATTGACAAACAGAAAGCGCTGGAAGCCATGTTCGGCCAGGCACAGGACATTGTCCCGGATCACCGCAACCATTGTTGACGGCCGCAAGGTCATAGTCCCGGGGAACGCCATATGATGCTGGGCCATGCCGACATTGATCGTCGGCGCGACCAGGGCATCGGACTCCTGACCGACGCCGCGGGCAATCACCTCGGCGCAGATCGCGTCGGTGCCGATCAGACCCGTCGGTCCATGCTGCTCGGTGGAACCAATCGGCACCACGATGCCGCGCGACCGCGACAGATAGGCCTCGACCTCCGGCCAGGTGCTGAGCTGTAGCTGCACGTGCCCGTCTCCTCTTCTTGTCACGAACTCATCGACACCAACATAGGTGCGCAGCGCTTCGATTGACAGACCGGCAATCATGGTCAGCGGCGCTCAGCACCGGGTTGACGATCGCGGGCGGCTCCCGCACGCTGCCGTCATCAACAGACGGAGGCCATCATGGCACAGACTGAGAATTGTGGACCGGACCTGATACCGGATGCCCAGGCGGAACTGCTGAGACTGCGCGACAGCATCGACAATATCGATGCCGCGTTGATTTACATGTTGGCCGAACGATTCAAATGCACCAAGCAGGTCGGCGCGCTCAAGGCCACCCATCAAATGCCGCCCAGTGATCCCCGGCGGGAGGCGGTTCAGATCGAGCGGCTGCGCACCCTGGCACGGGGGGCCCATCTCGACCCGGATTTCGCTGAAAAGTTCCTGGCTTTTGTGATCAAGGAGGTGATCCACCACCACGAAACCCTGCAGCGCCCCGGCGCCAAATGACCCTGGACCGGCGCCTCGAAACCCGAAAAGGCCGGAGGGCTCCGCCCCTCACCCGCAAGGAGGCTCGCCTCCTTGACCTCGCTGAATTATTCCAAAGGGATCAAAGGCCCAAGGCCCTTTGCGGGCGCGGGCACATCGGAAAGCGACGCAATGCAGTCCCGGAACCATCGCTGAGCGGGATGGACATCATTGCGGCGGTGCCACGACAAAACGAACCGGATCGGCTCCAGATCCAGCGGGACCGGCAGAACACAGAGTTCATCGGCGTGTCCGGATGCGACGACGACACCGCTCATCAAGGTCGCGATCATGTCGGAACGGGCGATCAGCAAGGGCGCGGCGTACAAGTGCGGAAGCGTCAGCGCCAGATGCCGTTTCAAGCCGTCCTTCGCCAGGGCGGCGTCGACAACACCGAAACCGTCATGCTCGGGCGAAACCAAAAGATGGGAAAGTTCAAGGAAGGCATTGAGGTCCAGCGGCGCCTGGACCGCAGGGTGACCTTTGCGAACGATACAGACAAACCGCTCTTCGAACAGGGGCCGGTTTAATATCCTCCCGGTCGGTGAGGGCGGCACGCCAACGGCCAAATCGACCTCACCGGAATCCAGCATCGTGATTGCATCGTCACGGGCCGTGAAATTCCGTATGCGCAGGGCGATCCCCGGCGCTTGTGCGCGCAGCACCGCCAAAAGGCGCGGCAGCAGCACGAAGGTCGGATGGTCCGACAGGCCGAGCGAAAAGGCCGCGGTCGAAATCGAGGGATCGAACCCCCGCGTGAATGCGAGAGTGCGCTGGATTTCGGCCAGGGCGTGTGCGAGGGGCTCGGCCAGATCGAGCGCACGCGGCGTCGGTTGCAAACCGTTCGGTCCGCGAATGAACAGTTCGTCCTTCAGCAGACCCCTCAGTCGCGACAGCGCAGCGCTCATCGCCGGCTGGGTCCGTCCGATGCGGGCTCCGGCCCGGGTCACGCTTCGCTCCGCCATGAGCGCGTCGAATGCGACGATGAGGTTCAGATCAATGCCATATAAATCCATGCCGTGAATGCTTACATATATCATCAATTGATTTCAAACATACTCTGGGATGGGCTACGCCTTTGCCGACAACAACGCCGCCAGCAAAGGAAATTGTGATGGCCAATAATGATCAGGCCCCGAAGGTATTCGGGTTGACGACCGAAGACCAGCGGGCCATCGAAACCGTTTACAGGGCCTTCAACGAAGGTAATCCTGATCTCCTGGACGAGGCCATGGCGGTCGACTGGCAGGACATTCCGCTCGCGCCGCATCAGCAGCCGGGTCGGGACGGCATGAAACCAATGATTCGGGAATTCATCGCCGCGTTCCCGGACGCCAAGATCGCCGTGTTCGAGATCATTGGCGCTCCCGGGCGTGCCGCGGTCCGTGCCCAGATCACCGGAACGCATACCGGTGCGTGGTTCGGCATTGCCCCGACGGGCAAACCGTTCCAGATGCCGATGCACGAGTTCCACCACATCGAAAATGGCAAGCTGACCCATACCTGGCACCTCGAAGACTGGTTCGGGTGGCTGTTCCAGATCGGGGCCGGGCCGGGCCAGAAGGGGCAGGCCGACTGATCAAAGCCGGGGGACGACGTTCGCCGCCCCGATGTCCTTGCCTATTGGCCATCGGTCTCCCGTGCCTGTGCCGACCGCGAAGAATGCTCTTGCGGCGCACTCGTCCGCCTTGGCGCCTACTCCCTGTTCATCGGGCCCATGGGTTTCACGCCCTGGCAATCGGCACCGAGATAAGTCATCTCCGCTTCGATTTGCATGCTATGGTTGCCTTTCGCGTCAGCAGTGGTCATGTCCACCCGGGTGTGGATGGTATTTCCGTTCGCCGTCGATTCACCCTTGCCAACCGACGTCCGTCCGTTACGGGAACAATGAAATTCAAAACTGGTTTTGTCCCCGCTTCGGTCGATCTTTTCAGGTTGGCAAGATCCCTCGGGATCGACCATTGGCAGTCCATGGGCTGCTCCGGCCGGGGTGATGCAGATTGTTGCGTTTTGCCCGCCCATCCGCGCTTCCATCTGCTTACGTTGCTCCGGCGGAAGATTGGCAAGTGCCTGTCGCATTCTGGCCTGAGTGGCAGCCATTGGAGCAATAACGTCACGACCATCCACCACTTGGTGGATCGGCTTGACTTCCCAAAGACCGGATTTCCAGTCTGGGATTTGGGCAGCAGCCGTACCGCTAGCGACGAGACATACTGCCAGGACGGTCTTTTTCATATTGAATATCTATTCCCTTCATCGGACCAATCCCTTAGTCCAAGCGATCGCTCCCATGAGCAAGGGCACTATTCGATCACGACGCGGCAAACACAATGGACAAAACCATGAAATTATCATGGCTGTTATCCCACGCCAAGACACACCCCTGACGAACTATTCATGTTTTGTTCTGCTCCAGCGGAATCTTCCTTGTTTCTTTAATTCAATCACAAGTTGATTAACCCTCCCCTTGCTAATAGTCAATCCGACGTGCTCAACCAAGCCTATCTTTAATTTCCGCGTCGCAGCCGAAGGGCGCACCCCAAGGGCGTGTCACCTGCGACCATGGATCCCCGCTCATCAAGGGGATGACGGCAAATCCCCCGCATCGCACTGGTATCATCATGGAACACGCCCTACAGTCGCGTGCAGATGGTGCGGGAGTGCTTTCGTTGGTCGCGCGAATCAACACGGTTGCCTACCAGGGCATCGACGTCCTCGACATCGATGTGCAGGTGCAGATTTCCGGTGGCTTGGTCGCTTTCAATATCGTCGGTCTGCCAGACAAGGCGGTTGGCGAGAGCCGCGAGCGGGTGCGCGCCGCGCTGCATGCGATGGGGCTGGCTCTGCCCCCCAAGCGGATCACGGTCAACCTGGCCCCGGCCGATGTCATCAAGGAAGGCAGCCATTTCGACCTGCCGATCGCCCTTGGTTTGCTGGTCGCGATGAATGTCTTGCCCGCCGACGAATTGGCGGCCTACATCGCGCTCGGCGAGTTGGCTCTCGACGGCGCCCTGACCCGTGTCGCCGGGGTGTTGCCCGCCGCGGTCAATGCCGTCGCCCAGGATCGCGGCCTGATCTGCCCGGCGGCGTGCGGCAGCGAGGCCGTTTGGGCCGGTGATCTGGAAGTCCTGGCCCCGGCATCGCTGCTGGCGCTGATCAACCATTTCAAGGGCAGCCAGGTTCTGGTCCGGCCCGAACCGCAGATCGCCGACTATGAGGGCCCGGGGCCGGATCTGCGCGACATCAAGGGCCAGGAAACCGCCAAGCGCGCGCTTGAGGTCGCCGCCGCCGGCGCCCACAATCTGTTGATGGTCGGTCCTCCGGGATCGGGCAAGAGCATGCTGGCGGCACGATTGCCGGGATTGCTGCCCCTGCTGGAACCGGCGGAGGCTCTGGAAGTGTCGATGATCCACAGCGTCGCCGGCATGCTGGAAGGTGGCAAGCTGATGCGGCGACGGCCGTTTCGCGATCCCCACCACAGCGCCAGCCTGCCCGCCCTGGTCGGCGGTGGCAGCCGGGCCAAACCGGGCGAAATTTCGCTGGCCCATCAGGGGGTCTTGTTCCTCGACGAGTTGCCGGAATTTGCCCGTCAGACCCTGGAGGCCCTGCGTCAGCCGCTCGAAACCGGCAGGACGACCGTGGCGCGCGCCAATCACCATGTTACCTATCCGGCGCGATTTCAACTGATCGCGGCGATGAATCCTTGTCGTTGCGGTCACCTGGCCGATCCCGCACTGGCGTGCTCGCGCGCACCGAAATGTGCGATGGATTACCAGTCGCGGATCTCGGGTCCGTTGTTTGATCGCATCGATTGCCACGTCGACGTCCCCGCGGTCAGCGCGACCGATCTCAGCCTGCCGCCGCCGGCGGAAGGTTCGGCGGTGGTCGCCGCCCGGGTTGCCGCGGCGCGCCAGGTCCAGGCTGAACGCTATCGCGGGCATGAGATCAGGACCAACGCCGAGGCCGACGGCGAATTGCTGGACCGGGTCGCGCAGCCCGACGTGGGCGGCCGCGCCTTGTTGACGGATGCCGCACAACGACTGCATTTGTCGGCGCGGGGCTATCATCGCGTGATGCGGGTGGCGCGCACCCTGGCCGATCTGTCGGGCAGCGACGGCGTCGGCCGCATTCACATCGCCGAAGCGCTCAGCTATCGCCGCATCGCGCCCGGCCGATCGTAGAAAGCGCGATTATCGGCCGATGAACCCGGCGCGGGACATGTCCGATCCGTCCCGGGCTGCGGCTGTCCCGGTCACTCTTTGGCGATCATCCGTCCCAGCGGACGCCCGCCAAACAGATGGAGGTGCAGATGGGGCACCTCCTGGCCGCTTTCGGGGCCGGTATTGGCCAACAGCCGGTAGCCGGGAACGGCGACCCCAAGATCGTGGGCAATCGCGGTGACGGCGCGCCACAACGCCGCGATCTCGCCATCACTGGCGCGGGCACTGAAATCGTCGACATCGACATAGGCCCCCTTGGGAATCACCAGCACATGGACCGGGGCCTGGGGATTGATGTCATGGAAGGCGAGGGTATGTTCGTCCTCGTAGACCTTGCGGCAGGGAATCTCGCCGCGCAGGATCCGCGCGAAGACGTTGTTGGGATCATAGGTCTTCATGGTTCCCCCTTGCTGCTGCGTGCGTTCTTTTCGGCAATTCCCGACAGGCCTTCGCGGCGATACAGGATGCCGTAGACGTCGGCCGGCGTCAGCCCGGCATCGGCCCAAAGCACCAGCAGATGATACAAAAGATCGGCGGATTCCGCCGCCAGCTTGTCACGATCACCACGGACGGCCTCGATCACGGCCTCAACCGCCTCCTCGCCCACCTTCTGAGCGATCTTGGCGGTGCCGCGGCTGAACAATTTCGCCGTGTAGGAGGTGGCGGGGTCGCCGCCCCGGCGCGCGGCGATGGTCTGAAACAGACGATCAAGGACCGACGCCGTGATCGCCCCGTCCGAGCCAGGTTCCGCGCCGAGTGCCGGGCCGGGTTCCGCGCTGATATCGGGGCCGGTCACCGCGTCACCGCGACAGGGCGGACCGGGACGCCGGCGGCGGCCATGTGCGCCTTGGCCTCGGCGATCGAAAATACGCCGAAATGGAAGATCGATGCGGCCAGCACCGCGGTGGCACCACCGTCGCGGATGCCTTCGACCAGATGATCCAGTGTCCCGACGCCGCCTGAGGCAACAACCGGCACCCGAACCGCGTCGCTGACGGCCCGGGTCAGCGCCAGATCGAAACCGGACCGGGTCCCGTCACGATCCATCGACGTCAACAGGATCTCCCCGGCGCCCAGTTCTGCCATGCGGCGCGCCCAGTCGATGGCGTCGATCCCGGTGCGGTTTCGGCCGCCATGAGTGAACACCTCCCAGGTCCCGGGTCCGGTGCTCTTGGCATCAATGGCGACGACGATGCATTGGCTGCCGAATTTCTCGGCGCCCTCGCGCACGAATTCCGGCCGGTGCACCGCCGCGGTATTGATCGACACCTTATCGGCCCCGGCCAGCAACAGGGTCCGGATATCGTCGACAGTCCGCACCCCGCCGCCAACCGTCAGGGGCATGAACACCTGTTCGGCAGTACGCCGCACGACATCATAAAGCGTGTCCCGGGCCTCGACCGAAGCGGTAATGTCGAGAAATGTCAGCTCATCGGCGCCTTCGCGATCATAGACCCGGGCCTGTTCGACCGGATCGCCGGCGTCGATCAGGTCGACGAAATTGACCCCTTTGACGACGCGGCCGTCCTTGACGTCGAGACAGGGAATCAGGCGCATCTTCAGCATCGCGGTTATTCCTCCGCCGACGGTGTCGCCAGCATGCGTAGCGCCATTTCCGGATCGATCCGACCATCGTAAAGCGCCCGGCCACAGATGACGCCTTCGATCCCGGATGCCTCCTCCGCCTTCAAGGCGATCAGATCATCCATTGAGGACACCCCGCCCGAGGCGATCACCGGCGTCGTCAAGGCAAAAGCCAGGTCCGAGGTCGCCTCGACATTGACACCCCCCATCGCGCCATCGCGGTTGATGTCGGTATAGATGATCGCGGCGACGCCGCTGTCCTCGAAGCGCAACGCTAGGTCGAGGGCCCGGATCTCCGAGGTCTGCGCCCAGCCCTGGACGGCAACAAAGCCCTCGCGGGCATCGATCGCGACCGCGATCCGGCCCGGGAATTGCCGACAAGCCTCTTTCACCAGATCCGGGTTGCGCAGCGCCACGGTTCCCAGGATGACACGTTGCACCCCCTTGCCCAGCCACATGCCGATGGTTTCAAGGGTCCGGATGCCACCACCGAGCTGAACCGGGACCTTCAACTGCTTCAGAATCGCCTCGACGGCGTCGGCATTGACGGGGCGGCCGGCAAAGGCACCGTTGAGATCGACGAGATGCAGCCAGTTGAAGCCCTGTCGCGCGAACATCGCCGCCTGTTCCGCGGGATCGACGTTGAAAACGGTCGCCTGGTCCATATCACCACGAATCAGGCGGACACACGCGCCATCTTTCAAATCGATGGCCGGATAAAGAATCATGATGAGGTATCCGCGCTGTTGTCGGTCGGAGCGGTCCGATCGGTCAGAATCTTGCTGTAATAGTATCCGGCAACGGGCAGCCCCCGGACGAGAGCGTAGTTCGGATTGCAGCCCCAGCGCTGGAAGCCGAGGCTTTCATAGACGGCGATCGCCGCGACCTGCGTTTCGCGAACGTCGAGATTGACGACCCTGAACCCGGCCTGGCGGGCCGCGGCTTCGACGGCCATGGTCAACTTCAAGGCGATGTGGTGACCGCGCGCCCAGGGCGCGACAAAACTGGTGGTCAGTGTGCAGGCATGCGCCTGCGCCTCATTGTTGCGCGGCGGCCGAACCAACTGAGCCGAGCCGGCAATGACGCCATCGAGTCGCGCCACGAACAGGTGGCGTCCCGGGACCACCAGAACGCCGCGCCAGTAGCGTTCCATGACATCGCGCGCCGGCGGATCGACCCAGCCAAAGCCGCCGCCGTCGCGGATCGCGGCATCGGCCGCGTCGGAGATATCCTCGAGATCACCACTGCGGAACTTCGAGATCTCTTCGACCGTGATCCGGGCCTCGGTCCCGGTCACGGTCGCCATTCCAGGAAGCGCGCGATCAGCGCCAAACCGGCGGCCTGGCTCTTTTCCGGGTGAAACTGGGTTCCGATCAGGTTGTCGCGACCGATCACCGCGTTGACCGGGCCGCCATAATCGACCGTCACCAGCACGTCGGCAGGATCGACACCGTCGATGCAGAAGGAATGGACGAAATAGGCGTGGCTGCCGGGTGCTAGTCCGCGCAACACAGGATGGTCGGGACGACGGATCTGGAGTTCATTCCAGCCCATATGCGGAACCTTCAGGCCGGGATCGGCCGGGGTCAGGGCAACAACTTCCCCTTTGATCCATCCCAACCCGGGATGAACGCCATATTCGCGCCCCCGCTCCGCCATCAGTTGCATGCCGACGCAAATACCGAGAAAGGGCACAGCCCGACGGATCACGGCGTCGGTCAGGGCCTCGACCATGCCGGGAACCGCGGTCAGGCCGCGCCGACAGTCGGCGAAGGCCCCGACCCCGGGCAGGACGACGCGGTCGGCGCGCCGGACAGTCTCGGCATCCGCGGTCACAAGGATGCCACCCCCATAGCCGATGTCAGCGGCGGCGCGTTCGAACGCCTTTTGCGCGGACCGGAGATTACCCGAACCGTAATCGACAATCGCAACCGTCATGGGACCCCCGGCAGGCTGCCGCCCAGCACGCCCTTGGTCGACGGCACGGCATCGACTTGGCGGGGATCGATTTCGATCGCCTGGCGCAGCGCCCGGGCCAACGCCTTGAAACAGCTCTCGATGATATGGTGGTTGTTCTCACCATAGAGCGATTCGACATGGAGGGTGCAGCCGGCGGCCTGGGCGAAGGCCTGAAACCATTCGCGAAACAGCTCGGTATCCATCTCACCCAGCTTGTCGCGCGAAAACGCGACCTTCCAGATCAGATAAGGCCGGTTGGACAGATCAAGCGCGACCCGCGACAAGGTTTCATCCATCGGCAGGGTGGCATGGCCATAGCGCTGGATCCCTTTGCGATCGCCCAGGGCGCGGGCGACCGCGGTACCGATCGCAATCCCGCTATCCTCGGTTGTGTGATGACCATCAATATGGAGATCCCCCGTCGCCGCGACCGTCAGGTCGATCAGGCTGTGACGGGAGAGTTGCTCCAGCATATGGTCAAGAAAACCGATCCCGGTGGCGATCCGGTAACGACCGGACCCATCGAGATCGACTGAGACCGAAATCCTGGTCTCTTTGGTGACGCGCTCCACCGTGGCCCGACGCGTCAAAGGCGCTGCATTGCCGTCCATCCCCCATATTTAACAGCAAGCGGCCCGTGCTGCCAACGACCCAAACACGGAAAAGCGCCCAATATTCACGCGATTGCCGGGAAGAAAGACAGCGGCCTTGACGACACCGGCCTTTTGACCACATAGCAAGTGCTGACGCCCCGCTGTGGGGCCTGATTCAATGCGAAATCAATGCCCTCTCCCTCCCAGGGTTACGACCCGATACAATGGCACGGCACGACAATCCTTTCTGTCCGTAAGGGCAATCAGGTCGTGATCGCCGGTGACGGCCAGGTCACGGTTGGCCAGACCGTGATGAAATCGAATGCCCGCAAGGTCCGTCTGCTCGCCAATGGCGCGGTGATGGCCGGGTTTGCCGGGGCCACCGCCGACGCGATGACCTTGTTCGAACGTCTGGAAACAAAGCTGGAACGCTATCCCGACCAGCTGTTGCGCGCCTGCGTCGAACTGGCCAAGGATTGGCGCACGGACCGCTATCTGCGGCGGCTGGAGGCCATGATGGCGGTCGCCGACACCCGCGTCAGCCTGGTTCTGACCGGCAATGGCGACGTTCTCGAACCCGAGGATGGCTTGATCGGAATTGGATCCGGAGGCCCCTTCGCGTTGGCCGCGGCCCGCGCCCTGGTCGATCTCGATGATTTCGATGCTGAAACCATTGCCCGCAAGGCGATCGGGATCGCCGCGGACATCTGCGTCTATACCAACCGCAATATCACGCTGGAAAGAATGCAGGCTGCCGATCATGAATGATTCGCCCGCCAAATCCAACCCGGTGACCATGACCGCGTTCAGCCCGCGTGAGATTGTTTCGGAACTCGATCGCTTCATCGTGGGCCAGCATGAGGCCAAGCGCGCCGTCGCCATCGCCCTGCGCAACCGCTGGCGCCGCCTGCAGCTGCCTGAGGCGCTGCGCGAAGAGGTGCTGCCCAAGAATATCCTGATGATCGGGCCGACCGGCGTCGGCAAAACCGAAATCGCCCGCCGTCTGGCGAAGCTGGCGCAGGCCCCCTTTCTCAAGGTCGAGGCCACCAAATTTACCGAAGTCGGCTATGTCGGCCGCGACGTCGAACAGATCATCCGCGATTTGATCGAAATCGCGATGACCCTGACCAAGGAGCGTCTGCGCAAGGAAGTGGCGGCCAAGGCCGAATTGCGCGCCGAGGAACGGGTCATCGATGCCCTGGTCGGTGAAAACGCCACCCCCGAGACAAGGCAGAAATTCCGCAAGATGCTGCGCGATGGATCAATCAACGATCGCGAGATCGAGATCCATGTTGCCGACACCGGGGCCGGTGCGATGCCGACCTTCGATGTCCCCGGCATGCCCGGCGCCCAGATGGGCATGATCAACCTCAACGACATATTCGGCAAGGCTTTCGGCAACCGGACCAAGACGCGGCGCTTAACCGTGATCGAATCCTACGATGTGCTGATGGCCGAGGAATCCGACAAGCTGCTCGATCAGGAACGGGTCGTTGCGGAGGCCATCCAGGCGGTCGAGCAGAATGGGATCGTCTTCATCGATGAGATCGACAAGATTTCCGGGCGTTCGGAAACACGCGGCGGCGCGGACGTCAGTCGTGAAGGGGTGCAACGCGACCTTCTGCCCTTGATCGAGGGAACGTCGGTCAACACCAAGCATGGCCCGGTCAAGACCGACCATATTCTGTTCATCGCCTCCGGCGCGTTCCACCAGGCCAAGCCGTCCGACCTCCTACCGGAATTGCAAGGCCGGTTGCCGATCCGCGTCGAGTTGAAGGCACTGACGCGGGAGGATTTCCGGCGGATCCTGACCGAGCCGGAAGCCAGCCTGATCAAGCAATACATTGCCCTGCTGGCCACCGAAGAGATTGCGCTGAGCTTCACCGAGGATGCCATCGACGAGCTGGCTCGGCTGGCCACCGAGGTCAACAGCACGGTCGAAAATATCGGGGCGCGGCGGCTGCATACCGTGTTGGAACGGCTGCTCGAAGAGATCAGCTTCACCGCCAGCGACCGCAGCGGTGAAGCGATCGCGATCGACGCCGACTATGTCCGTCGCCAGGTCAGCGACCTGGCACGGAACACCGACCTGTCGAAGTTCATCCTTTAGGCCGAGGCCGGTTCCAGCCGGCCAGCCATTGTCATTTTGGCTGTCGGCCCGCGGGCTGCCGCCCGCGCCCGCTCGGGGTGAACCCCGAATCCCCCTCTATTTTGACAAAAACAAAGGGGTCTGGGGTGCGCCAGGGAAAGGCGCGTGTTTCAAGCGGGTGAAGAATCCCACCCGTGCGCTGGTAGCGACAGGGTACGGAACCGCGTTCTTGGGCGAGTCCGTCGGTGACGACGGCCGCCAAGCGTAGAACAGGGGGGTGCAGGCCGTAACGTAAGTGAACCTATTGAGCCTCGAAAATTCACGCGGGAACC
>JARLIO010000018.1 GCA_031291675.1 Azospirillaceae bacterium
AAACCTGGGGGCCGGATGCCTTAATTGGGAACGTCCGGTCCTGGGAGGGGGGCGGCCAGCAATGGCTGTCCCTACCTCACCGGCATGGCCCCCGTTGGGTTTGGGCGAAAGCCCAACGCGTCGTCGCCAAAATGAGAACCGGTGGCATTGGACGTCACCGCTTGCCGGAGGGCCGGCTGGAAGGATAGGGTGCAGCGCCTTTCTTCTGAAATCCGGCGGTTGTCCCATGCTCGCACTTTTGTGGCTGATTGATACGGTTATTGGTCTTTATGTCTGGGTTCTGATCGCATCGGCGGTCCTGAGTTGGCTGGTCAGCTTTGGCATCGTCAATACGCGCAATCATGCGGTCTATATGATTGGTGATGTGCTCTATCGCCTGACCGAGCCGGCCTTGCGTCCGATTCGCCGGGTGCTGCCCAATTTCGGCGGGCTGGATCTGTCGCCGTTGGTGCTGATCCTGGGCGTGATGTTCATTCAGCGGCTGATCCATGAATTCGTGCCGCAATTGATGATGGGTGGTGGTTATTGACCGGAACCGGTCCGTTCGTCGCGGTTTCCGATGGCGTCCGGGTCGCGATCCGGGTGACGCCGAAAGCGTCGCGGACCGCAGCCACCGGGATCGCCGCGACCGCCGATGGCGGCGCGGTGGTCCGGGTTGCCGTCACCGCGGCGCCCGAGGACGGCAAGGCCAATCAGGCCGTCATCAAGCTCTTGTCGAAGGAGTGGCACATGGCAAAATCGTCAATCTCACTGCTCAGCGGTCATACCGATCGCAACAAGGTGCTGCAGGTCGCCGGGGATCCCGGGCCGTTGCTGGCGGCCTTGACCGCCTGGGGACAAACGCTGCCACAGGAGCCGCGGCCATGACCGCCCGTCTGATCGATGGCAAGGCTTTCGCCGCGGCATTGCGCGAGCGCATTGCCGGCGCGGTGGCGACGCTGAACCGCGCGCACGGCTTGCAACCTGGTCTGGCCGTGGTCCTGGTCGGCGAGGATCCCGCCAGCACGATCTATGTGCGCAGCAAGGGCGAGGCGACCCACGCCGCGGGCATGCTGTCGGTGACCGAGCGCCTGCCCGCCGACACGCCCGAGGCCGAATTGCTGGCGCTGGTTGGCCGGCTCAATCGGGATCCGCGGATCCACGGCATTCTGGTGCAGATGCCGCTGCCGCCGCAGATCAACGCCAATGCCGTGATCGCCGCGATCGATCCGGCCAAGGATGTTGACGGATTCCATGTCGAGAATGCCGGGCGCCTGGCGGTCGGGCTGCCGGCGATGGTGCCCTGCACCCCGCTGGGTTGCATGATGATGCTGCGCGACGTGCTGGGCGAGCTGCGCGGACGGTCCGCCCTGGTGATCGGCCGCTCGAACATTGTCGGTCGGCCGATGGCCCAGTTGCTGGTCGCCGCGGATTGCACGGTCACGGTGGCCCATTCGCGCACCCGTGACCTGCCCGGCGAATGTCGCCGCGCCGAGATCCTGGTCGCGGCTGTGGGCCGTCCCGAACTGGTGCGGGGCGACTGGATCCGGCCCGGGGCGACGGTGATCGATGTCGGCATGAACCGGATCCCGGGCGACCAGCCCGGCAAGACCCGTCTGGTCGGCGATGTCGCTTTCGCCGAAGCCCGCGCGGTTGCCGGCGCCATTACCCCGGTTCCCGGCGGTGTCGGGCCGATGACGATTGCCTGCCTGTTGGCCAATACCGTGACCGCGGCGTGTCGCCAGGGGGGCATCGCGGTGCCGGCGTTGGCGTGATCCCGGGGTGACGAACATGATGTTGGTGCTGAGTGATCGCGCGCTGGATGAATTGTTGGCCCAGGACGTGCCGCAGGGCGACCTGACGACGCGGATGCTGGGTATCGGCGACGCGGCGGCGGCGCTGAGCTTCGCACCCCGTCAGCCTTGTGTCATCGCGGCGATCGAGGAGGCGGAGCGGTTGTTCCAGCGCGTCGGCGCCACGACCCGGCGGAGCTGCGACTCCGGGGCGGCGGTCGATCCCGGGACGGTGGTCCTGACCGTGGCCGGGCCGGCCGAGGCGCTGCATCAGGCCTGGAAGGTGGCACAGACCCTGGTGGAATATGCCAGTGGCATCGCGACCCGGACCCGGCGCATCGTGAGTGCGGCGCGGGCCGTCGCCCCGGAGATTGTCGTTGCGGCAACCCGCAAGAATTTCCCGGGAACCAAGGAGATCAGCAGCAAATCGGTGCTGGCCGGCGGCGGGGTGATGCACCGCCTTGGCCTGTCGGAGACACTGCTGGTGTTTCCCGAGCACCGGCTGTTCCTGGACGATGGCGCCGCCGGGTCCAGGGCGTGGATCGCCGCGTTGAAGCGCCGTCAGCCGGAAAAGAAAGTCGTGGTCGAGACCGATTCGGTCGAGGAGGCCCTGGCCCTGGCCCAGGCCGGCGTCGATGTGATCCAACTGGAGAAGCTGGCGCCCGATCAGGTCGCCGCCGTCGTGACCCGGCTGCGCGGATCGGCTGCTGCTGCCCCCGGCGCCGCCCCGGTGGTCGCGGCCGCTGGCGGCATCGATGACGGCAATGCCGCAGCCTATGCCGCCACCGGGTGCGATGTGTTGGTCACATCGGCGCCCTATTTCGGCAAGCCGCTCGATATTCAGGTCAAATTTCGCCGCAACCCGTAATTTGCGCCACAACCTGACACGGTGCTCATGGTATCAGACGACCACGGGCATCAGCGCGCGGGCTTCAGGGCGCGGGCATCAGGGCGCTGGTGTCCCGGGGGGGACGGAGGCGAAAGGATCGCGGCGTGATCGGAACCATGACAGGGTTGGCCCTTGCGGCCATGTTTTTTGTCGGCAGCCACATCGTTCTGGCCCATGGCGCTGTGCGGCCGTGGCTGGTGAGCCGGATCGGCGACATGCCCTATCGCGGCCTGTTCTCGACCGTGGCGTTGCTGGGGCTGGTGTGGTTGGGCTGGGCCTATCGCGAGGCGCCGCTGCTGGTGCTGTGGCCGCCGGAACCGTGGCAATGGTTTGGCCCGCTGGTGGTGATGCCGGTCGCGCTGTTCCTGCTGGTCGGGGGCGTCAGCACGCCCAACCCCAGTGCCGTCGGTCAGGAGGGCCCGGTCGGGCCCAATCAGGTCCGCGGCGTGTTGCGGGTCACGCGCAACCCGGTGATGTGGGCGATCGGCCTGTGGGCCCTGGCCCATCTGGTCCCCAACAGCGATGTCGCCTCCTTCATTCTGTTCGGCAGCCTGGCCGCCTTGGCCCTGGGCGGCAGCCTGCTGCTCGACCGCAAGATGGCACTGCGTCACGGCGACGCCTGGCTCAGCGTCGTCACGGTCTCGTCCAACCTGCCATTTCGGGCGATCGCCGACGGCCGCCAGCATTTCGGCCGGGTGCTGGCCGAAATGGGGCCGCTGCGGCTCGCCATCGTGGTTGTGGCCTATGCCGCGTTGCTGCATGGCCATATCTGGCTGATCGGGGTCTCGGCACTGCCGCCTTTGTAAGATTGCTGTCGCCCGGGGGGCGGCTGCCGGATGCCGGGAGGACGGCATCCGGCAGCGGATCACACGCCGCGGGCCATGGCGCCGAGGCGCAGGCGCAGGGCGGTCAATTTGATGAAGCCTTCAGCGTCTTTCTGGTTGTAGACGCTGTCTTCCTCAAACGTGACATAGTCATGGCGATACAGGCTGTGCGGTGACTTGCGGCCGACGACCATGACGCTGCCCTTCAGCAGCTTCAGCCGGACGGTGCCGGTCACCGTGTCCTGGGTGGTATCGATCAGGGCCTGCAAGGCACGGCGTTCCGGGCTGAACCAGAAGCCATTATAGATCAGCTCGGCATAGCGCGGCATCAACTCGTCCTTGAGGTGGCCGGCGCCACGATCGAGCGTCACGCTCTCGATCGCGCGGTGGGCCGCCAGCAGCACCGTGCCGCCCGGCGTCTCATAGACGCCGCGCGACTTCATGCCGACGAAGCGATTCTCGACCAGATCGAGTCGGCCGACGCCGTTGGCACCGCCCAGCTCGTTGAGCCGGGTCAACAGGGCCGCCGGGCTCAGGCGGATGCCGTCGACGGCGACCGCGTCGCCGCGTTCGAACTCGACTTCGACATAGGTCGGTTCGTTCGGTGCCTTTTCCGGGGCCACGGTCCGGGTGAACATGTCCTCGAAGGGCTCGACCCAGGGGTCTTCCAGCGCCTTGCCCTCATAGGAGATGTGCAGCAGATTGGCGTCGGTGGAATAGGGGGCCTCGCCCCGCTTATCCTTGGCGATCGGAATCTGATGCTTCTCGGCATAGTCGAGCAGCCGGGTCCGGCTGGTCAGGTCCCATTGCCGCCATGGCGCGATGACCTTGATGTCGGGCTTCAGGGCGTAGTAGCCCAGCTCGAAGCGGACCTGGTCATTGCCCTTGCCGGTGGCGCCGTGGGCCACGGCATCGGCGCCGACGGCGCGGGCGATTTCGATCTGGCGCTTGGCGATCAAGGGCCGGGCGATCGAGGTGCCCAGCAGATAGGTGCCTTCGTACAGCGTGTTGGCCCGGAACATCGGGAACACGAAGTCGCGCACGAACTCTTCGCGCAGATCGTCGATGAAGATCTGCTTGACCCCGAGCATCTCGGCCTTGCGGCGCGCCGGCTCCAGCTCCTCGCCCTGCCCGATATCGGCCGTGAAGGTGATGACCTCGCAGCCATATGTTTCTTGCAACCAGCGCAAGATTACCGAAGTGTCGAGGCCTCCTGAATAGGCCAAAACGACTTTCTTGACGTCACCGCTCATGAGAGTTATCCGAAAGGATCCAAACTGCCGAACAGTAGGGCGGATGAACGGCCGCCGCAAGCCTTGGGACGCCCGGCCAGCCGTTCTCATTTTGGCTGTCAGCCCGCGGGCTGCCGCCCGCACCCGCTCGGGGTGAACGGTGAGGTAGGGACAGCCATTGCTGGCCGCCCCCCTCCCAGGACCGGACGTTCCCAATTAAGGCATCCGGCCCCCAGGTTTCGACGTTCATTACCGAAGTGTGGGAT
>JARLIO010000019.1 GCA_031291675.1 Azospirillaceae bacterium
ACGGAACCCTTGGCTGCGCTGCGCCGCGGTTAAGTGGCTGACGTTGGCCAGCCAAGGGTCGAATGCTTCGTCGTCCATCGCCAACAACCCCCTTGAACGGAACGATTCTAGCATCTTCAATAACTAACGCGAATAGAGCCATCCGCTTTGATCGTGACCGATCAAAGCGAAGACGCCGGCGCGCCCATCCGGGCGCTTGGCTCCGCGCCACGGGGCGCGCGGTCGCCGTCGCGACCGGGACCAGCCCGCCATGCGGCAAGATCATGGCGGGCTGGTATGAGAGCCGTGACAGAGCAAGGCCCGAATGGTCAGCTCCGAGAAGGCCAGGTCTCCCGCGACGCTTGCGAACGTGTGCCGCAACGTGAAGTTGATCGCTTGTGCTCAGTGACGGAAGTGGCGCATGCCGGTGAACACCATCGCCAGGCCGGCGGCATCGGCGGCGGCGATGACGTCGGCGTCGCGGATCGAGCCCCCCGGCTGGATCACCGCCGTGGCGCCGGCCTCGATCGTGACCTGCAGCCCGTCGGCGAAGGGGAAGAAGGCGTCCGAGGCGACGACCGAGCCGCGGGTCCGGGCTTCGGGTAACCCCGCGGCCTGGGCGGCCTCGCCCGATTTGATCGCCGCGATCCGGGCGCTGTCGACCCGGCTCATCTGTCCGGCGCCGATCCCGACCGTGGTCAGGTCCCGGACATAGACGATGGCATTGGACTTGACGTGTTTGCCGACCCGGAAGGCGAACAACAGGTCGGCCAGCTCACGCTCGCTCGGGGCCCGTTTGGTCACGATCTTGAGATCGGCCGCGGTGATCCGGCCGGAATCGCGGGTCTGCAGCAAATAACCACCGGCCAGGGAGCGCACGGTCAGCCCCGGCGCCGTGGGATCGGGCAGCTCGCGCGTCAGCAGGACCCGCAGATTCTTCTTGCCGGCCAGGACCTCGCGGGCCCCGGCATCGGCGTCCGGGGCGATCACCACCTCGGCGAAAAGTTTGACGATCTCCGTGGCGGTCGCGGCGTCCAGCGGCCGGTTGGCGGCAATGATGCCGCCAAAGGCGCTGATCGGGTCGCAGCTCAGGGCGCGGCGATAGGCGGTCACCAGATCGTCGGCCTCGGCCACGCCGCAGGGATTGGCGTGCTTGATGATCGCGATCGCCGGCCGGTCGAATTCCGCGACCAGTTCGAAGGCGGCGTCGGTGTCGTTGAGATTGTTGTAGCTCAGTTCCTTGCCCTGGATTTGCAGGGCGGAGGCCAGGCCGGGCCGGGCCGCACCGCCGACATAAAAGGCGGCTCGCTGATGCGGGTTCTCGCCATAGCGCAGGGTCTGGCGCAGCGTGCCGGCGAAGGTGATCCGTTGCGGAAACGGCTCGTGATTGGCGGCGGCAAACCAGGTCGCGATCGCCGAGTCATAGGCGGCGGTATGGGCGTAGGCCGCGGCGGCCAGGCGACGGCGCAGGCCCAGGCCGGTACCGCCCGCGGACGCGGCCAGCGTCGTGATCACCTCGGCATACTGGTCGGGATCGGTGACGACGGTGACGAAATCATGGTTCTTGGCGGCGGCGCGGATCATCGCCGGTCCGCCGATATCGATGTTCTCGACGCATTCGGCGAATTCGGCGCCGCGGGCGACGGTCGCTTCGAAGGGATACAGGTTGACCACGACCAGATCGATCGGGGGAATGTCATGTTCCGCCATCGCCGCGGCATGGTCATCGCGCCGCGCCAGGATGCCGCCATGGATCCGCGGGTGCAGCGTCTTGACGCGCCCGTCCATGATTTCCGGAAAACCGGTATAGTCCGCGACCTCGGTCACCGCGACCCCGGCCTCGCGCAGCCGCTGCGCCGACCCCCCGGTCGACAGGATCTCAACGCCATGGCCGGCCAGGGCCTGGCCGAGCGCCACCAGTCCGGTCTTGTCGGAAACGGAAATCAGGGCGCGCCTGATGGGAACGATGTCAGGGGTCATGTCGGATCCTGGTCGGGTTGCGCGTCGCGGCGCAGGGCCCATTTGACGGGCGTGGCGCCGGACTGGGTGATTCCGGAAATGGTGATCTGGCGGGTCGGTTCCGGAATGTCGCCGAGCCCCAGATAGATGCTGTCGACGATGTCGAGGCGGCCGATTCCGCTGCGCAGCCGCCATGTTGCGCCGCTGGGCAGGGTCAGCAGCACGCCCTGGCCGTCGGGCAGCAACGCAGCAGTCACCCCGGGATGGAGATGAAAGCGCACCGTGAAGGTTCGCTCCGGCGGTCCCTCCAGGATATCCTCGCCGCGCAGATCCTCGCCATTGTCGCTGAGATAGAGCCGGCGGTGGTGGATGATGCCGAAATTGCGGCGATAGCCGTCGTGGCTGGCCTCGATCAAGGTCGCGCCGTGGATTTCGCGGCGCTCGCACGTCATGTTTTCCGGGCGCCGGCCGATCCCGCCATCCTCCAGCACCTCGGCCGCGTTGGTTTCCGCAACGACCACGGTCGAATGTGCCGCGGTCGCGGCCATGCCGCGGCGCCACGCGCCGATGTCACAGGGGTGATGGCCGCAATTCACGATCAGCCGCTCGCGGCCGATGCTGAATTCAAACGACAGGGGCCCGGCGTGGCTGGTTCGGTCGAGCGGCGCCCGTGGCGGCCGGCCGGTGTCGAGCAGCAGCAGGGCCCGTCCGGCGAGCACCCGTTCATAGCCGCCGTAGGGGGCGCTGCGCAGCGGCCGCCCCCGGGCATCAGCCTGGGTCAGAACCGTGTCGATCAACAGCGGTTCCTGTTCCTGACTGCCATTGAACAGCGCCAGCCCGCCATCGCCGTGACGGAAGAAACGCAGCGCCGGTGTCATCCGGTCGATCGCCTGCTGGACCTGCTCGGGCATCTCGGCGCGGGCGGCCCGGAAGACCGCGCGCAGATCGACCAGATGCCGCAGAACCCGGAGATGGGTCGTGGGATTCCGCTCGACATGGATGCCATCGGCCATCAATTGGCGCGGCAGTTCGCGCTCCAGGATGCGCAGCACCAGATTCAGCGGCTTGTCCGGCAGCGGCAGGCACAGGGTGGCATAAATCAGCCCCTTGACGGCGGCAATCACGGCGCTGCCCGAGAGGCTTCCCGGCAGAACCCGGGCCAGATGGGTCGCCTGACGCGACAGGCTGTCGAACACCCGGCGGCGAAACCCGTCATCGGCGCTGGCACAATAGAAGTCGTGAAGCCCGATCCAGTTCGCGATTCGCGTGCCCAGGATTTCAGGTTCCCACGAAATCGCATCCCAGGCGCTGTTGTGGTCGAGCCAGCTCGTCACCAGCAACCGGGCATGGCGCCGGCCGGCGTCGCCGCCGACGGCGCGCAGATCGCGCATCCAGTCAAAGCTGTGCGCCGCCTTCAGCCACGCCGCCCCGACCCCGGCGGGATACCACAGCGGTTCGTCCGATTGCACCCGTTCGCCGCCGAACCGGTAGACCCCCTGGATCATCTGCGCCCCGGCCGCAACGGTCCCGGGCCAGGGATCGGACGGAACCACGGCAAGCACCGTTGGCGCCCGTCCCCCCAGGGTGAACTTGTAGAGCGGGTTGCCGAATGCCACGACACGGGCACCCCGCTTCAATCGGGACAAGGGGTCGCGCGGTCCACTCATCCCCGCCGTGAATCCTTGTCTGTCGTCATGGTTCGATCGTCACCGGCAGGCGCGCAGACGCCTGATATTGTCGGCATAGGCGGTCGGCCCTCCGAAGAAGGTCGCGGTTCCTGCAACCAGGACGTCGGCGCCGGCCTCGATCACCGCCGCGGCGTTCTCCTCGCTGATGCCGCCATCGACCTCAAGGTCGATGGCCCGCCCCGTCTCGTCGATGCGCCGGCGCAGCGCCCGGATCTTCTCCAGTTGCGAGGCAATGAAGCTCTGACCGCCAAATCCGGGGTTGACGCTCATCACCAGCACCAGGTCGAGATCGCCCAGGACATAGTCAAGCACGTCGATCGGCGTCGCCGGGTTCAGCGATACGCCGGCCCGCTTGCCCAGATCGCGGATCAACTGAATGGTCCGGTGCAGATGGGGCCCGGATTCGGCATGAACCGTGATGATGTCGGCGCCGGCGCGGGCAAAATCGCCAATGAAGGGATCAACCGGGGCGATCATCAGATGGACATCGAAGGGCTTGGCCGAATGGCCGCGCAAGGCCTTGACGACGGCCGGGCCGATCGTCAGGTTGGGGACGAAGTGCCCGTCCATGATGTCGATATGGATATAGTCCGCGCCGGCCTGGTCGACGAGGCGAACCTCTTCGCCGAGCCGGGCGAAGTCGGCCGACAGGATGGAGGGGGCGATGCGTGTGGACTGTTGCATGGCGGTGTCCTAGCAAGTTGGCTGTCCGGCCGCAAGAGCGGCCCGCCCCTGTCCGTCATTTGGCGGTGGGTTGTGTGCTTGTCCTCTTGGATCCGGGCGCGGTTCGGATCAAGCGGTCCGGCGCAGGCGGGCGATGAAGAAACCGTCGATTCCGCCGAGATCCTTCAGCATTCCCGGCAGGCTGCGGACTTCGCCGCGATCATTGATCAATTCGGTAAAGCCGCCGACCTCGGCCGGCTCAATCGGCACCCGTTCCCAGTGACCCCGGGCCAGGGCGCCGGTAATGCGCTGTTCGCCTTCCTCGACCTGGAGCGAACAGGTGCAATAGACCATCAGGCCGCCCGGCCGGACCAGATTGACGGCCCGGCGCAACAGCCGGTCCTGCGATCCGGCCAGTTTGGCGACGTCATCGGGGGACTTGAGCCGCTGAATGTCGGGATGGCGGCGGATCGCCCCGGTCGCCGAACAGGGCGCATCCAGCAGCAGCGCGTCGGCGGGTTGATCGGGTTGCCACTCCCCGGCATCGGCGGTGATGGTCACGGCCGATAGGCCGAGCCGTTCCAGATTGGCGGTCAATCGCTTCAGGCGGGTTTCCGAGCGGTCCAGCGCCGTGACCTGGGCGCCCTGTGCCGCAAGCTGGGCGGTCTTGCCGCCCGGGGCGGCGCACAGGTCATAGACCTGCTGACCGGCGAGCGGACCGAACAAGGTCGCCGGCAAGGCCGCCGCCGCGTCCTGGACCCACCATTCGCCCTCGGCGAAGCCGGGCAGTTCGTTGATCGCGCCGCCGGCGGCCCGGCGCAGCGTTCCGGTCGGCAGTTGCCGGGCCTCAAGCCGTTCGGCCCAGGCGGCGGGATCACCCTTGGTCGTCAGATCAAGCGGTGCTTCGACCAGATGGGCTTCGACGATCGCCCGCGTCGCCGCGGTGCCCCAGGACCGGCGCCAGCTCAGCCACAGCCAATCCTCGGTATTGAGCCGGCCGGCGTCCTGTTCGGCAACCATCGCCGCGCCTTCGCGCGATATCCGGCGCAACACCGCATTGATCAGTCCCTTGAACGGGGTCAGGTGCCGCTCATCGGCCAGGGCGACGGTGGTATCGACCGCGGCATGGGCCGGCGTGCCGAGGAACAGCAGTTGGGCCGCGCCGATGCGCAGCAGATCCAGCACCCCGGCCTTGGGCCGGTCCGGCCGCGCCAGGCACGTGGTGATGACGGCGTCGATCTGTCCCAGCCGGCGCAACACCGTCGCCGCCAGCAGGCGCGCAAAGCCGCGATCCCGCGTTTCCAGCAGTGCCAGCGCCCGATGGGCATCAAACGCATCATCAAGGGGAATCCGGTGGCGCAGCACCGATTCCAGCAAGTCCATAACCGCCCCGCGGGCGGCAATAACAGTATCCACCATAGGCCGGATCCTGCCCCGCCCGATGCGACTTGCCAAGGCAAATCGCGCCGGGCGGGGCAGGATCAGCGGCTCAGTCCCTGCCGTGCCAGATTGGCGAGATAGTCGGCCCAAATTCGCTCATGATTGTGGCCGAGCTGGTGGAGATAGGTCCAGGTGAAAATACCGCTGTCATGGCCGTCGTCGAAGAGGAGCCGGATGGCATAATTGCCCACGGCTTCGATCGTCGTGATCCCGACCTGGGATTTTCCGGCGACGATCTGTTTCTGGCTGGGGCTGTGGCCCTGAACTTCGGCCGACGGGCTTTCGACGCGCAGCAACTCCGCGGGCAGGCGGCAGGCGGTGCCGTCGGTAAAGGCGACCTCAAGAACCCGCTCTTCGCGTTTCAGCTTGATCGTGGTGGCGCGGACTGCCGGGGTGAACATCGGCGTGACCATCGGTGTTAGCGGGGCGGGAGGGCGTCGGTGATGGGATCGCTGTCGAGCGGCCTTGCCTCATCGACCAGCATGATCGGGATGCCGTCACGGATCGGATAGGCCAGCCCGGCCCGGTCGCTGATCAGCTCCCCGGCCGCCGGATCATAGCGCAGCGGACCCTTGGTCAGGGGACAGACCAGGATCTCCAGCAGCTTGGGATCGACGTTGGATCCGGGGTCGCTCTTGGTGTCGGTCATCGCTTCCTTGCTCTTGCAGGCCGGGCCGCGCACGCGGGCAACCGGTATGTTCCGGGGGTGTTGTCATCAATCTACCCCGTGGCGGCCGGCCGCACCAGCACCGCGGTCCCCGGGGGATTGATCGTGACAGTGGGACCAGGCCGGAAGAAGATGCGGGTCATCCGGGCATGGCAAGATCCGGGGAGAAATCACATGCCGACATCGCGATCCGCGTCCGGGAGCACCCTGTTTTGGGGCAAGGCGCACCCTGAGCCCGAGGGCGGGACGGAGGTTCATCCCCTGTCCGCCCATTCGATGGATGTCGCCGCGGTCGCGGTCCTGCTGTCGCGACGGCTGCCCGGGCTGGATCCGCGCCTGCTGGGGTTCCTGGTCTCGCTGCACGATATCGGCAAATTCTCGCGGCCGTTCCAGGCCAAGGTCCCGGCGGCCTGGCCCGCGGCGGTCCTGGGGCCCTATCTTGCCAACACGGTGCCGCAGGGTCCCCGGCATGATTTTGCCGGCGTCCAGCTTTTGAGCACCGTCCTGGCCGATCACCTGAACGATCTGCTGCCGCCGGGCACCCGTGGCGCACGGGGCTGGGACTATGGCAAGCGGTCTCTGCTGTGGCGGGCGTTGGCGGGACATCATGGCCGCCCGCCCGCCGACCCGGTCTATCCGGGCCTGCCCGACACGGTGGTCTGCGGCGGTTGCATCGCCGCGGCGACCCGGCATATCGCGGCGATGCGCACCCTGTTTCAGCCGCCGTCCTGGACCGGCGGGGTGCGGGAACGCGAGGTCGTGCTGCTGTCCTGGGCGCTGGCCGACTGGTTTCCCTATGTCCCGGCATCGGCCGTCGACGATCCCGGGGCTTACTTCCGGGGCCACGCGCTGCCACGGGCGGCGGCGGCCCTGGCCGAAGCGGGGCTCACCGTTGCGGCGCCCGCGCCCTTTGCCGGGATCCGCGGCCTGTTTCCGAACATTGCGCAGCCGACGCCGATCCAGGTGTGGGCGGAAACCGAGCCCCTGCCCGCGGGACCGACGCTGGCGGTGATCGAGGACCTGACCGGCAGCGGCAAGACCGAGGCGGCCCTGACCCTGGCCCATCGCCTGCTGGCCGCGGGACGCGCGGACGGCATCTATTTCGCGCTGCCCACGATGGCGACAGCCAGCGCGATGTTCGGCCGGCTGTCGGATTCATATCGTGCCCTGTTCGCCGCCGATGCCCGCCCCTCGTTGGCCCTGGCCCATGGGCGCGCGGCCCTGGATCCGCGATTTGCCGCGGCGATCGCGGGGGCGGGGGCATCGCGGCCGGAGCCGACGCCTGCTGCCACCGGGGATCCGGCCGATGAACCCGCCGAGTCGCATTGCGCCTCCTGGCTGGCGGCGGATTCGCGTCGCGCTCTGCTGGCCCAGGTCGGCGTCGGAACGCTGGATCAGGCCTTGCTGGGGGTGCGTCACGCCGCGTTGCGGCTTCAGGGGATCACGGGAAAGGTTCTGGTTGTGGACGAGGTCCACGCCTTCGATCCCTATATGCGCGAGGTCCTGGCGACCCTGCTGCGGTTCCAGGCCGCGCTGGGCGGTTCGGCGATCCTGCTTTCGGCAACGCTGCCGCAGGCGTTGCGCCAGCAGTTGGTTGACGCCTTCCGCGACGGGCTGGGCCGGCCCGCCAGCGTTTTGGTCCGGACCGACTATCCGCTGGCCACGATCACCGGCGCCGACGCGCCGCGCGAAACCCCGTGCGCGCCCCGTGACAAGTCGGGCCGGCGCGTCACGGTCACGCGGCTGCCCGATGCGGCGGCGGCGGTCGGGCGCATCGTTGCGGCCGCCAGCGCCGGTGCCGCCACGGTGTGGATCCGCAATACCGTGGATGACGCGATCGACGCGGTGGCGCTGCTCCGGGCGCAGAACATCGAACCCCTGCTGTTTCACGCGCGCTTCGCCATGGCGGACCGGCTGAGGATCGAGCAAGAGGTGCTGCGCCTGTTCGGCCGCGACAGCACCACGGCGATGCGCAATCGCGTCCTTGTCGCCACCCCGGTCGTTGAGCAGAGCCTGGACCTCGATTTCGACGTGATGGTGACCGACCTGGCGCCGGCCGATCTGCTGATCCAGCGTGCCGGCCGCCTGTGGCGCCATCAGCGCGACGACCGGCGCGGCTTGACAGGCCCGGAATTGCTGGTGATTTCGCCGGCCCCGGTCGACGCCCCGGCCGCGGATTGGATCCGGGCGGTGCTGCCGGGAACCGGCTGGGTTCATCGCGATCACGCCCTGCTGTGGCGCTCGGCGCGGGCGATCTTCGGCCGCGGCGCCCTGGTCACGCCGGACGACATGCGCCTGATCATCGAAGCGGCGGCCGATCGTGATGCACCGGGCGCGGTGCCCCCGGCGTTGGCCTCATCCGACGATGGTGCCTACGGGAAGGAGCTGGGGCTGATCGGCCTGGCCGCGCAGAATGTGTTGGAACTCGGCGATGGTTACGCCGACCGGAAAGGAACCTGGAATTCCGAGACCAGGACACCGACGCGGATCGAGGATCGCCCCCACGTCACGCTGCGTCTCGCCGTGCTGCGCGAGGGGGCGATCGTGCCCTATGCCACGGATGAGGATCCGGCGCGGGCCTGGGCGCTGTCGGAGGTCGCGGTGGCCCATTTCCGGATCGCGTCCTGTCCGGTGCCGGCGGGCTTGCAGGCGGCGGCGGACAGGGCGAGGGCGGGCTGGGGCCGGTGGGAGCGGCAATCGCCGTTTGTCATCCTGGCTGTGTTGACGCCGGATGGGGACGCCTATCGCCTCGATGCAAACAGGGCGTCAGGAGCGGCGATCGCGGCCCGCTACGACGGACACACCGGCCTGTCCTGGCCGCGGCCGGTGGACGCTTGAACCCTTTCCGACTTCGCTATATAATGATCATTATATAGATGGAGTGCGTACGATGCTGACCTTCAAGGTTACCACGGTCGGGGCCTCGGCCGGGTTCATCCTGACCAAGGAAGCCATGGCCCGTCTCAAGGTGCAAAAGGGTGATACGCTCTACCTGACGGAGGCCCCGGACGGTGGGTACCGTCTCACGCCCTATGATCCCGACTTCGAGCGTCAGATGGCCTTGGCCGAGGCGATCATGCACGAAGACCGGGATATTCTGCGGGCGCTGGCGAAGTGACGGACTGGCGCTGGATCGGTCCGGATCTGGTCTTTGCGCTTCATGATCGTCAATTGGCCGAGCATGGGGGGCTTGACGGCATTCGCGATCGCGGCGCCATCGAGTCGGCTCTGGCGCGCCCGCAAAATCGCGCCGCTTATCAGGATGTTGACGCCGCTGATCTGGCCGCCGCTTACGCCTTTGGCCTGGCCCGGAGCCATGGCTTTGCGGATGGCAACAAACGCACGGCCTGGGTCGTGGCCCGCCTGTTTCTGGCCGACAATGGCTGCCGTTTCGGATGCGACCGGCAGAATGCGGTGACGACGATGGTGGCTGTGGCCGTGGGCGAGATCAGCGAAACCGCGTTGGCCGACTGGTTTCGCCGTCATCTGGTTTCCTGAAAGCGCGACCGCCGGCCGATGCCCATCGACGGTGGACGATCGCGGCCGCCGTCGGCGGCCTGAGCTTGAATAGCGGATTGGTCTCGGTCGCCGACAGGGAGGCCCGGAAGATCATCCGCGAACCGGAAAACCCCGGTGATTCGGTTCCGCACGCCCGGTAATTCTGGCCCTGCTGACGCGGGACGGCGACCGGTACAGCCCTGCAGCGTCAACCGCGGTTCAATTTTTGAGAGGAGCGAGCGTGACGGCAACACGCCACAGACCGCCGGTGTCAGAAGCCTGCTCCTGAATTGACGTGTGCGGACGAACAATAATATCGTCCGCACACAGATTCAACACCCGGGTCTACGGCGCCGGGTTGCGGGGTTCTTTGTGCTCAATTTGCTGATCGATCCCTGGTTGCCGGTGATACGCCGGCACACCGGGCGGTGCGTGATCCGCCCCGCTCAGATCACCGAAGCTCTCGACGAGGATCCGGTGATCGCGATCGATTGGCCTCGCCCGGATTTTCGCATCGCCACCCTGGAACTGCTGATCGGGCTTTTGGCGACCGCGCTACCCCCCGGCGATGGCGATGACTGGCTCGACCTCTGGGACGAGCCGCCCGATCCGGACCGGCTCGACCAGGCCTTCGCGCCGTTGGTGTCTGCTTTTGCCCTTGATGGCGATGGTCCGCGGTTCTTGCAGGACCGCGAAGACCTCGAATCGAGTGCCGAGGCGATAGAGCGCCTGCTGATCGAGGCGCCGGGCGATTCCACCACGACCAAGAACACCGACCTGCTGGTCCACCGCGGCCGCGTCACCCGGCTGTCCCGGGCGACCGCCGCGATCGCGCTTTACACTTTTCAGTCCTGGGCCCCGGCCGGCGGTGCGGGAAACCGCACCGGGCTGCGCGGCGGCGGGCCGCTGGTCACCCTGGTGGTGCCCGGCGCCGAGCGCGCCGACGACCCGGGTCCGGCGCTGTGGCAGACGCTCTGGGCCAATGTCCCGGTCGGGATCCCGGCGCCGCACCGGGACGGGCTGGACCTTGTCTTCCCCTGGCTGGCGCCCACACTGACCTCCGAGGGCGCGGCCGTGGTCACGCCACAAAGCGCCGATCCGCGGCAATGCTGGTGGGGCATGCCGCGGCGCATCCGGCTGGATTTCGCGGCCTCGGCGACTCCGCAGGCCTGCGACCTGACCGGCGCGGCGGACGATGTCGCGGTGGTCTCGTGGCGCCAGCGGCCGCGTGGGCCGAATTACGCGCTTTGGGGTGGCCACCATCCGCTGACCCCGCATTACCGGCAAAAACCCGGTACCGAGCTGCTCGCGGTCCACCCGCAGCCCGGCGGCATCGGCTATCGCCATTGGCTCGGTTTGGTCCTGGCCAGTGCGGACGGGCTGCGCGTGCCCGCCGCCACCGTCGCCGTCTGGACCGGGCGCCGTGGCGGCACGGTCGCGCGTCCGGCCCGGCTGATCGCGGCCGGCTTCGATATGGACAATATGAAGGCCCGCGGCTTCGTCGAAAGCGAAATGCCGCTGCCCGCGGCGGCGAACCGCGAGCGGCAGCAGCGGCTCGACCGGTTGGCTCAGGATCTGGTGACCGGTACCGATCAGGTGGCAAACCTGCTCCGGTCCGCGGTGCGCCAGGCCCTGTTCAGTGCCGGCGCCACGGTGAAGCTCGACGCCGCCTTGTTGAACGCGGTGCGGGAACGGCTGTGGCAACAGACGGAGGTCCGGTTCTTCGCCGCTCTCGAAGCCGCGGCCCGGGATCCCGGCCCCGGGCCCGATGACGGCCGGGCGGATTGGTTGCGTCCTCTGCGCGCCATCGCCCTGGCGCTGTTCGATGAGGTCGCCCCGCTGTCGGCCGATTGCGGCGAAAGCGCGGCGCGGCGCATCGGCACGGCGCGCCGCCATCTGGCCATCGCCCTGGCCGGCTATGGGCCCGCGGGCGCCACCCTGTTCAGCAGCCTGGGCCTGCCGCCGGCCGAGCCCCGCACCGCCAAGAAAACCGCGAAGAAGAAGGGGACGACAGGATGAGCCGGCTGCAACCCGCCAAAGCCGTGGCCTGGTGGCGCGCGCTTCAACCAGATCCTGACCACAGCCGCAAGGGCGACCGTGCCGCCCTGGCCCGGCTGCGCCGGTGCGCCACGATCGCCGAGGCGATGCAGGATCCCGCCACGATCGCCCTGTTTCGTTGCTGCGGCGGCGCCGACCCCGACGACCTCCCCACCGTCGGCCTCGCGGCCGCCCTGCTGGCCCATGTGCGGCGCGATGACCCCGGGGCGACGTTGATCGCCCGCCGCATCGGTCCTGACAACACCGATGATCCGGCGACGGCGCTGCTGAAGCCGCTGCGCTTTCGCCACCTGATGGCGGCTGACACCCCGGACGAAAGACTGACCGCGTTTCGCCGCCTGATCGCGCTGGCCGACGGCACGCTCAACCTCTTCGACCTCGCCACCGCCCTGTTGTGCTGGGACGAGGAACGCCAGCGCCGCTGGGTCTACGACTATTGGAATGCCGGGCAGCCCACCCGCACCGCCGACACCGAGGAAACCGCCGCATGAGCCGCTTTCTGCAACTGCATCTGCTGACCTTCTTCCCGCCCGCCAACATGAACCGCGACGACACGGGCCGGCCCAAGACCGCCGTGGTCGGCGGCGCCACACGGCTGCGCCTGTCATCCCAGGCGCTGAAGCGGGCCTGGCGCACCTCCGACGCCTTCGCTGCGGCGCTGGAAGGTCATATCGGGGCACGCACCCAGCGGTTGGGCGACGACATTCTGGCGCATCTGCGCGTCGGCGGCATGGCCGAGGCCCCGGCCATCGCCGTGGCGCGCGACATCGCCGGCGTGTTCGGCAAGGTCAAGGATGCCAAGGATCCCAACCCGGCCCGGATCGAGCAACTGGCCTTCATCGCCCCCGAGGAGCGCCAGGCCGCCCTGGCGCTCGCCGATCGTGCCCTGGCCGGGGAGAAGATCGATGCCAAGGCCGCCGGTCTGTTGCGCACCGCCGACAGCGCCGCCGATATTGCCCTGTTCGGTCGGATGCTGGCCGACGACCCGGGCTATAATCGCGAGGCCGCCGCCCAGGTCGCGCACGCCATCACCACCCACAAGGTGATGGTCGAGGATGACTACTACACCGCGGTCGACGATCTGAAGAAGCCGGCCGAGGACGCCGGCGCCGGTTTCCTGGGCGAGGCGGCGTTTGGCTCCGGCGTGTTCTATCTCTATCTCTGCGTTGACCGGGCGCTGCTGGTGCGCAATCTCGACGGTGACAGCGCGCTGGCCGGCGCCGCCCTGGGCGCCCTGGCCCAGGCCGCGGCGACGACGGCCCCCGGCGGCAAGCAGAACAGCTTCGCCGCCCATGGCCGCGCCGGCTATATCCTGGCCGAACGCGGCGATCAGCAGCCCCGAACCCTGGCCGGCGCGTTTGCACGCCCGGTTACCGGCCTTGACCTGATGGAGGCCTCGATCGAAAGCTTGTGCAAGTTCCGCAAGGCGATCGACAAGGCCTATAATCTGGAGGCCACCGATCGTGCCGAAATGACGGTCGGCGGCAGCGGCACCCTGGCCGAGATCGTCGCCTTCTTCGCGCAGGCGACGCCATGACCCGCTTTCTGACCTTCGGGCTGGTGGCGCCGCTGGCCTCGTTCGGGGCGATCGCGGTCGGTGAACTGCGCACAGGCTGGGACCGGCCGGCCCGGTCCGCGGTTCTGGGTCTGGTGGGCGCCTGCCTGGGGCTGGATCGCGACGACGACGAGGCCCAGGCGGCCCTGGCGACCGGCTATTCGCTGGCCCTGCTGTGCCATGCGCCGGGCCGGCTGCTGGCCGACTTCCATACCACCCAGGTGCCCTCGACCCGCAAGGGGCGCCGTTTTGCAACCCGGGCGGCGGAGCTGGCCGAACCCCGGCTGAACACCATTCTGACCCGGCGCGATTATCGCAGCGGCGCCTGGCATCTCGGCGCGCTGTGGCCGCGCGACGACGCGCCGCGCTGGACGCTGGAGGCGCTGGCCGCGGCGATGCGCCGCCCGGTTTTCGTGCCCTATCTCGGGCGCAAATCCTGTCCGCTCGGCCTGCCGCTGGGCCCCGTGATCGAAAGCGCCGCGGACGCCCCGGCGGCGCTGGAGGCGCGCCACCGCAGCGGGCCCGAGACCGTGCTCCGGGAACCGGGCGGATGGCTGTTGCGCGATGCGCTGGCGGATGCGCCGACGGCAACCATCATCGTGCTGGACGCCGATGACCCGGCCGCCACCGGGCCGCGTCACCGGCGCACCGAATTCCGCCGCGATCAGCCCCGGTCGCGGCGGCGCTGGCAGTTTGATTTGCGGGCGGAGGCGGTCCTGGCCGCGGCACAGCCATGACCGGGCTGTTCCTGACGCGGGCGCATCTGCGCCGCGATGCGCCGGCGACCGCCCTGGCCCGCCTGCTGGTGCCGGAGAATCCGGCCGATCGGGTCGTGGCGTCGCATCGCCTGGTGTGGGCGCTGTTTGCCGACAGCGCGGAGCGCACGCGCGACTTCCTGTGGCGCGAGGAACGGCCGGGCCATTTCATGGTGCTGTCGGCCCGGCCCCCGGAGGATCCGCACCGGCTGTTCGAGCTGGAGTCCCAGCCCTTCGCCCCGTTGCTGGCGCCGGGCGATCGGCTCGGCTTCACCCTGCGGGCCAATCCGGTCATCGTCGCGGCCCCGTCCGCGCGGGGCCAGCGCGGCAAGCGCCATGACGTCGTGATGGATCTGCTCCACCGGCTTCCGGCCGAGGATCGGGCGGCGGCGCGGCCGGCGCTGATTGTTAGCGCCGGTCGGGCCTGGCTGGCCCGCCAGGGCCAGGGGCATGGCTTTACCCCCCGGGGCGATGAAGCGGTGGATGGCTATGACAGCGTTTCGATCCCGCGTGCCGGCGGCAGACCGGCGGTGTTCGGCGTTCTCGATCTCAGCGGCGTTCTGGAAGTCACCGATCCGGCGGCGTTTTTGCTGCGGCTGGCCCAGGGCTTCGGCCGTGCCCGGGCGTTCGGTTGTGGCCTGATGCTGATTCGGCGGGCCGCATTGTGAACGAGCGGCCGATACCGGGGCTGCCGCCACCCCGGCCGATCCCGATTCGCGAACGGTCCTCGATCCTCTTCATCGGCCGCGGCCAGGTCGATATGCTGGACGGGGCCTTCGTCGTCGTCGACGAGAACGGCATCCGGACCCACATTCCCATCGGCGGGCTGGCCTGCCTGATGCTGGAGCCGGGCACAAGGGTCAGTCACGCCGCGGTGGCGCTGGCGGCGCGCGCCGGGACCCTGCTGATCTGGGTTGGCGAGGCCGGCGTCCGGCTCTATGCCGCCGGCCAGCCCGGCGGCGCCCGCGCCGACCGCCTGCTGCTTCAGGCCCGTCTCGCGCTCGATGATGACTTGCGCCTGCGGGTGGTGCGCAAGATGTACGCGCTGCGCTTCCGCGAGGAACCGCCGGAACGCCGCTCGGTCGATCAGTTGCGCGGCATCGAGGGCGTCCGGGTGCGCGAAACCTACAAGCTGCTGGCGCAGCGCCACGCGGTGGCGTGGGACGGCCGGAATTACGATCCGCAGGAAATGGTCCAGCGCCGATCTGGTCAACCGCTGCCTGTCGGCGGCAACCGCGGCGCTCTATGGCGTGACCGAGGCGGCGATCCTGGCCGCGGGCTATGCGCCGGCGATCGGCTTCCTGCACAGCGGCAAGCCGCAGAGCTTCGTTTATGACATTGCCGATATCCTGAAATTTGAGACCGTGGTGCCCGAGGCATTCCGGATTGCCGCCGCGGTGCAGCAGGGCCGGGCGCTGGACGGCGAACCGGTCAATGATCCGGTTGCCGCGGTGCGCCGCCGCTGCCGCGACGTGTTTCGCCGCACCAATCTGTTAGCCCGGCTGATTCCTCTGATCGAGGAGGTCCTGGCCGCGGGCGGATTGGACCTGCCCGAGGCGCCACCGGAAGCCATGCCGGTGGCGTTCGACGGACCGGCGGAGAGTGGTGATGCTGGTCATCGTGGTTGAAAACGCCCCGCCGCGGCTGCGGGGCCGGCTCGCGGTCTGGCTGCTTGAGGTCAGGGCCGGGGTCTATATCGGCAGCTATGGCCGCCAGATCCGCGAGATGATCTGGGGCCAGGTCTGTGGCGCGATCGAGGACGGCAATGCGGTGATCGCCTGGCCCGCACCCAATGATGCCGGCTTTCAGTTCGACACCTGCGGCAAGAATCGCCGGGTTCCGGTGGATCTGGACGGGCTGCGCCTGGTCTCGTTCGGGCCCGAGGCCGCCCTTCCTGCCGCCCTGCCACCCCCCGAACCGCCGCGTCGGCGCGGCCGCTGACCGGTTCGAAAAACGCCGTTGAAATCGGTGGATTCTTTGACAGGAAAATTATGCTTGTTGAATAATGACTTCCAGGAAGAGTGTTCCCCGCGCGTGCGGGGATGAACCGTTTCGCGGCTGACTTCCAGTGCGTGATCGAGCGTGTTCCCCGCGCGTGCGGGGATGAACCGACCTGGATCGCGCCTATCAGAACTTCTTCGCGGTGTTCCCCGCGCGTGCGGGGATGAACCGTTCCGCGCTGATCACGGAGCAGTCGTTTTATTGTGTTCCCCGCGCGTGCGGGGATGAACCGCCGGCCGGTGCCGCGGATCGCGCTCGATGGGCGTGTTCCCTGCGCGTGCGGGGATGAACTTGCATTCATCTTTTGTTACCTGATCGGCATATCAAATTTCCGGAACCTTGTTTTTTCGGGCCTTCACCGCGTTCCTGCCGATCGATGATCGGAACAACGTCGCAGCAATCCGCCGTGCCGACGCGGTGACCCTGCCATCGCATCGGGATCCTTGATGGACTTCGGAGCGATGTTCCCAACCGTGGAACGCCAAACTTGTTCCCAAATATGGAATTTGCTATAAAGAGGGTATGCAGATCATCGCCCTTCGCACCCTTCGGCAGTTTTGGGACCGCTACCCCCAAGCCGAAATACCGTTGCGGGTTTGGTACAGTCGCGTAAGGGCGGCCGATTGGACGGGACCCGATGACGTGAAAGCCGAATTTGGCAGTACGGTCGACTTCGTTGCCGATAGCCGGGTCATCTTCGATATCGGCGGCAACAAATACCGGCTCGTCGTTCATGTGGCATACAAGTTCGGGCGGGTTCTGGTCAAGTTCGTCGGGACTCATCGGGAGTACGAGGCTATTGACGCTACGGTGGTGAAGTGATGATGGATATCAGACCGTTGAAGGGTGAGGCCGACTATGAGTCGGCCTTGGCTGAGATCGAGAAATACTTTGACCATGAGCCTGAACCCGGCACGCGTGACGCGGATCGTTTCGACTTGTTGGCCCTGGTTATCGGCGACTACGAGGCGCGGCATTGGGCTATTGACGCTCCCGACGCCCCTGACGCGCTGCGGGAACGCATGGACACGCGTGGTCTGACGCAACAGGATTTGGCCCGGGTGCTCGGGTCGAGGTCGCGCGCCTCTGAAGTGATGAACCGCCGGCGGCATCTCACCCTCGAACAGGTCTGGAAGCTTCATCGCGAGTGGAACATCCCCGCCGACGCCTTGATTCGCCCCTATCCCCTCAAGCCGGACAGCAAGGCTGCGGTGGCCGGTCCCGCGCCTTTGCCGGTGCGCCGCCACACCAGCCCATAGTGATGGCGGCGCGGCTCAGGCGTGGCGCAGCAGGAAGATCGCCTGTTCGCCAAACAGATTGGGGTGCAGCCGCGAGGTCCAGGCCGTCGATTCCGAGCGTCGGCCCAGGATCACCCGGTGTTCGATGATGATGCCGTTGTCCCGGCACAGATGGTCGAAATCGCTGATGGTGCAGAAATGGATGTTGGGCGTTTCCCACCAGGCGAAGCCCAGATGGTCGGTCACCGGCATCGTGCCGCGCACGCCCAGCGCCAGCCGCACCCGCCAATAGCCGAAATTCGGGAACGACACCACAGCATGGCGGCCGATCCGCACCAGATGTTGCAGCACTTGGCGCGGGTTGCGGGTTGCCTGCAGGGTTTGGCCCAGCACCGCGTAGTCGAAGGCGTGCGTCGGATAATTGACCAGATCGGTGTCGGCGTCGCCCTGGATCACCGACAGGCCCTGGCTGACGCAGGCATGGACCCCGTCCATCGACAGCTCGATGCCGCGGCCGTCGACCCGCTTGGCATCGGCCAGATAGCCGAGCAGCGTACCGTCGCCGCAGCCGATATCCAGCACCCGGCTGCCCGGCGCGATCATGTCGGCAACCAGCTTCAGGTCGATGCGCAGCGGCGCACCGTGGCGCAGCGGTGCCGGCGCCAGGGCGGCGCCCCGGTCCCGTGGCATCATCGCGGTCCCCGCGGCGGCGTCAGGCCGCGATGCTCGGCACAGCCCTCCAGGAAGCCGTGGGCCACCTGATGGAAATTGGGCTCGTCGAGCAGGAAGGCGTCGTGGCCCTTGTCGGTTTCGACCTCGACGAAACTGACATTGGCCGCGGCGGCATTGAGCGCATGCACGATCGCCCGCGATTCGCGCGACGGAAACAGCCAGTCGCTGGAAAAGCTGACCAGGCAGAACCGCACCGGCGTGCCCTGGCCGTTGACCCGGAAGGCATTGGCCAGCACGCCGCCATGGTCCGCGGCCAGGTCGAAATAGTCCATCGCCCGGCTGATATAGAGGTAGGAGTTGGCGTCGAACCGGTCGACAAAGGTGATGCCCTGGTGGCGCAGATAGCTTTCGACCTGGAATTCGGCGTCGAAGCCGTAGGTGATGCCCTTGCGGTCCTGCAGCGAGCGGCCGAATTTGCGGTGCAGCGCGGTTTCCGACAGATAGGTGATATGGGCGGCCATGCGCGCCACGGCGAGGCCGGCGTGCGGCCGCTTGTCGAGGATCTGATACGCGCCGCCGCACCAGTCGGGATCGGCCATGATCGCCTGGCGCCCGACCTCGTTGAAAGCGATATTCTGGGCGGAATGGCGGGCCGCGGTCGCGATCGGCATGCAGGAGAACACATGCTCGGGATAGCGCGAGGCCCATTCCAGCACCTGCATGCCGCCCATCGAGCCGCCGATGACGCAGAACAGCTTGTCGATGCCCAGATGGTCGATCAGCAGTTTCTGGGCCCGGACCATGTCGGGGATCGTGATCACGGGAAAGTTCAGGCCGTAGGGCGAACCGGTCGCCGGATCGATGTCCTGGGGGCCGGTGGTGCCCATGCAGCCGCCGATCACGTTGCTGCAGATCACGAAATAGCGGTTGGTGTCGACCGGCAGACCCGGCCCGACCAGTATCGACCACCAGCCCGGCTTGCCGGTGATCGGATGCCGGTCGATCACGAACTGGTCGCCGGTCAGGGCGTGACAGATCAGGATCGCATTGGAGCGGTCGGCGTTCAGCGTGCCATAGGTGCGATAGGCCATGGTGAACGGGCCCAGGGCGGCGCCGCAATCCAGCGGCATGGGCGGGTCCTGGCCGAGCATCACCCGCTCACCCGGCACGGTCGGGCTGTCGGCGGCTGATGATCGGGGAAAGGACGGGACAGCAGACATGATGCGCGCGCAACCATCACGGAGGGCAGGACCGGATAGGTAGGGATCGTCCTCGAGGGGTGTCAACGTTTTCTTTGATTTTGCGGCGACCCCAGCTTACTACTATCCGGCTTTCCCAGGCCCTGACCCCATAGAGATGTCAACGACCAGTCCCACACTCAATGAAATTCGGCTCGAGATCGATTCCGTCGACGACGCCGTTCATGACCTGTTGATGAGGCGCTGTCAGCTTGTCGAAGCGGCCGGCCACATCGCCGCGGGCGGGGGCCTCGTGCGCCCGGGCCGGGAGGCCATGATCATGCGCCGCCTGATCGCGCGCCATCACGGCAATTTTCCGGTGCCGGTGCTGGCGCGGATGTGGCGCGAGATGGTGTCGGGCCTGAACTGGCTGCAGGGCCCGTTGGCCGTTGCCGTCTATGCGCCTGAGGATCGCCGTGGCTTCTGGGATATCGCCCGCGACCACTATGGCAGCCAGGTGCCGATGTTCGCCGTCAACACCGCGATCGCGGCGGTGCGTGCCGTGGCCGAAGGGACCGCCACCGTGGCCGTGGTGCCCTGTCCCGAGGATGATGATGGCGAGCCCTGGTGGCCGGCGCTGATGGGCGACGATGGCAAGGTGCCGCGGGTGACCGCCCGGTTGCCCTTTTGCGGCCGGGGCAATGCCCGGGGCGATGATCGCGATGCGCTGGCGCTAAGCAGGCAGGGGCATGACCCGACCGGCGATGACCGGACCCTGCTGGCGATCGAGCTGTCGCAGGATATGAGCCGTGGCCGGCTCAAGGACGCGCTGGAGGGCGCCGGGATGAAACCGGTGGCGTTCCGCAGTCCGATGATCGCGGAACGCGGCGGCCGCTCTTTGCATCTGGTCGAGGTCGCCGACTATATCGACGCGGGCAGTCCCGATCTCGCCCGGCTGCGCCAGCGGACCGGTGATCTGTTGCAGTATTTGATTCCAATCGGGGGCTACGCCGTTCCGATTGCAATGACCAAGGACCCCCGAAAGTCATAGTCGGCGACCGGTGTCGCCGGCGCGTCCTCCGCACCTTCCCTCGGATTATTCAAGAGCAGGTCCATGGCAGCTCCGGCGCCCCGTCCGGGCATTCTCGACATCGCCCCCTATATCGGTGGCGAATCCTCCGCACCGGGTGTCAACCGTTTGATCCGGCTGGCCTCGAACGAAGGGGCTCACGGGCCCAGCCCGCATGCCGTGGCCGCTTATACCCGTGATGCCGAGGCCATCCACCGCTATCCCGACGGCGGCGCGACCCGTCTGCGCACCGCGTTGGGGCGGAAATGGGGCCTTGATGCCCAGCGGATCGTCGTCGGCTGTGGTTCGGATGAGCTGATCGGCCTGCTGTGCCGCGCCTATGCCGGGCCGGGCGACGAGGTGCTGCATAGTGCCCATGGCTTCCTGATGTATCCGATCGCGGCGCACACCGTCGGGGCGACGCCGATGGCGGCCCCGGAGCATGACCTGACGACCGATGTCGACGCGATCCTGGCGCAGGTCACGGACCGGACGCGGATCGTGTTTCTGGCCAATCCCAACAATCCGACCGGCAGCTATCTGCCGGCGGCGGAGATGGCGCGCCTGCATGCCGGTCTGCCCGGCGATGTCCTGCTGGTGATCGACGCGGCCTATGCCGAATATGTCGACCGGCCGGATTACGAGCCGGGGATCGCCCTGGTCGAGGCCCATGACAATGTGGTCATGACCCGAACCTTCTCCAAGATTTACGCCCTGGGCGGGTTGCGGCTGGGCTGGGCCTATTGTCCGGCGGCGATCGCCGACGTGCTGAACCGGGTGCGCGGGCCGTTCAATGTCGGCGCGCCGGCCCTGGCGGCTGGTCTTGCGGCGCTGGAGGATCACGATTTTGTCGCGATGTCGCAGCGTCACAACGATACCTGGCGGGCGTGGTTCAGCGCCCAGGTGACGGCGCTGGGGCTGCGCGCCTATCCGTCGGTGACGAATTTCGTGCTGATCGGGTTCCCGGGATCGGGCGATGCCCCGGACCGCGGTGCGCGGGCGGCCGAGGCGGCGCGGCAATTCCTGAAGCGCCATGGCATCCTGGTCCGGCAGATGGGGGCCTATGGGCTGGCTGACTGCCTGCGGGTCACGATCGGGCGCGAGGACGAAATGCGCGCGGTGGTCGAGGTTCTTGGTCGGTTCCTGGCCGAACCGTCATGAGCGACGACGTGTTGTTCGACCGCGTCGCCCTGATCGGCATCGGGCTGATCGGGTCGTCACTGGCGCGGGCGATGAAGCAGTTCGGCCTGGCGCGCGACATCACCTGTTCGGCGCGCAGCCAGGCCAGTCGCGACAAGGCGTTGGAACTGGGGCTGGTCAGCCGGGCGTCGGCGGACGCGGCCTCGGTCGCGGCGGATGCCGATCTGGTCGTGCTGTGCACCCCCGTCGGAACCTATGCGGGCCTCGCGGCGGAGATCGCGCCGGTGCTGCGCCCGGGTACGATCGTCAGCGATGTCGGCTCGGTCAAGATGGCGGTGGTCCAGGATGTTGCGCCGCTGTTGCCCGAGGGTGTGCCTTTCGTCCCGGCGCATCCGATCGCCGGCACCGAGTTTTCCGGCCCTGAATCGGGCTTTGCCGAGCTGTTTCGCGGGCGCTGGTGCCTGCTGACCCCCCCGGAGGGGACCGATCCCGTCGCGGTCGAGAAGGTCGCGGAACTGTGGCGGCGCTGTGGCTCGATGGTCGAGATCATGGATGCCGCCCGGCACGACCGGGTGCTGGCGATCACCTCGCACCTGCCGCATCTGATCGCCTATACCATTGTCGGGACCGCGACCGACCTTGAAGAGGACACGCGCTCGGAGGTCATCAAGTTCTCGGCCTCGGGCTTTCGTGATTTCACCCGGATCGCGGCTTCGGACCCGGTCATGTGGCGCGACATCTTTCTGAGCAACCGCGAGGCGGTTCTGGAGGTGATCCAACGCTTCACCGAGGACCTGACCGCCTTGCAACGCGCGATCCGTCGCGGCGAGGGCGACACGCTGGAGGACCTGTTCACCCGGACGCGGGCGATCCGGCGCAGCATTGTCGACGCGAAGCAGGCCTGACCCGTGTCGCGGCGGTCGGGTTGGCGTTCCTGGCGATGACAAGGGCGGGTGCGCAGGGGGATTTCCAGGATGAGAGCCGATCTCGACCCGCGCCTGGATGAGCTGACTGAGCGAATTATCGGCGCCGGGTATGCGGTGGCGAACGAGTTGGGTCACGGCTTTCTGGAGTCGGTTTACCAGAATGCCTTTGTGGAGGAGTTGGCGGTTCGCGGGATGGCGTGCGCTGCCGAGAAAACGTTCAAAATATACTATCGGGGGAAGATGGTCGGTCTCTACAAGGCTGATCTTGTGGTTCAGGACACGGTGATCGTGGAGATAAAGGCGATCGACATGCTGACGAAGGCGCACAGTTCTCAGGTCCTGAATTATCTCAAGGCAAGCCGTTTGCCGGTCGGTCTTCTCTTCAATTTTGGAAGGCCAAGCCTTGAGATAAAGCGCATCCTTTCTATTGGTGTTCGGTGATCGCAGGTGATCTCGTTCGTGCTTCGTCATGGGTGCGGTGAAAGAGAACACGGATTTCACGGATAATTGTAATTACCTGTCGATCGATAGGCCATATTTCGGAATGTGACCTCATTTATATTTAATATGGTTAGCAATGTTGAAATAGATATGACAGTGAAAGACATCTTCACTGGCGATAATCCGTGAATCCGTGAAATCCGTGTTCTCTTGTCCCAGAGGCGCGGCCGTCGCCGATATTGTATTTTTGAGGATTGTTGGCGGAGGGCGCCTCTCTGAAGGCAGCCCATTGGCGTTCGATGATCGCAGGTAATCTCATTTGTGCTTCGTCATGGGTCCGGTGAAAGAGAACACGGATTTCGCGGATTGGCACGGATTTCACGGATAATTGTAATTACCTGTCGATCGATAGGCCATATTTCGGAATGTGACCTCATTGATATTTAATATGGTCAGTAATGTTGAAATAAATATAACAGTGAACGACATCTTCACTGCCGGTAATCCGTGAAATCCGTGTTCTCCTGGCCCTGAGGTGCGGCCGCCGCCGATATCGTTTTTTGAGGATTGTTGGCGTTTCCCCTGCCAATGACGGTCACCGACAGCCGTTTTTCACAAAACGCGATACCAGGGTCATACCGCGGGCGGTGGGTTGGTTAGAGGATAGTCCTGGAGCGGCCGGTAGATCGGTCCGTGGCGGCCATTGCAGCTTTCGAACAGCGTGAAGCGATCGGCGGCGATCGGACCAGCCTGGAACAGTGCCCGCTCGCCGAGAAAGCGGCCGACGCGGTCGGCGTCGGGATTATGGAGCCGGGCCAGCGTGATATGCGGGGCGTAGCGCCGCGCCTCGGGGGCGAGGCCGACCCGGACCAGGGCCGACTCGATCTTGAGGTGCAGGTGATCCAGCGCCGGGTTGGGCCGCACCCCCGCCCACAAGACCCGCGGTTTGGCGCCATTGCCGAAATGGCCCACGCCTTCCAGCCAGAAAACCCATCCCGGGGCCTCGACCGTGGTCAGCGCGGTATCGATCTCGGCCGCGACACCCTGGTCGACGTCGCCGACGAAGCGCAGGGTCAGGTGAAAATTGTCGGGTGGCGTCCAACTTGCCCCGGGGACCCCACCACCCAGGCCCGCGAGGTGGGCCCGGATGGCTTCAGGCAGAGCAAGCGCGACAAAAAGGCGAATCATGGCCGTTCCGCATGAGGCCCCGATCCAAAGGCTGCGGCGATCGGCTCAGGGACAGGGGTTGGGGAAACGTTGATGGACCGTCTCGATCGCCGCCAGCACTTCGGGCGACAGGGTCAGATCAAAGGCGTCGATGTTGCTTTTCAGTTGAGCAAGGCTGGTGGCGCCGATGATCGTCGCGGTGACGAAGGGTTGCTGATGCACGAAGGCCAGGGCCATCTGTGTCGGCTCCAGCCCATGGCGCCGCGCGACATCGATATAGGCAGCCGTCGCCGCGTCGGCGTTGACGGTATCGTAGCGGGAGCGGCGTTGATCGATCGCCCGGCGGCTTCCTGCAGGGATGGCGCCATCGAGATATTTACCCGACAGCGTGCCGGCGGCCAGCGGCGCGTAGGCCAGCAATCCGACCTGCTCGTAATGGCTGATCTCGGCCTGGGCGGTCTCGAAGGTTCGGTTCAGCAGGCTATAGGCGTTCTGAATGGTGGCGATGCGTGTCAGGCCCATCTGCTCGGACAGCTTCAGGAAGCTCATCGTACCCCAGGCGGTCTCGTTGGACAGGCCGATATGGCGGATCTTGCCATCACGGACCAGGCCGTCGAGTGCGACCAGGGTCTCAGCCAGGGGTGTCGCCGCGGCGTCATCGCTGATCTGGTAGTCCCGCACCCCGAAACGGTTGGTGCTGCGGTCCGGCCAATGGATCTGGTACAGGTCGATATAGTCCGTGCCAAGCCGCTGCAGGCTGGCCTCAAGCGCGGCGACGATGTTGCGTCGGTCGAGACAGGCCTTGCCATCACGGACCCAGGGGAACGCCGGCGAGCGCCCGATCACTTTGGAGGTCAGAACGATGCGGTCGCGGCCGCCATGCTGTCTGAACCAGGTGCCGATGATCCGTTCGGTGGCGCCGTACGTGTCGGCTTGTGGCGGGATGGCGTACATCTCCGCGGTGTCCCAGAAAGTGACACCGCGCTCCAGGGCCTCGTCCATTTGGGCGTGACCTTCGGCTTCGCTGTTCTGTCGGCCCCAGGTCATGGTGCCCAGGCAAATGGCGCTCACGGTCAGGTTGGTGGTTCCAAGGCGACGCATTTCCATCAATTCGGTCTCTTCAGCAGGTTATTGGGGCAAGGTCCGAGCGCAGGGAACAGGGGCCGGGCTTCAAGCGATCAATCGTGGCGGCCGACCAGGGCCACGACGCTGGGCAGGATTTTGCTGACAACGACGCGTACGCCATCGGTGTTGGGGTGAAGCCCGTCGTTCTGGTTGAGGTGCGGTTCGGTTGCGACGCCGTCCAGAAAGAACGGGTATAGCGGGACACCATATTTGCGGGCAAGGTCAGGAAAAATGCTGTTAAAGGCTTGGGCGTAGTCGGAGCCGAGATTGGGTGGCGCATACATCCCGGCCAGCAGCACCGGGATGTGGCGCCCGGTCAGGGCCGCCAGCAGGTGGTCGAGATTGGCGCGGGTCACCGCCGGGTCGAGGGCGCGCAAGGCGTCGTTGGACCCCAGTTCCAGCAGAACGGCGTCGGGATGGTCGGCGAGGCTCCAGTCCAGCCGGCTCACCCCGCCGGCGGTGGTATCGCCGGCGACACCGGCGTTGATGACCTCGACGTCGAGGCCCTGTTGCTGAAGCGCGATCTGAAGTTGCGCCGTGAATCCGTCCGCCGGGGCCAGGCCATAGCCGGAGGTCAGGCTGTCGCCAAAGGCCAACAGCCGCGTGACCGTTGCGGCCCGGACGTCACCGGCCATGCCGGCCAGCGCTGTCGCAGCAAACAGCCATGAAACCACCACTGTGAAAAGCCGCCGGCCTGTGCCATATGGCCTGCCGAGGGGCACCGCGTGGCTGTGGTGCCCGGCCCGCGTTCGGGAAAGACGCGTCACCATGTCTCTGCTGCCTCATCATCCTCAACCCGATCATCAACCGCCCGACCAGCGTGTCGCGGGCTCTCAATCGATCGTAGAGCTTGCCGGGGTGGAGCTGCAATTGCCCAGCGCGGCCGGCATCGTTCCAATTCTGCGCGGGATCGACTTGACGGTCTCAGCGGGCGAGACGCTCAGCATCGTTGGTCCTTCCGGTTCCGGTAAATCAACGCTGATGATGATCATGGCCGGACTGGAACGGCCGAGCCGGGGACGTGTCTGCGTCGCCGGCCAGGACCTCGCGACGCTCGACGAAGATGGTCTGGCTCGCTTCCGCCGAGATCATGTGGGGATCGTGTTCCAGGCTTTCCACCTGATCCCAACGATGTCGGCGCTGGAAAATGTCGCTGTTCCGCTGGAGTTCGCCGGGGTTCATGACGCCTTCGAGCGCGCCCGTCATGCCCTGTCCCTGGTCGGGCTGGGCCATCGTCTGGCGCATTATCCCGGGCAGTTATCCGGCGGGGAACAGCAACGGACCGCGTTGGCCCGGGCCGTGGTCGGCGAACCCGCGCTGATCCTCGCCGACGAACCGACCGGCAATCTCGACGCCGAAAGCGGCGCCCAGGTGATCGGGTTGCTGTTCGATCTGGTCGCGCGGCGGGGGACCACGCTGATTTTGATCACGCATGATTCGGCCTTGGCGGCGCGATGCCAAAGGACCCTGCCGTTGCGCGACGGCCGCGTCGCACTCATGCCGGTCGTGGTCTCCGACCGCGTCGCGGCGGATTGATGCCGATGCGCCACGCGGGGGTGGTTGGCGGGACGATGGCGGATCTTCGTCTGGCGCTGATCGTGGCACGGCGCGAGCTGCGGGGCGGCCTCAAGGGCTTCGCCGTCTTTTTGGCCTGCCTGGTCCTGGGAGTGGCAACGATTGCCACCGTGCGCACCGTGGCCGATGGCGTTCTGGATGCTTTGCACCGCGACGCCCGGGTGCTCCTGGGCGGTGATGTCTGGATCCGCAATCTCTATCAGCCGGTGACGGCGGCGCAGCGCGAGCGCCTGAGGGCGGGAGGGCGGATTTCCGAGTCGGTCGAAATGCGCGCGATGGCTCGCCCGGTTGACGGTGACAATGCGACCCTGGTCGAGCTGAAGGCCGTCGACAGCGCTTATCCGCTGCTGGGCCGACTGACCCTCGCCGATGGTGATACGACGCCGTTGCCCGTATTGCTGGCGTCGCGGCAGGGGCGTTGGGGGGCGATCGTCGATGCCGGGCTGCTGCAGCGCCTGGGGGTTGCGGTCGGTGACCCGGTCAAGCTGGGCGATGCCGTGGTTGAAATCCGCGGGGTGATCGAGCGCGAGCCCGATCGGGCTGGTGGCGGCGGCTTCATTCTCGGGCCACGGGTGATGATCGCCGAGGCCGGATTGGCGACGACGGGGCTGCTGCGCCCAGGCAGCATGGTCTCCTGGACCTATCGCGTGGCTTTGCCGCCAGGGCACGATGTTGCCGGTTGGCGTGCGGCGGTTGCTGCCGGTGACCCCGACCGCGGCTGGCACATTCGCGATGATTCGGAGGCGACGCCGCAGTTGCAGCGTTTCGTCGATCGGCTGGCGCAATTTCTGACCCTGGTGGGTCTGACGGCACTGCTGGTCGGGGGCGTTGGCATTGGCAACGCGGTTCAGGCCTGGCTGGAGGGGCGTCTGCGGACGATCGCGACGCTGAAATGCCTGGGTGCGCCGCGCCGGGTGGTGTTCGTCAGCAATCTGGCCCAGGTGCTGGTGTTGGCGGCGTTGGGGATTGTGATCGGTCTGGCACTGGGGGTGGCGCTGCCGCTCGCCGTGATCAGCGCCTTTGGCGCGCTGTTGCCGGTTGAAACCCAGGCGGGGATCTATCCCGGGGCCTTGGTCTTGGCGGCGGGTTATGGGCTGCTGACGGCGCTCAGTTTTTCGCTGTGGCCCCTGGGCTGGGCGCAGGAGATTCCGCCGGCCGCATTGTTTCGGACAAGGATCGATCCGGTATCGAAACGGCCTCGTGCCGGCTTCATCGCCGGCGCCTTGCTCGCGGCGCTGGCGCTTGTCGGTTTGGCGGTCTTCAGCAGCCCCGATCACATTCTATCGCTCTGGTTCGTGCTCGGGGCGATGGGCACGCTGGTGTTGTTCCGTCTGGCTGGTGTCGCGGCGACGCGGCTGGCCCGGCGCATGGGGCGTCCGCGTCGGGCCACGTTCCGCCTGGCCCTGGCCAACATCCACCGGCCTGCGAATCCGACGGCGACGATCGTGGTCTCTCTGGGCCTGGGGTTGACCGTGCTGGTTGCCATTGCCTTGATCGAGGGCAATTTCGATCGGGCGCTCCGTGACACCATCCCAGACCAGGCGCCGGCATTCTTTTTCGTCGATATCCAGCCGGATCAACTCGACCCGTTGCGAACGGCGATCGCGGCGATTCCCGGCGCGCAGCCGCTCCGGGCCGTGCCCAATTTGCGGGGCCGGATCGCGATCGTGAAGGGCCGGCCGGCCGAACAGGCCGTGGTCGATAGCGGCCATGCCTGGCTGTTGCAGGGCGATCGTGGTGTCACCTATGCCGCGGCTCCGCCTGACCATGCCCATATCATTTCAGGAGCATGGTGGCCGGCGGACTACCAGGGCCCGCCGCTGGTTTCGATCTATCAGGAGATCGCCCAGGCCTTTGGCATCGGCGTCGGCGATGAGATCGGGATCAATATTCTGGGTCGGGTCATCACGGCGCGGGTCGCGAGTGTCCGCGCCATCGATTTCAAGACGATGGGGATCAATTTCACCCTGGTTTTCTCACCGGGGGTTCTTGATGGGGCGCCCCAGACCTTTCTGGCGACGGTCACAGCGACGGCCGCCGCGGAGCCGGCGATCCAGCACCTTGTCGCCCGGCGCTTTGGCAATATCACGGTTGTCGGGGTCAGGGATGCGTTGGACAGTGTCAACGCGATGTTGGGCCGAATCGGCATGGCCGTGCGGATCATCGCGGGCGTGACTCTCCTGGCGGGGGCGTTGGTTCTGGCGGGTGCGATCGCAGCGGGGCATCGCCAGCGGGTCTATGATGCGGTGGTGCTCAAGGTTGTCGGGGCGACGCGGCGCCAGATCCTCGAAATCTTCGTGATCGAATATGGTCTGTTGGGTGGCATCACCGCGATGATTTCCGCCCTGTTGGGAACGCTGGCCGGGTGGGCGGTGATGACGCAGATCATGGAATGGGATTGGACGTTCCTGCCATTGGCCGTATTATCCACGGCGGTGATCTGCACGCTGACGACCGTGATCGGTGGTTTTATCGGGACGTGGCAGGCGCTGGGCCAACCCGCGGCTTCGGTGTTGCGCAACGAGTAGCGCGCTCCGGGATTACCGCTATCGGGGGGCAGGGATAACAAAAGCCGGATTCGGCAAAAGCCCGGGGACGGATTACAACGCTGCAATCCGGTCCGGACAGACGCCGATTCATGTTGAAGTTGCCTGAACATTCGACGATATGAATCGCAAGCGGAACCTAATCTTCGGACATTACGAGGTAAACATGGCTACCGGACCCTTCAATCGATATGCGTCGCCGGGACGTGTTGTCGACCAGGCTCTTTATGACGAGGGCCTGCGCCAGTTCATGTTGCGGGTCTACAACTACATGGCGATCGGCCTGGTGCTGACCGGGTTCGTGGCGTTCTTCGTGGCGAGCAGCCCGGCGCTATATGTGCCGCTGTTCACGACCCCGCTGAAATGGGTGGTGATGCTGGCGCCGATTGCCTTTGTGTTCTTTCTTTCGGCCCGGGTGGCGACACTCAGCCCCGGCACGACGCAGGTGCTGTTCTGGGTTTTCAGCGGCCTGATGGGATTGTCGCTGTCGACAATCTTCCTGGTCTATACCGGCGGCAGCATCGCGCGGGTCTTCTTCATCACCGCGGCAACCTTCGCGGCGACGAGCCTGTACGGCTATACCACGCGCCAGGATCTGACCCGGATGGGCTCGTTCCTGTTCATGGGCCTGATCGGGATTGTCATTGCCGGCGTCGTCAACATCTTCATCGGTTCGACGGCGCTGCAGTTCGCGATATCGGTGATCGGTGTCGTCGTGTTCACCGGGCTGACGGCGTGGGACACCCAGCAGATCAAGGAAACCTATGACGAGGCGTGGGGCCAGGAGGCGGTCAGCAAGCTGGCGATCATGGGCGCGTTGCGCCTGTATCTCGACTTCATCAACCTCTTCATCTCCCTGCTGCAGCTTGTCGGCGATCAGCGCCGCTGATGAGATGACGGTTGCACTGTTCCGCTCGTGCAACCGTTGCCCAACCGCAGAAATGGTGGCCACCTGAAGACACGTACTTCAGGTGGCTGTCTTTGCTTCGACCAATCCCATGAAAAAAACTGTTGGTTGTGTATATCGTGATGACTGGTTTTCTGCGATGCAGAAAAGCTGAAAACGTCTCATCGTTGGCGTATCATCGGGGAGCGGGGTGCGGTCTTGCTCCCCAATACATGCGGCAGGGAAAATGGGATGAGCAATGCGCTTACCGCATTTGACGACATCGAAGGCGGTGACCGAGGTCGTGGCGACAAGGCCGGAAAGGTATCGGTTCTGGTCGTCGAAGATACCCAGTCGTTGGCTTTGGTCTATGGCGAGTACCTGCGCAAGCGAAATTACGCCGTTGTGACGGTGGGCACAGCGGCCGGTGCGCTGCAGGAACTGGAACGAACCTCGCATCCCATTGTCCTTCTGGATCTCAATCTGCCCGACATGAACGGTATGACGGTGCTGAAATGGATCTCGGAGCAGGGGCTGCCGATTGCCGTTGTGGTGATCACCGCCCATGGGTCGGTCAATGTCGCGGTCGAGGCGATGCGTTGTGGCGCCTATGATTTTGTGATCAAGCCGTTCACCGCCGAGCGACTGGCGGTTACGGTGCGCAATGCGTTGGAACGTCTGCATCTCACGCAGATCGTCGATCGCTTCAAGGATGATCTGGGGCGTCACCGTTATCACGGCCATATTGGTTCGTCGTTGGCGATGCAGGCGATTTACCGGATCATCGACAGCGCCGCATCCAGCCGGGCCACGGTGTTCGTCACCGGCGAGTCCGGCACGGGCAAAGAGGTCTGCGCCGAGGCGATCCATCGCCAGAGTCCGCGACGCAACGGGCCCTTCGTGGCGATCAACTGTGCGGCGATCCCCAAGGACCTGATGGAGTCCGAGATTTTCGGCCACGTCAAGGGTGCCTTTACCGGCGCCGTCGTTGATCATGAGGGTGCTGCCAGTAATGCGAATGGCGGAACTTTGTTTCTGGACGAAATCTGCGAAATGGATTTGGGTTTGCAGACGAAATTGCTCCGTTTTCTTCAGTCAGGGACCATACAGAAAGTCGGCGGAACGCGAACGGAAAAGGTCGACATCCGGATCATTTGTGCAACGAACCGTGATCCGTTGAAGGAGGTTGAGGAGAGCCGATTTCGTGAGGATCTCTATTATCGCCTGCACGTGATTCCGATTCATTTGCCGCCACTGCGGGAACGGGACGACGATGTCATCGAGATCGCAAGCCATTTCCTGACGGAGTACGCCGCGGAAGAACGCAAGGGTTTTGTTCGTTTCGATGGCGCCGTTGAGCAGATCTTCCGCGCCTATCCCTGGCCGGGAAATATTCGTCAATTGCAAAATGTGATCCGCAATATCGTGGTTCTGCATGATGGGGAGTTGGTTACGACAGCGATGCTGCCGGCCCCGCTCAACCAGGCGGTCGCACCGATTGGTTCCGGCGGTTCTGCGGCACCGTCCCGCGTGACCCTTGTCGCCGATCGCCAGCAGATCAGGCCGCTCTGGCAGGTGGAAAAGGATGCGATCGAAGCGGCCCTGGCCGCCTGTGATGGCAACATTCCGCGGGCGGCATCGTTGCTGGAAATAAGCCCGTCGACGATTTATCGAAAAAAGCTGGCCTGGGAAGTCGAAGGCCGGGTGTAACCGCTCCCGCGGAGGAGCCGCCCCGTTCCAGGGTCTTGAGGGGCGGGCACGGAGATCGGCCCTCCACCGCCACCGCGACCTGCCATAGGCGCTAAGATAAGCGTTGCTTTTCGCTAACCAGCCATTTCAAACACCATTTTCGTCACCCCCGCGACCGCGGGGGTCCAGTGCCACGCGCTCTGAACCTCCGCTTGGAGCCACTGAGGTTGCAACTCTGGAGGCCCGCGCCACTGCGAAGTTTCATTCACCGCGGGTCGGCCCCAGGCCGGTGGGCGGCCAACGACCATCGGTATAACACCGCTCCGCCATGATCTTGACTCATGGCGGAGCGGTACCGGTCGCGACGGGCGACCGCGCGCCCCCGTGGCGTGGAGCCAAGCGCCCGGATGGGCGCGCCGGCGTCTGAGGCTTCGCTTTGATCGGTCTCAATCAAAGCGGATTGGCATAAGGCATGACGCTGGTCGTCACGGTGCAGCGAATCGCAACGATCCTCATCCTTCGGGGTAATCCTTTTGCCGTCTTCTTGCGGATGACTATCCAAAAAGGGGGGTTCTCGAATCCCGACTTGAGCCGCTTGGGGCGAGAGACTAGTCTTCAGGAAGTTCCAAGCGAGCGTCCAGACCGAGCGGGACGGTTTGCTGGCGGGGCCCGCGGGCGTCTGCCAATCCTCATGGTGCGTGCAGGGCCGATTGTGCGGGGCCCGGGCCGGTGAGTTCGGCTTGTCGTTCCGCGCTCGGGCAGGTCTGTCAGGGAGTGGCTGTCATGGCGACCGGTATTGTCAAATGGTTCAATGTCACCAAGGGCTATGGCTTTATCGCGCCGGAAAACGGCGTAAAGGATGTGTTTGTTCACATCACGGCGTTGCAGCGCTCCGGCATCCGGGGGCTGAACGAGGGCCAGAAAGTCGCCTTTGAATTGGCGCGGGGCAATAACGGCAAGGATGCGGCCGTTGATATCAGCCTGTTGGAGTGATACCAGCCCGCCATGATCTTGACCCCTGGCGGGCTGGTCCCGGTTGCGGCGGCGACCGCGCCCCGGGGGCGCGGAGCCAAGCGCCCGGAGGGGCGGGGCCGGCGGGAAAGACTTCGCGGGATCGGTCGCCGAACCCGCTTCCTCATCAATGGATTGCCCGGGGATTGCCCCGGCTCAGATCTCCGCCGCACTTGCAGGTTCCGCGACGACGCCGTCGGTGCCTGGGGGCTGCGGCCGTCGGTGCAAGGCGCTGGCGGTGGCACGGCACAGGCGGTGGATTCGTCGCGCCTGCTCGGTGAGATCCGGTGCGGTGGCTTGGCGGCACGACCATTCAATCCGGATGGCGGCATCGGCAAGCTGCAGGGCGCCAAAGGTCGCCGCACTGCTCTTCAACGTGTGGGCTTCGCGTTCGATCGCGTCCGGGTCGCGAGGGACCGCCGCAACCAGGGCGACCAGCCGTTCGGCATGGTCCCGCGCCTCGGTGACGAACTGCTCGATCAGGCGCGGCACGATCGCGCCGTCGACATTTTCCGTCAGAAGCACCAGAACCTCCTCGCTGAGGACCGGGCTTTCACCGATACCGGGTGTTGCGCGATCGCCGTCGTCGATCGTGGTCCCGTCCTCACCCGGCATTGGTCGCAGCCAGTGGCTCACCGTGTTCAGCATTCGGTTCCGATCGAAGGGTTTGGTGATGAAATCATTCATGCCTGCCGCCAGGCATTGGGCGCGGTCGTCGGGCATGGCACTGGCGGTCATCGCGATGATCGGGACGGTGCCCGTCGGCGACGGCAGTGCGCGCAACGCCGCTGCCGCTTGCAAGCCATCCATTTGCGGCATCGAAATGTCCATCAGGATCAGGTCGTAGTGATTGCGCTGTGCTGCCGCCACGGCTTGCGCACCGTCGGCCGCGTCATCAACGTGGTATCCGGCATTGCGCAGATGGGATAGGGCGATCAGGCGGTTGGACGGACTGTCTTCAACGACCAGAATGCGATATTCGGTCGCCTCTCCGGTCGTCGCCGTGACCCTGAGGGGCTGCCGCGCGGTGTCGACACGATGGGGCCGGATTGCGGCCAGCAGCGAGGCTTGGCGCGCCGGCTTGACGACCTGGGCGCTGAAGCCGATCCGCTGCCAGTACGACCAGTCAACCGCGCGACCGACCATGGTCGTCAGGATGAGCCGCTCGACGCCCGCGTCGTGCAGCAAAGCGGCCAGCCCGGGGGCGGAGACACCCGGGCCGCTCCGCGTGATCGTGGCGTCATCCAGGATCGCGATGGTTTGGCCCTTGATGCGGCGCGCGGTGTCAACCGCGTCGGCGACGATGCGACCACCGAACAGATCGGCAAGGTTGTTGGCCGCGGTCACGGTGGCACCCCAGGACTGGAGTTGCGTCGTCAGGACGGTACTGTTCGTTTGATTGTCGTCGACCAGCAGGATGGCGACACGGTTCAGCGGCGCCGGGTCCGGGTCCGGTGCGGCAGTGGGTTGGCGTTGCAACCGAAGCACGAACCAGAAGCGACTGCCCGAATCCGGGTGGCTCTCGAAGCCAAGATTCCCGCCCATCAGATCGATCAGGCGGCGCGAAATCGCCAGGCCCAGGCCGGTCCCGCCATATTGCCGTCCGGCCATGGGGTCGGCCTGGACAAAGTCCTGAAACAGACGTCCCTGGACCGCCAGCGGGATGCCGATTCCGGTATCGGTGACATCAAAGCACAGGGTGGCGCTGTCCGGCGTCATCGACAGCGGGGTCACCGTAATCGCGACGCCGCCCTTTTCGGTAAATTTGACGGCATTGCCGGCCAGATTGAGCAGAACCTGTCGGATCCGGCCGGCATCGCCGCGCAAATGGCTCGGAACGGTCGCAGGAACCGCCACGGCCAGGGCAATGCCTTTGGTGGATGCGCGGACCGCCAACAGGTCGGCAACGCACTCGACGACGTCGACCAGATCGAAGTCGTTATTTTCCAGGCTGAGTTTGCCGGCGTCCATCTTGGCCGCGTCGAGAATGTCGTTGAGGATCGTCAGCAGGGCCTCGCCGGCTTCCTTGCCGGTCGAGGCATAGGCCCGTTGCTCGGGATCCAGTTTGGTGTCCAGCAACAGGCCGATCATGCCCAGCACGCCGTTGAGCGGGGTGCGGATCTCGTGGCTCATGGTCGCCAGGAACTCGGACTTGGCCGAATTGGACATTTCCGAGAGGTCCCGTGCCTCGCGCAAGGCGTCTTCGGTGCGGCGTTGCGCCGTGATATCGCGCAGCACGACGACGCTCGCCGGGGCCCCGTTGAAGGGCATCAGTTTTGCCGAGGCCATGGCCGGAAAATCGGCGCCCTCGCCGCTGCGGCACAGGACCTCGAGCTGGTCGGCCGCGCCGTTGACCAGGGCTCGGACGATTGTTGCCGGGCCGTTTTCGGCAACCAGGGTGGTGAGATCGCGACCGATCAGTGCGTCCTGGGATTGCGTGAACAGGGACGTCGCGGCGCTGTTGGTATCGATCACGATGCCATGCCGGCACACCAGGACCGCTCCCTGGGTCGCTTCCGAAAGCTGGCGGAACCGCTCATCGCTGTCGCGCAACGCCATTTCGGTGTGCCGGAATGCCGTGATATCGGTATGGGTGGCCAGGACGCGGCCGTCAGGCATCGGCGTGACAATCGTTTCGATGACCAGGCCGTCGCGGCAGCTCTTATGTTTGAAGCGGCCCGGGCTCGGCGCGTCAAACCACGTGGCGAGCCCATCGTCCAGACGAGGATCGCCGTCATCGCCGCAGCGATCCAGCAGCGCCAGGACATCGTGGAAGCCGACACCGGGCGTCGTCAACGATTCCGGGATGTTTAGCAACGCCGAGAACTGATGATTGCACGTCACAAGTTGTGCCGACCGATTCCACACCGAAACGCCCTGTGTCATGCCGGCCAGGATCGCGGAAAACAGCGCCTGGTTTTCGGCCAAAGTCTGCTCGCGCGATTTGGCACCGGTAATATCGATCAGAACCCTGATACGGCCCCCGGCGCTGGTTGGGCGCTCGTCAACCTGCAGCCAGCGCCCGTCGCCGCTGCGGGTCTCGTGGCGCTGCGTGGCCGCGTCGCACATCGCCGTGGGTTTCGCCAGGGGCTCGCGACTTGTGCCCGATTGAGGAGAGACATCCGGGAGGTCGAGAAAGGCACGATACCGTTTGTTGCAAAGCACCAGGCGATCGTCGGAATCATAAAGGGCGATCCCGATATCGATGGCTTCCAGCCCGGCTGTGACATGACGCCGCGCCGTTTCAGCCTGCTGCACAGCGACCCGCGCCTGAGCCATCGTCCGGTTGGAACGGAGAATCACCCAGATTGCGACGAGGGCCAAGAGAGTCCCGGCGGCGGCAACGGGATCGATTTGCTCGGCCAGGGTCATGATCCGATCGAGCGTGTTCGCGGCCTGGCCACCTTGCGGCGAGACCCCGCGAAACAGGCGGTAGAGCAGGCTGAGGCCAAACACACCGGTGGCCGCGCCCAGCAACAAGCGATGGGACTGAGGATGCGATTGGGTCATAACCGACGATAGTCCGCAATTGCAGCGCCGAAATACAGACAATAGTCTAAAGACCATTCCTAACGAACGACCTGCCGGCAGGGATGACGCGAAGTCCGCGTTGCTGTGCCCGCGCGCCGATCCCGAGCGGGTCGGGCTGAACAGCCTGGGGTCAGGAAATCGAAAAGACCGGGAGGATGCGACGACGGGTGGCAACCGGCAGCCCGGGGGAGCTCCGCCGCCATCCCGATCGCCGTCCTTTACCACTTCTGGCACTCTCCTGGTCCGACTCCAACGAACCGCACCCGGTTCGTTGGGCCGTCCCCTGCGCTTTTTATCGGTTTTGGGCGCCGGGTGGGGCCGAAATCACCGACGGTGTGGTTGAACCCAGACCTCGACCTTTACGAGATATGACGTGGAACAGACTCATGGACCCGGCGACGGCGAACAGCATCGGGAACAGAAGATCGTGATCGACACGCGTGAACTCGGCCAACAGGGCGATCGCCGTCAACGGCATTTTCATTGAGGCGGCAAGAAAGGCGGTGGCGCCGACGATGGCGAAGGCGCCCGGCGGCGCTTGCGGGAAGACGAGGTTCCATAGAGTGCCGAGGATGATGGCGAGGAGGGCGCCGATGGTCAGTCCCGGGGTCAACAGTCCGCCTTCCGCCCCGGCCCACAAGGTCGCCGTGGTCGAGAACAGCTTCAGAAGCAACAAACTGGCGGCCAGACCGATGCCGAGATGACTGTCGAAGCCGAGCTGGGTGGGGCCCTTGCCATTACCTAAAAGTTGTGGAAATTGAATGGACAGTAATCCGATCAACACGAACGATGCCACGCACCACAGCACAAGGCGTCCATCGCGGGGAGCCCGGCGGCGGGCGGCGGCGGCCAGCCTGGCGTACCAATAACCACCGAAACCAAAGAACGGTCCCGCAACGATGGACCACGCGACCAGCGACGAACTCAAGGCGAAGTGCTGAAATTCGTACTGGGCCTCGTCGCCCAGTCCAATCCATGCCACCATGGCGGCGATCACAGAAGTCGCCACGGCGGGAATGAGGGCCGGCAGGCGGAAGCTGGTCAGCAGCACTTCCAGCGTGAAGAGCGCCCCGGCCAGCGGGACGTTGTAGACGGCAGCCAGGCCCGCTCCGGCACCGCAGGCCACCAGGATGCGACCGTCCTCGGCCGATAGCCCGAGGCGCGAACTCAGCCAGCCGGCGAAGGTGGCGGCGATTTCACGAGGAGCCACCTCCCGGCCCAGCGGCGAACCCAGCGCTACGGTAACGATTTGCAACAGGGCGTGGACGGTGGTGGAGAGAACCGGCATGCCGTGATCGGTCTGAGCATCGACCGCCCGACGGATACTGACCAACGGACGGCCGAAGCGGTAGACCAGGAACCAACCAAAGCCGGCAATCGCACCGCACAGTGCAAGAACGGCGACCCGGCGAACCGGCGTCGCCGCACTCACGCCCTGGAGAAAGCTTTCGGGACTGATGACGGCATCGAGGCTGTAACCATAGGCGAGATGTTGGATGAGATGAAGGACCAGGGCCAGGGTCATGCCGCCGAGCCCGGCCCCGATCCCGACCATGATGGTCGCGACGACGAAGACGGCCCGCGACGACCCGTTGCTCTCCGCCGCCTGTGGGTTCTTCTCCATCGCGGGGGCGACGGTGGCCGGGCCGTCGGCGTGTCCCATCACGGGGGGTGGCGAGGGGGCTGCATTCTCAGAAAGCAAATCGTCTTGCATTGACCGAGCCGGCATCGTCGAATTCCGTTCCCTTTGGCTAAGCTGCGGCGGGGACAAGCCATCCTATTCGTGAAGAGCGCGGCGTTGGGGCGCGTTTTACGCAGGACAGAAACGGCGATAGGCCGAGGGGGCGCGATCAGAACGTGTTGATCACATCAATGGGACCGCGTTCGAACTGCAGTCCCGGCCACCGCATTCCCTCACCGGCGCCATCGTGGCCGGTCCAAGGGCCCGGCCCGATCGCACGATGTGGCAGGCTTGGGACGGACGTCCGCGCGCTGGAGTTGCTTGATTCCCCGACCGAGGAACTCGATGTTGTCCTGACCCGGAAGAACCTCGCGCAACGGCGCGGCAAAATCGTGCAGACGCGCCTCGACAAGCCGGCGTACGGCGTGTTCCTCCTGGACATATCGCGTGGCGGATTTCCGATGCGGCTTGATCGGGACGCCACCTGCCGGCCTTCAGGGCAAGCGATGGGCCGCTTCTGAGCCTGTGGGACGCTTCTTCATGACACAGACTGTTCCAGACAATGCGAACCACGCTGAACTGATAGCCGGTCGTGGCGGTGTCGACAGGGCGCCCATGATCTTTCTCTTTACGGATTTCGGCGTCGCGGGCCCTTATCTGGGGCAGGTTCGGGCCGTGCTGGCGCTTGCCGCGCCTGGTATCCCGGTGATTGATCTGTTTGCCGATCTGCCGCCCTGGCGAATTCAGCCGGCCGCGTACCTCCTGGGCGCCTATGCGCCGGCCCTGCCGCCCGGAAGCCTTGTTCTCGGTGTGGTCGATCCGGGGGTCGGTACCGAACGTCGTCCCGTGGTGGTCGAGGCCGACGGCCGCAGCTTTGTCGGTCCCGACAATGGCCTGTTTGCGCCGCTGGTACGCCGCGCGGCCCGGGCCATGGCGCACCATGTCACCTGGGCGCCGGCGCAACTATCGGTCAGTTTTCATGGCCGTGATCTGTTCGCGCCGATTGCGGCGCGCCGGGCTCGGGGGGAGGCGGTCCCGGGCGTGCCGATCGCGCCAGAGACGCTCGACCGGCCGTCCTGGCCCGATGATTTGGCCGAAATCATCTATATCGACGTCTATGGCAATGCGATGACCGGCCTGCGGGCGTCGACCGTGGCGCCGGACGCGGTGCTGCGTGTTGGCACGACCGCGGTGCCGCCGGCCCGGGTGTTTGGCGCGGTGCCGCCGGGGGCGCTGTTCTGGTACGCCAACAGCAATGGCCTGGCGGAAATCGCGGCCAACCAGGGTCGCGCGGCGACAATTCTGGGACTGTCGGTCGGCGATCCGGTGGTCCTTGTCGCGGGGGCCGTGCCATGATCGGCCGGCCCGCGCTCCCGGGGCTCAGGTGCGCAAGGTGGCGCCCGTCGCCTTGATCACCGCGGCGACGATCCGGCCGGATACGGCCTCAAGATCGGCGTCGGTCAACACCTTGTCGGCCGGTTGCAGGGTCACCGCGATCGCCAGCGATTTCCGGCCCTCGGCGACTCCGGGACCCTGGTAGACGTCAAACAGCGCGACATCGCGGATCAAGCTCTTGTCGGCACCGCGAGCCGCACGGATCAAGCGATCGGCATCGACACCGCGGTCGACGACGAAGGCGAAATCGCGGGACACCGGCTGGAACGCCGAGAGCGTCAGGGCCGGTTTTGCGGTTCCCGGCTTCTTGCGTGGCTGCGGCACGGCATTCAGCAGGATCTCGAAACCAACGACGACACCCTTGAGTCCCAGTGCCAGCCGCAGCGAGGGATGGATCTCGCCGAACCAGCCGAGCACTGTGGCCCCAAGGCGAAGCGACCCCGAGCGTCCCGGATGATAGCGATCCGGCGCATCGGCGGAAATCTGCACATTGGCGCTGGGACCGCCGGCGGCTTCCAGCGCGGCCAGGGCATCGGCCTTGGCATCGAACGTGTCGACGACGCGGTTCGCGACGGCCCAATGGCGCGGGATCGCGGCACCGGTGCGGACACCGCAGGCCACCAGATCCTGGCCGGTCGGCGTCGCATTGCGGTATGCGGGCCCGATCTCGAACAAGCCGAGGTCGGGGATGCCGCGATCGGCGTTGCGTCCCGCGGCCGCCAGCAGATTGCCCAGGATGGACGGCCGCATCACATCAAGATCGGCGCTGATCGGATTGACGAGCCGCAGTTCCGGATCGACCGGTCCCAGCAGGGCGGCACGCTCCGCCGCCATGAACGACCAGGTGACCGCCTCGTCCAGTCCCCGCGCCGCCAGGGTGCGGCGCACGAAGTCGGCCCGACGCTGTGATGGCGTCACGGCAGGCCGTGTCAAAGCCGTCGGCCGGGTCAAGGGCACGCTGGGGATCGCGTCATAACCCCAGACACGCAGCACCTCCTCGACCAGATCGGCTTCACCCTGGACATCGCCGCGCCAACTCGGGACCGCGACCGTGATCGAACCGGCGGGTCCGCTCCCCTCCTCGATGATCGTAAAGCCAAGCGCGTTCAGGATCCGGACCTGTTCGGCCCGGGCGACGTCGACGCCACCCAGGGAGAGAACCCGATCGGGACGCAGGCTCAGTGTGCGCTGCCAAGCCGGTGGGGCGCCGGTGACGACCACACTGCCGGCCTCACCGCCGCACAGGGCGACGATCAGGCGGGTCGCGGCCTCGATCCCCTCGCCGATCGCACCCGGGTCGACCCCGCGTTCAAAGCGGTAACGGGCGTCGCTGTCGACCATCAGCTTGCGCCCGGTCGTCGCGGTCCGGATCGGGTCGAACAGGGCGCACTCGACGAAGACGTCGGTGGTGGCTTCGCTGCAACCGCTGGCCTCACCGCCGATCACGCCGCCCAGGCTCTGGATGGCGGTGGCGTCGGCGATCACGGTCATGCCGTCGTCAAGGCGGTATTCCTTGCCGTTGAGCGCCTTCAACGTTTCCCCCGGCCGGGCGAAGCGAACCACCAGATCGCCATCCAGCCGGGCGCGATCGAACACATGCAACGGCCGCGCCTGATCGAAGGTCAGATAGTTGGTGATGTCGACCAGGGCTGAAATCGGCCGCAGCCCGATCGCGGTCAGACGATCGCGCAGCCAGCGCGGGCTCGGGCCGTTGGTGACACCACGGATCTGCCGGCCGAGGAACAAGGGGCAAGCCGCGGGGTCGGGAAGGTCGAAGCGAACGCCGGTCGCCGAGGTGAAGGTCGCGGCCACCGGCGGTGCCGCGACCGGCTTCAGCGACCCCAGCCCGGCAGCAGCGAGGTCGCGGGCGATGCCGCGGACCCCGGCGCAATCGGCCCGATCCGGTGTCAATCCGATCTCGATCACCGGATCATCGGCGCCGACGACGCTGGCGAACGGGACACCGATCGGCGTGGCCTCGGGAAGTTCGATGATGCCGTGATGTTCGTCCGACAGGCCCATCTCGCGTTCCGAGCACAGCATGCCGTTCGATGCGACGCCGCGGATGACGCCGGCCTTGAGCAGGTCGCCGGTGCCGGGAATCACGGTCCCAGTCGGGGCGAACACCCCGACCAGACCAGCACGCGCATTGGGCGCGCCGCACACGACCTGAACGATCCCGCTGCCGGTATCGACCCGGCACACCTGCAGGCGGTCGGCGTCCGGGTGTTTTTCCGCCGAAACGATCCGGGCGACGACGAACGGCGCCAGCGCGGTGCCGCGGTCCGTGATGCTGTCGACTTCCAGACCCAGCGCGGTCAGGGTACGCGACATTGTGTCGAGATCGGCCGCGGTTTCCAGATGGTCCTTGAGCCAGGACAGGGTGAATTTCATGTCACTGCTCCGTCAGCGGGTCAGGCCCTGGGCCAGATTGGGGACATCCAGGGGCACGAAGCCGTAATGCTTCAGCCAGCGCAGATCGGCCTCGAAAAAGGTGCGCAGGTCGGGAATGCCATATTTCAGCATCGCAATGCGTTCGATGCCCATGCCGAAGGCAAAGCCCTGATAGCGGGTCGAATCGATCCCGGACATTTCGAGCACCTTGGGGTGAACCATGCCGCAGCCCAGGATTTCCAGCCAATCGCCGTAATTGCCCAGCTTCAACGTGCCGCGTTCGCGGGCACAGCCGATATCGACCTCGGCCGAGGGTTCGGTGAAGGGGAAGAAGCTGGGGCGGAATCGGACCGGCAGGTCGTCGACATCGAAAAAGGCCCGGCAGAATTCGATCAGACAGCCTTTGAGATGGCCCATATGGGTCGCCTCGTCGATCACCAGGCCTTCGACCTGATGGAACATCGGCGTGTGGGTCATGTCATAGTCGGATCGGAACGTCCGGCCGGGGGCGATGATCCGGATCGGCGGCTTGACGCTGCGCATCGTCCGCACCTGGACCGGCGAGGTATGGGTGCGCAGCACGCGTTTGGTCCCGTCGGCGGCATCGGGCAGATAGAAGGTGTCGTGCATTTGCCGCGCGGGGTGCTCGGGCGGGATGTTGAGCGCGGTGAAATTGTTGAAATCGTCTTCGATGTCCGGGCCCTGCGCGACGCTGAACCCCATATCAGCGAAGATCGCCGTCAATTCATCGATCGTTTGGCTGATCGGATGGATCCGGCCCGTGACTTCGGGGCGAATCGGCAGGCTGACATCAATGCGTTCCGCTTCCAGCCGCGCGGCGAGGGCGGCGGCGCGCAGGGCGGTCTGGCGGGCGTCGAGCGCCGCCGCGATGTCATCCTTGAGTTGGTTGAGCGCCGCCCCGCGCTCCTTGCGCGCCTCGGGGTCGAGGCTGCCCAACTGCTTCATCAGCCCGGTAATCCGGCCCTTCTTGCCCAGCGCCGCCACCCGGAACTCTTCCAGAGCGGCCCCGTCGGCCGCGGCGGTTACGGCGGCCAGCAATTCGGCTTTCAACCCGTCGAGAGAATCCATGTTTCAACACCCCCGCAACTTCGATGCGCGCAGCCCCTCAACAAGCCGGCCTGGCCCGGGGGGTGTGGCACAAAAAAAGAGCCGGCCCCTGGCCGGGCCGGCTCCCTGTCCGATGCGCTGCCGATCCGGCCCCGCTGGTCACGGGGCGCGCGGATCAGGCGGCGTGATCGACCGCGGCCTGATCGATCGCGGCTTGGGCCTGAAACACCAGGGCCTTGAAGGTTTCCGGCTCGCGGGCGGCGAGATCGGCCAAGACCTTGCGATCGACCTCGATGCCGGCGCGCTTGACGCCGTACATGAACCGCGAATAGGTCAGCCCATATTGCCGAACGCCGGCGTTAATGCGCTGGATCCACAGGCCGCGGAAGTCACGCTTGCGGCGGCGACGATCGCGATAGGCATATTGCAGTGCCTTCTCGACCTTCTCGATCGCAATGCGGAAACAGGTTGCACTACGGCCGCGGTAACCCTTGGCCAGCTTGATGATCTTGCGGTGACGGGCGTGGGTGGTAACGCCGCGCTTTACACGTGCCATGGTTCAGCCCTCCAAATCAGCCGACGCGCAGGAAATTCTTGACGATGATCCGCTCGTCGGGCGGGGACAGCGTCATCATGCCGCGCGCATTGCGCTTCATCTTCTGGGGGCGATTGACCATGCCGTGGCGCTTGCCGGCCGCCTGGGCCCGAACATGTCCCTTTGCGGTCAATTTGAACCGCTTCTTCGTACCGCTGTGATTCTTGAGCTTGGGCATTTCATCCTCTGATCAAGGGGTTCCGTCGCGGGTGGTTGGGCATGCCCGTCGGGGTCTGATCGACCCGGCCTCGCCACCCGAATGAGGGACAGGTTTATAGCGATGCCACGCGCAGAATGCAACAAGCCGCTGTGGATTTTGAACCGACGCGGCGAATTGCCGTGCAAGATCCGGGATGCCCAGAGGTCGCCGACGGTTCATCATCGCGGTATCGGGGATGGGCAATGATCAGGGGCGGGAGATGACGGGCAGTAGCACGCCACGGGGAATAGCGACGCTCGGGTTCGCGCTCGATGACGCGCAGTGGCACCGTATCGAAAACCGTGACGCCGCGGCCGACGGGACCCTGTATTTCGGGGTCCGGACCACCGGTGTCTATTGCCGGCCGTCCTGCCGG
>JARLIO010000001.1 GCA_031291675.1 Azospirillaceae bacterium
CCTATCTCATTCGCCGCGCCGTTGAATGCGCCACAATCACCTACGATCAGATTGTCGCCGGGGCTATGGACAGTGGTGCTATCCGAAATCCGCGTATTCCCGCAATGGTAGCCGCACCTGCCTTAGCCGGATAGGAAGAACCATCAGATACGAGGTACGTCTCATATCCCAGATTTCCAGCCATGCGGACAGTTGCTTCGACCGAATTATTGGTGATGACGCCAACCACCACCAGCGAATTTACTTCCATGTGATTCAGCATGGTCGTCAGTTCGGTGCCGATGAACGCATTGTTGGTGCGTTTGGCGATTATCGGTTCGCCAGGCAATGGGGCTGTTTCGGGTTTGAACTCGTGCCCCGTTTGTCCAGGTCGGTAATGAGACGTGGCATGGGTAGAATCATGCCGGACATGCCATACGGGCCAGCCCTGCGCACGCCAATGCGCCAGCAGAAGCGCGATGTTCGCCTCGGCTGAAGGATTGTTCCTTTCGCCCCAACTGGGGTGATCAATGGCCTTTTGGATGTCGATCAGCAGCAGGGCCGAGCCAGCAGGTGAACGTAAAATACCCATAGTATACAGTACCATCAAAGATACAGGCGGTCAATTCGTTGAACTGAAACCCGGCGGTTCTCATTTCGGCTGCCGCCCGCACCCGCTCGGGGGCAGGGGCATTGCCCCCGTTGGGCTTGAGCGAAAGCCCGATGCTTGATTCAGACCTTGATCTCGTCATCGGCCATCGGGTTTATCCCTTTGTGCCCGGTCCGTCGGGTGGTGCTGCGACGAGGTCGCGGGCAATCAAACACGGATTTCACGGATTGACACGGATTTCACGGATTAACACCGGAGAGGATATCGCGTGGCTGGGCTCTTCCCCGTCCGAAGGAATTCATGGATCATCCAATTGGAAACACCCGCCCCCTGGCGCTTTTTGGGTCGCAGTCAAAATGAAAACGGCTGACTGAAACCGCGGGCTATTGAATGTCTCATGTGGGTCATGACCGGAAATAGCCGTCGCCCTCTCTGTCCGTCTCAAAGATCGTGCGTCGGTCCTGGGCTATTGCGCGTTCGTCTCGCTGATCATGCGTCGAAAACGACCCGCTCTTGTGCGTTGGGCCGTTCATCACGGCGCGTCGCTGCAACTTGCGCACAAACGCGGACATATCGTGTCCTCTTTTGGCGTTGACGGTATAAACGCGGAGTCATATAGTCTGCGTTACCGGCCGGCGGCTCCTGGCCGCGCAAAGCGCGGCTGCAATGGATGCGCTCTTTTGCCGGCCGTGAGGCCCAACAGGATGGATCGTCACCATGGCGCACCTGACCGTCAGCGTCGAATATGCCATCCACTGCCTGCTTTGGCTTGCCGGCTCGGCAGGCGCCCCCCTCAGCAGCCGCGACCTGGCGGAACTGCAGGGTATATCGCAGAGCTTTCTCGCCAAAATCTTCCCCAAGCTGGAAAAGGCCGGGATCGTCGTGGGCAGCGAAGGCGTGCGCGGTGGCTATCGCCTGGCCCGCGCGCCCGCAGAAATCAGCGTCCTGCAAATCGTCGATGCCATCGAAGGCGACAAGCCGCTCTTTGACTGCCAGGAAATCCGCGATCGCTGCGCGGTATTCGGCGACGCTCCGCCGGTTTGGGCGACAGCCGGCGTTTGCGCCATTCACGCCGTGATGCTGAAGGCGGAACAGGCGATGCGCGATGAGCTTGCCGCCCACACCCTCGCCGATTTGGCCGTGACCTTCGCCGGCAAGGCGCCCCCGGAATTCATCCTTCAGGTGCAGGACTGGATGACGGAACGGGCGGGCGCCCGCAAGCCGGGACGGCAGAGCAAGCCCGAACCGCCATCCTGATACCGCACCGCCGCCCCCTGGCGGCTTCCTGACAAACCCCTGCTTTCTCGTCAGCCGCCGGGCGCGCCCGGAATGGCGGCCCGTCGCGTGTGCGGGCCGAAGCCCATCGTCGCGCCCGGTCCATGGAAGGTTCGAACATCATGAAAAAGCAAATCGTCATCGCCGGCAACGGCTTTGCCGGCTTATGGGCCGCGCTTTCGGCCGCCAGGGCGGTAAGCCTGGCCGGCAAGGAGCAGGACATCGAAGTGACTGTGGTGTCGCCGAGTCCGACCCTGATCATTCGCCCGCGGCTCTACGAAGCGGCCCTCGACAATGTCAGCCCCGACCTGGGCGCGTTGTTCCAGGCCGTCGGCATCAGCCACGTAGCCGGGCGGGTCGACACGATCCGTACCGAGACCCGGGAAGTCGACGTGGACGGCGCTGATGGCCACCACACCCTGGCCTTCGACAAGTTCATCCTGGCCACCGGGAGTGTCCTGTATCAGCCGCCGGTGCCAGGCCTTGCCGAGCACGGATTCAACGTCGATCAGTTCGCCGCCGCCAAAGCGCTCGATGCGCATCTCCAGTCGCTGGCCGACCAGCCGGACCGCGTTGCACGCAACACGGTCGTTGTCGTCGGCGGCGGGTTGACCGGTATCGAGACCGCGGCCGAGATGCCCCGGCGGCTGCGGGCCATTCTCGGCGGGACCGTGGCCATCAGGGTGGTGCTGATCGAGCAGGCACCGGTCGTTGGCTCCCATCTCGGTGCGGCCGCCCGTTCGGTCGTCGAGCAGGCCTTGGCCGCCTGCGGCGTCGAGATCATCACCGACACCGCCGTCTCCGCCATCGAGGCCGGTCGCATGGTAACGTCCACAGGTCGGATTATCGAGACCGACACGGTTGTGTGGACGACCGGCGCGCGGGCCAACCCGCTGGCGGCGCAGATCGCCGGCGAACATGACCGCCTTGGCCGTATTCATGCCGATCCCTATCTTCGCGCTGGCAGCGTCACGGATGTGTTCGTCGCCGGCGACGTCGCCTATGCCGCCAGCGACAAAATCGGCAACCACGCCCTGATGTCGTGCCAGCACGCCCTCAGCCTGGGTCGGGTCGCCGGCTACAACGCTGCCGCCGAACTGGTCGGTTTGCCGCTTCATCCCTACAGCCAGCCAAAATATGTGACGTGCATCGACCTGGGCCCCTGGGGTGGGCTCTATACCGAGGGCTGGGACCCGCAGGTCCGTCTCACGAGAGACGAAGCCAAGGCTCTCAAAGTCGAAATCACCACCAAGTGGATTTACCCGCCGGCGGCCGACCATGATGCCGCCTTTGCCATCGCCAATCCCGATTTCGTGATTGTTCCGTGAACCGTCCCCCAGGCGCCCTGTGGCACAAAACGAGGTGATCGAGGTCCTCCGGGTCCAACTAGAAAGAGACAGTGGCGCGGGCACGGAGGCCCGCGCCACTGCGACGTTTCATTCACCGCGGGTCGGCCCCAGGCCGCTCGGCGGCAAATAGCTTCAGTTTTTCCCGCAACCCTTCACCCTGATCGGGGCATCCGTGCAACACACTGGCGCACGGCGTCGATGAAGAGCCGCGTCGGCACCGGGAGCGTCATGCCGGCCTGCGTGGTCAGTCCGACCGGTCCCATGGTGTCGGCGGTGCCCAATGGCAGATGGCGCAACCGTCCCTCCTCGAGCTCCTCGGCGACCACGCCTTCGGAGATGATCCAGATGGCATCGGACAGGCGGACATAGCGACGGCCGAAGGCCAACGAAACCGTCTCGATCACGTTGGCGAGGTGCCCGACACCATGGGCGATCAGGAAGCGGTCGACGGCTGGACGGATCGCGGCATCGGGCGGCGGCAGCACCACCTGCCAGGCGGCAAGCGACGAAATGTCGAAGGCATCTGGTTGCAGAAGCGGATGATCCGGACGCACCAGCAGCACGATCTTTTCTGAATAGAGATGCTCGAAGGCCAGGCCCGTCATCGTGTCGGAGTCCCCCATGCGGCCGATCACCAGGTCAAGATCGCCCTGCCGAAGCTGCGACAGCAGATAGGCATTCGGCCCGGTGATGATGCGCAGCGTCGGTGCGCGCGGGGTGGCGGTGAAACGGGCGACCACCGCGGGCAGGATGCGCCCCGACACTGTCGGCAACGCGCCTACCGTCACCGTCACGGCATCCGCGGCGCGGGTCCGGGCCACGGAATCAATGCCCTGGCGCAGGGCGGTCAGGCTCGCACCGGCATAGCGGAAGAACACCTCGCCGAGATCGGTCAGGCCCAACTGGCGACGGCTCCGATCGAACAGCGGCGCGTCCAGGAGAGCTTCCAGCTCCTGGATCGATTTCGAGACCGCGGGCTGGGTGACGTGAAGAACCGCCGCCGCCTTGACCACGCTTTTGAGGCGCGCGGTCTCCCAAAAGCACGCCAGATGCCGCAACTTGATCCGACCGTCGATCATCGTCACGCCCACGTCCATACATAACTTCCAGGTTATATAATGGGCGTGAAATCTCATTTCACAAACCGGTTTCTTCGCTCTACGATATTACCAAATAGACGAAATGATCACCACCGGAGCCGCCTGATGGGGGAGACGACCACGCGCTATCGGATCGGTATGGCGACCCGCCGCGCCGTACTCGGCGATGCCCATGTCGACGGCGCCGAGGCGCAAAAATCGACTCTCGATGAGTGCTTTCAGACCTTCATCATCGAAGGTGCCTGGGGTAGCGTCTGGTCGCGGCCGGGCCTGACGAAGCGTGAGCGCTCGCTCGTGACCCTGGCCCTGCTGGCGGCGCTGGGTCATGACGAGGAGGTCGCGCTTCACGTCCGGGCCGCCCGCAATACCGGCGCCACGCCGCAGGACATCCTGGAAGCGATGCTGCACGTGGCGGTCTATGCTGGCGTACCGGCCGCCAACCGCGCGATCCGGATCGTCAAGACGACCCTGGCCGCGCGAGAGGCCGAAGAACGCGCCGAAGCCGGGATCGCCTAACGTTCCCGACGTGGGCCGGGTGTCGCGGGTTCACCTGGCGCGCCTGGTGCGGCGCAAAAAAAACATGGCGCAAAGCCATTTTTGATCAAAAGGGAGGAATTCCGTGACCCAGGAAGGCAGTTACTACCAGAGGGACCGCGCCTGGCATCCGCCGGCCTTCACGCCGCAATACAAGACCTCGGTGCTGCGGTCACCCCAGCGGCCGCTGTTGTCGCTCGAAAACACGCTCTCCGAGCTCACCGGGCCGGTGTTCGGGCATGGCCGCCTGGGTCCGCTCGACAACGACCTGATCACCAATTACGCCCATGGCGGGGAAGCGATCGGCCAGCGTCTTGTCGTCCATGGCCGTGTGCTGGACGAGAACGGCCGCGGCCTGCCCGGGGTGCTGGTCGAGTTCTGGCAGGCCAATGCCGGCGGGCGCTACCGGCATCACAAGGAAGGCTACCGCGCGGCGCTTGACCCGAATTTCGGCGGCTGCGGCCGCTATATCACCGACCCCGACGGCGGTTATCATTTCCGCACGATCAAGCCCGGGGCCTATCCCTGGCCCAACCGGGTCAATGACTGGCGGCCCGCGCATATTCACTTCTCGGTGTTCGGTCATGCCTTCGCCCAGCGTCTCGTGACCCAGATGTATTTCGAGGGCGACCCCATGATCTGGCAATGCCCGATCGTGGCGACGATCCCCGACCGGCGCGCCATCGAGCAACTGATCGCGGCGCTCGACCGCAACAATACGACGCCGATGGATTCGCTGGCCTACAAGTTTGACATCGTGCTGCGGGGCCGGCGCTCGACCTTTTTCGAAAACCGGCCGGAGGGAAACTGATGGTCCAGCGCCTCGACATCCTCAAGGAAACCCCGTCCCAGACCGCCGGCCCCTATGTCCATATCGGCGCCACCCCGAACGCGATCGATATCGCCGGCGTCTGGCAGACCGATCTCGGTTCGGTGATGCTGACAGCCGAAACCACCGGCGAACGCATTGTGGTCAAGGGTCGCGTGATCGACGGCGCCGGCCGGCCCCTGACCGACGCACTCGTGGAGATCTGGCAGGCCGATGCCGCCGGCCTCTACAATTCACCCCAGGAACCGCGCGGGACCGCGGACCGGCATTTCGTCGGGTGGGGGCGGCAGGCGGTCGATCGGGATACCGGCGAATTTTGCTTCGCGACGATCAAACCGGGAAGCGTGCCCTTTGGCGATGGCCGCCTGATGGCGCCGCACATCACGGTCTGGATCGTCGCCCGGGGCATCAATATCGGCCTTCACACCCGGTTGTATTTTGGTGACGAGGCCGTCGCCAATGCCGGGGACCCGGTGCTGCTCCGGATCGAGGATCGGTCGCGTATCGCGACGCTGGTCGCACCAAAGGATTTGTCCACCGATCCGCCGACCTACCGTTTCGACATTCATCTGCAGGGCCCGCAAGAGACGGTGTTCTTCGACATCTGACCCCAGTGGACGCGCTGGAGCTGCTTCCGATCATGTTGGATCGGAAACAGCTCCAGATCTTTGATTTGTCGCATTTTCTACGCCCAACCTGAATCCACTTGGTCGGAAAATGCTCTAGCAAAGCCCAACGGAGCAACGCATGACACGTATCCAGGTCGCGATCATCGGTGCCGGTCCGGCCGGCCTGTTCCTCGGCCATCTGCTGCACCGGCAGGGCATCGCGGTGACCGTCCTCGAACGCCGCAGCCGCGCCCATGTCGAAGGCCGGGTCCGCGCCGGGGTCCTCGAACAGGGGACCGTCGATCTGCTCCATGCGCTGGGCCTCGATCAGCGGCTGCGCCACGAGGGGCTCGTTCACGAAGGCACCAAGCTGTCGATCGATGGTGAGATCTTTCACATTGATTTCCGGGGCCTCACCGGGGGGGCGACGGTCACGGTCTATGGTCAGCAGGAGCTGACGAGGGATCTGTACGACGCGGCTGCCGCCCACGGCTTGCCGATCGTCTTCGAGGTCGAGGATGTCCATCTCGATGACATCGAAAGTGCCCACCCCACGGTGAGCTATCGCAAGGACGGGACGACGCGCCACCTTGCCTGCGACGTCATTGCCGGCTGCGACGGCTTCCAGGGTGTCAGCCGCAAAGCGATCCCGGCGGTGGCGCAGAAGACGTTCGAGCGCGCCTACGATGTCGGTTGGCTCGGCATCCTTGCCGACGTGCCGCCGGTCGACCCCGAACTGATCTATTGCCGCCATGCGGATGGCTTCGCCCTGGCGTCGATGCGCTCGCCGACGCGCAGCCGCTACTATCTGCAATGCGCCGTCGACGAGTGCGTCGACGCCTGGCCTGACGACCGCTTCTGGGATGAGCTGTGCCGCCGCCTCGGCCCGCAGATGGCGGATCGCGTCACGCGCGGGCCCATCTTCGAGAGATCGGTCGTGCCACTGCGCAGCTTCGTGACCGAGCCGATGCGCCATGGCCGGCTGTTCCTGGCCGGCGATGCCGCCCATATCGTGCCGCCGACCGGCGCCAAGGGGCTCAATCTCGCAGCGTCGGATGTCATGATCCTGGCCCGGGCGCTCGTGCATTTCTTCAAAACCGGATCGGAATCCGGGTTGGACGGCTATTCGGCCCAGGCATTGGCGCGGGTGTGGAAGGCCGAACGCTTTTCCTGGTGGTTCACCGGACTGACCCATCGCTTGCCGAACATGGACGCTTTCGCGCGAAAGATGCAAAGCGCCGAACTGAGCTATATCCGCTCGTCCCGGGCCGCTCAGACCACACTGGCGGAAAACTATGTTGGCCTGCCGCTGGACCGGTGACACGAAGGCCAGGCCGATGACCGGATCCGCCCCCGCCCGCCGCTCACCGCCCGCCGCCCGCCGCTCGCCACCGTCCCATTTCCGTTGCCACGATGAACAGGGTGTAATTGCGATGGCATTCGTTGAGGTCCGGGATATCGTCCTTCACGTTCATCGTTCCGGTGATCCCCGCGGGCCGCTGGTTGTTTTCGCCAATTCGCTGGGTACCGATGCGCGCATCTGGGACGCGGTCGTGGCCCGGTTGCCCGACCGGTACGGGGTGCTGTGCTATGACAAGCGCGGCCATGGCCTGTCCGACGCGCCGCCCGGGCCCTGCGCGATCGCCGACCATGCCGATGACCTTGTCGGCGTTCTCGATCATTTCGGGGCCCATCGTGTCGCTCTGGTCGGGTTGTCGATTGGCGGCATGATCGCGCAGGCGATCGCGGCGCGGCATCCCGACCGGATCGCCGCCCTGGTCCTGTGCGATACCGCGGCGCGGATCGGCACCGCCGAGACCTGGAATGCCCGAATCGCGGCGGTCGAGAGCCAGGGATTGCCCGCGATCGCGGACAGCGTGCTCCAACGCTGGTTCACCCGCGTCTATCGGGAAACGGAGGCCGCTTGTCTGCGCGGCTGGCATAACATGCTGGTGCGACAACCGGTGACGGGCTACGCGGCCAGTTGCGCCGCAATCCGTGATGCCGATCTCCGCGATCAGGCCGCCGGGATCACGGCGCCGACGCTGTGCCTGGTCGGCGACCAGGATCTTTCGACCCCGCCTGACCTGGTGCGGGACACGGCGGCGCTGATCCCGGGGGCGCGGTTCGAAGTCATTGCCCGGTCGGGTCACCTGCCATGCATCGAGCAGCCGGAGGACCTGGCGGCCCTGGTCACGCGGCATTTCGCCGATGCGGGATACCGGTGATCATGCCGTCGCTGCTCGGCGCCCTGGTCGGCGATTGCGAAATCGAAGCCCTGTTTTCGGACGAGGCCGATCTCGCCGCAATGCTGCGAACCGAAGCCGCCCTGGCCGCAGCCGAAGCCGAGGCCGGCCTGGTTTCCGTCGAAGCGGCGGCCCGTATCGCCGCGGTGTGTGCCGTGTTCCGGCCGGATCGGGACGATTTGGCCCAGGGCGTGGCGCGCGACGGGGTCGTGATCCCCGCGCTGATCGCGCAGCTCCGCGCCGCCGTGGGCGTCCCCCACGCGGACGCGGTCCACCGCGGTGCCACCAGCCAGGACATCATCGACACCAGCCTGATTTTGCGGCTCAAACCAGCCCTCGATCTGCTGGAACGCCGGCTCGACGCCATCGGGACCGCTCTGGCGACGCTCGGGATCGCGGAGGGAGCGCGCCCCCTTCTGGCCCATACCCGGATGCAGGCGGCGCTGCCCTTCACCGTCGCCGACAAGATCGCGACCTGGGCGGCACCGCTGATGCGTCACAAGGCGCGGTTGGCCGAGATCCGGCCGCGGCTGCTGGTGGTGCAACTCGGCGGCCCGGTCGGGACGCGGGCGGAATTGGCCGGCCAGGGCGACGCGGTCACCCGGGCTCTGGCCGGCCGCCTTGACCTTGGCGCGGCGCCGCCCTGGCATTCGCAACGCGATGCGATCGTCGAATGTGGCGGGTGGTTCGCCCTGGTGTCGGGTACCTTCGGCAAGATCGGACAGGATATCGCGCTACTGGCCCAGAGCGAGGTCGGCGCCGTCAGGATTGCCGGTGCCGGCGCATCCTCCGCGATGGCGCACAAGCGCAATCCGGTGGCGGCCGAGATCCTGGTGGCCCTCGCGCGCTTCAATGCCGGCCTGTCCGGGACCCTGCAGCAGGCGCTGGTTCACGAGAATGAACGTTCCGGCGCCGCCTGGACGCTGGAATGGATGGTCCTGCCGCCGATGGCGGTGACCGCCGGTGCCTCGCTGCGGATGGCGTCGCGGTTGTTGAAGGAGCTGAGCTTTGCCTGAACCTCAACAAGGGGATCCCATGTCCCGCGACCCGGTCGTCATCACGGTCGCCGAAGGACGGCGTGTTGTTCCCGGCAGTACCTGGACCGCGACCGGGACCGGCTGGCCGCCGACGCGGTCGCCACGGCGGGTCGGACGGTCGCGACGCCGACGGAGGCCCGGGCCCTGTTGGGCCTGCCCGCGGCCTGAGGGAAGAGGGAGATGTTAGAATATCCACATTTATTGTATAGGATATTTATCACGCCACATTCGAACGCATATGTGTGACATATCGATCAAGTTGATATTTAACCGATGATGCGATATTCGTCTATGTTACTTTATAACCATAATTTGAAGGATAATCTGTATTTCTGCGGATATCACGCGGCTCGAACGGCTACGCCTCACGCCGATCACCGCATGCAGCAGTCTTGAATTGTGATAAAAAGACCCGTAAAAGGCTTGACGAATTATCAAAAATCGATAATCTAACGGACAATCTTTCAAGCTGGGAGGACGCAGTGACACTGACCGCACTCAGGGCAGGCGCTTATCTTCATCATATTGCGTTCGAGAGCTCGAAGCCCCGCGAACTCGCCGCGTTCTACGCCGATGTCATGGATATGGATTTTGCGCAGGTCGGGGAGGCGGAGTTCGTTTGCGAAGGGCCGGGACGGCGGCTTGTCGCCCTGCGCGGCACCGACAAGACGCTGGCTTACGCCGGTCTCGCCTGCCGCGACGACGAGGCCCTGGCGGAGCTGAAGGCGCGCGCCGTCAGCGAAGGTCTGGAGATTTTGCCGAGCCCGTCACGCTTTTTCCAGGAGGGAGCGTTCGCTGTCCGTGATCCGGACGGTCGTATGATCGCGTTCGGCCTCGCAAAGCCCGAGACGACGCCTCGCAAGGGTCTGCGCGGCCCGACGCAGCATCTGACGTTCGCCTCGCATGATGTCGCGGCCTTCATGGATTTCTACCACGGCAAGCTGGGTTTCGCGGTCTCCGATCGCGTTCGCCACGCCGATGGCCGGTTGGCGACCTGCTTCACCCGCTCGAACCAGGAACATCATACGATCGCCTGCTTCAAATCGGACCGGGTCGGCGTCGATCATCATTCCTACGAAGCCGGCGAATGGGACAAGATCCGCGATTGGGCGGACCGCTTCGCAGAGCGTCACATCCCGCTGGTCTGGGGCCCCGGGCGGCATGGTCCGGGCAACAATCTGTTCATCTTCATCGAGGACCCCGATGGCAACTGGATCGAGGTCTCGGCCGAGCTTGAGGTGATCCACGATCGTCCGGTCAAGGACTGGCCACAGGCCGCGCGCACGCTCAATCTCTGGGGCAGGGCCATCCTTCGCTCTTGAAGGTTTGGCGCTCTTGAAGGTTTGGCGCTCCTGAAAGTTTGGCGCTCCTGAAAGTCTGGAAACGCTTGCGCCGGGATGGCGCAAAACGGGTCGCATGGATTGTGCTGGCGACCAAACGGATCCTTGTGCCCTTCACTCAAACGCGGATCGCTACCATGAAATTCGTAAGCTACACACGTTGCGGTGTATCAGGTTTCGGCGCGGCCGTCGGCGGCGGCTATGTGGACCTGACCGGTCGGCTCGGCGAGGGCATCGTCAACTTGAAGCAGGCGATTGCCGCAGAAAAATTGGGCGCGGCCACAACCTATCTAGCAGGTCGTTCGACGGAATTCACCGAGGCCGATATAAGTCTCCTCCCCGTTATTCCCGATCCTGGAAAGATCCTGTGCATTGGGCTCAACTATGAAACGCATCGGGCCGAGACCAGGCGGCCGGACGCCAAATTTCCCACTGTTTTCACCCGTTTCGCCGATACACAGGTCGCGCACGGCCAGCCGCTGCTTCGCCCGCGGGTCAGTGACATGTTCGATTTTGAAGGCGAACTCGCTGTCGTCATCGGGCGCGGCGGCCGCTACATCGCGGAAGAGACGGCCATGGCGCATGTCGCCGGCTATGCCTGCTACAATGACGCGACCGCCCGCGACTGGCAGCGGCATACCCACCAGTTCACCCCTGGCAAGAACTTCCCCGCGACCGGTGCTTTCGGGCCGGCGTTGGTAACGCCGGACGAGGTGGGCGATTACACGCGGCTGCCGATTGTCACCCGCCTCAACGGTACGGTCATGCAGCAGGCGACGCTGGCGGACCTGATCTTTCCGATCGCCCGGCTCATCGCCTACTGCTCGTCCTTCACACCGCTTTCCCCGGGCGACGTGATCCTCACGGGCACGCCCGGCGGGGTCGGCGACCGGCGTGAACCGCCCGTCTTCATGAAGCCCGGCGACGTCTTCGACGTCGAAATCGGTGTCGTCGGCCGGCTGGTCAATCCGATCGGCCAGGAAGGCTAGGGGAAGACGATGGCTCTCGCAACGGACGTGACGATTGTCGGCGCGGGTCCCACGGGCCTGGCGCTTGCCAATCTCCTGGGCGGCATGGGCGTGAAGACCACCCTCGTCGAGCGCAATCGCTCGACGGTCGAGGAACCGCGCGCCGTGTCGATCGACGATGAATCGATGCGGACACTACAGGCGATCGGTCTGCATGAGGTCGTGGAGGCGATCGTCGCCAAAGGATACGGCTCGCGGTATCTGTCGCCGAGCCGGCAGTGTTTCGCGGTCGTCGATCCGGTCACGCGCGACTATGGGTTCGAGAAGCGCAACGGGTTCCAGCAACCGGCACTCGAGGCCGTGCTGCGCCGGGGCCTCGATCGCTACCCGAATGTGCGCCAGATCTTCGGGGGAGAACTGATTGACTTCCACCAGACCGCCGACAGTGTTTTCGCCAACATCCGGCAGTCCGACGGCGGAGTCATCGCCATCACCTCTTCCTATCTGGTTGGCAGCGACGGCGGTCGTTCGACGGTGCGCAAGCAGTTGGAGATTCCGCTGGACGGATCGACATTCGCACAGGCTTGGCTGATCGTCGATCTGGTCCGCACCGAAAATCGGTTTCGCCATACCGAAGTGTTTTGCGATCCGCACCGTCCATGCATCTCGCTTCCCGGGCCCGATCGCATTCGGCGCTACGAATTCATGTTGAAGCCGGGCGAGGATGAACCGCAGGCGACGGAGGAGCAATTCGTCCGCGATTTGCTGGAAAGGGTCGGCCCGGACCGGGATATGGAGCTGCGGCGGGTCAGGGTCTACACATTTCATGCCCGGATCGCGGCGCAATGGCGGCGTGGCCGCGTCTTTCTTGCCGGCGACGCCGCCCATCTCACGCCGCCATTCGCGGGTCAGGGTATGAACAGCGGCATCCGCGATGCCCACAATCTCGGTTGGAAGCTGGCCGAGGCACTGGCAATGCCCGATCCGGTCGCCCTGCTCGACAGCTATGAAGCGGAACGCAAGCCGCATGCCTGGGAAATGATCGGGCTCGCCCTGCGCATGGGGCAGGTGATGATGCCGGCATCGCACTGGCAGGCTTTTCTGGTGCGAACCGGCTTCCGTATCCTCGGACTCTATCCTCCTGCTCGCGACTACGTTGCGCAGATGAGATACAAGCCGAAGCCGCGCTTCCGGACGGGGCTGTTCTGGAGCGACGGACGAAAAGAGCGCCGGACGCTCGTCGGTCGGCTCTTGCCGCAGCCGACAGTCGAAGCGCCCGACCGGTCGCGGTATCTGCTCGATGCCGTGCTGCCCGACATGCCGGTCGTTCTGGTCTTCGATGAATATCCTGATCGGGTCTTGTCGGTCGCGGATCGAATGGCTTTGGAGGCCGCCGGCGCCGCCGTGGTGGGTTTAACGCCGGAGTGGATGAATCCGGTCGCCGGCGGCTTCCCGGTCGTTCGCGACGTCTCGCGTCTATTCAGCGCCGAGCCGCCACGATCCTACCTCGGTTCGGCGTTCCTGCTGCGGCGCGACCGCTATGTTGCGGCGGTGGTTGCGGCGTCAGACGCCGGCGACCTCGTCGACAAGATCAGCGCCATCCGGGCGCCGGCACCGGCCGTGACCGTTGCCAAGGCCCAGGCGTACGTCGCCAGCGCTTGAGCGCAGCCCGAAAAAGCAAATGAACATCGCGCAGAACCAAGAACAGATGGAGGAATTGATGTCGGCAGCAACCACCAATGCCGCAGTCGCGCTCAAAGCAGATCGCGCGGACACCAGCGGCGCAGAGCGTGTCGGGCTCCTGATCGGCGGCGCGAGCCGCGCCGCGGCAACAGGGGCGGTCTTCGCGAGACGAAACCCGGTCTCGGGCGAGGTTGTCACTGTGGCAGCCGCGGCATCAATCCGCGATGTCGATGCCGCCGTGACCGCCGCGGCCGCGGCTTTTCCCGCGTGGTCGCAGCAGGGACCGGGTGAACGGCGGCGGCGGCTGTTGCTGGCGGCCGACGGCATGGAACGGCGGCTCGACGACTTCGTCGGCCGGATGATGCGCGAAACCGGTGCCACGCGTGGCTGGTCGATGTTCAACGTCTTCGAGGCCGCGCGCATGCTGCGCGAAGCCGCCTCCATGACCACTCAGATCACCGGTGAGGTGATCCCCTCGGACCTGCCCGGAAATGTCGCCTACGGCGTGCGCCGTCCCGTTGGCGTCCTGGTCGGCATCGCACCGTGGAACGCGCCGATTATCCTCGGAACCCGCGCGATCGCCATGCCGCTCGCCTGCGGCAACACCGTCATTCTCAAAGCATCGGAAGCCTGCCCCGGCCTGCAGGTGTTGATCGGCGACGTGCTGCAGGAAGCCGGGCTCGGCGACGGTATCGTCAATGTGCTGACCCATGCACCCGAGGACGCCGCTGCGGTCGTCGACCGGCTGATCTCACACCCTTTGACCAGGCGGATCAATTTCACCGGCTCGACACGGGTTGGGCGGATCATCGCCGAGAAGGCCGGCCGAGCGCTGAAACCAGTCCTGCTCGAGCTCGGCGGCAAGGCGCCAATGGTGGTTCTGGACGACGCCGATCTCGACCAGGCCGTCGACGCCGCAATCTTTGGCGCCTTCATGAACCAGGGTCAGATCTGCATGTCGACGGAGCGGATCGTCGTGACCGCGGGCATCGCGGATGGCTTCGTCGCGCAATTCGCCGCGCGCGCCGCCAATCTGGCCGTCGCCGACCCGCTTGTGGCGGATGCGCCACTCGGAGCGTTGGTTGATCTTGCTGCGGCCGCGCGGGTCAGCGAACTCGTCGCCGACGCCCAGGCCAGGGGTGCCGTCATCGCCGCGGGCGGTACGCGCACGGGCGTCCTCATGGCCGCCACGGTTGTCGATCGGGTAACGCCCGAGATGCGCATTTATCACGAGGAAAGTTTCGGGCCCGTGACGACGATTGTCCGTGTCGCCGATGATGCCGAAGCCGTGCGGGTCGCGAACGATACCGAATTCGGGCTCTCCGCGGCGGTGTTCAGCCGCGACATCGTCCGCGCCATGGCGGTCGCCCGGCAGATCGACAGTGGCATCTGCCACATCAACGGTCCAACCGTGCATGACGAGCCGCAGATGCCGTTTGGTGGCACCAAGGCGTCGGGATACGGCCGGTTCGGCGGCAAAGCGGGCATCGCCGAATTCACCGAGTTGCGGTGGCTGAGCGTGCAGACCACGCCGCGGCACTACCCATTCTGAGCCCAAAGCCTTCGGTCAAGCCGGACCGGGAAGCCGGCAGACCACAAAGAGCAAATAATCAGCAAAAAGCAGGGGGGGAACGCATGTCACAGCAATCCATCGCCGCAGGACTCAGTCGTCGTCGCCTCATCAAGGCGGGAGCGGCAGCCGCTGTCCTGCCGGCCGTGTTCCGGATCGGTCCGAGCCACGCGGCCGACGTCATCCGCATCGGCCATGTCGCGCCACTGACCGGCCCGCTCGCCGCCTTCGGCGAACCGGTCCCCTACGTGCTGCAGCAGATGGCCAACCGGTTCAAGAATGGGCTCAATGTCGGCGGCAAGACATACGCCATCGAAATCCTCAACCGCGACACCGAGTCCAACGCCAATCGCGCCTCCGAGGTGACCGCCGACCTGATCCTGCGCGACGAGGTGAGGCTGCTCCTCGCCGCCTCGACCTTTGAAACCGTGAACCCCGTCGCCGATCAGGCGGAACTCAACGGTGTGCCCGGCGTCACCGCCGACTGTCCCTGGCAGTCCTACATCTTCGGACGCCACGGCGATCCGAAGAAGGGGTTCACCTGGACCTATCATTTTTTCTGGGGACTGGAGGACGCGACCGCCACCTATGTCGGTCTGTGGAAGTCGGTGGACACCAATAAGATCGTCGGCGGTCTCTTTCCCAACGACGCCGACGGCAACGCCTGGGGCGATCCGGACCATCCCGGCGCCTTGAAGCAGAGCTGCGCGCGCAATGGCTTCAAGCTCATCGATGGCGGCCGCTTCACGCCCGGTATCGAAGACTATTCAGCACAGATCTCAGCCTTCCAGAAGGCTGGCGTCGATATTGTCTCAGGCGTTCTGGCACCGCCGGATTTCGGGGTGTTCTGGCAGCAGGCCGCACAGCAGAAATTCAGACCGAAGATCGTCACCGTCGCCAAGGCATTGTTGTTCCCGAGCGTCATCACCGCCATTGGCGATCGGGCTGACGGGCTGTCGACGGAGGTCTGGTGGTCACCCAATCACCCCTTCAAATCGGGCCTGACCGGGGAAAGTGCCCATGATATGAACGCGGCCTATGAGAAGGCGACCAGCCGGCCCTGGACCCAGCCCATGGGCTTCAAACACGCGCTGTTCGAGGTTGCCGCCGATGTGCTTGGCCGCACGGCCAATGTCGATGATCCCGCCAGCATCCTGGACGCGCTCAAGACCACCAATTACGCCTCGGTGGTTGGACTGATCCGCTGGAACAATCCGGAGCTGAAGAACATCTGCAAGACCCCGGTCGTCGCCGGGCAATGGGTAAAGGGGCCGAAGGGCTTCGAGCTCGTCATCTGCGACAATTCCAGTGCGCCGCAAATCCCGGTTGCCGGCAAGCTGCGCCTGCTCAGTTGAGCCAACTCGATAGCGACAGCATCTGCGGTGGCGGCACGCGCCGCGCCGCCGCAAGCCCATCATGCAGGCAATCGAGGACGGCCATGCCCCTGCTCGAAGTAACGGCCCTGTCGAAGCACTACGGTGCGTTGAGGGTGACCGACAACGTATCGTTCACGCTGCAGTCCGGCGCGGCGCTCGGCATCATCGGGCCGAACGGCGCGGGAAAAACCACGTTGTTCAATCTCATCGCCGGCGCGATTCAGCCGAATGCCGGCCGCATCGTCTTCGAGGGCGCGGATATTTCCGCCCTGCCGAGCCGCGAGCGCTGCCGACGCGGGATCGGACGATCGTTTCAGATCCCGCATCCTTTCGTTGGCATGACGACCTATGAAAACGTCCTGATCGGGGCGAGTTACGGCCGGGGCGCGAGCGAGCGCGCGTCAGAGGGCCGCGCGATCGAGGTCCTTTCGGCAAGCGGCCTGATGCGCAAGGCGAACGTCCTTGCCGGCAATTTGACCCTGCTCGAACGCAAGCGGCTTGAATTGGCGCGAGCGCTGGCCACCGACCCGAAACTGTTGTTGCTGGATGAAATCGCCGGCGGCCTGACCGAGCCGGAGTGCCATGAGCTGGTTGAGACGATCCGGCATATCCGCGCCAGCGGCGTCAGCATTATCTGGATCGAACATGTCGTCCATGCGCTGCTGGCGATCGTGGACCGGATCATTGTCATCAACTTCGGTCAGAAGATCGCCGAAGGCGAGCCGCACCGCGTGATGGCCAGCGCCGAAGTCGCGGAAATCTACATGGGCCTCGACGGGGAGGCGGCGTGATGACGGAGCCGCTTCTGTCACTTCGGCAGTTGGACGCCGGTTACGGTGATTTCCAAGCCCTGTTCAACGTCTCTTTCGACATTGCCACCGGATCGGTCACGGCACTGATCGGGGCGAATGGCGCGGGCAAGTCGACGCTGCTTCGGGCGATCGTTGGCCTCGTCAGGGCAAAGCCGCAGATGGTCCGGTATTGCGGCGAACCGATCGGCGGGCTTTCTCCCGACCGGATCGCCCGGCGCGGTGTTGCGCTGGTACCGGAAGGACGCCGGCTGTTCCGGTCGTTGTCGGTGGAAGAAAACCTCGTCATCGGCGGTGAGTGCGGCCGTCCGGGGCCATGGTCGCTGAAGGCTGTCTACAGCCTGTTCCCGGTCTTGCGCGAGCGTCGCCGAAATCCCGGCACCGCGCTGTCGGGCGGGCAGCAGCAGATGGTGGCGATCGGGCGGGCACTGATGTCCAACCCGGAACTGATCCTCTTTGACGAGATCTCGCTCGGTCTCGCCCCGGTCGTCATCAAGGATATTTACGCCGCGCTTCCCGCGATCATCGCCACGGGCGTTTCCGCGGTGATCGTCGAACAGGACGTCACGCGGGCCCTCGGCATCGCTCATCGTTTCGTCTGCCTGCAGGAGGGCAAGGTCTCGCTTCAAGGCGATCCCGCGGCCGTCGGCCGGCACGACATTACCGCCGCTTATTTCGGGATGTGATGCCATGGATTGGGTCAACGCAATCGCGCAGGGAATCCTGCTCGGCGGGCTCTACGCCCTCTTTGCCGCCGGACTGTCGCTGATCTTCGGCGTGATGCGGCTGGTGAATATCGCCCATGGCGATCTGATCGTCGCCGCCGCCTATCTCGCCCTGACCATCGTGCAAATCACGGGGCTGCATCCGTTTGCCGCCGCCATCATCGTGGTGCCGCTGATGGCCTTGTTCGGCTACATCCTGCAGCGATTGCTGCTGAATCCGACGCTCGGCAAAGACTTTCTGTCGCCCCTGCTGGTTACCTTCGGCCTGTCGGTGATCCTGCAGAACGGGTTGCTCGCCGGCTTCACCGCCGACAGCCGCCGCCTGTCGGCCGGCGCGATCGAGACCGCCAGTTTTGACATCATGCCCGGCCTGACGCTCGGCGCGTTGCCGCTGCTGATGTTCGTGGTTGCGGTCGCCGTCATCGCCGGGCTTGAGGTTATCTTCTCACGCACATCCCTGGGCCGCGCGTTCCGGGCGACGTCCGATGACGCCGAGATCGCCCAATTGATGGCGCTCGACCACCACCATGTCTATGGCCTCGCGATGGCGCTCTCGGCCGGGATTGTCGCCATCGCCGGCATTTTCCTCGCCATTCGCACCAACTTCGATCCGGCGAGCGGCCCGGCGCGCCTGATCTTCGGCTTTGAGGCGGTGATCATCGGCGGGCTCGGCAATCTCTGGGGTACACTTGCCGGTGGCGTGGTCCTTGGGGTTTCGCAAACGCTCGGCGCGCAAATCTCGCCGGGATGGCAATTGCTTGCCGGGCATCTGGTCTTCTTTCTGGTCCTCGGTCTCCGGCCGCGCGGCCTCTTCCCAAGGATGGATTGACGATGAGCAGCACCTCGATCGGCCTCGACATCAAGGGAACCGCCATGTCCAGCGCCTATGCCATTGAACGGAGCACGCCGACCAGCCGTGTTGCCGCGATCATGGCCCTGGTGCTCGTGGCCGGTCTGATCGCCGCGCCCTGGTGGGCCGGCCGTGCAAACCTGAGACTTTTGGGCGAGATCTATACCTTCGTGGCCCTGTCCAGCCTGTGGAATCTCCTGGCTGGCTATACCGGCCTTGTCTCGGTTGGCCAACAGGCCTTTGTCGGCCTTGGTGGCTACACGCTTTTCGGGCTGACGATCTTCACCGGGGTACCGCCGCTTGTCGCCGTCGCACTCGCCGGCGTGATCGGGGGAGCCGGCGCGCTCCTCTTGGCACCGCTGCTGTTCCGGCTTCAGGGCGCCTATTTCGCCATCGGCACCTGGGTCGCGGCAGAAGTGTTCCGTCTCAGCTTCGCCCAGGTCGCGGCACTCGGCGGTGGATCCGGCACGAGCCTGCCAACGGCAATCGTCGTTTCCATCGCTGCTGACCGGTCGCTGCGCGAGGGACTCATCTACTGGAGCGCGCTCGCCCTGACGCTTGTCGCGCTCGGCTTCGTGATCGCGCTGCTGCGCTCGCGCACGGGTCTGGCGCTGACCGCCATCCGCGACAGCGAGATCGCCTCGGAAAGCTGCGGGATCAACATCGCCTGGACCAAGATTCTGGTCTATGTCGCGACGGCGGCGATTTCGACCATGGTCGGCGCCCTGATCTTCCTGCAGAAGCTCCGGATTTCGCCCGAAGCCGCGTTCAGCGTCAATGATTGGACGGCCTTCGTCATCTTTATCGTCGTCATTGGCGGCATCGGCACGATCGAAGGACCCCTTGTTGGCACTCTGGTTTTCTTCGCTCTGCGTGAAACGCTCGCCAATCTCGGTACGACCTATCTGCTGATTCTTGGCGCCGTCGCAATCGTCGTCATGTTGAAAGCGCCAAAGGGCCTCTGGGGCGTTGTCGCCGATCGTTTCGGGATTGCCCTCGTTCCCATCCGGCGTCAGGTCAAAACCCGCTGACGGACTCATACCCATCCGCTTTGATCGTGACCGATCAAAGCGCAGCCTCAGGCGCCGTCGCGACCGTAGCAGCCCGTCATGAGTCAAGATCATGGCGGGCTGGCATTAAACCGTAGACAAGGAGTTACCATGCAAAAACGGGCTGTTGTTACGGGGGCGGCCTCCGGGATCGGCTTGGCCACGGCAAAGCTGCTTCAGCAGGAAGGCTGGCATGTCATCGGTCTCGACCGTCATGCGCCGGAGACCGGGGTTGACGACTATGTTCCTGTTGACCTGGCCGATATCGCCTCGATTGAAGCCGCCATTGATGCCCTTGATGGCCAAATCGATGCTCTCTGCAACGTCGCGGGCCTGCCGCCAACCGCCGGCGCCGTTCCAACGATGCAGGTCAACTTTTTCGGACTGAGGCATTTGACCGAGCGCTTGTTGCCAAAACTGGCGGACCGGGCTTCGATTGTCAACGTCGCCTCACTGGCCGGTGCCGGCTGGCCACAGGCCATCGACCGGGCGGTCAGACTGATCAGCACGGGCACTCTCGCCAATGCGCCAGCCGTTCTTTCCGCCGAAGGCGTGACCGACGAAAATTGCTATTTCGTCAGCAAAGAGTGCGTCATTTTGTGGACGCTGCAAAGCTGGAATCGTTGGCGCGATCGCGGCATTCGCATGAATGCCGTCAGTCCGGGGCCGGTCATGACCCCGATCCACAAGGACTTTCTCGCCACACTCGGCGAGCGCGCCGAAAAAGACCGGGAGCGAAGCGAGCGCCCCGCCAAACCTTCCGAGATCGCGCCGGCAATTGTGTTTCTCTGCCGCGAGGAGAGCCGCTGGATCCGGGCGACCAACCTGGCTTCGGATGATGGGCTGTTCGCGGCCGCGCTGCAGGATGAATTTGGCTTTTGACGCCACGCCGCCCCCTTCGTCGCACTTGACCCGTTAGATCCGACGAACTAAAGCTTTGGTTTATTGAACGAGTGAGAGTCGGTATGGCTGGACTTGAGCGTTACGTGCGGATCTTGCGTCTATTCGATAAAGGATACGGTGAATGGACAATACAGGCAATGTCGGAAGCACTTGGTATTCCGGCCAGTACGACGTATCGCCTCGTTCGGGAATTGGTGGCACAGAGGTTTCTCGATGCGTCGACTGAGGCAAACTACCGGCTTGGCGCGGCGTTCATTGAATTTGATCGCCGGGTCCGGATCACGGATCCGCTCATCGGATTGGGCTTGCCTTTTTTGCAGGATCTCCTTGCCGTCGCAGCCATTCCGGCTTCAGCCGTGCTCGCCCGGCTCTATGGCAGCGAGGTGATATGCGTCGCCGACGCAAAATCCGCTCAGTCGCAGATCCTGTCCAGCTATGAGCGTGGGCGGCCGATGCCGCTGCTGCGCGGCGCGACATCGAAAGCCGTCCTGGCTCAACTGCCGACGCGCCAGTTGAACAAGATTCTGGCGGCAGTCGACGCCGGTGCCGCGCCCAGGATCCCGGACTCCCTGAAGCGGGATCTCGCCGAGATCCGGCAGCGCGGCTACTCTGTCACACATGGCGAAGTCGACCAGGGCCTGGTCGGCCTGGCAGCGCCGGTCAACTTCGAAGACAGCGCGATCGTGGCAAGCATGAGCCTCATCGTCCGCGCCGACCATCTCACGCCTGACATCGAACGGCGGATCATCGTAAATCTTGTCACGGCAACAAAAGTCCTATCCGAGCAGCGGAAGGGCTGAGGGTCCGCATTCAACCCGTCTTCGCCGATCGGCTGCCGCGGCGCCGGAAGGGTGCGCGCTGCCCGGCTTGCCCCGGGTTTGTGATGGGCGCCAAAGCGCCGTCAACGGACGCCGGTATGACCAGGCCGCGGACCGCTCCAACTGCCCCGCCAACCGGAATAGGAGGTCCTCCCGGCCGATGGCGGCGCCGAAATGGACGCCGATCGGCAGGCCACTGGCCGTCCAGGCCAAGGGTACCGACATCGCCGGGGCGCCCGACATGTTGTAGACCGCGGTGAAGGGACGTTCGGCTTGCAACATGGCGTCGTACGTCGCGAAATCGGCGGTGCCCATCGCCAGGCTGCCGACCGGCAACGGCGGATTCGTGAGCACGGGCGTCAGCGCGACATCCCATTGTGTGAAGAAGGCTCCCACCCGTCGACCGAAGCTGTGGGCCCACTGCACGGCGCGGGTGAAATCCTCGGCGCTCGCCGACCCCGCCCGTTCGAGGATGGCGCGGGTGGCAGGCTCGAGGTCATCCGGCCCCGGTTGGCGACCCAGGACCTGAGCCCGCGCGCTCACCGCAACGGCGACGTTGGCCCCGGCAATCAGCCAGTAGTGGCGATAGAACGCCTCAAGATCGACCTCGATGGCCGCCACCTCGACCACATGGCCGAGGCTCTCCAGCAACTGACCGGCCGCCTCGACCGCCGCGCGAACCTCTCGATGGACCGGACCCCCGTGTGGCGCCGTCGTGCTGAGGGCGATGCGCAACGAGGGCGGATCGCGGCCGACCTGCGGCAGGAACGGCCCGCCAGCGCCGGGCGCGGCATAAGGGTCGCCTGGCGCCGGGCCTGCGGTGGCATCCAACATCGCCGCACTGTCGCGCACGGAACGGGTGACCACGTGGGGCACCGCCAGCCCGTTCCAGGCCTCGCCGGCGAACGGCCCTGCCGGCAATCGCCCCCGGGACGGTTTCAATCCGAACAGGCCGCAGTGGGCGGCCGGCATGCGGATCGAGCCGCCGCCGTCGGTGGCATGCGCCAGCGGCACGATGCCGGCCGCGACCGCAGCCGCCGAGCCTCCCGACGAACCACCGGTCTGGCGCGACGGATCCCACGGGTTGCGGCATGGTCCATAAACCCTCGTTTCGGTGACCGGGCCGAGGCCGAGTTCGGTCGACGCGGTGCGACCGATCACCACCAGCCCTGCCGCCTGCTGGCGTTCCGCGAGAGTGCTGTCGAAATTTGGGACGTATCCCTTGAAGAAGGCGCTGCCGCTGGTCTGCGTCAGCCCGGCGATCGGCAGGCTGAGGTCCTTGACGAGGAATGGTACGCCGGCGAAGGGGCCGGTGCCGACACCGTCGCGCAACCGGGCGCGGGCGAAAGCCTCGGCGCGGAGGACGACGGCGTTGATCGTCGGATCGACGGCGTCGAGCCGGGCAAGCGCGGCATCAAGCGCCTCTTCGGGCGAAACCTCGCCTGCGGCGATCGCTTGCGCCAGACCGATCCCGTCGAAGGTCAGATAGTCGTCCTCGGTCATCGTTCGGCTCGCGGGTGTTGCGGTGCGCACCGCAGAGGCGGCGGGACCGGGGAAAGGATATCGTCGCGACGATGGTCTTCGCCTCAGCGGCGCAGGCGGGTCCACACGCCGTCGCGCAACTCGCGTGCTTTGACCGAGCAGTCCTTCACCGGTCGCAGCCGATCGCGAAACGCCGCTGGCGGGTTGATCGCCGGGTCATCCCGCAGGTCCGCCTTCATGAAGGCGTCGGCCCCCGTGATGGCATTGTTGTAGCCGCTGAAGTTTGAGGCTTCGGCCGCGTTCCTGGGGTCCATCATCCAATTGAGAAAGATCTTGGCGTTCTCGACGTCGGGCGCGTCCTTCGGAACCGCGAAATTGTCGCCCCACAGATTCAGCCCTTCGGTCGGGTAGACGAAGACGGCGGTCGACAGTTTTGCCCGCGCCCGGTGCGAGGCGCCGTTCCACTGCTGATGCATCGCGACCTCGCCGGCCGCAACCCGGTCGATCGTGCCGGTCGAGGAGTAGATCTTGACGGACGGCTTTTGCTTTTCAAGCAGTTCGAGGATCTTCTGGGCATCGGCCGGGCTCTCGGTGCAGGTGTCGAGGCCGAGATAAAGCGCGGCGGCGGAAATCATCTCGCCCTGGTCGTTGAGCGCGGCGATCTTGCCGGAAAGTTCCGGCCGCGGCTCGAAGAACTCTTTCCAGCTCTCGGTGAGTTTGCCGCCGGGGACCTTGGCGGAATCATAGGTGAAGCCGGTCGAGCCCCACAGATAGGGGACCGAATAGTCCCGGTTCGGATCGGCCGCCGGCCTGTCGTGGGGCGCGGCGACATTCTTGAAGTTCGGCAGTTTCGACGCCTCGACCTTGGTCAGCATGTCGGCGTGGATCATGGTGGCAAGCACCGAATTGCTTGGCACGACGATGTCGTAGCCACCGCCGCCGGCCTGCAGCTTGGCCAGCATGGCGTCATTGCTGTCGTAGACGTCGACGCTTACCTTGATGCCGGTCTCCGCCTCGAACCGCTTGAGGAGATCGGCCGGAACATAGTTGGCCCAGCTATACAGCAGCAACTGCCTGGACTGGGCGAAGACGGTGGCTGGTGCCAAGGCGATCGTCAGGACCGCGGCGGCGAGAAAGAGACGGGTCTTCACGATTCAATTCCTCCGTTCTGATCGGTTTCGGGCCGTTGGCCTAACAGAAAGGCGACGGTGATGACGGCGATCGTGACGAAGAGGAGGATCGCCGTGAGCGCGTTGACCTCGGGGGTGACGCCAACACGGATCATGCCGTAGATGTAGACGGGCAGGGTGGTGGCTCCGGGGCCGGCGACGAAATAGGTGATGACGAAGTCGCCGAGCGAGCTGATGAAGGCCAGCAGAGCGCCGGCGAGGACGCCGGGGGCGAGCAGTGGCAGTTCGATCCGCATGAAGCGCTGCCAAGGGGAGGCGTAAAGATCGCTCGCCGCCTCCATCAGCGCGGGGTCGAGTGCCGCGAGCCGTGACCGGATCGGGTAATAGGCGAAGGGAATGCAGAACACCGTATGAGCGATGATCACCGAGGTCAGCCCAAGCGGGAAACCGACGATGACGAAGGTCAGGAGCAGCGCCACCGCCGTGACGATCTCGGGGACGAGCAGCGGCAGGGCGAGCAGGCCTTCGGCGAGCGTGCGTTCCCATCGGCCGGCTCCCGCCAGGCCGAGGGCGGCGGCGAGCGACGCCGCGGTTCCGGCAAGCGAGGCGGTGCCGGCCACGATGAGTGAATTCCGGGTCGCGCGCAGGATGTCGTCATTGGCGACGACGACGCCGTACCATTTCGGCGAGAAGCCGCCCCAGATGGTGGTCAGGTCGTTGGCGTTGAACGACAGCGCCACCAGCGTCACGATCGGAAGATAGAGGAAGGCGAAGGTGAGCGCGGCGACGACGCCGGCGCCCGTCATCAGCCGTGGCGCACGCTCTCGTTTCATGGCGTCCGTCTCGTCCGGCGCTGGAGGCGGGAGAGGAGCGCCAGCGACAACAAGAGCACCCCGACGAGCACGAGCGCGAGCGCCGCGCCGAACGGCCAATTGCGCGAGGCGCCGAACTGCGCCTCGATCAGATTGCCGATCATCAGCGACTTGCCGCCGCCGAGCAGTTCCGGGCTGACATAGGCACCGAGGCAGGGCACGAAGACAAGGACGACGCCGGCGGCGATGCCGGGCGCGGCGAGCGGGATGACCACCCGGGTGAGGACCCTCAAGCGGTCGGCGCCGAGATCGAAGGCCGCTTCGATCAGGCGCGGATCGATGCGTTGCAGCGCGACATAGACCGGCAGGATCATGAACGGCAGGAAGGAATAGGTCAGCCCGATGCCGGTGGCGACCGGCGTGTAGAGAATGTCCAGCGGTCCGCGTGTCAGCCCGGTTCCTTGCAGGAAGCGGTCGAGTTGACCGCCGTTCCTGAGGATCAGGATCCAGGCGAAGTTGCGGACGAGCAGGTTGGTCCAGAACGGCAAGGTGACCAGAAACAGCATCATCGTCGCGCGCCGCGGCGCCAGCGTCGTCATGTAGAGCGCGGTCGGCAGGCCAACGGCGAGCGTCAGCGCCGAGGTGATGGCCGCAAGCTCGAACGAGCGCGCGAAGATCGAAATATAGTCCCCATTGAAGACGAGATTGCCGAGGAGGTCGTGCTCCATCAGCAGCTTCTCGTAGGCGACGCCGGTCAGCTTCCCCCATGCGACCCCGCCGAAGGCGCCGCGTTCGAGCACCGACACATAGGCCATCAAGACCAGCGGCGCGATCATGAACACCGCCAGGAACACCATCGTCGGCGCCGTCTGGACAATCTTGTGCGTCCGCTGTCCGATCATGGCCGGTAGACCCTCACGGCATCCGGCGGGACGATGAGCTCGACGGTGTCGCCGACCGCAGCATCGCCCGCCGCAGCGCCCGACAGGCGAGCCCTGAGCCGGGTGCCGTCGGCGAGCGCGCCGTGCAGCATCAGGTCGCTGCCACTATAGGCGAGCGCATCGACGCGCAAAGCGATGACCCCGACGTCGCATGGCGCGGCGTTGAGCGGCCCGAGGCCGATTCGCTCCGGCCGCACCATCAGCATCGCCGGCTCGCCGACCCCGATCGTGCCGGCGTCGTTGGCGACAACCAGGGCGTCGCTGCCGGTGAGGCGGAAACGACCCTGCGGCCCTTTCCTGTCGACGAGAACGGCCGGCATCAGGTTGGCCTCGCCGATGAAGTCAGCGACGAAAAGATCGGCGGGCCGGTCATAGATCTCGGCCGGACCGCCAACCTGCATGACCGCGCCGCCCCGCATCACCGCGATGCGGTTCGACATCGTCAGCGCCTCCTCCTGGTCGTGGGTGACGAAGACGAAGGTGATGCCGGTCTCCGCCTGCAGCCGTTTCAACTCGATCTGCATGTCGCGCCGCAGTTTGAGATCAAGCGCCGACAAGGGCTCGTCGAGAAGCAGCACCTTCGGTGCCGACGCGAGGGCGCGACCGAGCGCGACGCGCTGTTGCTGTCCGCCTGAAAGCTGGTTTGGCCGACGGTCGCCTAGCCCTTCGAGGCGCAAGAGCCGCATCACCTCGGCGACACGGGCGCGGATGGCGTCGCGCGGCCGGCCGAGCATCTCGAGCGCGAAGGCGATGTTGGCCGCCACGCTCATGTGGGGAAACAGCGCGTAGCTCTGGAAGACGGTGTTGACCGACCGTTTGTTCGGCGGGGTCGTTCCCATCGCCACCCCGCCGAGGCGGAGCTCGCCGGCGTCGGGGGTCTCGAAGCCGGCGATAATCCGCAGCAGCGTGGTCTTGCCGCAGCCGGACGGACCGAGCAGCGTGAAGAATTCGTTCTCGGCGATGTCGAGCGAAACCCCGGCGAGGGCCGGGTGCTCGGCGCCCGGGAACGTTTTGCGCACCGCCGAGATGCCAATCGCCGCCGTCATGACGTCTCCGATCGGCGGGCGTCTGCCCGCTGCGGCGCCGAGGCGAAGCGGTCGGCAAGCTTGTGCCGCCAATAGATCAATTGGAACGCGGCGCGACCGAGCGATCCGCCGGCGAAGGGCAGGCCGAAGCGGGCGAAATAACGATAACGATCGTCGCCTTCGGTAATCGCCGCGCCGATCAACTCGCCTGCGAGCGTCGTCGTCACCAGGCCGAGGCCGCCGAAACATGCCGCCACCCACAGACCGTCGTCGATCGGGCCGATCACCGGCATGCGGTGGCGGGCGATCGGCATCAGGCCGCTCCAGGCCGTCGCCACCTTCAGATCGGCGAGTTGCGGATAGATCCTTGCCATGTCGGCATGGAGCCGTTCGGCGATGCGAGCCTCCCGGTAGGCAAAAGCGCTGGCTCTGCCCCCCCACATCAGCCGGCCATCCGGCAGGCGCCGGTAGTAGTCGGTCGCGACGCGCGTGTCGGAGACCGCCGCGCCGGTGCGGATCGCCTGACCGATCCGGTCGGACGCGGCCTCGGTTGTCATGACGAAGGAGGCGACCGGCACGGTGGCGAAGCCGAGGCGGCGATTGAGGAGCCCGAGATAAGCGCCCCCGGCCAGGACAACGTGACGCGCCGTCACCGTCCCGCCCGCCGTGTGGATCCGCCGCGCCGCGCCGACCCGTTCGATGCGCGTCGCCGCCGATCCGTCGTGGAGGACGGCGCCGAGCGTTTCCGACTGGCGCGCCATGGCGCAGGCCAAATTAAGCGGATTGACCTGCAGGCTTGAGGGGTTGAGGTACCCATCGGCATAGGCTGAGGTGGCGAGCATCGTCCGCAATTGATCTTGCGGCAGATAGTCGAGCCCGGCATCGAAACGCCCATTCATGTCGTCGACAAAACGGCGCAACGTATCGGGATAGCCGGCGAAACGGCAGCGAAGCGCGCCGCGGCCGTCGAGCGCTTTTGCTGGCGCCGCCTCGGCGCGTCGGCCGACCAGGGTGAGCGCCTCGCCCGATAGGCACCACAGCGCGCGCGCCAGATCGAGCCCGTAGCGTTCGGCGAGTTTCGGCATCGATATCGGAAAGCCGCGACTGACAAAGCCGCCGTTGCGTCCTGAGGCCCCCCAACCGATCCGCCGCGCTTCCAACAGGACGACCGGCCGGCCACGGCCGGCGATGGCAAGCGCGGTGGCAATGCCGGCCAGGCCGCCGCCGATCACGCAGGTTTCCGTCTCGATGTCCCCGGCGAGCGGCGGCCGGTCAATGTCGTCGGCGCGGTTGGCGCCATACCAGGTGTTCGGGTCAGGTGTCATGCGTCAGCCGCCTCCCGCGATCAGACGCGCGGTCGCGATCGCCATCGGTGCGAAACGGGCGCGTATGGTGTCCTCGTCGCATTCGGCGAAGGGCATGGCGATGTGCACGGCGGCGCGCGGCCGGTCCTCGGCGTCGATAACGGGCGCCGCCACCACGATTTCGCCGACAAGGCTTTCCTGGACCGAGACGGCAAAGCCGTCATGACGCGCGTGGGCGATCGCAGCCATGATCGCGTCGACGTCAGTCACGGTGTGGGGTGTCAGCGGCGTGCGGTCGCTCGTTTCGATCAGCGCGCGGGCTTCGTCCTCCGGCAACCGGGCCAACATCGCCCGGCCGCCCGACGAGCAGAACGCCGGAATGCGCCGGCCGATCAGTGTTGCCCCGAAGGCCTCGCGCCGGCTCTGGAGGCGGACGAGATAGATGATCTGTTGGCGATCGAGGATGCTGAGGTCGACCCGGCACTGGCACGCCTGGCGCAGATCGGCGAGATACGGCGTCGCCACTTCGACCAAAGGATTGGCACGCAGATAGGTGTAGCTGAGGCCAAGCACCTGGTGCGACAGCCGGTATTTCCGCGTCGCCGGGTTCTTCTCCAGGTAGCCGAGTGCATGGAGGGTGAACGCGAAGCGCTGCGCTGCGCTTTTGTCAAAGCCGGTCGCCATGGCGATCTCGCTGACGCCCATCTCACGCTGCGTCGCGCGGAAGGCCTCGAGCACGGCAAAACCCCGCTCCAGCGATCCGACAAACAGCGGGTTGGATTGGACCGGCTCCTGGCCGGTGAGTTCGGCCACGGCACGGTCGTCCGACGCTGGAAGAATATCCGAACTCATTGGTGTGTCGCCTCAGTCGCCTGAGCGAAACGTAGCCGATTCCAAAAATATTGCAATATGATTTGTCGTATTACATTGCAATACAATAAATCGACAGGCGTCTTTTCGACTCACCGTCGTTGAGATCGGCCGGCGGCGTCGTTCCGGGTCCCATGGTTTTGAACGGGGGCCCCGGGCAACACCGAGGTGCCGGGCGATCGCCCGGTCGCTCATGGCGGTGCCGCTGAATGTCAGACGAAGCGGTTCCCGTCGTCGTCTTGGGTCGACGCGGCAGCGGTCGATAGAAGGCATTCCGCCCACGGCCGTTCTCAGGGCCGCGTGAGGGGCCTGCTTACCCCGAAGCCACGGAAAATGGCCGAACTCTGACCTTTTTCGGATTTGTCCACCACCGCCTGCCGACCTCGTTCCAGTTCCTGCCAAGCGTTCAGTGCCGGCGTCGAATTCCCGATAAGGTCGTGTGCGGAACGGCCGGGGACATCGGTCGCAGAGATCGGTCAGAACAATTCGATGTCTGCGCCCTGGGTCTGGTCCCGATCGCCGGCTTCAGAGAACCCGCCCTTCAGGTCGGCGATGCAGGCATTGATCATTTGCTCCAGGTTGTTCCGGATCATGGTTTTCGTGTCTTCCGCCGAAAGGACGGAATTCATGGCCGCCTGGTTCATCGCCGCGTCGCTGGAATCGATCATACGGTCGGACACGTGCACCAGCGCTTCCAGCCGGTGCTTGACCACATCCTGGAATTGGATCGAGCCGACCATCTCCATGATGGGCGCCGCCAGACGCTCGTTTTCCTGTTGAACCTTGGTCAGGGTATCGCGTTGGTGGCTGATCAGCCGGTGCAAATTGTCCGTCAACTCCCCGACAGCCGTCGAAATGACGGCGAACCCGCCGCCCTCTTTGGCCGTCCGTTCGCCGACAATGGTTTGAAGACTGCTTTGAACCGCTTGCTCAAGCTTTGCAATGCCGTCCCCGATCTCGATCGCGGCCTGGTCTGATTGCAGGGACAACGCCTTGACTTCAAACGCGACGACCGCAAAGCCCCGGCCGGCGTCCCCCGCCCGCGCGGCCTCGATCGTCGCGTTCAACGCCAGCATGCTGGTTTGTCGGGCGATGCCGCGGACGATCTGCACCATCTTGCCGAGGCTGCCCACCACGGCGCCAATTTCGTCCATCGCGCCCTGAACATTGGCGGCATCGCGAATGCGTTGTTCAGAGAATTCGGCGATCAGCGAGCGACTGCGATGCAGCTGGGATTCGGTGTGCTCGATGATCTGAATGACACGGTCGTTCGAACCGGTGGCATTGATGAAATCGAGCAACCCCGTCATACCGGTTTCGACAGTACGCAATTGATTCATCAAAATGCCGGCATTGTGCTCGGTATCGGTGATGAGGCCTTCCGTATTTTCTTTCAAGGCGCCGGAAAAAGCACGCAGATGGGACAGAATTAAAGATAAACAGTCTGTGCCTTGTAACAACGGCTCTGGATTTGCCCGGTCTTTTGGAGGTGCACGCACAAATGCATCCGCTGGGCTTGGTATCACGGTGAGGTTGACCGCGGCGACCGGCGATTGCCGCTTCGCCGCCAAGACCGCCAGCGCCGCCGCCGCCGCCGCCAGCGCGGTTGTCGAGCGGATCAATACGGCAGCGAATTCAGGCATTGCCGGGAGCAGGGCGTTTTCCACCTCCGCGAAAACGAGTGAGCCGGCAAATATGGCGACAAGGATGGGCACGCCGACGGCCAAGCTTCGCACCGATAGGATTTCAGACACTTGAACCATGGTGACGCCTTCATATTCTCCGGGTGGCGCAGCGCAGCGCGCCGATTTCATCTTCGATCCAGGGCATAATTGGACGATCAGGGGACCTGCTTCACTCTCGCGCCAAAATCATTAATATTCTTCGCCCGACCGGCCCGGTATCGGGGCCCGGCCCGCCGGCGGTAAAACGATCTCAAAGGTCGATCCCAACCGCGACACACTCCTGACGGCAATGCCGCCGCCCCAGGAACGCACGATGCCGCGCACGATCGGAAGGCCAAGCCCCGTGCCCCGGCCGATGCCTTTGGTGGTAAAAAACGGTTCGAAAATCCGGTCGAGCTGCGACTTCCCGATACCCACACCCTGGTCGATGATGGCAAGCCGGCGGTAATGGCCAATGGGAAGTTGAAACCGCGTGGCTTCGCCGCCGGTCAGGGTGCATTCGCCAAGATTGATGGTAATGATGCCCTGTCCGCTGACGGCATCGCCCGCATTACCGATCAGATTTCGCAGAATCTCACCGAGTTCGCTGCGATTGCCGATCACCTGATCATCGGCACCGGTATCGGGCTGGAGCACCAGCGTGAGTCCCGGCGGCAGCGTCTTCCGCACGCCGGCCAATTCCCCGACAACCGCCTCGTACAGTGAGAACCGGGACAGGTTGGGTTTCCCCCCGCCGCGAACAAAAAGCATGGCGCCCCGAACGATCTCGGCAGCGCGCAGCGCGCAATCCAGGATAACCTTCAAATCGGCAGACAAATCGGGATCGCCGGCGTGATCCTCGATCGTCAACTGGGCCAGAGTGACAATGGGCTGCAACAGGTTGTTGAACTCATGGGCCATGCTTCCAGCCAATTGGCCCAGGCTTTCGAGCTTGCGATGCTGAAATTCCGCCTCACGCGCCAGGAACCTGGTGGTAACGTCGCGCACCCCGACGATTCCCCGCCCTTCGCGAAACGTGCAAACCACGATGCGATAATGGGCGTTGGTCTCGGGCACGACGAATTCGATTGCGATGAGCCGCCGCTGTTCTACCGCCTGACGAACCTCCTCGGCCCGATCGTGACCCATCACATCGTCGATCCAGCGATACAGCGTCAGATTGTCTCGCCCCCCGCCAAGGGCCCGAAGCAGCGCCGCCTCGTCGGTGTCGGCTTTCAACACACCGCCGGCGAGAAATTGGGCAAAGCTCGGGCGGCGACCAATCCCGCCATCGAAAGACATGTCAGACGTCTCCGGACCGGTCAGGTTTTCCGACGCGATTTGCCAGGAAACCATCAATTCCGTCAGACAGGTACTCGCCGCGCCGATCTGACGCACGAGCGCGGCGGATCGCCGCGTTCCCAAAAATTCGGCAACGATATTGCCGTGGATTTCGACGATGGAATCGATCGGCACGCCGATGACGGCCATCAGCCGACCGAGAACAGCGACATCCTCAAGCGTCGATTCGGCTTCAGCGGTCATGTAGATTCGCTGAAGCTCGCCATAAATTTCGCTGGTTGTGACGGCCGCCACCGGGGCCTCAGGCCGGGCCAAAACGGGCGACGATGACGCACTGATCGTCATGGCCGCGGGCAAATCGGGTCAGCAAACCATTGGCAAGCGCCTCCACCTCGGCATCTTGGTCGCCGCAACAATCCAGCAGGGCCTCGACACCGTCGCTCCACAACACCAACGTGTCGTCCGGATGGAAGGACGTGCCGGACGTCCGCAAGGTGCGATACCCCCCGCCGACGATCCCGGCATAGCCGTCCAGGCGCGTCGCCCGACGGCCGAAGACCGCCGCCCGGGTGTTGCCGACGGCGGCGTAGGTCAGCGCCCGGGCGGCCAGGTCTATTTTCGCGATCCCCACAGCGGCTCCCCGCGTCATCTTCAACACCCGGTTCATTCCGGTAAACAGATCGAGAAGATCGTCGTGCCATCGTTCGGAGATGTAGAGCATGGCCTTCGCCGCCGCCTCGGCGGCCGGCGCGCCATGGCCGAGTCCGTCGGCAATCGCGACGACCGCGACGCCATCGGCGCCGCACGGTCCCCAGGAACCGGCAAGGTCACCGCACACCTCGCCGGCATTGGCCGATCGATGGGCGATCCCGACCCTCATTGCCGTAACCATGCGATCACCTTGGTTCCGACACCCGGCTTCGATTCGATATGGAATTCATCCATCAACCGCCGGCTGCCCGGCAGTCCGCTGCCCAGCCCGTGCACCGTGGAAAAACCGTCGCTCATCGCGAGGTCGAGGTCAAGAATGCCCGGTCCGTCGTCTTCCACGGTCAATTCGATGCCCCAGCGTCCACTCCGGTGCTGCAGGCGCATCGTGAACAGTCCTCCCCGTTGCGTATGAAAAACCAGATTGTTGCAAAGTTCCGTGACGACCGTGGCAAGTCGATAGATTTCAGCTCTTCGAAACCCTGTATCGCGGGCAAAATCAAGCGCACGTTGTTGGGCATGGTAGACATCATATTCCTGGTGGATGCTGAAGGCAAATTTCGTCTCTTCAGTCATGTGGCCCTCATATCATGTCGTAAACCGGCGAACCATGGTCATGACGACCATAGTTCGGCCGACGCGGGATTCGATGTCGAGGCGATCCATCAATTTTCGGGCCCCGGGTATTCCCATGCCGAGGCTGTGGCCGGTACTGAAGCCGGGGATCATGGCCTGCGCGACATCGGGAATACCGGGCCCGGCGTCGGAGATGATAATGGTGATCTCACGCTGCACGCCGGCGCGGTGGCCTAAGATCTCGCAACGGCCACCGCCGCCATAGTGCAATGCATTGCGCGCGATCTCGGATATCGCCGTGGCGAGTCGGGTCTGGTCGGCCAGGCTGAAATCCAGGCTGCGGGCGATATCGCGGCCTGACCGGCGCGCACGAATAATGTCTTCCGACGCCTCGATCGCGACCACGTCGCGGCGGTCGTCACCCGCACTCATCAACGGGATCCTCTGGTGGATCGCCATCGCGCGCGGCAATCTGATGCTTCAGAGACGCGACGCCCTGCTCCAGCGTCAAGGCGGTGGTGACACCGGTCAGTTCCCGTCCCATCTCGATCAACGTGACCGCCACCAGGGGATTCATGCCGGTAATGACCACCTCACTGCCCATCAGGCGGGTCATCTGGGCGGTCTCAGCCAGAATACGGGCCATGTAGGAATCAACAACGTCGAGCGCCGTGATGTCGAGGATGACGCCAACCACGGCGGTCTGGTCCAGGCGCTCCAAGATATCGGATTGCAGCCTTTCCGCATGTTCATCCGTGATGTCCGGCGGAAGGGACGTCAAAAGGATATTCCCGAGACGGAGAATGGGGATGCGCATGGCCCGTCCTCCGTCAGGTAATGGCGCCGACGCGCAGGCCGAGGAACCGCAGCGCCTCGGCCAGGCCGGCCCGAAGCGTGCCCCGCGTTCGGATCCGGCTTAGGTCGATATCGAGTTTGACAAGCGTCTGGGCGGCTTCGGGGCTGAATCCGGTTACGATGACCTCGGCCCCCAGCAGGCGCGCCGCAGCGACCACCTTGGTCAGGTGAAGCGCGACCCGGGTATCGATGATGGGCACGGCGGTCACATCGAGGATGGCCACCTTCGCCTCATCGCGTGAGATCGCCATCAGCAATTGCTCCATGATGTCCTGTGCCCGGCGGGTATCGATGATGCCCACCAAAGGCATCATCACAACCTGGTTCCAGATGCGCAGGGTCGGCGTCGACAGTACGAGCATCGCCTGGTTCTGGCGGGTTATCACCTGTTCGCGAGCGGTGGCATAGGCATCGAAGGTCAGGAAGGCAAGTTGGTCCACGATGTCGCCGAGTGTCTTGATTTCGCTCTGGCAGCGCTCGGGCGACCCGCTATATTCGGCACTCAAGATCGGGATGAAGGCGGTTTTGAACGACATCACGAAAGCCGCCGTCGCGCTGGGATAGAATCCGTCGCGGGCCCGCGCCCCGGCGATCTCTGCCATGAAACCCCTGAGGCCCGCGAAGGCCGCATCCTCGATCACCGGGGCTGCGGCATGCTGAAGGCCCAAGGTCAGCCGATCCAGGAACGCCACCATGTGGAGGTGATCGGTTTCGGAAGGCGAGCCCATCGACGCTCCGACCGCCCCTTTGGTTTCGAGAGCCGCCGTCCACCCGTCGAGAAAGTTCTCACGGCGTCCGGAAAGTAGTTGCGCCAGATTTCTCACAGAATTTCCTTGTCTTTCCGGTTCCTCGGAACCCCGGGTCTTCCATGCACCTGATGAACTCCGTCAACCGGCTCGACAGCCGACGCGGTTCAAAGCCTGGTTGATCGCGACGACCAGTTCGTCCTTGTCGATCGGCTTCATCAGCAACTCGGTCGCACCGGCTTCCTGGGCCCGTATCAGCGACGCTTCCTGGCCGCTTTGCGGCGCCCCGCCGGTCATGGCGACGACCGCGACCCCGGGCCATTCCCGCTTCAAGGCATCGAGCAACTGCAAGCCGTCGGTCCCGGGCATCCAGATATCGGTGAGAACGGCATCGGGCCTGGACGTCGCCAGCAATGACAAGGCCTCGGCGCCGTCTCCGGCTTCGATGGTCGCAAATCCGGCACGGCCGAGGACCTTCCTGATCGCCAGTCGAACCGCGGGGACATCATCAACGACGAGAACGGTTTTCATCTTGGCCTCAAAACAATTCGATCTTCGGCGCCACCGGTTCTTTCCGGTCGAGCCCGGATGCGACATGGTGATCGTCGCGCTGGCTGGTCATGACGCAATCGGCAAGCGCCTGGGCGAACATCCCCTTGAATTTCGCGACCCGGTCCAGCGACCATAGGTCGCCCCCGCGATCCAGCGACCGCGGGTCGCCCAATTGACCGGCCAGGTCGATCATGTGGGCGTCGACCACATGCGACAGCCGTGACAGAAAGGCAAGTTGTTGGCGGGTGATATCCTGGAACTGTACCTGGCCGACCATATCGACCACCGCATCGCCGATCGCCACCGCCATCCGTTGCAAAGGATCGCCGGCGGGGCCGGGCAGGTCGGCCTCGATCCGGGCGACGACCAGGGCCACCTTGGCGTCCATGTCGCACAGCCCGGTGACGATCATCCGGGCGGCATCTCCCGTGGTTTCCGTGATCCGGGTGCCTTGGTCGCGCAGCAGGCGGGTGAAGGCGCGATACTGCGCCAGTTCCTCGGCAATCCGAATCATCAACTGATGGATGCGTCCGGGATACGCTCCGTGGCGTCGACCCATGACATAGCCCAGCAGCACCGACAATCCCGTCACAAGGCCCGCCGTGGCCGCACCGCCGATGGTGCCGGCGGGCATCCCGACCCGGGTTCCGACCGCCGCGAGGACGGCCGAAAGCACCACCACCGCGATCAAAACGGCGGTCGGGCGCGTCGTCTCAAGGGCCGCCGGCGCCGGTGCCGCACGGAGATCCGGTCCGCGGGAGTCCAATGGTCTCATCCGTTGGGCAAAATCTGCTTGACGACCCGCATCAGGTCGGTTGGCTGGACCGGCTTGACCAGCCAGCCGGTGGCCTTGGCGGCACGCGCCTCATCGCGCTTCGATTGCTGGGATTCGGTGGTCACGACCAGGATCGGGACGAACTGCAATCCCGGCATCGTACGGACCTTCCTGATCAGATCGATCCCGCTCATCGTCTGCATATGGATGTCGGTGATGATCAGCCCCGGCTTCAGCCCCGCCTGCAACCGGCTCACGGCTTCCTCGCCGCTCGCCGCTTTGGCAACGACGAAACCCGCTTTGGTCAGGATGACCTCCATGCTCATCAGGATGGTGGCCGAATCGTCCACGATGAATATAGTCGACGACATGATCTGACCCTTCTCTGTCATAATCTTCGCAGTGATCGCCCCGGACGGATCGGTTGCCAATCCCCCGGGCCGGATCAGAGGGCGGCGCGGGGGCTGGCCGGAACGACAATCGCGTCGGGTCCGAACACCGGCGTCAGCCAGCGCCGCAGGAATGCCTCCCCCGGCAGGGCGACGATCGACGGACGAAGCGCCATCAATACCTGCAGGACAGCGCTATGCAGGTGGGTACAGGCGAACAGATTGACTGGAGCGCCAGGATGGGCCTGGAGAAATTCCAGCAGCGGCAAGGCCTCCTCGACCAGGCAATCTTGTTTGAACGCCACGGCGTCCGTCCCGAAACATAGCGGCATGTCAAAACAGCTCCTTGAGATTGAGTACGAGAAGCACGCGGCCATCACCGAGCAGCGCGGTGCCGATATATCCCCGCACTCCGGCCAGGATACCGTTGAGAGGCTTAAGAATGATATCCATGCCCTCCCGAAAATGGTCAACGACCAGTCCAATAAGGTTGCCGCCGACATGGACGACCAGTACCGCTTCCTCATCGTCACCGTTGCCGAACCAGATCGGCGCGTCGATGCCCAGAAGATTGTCGAGGCGCACCAGCGGAACGACGGAATCGCGCAATACGAAGACTTCCGAGGTCTTGATCCGCTGCACCGCGTCGCGACGAACCCGCACGGTTTCGGCGATATGGTCCATAGGGATGCCGAACAGCATGCCGCCGCCGGCCTCGACCGTCATGACCCGGGTCACCGCCATGCTGAGCGGCAGCGACAGGCGCACGGTGGTGCCCTGGCCCCGTCGCGACGTGACCGCAACGGTGCCGCCGGCCCTTTCGATCGTGGTGACCACCACGTCCATGCCGACGCCGCGCCCGGACAGGTCGGAGACCGTCTCGGCCGTGGAGAATCCGGGGTAGAATACCAGATTGACGGCTTCCTGATCCGACAGCCGGGCGGCGCGATCGGCGTCGATGATCCCTTTGGCCAGGGCGGAGGCCTTGATCTTCTCGGGATCGATGCCGCGGCCGTCGTCGGAAACGTCGATGACCACCTGATCGCCGTCCTGGAAGGCCTTGACCCGAACGGTCGCTTCCGGCGCCTTCCCGGTCGCCGCGCGATCCTCGGGCTTTTCGATGCCGTGGTCGATGGCGTTGCGAATGATGTGCAGCAGCGGGTCGCCCAGGACCTCGATGATGTTCTTGTCCGCGGCGGTATCTTCGCCTTCGATCACCAGCGCGATGTGTTTGCCCAGCTTGCGTGACACGTCACGGACCAGGCGGGGAAAGCGTTCGAACACTTCGGAGACCGGCAGCATCCGGATCGCCATGATGGCGCCCTGCATCTCCTGCGCCAGGCGGTCGATGACCGCGTAGACATCCTTGATTTCCCGAGACATCTCGCGTGAGCCATGAACCTCGTCGGCACGCTTGGCCAGGAACGGCAGGCTGTTCTTTGACACAACCAGCTCACCGATCAGGTTCATCAGGGAGTCGACCTTGGCCTGGTCCACCTTCAGGATCCGGTTGGCCGAGACGCGGTTATCCGGCCGTCCTTCAGGATCGGCGGTCTCGATGCGCGGACGCGGGCCGCCTTGCGACGGCGGGGTTTCCGCCGGGGTCTGCGACGCCGTCGTCGCCTGGCTTTCCAGCCAGCGATCGAACCAGGCGACGACCGGGTGTCCCGTTTCGTCCCGCCGGGCCAAGGCCATCGCATCGGACCAGGAGGTGAGATCGGCCTCGCGATCCGCGACCGTCAACAGGTTGCTGACGATGCGCGCGACCGAGGCCAGGCGATCCATCCGGTCGGTCGCCGTCCGGGCCGTGGCCAGCAGCGTGCGCTGGCCTTCGATGATGCGGATGACCATGGCGGACGGAGCGGCCACCGGGGAGGCGATCGGGAGAGCGCCGGCGCCGGGCGAACCCGCCGTGACGGCCGCCCGCAGTTGGTTTGGTGTGATGACCGCGATTTTGATCTGCTCGATCACATAGCGGAACAGGGATTCGATTTCGCTCCGCGGTGCCGCGGTCACGATCCGAAAACGCAGGATGCACTGATAGGGATCGAGGGCATCGCTCTGGGGCCACGCCGCGGTGGAATCGATGACCAGGGCGCACAACGAGGAAAGCGGACGAAACAATGTCAGCGGATCTTCACCGCTGAAGAAGCAGTCCGTGGCGGGAACATATTCCACGGCCAGAATTTCGCGTCCGTTCGACGCCGCCGCGAGGGCGGCAAGCCGGTCCGCCTCCGGCAGCCCGCCGAGCCAATCCAGAGCGGTCAGCGTGGCCGCCGCGGTATCCGCTGTCGGATTTGCCGCACGGGCGCCGGCGGGGTCGGCCTGCGCCGGCAGCATCGCGCGCAGGGCCATGGTCAGATCGCGCGATATCCCGACGGCGCCGTCGAGCAGTGCGCCGCCCGCGTCGATTTCGTCGATCCAGCGACCGACCTGGTCGAACGCCTCGAGAAGCCGATCGACACGTTCCGGCGTCAGCGTCACCTGTCCCGCCCGAACGGCGCTCAGCAGGTCTTCGCCGGCATGGACCAGCTTGGTAAAGGCCGGAAAATCGAACAGGCCGACCGATCCCTTGAGTGTGTGGACCGAGCGGAACACCGCGTTGATCGAGGCCTCGTCCCCGGGCTGCCTTTCCAACGCCAGCAAGGCGGCGGCGGCGCCCTGCACCAGATCGCGCGCCTCGCCGACGAACCGATCGAGAAGCGGACTGTTCATTGCGGCCTGGCCCCTGTGATCAGGCAGGCGATTTCAGTCAGTTCCCGTGTCGCCACGGGCTTGACCATATAGAAATTGGCCCCCGCCTCGAACGCTTTGATGACATCCTTGTCGCCGGCCTCGGTGCTGATGGTCACGGCCGGGGTCGCCCGGACGGCGGCGTCGGCGCGGATCGCCCGCAGCATGGAATAGCCGTCCATCTTCGGCATGTTGATGTCGATAATCATCAGGTCGAAGGGTTGGGCCAAGGCCTTCTCATAGCCCTCGACGCCGTTGGCGGCCTCTTCGACGACGAATCCCGCCGCCTCCAGCACCGAACGATAAAACAGCCGCATCGTGGTACCGTCATCGACCACCAGGACCCGCTTGCTGCCATCGTTCGGGTTTCTGGCAAAGGGTTCCACGCGGCTCATGGCAAGGGCTCCCCGGGACCGGGCTTCTGATAAACAACCACGTCCTTGAATTTGCGGGGCCGGAAAATCGAAGACATCCGGCTCATGCTTTCGGAATGGCCCAGGCAGATATAGCCCGCAGGCGCGAGACAATCGTAAAACATCTCGACGGTTTCACGGCGAGCGACATCGTCGAAATAGATCAAGAGATTCCGGCAAAAAATAATGTCGAAATTTCTGAACGGCCTCGTCTGCACGGGATCGATGACATTGACGAGGGAGAAATCGATCGACCCCCGCAGGGCATCGCAAATCTGGTATTCGTCCGCGATCTTTCGCGTGAAATACTTCGACAGCAGGGCGGAAGAAACCCGGCCGACCGAACGTGCGCTGAAGCGGCCGGCCCGGGCCTCGGCCAGGATCCTGGAATCGATGTCGGAGGCATGGATCTCGATATCCCAGGAATCGGCCTGTTCCCATCGTTCCAGGATGTTGATGGCGATCGAATAGGGTTCCTCGCCCGAGGAACAGGGAATCGACCAGATCCGGATCGGATCGCCGCGCCGCTTGCCTTTGACAAGGGCTGGGAGGATTCCGGTAACCAAGGCATCGAACTGATAATCTTCGCGGAAGAAATACGTCTCGTTGACGGTCATTAAATTAACAAGGGCCTGCATTTCGACCCCGGACGCCTGGAAACGAATCATTGTAAAATAATCACGGAATGACTCAGAATTCGTCTTCGCAATTCTGTCGACGATCCGACGCTCAACGTAATATTTCTTATTATCATGATACTCTATGCCGGTTTGACGATAGAAAAATGCGCAAAATTTTGCATATTCGTCATCCGTCATGATCGGAAGAGTTTCGCTGCTGCGGTCAAACTGGAGCATCGTTGTCAGTCTTGTCCAATCCTGCGGATCGCGGTATCGATCGCAAATTCCATGAAGTCATTGTCGGCGAAACGGTGGCGCAGGGCGTGAAGGTCCGCCAGGGCATCGGGTCCGCCGACCTCGGACAAGCCATCGACGGCGGCGGCGCAGACATTGACGTGCGCATCGCTGCGGATCACCACCGTCAGCCATTCCGGCGCCCGCCGATGGCGCAATGTCGCCACGATGTTGACCGCGAAGATTCGAATGTCGCTGTCGGGGTCGACCAGCAAGGCCTGAAGATAAGGGGCGACCGCATCGGGCATTTCCTGCAAGGCCTCAATGGCGGCATTGCGCAGCGGCGTATCGTCGCTGCGGAGAAATGTCGTCAGCCGGGCCGCCACCGCCGGTGATTGCCGGCGAATCAAGCTGGTCAGGAGTACCGCGCGCACGCTGGAGCTGGTCTCGGCCTGGAGGCGGTCGCATAAGGCCATCGCAGCGTCAGGGTGGGCGCCCAGGTCGCGAGCCGCGTGGCGGCGCACGCCGGAATCCGGTGCGACGAGATCGATCAAAAGCGCGTCGATGTCGCGTGCCGCCAGCGGCACGGCCTCCGCGGCCGGCGGCGGTCCCTTAACGAGTCCCATCGCGTCCCTCCCTTGTCATTGCGGCTCTTGCCGGCGCGGCCCTTGACGGTGCGGGGGTGAGCCATGCGGTGAGTTGGCCCGCGATCCTGTCGGCCGGCAGCACCTGCGTGGCGCCCCCCCGTTTCACCAGTTCTCCCGGCATCCCCCAGATGATCGCCGTCGCTTCATCCTGGGCGACGGTTCGGCCGCCGCACCGTTTCAACGCGGTCATGGCCTCGGCACCGTCGTCGCCCATACCGGTCAGCAGCACGCCGATGATCCTGTCGGGCGGCAGGGCCTTCATGGCGCTGTCGACCAGCCGGGCAACACTGGGGTGCCACAGGAATCGCGAATCAGCCGGGGTCGGATTGACAACCCAGCCCGCGGCCCGTTTGCCGACGACGATATCGGCGTCGCCTTTGCCGATATAGATCACACCCGGTTGCAGGGGCATCATCTGGGCGGCCTCAATGACGGTCAGATTGCACATGTCATTGAGGCGCTTGGCAAACACCGTGGTGAAGGTGCCCGGCATGTGCTGGGCTACGACGACCGGCCAGGGAAAATCCGCGGCGAAGACCGGCAGGACCTGCTCAAGCGTCCCCGGCCCGCCGGTGGACACCCCGATCAGCACAACGCCGATGCCGGTCGCGGTGTTCACCGGCGGACCGGCTGTGGCCATGCCGCTCGCCGTTCGAGACGTCGCCATGGACGTCGATGCCTCCTGCCGGTCACGGCGGCTTTTCCCATCGTCGCGGCCATCATGCTGTCGGCGCAGCCGTTGCTGCAGTCCGACCGTATGGCTCAGGCGGATCTGGCTGGCCATCGTCACCTTCGCGACCAGTTCGTGCTCCACCCGCCCGATATTCAACGAAATCGTGCCATCGGGCTTGTGGATGAAATCCACCGCTCCCAGCGCCAGAGCTTCGAACGTGACTTCCGCGCCGCGTGCGGTCAGCGAGGACACCATTACCACCGGCTTTGGCCGCTGCGTCATGATATTGGACAGACAGGTCAGACCGTCCATCTCGGGCATATTGACGTCCAGCGTGATCACGTCCGGATCAAACGCGTCGAGGGCAGCCAGGGCCTCGATCCCATTGCGGACCACCATCGTCTCAAATCCCCCCTTGGATTCGAGGATTTGCTTCAAATAGCGACGCATCAGCGCTGAATCGTCGACAATCAATACCTTTGCCATGCCCGATCGAAGGTCCTTCCGAGAGAATGATACCGGTCAAGCCGCCGCTTTGCCGACGACGTCCAGTTCCTTGACATCGAGAAGCTGATCGACATCCAGCAGCAAAATCATTCGCTTATGCTTTTCGATATTGGCGACCCGGCGGATCAGCCGCTGCTGCTCGTCCGACAAGGCCGGGGACGGACCGATCACCGACGCCGGAATGCGCATCACCTCGAGAACCTGATCGACGATGAAGCCGGTCCGGACGCCCCGGATACTGTAGACCATGATCCGCTGACGATCGTTTCGTTCCAACGACGGCAAACCGAAACGACGGCGCTGATCGACCACCGGCAGCACAACGCCGCGCAGATTGACCACGCCTTCGATGAAATCGGGGGTTTGGGGAATGCGGGTGAGTTGCTCCGGAACCCGGACAATCTCATGCACCGCGCTGATGGGAACACCATATTCCTCGTTCAGCAGGCGAAAGACGACGAATTGTTCCTCGTCGTCGATGACGCCGGCACGGCTGTGCTCACCCTCGTCGACCATGTCGGTATTTTCTCCGGTACCTTTGTCGACGACGGACCGCAATTCGCCCGCGTTGAACATCTTCTCCGCACACAGGATAGAGACCAGCCGCTTGCCCCCCTGCAGACGACAAATCGACTGAATTTCGCCAAGATTGCTGCCACGCGCCAACAGTGCCGGCATGGGATCGATGACCGCGCGGCCGACGCGAAGCACCTCCTTGACACTGTCCATCATCACGCCGACCGACAGGGCCAAACCTTCGGCCGCCAGCGATACCACGACGATCTTGTTGGTATCGGTGACCTCCCGGGGCGGGAGTCCGAACAGGGTCCGCAGTGATACCAGCGGCAGCAGGCGGTTGCGCAGGGTCATCACGCCCAGGACGTGCGGGGGCATGTTGGGAACTGTGGTCATCTGGTCGGGGATCTGGACGATTTCCTGCACGTCTTCGATCGGCAGGGCATATTCCTGGCCGGCCACCTCGAAACTGACGAGCTGGATTTCGTCGCTGTCGTCCTCGGCCTGGCCCCGATCGTGGTGCGCCGCGGCGGCGGCGGTGCCCGAAGCATGGTCCAGGATGGTCTCCACCGCCTGGAACTCACGGGCGACAACCTTGACGGCATCCAGAATCATCACCATGGACGTGCCGTTACGATCCTTGATCATGCCGGTCATCAGATCGGTATCGACGGTGCCCTGGATCGAGCCCACGGGTTCGATCCGGTCACTCTCCACGGTGACCACATTGGCGACGCGATCGACGACCAGCCCGACCGGCCGGCCCTGGTCGAGCACGACGACACGGGTCGAATCGTCATGCTCGACCGTGCCCAGACCGAAAATCTGACGCAGCCGGATCACCGGCAGCACCGTGCCACGGAGATTGGCCAGCCCTTCCAGCGCCCCGGGTGACATCGGCACGTGGACGACGTCAGGCATTCGAATGATTTCCTGCACCTCCGACAGGGGCACGGCGAACATCTCGTCGGCGACGTGGAAGATGACGAACTGACGGGCATCCGCAGCCGTGCCGGCGGTCGCTGGCACCCGCGTCTCTGTCTGTTCCCGTACCGCTTCCGCAACTTCGGACATGCACTGTCCTCCTGACGTCTGGGTTATCGGCGCTGACGTCAGGCGGCAGCCTGCAACTCGTCGGCCAGGGAAGCGATCTCCTCAATGGCGCCGGCCAGTTCCTCGGCGCCCTTGGCCTGCTCTTTGGCGGCCGTGCCGGCCTCGGCCGTGGCGCGCGTGGTCTGCTGGGCCGCGGCGGCAATCTGCTCGACACCGGTTTGAACCTCCTTGACGACGCGGACGATCTCGTCGGTACCGTCGAGGATTTCGGTGTTGCTTTTGGCCACCACGGCCATTTCCCTGGCGACGGTTTCCAAATCGATGCTGATCGCCTTGTTCTTTTCGACTTCGGCTGCGGCGGTATTTGCGATCTCGACCATATCGCGGCGAACCGCGCCGATCTGGTCCTGAATCGCTTTGACGGTATCCTTGATGCGGTCGGCGTTCTCGGCCGAATCGCGGGCCAGATTGCGGATGTCGGTCGATACCACGGCGAAACCCTTGCCGAACTCGCCGGCGCGTGCCGCCTCGACCGAGCCGTTGACCGCCAGCATGTTGGTTTGAATCGACACGGTTGTGATCGCGTCGACGATCTTGTCGATACGCCGGCTGATCTGCTCCAGCACGGTCATTTGCTCACCGCTTTTCTTGCCGGCTTCGACCGACCTGGTGACGCCGATGATCAGCTCGTCCATCGCGATCTTGTTGGCACCAATCATCTGAATGATGGCGCTGCCCTTGTCCCCGGCGGTCGTGGCACGGCCGGCGGCGATCTGGGCCCCTTTTTCGATCTGGGTGATCGCGGCCGAACATTGCTGCGTTGCCGAACCCTGCTGCTGGGCACCGCGCTGAATCTGGTCCAGCGCCGTCAGGATCTGGGCCGCCGCACGGTTGATCTCCTCCACGGCCGAGGACAGTTCCTCCGCCGCCGAGGCGACCTCTTCGCTGCTCTTGGTGATGTCGGTGGAATTTTTGAGTTCGTCGGCAAGTTCCGACAGCTCCTGCGCGGCCTGTTCGGATTGGGCCAGGGCGATATTCTGCTGGTCGATGGTCTTCAGTGATTCCTGGCAGGCCGCGCTCTGCTCCTCCGCGGCTGCGGCGATAACCTCCGAGCCCTTCTGGACCTCTTTTGCGGCGACATTCGACTCTTCCGATGCCTTGGCGATCTCGCGGCCGCCGACGGCAACCTCGACCATGTCGGTGCGGACCTGCTCAAGCTGGGCGGTGATTTGCTTGCCCTTCTCGACCTCCTGCTTGGCGTTGACCGCCGATGCGTTAATCCCTTCGGCGATGACCTTGACGTCCTTTTGGATCTGGGCGATCAGGTCCTGGATTTCGCGGGCGCTCTTTTCCGAGGTTTCGGCCAGCGTCCGGACCTCGTCGGCCACAACGGCGAAGCCCTTGCCATGTTGGCCGGCGCGGGCCGCCTCGATCGCGGCATTCAGCGCCAGCAGGTTGGTCTGGTCGGCAATGCGGGCCACCGCCTTGACCACTTCGCTGATGGCCGCGGCCTGGCGTTCCAGTTCTTCGACCATGCGGACGGCGCCTTCCTGGCGCTCGGCGGCGCGACCGATCGACAGTATCGAATTGCCGATCTGGGTCGTGACGCTTTGGATCAGCGATTGCAGCAATTCGGTCTTGGCAACCGACGCATCGGCATTGTCCCTGCCCTTGACGATCAATCCGGCCCCGTGTGTGACGGCCTTCATCGATTCCTGCGCCGCCCCGGCCGCCTCTTCGGCACCCGAGGCGATCTGCTCAGCCGCTTTGCGCAATTCTTCGGCCGCGGCCGAGGCCTCGGCGATGCCGCTGGCCAATTGCGAGGTCGCGGCGGCGATGCGTTCGGCCGCCTTCTGCTGGCGAGCGAAGGTCCGTGCCTTCCGCTTCTGTGCCTCGGCGAGCAGCTTGCTGCCGCCCGCGGCGCCGATATCCTCGACAACCGCGCGTTCACCGGCACTTTGTCCGTTGACGAGATTCTTCTTCACAAGAGCCAAAGCCGCCTCCCCCAGGAATCGCCAAACTCGAAAACGAGCGCGATCGACCTTCAAACTATCGTCATATCAGCACAAATACAATATAATTGCGCTAAATAATTCGGTGCTCAACGGATAGGGTTGAATCGAATCTGTTAACAATTCATTACGCTATTTCATTTACTTCTTCCAGAACTGTTAAAATTCATTGCCGATCAATTTTTAATATGAATCGATATGGTTTAAACGAAACCTCCTCCTTGCATGGAGATCAAGGGATTGATTTTGCACGATAACGGCGGATTTGTTCATGAGGCGGGAAGCCATGTAAAGTGCACATTTTATTCTTTTCTAGCGAGCGTATTATACCGTATCATAGCCATGGATATCGAATCCGCACCCGACCGCAACTCACCCCCGGCCGTCTTGCTGCGCGAAAACGGCAAAGTCAAGAATCGCGGCCTGACCGAAGGCGAGTCGCCGCAAATATCATTGTTCGATCAACGCGATATGGTGGCGACCACATCCCCCGATTTTCCCGGCGAACGCCTGATTATCTGGCGCAATCCCGATCTGGACCGCGAGCGGGCCACTCTCAGTGGCGCCAATCTTCGGCGCGTCGGGCTGGCGCGGGCCAATCTGTCGATGACCCGGGTCTATGCGGTGCCGCTGGTTCGCGGCGGGTCCTGGCCGGCGAATTTTGAAGGCGCGGTTCTCGCCGGCGCAGACCTGTCGGGGGCACAATTCGACGGCGTTATCCTGCGCAATGCCGACCTGACCGGTTGTGTGATGAAAAACGTATCGATGCGGAATGTCGATTTGCAGCACGCCAAACGATGAAAATGATATCGCAGGTATCGGTATTCTGGCCTCTGGAGCTGTTTCCGATCACGTTGGATCGGAAACAGCTCTAGATCTTTATTTTGTCGCATTTTCGACGCCCAACCGGAACCCACTTGGTCGGAAAAGGCTCTATCGCTTTGCGAATGCTCTGCGGGACGTATGGCCGCGAGCATCCAATTCGGCATTATCTGAGTGACGCGCGGGGAGGTCAACGAAGCCGCCTTGCGCTGATGTCGCAAATTGTGGCTTCGCTCCCGCCGGACCTATTCCAATCCGCGAAGCGTTTTCCGGCCAGAGGCTCGCGGCCTGGGCCGACCTTTACGACCTGGCCGCCCTGACGCCGTCCGGATCAGGGCGCGCATCCAGCGAGAGTTGCAGAAATGCCAGGTCGAGCCACAGGCCGAACTTGGTGCCGACCTCCCGCAGCAGGCCGACATCCTCGAAGCCGAGCTTTCTGTGCAGGGCTATCGAAGCGACGTTCCCGGCCTCGATTCCAGCGACCATGACGTGTTTGCCGATGGCGCGGGCGCGCTCGATGAGGGTCGCCATCAACGCCTTGCCGATGCCGGTTCCCCGGCAGTCTGGCCGGACATACACGGAATGCTCGACGGTATGCCGATAGCCGTCGAAGGCGCGCCAGTCGCCAAAAGAGGCGTAGCCGGCCACGGCCTGCCTGTCGTCGATGGCAACCAGAACCGGATAGCCGGCCCTCTGGCGATCCGCCAACCAGGCCGCCCTGTTGGCCGCATCCACCCTCTGTTCGTTCCAGATGGCATTGGTGTTGACCACGGCGTCGTTATAGATGGCGAGGATCCCCTCAATGTCGCCCGTATCGGCGTCACGGATCTGCATGCTTGATCTCCGGCGTTGATGTCCACAATAGTGGACCGAAGAGCGGTTTTGGTGGTTCATTTATCCATTATGATAAAACAAATGTCCATAACAATAGACGATCTGAACCACCGTATCGGCGCAAGGGTGCGCATTGAGCGAGAGGGCCGGGGCTGGTCGCTGACCGACCTGGCGACCCGCTCGGGCGTGTCGCGGGCGATGGTGCACAAGCTGGAACACGGCGATTGCAGCCCCACGGCGACACTGCTTGCGCGGCTGTCGGGCGCATTCGGCTTGAGCATGTCCCAGCTCATTGCCCGCGCTGAAATGCCGGCAGGGCGGTTGCTGCGCAAAGCCGATCAGCCGGTGTGGATCGATCCGCAAAGCGGCTATGTGCGGCGGCACGTGTCGCCACCTTCGGACATGCCGCTCGAGCTGGTGCATATCGAGTTGCCGCCGGGCGCGGAAGTCCCGATGCCGGCGGCCGCCTATGCCTCGCAGCGACAGCTCGTTTGGGCACTCCGTGGTTCTCTGGTGTTCATCGAAGGGCAAACCCGGCATGAGATGAATGAAGGCGATTGCCTGGAGCTGGGACCCCCGGCCGACTGCGTTTTCAAGAACGAAACGTCCGATTGCTGCACTTATGCGGTCGCCGTCTTGAGGCGGACGTGAGCGGCGTTGGCGCACAAATCGAACTGCCGTTGTGAAAAAGCGACATGAGATACGGGTAGGCTGTTGTGTTTGTTCGGCATTGAGCAATCAGAACCAGAGCGGCGAAAGGCGCTCCGAGCCTACCTCACAACGGGCTTTCAGGATAGCCATGCGATTTGTGCACCAGCGCCGTTCTGGAGTGAACTGAGTCTATTAGAGAAATTATATTGATATTATAATTATCAATAATTATAATATATATCCATCAAACAATGAAAATGCAAGCATTTGTATATCGAATATTGCATGGATTGTTGAGGTATTTCAATCCATTCATAATCGAATATGTTAACGCAAAATTCAGAACATTCCGTGCATTGTGCCGTTTCGAGGATGATATTTGGCTCATTACCGCCAGAAACTCAAGTGAAAGGACGAAGTTTACATGACAACGTTCAGGATGGCCGCGATGGTATCCGCTCTCGTTATGCTGTCTTCGACCGCCGTTCTCGCTGAAGACGCGCAGCCGACCGCAGCCGAAGTCGAGCTTTTTGTCGGGCGCATGACCGCTCACGTCGCCGAAGTGGGGACAGAGAAGGCCTTTGCCGATTTCAGCGACCAGAAAGGCCCGTGGGTCAAGGGTGAGCTCTATGGTTTTTGCCATACCCTTGATGGTGTCAGCGTCGCCCATGGCGGCAATCCGGCCCTGGTGGGCAAGAATGTGCTCGGATTCAAGGACCCCGACGGGGTGCTCGTCAATGTCGTCGTCGTGAATAAGGCAAAGACCGACGGCAAGGGCTGGATCGACTATCGGTGGCCGAATTCCGTCACCAAGAAGATCACATTGAAGCATGTCTACGTCGAAAAAGTGGCGGATAAATTCGTCTGCGGTTCGGGTTACTACGCCCAGTGACGCGGTTCGGGCGCGTTTTGCGGTAAATCGAAGAGATGGATGCTCACGGGATGCGAATTTTCGCCAATCTACCCCTGTTCCAGAAGGTCGTCGTCGCTCCAGCCGTGGGCATTCTGGCTCTGATTGCTTTGGCCGTCCTGGTCGTGGCGAATGCCAAGCAACAGAACCACGATATCACCCAACTCAACGACGTTGTTTTCGGTCAGACTCAACGGAGCCTCGAAATCAAGGACGCCGTCGCGGTGTTCCATGCCCGTCTTTTTGGACTGATGTCGTCGGCCGCCAACGAGACCGACGCGGACCGGCGCACCAAGATGGCCAGCGACCTTGGCGGCGCGATGCAGTCTCTGGTCGCCGTCATGGCCACCACCTTCTCAAAGGAAGGTTCGGAACGGGCGACCACCATGACCAGGCTTTTCAGCGACTATCAGTCCGCCGCGCAGCAGGCCATCGATATCGGGACGACCGACGCCACCTACGGCGCCATCATGATGGGTGATGCCGATACCCAGTTTCATCAACTGCGTGTTGGCCTTGAGGCCTGGGCGCAGGAATTGCTGGCGGAACGCGCCAAGGTCGTTGAGACAATGCGCGCTGACAACGAGGCCAGTTGGAAGCATACCGTGATCATTGCCATCGTGGTCTCATTGGGCAGTCTGGCGGCGGCGATCTTCATCTCGCGCGAGATCGCCCATCCGATCGTGCGGCTGACCGGCATCATGAGCGCACTCGCCGCGGGTGACATGACGGCTTTGGTGGAAGGCAGCGAGCGCCGCGACGAAGTCGGCGCCATGGCCCGTGCCGTGGTGGTGTTCAAGGAGCACGCCATCGAGAACCAGCGGATGGAGGCCGACCGGGAGACCACCGGGCAACGCGCGGCGGCCGATAAACAGCGGGAGTTGCGATTGCTCGCCACCAAGCTGGAGGCCAGCGTCGGCAGCGTCGTCGAATCGGTCAGCCGGGCGGCCAACAACATGCAGGTGTCGGCCAAGACCATGACCGAGACCGCAGAGGATACCAGTTTGCAGGCCGCGAACGTCTCGGCGGCCATCGGCCAGGCGACCAGCAACGTCGAGATCGCCGCCAGTGCCGCCGAGCAGATGTCGACCTCGGCAACCGAGATCAGCCGCCGCATTCAGGATTCCACCACCATCGCCCAGAAGGCAGCCGTCGAGGCCGAACGAGCCCAGGGCAAGGTCCGCGCGCTCGACGATGCCGCCCACAAGATCGGCGATATCGTCAACCTCATCAGAAGCGTGGCCAATCAAACCAACCTGTTGGCGTTGAACGCCACCATCGAGGCGGCACGCGCCGGAGAGGTCGGAAAAGGCTTCGCCGTGGTGGCGGCCGAGGTCAAGGTCCTGGCGCGCCAGTCGGCGACCGCAACTGAAGGTATTGCCGCCCACATCTCGGCCATCCAAACCGCGACCCAGGAGGCCGTGGTGGCCATACAGGCGATCGACGGCACCATCGGTGCCATCAACGAAATATCCGCCGCGGTGGCTGCGGCCATCGAGCGGCAGAGCGCCGCGATCTACGAGATCACGCGCAATACTCACGAGGCCGCCGTCGGGACTCAACAAGTGGCAACCACCATGGAAAAGGTGAACCAGGCCGTCAATGGCAGCGGCAGATCGGCTCAACAGGTGTTCGTGGCTTCGCGTGATCTTGACGATCAGGCCCGTGCGCTCAAGGTGGAGATGGGCCGCTTTCTGACGAATATCATGGTGACGTAAGGGCCTGGTTTCAGGAAGGGGCGGCGCGCCGCGGCTCATCCCACCGCCGATGGGCGTGCATCGCGACCGAACGCGTGCGGCGACACAAGACGGCCGGAAATGAGACCGGCCGCACCGACGGATCCATCCTGCCGGCGATGCGTCAAGGTTGTCGCGAACCGGGATGATTCCGCGCGGTCTGGCACCGCGGAGCGGACTCCTGGAGAATTGATCGCTCCTCGATCGTTATATATATCTGTAATCGACACATTGTCGTCGTCAATGAAACGAATTGAACTGAAATACGTAAATGATTTATTCACATATTATCGATGAATATTGTGGCATCGGGAAAATGTGGCACCCAAATCCGACGATGATATTGGGACAGATGCCGTTGACGAGCAACGAAAATTCGAGGCTACATGATCAAATCGCAAACAGCCGACGGCGGTGACATGGATCAGTTGGTTTCAGCGCAAGCTGAAATTGAACCGACCGTCGCGCCGACATTGACCACGCGGATCCGCGCCGGTCGGTCGGCATTCCTCGACGGGTTGCTCCGTCCCTCGTTGGTGGCGGTCTTCGTGGCGCTGGCGCTTTGCCTCGGCGTGATGATCGCGGCGGCCACGCTCATCACCGAGCAGGCCATGATGGCCCAAGGCGCTGCGCTGTTTGCCCAGGATCCTTTGGACGACTACGCGTTTGCCAGCAGCGAGGCCCTGCGCTTCCAGCGCCAGCCGCCCGTGGGCGCGCATGTGGCGCTGATCGGCACGGCGGCCCTGCGCGAGGGCCTGACCGTCGGCGGCGACATCGCCGCCCGGCTCGCCCAACGCCTGGGCCATCCGATGCCGGTGGTGGATTTCATGAGCGGTGGCCAATCCGGGATCGAGACGGCCGCGCTGGCCGAAAGCCTGGGTCCCGACTTCCGGGGAATCCTGGTCCTCGGCATCAGTCTCAGCCGGTTGGCTGCGGACTCCTCGGAACTGGGGGGCCTCGTCCGCGAGCCGCGCCTTGCCTTCGTCTCGGCCGCCGGCGACGCGGAGATCAGGGCCAACGGGTTCGAGCCGCCCCATCGAACCGGCAACTACCTGATCGACAACTACAAGTTCTTCGTGGCCCGCTATCGCCCGATCCTTTGGCATCTGCTGAGCGGGACCGCGCCGGTCCATGACACGCGAACCTATCTCGGCCGTCCCGCCGCCGACACCGCCGAATGGGCATCCGACGCCCTCATCCTGAAGGCGCGCCTGTCGCATTACCAGGAGCGCGCCGAGGGCAATCTCGGTTCACTGGACCGCCTCATCCGCCTCTTCCCCGACCGCAACAAGGTCCAGATCGTGCTGATGGAGATCCCGCTCAATCCCCGCGCGATGGATCAGGTGATCGGTCGCGCCTTCGTCGAGGCTCATCGCGCCCGGGTCCAAGCCTTCGCCCGCCGGGAAGGGGTCGTGTACTGGGACCTGAACCCGACGGCCGGGTTGCTTCCCGCCGATTTCCAGGATTGGGCGCACATCAACAGTGCCCACGCCCAGGACCGTTGGACCAGCCAGATGGTCGAACGCCTGATCCCGCTGATCCAGAACCCGTAAGGTCAAAGACATGAAGAATTTACTGCGGCGTGCCGGACAGGCGTTCCAGGGGCTGATCCTCGGCGCCTTGCTGTTCGGCGCCATCGTGACGATGGTGCAGATCGAAACGGGCGCCCGGGTCTTCCGTTACCAGGGCTTCTGAAATGGTCCAATCCGCCGTCTTTTGGTTGATCCTCGCCATCGCGATCGGCGGCAACTGGCTGCTGCCCGCGGGTCGCCGTCCGGCCTGGCTCGTGCTGATCTCGGTTACTTACCTGCTTTTGCTGGATGCGGCCGGGATCGCACCGCTGCTGGGATGGGTGCTCGCGATCTGGCTGTTGCGCCGACGCATCGCCGCCAGTGATGCCTTCGGACGCTGGCTGGTCGTTGGCTTGATCGTTTCTGTTGTCGTCCAACTTGCGTACTTCAAGTACCTGCCCCCGCTGCTGTCGCTGTTCGAGGAAGGGCCGGCGCGCCATGTGGTCGTGCCGCTGGGGATCAGCTTTATCACCTTTCGGTTGATTCATTACATCCTGGAGACACGGCGCGGAACGCTGCCACCGCATGGGGCGTGGGACTATCTGTCATGGGCCAGCCTGTTCACCATCTGGACGGCAGGACCGATCGAGCGTATCGACCATTTCCTCAGCAACCGCGAGGAACAGCCGACCGCGGCGATGTTCGCCGAAGGGCTGACACGCATCATCCTCGGCCTATCCAAGAAATTCGTTCTGGGGATGCAACTGATCCCGATGCTGTTCGGCGACATCACCAGCGGCCAGGACCTCATCGCCTTGCTGTCCCACATCTCCACCTTCGAAGCCTGGCGGTTTCTGATCCTGTCCTTCTTCCTCTTCTACCTCGACTTCAGTGCCTATTCGGACATCGCCATCGGATCGAGCCGGTTGCTGGGACTGCGGATCATGGAGAATTTCAACTGGCCGATTCTGGCATCCAACCCCAGCCTCTACTGGAAACGCTGGCACATGACACTCTCGGGATGGTGCCAGTCCTATGTCTACATGCCGGTCATCGGCCTGACCCGCAATCCGTATCTGGCCGTCTTCGCGGCATTCACCTGCATCGGCCTCTGGCACTCAGGCAGTTGGAACTGGCTGGCCTGGGGGCTCTACCATGCAACGGCGGTGACCCTGTTCCAGACCTGGACCCGGTTCCGCCGCAAGCGGCGGTGGAAATTCTTCGACAAGCCGTGGCTGCGCTATCCCGGCATCGTTGTGACCGTCTGCTACACATCCGTGGCGCAAGCCTTCACCATCATTCAGGGCATCGGTCATCCCTTCGACGGGCTGCGCATTCTGGCGAAGCTCATCTTCATCGACATCGCAATCTGATCCCGGGGGATTCCGTGACATGAATTCATTCACCGTGCCCGATCTGCTCGATCACGGCCGCCGGTCGTGGCCGAACAAGCCTTTCATCATTTCCGGTGACGAAACGGTTACTTTCAGCCAATTGGCCGAACGGGTTGACCGCTTCGCCGGCTGGCTGTTCAGCTATGGCATCCGATCGGGCGACCGCGTCGGCGTGCATCTCCAGAAGTCGCCGGAGGAGATCATCGCCATGCTCGCGGCGGCGCGCATCGGTGCGGCCTGGGTGAACATGAGCGTCCATTGGAGTGCACACCAGGTCTGCGACCAGGCCCGGGATTGCGGCATGCGCGTGCTGGTCACCGGCCCGCGCCGGGCGTCGGAGCTGCTGAAGGCGGAATTGCCCGAGACCCTGGCGTGCCTGGTCGTCTTCGGCGAGGGAACCGTGGAAGATGGAGACGACCGCTGCGTGGCCTGGAGCGAGGCAAGCGGCACCCTGCCGACCCGCCCGCAGCCAGCCATCGAAACGGACCTGGCCGCCATCTGCTACACCTCCGGCTCGACCGGACGCCCAAAAGGCGTGATGTTGAGCCATCGCAATTTCGTCGCCGCCACCGCGATCATCGCTGAATACCTCGGCAACACCGCCGATGACAGGCTGCTGTCGATCCTGCCTTATTGCTTCAATTACGGCTTGCTGCAAATGTTGACGATGCTGCAGGTCGGGGGTTCGGTGGTGCTGCAACGGGTGACCATGGCGGCCGAACTGGCCGAAGCGCTGAGCCGCCACCAGATCACCGGCGTCGCGGCGGTACCCTCGATCTGGACCCCGCTGGTCGCCCATCTTGCCGAAATCGGCGGCACCTTTCCGTCCCTGCGCTATCTGACCAACGCGGGCGGCAAGTGCCCCGACGCCGTGTTGGCCCAGATGCCTGCGATTTTTCCCGGGACGAAGGTCTATCTCATGTACGGGATGACAGAGACGATCCGCGCGACCTTTCTCGACCCGGACCTGTTCGAGACAAAACGGGGCGCCATGGGTCGTCCGACGCGCAATACCGAGATCTTCATCGTCGATGCCGAAGGACGGCCGTGCCCCCGGGGCATTCCCGGAGAACTGGTCCAGCGCGGGCCGACCGTTGCCGCAGGCTATTGGGACCGACCGGAGGCAACCGCCGCGAAGTTCCGTCCCTGTCCCGGGCTCGGCGCAATCGGCAAAGAACGTTTCTGCTGGAGCGACGACATCGTCCGTGAGGACGAGGACGGCGTGCTGTGGTTTGTCGGGCGACAGGGTTTCATGATCAAGTCGAACGGCGTGCGCATCAGCCCCACGGAAATCGAGGAAGTCGTCCATCATTTCCCCGGCGTCGTTCATGCCGTCGCCTTCGGCGTTCCCGAGCCGGCCATCGGCCAGGCGATTGAAGTCGCCGTGCAGGCTGGCGAAAACGGTCTGGACCTGGGCGAATTGCGGCGCTTTTGCCGGAGCAGCCTCCCCGGTTATCTTTGGCCCCGCCGCGTGCATCTGTGGTTGGGACGCATGCCGGTCACCGGCAATGGCAAGATCGATGTCCGGGCGGTCGTGGACACGCTGCTGGGTCCCGACGCCACCGGCCTCAGCCAACCGGCATCCGCCATCACAGGAGAACCCCAATGAGCAACAGCCATCGCGATGCCATCGCCGCCTTCCTCGAGACCGAGCTGGGACTGGAGCCTGGCACCTACCAGGACAGCGACGCGCTGTTTTCGACGGGCCGCCTCGACTCCTTCAGCCTCGTCGACCTGTTGGTCTTCGTCGAGACGCGATTGCACCGGTCGTTGCGCACCGCCGAGACGACGCTTGCCAACTTCGACAGCATTGCCTCCCTGTCCGCCTTCATGGCGATCTCGCCCTGAGAGGCTGACCTCAGGCGGAGGTTCAGAGCGCGTGGCCCTGGGCCCCCGCCTTCGCGAGGGCGACGGTATCAAATTCGATGACACACCCCACTAGATCTTTGTTTTGTCGCATTTTCTACGCCGAACCGGAACCCTCTTGGTCGGAAAATGCTCTGGCAATTCGATCTTATGCTCCTTCTCCGTCGCCCCGATACGAGCATAGAAATAGCCGCACGCTTCGTGAAACTCGTCCTCATTGACCCAAAATTGCTTGTACGGTACGGCGCCACCGTACCGCTTGCCATCGTGCGCGGATCGAGGACGGCATGGACACCGGTTTGATCAATAACCGCGACGTCGGAACCGCAACGGTGGCAGCCGCCCCAGAAGCTAGAATGATATTCGGCGATACAATTCACGCGCGAGGTCTTCGATATGAGGCCGCGACAGCATGGTGCTGTGGTTGCCCGCGGCGGGCAGGATCTCAATGCCGCCCCCGGCCAGGGGGAGCCAGGCCTGTTCCGGGTCTTGTGCCAGCACCGCGGCCTGTTCCGTGGCTTTGAAAAACAGGAGCCGTGCCGCATGCGGCTCCGGGGTCCAGGTCCACATATTGATCAGGTTCTGTTTGAATACGCGGAACTGCCGGGCGATATCCACCGCCGTGGCCTCGGGCAGCACGCTCGCGCGCATCGCCTCGAGCAGCAGCGCAAACCGCCCGGCCGTGTCCCGGACCTGCATCCGCGCCAGGCCGGCGGCGAAATCCTGGTCCGGGTTGTCCCGCGTCAGCATGTAGGCGCAGATCTCGGCTTCACCGTCGAGCCGCCGCGGCATATGGCCGGGACCGGGCGAATCGAACAGAACCACCCGGTTCGGCTGGTGCCCGGACTGACGATAGAGCCGGTCCAGTTCATAGGCTACCAGGCCGCCATAGGAACTGCCGCCGATCAGGATCGGGCGTTCGACCCCGGTCCGCAGCAGGCGGCGATGATAGGTTGAGGCCTGCTGGCGCAGGTCGGCGATCGGCGCGGCGTCGTCCCAGAGCCCCGGTGCCTCCAGCCCGTAGACCGGATGCTCCGTGGCCAGCGCCTGGAGCAGCTCGCGATAGATGAAGATACCGCCGCCAACCGCATGGATCAGCACGATCGGCGGCCGCCGCTCGTCGCCCTGCCACAACCGGACCACGCCGCTGCCGGGCTCGGCACCCTTGTCCGGCTTCACGTCCCGGTCTGGCGCGATGTCGCGGCCATCCTCGATCAGCGCGGCGATCCGGGCCGGCGTCCGGGTCGCCATGATCTGGGCGCGGGACAGCGGGGTGTTGAAAACCTCCGCGATCCGCGCCGCCAGCCGCATCGCCATCAGGGAATCGCCGCCGCACAGGAAAAAATCGCTGGTCCGCCCCAGCGCGACCGGGCCGAGCAATTCACCCATGATACCCAGGATCCGCTGTTCGCCGATGGTCATCGGGGCGTCCGCCGGGGACGGGGCGTCTGCCTCTTCTTCCGGCTCGGGGACCACGCCGGGGACCCGCGGGAACGGTGCACCCGCCGCAAACGGGACGGCATCAAGCCAGTAGCGTCGACGCTGGAAGGCATAGCCCGGCAGGTGCAGGCGCTGGCCGCCACCCTGCAGCGCGGTCAGCTTGTCGAGATCGAGGGGCAACCCTGCCGCCCACAGCGATCCGGCGCTTTCCAGGACCCGGCGCCACTCGGCGTCCGGGGAGCAGCCGCCATCGAAGCTGGCCAGGATCGGGCGGGCGTCGGGGCGGCCCGGGTCGCGCAGAGCAAGATTGCATAAGGTATGCGCCGGGCCGCATTCCAGCACAGCGAGCCCCGGGCGCTGCCAGAGTGTGGCGAGACCATCGGCGAAGCGCACACAGCGCCGGAGATGTTCGGTCCAGTAGTCGGGACTCTGCAGCGCGTCGGGTTCGAGCCACCGGCCGGTGAGGTTGGAGATGACCGCGATGCCCGGCGCGACCGGATGGCGCGCAACCTCGGCAATTGCCGCGCGCAGCGGCGCGATCGCCGGTTCCATAACGGCGGAGTGGGCGGCCAGCGTCACGGGGAGCCTCTTGCAGCGGATCTGCCGCGCCTCGCAGGACAAGGCGAACGACGCGATGCGCTCGGCGGGACCCGCGACGACAATCTGGTCCCATGCGTTGACCGTGGCGATGTCCAGCCCGGCGGGCAGCACGGCGCTGAGCTCCGCTTCACTCAGATTGACCGCGAGCATCGCGCCCGGCGGCTGCGCATCCATCAAGCCGCCGCGCAGGCTGACCAGGCGGAGCGCGTCGCCCAGGGCAAAGACGCCGGCGACGCAGGCCGCGACCCATTCGCCCAGGCTGTGGCCGATCAGCACCGCCGGCGACAGGCCGAGCTCGATCCAGAAGCGCGCCAGCGCGTAGTCGAGCGTGAACAAAGCCGGTTGGCCGACCCGGTGCTCGTTGAGGCGCGCGGCGGCATCGCGATCCGCCGGATCAGCCAGCAGCAGGGGGCGGATGTCGAGGCCCAGAACCGGCTGGAGCAGGTTGGCGCAGTGGTCGATGGTGGCGGTGAACACCGGGGCGCGGCCATAGAGGGCGCGTGCCATGCCGGGTTGCTGCGATCCCATGCCGGCGAACAGGAAGGCGACACTGTCGGCCGGCGCCACCGGCGGGCATGGTTCGGCCAGCGCTTCGGCCGCTTCCCGGGGTGTCGCGGCGCAGAGGGCGCGGCGCGGCGCCCAATGGCGTCGGCCGCGGGCGAGGGTATAGGCCACGTCGCCCAAAGGTACCGCCTGGTGCCGGTCCAGCCATGCGCCCAGTTCGGCGGCATTGGCCTGAAGGGCCTGAGGGCTCTGGCCCGAAAGCAGCAGCAGGCGCGGGCTGCCGCCGTCTGGTTGTGGTGCCGGGTCCGGGGCTGGGTCCGGATCCGGAGCGGGAGCGGGCGCCTGCTCGAGCACGGCGTGGGCGTTGGTGCCACCGATGCCCATGGCGCTGACCGCGGCGCGCAAAGGGTTCGCATCGCTGGTCCAGGGCGCGGTTTCGGTACAGACGACGATCCGGGAGCCGAGGTGCGGGATCTCCGGATTGGCGGTCCGGTAGTTCAGGCTTGGCACCAGGGTGCGCTGGTGCAGGCAGAGCGCGGTCTTGATCAGGGCGGCGGCGCCGGCGGCGGCGTCGAGATGGCCCAGATTGGTCTTGACCGAGCCGATCCGCAGCGGGGCGTCGCGCTCGACGCCCGACAGGTAGTTTTCGGCCAGCGCCGCCACTTCGATGGGATCGCCGAGCGGGGTGCCGGTGCCGTGGGCTTCGACATAGAGCACCGTCCCGGGGGAAACCCCGGCCCGCTCGAGGGCGTCGCTTATGACCCGGGATTGCCCCTGGATGCTCGGCGCGGTGAAGCCGATCTTGTCGGCGCCATCATTGTTGACGGCGCTGCCCTTGATCACCGCGTAGATCGGGTCGTGATCGGCAACCGCGGTGTCCAGCGGCTTGAGCAGGACCAGAGCCACGCCGTTGCCGCCGACCATGCCGGTCGCTGCGGCGTCGAAGGCGCGGCAGGCGCCGTCGCGCGACAGGAGCCCGCCATCCTCGTAGAGATAACCGTCGATCTGCCGGCTGCGGACGCAGGCCCCGCCGGCGAGCGCCAGTTCGCATTGGCCGTCGCGCAGGGCGGTGACCGCCTGGTGGATGGCCACGAGCGAGGTCGAGCACGCGGTATTGACGCTGATGCCCGGGCCGCGCAGACCCAGCTTGTAGGCGATGCGCGTTGCGGCAAAATCCTTGTCGTTGGCGATCAGGGCCTGAAAAGCGCCGACGCTGGCGACGATGTCGCGGTGCGGCAGGACATTTTCGTAGAGATAGCCACTCAGGCTGGAGCCGACAAAGACGCCGACGCGCTCATCGATCCGCGCCGGGTCGTAGCCGGCATCCTCGAAGGCGTGCCAGGCCTCCTCGAGCAGCAGACGCTGCGGCGGATCGAGCAGTTGGGCTTCGCGCGCGGTCAGTCCGAAGAAGGCGGCGTCGAACCGGTCGATGTCGTGCAGGATGCCATTGGCGGCCACATAGTCCGGGCGATCGGCGATCTCGGCCGGGATCCCGGCGCGCAGCAGGTCCGCACGGTCGAACCGGCTGATCCCGGAGCGCCCGTCGCGCAGCAGGTCCCAAAACGCCTCGACGCTCCCGGCCTCGGGAAAACGTCCGGCCATGCCGATGATGGCGATGTCGTTGGTGGCACCGGCGCGGCGCCGGGCTGGGGTCGCCCGGCGTGACGGGCTCACCCCGCCGTCGAGGAACCGGGCTTGCAGAGCGATCGTGGGATGGCGAAACAGGTCGAGCACGGCGATGTCGCGCCCGGTCTCGGCGCGGATCTGCTCCTTGAGCCGCACCAGCATCAGGGAGTGGCCGCCCAGCTCGAAGAAATTATCGTCGCGGCCCGGCGCGGGATGGGCCAGGACCGTGCCCCAGGCCCGGGTGATGGCGGCTTCCGCGCCGTGACCGCGGGGCGCGGCTGCCGCGGCGGGCGCGCCCGGGACGGTTCGCGGCTGGAAGGGTGGGATCGCGGCAATGTCGATCTTGCCGCTGCTTTGCAAAGGCAGGCGATCGAGAACGACGATATGCGCCGGGATCATATAATCGGGCAGGGCCTGCGCCAGTTGGCGGCGGATGTCGCCCGGTTCCGGGCCGGCCGGGTCCCGGGCGAGGTAGGCGACCAGGTTTTCCTGTTCCAGGCGGACCGCCGCCTGCCGGACGCCTTGGATGCGCAACAGGGCGCTTTCGATGTCGCCGGCCTCGATGCGGTAGCCGCGCAGCTTGATCTGCCGATCGAGGCGCCCGATGAATTCCAGCGCGCCGCCCGGCAGCAGCCGGACCTTGTCACCGGTGCGGTACCAGCGGCGGCCGGGCTCGTCCGGCAGCGGGCCAAAGCGCGCGGCGGTGGCCGCGGCGTCGCCGAAATAGTCGAGCGCGACACCGGAGCCGGAAACCCAAAGCTCCCCGACCAGGGCCTCCTGCCCCGACTCGTCGCGGATGGCGATCCCGGTATTGTCGATGGGGCGACCGATGGCCGGCGGCCGTGCCAGGTCGGTTCCGGGCTCGATCAGCCCCGAGGTGGCGACGATGCTGGTCTCGGTCGGGCCATAATTGTTGATCAGGCGGAATGGCAGATCGGGGCGCGGGCGTCGGTGCAGCGCCTGCCCGCCGGTGCTCAACAGCCGCAGCGGCGCCGGCGCGGGCCAATCCAGTTCCAGCAGCGCCTCGGCCAGCGGTGTCGGGCTGAAATGGACCTGGATCCGTTGCCGCAACAGCCAGTCGCGCAGCGACGCCGGGTCGCGTTTCAGATCCTCGGGCACAAACACCAGGGTGCAGCCGCTGAGCAGCGCCGGCCAGATCTCGAGGATACTGGCGTCGAAACTCAGTGAGGCGAGTTGCGAAACCCGGTCGCCGGGAACCAGGGCATGGCTGTTGCGGTACCATTGCACGAAATTGCACAGGCCGCGCCACGGCACCCGGACGGCTTTCGGGACCCCGGTGGATCCCGATGTGAAGATCATGTAGAGCGGGTCTTCGAACCCTGCGTCAATAATCGCGGGAGCCGCGGGGATGGGCTGGTCATCGGTCCCCGTGGCCGGGCCGAATTCGATCGTGGCGGGCGCCAGCAAGCCGGCGATCGGGTCGCCGGGGCGGCAGACCACGGCGGCGAGACGTGCCTGTTCGGCCATCCGCAGCAGACGTTCCCGGGTCTGCGCCGGATCGAACGGGACAAACGCCGCACCGCGGCGGGCCACGCCGAGCATCGCGGCAACGTCGTCGAGGCCGCGGGGCAGGATCAGGCCGACGCGATCGCCCGGGCCGATCCCCTGTTGCGCCAGCAACGCGGAAATGATTTCGGCGCGCCGGGCCAATGCCCCGAATGTCGCGCGCCGGTCACCGTCCTCCACGGCGACCGCGTCCGGCCGTTCCTGGACGATTGCGGCAAAGCGTGCCCAGGGCGAGCCGATGGGCAGGGGGACCACCGGTCCGCTGCGCCACGATGCGATCCGGGCGCGTTCCTCCTGGCCCCGCGTCAACAAGGTGGCAAGAGGGAGCTCCGCGCTGTCCAACAGCGCGGTCAGGATGGCGCGAAAGGTCACGGCCCAGCGTTGCGCCGTGTCGGGCGCATAGAGGCTGGTGGCATATTCGATGCTGCCCCGGATGCCGTCCTCGACTTCCTCGAAGTAAAAAGTGGAGTCATATTTGGAAATTGTGCTTCGCGTGAGGATTTGCGGGGTATCGACTTTCAACCCGCCAAAGTTCTCGGCTGCCAGGAACGGCAGGAACGTGTAGGCCACCTGGAATATGGGATTGAGGCTCAGATTCCGGTCTTGCACCAGCGTCTCGACCAGCCGCTCGAAGGGCAGATGGCAATGCTCCAAAGCCGCGGTGATGGCGTATTTGATCTGCGCCACGAGGGCCGCGGCCCCCAATTCCGGCGCCACGGTGATCCTCAAGGGCACGAGGTTGACGAACATGCCGATGATCGGCTCCAGTTCGGGCCGGCTGCGGTTTGCCAGGGGCAGGCCGATGACGAGGTCGGGAGTCCCGGAGTCCCTGGCGAGCAGGATCGACGTGGCCGCCAGCACAAGGTGATTGAGGCTCGCGCCCCATTGCCGGGCCGTCGCCCGGAGCCGGGCGGTCGTGGCGGCATCAATGTCCATGGCGACCGAGGATCCGCTGAAGCGCTGCACAGAAGGGCGGGGCCGGTCCGTCGGCAGGGTGGTGCAGGCCGGGGCGCCGGCCAGGCGCTCGCGCCAATAGGCCAGGTCATCATCCATCCGCCCGTTCTCGCGCAACTGCTGCTGCCAGGCGATATAGTCGCTATAGTGCCAGCGCAGCGGCGGCAGAGTTGGCGCGTGTCCGGCGAGGCGGGCCTCATAGCCGGCGCCGAGTTCGCGCAGGATGATGCCGAACGACCATCCGTCCGTCACGCTATGGTGGAAATTGAGCACCAGGACATGCTCTTGCGGCCCGAGCCGGACCAGCGCCGCCCGCATCAGCGGCGCCTGGGCGAGATCAAAGCAGTGTTGGGCAATGTCGTCGGCACAGGCGGCCAGACGGACAGAAGCCGCTGTCGCGTCCTGGTCGGAAAAGTCCCATTCGCTCCAGGGTGCCGCAAGGTCGGCGACGATTTCCAGTTGCAGAGAGTCGCCTTCGAAATGAAAGGACGAGCGCAGCGATTGGTGGCGGCGCACCAGATCATCGAGAGCGGCCCGCAGCGCGGTCGCGTTCAGGGCGCCGCGAAGACGCAGGGCGAAGGGAATATTATAAGTGGTATTGGGGCCCTGAAGCTGATGGACGAACCACAGCCGCTCCTGGGCCGGCGACGGGGCGGTTCGTAGCCGGTCCGGCGTGGGCAGGGAACGGCCCTCCAGATGGGCGATCAGGGCCTCCTTCTGGGCGCCCAGGCGCGTCCGCAACGCGGGAGTCAGGGTGCCCTCCGGGGCTTTGTAGCGCAGCCTGCCCTGGTCCAGGTTCAGTTCGATGCGGCGGGTCGCCAGCTCTTCCAGCAGCAGCACCAGACTCATAATTCCCCCTCCTCCCAGGCGGCTTCCCGGACCGGCGTCGGGTCCGCGGTCGCCGGGGCCGGAATGTCGAGCGCGAGATGGGCGATGGTCGGCTGGTCGAAGAACCGGCTCATCGACAGCTCCTGTCCGGTCAATTCCTTCAGCCGGGCGGAAACCTGCAAGGCCGCGAGCGAGTCGGCGCCGAGGTCGAACAGGTCGTCCGCGATGCCGATCCGGTCAAAGCCAAGCACTTCGGCCCAAATCCCGGCCAGCAATTGCTGGCCCGGGGTCTCGGCCGGCTGGAACGGGGATCCCGTCTCCGGTCGGGGCTGACGGGCCGGGGCCGTCTGGTCGGCCCCGGCGTTCGGCGTGTTCGGCGGATCGAAAACCGGCGAGGGCCGGTCGGCATATTGCCAATCGACCGTGCTGAGGCACAAAACCGGTTCGGACGAGGTCAGGGCGCGCAGGAACACCTCGATACCCTCGGCCGGGGCCAGGGCAAACGGGTTGCCCGGGATCCCCGACGGGGCCGCCGCTGGGGCCACCGATGGCGCCAACATGGACGGGGCGTCGCTGCGCACCAGGGTGTAGCCCGTCACCTGAACCAGGAGCGCCCCGGCTTCGTCGCGCAGATCGACATCGAGCACCAGCATCCTGTCGCTCCGGCTGCGCAGCCGGACATGGCTGTTGATGCACGCGGTGAGCGGCGCGAACAGGCGCACGCTCTCGTAACGCCAGGGCAGCAGCCCGGTGCCGTCCGGGAGGAAGGCGATATAGTAGGACAGGGCCACGTCGAGCAGGGCGGGATGGAGCGGGTGTTGTGCCAGATCGCCCCGGTATTCCGGCGGGAGCTCGAGCCGGGCCAGGGCTTCGTCGGCACCTTTGCCAAAGCGGCCGGCGATCCGCCAGTGCGGACCGGTCGCGATCGCGATGCCGCTCCGGGCCAGCCATTGCCGCTCCGCCACCGGCGGGCACCGGGCCGCGATGGATGCGAGGGGCTCGAGGGGCTCGAGGGGCGGTGTCGCAGGGGCGGCGCCGAGCCGGGCCCGGGCATGGTCGCGCCCCCGGGTCCCGTCGTCGGAGCGCAAGCTGAGCGCGTCGCCGTGGCGCAGCACCTCGACATGGCGCGAGGTTTCGCCACCGTGAAGCATCGGTTCGTTCAGGGTCACGCCCGTGAGTTCGAGGGGCCCGGTGCGCTCCAGCGCCAGCGCGAACAGGTCGAGATAGGCGGTGCCCGGCAGCAGCGCGACATCGTCGACCCGGTGTTCGCCCCAGGGCCAGAAATCGGCGGGGGACAGCGTCCAGCCGCGCAACGGGACGCCCGCGTCGGCACCGCGCCGCGCCGGGCGTCCCGCCCGCGCGGCCATGCCCACCTCGGCCCAGCTATCCCACTGCAGCGACAGCCAGCGTCCCGGTGCCTCGGCGGCGCGGGCGGCGGCATAGGCATCCAGCCAGGCATTGGCGGCGGCGTAGGCCACCTGTCCGGCGCCACCCAGAGCGGCGGTCAGCGAGGAGCACAACAGGACGAAGTCCGGGTCGCAACCGCGCAGCGCCTGGGCCAGGGCCAGAGTGCCCGCCACTTTGGCCTGCAGGACCCGCTCGATCTCGTCGAGACGGGTCCGGGCGATCAGGCTGCCGCCGCCGACGCCCGCGGCATGGATCACCCCGTCGATGCGGCCCCAGCGGGTGCGGAGCGCGTCGACCAGGGCCCGAACCGCGACGGCATCGGCGATGTCGGCCGCAAAGGTGACGATCTCGGCACCGGCCGCCTTCAGGTCACGAAGCGTGTCCTGTTGTTCCGCGTCCGGTTCGTGGCGCGAAACCAGCGCGAGCCGGGCCCGGCAGGTTCGGGCCAGGCCGCGCGCCAGGGCCAGGCCAATGCCGCCCAGGCCGCCGGTGATCAGGTAGACGCCGCGGTCCCGGAGGCGCGCCGCCCCGGCCTCGGCGGGGTCGATGGCCAGCGGCGAGACTTTTCGCCGCCACAGGGTGTGGCCGGAGAGCAGCAGGACCGGGTCGGGCCGCGAAGCCGCCTGACGGACACCATCCCGGGACAGCCCGTCGACATCCGGATTGACCCGCAACAGGCCGGTCGAGATCGTGCCATATTCCTGCGGCGCGACGATCGCGACGGCGTCGAGATAGGCAAAGGCAGGTTGCGGCGCGGCCTCCGGGCCGCCGGCATGCGGCGCCACCAGCATGAGCTTGATGGAGCGCTGACCCAGGGTGGCGGCCAGGGCCCGGATGTCGCTGAGCAGGGCGTCCAGATGCCGCGCCGTTTGGTCCGGTGCGCCGGGATCCTGGCCCAGCGCCGCCAGATGCCAGCATTGCAGGGGTCCTTGCCGCTGCGCGGTGAACCGGGTCAGATCGGCGGCCAGCCCGGGCCCGGCGGCGGCGGCGATGACATCCCACCCGGTGGCGCGCAGCGCCGCCAGCCAGCGTGTTTCCGCGGCGCTGCCCCGATGGATCGCCAGGATCGGGTTGTCATCCCCGTCATCGAGCCGGCGCAGCGGGATGCGTTCCCAACCCGGGAAATAGAACCAATCGCTGACCGGGCGCTTGGCCATCCCGTTTCGCGGCGGTTCGATGACGGCCGGGGCTTCGCGCGGCGGCTCGATCCAATATTCCGCGTGATCGAAGACGTAACCCGGCAACGGGATGCGCCGGCAAGCACCGTGGTTTGGGGCGCCGGATGCCGGGTCGGTCTCTGTCAGCCAGGCCTGGGCGAAGGCGGCCGCGGCCGCGGACCCGGGATGTCCCACGGGGACGGCAACCGCGGCGCTGGCTTGGCCGGGCGGGACGGTGCCATCCGGGTCGACCCGCCGGATGTCGGCTTCCGTCACGGCCCGCAGCGCGGCCGCGGCGTCAGCCCGGGAACCGGCAAAGACGACGACCCGCAGGGCAAAACGCCGGCGCCCGGCGGTGAGCGTGAACCGCAGATCCGCGGGGCTTACCTCGGGATGCGCGTCCAGATGCCGGGCGAGAGCCTGGGCATAGCCCAGCAGGGATCGGGCACTGCGCGCCGACAAGGGGATGCACCAGTCGCCCGGCTGTGGCGCAACGGCTTCGGCTTGGGCCGGTTCGGGGCGGGGCGGGGCCTGCTCCAGAATGACATGGGCGTTGGTGCCGCCGATGCCGAAGGCGCTGACCCCGGCGCGCCGCGGGCCGGTTCCGGGCCAGGGCGTGAGCTGCACGGCGACCCGGAACGGGGTCCGCTCGAAACCGATCGCGCGGCTCGGCCGGGTGCAATGGAGCGAGGCCGGGATCAAACCATGCTCGACGGCGAGCACCGCTTTGATGAAGCCGGCCACACCGGCGGCGGTGTCAAGATGGCCGATATTGCTCTTGAGCGAGCCGATATAGCAGCTCTGCGGTTCCGGCCCGTCCGGGGCGAAGGCTTCGCTCAGGGCCTGGATCTCGATCGGGTCGCCCATCGGCGTCGCGGTGCCGTGCGCCTCGATATAGCGGATCGACGTCGCCGGGAGGCCGGCGCGGTCCAGGGCCGCGCGGATGACGTCGCGCTGGCGGTGCACGCCCGGGGCGGTGAAGCCGACCTTGTCCGCCCCGTCATTGTTGATCGCGCTGCCCTTGATGACCGCATGGATGGTGTCGCCATCGGCCACAGCCTGCTCAAGCCGCTTCAGCACGACCACGGCGACGCCGCTGCCGCCGACGGTGCCGGCGGCGTCGTCGGCGAAGGTCCGGCAATGCCCGTCGGGCGCGGCGATGCCACCGCTCTGGTAGCGATAGCCGGCGACCGGCGGCAGTTGCAGGGTGACGCCGCCGGCCAGGGCGACGTCGCAGGCGCCGCTGCGCAGCGCCTCGGCGGCCGTGTGGATCGCGACCAGCGAGGTCGAGCAGGCGGTGTTGATGTTGACGCTGGGGCCACGCAAGTTCAACTTGTACGACACGCGGGCGGTGATGAAATCCTTGTCATTGCCCAGACTGATCGCGTAGGCGTCGGCGTCGTGGCCCTGGAGCAGCAACACGCGAAGATTGTTGACCAGGTAAGCGCCAAACCCCATGCCGCCGAAGACCCCGATGTCGCCATCGACGCGGTCGGGATCATAGCCGGCATGCTCAAGGGCATGCCAGGCCTCCTCCAGGAACAGGCGTTGCTGGGGATCGATGATTTCGGCGTCCTTCGGGGTGTAGCCGAAGAAGCCGGCGTCAAACAGCCTGGTGCCCTCCAGATAGCCATGGGCGGGGACATAGTCGGGATGCGCGATCAACGCTTCCGGGACACCCGCCGCGGCCAGTTCCTCCGGGGTGAAGACGCGAATACTCTCGCGACCCGCGACCAGGTTGCTCCACAGCTCGTCAACGGTGGCGGCGCCGGGAAACCGGCCCGCCATGCCGATCACCGCCACGTCACCGCCCTGGCGCGGACGAACCGGCGTCATCGGCTGGCTGGTCTCGCCGCGCAGCCGCCGGGCCAGACCGGCCACCGTGGGGTCGGCGAACAGCGCGACCAGCGGAAGATCGCCGCCATATTCGGCCAACAGGCGGGTATGGAGGCGCACCAGCAGCAGCGAATGGCCGCCGAGATCAAAGAAATTCTCGTTCCGCCCGACCGAGGGCCGGCCCAGCAGCTCCGCCCAAAGCGCGGCGATTTGGGCCTCCAGCGCATCGGCCGGAGGGGTCTCGGGCACGGTGACCCGCCGCCGTTCGGGTTCGGGCAGGGCCGCGACATCGATCTTGCCGCTGACCGTGGTCGGAAACGCCGGCAGGAACGCGAAGGCCTCCGGGATCATCGCGTCGGGAAGCCATTGGCCGAGCCACGCGGCCAGGTCACCCGGCGGGACAGCGGCATCGCCACAGGGTATGCAGTAGGCCACCAGCACGGTGCCCTCGGCGCTGTCGCGGGCCAGCACCTTCGCCTGGGCGATCGCGGGATGACGGGTCAGCGCCACTTCGATCTCGCCCGGTTCCAGGCGGAAACCGCGAAGCTTGATCTGCTGGTCGATGCGGCCGAGAAACTCGATCCCGCGATCCGGTCCGATCCGGACACGGTCGCCGGTGCGGTAAAGCCTGATCGCGTCCGGGGTTTCGGGGCTGACCCAGCGTCCGCCATCGGACAGCCGCGCCCAGGCGCGGAACACCGCATCGGTGTGCGCCGGGTCGCCGAGATAGCCGCGGGCGAGAGCGGGGCCGCCAATGCACAGCTCACCCGGGATCCCGGTTCCGACCTCCCGGCCGGTTTCGTCAAGGATCCGCAGGATCCGTCCCGGCATGGCGCGGCCGATGGGCACGACGCCGTTGCTGGTGACCAGCCGCGATTCCGGGCCAATGCGGTTGAAGACAGCGGTGACGACGGCCTCCGTCGGCCCGTAGGCATTGATCAGGGGAACCTGCCGCAGCGGCCCGGCGAGCCAGGCCTGGGCCACGGCGGTCGGCATGGCCTCGCCCCCGGCAATGACCAGCCGCAGATCCCGGGGCACGTCATCGGGGCGGCGATCCCAGTAGAACAGCAATTCGCGCAGATATTGGGGGGGAAGATCCGCGCAGGTCACGCCGAATTCGTTCAGTCGGGCGCATAATTCCTGGGGTGACCACAGCCGGCGGTCGCGGACCAGCACCGCGGCGCCGGCGACGAGCGGGGCGAACAGTTGTTCCCAGGCGGCGTCGAACATCATCGGGGCGAACAACAGGGCGCGGTCGCTGCCGGTCAGCGCGTAAGCGCGGATGGCGCTGTGGCAATGCATGGCGAAGGCCCCATGGCTCACGACGACGCCCTTGGGCCGGCCCGTGGTGCCGGAGGTGTAGATCAGGTAGGCCGGGGTGTCCGGCTCGGCCTGGGCGGGACCCGTGATCGATGCGGTGGTGGCGGCCCCGGTCTGGGTCAGGGTCGCGGGGTTCAACAGGGGGCAGGGCGGATCGTCGCCGAAATCAGCATCGGCCAGGCTGTCATCGTGCCACAACAGCGCGGCATGGGCATCGCCCAGGATGAAAAGGAGCCGCGCCACCGGCGCCTGGGGATCGAGCGGCAGCACCGTGACGCCCTGAGCCAGCGCGGCCAGCGCGGTGGCCGTCCATTCCAGGCCGGGCGCGCACGCCAGCGCCAGCACGGCGCCGCGCCTCAGCCCCAGGACCTCCAGTTGACCCCGGCGCAACGCCACCCGTTGCTCCAGTGCCCCGAAGCTGGTGGTGACACCGCCGCCGCGCAGGGCGGCGCGATCGGGTTGGCGGCGCGCCTGTTCGCCGATCGCATCGGGAACCAGACGGGCCGGCGCGTCCAGCGCTTCCCCTGCCAGGACCCCGGCCAGGGGCTCGCGCGCGGTCCGCGGCATCAGGTTGATGTCCCGGACGCGCCGATCCAGGCGTTCGGCCATGGCCTCCAGGATCAGGCGGAAATGCGCCAGCATGCTCCGGGCGCTGCCTTCCTCCCAGACGTCGGTGGCATATTCCAGGCCGATGAAATAATCGCCGCCCTGCTGAATGACATCCAGCGTCAGCTCGAACATCGCGGTGGCGCGGGCCAGGAAGAACCGCTCGATCGACAATCCGGCAACTTTATCGGGGGCCGGATCACTGTCCGCCAGGAACGAGAGCGCGGCCTGGATCACCGGCGGCCGTCCGGGGGTGCGCGGCGCGTGCATCGCGCCGGCAAGCGCATCGAGGGGGAGTTCCGGGTGGCTCAGCATGTCGAACACGGCCTGCCGCGTGCGGGCCAGCACCTCGGCGAGGGAGGGATCGCCGGTGAAATCGAGCCTGACCACGCCGGTGTTGACGAAGAAGCCGATGGTGCGCTCGAAGTGGCCGGTGTCACGCACAGAGACCGGGATCCCGATCAGCAGATCCTCCTGGCCGCTGTGCCGGTGCAGCAAGGTGCCGAATGCCGCCAGCCAGATCATGAAGGGTGTCAAGCGCATGCCCGGGCTCTGTTCGAGCACCCGATCGAGCCACGGGCCGGCGGCCCATTGGCTGGTGAGCATGGCGCCGCGATGGGAAAAGCGATCGGGCAGGGGGCGGTCGAACGGAAAGGCGACACGGGTCGGCGCATCGGCGAGGTCCCGGATGCGCGCCTCCAGGCGCTGGCGGTCGCCGTCACGCTGGCGCCGGCGGCTCTCGTCGGCGATGAAATCGGCATAGGAGGGAACGGGGACCCATGCTGGTTGACGGCCCTCGAGCAACGCCTCGTAGCTGTCGAACAACTCCCGGCGCAGGATTTCCAGCGACAGGCCATCGCCATTGATGTGGTGGAGGTCGAGCAGCAGCCGATGGTCTTCGGCTTCCGTCCGGTAGAGGCAGACGCGCAGCAGAGGCCCCCGATCCAGCGCAAACGGCCCGGAGGCGTGGGTCCGGTGGTACTCTTCCCAGGATGTCCCGTCGGTGAAATCGTGCTCGATGATGTCGAGGCGGGCGGGGGGCAGGATGACCCTGAAGGGCCGACCGTCCCGGTTCGGGAACACGGTGCGCAGCGTTTCGTGACGCCGCCACAGGATCTGGATCGCCTCCTTGAACGCGGCGGCATCAAGCCGGCCCCGGATGCGCAGGTAGCAGGGCATGTGGTAGGCGACGCTGTCGGGCTGGAGCATGCTGACCAGCCACAGGCGCTCCTGCATGCTGGAAAGGCCGTCGCTGTCAAGGGTCGCCGCTCCTGACGGTTCCGGTGCCGCCGGGTCGAGAAGCAGGTCAAACAGACGGTCTTCGGCGTTGCCTTGTTCCATGTGCCCGTCACCTGAATTGATATTGTGCACGACGCCGATCCCCGACCGATCCCGGGTCGGGCCGATCGGTGGTTGGTCCTAATGGGGTGCCTCATCGAATTTGCAACCGTCGGCCCCGCGTTCGCGAGCATGACGGTTGCAAATTCGATGACGCGAGCCACTATGTCCGCGCCTCGTCCAGAACGCCCAGGCGGCTGTGGATCTCGTCAGCGCTCAGACGCGACAACTCCAGGCGCAGGCGGGCCATCTTCTCCAGCCGGGCCCGGGACCCGACCAACTGTTCCAACTGGCTTGCGGTGGCGGCCACGGTCGGGTTGGCGAAGAAAGACGCAAACGGGTAGTCAACCCGGAAGGCTTTGCTGATTTTCGCGATGAGCCGGGCCGCCAGCAGCGAGTGTCCGCCCAGGGCGAAGAAATCCGTGCGGGTGTCGTCGACGCTCGCGCCCAGCACCTCCTGCCACAGCGCGACGAGGTATTCTTCGACCGGCTCTTGCGGAGCACGGGCCGACGCCGCGGGTGACGCGGTCAATGGCGCGCGGGCGAGGGCCGGGAGGGCTTCGCGGTCGAGCTTGCCGGCCAGGTTCCGGGGCAGATGATCGACGATGGTCAGGACCGGGATCATGTAGCTGGGCAAACGGGCCTGCAGATAGGCGCGCAGGGTGTCGGCGTCCGGCGCGGCGTCGGCAAACAAGGCGATGAAAGCGCGCAGGGTGGTTTCGCCGGTGCCCGGGTTCGCCCAGGCCAGTACGGCGCAATCCTTGACCGCCTTGTTGGCCAGAAGGCAGGCTTCGATCTCGCCCGGTTCGATGCGATAGCCCTGGATCTTGAGCTGTCGGTCGCGGCGTCGGCGGAACACCAGATTTCCGTCGCTGCGCAGCCGGACGATATCGCCGGAACGGTAGTAGCGACGCCCGTCCTCCAGCACCACGAATCGCTCCGCGGTCTCCCGCGGCATGCCGCGATAGCCTTTCGCCAGCCCGATACCGCTGATCAGCAACTCCCCCTCGGTCCCGATGGGGACGTCATGGCCGCCATCATCGACAACGCGCAGCAAGCGGCCCTGGTGCGGTCGGCCGATGGGCACGGATTCGCCGACATCCGGGCGGAAATTGGCCGGCACCTGGAACATGGTGGCCGCGACCGTGATTTCGGTGGGACCGTAATTGTTGAACAGCAGGGCGTTGGTCCCGAATACCCGCGGCCAGAGGGCCGCGGTCTCGCCATGCATCACGTCACCCGCCGCGATGCCGAGGCGCACCCGGTGGCCGGCAATCCGCTCCGGGGCCTCGTCGAGGGTTTTCAGCAGTTCGAGCAGATAGGCCGGCGGCAGGTAGAGATAGGTCACCGCTTGATTGACCAGGATCGCGGGCAGCTCCTGGACCGGCCATGGTGGGTGGGGCGCCATGATGAGGGTATTGCCGCGCATCAGGGCCGGGAAGACGATCTCGTGCCCGGCATCAAAGGCCGGGGTAAAGAAATGCAGGACCCGCTCGCAGGCCGTGCCCAGGGGAACGGTGCGAAACCAGGCGGCCAGATGAGCCGACAGCGCGGCGTGACTGATCTCCACCCCTTTGGGCTGACCGGTCGAACCGGAGGTGTAGATGATGTAGGCCGTCTGCTCCGGTTCGGCCCGTGAGGTGAAGGGCCTGTCCGAGGGCACCACCTCATCGGTGAGCAGGATCGCCGGATGGATCGCGCGGGCCCGGGTTTCCAGGGCGGCATGGGAGATCAGGCACTTGGCTTCGGCGTTGACGCAGATCCGGCGGGCGCGATCTTCCGGCCCGTAGGGTTCGATGGGAATGAACGCGGCACCGGTCATCATGATGGCCAGATAGCCGGCCACCAGATCGGCGCCGCGCGGCAACAGCAGCGCGACGCCGTCCCCGGGAACAACGCCGTGGCGCAGCACCAGCGCGCGGGCCAGGGCGTTGGCCTTGGCGACGCAGTCGCGGTAGCTGTGCCGCGTGTCCAGGGTTTCGACGGCGATGGCGTCGGGGGTGAGCCGGGCCTGGTTCAGAATCGTTTCAATGATCGGCGGCGGAACGGCAACCGGCTCGCGGTCGTTGTGGAGGCAGGCTTCGATCCGGCGCCGTTCTGCCGGGGGGACCAGATCCAGATCGCCGAGGCTGGTTTCCGGATTTGTGCTGAACTGCTCCAGAAGATGCAGCAGCCGGCTCATATGGAGCGCCGCTTCATCCGGGTTGAAAGACTGGTCGTGGTAGCCCAGGACGATCCGGATGTCCTGGCCCGCAGCTATATCGAAGATATAGAGATTGAAGGGGTATTTCTCATGGGTCGGCATCCGGCTCCACATCGGGATGGACACGCCGTCGATGCTGGCGCTGAAGTCCCGGGTGATGTAGGAGACGGCGCCGAGGCTTCGCGACGGTGCCGCACCGCCGGGGATCGGGTTCAAGCGGGCGAGATCCGCCGCGGGGATCCGATAATGGCGGAACAGCTCGCGAATCCGCCGTGCCATGGCCAGGAGGTTCCCGGTCGCGCTGGCCTGGCTGTCCAGGGGCAGCGGGATGGTTCGCACCTCGGCGAACAGCCCGATGGTTTCCTTGTATTTTTCGACACGGTTGAGGATTGGCAGGGTCATGGGGCAGGAGTCGAGCCCGTATTGCCGTGCCAGAAGATAGCCATGGGCCAGCAGGATCGCGTGAAACAGCGTGGCGCTGGCGCTGGAGGCGACCCGGGAAACACGGTCAGCCAGGGCGCGCGGCAGGGTGATTTCCAGCCGGGACGCCGCCCGTTCATTGACGCCGGGGGCGCCGGCATGGACCGGCGTCAGGTCGATCGCCGGGACCGCCAGCAACGGTTTCCAGAAGGCGAGCGCCTTTTCAAGTCCGGGGGGATCAAGGGACCTTTGGCCTTCATCAAGATAGTCGACGAAGCTTATGCCGTCGATCCGCGGCTCCAGACCTGTGCCCAACGCGTCGTAAGCCTGGGCGATACGGCGAAACACGATGCCCGAACCCCAACCATCCACCACCAGATGATGATGGCGGCAGCAGTAGCAAAACCGGTTGTCGCCCAGCTTGATCAAGACCGGCCAGGCCAGCCAGGCGTCGAGCATCGGCAAGGGTGTGCCCGCCTGCTCGTGCATCCATTGTTCCAGGGCCTGTTGCGGGTCCGCCACGCCGGTGAAGTCCAGATAGTGGCAGCGGGGCGCCCGGGCCGGATCAAACACCAGTTCGGGGGTGCCGTCGGCACCCGGGGACAGGTGCGCGTACAGGACATCGTCATGACGGAAGACCCAATCCGTGGCAGCGATGAACCGGTCAACATCCAGCGCCAGGGGAAGGGCATAGTGAAGAAAGATCATGAATTGGGTTGATTGCGGATGGAGCTTTTGTTCAACCCATATATCCAGTTGCGCTGACGTCAGAGAATGGCGTCGCGGAATCTGCAAAGAAGATGCGATCGGCATGGAACGAAATCTCCCGTAATGCGAGGCCTGATCAGGATAATGGCGTGCGCAACAGACTCGCTACCGTTCATGACAGCGTCGAATACGCCAAGTTGTCGTCGTAATATTAACAAATCTATCAAAATGTGATGTCAATAGTGGATCGTTGACATGAATGGTACAGAATTCGTAGCGATGCGGTTTCATTCTGATGGCTCATTGAATTGAAAAAAACTGCGTTACATGTGATGGTGCGGACATGACATCGTCGGGATAGCAATAAAAATTCAGCGATATCGGTATTGTCGACATGCGTGGATGCCATGAGTGATCTCACCACGATGGCCAAAGTCCTGCGTTCTTGCGTGAATGGCGCTGCGTCAGATTTTCCGCTGTATCTATTCAGTCCGTGCCGGCTCGAAGAATTCCACGATGGGTTCTCCCGGGAACAAACGCATTGACAGAGATCGGTCGCGCAAACACTCCCGTTCACGACCGGTGAATCAGAACGCAATAAGAGATGTTGTCGTGCCCCGTAGGGACGCTACGCTGTTTAACAGAGAGCCAGAGGATCTATACCATGTCACGTTATCTGACGAAAATGCGCCAGCAACATCAATAAATGCAGAAACAAGATGTCAATCATAGTGACAGCGATAAATGCATCATCGTGAATACAATCGTATTATCATCTGTTCAACAACCTTTCATTTATTAAAAGACAACGAAAGAGCGAATGTCCAGGACAGTATCATATTTTATCGGATCGATAAACATCAAAAATATCAAAACGCTACATTTTTATACAACATACAATCGTAACTATACTACGGTCCACTTGCGCTGCGGCGTGGCCAACGGAGCGCCCGGACCTGTTCCTCGTACGGTTGGGTCCGCCCCGGTAAAAGGGCAAAAAGCGATAGGAGGCCGAGAACGAGAGAGGAACGGGGCTGTAGGGTGCAAACCCGCAGCCGCCGGCTTCATCGGCGTTGGTGCAGGGGTCTGGGGAGCAGCGGTACGAGGAGCAGCGGTGCAGAAAACCGACATAAGGGCCGCTGCGAAACGCATCGCGGCAGTTCCGACTTTCACGACCGTCCATATCTGGCGATTTCGTCCAGATCAAGATCGCTGCGCCGATGCATCCGCCACCGCCGCACCTCCAGCCGTATCCTTTTGGCAGCCTTACCGCTGACCGCGGGGATGAAGCTGACAAAGCGCTTTTGATTTCGGCCAATCGCCGTTCTCGACCGAAACGTGTAGCCGAGAAAGTCGAATGATCGCTCCGGGTATTCCCCCACACGATTGGCATCTTTGCAGTAAACGATCTTGGTCTTTTCCGGGTCTTGGCCGTCGCCGGCCAGCGGGACGTGTCCTTGAAGCGGACATCCATGCCGTCAGGAAAGGTCGAACCCTTCCGCCGGTCTGAAACTGCTTTTCAGGCCGAGAAGTGACTTCTCCATGCCCATGAGCGGGAACGTATGGATGAAAAGCTGCTTCAGACGGCGCCGGTCGATCCGCCATCCGCGTGACGTGCGCTTCCAATGGTCGAGCCAATAACCGACGAGGAAACTATTGCCGTCCCCCTCTTTGGTCTCGTGCATGTGGATATGAAGCGCGATCGAGCTCGCCTCGTCCCCGTTGATCGTGATCCTGACCGGATGTTCCAGGTGAGCCCAGAGGTTGAAATATTGCTCGATGCCCGGCTGATCCGGCTGCCTGCCGCGCATCAATTCGATATAAGTGGTCAGGCCGACCGGCTCCATATGCCCCGTATCGCTGACGTCGAACTCGACATCGTCGGCGAAAACCTCCGACCATTGCTGGTAAGAATCCTGATCCTCCCATCCAGGTTGGTGAAAGTCCTGGCCCAGCGCGTACAGGGTGGTTCGCTCATGAATTTCGGCGCGGTCTTTCAGATACCGCACATCTTCTTCCAATGACATAAATCCTCCAGCTTCGATTCGATGATGACGGCGCCCGGCGAGCGCCTCGGCCTTGAATATAGCTGTTCGCACTGGCGTTTCTATGTTATGAAGTCCGTAATGCGTGACAATTCGTCTGAAAATGGTGCTGGCGATCGTCTGACCGAAATCCTCCGCGACCTGCGTCTGGATGGCCTTGATTATGGGCGACGGCACTTGGAGGGCGCATGGGCGTTCGCCTTTCCGGCAAAGGGCGACGCAATGTTCCACTTCATCGGAGGGAAGGGGTGCTGGTTGAAACGTCCGACCGGCGAGTGGATGGAGCTTCTGTCCGGCGACGCCGTCCTTATCCCCCGCGGGGATGCGCATGCACTGGCGAGTGCGCCCGACGCGGTGTCGACTCCGTTTCCCCTGTGGCGATGCGAACCGCTAGGCACCGCCAGATATGATCCAAGAGCCGAGCAGTCCGAAGCGCGCCATTTGTTGCTCAATGGTTCGATGCGCTTCAATCTAGACAGACTACATCCCTTGTTCGCGTTGATGCCCGACGTCCTTCGCGCCAACGAACTGATGCGACACGAACCCGATACCGGATATCTGCTCGAGGCGCTGGCCCGGGAGATGGCGTCCAACCGCGTAGGAGGCGCAGGCATCGTCTCGCGGCTGGCAGATGTGCTGGCGGCACAAATTATCCGCTCTTGGGTCGAGTACGGCCACAACTCGGCTGAAGGCTGGATCGCTGCCGTTAAGGATCGGCAGATCGGCCGTGTTCTTGTCGCGATGCATCGGCATCCGGAGCGCAATTGGACGATCGAGAGCCTTGCTGAAGTAATGGGTGCGTCCCGGGCGTCGTTTGCCGCCAAGTTCGTGGCGGTTGTCGGAAGCACGCCGGCCGACTATCTCAGGCGCGTCCGGATGTCCCAAGCCAAGCTTTGGCTGAGCCGGGGCAAGGCCACGATAACCGAGGCAGCCTTTCGCCTCGGCTATGGATCGGAAGCGTCGTTCAGCAGGGCGTTCAAGAAAACCATCGGTGCGCCACCAAGCCACTATGTCGGCAAGGCCGATGCGACCGAGCAGAGGAAGTAGGTCGACCCCGCGACCGCATCGAGTCGATGCCGTGCGATCCGGAACAGAGGCAGCGTCGCGATCCCGTGAACGGCTCCTAACGCAGGCTTGAAACCGAAACCTGCCAGACCGTTCACTACCACAACCAGATGTTCGCCGTTCGTTCGTGCTTAGCGTACGTAAAGCTCGCTTTCGTGCAGTGACCCCTCTCGGGCAGGAAATCCACTGATCGCACCGTCCAAATTTCCCCGGCCGGCACTGTCCTGACCTGACCGCATAATGACGGGCTAATCACGCCCGCCGTCTGCCTCTTCGATCAGCCATTGCCGGAATTGGCGAATGGCGGCGTTCTGTTCGCGGTCCGATCTGGTGACGGCGTAGTAGGCGAACCGCGTTGGCCAGCCGATGTCGAGTGCCCGCACCAACCGACCCGAGGCAAGTTCGCCTTGCGCGTAGACGTCCCGGATCAGTGCCAGGCCCTGCCCCGCGACAGCGGCAGGCACCAGCAGATGATCGTCGGAGAATGACGGCCCCTTCAGACGTCTGGGTGTGGCGACGCCATGGGCCTCGAACCACAACGACCAGTCGCCGCGATCGAGATCGTGGAGCAGGGGAAAGCTCAGACAGTCGGCCGGTTTTGCGATTGGCGGTCCGGCTTCGAGCAGGCCGGGACTGGCGACGACGATCAGTTCCGGCGCGATCAGTTTGATCGAGTCCATTCCGGGATAGCGCCCGAGACCATGACGGATCGCCACATCGACCGGCTCCTTGAGAAGATCGACGACGCGGCTGTCGGTCTCGACGGCAATCTCGATATCGGGATGCCGTCGGGCAAACCCGCCAAGGCGCGGCACCAGCCAACTGGCCGCGAATGACGCCACCGTGCTGACGACGACGCGCCGCGACGGGTGGCGATGCAGGCTCCGCTCGACGGCCTCGATGGCGCCGAAGGGGGCATCGAGGGCTGCCAGCAGCGCGGCGCCCCTGGGATCCAACCTGACGCCGACACGGGTGCGCACGAAGAGTCGGTGCCCGACCGTCTTCTCAAGTTGGCGGATGCGCTGGCTGATCGCGCCCGGCGTGACCGACAGCGTCGCCGCCGCGTCCTTCATGCTGCCCGCGCGGGCAACGACGACAAAACTATGCAACAGGGTGAAGCGGGCGACCATGGCCGGAGTTTAGCATGGCTAAAGCGAGCAGAGAAAACCATCGTTTGTCGCCCGGCCCGCGCACCGCCCACATAGGCGGACAGATGAACCCGGAGATGATCGATTGACCTCGCAGAAACCCGCTCCCTCCCCATCGGCCCAGTGGTTCGTCGTGGGTCTTGGCTTCCTGGCGCTGGCGCTGGCGTTCTCGGCACGCGCCACGCTCGCCTTGGTGATGCCGATCTGGAGCCAGGAACTCGGCTGGTCGCGCAGTTTCGTTTCCGGTGCGGCGGCGGCCGGGTTGCTGGTGATGTCGGTCGTGGCCCCCTTTGCCGGGCGGATGATCGATCGGCATGGCGTGCGGCTTACCGTGGCGCTGGGCTTGGCGCTGGTCGGCATCGGCAGCATTGCGGTGGCGATGACGAGCAGCCGGGTCATGTTCCTGATCGCCTTCAGTCTGGTCTCGGCGATGGGATTTGGCATCGTCGCCACGCATGTGGTCTCGACTGCGATTGCCCGGTCGTTTGTCGGTCGACGGGGGTTGGCAACCGGCATCGCCACCTCCGGCGCGACGGGCGGGCAGTTTCTCATCGTCCCGATGGTCGCTGCGGTTTTGACCGTCTGGAGTTGGCGCTGGAGCTTTCTGGCGATCGGTATCGCAGCCTTGGCGCTGCTGCCGCTGCTGTGGTGGATGCAGGCCCCGAAGCCGGCAATTGCTACGACCGACGCCCCGACGCCACCGCTGTTCGCCGACATCGTCTTCGTGCTGAAGAAGCCCGCTTTTCACGTGCTGTTCTGGAGCTTCCTGCTGTGCGGCTACACGACGGCCGGCGTCTTTGAGACTCATTTCCTGGGTTACGCATCGATCTGCGGCTTTGGCCCGGTTCCGAGTGCCACGGCCTATGGCCTGCTGTCGGCGGTCAATATGGCGGGCATGATCCTGGCGGGCTGGCTGTCCGACCGGATGAACCGTGTGGCGCTGCTCGGCGCAATCTACCTGATCCGGGCCGGTGCCTTCATTCTGCTGATGCATGTGGGCATCGATTACGACCGGCTGATCGTCTTCGCGGCGCTGTTCGGCGCGGTCGACTACGCCACCGTCCCGGTGACCGCGAACCTGGCCAGCAGCCATATCGGGCTGCGCGTGATGGGGCTTGCGATGGGCATGATTTCCGCCGGCCATGCGATCGGCGCCGCCGCGGGGGCATTTCTCGGCGGCTATCTGTTCGATCGCACGCTCAGTTACGACGGGGTCTGGCGCAGCGCAATCGGCCTCGCATTCGTCGCCGGTCTGATCGTGTTGGCGCTGCCTGAGAGGCCCAGAGCCGCCGCCTCGAAGGCTGTGGCTTCAGAACCCGATCATCCCGTTCCGGACGGGGACGAAACGCCGCAGCGATCGGCTGGCCTCAGTTGACTCCGCCGGAAGCTGTCTGCGGCACGGCGGGCGCCGCGATCACCGATGTCGTAAAATCCTCCACCGCGTCGAGCACGGTCACCCAACTGGGGCGGACAAACCCGAGATCACGCAGGCCGGGATCCAATGCCATTGTCGTGTGGTGCGGCGCCGCCGCGGCCAGGGGCAGCGCAGCCGGCTGGATCCGTCCGCGTGACACGCCGCAGCGATCGGCCAGGATCGTGGCAGCCTGGGCGTAGCTGAGGTCCCGGTCGCCGGACAATTGATGGATCCCGGGGCTTTGGCTGTCGAGCAGGGCGGCGATGGCGGCGACGGCCTGGGTTATGGCGACCGGTGCCAGCCGCAGATTGTCGGCGGCGTTGATGGTTTGGCCGGCGTCAAGGGCGCGCCGCCATCCGGCGAACAGCGGGTGGCTCGGGCCCAGCACCTTGGACAGGCGCAGGATTGCGGCACCCAGCGGCAACAGGCCGGCTTCCGCGGCGGCTTTGTGCGCGCCGTAGATCGTCTGCGGGTGGCATGGCGTGTTCGGTGCGGTGTCGGCAATGATCCCGTCGAACACCAGATTGCTGGACAGGAACAGCACGAAGGTCCCCGGCAGCCGCAACTGCCGCGCCAGGGCAATGGTATGGTCGACATTGACCCGGCGGGCCCGATCGGGATTGTCGCGACAGGCGGCCTCGGTGGTGACCGAGGCGCACAGAACAGCCGCGCGCAGCGGCGGCCAGGATGCGACCAGGGCCGGGTCCGGCGGCGTGGCGAGATCGAGGAAAAGATCCGCAGCGCCGGCGCTGCGGCTGGTGGTCAGGACGCTCTGGCCGCCCTGGCGCAAATGGGCCGCGACAGCGGTGCCGATCGTCGAATTGCCGCCGACAATGAGGATCGGCGGCGCTTTGCGATCAGGCATTGCGTTTGCCGCAACACACGGCGATCAGGTAATGGGCCATGGCCTGGAAGCCGGTATGCACGACCTCGTCATTCATCGAGAACAGGAAGACATTGTGGAAATGGCGCTGCATCAGGGCGCGGAATTGTGGGCCGGATTTGCAGTTGACATGGCCCTCCCGGCTTTGCGGCGACGCATAGGCCTGGGACTCCAGCGACGGCATGCCCAGGATCAAAACGCCCTGTTGTGACAAGGCCGCGATGGCATGGGTCAGAAACTTGTCCTCATCGGCCGGATTGATATGTTCCAGCACGTCGAGGGCATAGGCGGCGTCGAAGGTTCCCGGCACCGGCCCCTGCAACAGGTCATGCACGCGCAGCGTCAGCGGCCAATGCGCGTCGGCGCGGGCCTCGGCATCGGCGATGAACACGGGATCGAAATCGACGGCCGTGACCGCGCCAACCTCCTGTTGCACCAGGCGGGTCCCGAAGGCGTCCGCGCAACCGATCTCCAGGACGTTGGCCTTGCCGGCCAACATCCGGGCGACAAATTTGTGGCGGGCCAGGACGAAAAGGACCCGCCGGGGATCCTGATGCCAGGCCTCGTTGATCATCACGCCGAAGCGGGCCAGACCAATCTGGTCGCGCAGAACCAGGTGACGTTGATATTGAGGCTCGCGGGTGCGCTCCTCCGGTGAGGTCGGATTGGTGGTCACTTGCGGTCCTTGATCAGGGAAAGGTCGCCGATTTCGTAGAATTCCTCGTCGATATTGTCGACCCGCTGGCCGGTGATGTTGCGAAACACGGTGAAGGCCTGCGCGATCGTCTGTTCGATCGTCGAATAGCGATAGGTGCCGAGCCGTCCGGTCGAAAAAACATTCTCTGGCAGATCCTCCTGATAACGCTTGGCGGTATCAATATGTTTTTTTAGCATATAAGGATAGAGCTTGCCATTGGCCGAGGGCAGTTCCATCACCAGCAGCGTGTCCTCGGCCTGGTAGTCGGTTAACGCCTTGTATTCGACGATCCGGGTATAGGGCTCATTCTGGGTGTAATGGAAGAAACGCACATTTCCCGGTGAAACGCGTTTGATCGGCAAGACGAAGGGGATGAAATCCCGCCCGGCATAGGGCAGCTCTCCCCGGGAGAAGCCGCAGAACTCGTCAATGGGAATGGAGCTGATGAGCACGTCGGCGGTCAGAACCGTGCCATCTCCCAGTGTCACCGCCCGCCTGTCAAAGTCGATGGCGATCGGCGATTGGTTGAGGATCAGCGTCGCGCCGGCAATCGTCTTGTCGAAATAGGGGTTGTAGCCGGTATAGCCGGTCGGATAGGCGAGGTAGGATCCCTTGTAGGCGATTCGGCTGCCGGAATTGATCGGGTTGTCCTTGGCCGACCAGGAGAACGTATCGAGCTGCTTGTTCGACTCGATCCGCCACATCTTGCGCGAATAGCTGTTGACGAACATGTCGTAGAGCGTCCGCCCGACCCGCGAAATCCAGTATTCCTCGAAGTCGGCCGGCTTTTTCGTCAGGTCGCGGGCCTGCAATTCCGCCTGGATCTGCCGCGACTTCGACATCAGAGGAATATCGTCCTCATGGATCGGATAGGAGAAGAAGCGGTGCTCCGATTCGACATAGCTGAGCAGCTCAAAATCGAGCGGCCGCATCTCGATGAAACGGTTGATCCACTGATAGACCCGCTCGGAATAGCCGTAATAGACGCGGGGGCCGTTGGTATAGGGATGTCCGCCGTAAAAAAGCGTTCGGCAGCCGCCACCGATGGCGTGGTCTTTCTCGACGACGGTGCAATCCCAACCTTTCGTCGCCAGGAGATGGGCCAGGGTACAGCCGGAAAAGCCGGCGCCCAGGATCAGGGCGGTTTTGCTCATGAGGTGCTGTCTTTCTGATGGCGGTAGCAATTCCGGCAGACCTTGGGGATATCACCATCAAGGTGCGCCTGACGGAAATCCTGGTACGCGCGGGAGGTCCAAAGGGTCGAGAACGACTCTCCCGACCCTTTGCCGATCTCGAAGGCATCCGGATCGCCGATCATGCAGCAGGGAACGGTGCGCAGGTCGGAGGTGACGACGGCGCGCTCGAACGGCCAGGCGCACAGCTTTTCCGGGGGCGCGACCGCGTATTTGTCACCGACACTCCAAAAGCCGATCTCCATCCCGTGGGCGGTGGCCTGCGCCACCAGGGCATGGAGGGCGTCGGGGTCAAGGCTGTCCTCGACCGTGCGTTCGCGGTTCGCCGCCAGCAGATCGTCATGGCCCCAGCCATGCAGGTTGAGCGAGAGGGCCAATCCGGGGAAGCCCATTTCGGCGGCCAGATCGACCAGGGCCGGCAATTGATGGCAATTGGCGGCCTGGACCACGGTCCACATCTTGGTGCGTTTGATGCCAAGGTCCCGGCAATAGGCGTTGAGCCGGGTACAGTTCTCCTTGATCTGATCGAACACCGCGCCGCGGCGGATCTGGGTGAAGACCGCGGCGTCGGCGCCATCGATCGAGATGTGCACCTCGTTGACGCCGCTGTCGATCAGCTTGCGCCCGTTCTCCTTGAGATGCAGCAGCGAGGCATTGGTGACCATCCGCACCCAGATCTGCTGCGACCGGGCATAGCGGATCATCTCGAAGAAATCGTCCCCCTGAAGCAAGGCCTCGCCGAGACCGTTGAGTTTGATCTCAACCAGGCCATATTGCTCATCAATCAGGCGGCGGAAGTCCGCGACCGACATGTCTTCGGCGCGCCGCCCCTTGGGCCAGTCGGACACGATACACATCACGCAGCGGAAATTGCAGCGCGAGACATTCTCGATATCGAGACGGACGGGAAGATAATCAGGCTGGGCGACCCGGCGCGATGAGGCCAGATAACGCTGGTAGTTCTCGCGACGGCGTGGCGACCAGGCCAGGGCCTGTTCGCGTACCGCATTGAATTCCGCCCAGCCGGCCGAGGGGAAGGGCAGGGGGAGGGCGCGCAGCCGGTCGCGGCGCCGCTGGACTTCCTGGTCGTCTTGCTGCTCGCTCATGTCGTTCTCCTGCGGGCGCGGTGACAGAACGCTGCGGCGGCGGTCTCAATGACCGCGCTGTGCCGCCGTCAGCGCCTGGAGTTCGGCCTGGCTGCGGCGGCCGCGTTCCTGCATCGCCATTTCAACCTCCAGTGAGCGATGTGTCAGGATACCGTTGACCAGCATCTGGGTCTTGAAGGTCATGAGTTCCGGATGGCGCAGGATCGATTCGATCAGGGAGTAGTTGCTCCAGTGGCGCAGGACCTGGCCGATGACGAATTGGGGCACGATGTCGGCGAATTCATCAGAGTTCAGGATCAGCATGATGTTGCGCAGCACCTCGTCCTGCGCCTGCTTGTCTTGCATGCCGACGGTGGAATGCGACGTGTCCCGGACCTTGAGGCTGACCAGGCATTCGGGGACGAAGCAGGTGCCGTAGCGGCAGGCGATCGCCAGCCAGGCGAACCAGTCGCTGTGCCAGCGCAGCTCCGGCCGATAGCCGCCGACCTCGAGCAACTTGTCGGTCTTGACGACGACCGAGGTGCCGGAGATGTAGTGACCGCAAATCTTGTTGGCGAATTCCTCCGGCGTCAGGAAGCAAGGCCCGTCGCTGATGAAGGCGCGGTACGGCCCTTTTCTGTCACCGTAGTCATGATACAGATCGGTGAAACAGATTCCGGCGTTCGGACAGGCCTCGAGCATCGCCATCGACTTTTCAATCCAGGTCGGATCGACGCTATCGTCCATCGAGACGAAATTGACGTAGTCCGTCGTCGTCTGTGCCAGCGCGATGTTGAAGCTGTCGACGACGCCCTTGTTTGTCGGTTTCGTAATGATGCGGAGCAATGTTCCTTCGGGGTCCAGGCTGCGGACGATATCCAGGCTATTGTCGGTTGAAGCATCATCCACAAAAATGATCGCATCCGGTCTCCGGGTTTGGCGAAAAATACCCTTGATCGAAGCCTCAATGTACACACTATCGTTATAATTCGGCATTATTGTGGTAATTGTCTTACGTGACATTATCGCCCCTTGACCATGGTCATGTTCCATAGCAGACCACATTATGGCGTGGCGGTACGCCGCGATGCAAGGTTAAAGACGCTAACCGTCTGTATAGGTCGCGCTGCCATCAGGTCATGGCGCAGGAAATAATATATTAATGGTTCGTTCTATTCTGCGTATTTGTCGTGGTACTCGCGATCAGGGCCTTGTCCTGCCCTTTTTCGACAATTCTACGTCTGGCGGCGTGCTCGGAGGCCCCGCATTACAACTTCATCCCGTGATCGATCATGTCGAACACCGCGTCGGCGGCCAGGGCCATCAGCATGGGCAGCGCCGCCCCCAGGACCATGACCTGGACCCGGCTGATCGTGTTGCCGGTGATGATCAGCTCGCCCAACCCGCCGCCACCGACAAAGGCGGCCAGGACAGCCGCGCCGATATTGATCGTCACGGCGCTGCGGATGCCCGCCATGATCATGGCCAGGGCCAGCGGCAGCTCGACCCGGGTCAGCACATGACGCGGCGCCACGCCCATGCCATGGGCGGCGGCGAGCAGGGCCGGATCGACCGCGTTGATCCCGGTCAGGGTGTTGTTGAGGATCGGCAGCAGCGAACACAGTCCCATGGCCAGGATCGCGGTCATGGTGCCGACACCCAGCAGGCCGACCGACAGCGCGATCACCGCCAGACCGGGCACGGCCTGGCCGATCCGGGCCAGGCCGATGAGCCGCGGCGTCCAGGCGCGAAAACGCGGCCGGGTCAGCAGCACGCCGGCGGGCACCGCGGTCAGGATCGCCAGCGCGCTGGCGCTGGCGACGATGGACAGGTGCTGGCCCAGCAGCACCAGGACCCGGTGATAGCTGACCAGCTGTGCCACCAGACGATCCTGCGGATGTTCCACCACCGCGACGCAGAGCAGGATGCCGATCACCGCGAGCAGGACAATCCGGCACAGGCTGACCGCGTAACCCGCATCGTCACTGTTTGCGCGCATCGTCGCCCTGGCTCACGCTTTTGAACAGATCGTCGAGTTCGATGACGCCCTGAACCTGATGGCTGTCATCCTCGACGAAGAGAAAGCGCTCACCGGTGCGAAACATCTCGGCCAGTGCGTCCTGGGCGGTCGCCTGCATGCCGATGGTACTGGCGCCGGGGAGCGTGCCGCCGGCCTTGAAATCGCGGTTCCAGGTCTGCCTGAATTCCGAGACGTCGTGCATCAACTGCGCGCAGGAAATCAGGTTCATCAGCTTCAGCGCCTTGCGGTCGCCGATCAGCTCGGACACGAAGGGGTCGGCCGGATGCGACAGGATCTCGCGCGGCGTGTCGAACTGCAGCACCCGGCCGTTGCGCATGACCGCGATCCGGTCGCCCATCCGGATTGCCTCGTCGATATCGTGGGTCACCAGGACGATGGTCTTGTGGATTTTCTGGTGGATGGTCAGGAATTCATCCTGCATTCGGGTCCGCGCAACAGGGTCCAGGGCGCCGAAGGGCTCATCCATCAGCATGATCATGGGATTCGCCGCCAGCGCGCGGGCGATGCCGACCCGCAGTTTCTGGCTGGCGTTGAGCTCACGCGGCTTCTTGCGGCCAAACAGCCGGGGATCGAGGTCGACCAGATCGAGCAACTCCTCGACCCGGGCCTTGATCCGGAGCGGCTTCCAGCCGAGTTCCACCGGGATGGTCGCGACATTCTCCGCCACGGTCATATGCGGAAACAGGCCGATTTCCTGGATGATATAGCCGATATTCAGGCGCAGCGTGAGGGTGTCCAGCGTCTCGATATTCTGGCCGTCAAGATAGATCGTCCCGGAACTCGGTTCGATCAGCTTGTTGATCATTTTCATCGTGGTGGTCTTGCCACAGCCCGACGACCCGACCAGGACGCAGATCTCGCCCTCATTGATGAAGAGGCTCAGATTATCGACCGCATCGGCAACCCCGCCCGGATACCACTTCGAAACATTTTCAAATCTGATCATGGTTCCCTGCTGTTTCCCGCGATCCTTTATGGATCGAACCGGCGTTGGACCCTGCCGAGAACCTGGCCCAGAACCTGGTCGGTCAGGATCGCGATCAGCGAGAGAATGATCGCTCCGGTCAGAACCATCCCATCACTCGTCCGGTTTATTCCTTGAAAAATGAAGACGCCGAGCCCGCCGGCCCCGATATAGCCGGCGATGGCGCCGATGCCGATCCCCATCACCGCCGCCGTCCGGATCCCCGCCATCACCGCGGGCAAGGCCAGGGGGACCTTGATCTTGAACAGGATTGTGCGGTCCGACAGCCCCATGCCCCGGGCGGCGACGATGATCGTCGAATCGATCGTCATGATGCCGGCGTAAACGGTGCGGATCAGCGGCAACTGGGTATAGGCGACCAGACCGACGATCGCGGATGCCTTGCCAAGGCCCAGGACAGGGATCAGCAGCGCGAACAGCGCCAGACTGGGGATCGTCATCATGAGGTTGGCGAATTTGAGGACGATCCGTGCTGCCGCCCGGTTAAAAGTGATCGCAATGCCGATCACAACGCCCAGGATGACGGAAATCGCCATCGCGGTCACGACGATGACCAGGTGCTCAGCCGTCAATTGCAGGATGGCCTGCCAGCGTGACGCAAGAAACCCGACCAGATCCATACTCCCCCCCCCATCCCGTTCATTCTTTTTCGCGATCGCCGCGATCCCGGGACCGGCGGGATCCCGGGAGCGGCCACGGCAAGAACGGGTCGGTGCGATAATCGCCCAAATTCCGGCTCAAGACCAGCGGGACAATATATCCCGTTCCAACGGGACGATCGCGGCCGGCAGAAACCAGCGGGGAAGAAGAATGCCGGTTGCTGTCGGACTTGTGTTGACGCGCCGGGTAGATTTTGAGCGCCCGGTCGTCGGCATTCGATTCAGCGCCGCGGCGGGAGCGGGGCTGGGCCGTTGGCATCTGGGGGCACGCTTTCGAGCCGCCGCGCGCCCCGGGTCTGAAGATCGAAGGCGTGGGGCCGGTCGCAACGCACGACGCCGGTTGTTTCGGTGCCTGCACCAGAGAGCGACACCGCAAAGCCGGTGGTCCGGGCGACGTTGCCGCCGTTCGTGATGGGGAGCACGACAGGGGTTCGGGTCAGGCGGTTAAAGGCCCCTGGTGAGACGATCAGAACGGGTCGATGCCCCTGCTGTTCGTGACCTTTGATCGGATCAAGCGAGACGAGATCGATGTCTCCCCGCTCCATCACAGCAACTCATTTCCGGCCGGCGAACCATCCAGTCAAGCCTGATCCTCAGCCGACAGGGGCGCTGACGGGTCACACGGGGCCAGCGTTTCGTCGAGACTTGGCCCGGGCCTCGATAACCAGGCGGCCCCCTTCCACGGACACAGCCACATGCCGGCCGGCCCCCAGATTTGCCCTGTCGAGCAGAGCGGGGGAATGGCCAGTATCACCGAACCGCCGACCTTGCGCAAAATCGCCGTATGAGAGATCGGAACACCGCCTTGTTGTTATAGGGAAATATAACATGCCCGGCGCAGAGGTTCCTGCCGTTAGGGCGGCGCGCACCCGATGGTCTCGTGGTGCGACCCGGCCGATGGCGAAGGCCAGGGCGACGGTTTGGCGTTGCGATTCCCCGAAAGGCGTTCGCCGCTTCGTTGATGCGGAGCCTTCAGCGGTGTGCGACGCCAATGATGGGCGCGTTCCGCTCAATTCGTGTGGCGCAACGGGGTCGCGTGGCGCAACCGGCCGGTTCATGGCCGGAGGTCATTTGACAAAAGCGTTAGGCGATCCTGGAGTTGTTCATATCGTACGGCGAGAGCGGCGGTTTCAGACTTGGCTTTAAGCATCAGTATTCGATAGACATCGGTATCAATCGTGGCCGCGGCAAGAGCTTTCCGCATCGAAGTCAGCTCTTGATCGCGATCTGACACTCCCTGCTCGGCGTTCTCTCTGTGTGTTTTCTCCGCATCAAGGTCTGCCTTCAATTGTGAAATAGTCCCCTCAACGGCAGCAGGCAAGAGATCGAGTGGCGCACTGGACAGATCGATCAGGCGACGTTCCAAACATAATGCCAAAAGCTTTTGACGAAAGTCATCTTTTTCTCTTGAAAGATGATCACGAAACGTCGCCCGTATCAATGCCTGTCCCAGAAATTGTTCCGGATCCTTACCGAATACCATCGCAACGCGCTCCACCTCTTGGTGTATCATCTCGTCGGGAACATCATTTGACGAATAAATGATCGAAATATCAGTAAAAGACAGCATGCCAAGAAACCGCGCGAGATACCCAAAACTGGCAAATGCAAATTTGTCAAGTTTGTGAACCTCGTCATTTTCCATCGCTGATGGCCAGACCATCTTTATCGCATGGGAATCATTAATTTGTATCAGTGGTGCAGAAAATAGTAATTCACCACCATCGTCTAATATTAATGATGCCTTTATCAATTCTATTTCAAATGTAATGCTATGTTCCAGAGAATCGCACAGAATGACTGTCCGATATCGACTGTTGTCGATACCTTGCTGTGATGGCCACGATTCTGTAACGGAAAGCTGATGCTTTAATACCTGCATGACACGAGCCGGTAAAATGTTCTTGTTTGAACATATAAAATCGACGTCTCTCCCCGACTCTGCAACCAAATATGCGACATAGGGATCTGTCAAAGAGACGACGGCGCATCGCCCGTCTGGCGGCAAGCTCCAAACAGCTTCAACGAAAGCCAATTGAAGGCGGTGCGCCGTGCCTTTGCTTGTTAAAACGTAGCCATTGGAAAAATGATACGAGAAGCGAACCGCTGTGACACCAAGGCGGGCGGCGTTGTCGAGCGGACCTAAATCGGCCTCATTCTTCAGGGTTAACCGCGGCCACACCGCTGGAGAGGCACCTGAAGCGATTAACGCCTCCGGAACGCCGGCATAGCCAAACCGATTGTTGAAATCAGCTTCGGCCTCCATGATTTTCTTCAATAGTCCGATTGGAGCCCGTGCCGCCGCCTTGACCCTTCGTACCGAGGATTCATTGATCGCGGGAGTAGACAATATTTCCGGGTCGAAGGTTTCTCCCGCAAGGCGTAACGCCTCACCGAGCGAGTCTGCCAATGTTTCCGTGCGTCCGACGAAGGCACAGTCGTCGATAAAGGGTTTCATATGCGCAGAACAGGGGCAATCGGGCCAAGCCTTCAACATCAGGCGTAAAAACGTTGGAAAATCATCAGAAGCCGCGACCTTCGTCACGTCAGAATCGGACCAGCCGAATTCCATTTCGTGCCGCCAATAAGATGCGAGCCAATGGAGAGGATGGCGAACAAAACAAAACGCCAATTTTTCGTCCCGACTGAACTCCGTTCCGAATGTTTGAGAAGGCGTCAAATGGATAGGATAAATCCGTCGTTCAATCAATCCCATTCGCCAGAGAACATGGGAGACCCAATGTCCACCTGTTCGTCCCGCATGGAAGAAAACAGATCTCGGAAGAACGATAGGCACGCTCTAACTCCATCTCGAATGTGACATGACTAATGTGTTCTTTGGCTCTTATAGCGTTAGCCGTGAGTAAGGTCACCGCGTCCCATCGGCGCTAACTTAATGTTCTGTTCCGTCGTCACCCTCGCGAACACGGGGGTCCAGGGCACAGGCTCCGAAACATTGAGGTTGCGACTCTGGATGCCCGCGTTCGCGGGCATGACGGTGGCGAACGTGACAACCAACAGCTAACACCATAAGAGCGTCTTCTTTGAAAACAGCCCATCCGAGGGTTCCTCGCCCAGAACCCCTGGAAAGGCTCAAGCCTTAATTCCTGTCGTCCCGGCACTGCTCAGGGGCGCCCGCTGTCGATGAGATGACGTCTGCGTCAGCCAGACCCAGGAGACTTGGCGACGCCGCGAGCCCCGGTTTGTGTCGATCGCAGTCAGTTCAGGTGGCACGCGGAGAACGTCCTGCCCAAACGTGTGCGAGGCCGAGGCGCGTACGGTTCGATCCTCCGCCTCCGCGAGGCACGTCTGAGAAGCGTCGTGTTCCATGCCAACCCCCATCGCAACAAGAAAAATTGTGCCAGACAACAATTTTTCATACAAATAGAAAATGAAAAATGAAACGGACCCGATAACGTTTGGAGTGGTTCAAATCCTGCTATCCGAGGGGGCTGGCTTCGCCGCGCTTTGACGATGTATCAACGGGCGCGAAGCGATGGTACACGCGATACCAGAAGCCGGCGAGCATTTCGATCGAGAGCCGCTGCTGCAGCGATGCTTCGAGCCACGTTTTACCGTCACCTGGACGATCTCCACAACGCTGGGCGTGTAACGCAAGGACGTCGCAGATTGGCGGTGGCGGCGGGTCACCGCCACCGTTCAACCGGGCCGCTGCCGCGGCGCCCGCCGCCGTCGCGCTGTCGCCGGGACGACGGGTGGCGCGGCGGCGGGCAGGGCGTCGAGGACCCGAAACACCTCGCGCAGATGGCGGCGCATCGCGGCCACGGCATGGGTTTCGTTGCAATTGGCCAGGCCCTCGACGATCTCCTTATGCTGATTGATCAGCAACGGGATCCGTCCGGCATCCTGCAGGCTGAGATAGCGCACCCGGTCGAAATGGAGCTTGGCGCGGCGCACCACCTCGCGGACGCGCATATGACCGCTGACCCGGGCAATGGCGTCGTGGAACGCCTCATCCGCCTCATAGAACATCTCAGGCGTGCCCTCGCGCTGCGCCTGTTCCTGACGCGCAATAATCTCATTGATCTCGCGCAATGAGGTTGCATCGATCTTGCGTACGGCTTCAGCGACCAGGGCACATTCCAGGTGTTCGCGGACAAATTGCGCCTCCCGCGCCGCCTCGATCGAAATCGGCGCGACGAAGGTGCCGCGCTGCGGATAAATCTGCACCAGCCCCTCTTCGGCCAGCTTGATCAGCGCTTCGCGCACCGGTGTCCGGCTGACGCCCAGCCGGGCGCACAGATCAAGTTCGGCCATCGGCGTTCCCGGGGGCAGGGCGCCGCGGACAATCTCGTCACGCAGATGATCGAAGACCTGACCGGAAAGCCGGCGATCACCCCGCATGGGCTGGCCCCGGGGCCCGGACGGCGCCGGCTCGCTCTCATTGTCCACGGCGCCGGTCCCGGTCCCTGTATCGTCTGCCATCAGCCAAACTCCCTGACCCCCCGCCGCGCCCCGGCACCGGAACCAGCCCGAAACGGCCGGGGACGACGAGGCGATACGGCGGCTCCGCGGCATCCGCGGCATCCGCGGCATCCGCCACCATGCGGGGCGGCCCCGGTCGACGCAACGGTAATAAGGGCATCGCCCCCCGTGTTGGCGGTGTAGGGCAAGAACGACGCGTTCTTCCTGGCGGGGGATAACGATCCCCATGTTCCACTGTCGCGTTCGCAAGACGTCGCTGACGGCTTGAAATCACCCTGACGCCGGCCCGTTCGCCGCGAAACCCGAAAAGACCGAAGGGCTCCGCCCTTCACCCGCAGGGAGGCTCGCCTCCTTGACCTCGCTGAATGATTCCAAGGGGACCAAAGGGCCGCTGGAATACCAGGCTGCGCCGTTTCGCAGCCGATCAGGGGGCTCGCGTCGCCGAAAATGAGGAGACCGCTGCCACCGCCACCCCGCGGAAGCTCACCGCGCGCCGATAAGCCCCCTTACCGCCGTCATGCCTGCGGCCGCTTGCATCCAGCGTCGCAGCCTGAATGGTTCGCTTGTGGCCCTGACCCCGCCTTCGCGAGGCTGACGGTCGCAAATTCGATGACGCGGGCCACCGCACGGTCTGAAATGACGAGGCCATCAGGCGTTTGAACCAGGGGGCGGCAGAGCCGACGCGGTTTCGAGAAGATCGCGCTTCAATGTCGGAACCGCCTGCTCGATGAAAGCCCGCAACACGCCCTTTTTGGCGCGATCGGCCTGGAACACCAGGTGCGCTGGCGTCGGCGGCGGCTCGAAAGGCGGAAGAAGCCGGACGAGACGGCCCGCCGCGATGTCATTTGCCACCTGATAGGACCGCGCATGGATGATGCCATGGCCGCGGAGCGCCGCGTCAATGGCTGCCGCCGCGTTGTTGACGCTGAGCCGCGTATGGACCCGCAGGGATCGCACGCGCGTCCCCTGCTCGGGTGCCACGGCGAATGCCCAAAGTTCGCCGTCGCCTTCAGCGTTCAGCCCGATGCAATCATGTCGCTCGAGTTCGTGAGGGGTCGCGGGCGAACCGGCACGGGCCAGATAATCCGGCGATGCGCAGAGCAGTGTGCGCACCTCGCCGACCTTGAGGGCCGTCAGTGTCGAATCCGACAGCGGCGCCAGACGCACCGCAAGGTCCACACCTTCGCCGATCAGATCGACGACGCGGTTCACCAGCAGGACCCGGGCCGCGACTTGTGGATGATCGCCAAGGAAGGTCTCAAGAAGCGGCATCACCTTCAAACGTCCGAACAGTTCGGGCGCGGTCAGCACGATGCCACCCTGGAGCGGCCCCGCCGGGCTTTCCGGTTCGATCTCGTGCAGCTTCCTCAGCACATCGCGCCAAATCACAAGGTGGCGCTCGCCCGCCGCAGTGAGACTGAGCTTGCGCGTCGACCGCAGCAACAGCGTTTCGCCGGCATAGCGCTCCAGCAGCGCGACGGCGCGGGTGACGGCGGCGGTTGATCGGCCATGTCGCCTGGCCGCGGCCGCAAGCGAACCCTCCTCCACCGTAGCCACGAAGAGCGCCATCGAATCCAGCCGGTCCATGGTTTCACAATCTGCAATCAAGCCGGTCAGGATGCAAGCATTCTGCCGCACGGTGAAACCTCTATAAGGGGGACATCATCAATCGGCCACCCTGCACCGTCACCCCGAGGCCGATTCACGCCTGCGCCCGCCACGCTGAAGGAGAATCCGATGTCCGCCACCCGCTATCGCACCCAGAAGGTCGGGGACGTGGAAGTGTTCTATCGGGAAACCGGCCCGATCGACGCTCCGGTTATCCTGCTCCTCCATGGCTTCCCGACATCGAGCCACATGTTTCGCGATCTCATGCCGGCGCTGGCCGACCGCTACCGATTGATTGCGCCCGACCTGCCTGGATTCGGGCTGACGAAGGCACCCCCGCGCGGCGCATTCACCTACAGCTTCGACGCCCTGGCCGCGGTCATCGGCGACTTTGTCGATGCGCTCGGGCTTCAGCGCTATGCCCTCTACCTCTTCGATTATGGCGCGCCGACCGGCCTTCGCCTCGCCATGAAGCACCCCGAGCGCGTCACCGCGATCATGACCCAGAACGGCAACGCCTATGCGGAGGGCTTCAGCAAGGAATGGGGACCGTGGGAGACCTATTGGCGCCAGCCGACACCCGCTCACCGCGAAGCGACGCGTGCGTCGCTCTCCGACGCGGCGATCCGCTTCCAGCACGAACATGGCGCGCCCGCCGGACGGGTGTCGCCCGACGGCTTCATGCTTGACACCTTCTACATGCAGCGGCCGGACGCCGACGAGATCCAGCTCGACCTGATCCTGAGCTACCGGACCAACGTCGCGCTCTATCCGGACTTCCAGTCCTACCTGCGCACGCACCGTCCGCCGGTGCTGGCGGTGTGGGGCAGGAATGACGCGTTCTTCCTGCCGCCCGGCGCGGAAGCGTACAGGAGGGACGTTCCCGATGCCGAAATCCACCTTCTGGATGCGGGTCACTTTGCGCTGGAAACGCACCACCACGAAATTGCCGCCCACATCCGGGATTTCCTCGGTCGCAAGCTCGCCACACCGTGATCCCGCATCAGCGGGGATCACGTCCATGGAGGATCAGAAATGAGAACTGGACGAGCGGTGTTAAGAGTGATTGTGCTGCACGGCGCGCACGGAGGACCTGATACAAACTGGTTTCCCTGGCTTCATGCCGCATTGAATGCGAAAGGCATCGAAGTCTTGCGCCCTCGATTTCCCACCCCGCAGGGTCAATCCCTGGACGCGTGGCTCGATACCTACGATCTTGCCGTCAAGCCATTGCCTTTGGCGCCGACCATCCTTGTTGGACATAGTCTGGGGGCTGCATTGGCGCTGCGACTGGTCGAGAGAGCCGTCGAGCCCTTTGGCGGCCTGTTTCTGGCCGCAGGGTTCATCGGTGCCCTCGGTCTTCCAGACTACGATACAATAAATCGCTCGTTCTTTGCCGGATCATTCGACTGGGCCGGCATTCGACAGCGGAAAGGAAGCGCATGCCGCTGTTGGGCGGGGGATAGTGATCCCTATGTTCCACTGTCGCGTTCGCAAGAGGTCGCTGACCGCTTGAAATCTCCCCTTGATATTGTGCCGGGAGGCGGACACCTCAACAGCGAGGCCGGATTTAATGCCTTCCCTCAATTGCGCGACGCCATTGTTGCCGAGCGTAACCGGGCCAGAAAGTGAGTTATCTGTTCACGCTCGTTCCCCGTCAGCCGGGGACCGGCCCGCACCAGCCTGGCAGATATTCGGCATCCGGGCTCCTGGCCAAGGTCAGCGCCTGGACCAGCGCCGCCGCGAAATTCGTTTCGACATCCTTGCGCTTCAGGCGGCGGCGCAGGAAATCGGCCCAGAGGAACTCGCTGAACGGCGCATTGTCCTTGGCATAGCCGCCATGACGCCGCAAGGCCCCGGCGAGCGACCGGAACGGATCATCGACCAGATCCTTGATGGCTTTCGGGATGTCGCCATAGGCGCGCCGCTTGCCGTCGGCGTCGAACGGGTGCATCCAACTGCGATTATCGAGCACGAACCAGAACGCATCCTCCTCCAGCGCTTTCAAATTCGCGACCACGGTGACCAGCACGCTCTTGACCCCCTCATCGGCCAGGGCGCGCGCCAGATGGTGATGATCAATCACGTAATAGCGGTCATGGGGGCCCAGGATCACCGGAACCGTGTGCTCGCCCAGGAATGCGGCGCCCTTGGCATCGCCACGGGCCTGCCACGCCTTGCGCTTTTCCGCGACCTCGAGCAGGCCGACGGTGATCTGGGTCGGACGCAGATCTTCGATCGCGACCGGATGCAGCATCGGTTCACGAATATGTCCCATGGCTTGTCCTTCCCTTGAGGGGTTTGATGGCGGTCACAGGGCCGCGCGCCAGCCCCAGCGCGCCGGCAAGGCGAGGCATTCGGCAACCGGGGCCACCGACCCGGTCGTGGACACCGAGCACAGGGCCGACGCCGCCGCGCACAGCCCCAGCACCAGGCTGTCATCGAGCGCCCAATCCTGATGCACGCCCCATAACACCCCGGCGGCGAAGGCATCGCCGGCGCCGTTGGCGCCCTGGATGACCTCGGGCGGCACGCGCAGCGAGGGATGGACGGCGACCGTGCCGTCGCGGGTCGCGGCGACGCAGCCTTCGGGGAAGTGGATCACCACCAGATCGGCCCGGGCCGCCGCGATCAGCGCCGCCGCCGCCTCGCGCGCCACCCGCGCGTCGCAGTGACCGTCGCGGACCACCGCCAGGCCGGTCAGCGCCCCGGCCTCGAAATCATTGATGATCAGGCTGTCAAGATGGGCCAGGCAGGGCTGGACCAGGCGGCGGATCTCCGCCGGGGTCGAGGAGATCATTTCCAGATTGGTGCGCAGCCCGGCGGCCTGGGCGCGGCGCAGCACCGTGACCCAGCCATTGGCGTCACCGGCACAGGGGGCGTCCATACGCTGATGGATCCCCGGCGCCCCCAGATGCATGATCCGCGCCGGCAGGTCGGTGAAGTCGAAATCGTCGGGGCTCAGCAGGGCATTGGCCCCCTGAAAATGAAAGAAGGTCCGCCGCCCGGTCGACTGATCGGTCATGACGTCGGTATAGGCCGTCCCGGCCGCGCCGGTGACGCGCAGATGGCTGGTATCGATCTGGTGGGCGCGGCACCAGCCCGACAATTGCCGGCCGGCCTCGTCATCGCCGATCGCGCCCAGCGCCCACAGCGGAAACGCGGCCCCGAGCCGGGCCAGATCGATCGCCATGTTGTGGGCCGGGCCGCCACCATCGACGCGGCACGCGGTCACCGTGGTCAGGGTTTCCTCTTCGGGCCACCGGGTGATCGTCTTGTTGTTGTCAACCAGCCAGCAGCCGGCGCACAGGATGCCGCCACGCGTCACGATCACGCGCCTTCCTGCTTCAGCAGGGCATCGCTGAACTCCAGATCGTCGGCGAGCGACCGGATCGGCCGGATTCCCTGGCCTGACAGCGCTTCATGATACAGCCGCACCGCGTCCACCGTCGTGACTTCGGCGGCGATGACGCGGCGCATCAGCCCGACCAGGGTCAACGGATCCTCGGCATAGTTGATCTTGCGGCCGAACAGGGCGACCCGGGCACCGGCCCGTTCCGCCTGGTGCAGCAGCTCGAAGGTATCGCGCGTCGTGCCTTTGGCACCGCCGAGAATGCCGACGACGAGGCGGGCCGGATCGTAGCTGGCGAGTTGTTCCATCGCGGCGCGGCCGTTATAGGCCAGCTTCAGAAACAGCGGATGTTCCGCGGCCAGCACCCCGGCGAGGCAGCGGGTGATGCTGTCGGCGATGAACGGGCCGATGTCGTCGCCTTGCAGGCCGATATCGAAGGCCGGATTGAACACTTCCAGGAAATGCCGCAGTTCCAACGCCGCAGCCTGGGCCCGGAACAGCGAATAGGCTTCGAGCGAGCGCAGATCCAGGGTGAGGTCATTGGAAAAGGTCAGCGAATAGAGACCCAGATTGACCAGGGGATGCAAGGCCTCAAGGCGGGCGCTGCGAAAGGGCTGTGATGGCTCCTGGCCATAGCGCCCGCCGCGCGGAGCCCAGATATCGCTGGTATCATTGAAACGCGCCGCCGGCGTCACCGCGCTGTTATCGAACAGCCGGTCCTGCGCCAGGATCTCGATCGAGGACGCGCTGGCCAGCAGAATATCGATCAGGCCGGATTGGGTCATCGCGCGCATCGCGCCCAGATAAGCATCGCGCGGAGCGACGGCATCGAGCTGGCTGCCCTTGTCATCGCGGGCCGGGCCCGGGGCCATCAGGCCAAACGCCATGTCGGCGTCCTTGGCATCGGCGATGATGAAATCCTGGGGGGTGTAGCGCCCCGCACGAATATTGGCGAGTTTCCTATCCAGGCTTTTCATTGTTGTTCTTTTTTCCGATAAGAGAAGTCGTTCTCGAACGGCCGGGCTCGAAGGCACCGGGAAGAATATTCCACATTTTGGCTAGGCTGGCAACGACGCCCGCGAGCGGATGGGCGAGCCGGCGGTTGACGCGCGACATGCCGTCGCCGTTCATGCCAGCCAGTTTTCGACGTTGAGGCCGCGAATGCGGCGGAACTCACGCTCGTTGGCGGTAACAAGGGTGGCCCCGAGCGCGGAAGCATGCGCTGCAATGAAGAGGTCATTGTGCCCAATCGTCTGGCCGCCAGCTTCAAGCTCAGCACGGATGGCGCCGTACGCCGTATCAGTCGGCACGTCGAGCGCCAGCACAGGCATTTCGGCAAGCAGGGCCTCGACCCTTTTGAGAAGGGGTGGCGATCCCTTCCTGGCGCAACCGTAGCGCAGTTCGGCGGCGACGATGACACTCGTGACGACGATCGCCTCGCCGACCGCCTGCACACGCCGGGCGGCCAAACCACCGGGATTCTTGATCAGATCGCTGATGATATTGGTGTCGAGCATGTAGCAAACCGTCAAAACACGTCCTCCGGTCTGACGGGTTCGTCTTCAATTTCGGGAATATCGTCATCAAGAGGTTGCCAACTGGCCAGGAGCGCCAGCAGGCCCTTCTTGCGCAGGGGCTCGATGATGAGCTTGTCACCGTCGCGGGTGATGATGACCTCCTCGCCGGGCAACTCGAATTCGACGGGAATTCGAACGGCTTGGTTGCGATTATTCCGAAATAGCCGGGCCTGGCGCGAGGCGGGGTTTGGCGTTGACATCGTGGCAGACTCCAATGTATATGCCGAAACCATATGCCATTCTCCGCCGTCATTCAAGACGGCGATGACATTTTGCGGACCGGTGCGCCCGTTTCCGGACGCACCGGTTGCCGCAATCAGAAGGGCAGGGCCGGCAGAACCTGGGTTCCCTCGCGTTGCACCGCGTCCAGCTCCGCCGGGTTATAGCCCAGGGCGTGCAGAATGGTCGGTGCCACCTGCGTGGTCTGGACCAGCGCCGAAATCGAACGCCGCTTGATCGCCGGATTGCTGACGAACAGCGCGACATTGCGGTCATTCAGCCCGAAGCCGCCATGTTCGGCGATCTTCTTGCCCCCGGTGTAGACGACACCGGGATTGGTGATAACGATGAAATCCGGGGTGCGGCTGTCGGTCGCCGGATCATTGTACGCGGTCGCCAGCGCATTCGGCGTCAGGATCTGCGCCATGCCGACCGCTTTGCCGATCTGTTCCAGATAGGCTTGCGCCGCGGCCAGGTTGGCGCCGCGGCTTTGCGGCTTCAGCCAGATCAGCGACTCGTCATCGGCGATATGGAAGCCGTAACCCGGGATCTTGGTATAGGGCTCCTCATCCAGCGGCTGGAATGTCGCCGGGTCGATCGGCGACTGACCGTGTTTGGAGGCCACGACGATCAGGGTGCTGGCCAACAGATTGCGCGCCTGCAACGCCGCCGTCAGCTCGGTGATCGCGCCGTCGACATAGTCGAGCTGCGCCGCCAGCCCGGGACTGGGCGTGCCCGCCGCGTCGACATAGCCGCCGACCAGGCCATCGGCATCGCCGGGGCCCGCCTTGGGCAGTTTCTGGCCGACACTGACCGCCTGGAAATTCAGGCCGAACAGCGTCGGGACCGGGGCCTTGCGGCGTCCTGTGCTGTCATGGCCATTGATCTGGTTGATCACCGCCTTGACCCGGGCCTCATCGAAGTCGCGTTCCGCCTTGAAGCTGCCGGTGGTCTTGACCTTGGTGCCGGGGATCAGCGAATCCTGTTCCAGGGCAAACAGATCATCCAGGCCCTTTCCCGACGGTCCGGACAGGAATTCATAGGCCGGATGCTTGTCAGACCACGCGGTATAACCGCCATGTTTCTTGATGATTTCATAAACATTATTGACGCGCACGAAACTATGTGGATAGACGACGCTGCATTTGCCGTCGACTTTGGCCATTGGCAGCTTCTTGGGGTCGATCTGGGTCATCGGCTGGCCCGGCGTGCCGCCGGCGTCGAGGCGGGTGTTATCGACATCGATGTCCTCGGCAAACGGGACCTCGGTCCCGGGTTCGCCGTTGCACTGCGAATCCGGGGCGAACAGCGCGCGGTCGAAACTGTCGTCGTAGAACACGCCGGTCGAGCGCGGCGTGCCCCCGGTGACCTGGGCCAGCATGCCGGGGAACGAATCCGACGGTGCGGTCGACAGGGCGTTGGGGTAGGTGATCGCGGTGCTGACCAGCCGGGCCAACCCGCCGGTGGGATGGGCCGTGACGTAATTGGTCAGGTCCAGGGCGTGGAAACCGTCGATACTGAGCAGAAGAACATGCTTGAAGGGCGCCGCCGTCGCGGCCGTTCCGCCGGCGGCGAGGCACAAGGCAAAACCGGCGAGGGCGCTGCTTCTCAGGCATTTTCCAACCATCGACATCTGAGGTCCTCCGTTTATTTTGGCTCGGGATGCGACATTAGGGCGCGGATCGCGAAACGACGCTGCCAGAATTGTGACCCTTTGACGAAACCTGCGCCAAACACGGGCGCTTATTGCGCGTTGCCGCACACTATAACCTTTTGGTTGCAAAAAAACACCCCGGCAAGTGAAGCGTGGTGGAATTATCGCGGTTTGGTATCATTCGGCAGAGCATGTGAGCGACGCGACGTGACAGGACGCCTGCAACGATGCTGGCGCCGACCGGCTTGACACCGGCCTCGAAGCCAGCCTCAAAGGCGCGCACCAGGCTGCGCCGGCAATGATCTCTTCATCGGGTACCTTTCCGCTCCGCCGTGATGGAGGGGGCGAGACCTGCGAAGTTTCATTCGCCGCGGGTCGGCCCCTGGGCCGGTGGGGAACCAGAACCGATTTCGGTTGCGTAGAACCTCTGAAGCCGCCGACCGCAACACGCGAATGGTTGTGTCATTCACGCGCGAGCGGGACGAACAGGGTGACACAAACTTATTCAAAATTGTACGGAATGTCAGAAAAGACTTGTTTCAAGAGTACCTGGAATGATAATGTTTCTCAACGGAGTCGTTTGGGAGAGCGTCATGCCAAACCTTGATGTTACTGACCCTTTCGGTCAGGGCATTAACCAACTCACGGATGTCTATGTCGTACGGTCCACCACGATAAAGGGGAACTACCAAGCAATCATTCCCCATGTCGACGTACCATCAGCCTATGGGATCGGTATCTGGTCAGGAAGTACCGCCGGCAGCCCGAATTCACCGATCACGAGCGTCCCCGTGACCAACACGAAAGGTGAATTCGATCTGACCGCCGACGGTTACCATTTCCAGCAGGGCGCCTATACGCTCGGCCTTTACTACAATACAAATGATGGCGAACGTCAACGAATCAAAATCTATGCTGCCGTCGATATTCGAGCCGGCCAACCCATTCGTCAACAGCTCTCCAAGATACACGTATCAGGCCAGAAGACGGTCAATGGGTCCAGCATTCTTGAGTTCAAGTACACGCGACCAGAGAGCAATAACCTGCTCATTTTTAATAACGAAATACCCGTTGATCAAATATATTTGCTACCGGAGGTGAGTCTTTCTTCCTTTAACTCAGATAGTTCGAATAGCGTATTTGTGCCTGCGCAACCCCCATCGGGCACGACCACAATGACGTCGATCTACCCGCTGACTCGCGGCGCTAAATATACCGTTGGGTTCTATGTCTATTTGGGCTTTTCGATCTTGATGGCGTATGAAACGTTCGAATGGAACCCCCTTGACTAAAGCTCGCGCCCAGGAGTGCACGCCATGTTCCGGATGGGGTGGGGTCTGGCGGCTTCGCCGTCAGTTCGGCGTGATCATGTCGTCCTCGGACGCTTCGGGCTCGCCGAACCGGCAGCGTGCCACCTCGGGCAACGAGGGATGATCCGGAAGGTCGAGAGCGGCCCCAGCCGGTACAGCATGACTTGTCTCCTGCAAGCAAAAAACCACGGCGTCCGCGTCTTCGTCTCCGCGTCAAAAATATGATCGGCCAGCCAAGTCGAAAAGCTCACGTCAACCGTCAACAGGGAGATTTTCATGTCGATTACAGCCAACTCCGTCCTGCCTGGACTCTACAGCAGTCACTTTCCTGAGATCTATTATCACAATACGGTCACTGTTTCAGGGAAATATAGTTTGGCATTTTGGAACGTGAATGCATCGACCCTGCTCGACGCAAGTAGAACGCCGAGAATTGGTGTGTGGCGGGGTGTCGACATTTTTGTCGAACCAATACAATTCACAACTCTGACCGGTCAAGAAGGTGATTTCTCCTTGACAGTAGACGGGGCCAATTTCTCGACGGAGACTTATACGATAGGACTCTATATCGCACTCCAAAATAGTGGATATAATTACATTTTTGCGACATCGACGATAAACGCTGAAAAATTCACCAACCATTTAGTCACAACGGTATCGGTGACAGAACAAGCTACCGACAAAACAGGAAGTTACCTAAATATCCAATACCGTCGGCTACCAAACAATGTCATGCTCTCCGGCTACGAGAGCGTGTCTCTGTTCGATGGCGACACCTTGATTTCCTACTACCCGGTACGGCGCTGTGCCAATACGTCAATTCCAGCCACTCTGGATTTCATGTTGCTTCAAACGACGGAGATGGTGCAAATGAGAACGGACGCCGAGTTGGTTCCGGGGCAGATTTACACGCTGGTCTTCACTCTGATAGGCGATATTCGTTATACTTCGGCGAACCACACCTTCTATTGGAGCCCCTATAATCTGGAAAGATTGATCGCCTAGCGACCATGACGACGGCGCGAATTAATCGAAGAACGGCGATCGAGTCTGTCTGAAATCGCAAAATGGCTGTCACGAAAGATAGAGTGGACAACACCGATCATTCTACCGCTTCCTGGAGAGTGTCATGGCAAATCCTTCAATCTCGACTCCTCTTGGTTTATACGGCACGCAACTCTACGAGATCCACTATAGAGACAATACGACGATTGGGGGTGCTTACAGTGTCGCGGACCGGAATGCGAATGCGCAGGACCAATATTATCTGGCCATCTGGCACGGCTCACAGGCTCGCGGCGCGCCTTTCGCGTCGAAGGCGTTGGCACCAAACGAGAATTCCTTTGTCTGGCCGGTTACGGGGGCAAGCTTCCTGAATGAATTTTACACGATCGCAATTTGCTGGGTATTCGAGAACGTCTATTATACGATTGCTACTGTCGATTTCCGTGCGGGCGTGTTCGTCCGTCACGTCGTGCCAATCATATGGGTCGCACGACAAAACGCCGTCGGGGGCGACAGTGGCCTCACCGTGAGATATCAAAGACCGGAAAATGGTAGTGTGGCGTCCAAGAACGACGGCATCACAGTCTATAGCGGCCTCGATATGACGGCGCCCAATAAAGCGAACCTGGGATTTCAGCCCGTTCCAGTCGATACACCTTCAGGTACGACGCAGATGACGACGGCGGCTGCATTGACCGCCGGTCAGCCGTATCTCGCCGTATTCGGCCCGGGTGGCGATCTGAATCCCTGCGCGTATCATGCCTTTTATTGGGATCCCGACGGCGTCGGCAATTACCCGGGATAGTCGAGATCCGCTGCCTGGAGTGTTTCGATCGAAACGCCTCGTACCGACCAAAGTGTCGAGATCGGAACACGAAACGAAAGAACAGCCTGGGGTTATGGCCCAACCGACCCGGTTTGGTCCGTTGGAGCGGAACACTCGTGTGAGTCAGCAGGCGGCCGAGGGCGCAGCGTGTGGCCACCGATGACCGCAGCGTCCCGCATGTTTGCCGGGATCTGTCTGTTGTCGGTTGGTCGGTCGGTGGCTCATTGACTGATATCGGCCTGCTCGGCTCTTGCCGGAATTATGCGGCCGCGAACCGTTACGATAAAATGATCGCAGGATACCGCCGGAAACGACGTGCTGGCCGGGTCATGCCGGCGTATTCGTTGGGAAACGCAGTTCATAGACGAAAAAACGGGTTGACGACATGTATTAGCATCGTTATACGGGAAATTCAGGCAGGAACCATCCTGAAGCTGGCGAGCGTCTTTTGGAGGAATGAAACATGACCGACCGATCACCGGAAAAGGCAACGCATCAAAACGATATCCTCGAGAACGTCATCATCGTGCAAACGGAGAAGGTGGATGGTGACTATACCGTGTTGAAGCCAGCGAACACCGGCTATATGGGGATCTGGAACGGGACCGAGGTCAGTGGCCCGGCACTCGCGTACGTCCCCGCCACCGCCGCCGGCGACAGTTTTGAGTTGGAAGTTGACGGGCACGACATCGAGAAAGGTGCGTGGGTCGTTGCCTATATCGTCAGGGGAGATGGCGACGTCGAATCGGTCTGCGTGAGCCAGGAGATTCATGCTGGCGTGCTGAAAAAGCAGAATGTGACTTATCTGGACGTCAAAGGGCAGACCAATTCGAATGGTAAGAGTAGTTTTTCCGTTACGTATACGACGCCCGCGGCAAACACTCCCAATACGAACAAGGATAGCTTCTTACTGTACAAGGGGACACAGATCATCAGTCCCGGAGATACGGATCCCTTGTATCAGACGATCGTAAATGACGACACTTCGATGGGAACCCAAAGAATATCGCTTGAATTCGCCTTGAAACACGGTGACTTGTATATTCTGGAGTATAATCCGACGTCGGACGACTCCGCGATCAGCGGAGCTTGGGTGTTCACGTGGGCTCCCTGACCGGCTCCCCATAGAAAACTGTCGATCCTCGGTGTCGGGGTGCCCGAACTTTGGGGGTCTGCGTTGCCCGCGAAGATGGGCACGCCCGAACCGTTCGAAAGGCGGCAGAGCGGCAGAATTTGACTGGACGACTGGAAATTGCAGGGCGGCGGGGCCGCGGCGCGATTCCCATTGTGGGTCGCCCGCGGCGGTCGCGCCTGCTCGTGTTCCGATTCTATCGGATGGTGCCCAGAACGGCCTTCAAGGCAACGCGAGCTTGCTCGAACTTTCGAAGAATATCGTTGGTTGTTGTCGTTCAAACGAACGGGTTCGGATGATTGTTGTGTTCGGCGAGGTATTGCTAAATTTTACTTCAAGATCGGTGACGCTCTTGAAGACCCCACACCGAAAACGTCGCGGATGATCTCGGCGAAGAAACGTTCGATCAGATTTAGACAAGATGATGAAGGCGGTATGAAATGAATATAAAAACGAGGATGCCGCCCTCACCACCCGCATCGTGCCGCGCGATCTTCCTGGCGGTTATGACAATGCTGACAGGTTTTTCGTCGCCAGCAAGTTGATGGCGTTGATTTTCGCCGTCTGGACAATCGTTGGATTCTGGGCGAAGCGCGGGGGGCGTGGCCGCGCGATCCTGGTGCTGCTGCTGGCCGCGGTCAGCCTGCCGTCGACCCTGCAATATGTCGCTAAGAACAGCTTCCTCAAAACGCCACAAACCTGGAGCCGGGGCGCGATGGCGGCGTTGCCTTCTTGAACCGGGAGGCGCTGCCTGGCGCGATCGCTATTTCTTCTATCGCTACATGCCGATGACGCCCTTCGTGGCCGACCGCGAGCAAACATCGAAGATCGATCTGTTCACGCCGAACCTCACCCTGCCCGCGTCGCATCAGGATGCCGGCGTCGCCGTCATGCGCCAGGCGTCATGGGTCGTCATCGATCGGAATTGGACCGAACCGCAATTCCTGCACGAGGTCTCTCCGGCGACGGGCGATTTGAGCTGCATCAACGGCGCGACGGCAGTCGCCGCTATGGCACCTGGGTCCTGAACCCTTTCGAAGATCCGACGCAGCGCATGTTCAAATGTCTGATGGCGGGCCGGATCGTTGCCTATTACGTGCTGGAGCGGCACAGCGCGACATCAATATTCTGGTCGCTGCTGGGGTTTGCCCCGGGCCTTGCGGGCCAAGGGCTCGGGCACCGGTCCGCCGAAGCTATGCGCCTTCAGCCACCACGAAGGCGCGCAGCAGGTATCAACCAGCATCTCCTCCCTCAATACCCCGATCTTCGATGTTCTGATGGCGCTGGGTTTTCGCTTTCCGGCCCCGGACATCACCCTGCATTGGTGCCCGTCAGGGACGCTCAGGCCGTTGCCATGACCGTTCGCATCCCCTCCAACAAGCCCTGCGTCGTCGGGCCTGAATTGAGCTATGTCGGACAAGCCATTGCCGGCGGTCAGATCGGCGGCGACCGCCCGTCCCGGCCCTTGGCCCCGCCTATTCCGGAACCGCTCCAGCGTCGGGAAGCGCCATGCCGCTCGATCTCGATACTCTTTCCCCCGGCCTTCATCGGCGCGACGACGGCTTTGTCGCCCGGGCCGCTCAGGCCCGCTGCCTCGCCCCGGTCATTTGTGTGCGGCTTGAAGACATCGGGCTGCCGCCGGCCTGTTCGACGTGCTCGAACAAATTGACGATCACGTCGGCGCCCTGCGCCAGGTGCATCGGCTGCTGCGGCCGGGCGGCCGACTGTTCCTGAGCGTTCCGGCCTATGGCTTCCTCCATTCGACGGAGGATGTGATCGCGGGACATTTCCGCCGCTACTCCCGACGGAGTCTGACGTCCGTCCTGGCCGTCTCCGGCTTCCGGGTCGCGTTTGCCTCCTACCTGTTTACCCCGCTGGCGCCGCTGGTTTTCCTGCTGCGGACCGTGCCGAGCCGGCTCGGGCTGCACCGCCGAATGGATGGTGCGCGGGAGGCGGCGGAACATGTCCCGGACGGATGGCCGGCGCGGTTGATGGATCGGCTGCTGGCCGCCGAATATCGCCGGATCGACCAGGGGCATCCCCTGTCGTTCGGCGCCAGTTGCTTGTGCGTCGCGGTCGCGACGGCGACCGCGGATCTGCCCTTGCCAAACGATGCACGTTTGTGCATAGTGATGCCGAATTAAGCCGGATCCACCCTTGTCCGAATGCTCCCGATGACCGCTGTGCCGTTACCGTCACCCCCCCTGATGCCCGAGGAACGCCAACAGGTCATCCTCACCCGCCTGGCCGCCGGGTCACGGGTGCTGGCCGCCGATCTGGCGCGGGAATTCGGCACCTCGGAGGATACGATCCGCCGCGACATGCGCGAGCTGGCCGGCGCCGGGCGGTGCCGCCGGGTCTATGGCGGGGTGTTGCCCCTGGCGCCGGCGCCGCGCCCCCTGGCGGAGCGCGAAGGCGAGGCCACCGCGCGCAAGGACGCCCTGGCGTGGGTCGCCGCCGGTCTGGTGGTGCCGGGGCAAACCCTGATCATTGATGCCGGATCGACCAACGCCGCGATCGCCCGCGCCCTGCCGACCGGGTTGGGCATCACCGTCGTCACCAATGCCCCGGCTATCGCCACGACGCTGCTGGACCGCCCGGGGATCGCGGTGGTGATGATCGGCGGGCCGGTCGACCGGACGATCGGGGGCAGCATTGGCGCCCGCGCCGTTCGCGATCTTGCGCTGCTGCGTGCCGATCTGTGCTTCCTGGGCACCTGCGCCCTGGACGCGGAGGCCGGGGCCGCGGTGTTTTGCTTCGAGGATGCCGACTTCAAACGCGCGGTCGTTGCCGCCAGTACCGCGGTCGCGATCGCGGTGACCAGCGACAAACTGGGAACCACGGCGCCGCATATCATCCTCGACGCGCGCGCCGTGACGCACCTGATCGTCGAGGCCGATGCCGACCCGGCGGCACTGGCCGGCTTTGATCGCACCACGACGCACATTCATTCAGCGGGAGTCGCGCATGCCTGAACCGACCACGCCACCGCCGCCCGGCATCCCGGTCCGCATTGCGCATGTCGCGCTATGGACCCGTGACCTGGACCGGTCCGTCGCTTTCTGGACGCGGCATTTCGCTGCGACGCCCGGCGCAGCCTATCACAGCGCCCGTCGCCCCGGCTTCGTGTCGCGCTTCCTGACGCTCGGCGCCGGACCGACGCTGGAGCTGATGACCGCGCCCTGGCTGTGCGATTGCGACAAAGCGGGCGCGGAGCACCCGGGTTGGGCCCATATCGCGCTGTCATTGGGATCCGAAGCCGCGGTGCGCCAGCGCGCGGCGCAACTGGCCGCAACCGATGCCCTGGTATCGCCGCCGCGTCACACCGGTGACGGCTATTTCGAGGCCGTGCTGCGCGACCCGGACGGCAATCTGATCGAGATCACAGCATGAACGCATCCCGTCCGGTTACAGCGCGGGCGGCAACCACCGCCATGTTTTTCGGCAATGGTCTGACGATGGGGGCCTGGGCGGCGGCGATCCCGACCCTGAAGGCGGCCCTGGGGCTATCGGCGGCCTCACTCAGCCTGGCGCTGCTGGCCCTGTCCGCCGGGGCGGTGACGATGATGCCGCTGGCCGGGTCGCTGGCGCCACGACTGGGGGGCAGCGGGCGAACCACCGTGCTCGCCGGCATCGCGTTGGCGCTGGTTCTCGGGCTGCCGATGCTGGTCCCGGGGCTGGCGTCCCTGGGGCTTCTCTGCTTTCTGCTTGGCGCCAATATCGGCCTGCTCGATGTCGCGATGAACGCCCATGCCAGCATCGTGGAACGCCAGTGGGGCACACCGATCATGTCGTCGTTTCATGCCGGGTTCAGCCTGGGCGGCTTCGCCGGGACCGGGCTGGGCGCCGTCCTGCTGGCCATCGGGGTTCCGGGCTGGTCGCTGATGCTGCCGGCGGCCGGCATCGTGCTGGTGTTGACCTTGATCAGCGCGCGTTATCTGGGGCCCGGGGATGTCCGGCCGGCGAGCGGGGCGTCGTTCCGGCTTCCGGAGCGCAAAGTGCTTGGCCTTGCGACGATCGCCTTGTGCTGCTTTCTGATCGAAGGGGCGATGGTCGACTGGAGCAGCCTCTACCTGATCACGATCGGGGCGACGCCGTCGACGGCGTCATTCGGCTTCGCCGCGTTCTCGGTGACGATGGTTCTGGGCCGGCTGTTTGGTGATCCGGTGGTCCGTGTCTGGGGTGGCCAGCCAGTGATCACGACCGGGTCGCTGATCGCGGCGACCGGGTTGACCCTGGCGATCGTGTTTCCCCAGGCGCCGGTGATCGTCTTCGGCTTCGCCCTGGTCGGCGTCGGGCTGTCCAACGTGGTGCCAACCCTGTTCAGCGCCAGCGCCCGGCTGGGCTCAAGCCCCGCCGCGGGCATCGCCGCGACCGCAACCGTGGGCTATGCCGGCATGCTGTTTGGCCCCCCGGTGATCGGCGCCGTGGCGGCGCAATGGGGGCTGCGGGTCGGCGTCGCGGTGATGGCCGTGGCCGCGCTGGCCGCCGCCATCCTGTCACTGCGCACCGCGCGTTCAACCGCGCCGCGGCCAGTCGCGGCGGCCGGGCTGGCGGATCGCCAGCCGTGACGCCGGTGCCCCCACTGACGGCTACGCTGCTCTTGCTGGCCGGCTCATGACGGCGAAAGCCCGCGGTAATCCAGAATATCCAGATAGGGGCCGGCGGCGGCGGCCACCGCCGACACCTCGTCCTTGCTCAGTTCGGCCGCGGTCGCCCGATTGGCGGCCGGTGTTGGCAGCCGGATCGTGCCCCAGGGATAGACCTCGGTCATGGTCCGGCGATTCCACGACGGCACTCCGGGCAGAAGCTCGGGCGCGACACCAACGGCGGAAAGGACCGGGGCCAGGGCCCGGGTGGGATCCGTCAGCACATCCTCGAGCCGGACAATATGAACGCGATCGGGGCAACGCTCACGGGCCAGAAATGCGTGATACTGGTTGATCACCCAGGCCAGCATATAAGCGTCGAGACTCATTGGCACCGGCCGCTTCTTCGTGTCGGCATAGGCTGACCAGGGATTGCGCACCACATGCAGGACATGTGCCCTCGGCATATCGCGGAAAATGCGGAGAGCATCGACGACGATGATGGGACTGTAACCGACATACACCGTCTCGGCACCGGTCCGTTGGAAGTCCCGCCAACTGTCGAAGGTGGCCTGGAAAAAGGCACCGACATTGCCGCCGGTCGAGCGCGGACCGCGGCCAACCCGTTCGCAAAAAAGCGCGCGACGGTCATCATCGGAACAAGCCATCGGCCAGTCCCGGAATTTGCTGACGTTCGGCGTGCGCAGCCGCGTCTTGGCCTCCTCGTCGATGATCGCGCGATAGTCGTCATCGGGCGCGGCATCGAGCGCGAAAACCGGCCAGCGGTATTTGACCGGGAACGTTGTCGTCAGAAGATCGTTGACCAGTCTGGTGCCAAGCTGGGACTCAAAGGGGTAAACGAACAGTTCCGGGTGACCGTCCAGGAAGCGATGTGTGGTATTGCCGCCGTTCTCATACATCGCGGAAAGCATCAACAGCCGGATGCCCTGGCTCATTCTGTCGCTCCCTTTTCACTGAATTCAAAGGCATAAAAAAGTTTGAAGGCCCGCTTCGTCCCGCGCCCATCGGCCCGGTAGGGTAGCCCGCCGACCCGTGCCGCGGGCAGCGTCTCGATCGCAAATATCTGATTGCCCGCCGGCCAGGTCAACGATGCGACGCACCGCCCGGAACTGAGCTCCACCCAATGCAACCCGCAGCGGGCCGTGTCGACGTCAAGGCCGGGGGCATAGTCGCGGAACCGGGCAATGACCCGCGAGGTGCCCACGAGGGCGTAACCTTGGCAGAAGGTCAATCCCCGGGTCCATCCGGGCAGCCGGACCAGCGGCACGAAGCGATCACCATCGACGCAGCCGAATTCGCCGTACCCGCTATTGTCCAGCCAGACCCGATTGTCCTGGAATCGCGCGGAGTGCGGACGTGTCAAGCCAAAGGCCACGGGTTCACGGGTCATCCCGGAAAACAAGGCGCCGCGGCGATCGACAGCGAAGTTGCGATGTCCGGGCCGCCGGGACGAGGGTGTGACAGCAGAGGCCGTGAAATATGACCCGGCAAGGCTGGGCCCGGCGGCGATCGAGTTGAGCTGGAGGTAATTGCGCTCAAAATCCGGTACGCCCTTGGCTTCGATGCTGCGGGGCCACCACACCCGGTCAACACTGGCGGCGGTGACCCTGATCACGGAATTCGAGCCAACCGAATTGGCGTGGATCACCCCATTGATCAAGGCCAGATCATGGAGGTAGGTCCGTCCCGGCAAAAATCGGGCCGATGCCGGAACGAGTGTCGGCTGCGGCCCATTGCCGGCGTCGAGATTCGTGGGACGAAGCTCCAGAATTTGATTGGGGTTTCGGGTACACGCGACCCAAACCCGGCCGTCAGCAAGGTCGACGGTAATCCCGGAGGGGTGGGGCAAGGGCAGGTAGGTCATATGCGGACGCCCATCGCGAACCGTGAGGGCGACCAGGAGATGCTCGTATTCCCGGCTCACGAGAATCGTGACGCCAAGCTGCTCCACAAGATCCCAGAAGGGGCCGGTGATCTGGGTGGTAAAATCAGCCCGTGCGTGAAGATCACCGGTGGAAAAATTGACGACATGCCGCGGATCGCGCCAGGCGGCGTGATGCTCATCCCAGCGCGGCGAGTCGGTCATTTTCATTGTCAGCGATCCTCCAGCCACATCCGGATTGCACCGGAATAGAGGCGAAGCGCCGTGCGCCATCGCGTCGTCGATCGTCCCCCGTGCCGGCGACCTTCGTCGATCCGGACTTCGAGAACAGGATAGGAATGGCGATGGCAGATTTTCAGCAATTCCAAATCGAGCAGGTCATCAACCCGTCGTAACGCCCGTAACGGGGTCTTGGTTGCGGCGAAGATCTTGGGCGTGCCGTTGATGTCGCGGGCCTGAATGCCGAACAGGACGCGGCATTGCCAATTGTACAGCCAAGACCCGATCCGGCGAACCGGGGAGGCCCGCGTGTGCCGCGCCGCCTTCGTCACAGCCGCCGGGTTCGCCAGGGCCGCCGCGAGAACGGAGACCAGATCATCCGGTTGCGTCCGGGCCGAATTCGTATAGCCAATCAGCTCGCCAGCCACAGGATCAATGGAGTCAATTCCCAGGCGCACGGCGTGGCCCCAGCCACGGGAAGGTGTCGTCAAGCATCGCACGCTCGGTATCGTCCTGGCCAGGTCGCGACAGATATCCTCGGATCGGTCGGTACACCCGTTCGGCACCAGGATGATTTCATGGGTGATGCCGAGAGCACCGATCGCCGCGGTGAAGCCCTCGACCACCTGCGCAATGTGGTCCGCCTGTTGATAGACCGGCAGAACCAGGGAAAACGCCCGGGTCATGATGGGCCTCGCTGCGCCCGGGTTTGACGCAACATGGGACGCATCGGCGCCAGATCCCCGGTGCCATGAGGGGTGAACCCGTTATTGCCAAAGTCGTATCCCGTGCCAACGCCGACGATCCTGAACAGTAAACAATGCATCACCGGTCCATTATGGATGAATTCATGGGGGCCTCGTGGCTCGTGTCGCTGAAAAAAAGGAGCCCACTGCCACCACCACCCCGGCAGAAGCCCACAGGCGCTCAGAAAAGCCCTCTCACCACCGTCATGCCCGCGGCCGCGGGCATCCAGCATGGCAGCCCCAATGGTTCGGAGCTTGTGACCCCGGCCCCCCGCGTTCGCGAGGGTGACGGTAACAGATTCGATGACGCGAGCCACTAGAAGGTCAAAGGGGATGATCGAATAATGGAATGAAATCATTCCCGCCTTGGCCATGCCAACCCTATTCTGCCCGGCGATGCCGACGTTAAAAAAAACGGCCGGGATGGCGGGCACCGCATCATTCGGAGCGCGCCATCGAGACCGCAACGTCGCGATGATCGCCGGCAAAGGTCGGCTGGGATGGCAGAAGGCTGTCGGCTACGGCCAACGCACCCGCCGCGCCGGGACACTGACGGTCCCATGGATCCTGGCCCGGATCGCCGGCAAGCTTCTCAACCGCATGACCGCCGAACCTGTTCAGTTTTGGGGACCACCGCCCTTTGAAAAAGCCTCCAGCGTGTAACCGGCCGTTTCCAGCGCCGTTCGTAAGGTTGATGCCATGGCGACGGCATGAGCGTTATCGCCATGGACGCAGATGGTATCGATTGTAACCGGCAGGGTCCGACCACCGACGGTGGTTATGGCCTGTTCATCAAGCATTGTCAGGACGCGCTTGACGGCGACAGCGACGTCTTCGATCACCGCGCCTGGTATTTTTCGTGAGGTCAGATTGCCATCGTCGTCGTAGGTGCGGTCAGCGTAGATTTCTCGCGCAACCCGGAGCCCTTGTTCAAGACCCGCTTTTTCCAAGGCCAACCCGGGCATGGCGACCAGAATCAAATCGCGATCAAAGAGTCTGACGGCCCGCGCGACGGCACGGGCCAGGTCGATATCCACCATTGCCATGTTGCCCAGGGTGCCATGGGTTTTGACATGGGCAAGGGGATGGCCGAGCGTCTGTGCCAAGGCCGCAGCCGCGCCGATCTGGTAGATGACCATCTTTTCGATATCGTCGGGTCGCTCCCCGAGGATGGAGCGCCGGCCGAAGCCCCAGAGGTCCAGGAAGCTTGGATGAGCGCCGATGCTCACCCCGCGCTCCTTCGCGGCCGACATCGTGCGGTGCATCACCAGAGGGTCCCCCGCATGAAAGCCGCAAGCGATGTTTGCCGACGTGACGATATCCAACATTGCGGCGTCGTCGCCCATCTTCCAGGCGCCGAAACTCTCACCCAGGTCGGAATTCAGATCGATTTTCATTGTGGATCCTTTGCAGTGCGGGTCCGCCAGCGACGAGCCTCAACCGGGCGTTCAATGGCCGAGGCGAACATTCAAACGGGCAAGAAGACTGTCAAGTTCACGATGGTCGCACGCGGTCAACATCGGGCCGGGGTGGCGTAGCGTGGCGGTGCGAATCGCACCGCGACGGCGCAGGATTTCCTTGCGGATCGCCAGCCCGAAACCGGGTTGCTGCTCATGACGCAACACCGGAAGATAGGTGTCGAAAAGATCCTCGGCCTGCTCGACTTTTCCGGCAAAGAACTTCTGGCAAACCTGAACCAGCATTTCCGGGTAGCCAAATCCGGTCATCGCGCCGTCGGCGCCGCGACGCAATTCCTGGGGCAGATAAAGGCCACCATTGCCGACGAGAATTGAAACGCGTCGATGGTCCCCGTTTTCTGTGCCTTGGCGCAATGCGGTGATTTTTGTCAGGCCCGGACACTCTTCATGCTTGAGCATGACGAGGTTGCCGAAATTGTCGATCAAGCGGTTCAATACGGCAACGGAGGTTACAACGTTTGTGCTCTGCGGGAAGTCCTGATAACAAACCGGGACGTCAGGTCCAAGCTGTTCGAGAACCCGGGCCCAGTAGCCATAGATCTGGTCATCGGTCTTAAGGCCGGATACCGGCGCAATCATCAGGCCCGCGGCACCCCGGTCCATCGCCTGCCGGCCGAAGCTCACCAGATTGTCGGTGCCCGGCGCACTGGCGCCGACAACGACCTGGGCGCGACCGGCAACGCGGCGGATCACCTGGGTCATGACGTCCTGGCGCTCGACGGCGGAGAGCTTTTGCGCTTCGCCCAAGATACCGAGGACGGTGATACCATTGACACCGGCCTCGAGATAGAAATCGACGAGGCTGTCAAGGCTCTCACGGTCGACCGCGCCACCGTCATCGAAGGGGGTCGGCGAAATGATGAAGACGCCGCGTGTCGTTTCGCAGAGAAGGGAGTTCGCCATTGGGGTTTCCTGTGACAAGTCGGAGGGGGTCGGCCGGCGCGCGCCATCTTTGCGAGCCCGCGACAATCCCGCTGCCGTCGCGGGGTTAAGGGCGTTTCGAAAAAGGTCGGGGTGGTGCGCGTTTTGATGATTTGACGATTGTATCATAACGCTATATCGATACATCAGTGCGATAAGCGCGGCTACTTTTTTGTGGGCAGTCATGACGGCTGAGAAAAGCATTGCTCGTGCATCAGCACCAATCGACCGGCCGCCGTCAGGCGCCGATGGTGCCGAAATCGAAGCGATTCCGCTGGACGGGGGATCCGCGCCGCTGATCCGGCGCCTGCTCAGTCATCTCGTGCTGATGGATCTTCCGGCGGGAGCCCATCTGACCGAGCAGGGGCTTGCCGACGCTTTGAATGTGTCGCGAACACCGGTGCGCAAAGCGCTCACGGATCTCCAGGCTGAAGGGCTGGTGGAGAAACACCCCCGGCGCGGCTATTTTCTGGCACGTCCGGCGCGGACTCTGTTTGGCGCCAGTCTTGATTTCCCGGCGCTTGACGAGGACACCTTGTTCGAGCGGGTGGCGACCGATCATTTGCGCGGGTTGTTGCCGGCAATCCTGTCAGAACAGGATGTGGTTTCCCAGTATGGTGTCAGTGTGCGCCTGGCCCAGCGCACGCTGAAGGACCTCAGTGACGAAAAAGTCATCGTGCCAGGCAGCCCGGGAACGTGGACCTTCAATCCATTTTTATTGACGACGGAAGCCAGCGTGGCGAGCTATTTGTATCGTCTTGCGATTGAGCCGCAGATTATACTGTTGCCAACATTTTCCGTCCGCCGGGATGTTTTGCGGGCCTGCCGTGATGAACACATTCGTCTCCTGGGCTTGCCGTCGCAAGACCGAACGGCCCGTCTCGCCTTCAAGGTCGATGCGGCGTTTCACGAGACCATTGCGACCTGTGGCGGAAATCCGTTCTTCCATTCCGGGGTTGCGCAGCACAATCGCCTGCGCCAACTGCTTGAATATCGGGATGCTCCCGACGAGGGACGCATGCTGGTGTGGTTGAAGGAGCACCTCGATATCATGGAGGCTCTGGTCGCCGGCGATCTGAAAGAGGCATCCGCCCTGATGCGGGTGCATCTGGTCAATGCGATGAACCATCGGTCGGATGATCCGCTGGGCTCCGACGCCCGTTAGAGCATTTCCCGACCAAGTGGGTTCCGGTTGGGCGTAGAAAATGCGACAAAACAAAGATCTAGAGCTGTTTCCGATCCAACGTGATCGGAAACAGCTTTAGGGTTTGTCGAGAACGGGGCTTGCCTGGCTTATCGAGGTCGGTGCCGATGAGCCCGACAGGGACGATCGTCCCTGATACGCGGCGCGTCAGGATGGCTGCACGCACGAAATCCCGAATCACGACATTGTTGTCTGCTCGCGATCAAGAGAAAGCGGCGTTCCGGGAGGATCTTCGCGGATGATGTCATTATTTATTTGAGTTCTTTGCTTCCTGATTGATTTGCATAGCATTTCATCAGGGCGTGCTCACGATGAATGCAACAGGACTAAAGAAAGGGCTGTCATCGTTTTTGGCGGCATTTTTGTATTGAAGTGTTGACTTGGTACAAAATGCCTTCATAATCGCCTTCAGAGAACGCCGCTTCCTGTCTCCGACGCGCAAGGGAAGCGACCGAGATGAAAAGCGTAAGGTCTGTCTTCTTTGTTTGGGGGGGGGAGGGGAGCAGGACCCTTGCCGCCGCTGTGCACTGCCAGACAGACGGCCTTGTTCGATTGGGAAATCGCCACGATATCCGGGAGCCGTAAATCAATCGGAATGATTACTGGGAATTTGCGAAACAGTGTGAAGCAGACATTGTCGTGGTGTTTTTCACGAAATGAGTGATTTGTGTTGCACTGTTAAACGATCCTAACTGTATAGTGGACGAGATGTTGTATCGACATTAATAATGTTGCCGATTTGCACGATCAGAACATGACATCGTCACTGCGTTGCGACGATCGTCGCGTTCGATGGAAATCTGTTTTGTTGTATTTGAAATCAGGGACTCTCGTTGAGAGTTTTCCGCGAGCCGCGTGCCTGTCTGCCTCTTTTCTCCTTGGAAGGATGATCACGATGACGAGCCGATTCTCTTTTCTTTCCGGTGCTGCGATTTCGACGATCTTGTCCATTGCTGGTGTTGCGCAGGCGCAGGCCGGCGATCTTCTGGCGACCGTCAAGCAATCACACGTGCTGACAATCGGGACGTCAAATGACGCGCCCTTGTCTTTTATTGACAGCACCACGAAAAAGCCGACGGGCGCCTTGACGGATGTGCTGCAGGCCGCCCTGGCGCGAATGGGGGTGACGGCGGAGATTCACGTCGTCGCGATGCCGTTTTCAAGTCTGATTCCGGCGCTGACCGGCGGCCGCATCGATTTGATCGGTGATGCCATGTATGCGACGGATGCACGGCGCAAGGTCATCGATTTCACCAATGTGACATTCTACAATCCGGAATCTCTTGATGTTGCCAAAGGCAATCCCGCCAAGCTCCATGGCGTCGCCGATCTTTGCGGACACAGCGCCGGAACTTATGAAGGGACGAGCTATGTCGACTATTTGCGTCATGCGAGCGCCTCCTGTGGCGATGGCAAGAAAATCGATATCCACCTGTACCCGACAATTCAGAATGTTTTTGCTGATCTGTCGGCGGGGCGCATCGAGGCGGCGGTCGTCGATAGCAGTTTGTCGGCCTATGCGTTGAAGGAAAATCCCGCTCTCGGCTTCGAGCTGGTTGGGGATTACAAGCCGGAAGACAAGGGCGGCAGCGGATGCGCCTTTGGCGTGACCCAGGGCAACACGCCGTTCGTCAGTGCCTTCAATACGGCCTATGCCGCGATGTTGGCCGATGGCAGCACGGCGAAGATCTTTGAAAACTGGGGCCTGACGCCGACCGGCTTCTTCCTCGAAAAATAACACCGGGCCATTTCCATTTTGTCTGAGGGTGAGGGCGTTATGCGTTGTCCGGCTTACATGTCCGAGGCGTTCAAGAGGTTCGCCGCGCTATCGGTTGTGGCTCTCGCGGCGGCGCATCCCGCTTCGGCGGCGAGCCTGTTGGATAGGATCGTCCGCGATCACGTGATCGTGATCGGCACCGCCAACGATGCGCCGCTCTCGGCTGTCGAAAAGGATAGCCGGAAGGCGGCGGGGATTTTCCCCGACGTCTTGAGGGAGGTCCTGAAGCGCAACGGTTTGCAGGCGGAGATTCGCCCGGTCGCGATGCCTTTTGCCAGCCTGATTCCGGCCTTGACCAGTGGCCGTATCGACATGATCGCCGATTCAATGTACGCGACGGCAGCGCGCAAGCAGGTGATCGATTTCACCGGAATGGTTTTCTACAACCCGGAAATCCTGGATGTGCCGCGCGGCAATCCACGCAAGCTTCACACCCTAGCTGATTTGTGTGGGCTTGCCGCGGGGAGCTACGAGGGCACAACCTTTGTCGGGCTGCTGCGGACGGCAAGTTCGGCCTGTCCGGCGGGCAAACCGATCGAGATTCGCCAATATCCGACGCTCGATAATGTTTTTGCCGATCTTTCGGCGGGGCGTCTTGATGCCGCGGTTGCCGCCAGCAGTCTGTCGGCCTATGCGCTTCAGCAGAATCCGGCACTGGCGTTCGAGCTGGTGGCCGATTACAAGCCTGCCGATCGCTCTGCCGCCGGCAGCGCGATGGGCGTTTCCCAGGGCGACGACGCTTTTCTGGCAAAATTCAATGCCGCCTATTCCGCGATGCTGGCGGACGGCACTTCGGCGGCCATCTTCACGAAGTGGGGCTTGACGCCGACCGACTTCTTCCTGGCCCGGTGATCCGCCATGAAACCGAGCCCCGCGCAAGGATCGAACGAACGTGCTTGAAGATCTGACAAACTGGGCACCCCAACTCCTGACCGGGCTCGGGTTGACAGTCGAACTGACCTTTGGTGGCATGGCTATTGCTCTGGTGCTGGCTTTGTTGTTGGCTCTTGGGCGCATCAGCAGCAGTCGCTGGCTTCGCGTGCCCGCGGCCGCGTTTGTCGAGCTGATTCGGGGCTCGCCGCTTTTGCTTCAGTTGTTCTATATCTATTACGTCCTGCCGGCGGTGGGGCTCAGGCTATCCCCGATCATGGCGGGGCTGATTGGTCTTGGCATCAATTACGGTGCGTATCTGAGCGAGGTGTTCCGCGCAGGCATTGTCGCGGTTGGCCGCGGTCAGCGTGAGGCGGCGGAATCGCTCGGCATGTCCGAAGGACAGACGCTTCGGTTCGTCATTCTGCCGCAAGCCTGGCGCATCGTCATCCCGCCGACAGGGAATTATTTCGTGTCGATGTTCAAGGACACGGCTCTCGTCTCAACGATTTCGCTGGCGGAGCTGATGTTCCAGGGACAGTTGATTGCCTCTGACACGTTCAGGTACATGACGATATATTCGATTATCTTCGTTATTTACGTTGTGATCAGTATCCCCGCCTCGATGGGTGTTCGCTGGTTGGAACTGTATTTCAACCGCTCGATGTCGTCGCGGTAACGGCCTGGGGCGCGAGGGACAAAGCATGGCGAAGAAGATTATCGAAGTTCAAGGCCTTGAGAAGTTTTACGGGTCGATACAGGTTCTGCATGGCGTTGATCTCACCATCATGGCGGGCGAGGTCGTGGTGGTGATCGGCGCCAGCGGGTCGGGTAAATCGACCCTGATCCGGTGCATCAACGGGTTGGAAATGTTCAACGGCGGCGACATTCTCATCGACGGTTACATTCTGACGCCGGCCAGAACCAACAATCGGCAGAACCGGGAGGAGCTGAAAAAGATTCGCCGTGAGGTTGGCATGGTGTTCCAGCAGTTCAATCTCTTCCCGCATAAGACGGTGCTGGAAAATGTGACGCTGGCGCCGGTCCAGGTGCGCAAGCTGGCCAAGGACAAGGCGACGGCGGGTGCCTTGCGCTTGCTGGAGCGCGTTGGATTGAGTGACCAGGTGCACAAATATCCGGGCCAGCTTTCCGGGGGTCAGCAGCAGCGTGTCGCGATCGCGCGGTCTCTGGCGATGGAACCGCGGGTCATGCTGTTCGACGAACCGACCTCGGCGCTTGATCCGGAGATGGTGGGTGAGGTTCTGGAGGTCATGCGCGGCCTCGCCAATGAGGGCATGACGATGATTGTTGTGACCCACGAAATGGGCTTTGCCCGCGAAGTCGCCGATCGTGTCGTTTACATCGATCATGGCCGCATTTTGGAGCAAGGGCCCCCCGATGCGATTTTTGACAACCCGCAACAAGAGCGAACGAAGACCTTCCTGTCCCGTGTGCTTCGGCATTAGAGCAGTTTCCGACCAAGTGGGGTGCGTTATCGAATTTGCTATCGTCGCCCTCGCGAACGCGGGGGCCCAGGGCCGCAAGCTCCGAATGATAGCGCCTGTGGCCCTGGGCCCCCGCGTTCGCGAGCATGACGATGGCGAGAGATCCTCCCATTTTCAGCGGCGCACCCCGTTAGCCGCCCATCGGGGTTTCCGACCCGCGAGGAATGAAACTTCGCAGTGGCGCGGGCCTCCGTGCCCGCGCCACTGTCTCTTTCCAGGAACCCTTGTGGCGCGTATCTGCCAATGAGATGCGGTCTGTGTCAGAGGCGGCGGTTTGGCAGGGCCGTCGGCTCCCGGACGGCAGGGCCGTCGGCCGGCCGATCGCGCCGCCTCACTGTAATCGTGGTGTGATGTGAACGAACCCGTTGCGAGACGTGACGTTTTTCCGCGCATTGCCGCGTGTGGCGATTGCGCTCTGGCGATTGAATTTGCCGAGCATATCGATGAGGCCGTGAATGCGCGCGTCATCGCGTTGGCGACGGCCCTTGCCGATTGCCCGATCGCCGGGATCGAAGAGATGGTTCCGACCTATCGCTCGCTGATGGTTCTGTATGATCCTGAGATTGTCAGCGGCCGGGTTTTACGCCAGACGCTGGCGACCAGGCTGGCCGGCCTGGCCGTTGGCCGGACGCCATTGCGCCGGTTCCGCGTGCCGGTGCTTTATGGTGGCGCGGCGGGGCTTGATCTGGCCGAACTGGCGGCGATGAAAAATATGACGCCCGCGGATCTGATCGAAATGCACGCATCCGCCGACTACCGCGTTTACATGATCGGATTTGCACCGGGGTTCGTCTATCTGGGCGGCGTGCCCGAGGCGTTGCACACGCCGCGCCTGCCACAGCCGCGGCAGCATATCGCGGCCGGATCGATCGGGCTCGGCGGGCAACAAGCCAGCATCAATTCGGTTCCGGGACCGAGCGGGTGGCGTTTTCTCGGTCGGACGCCGGTCCGGGTTTTTGACCCCGCGCGTCCCCAGCCGTTCCTGTTGCGCGCGGGCGATCGCGTTCGGTTTCAGCCGATCAGCCTGGAGGAGGCGACGCGTCTTGATGTCGCCGTGGCCGCGGGGGAGATCGGCATGACAGCGGAGGGCGCGCTATGAGCCTGTCCGTTCTCCAGGCGGGACCGATGCTTTCGGTTCAGGATCTGGGGCGCAAAGGCCTGCTTCATGCCGGCGTCTCGGGTTCCGGCCCGATGGATCCGCCGTCGTTTCGCATCGCCAATGCGCTGGTCGGAAATCCGGAAACGTCTGCCGCACTGGAATTCGCGCTGGTCGGGGGGGTGTTCGCGGTGACGCATCCGGTTCGCGTCGCTGTGACCGGCGCCGATATCGACATCCGGATCGACGGCGTTTCGCGCCCCGCCTGGGAAAGCCACGATTTGCGGCCCGGTTCGAAACTGGCGGTTGGCGGTGTGCGTGGCGCGGTCTGGGGCTATCTGGCGATATCGGGGGGTATCGACACGCCCGTTGTCCTGGGCTCCCGCGCCACCCACCTGCGGACGGCTTTGGGGGGCCATCAGGGGCGACGGCTTCAGGCGGGCGATACCCTTGGGCTTGGTGGCGGTGCCTCGGGCCCGCTGCTTCGCCTGGCGACAATGTGGCGCCAGGCTGCGCATCCGATCCGCGTTGTTGCCGGTCCGCAGGACGATTATTTCGGTCCGGACGCCTGGGCGGTCTTCACCGGAGCACGGTTCGTCGTCTCGGCGGCACGGGATCGGATGGCACAGATGTTGGAAGGACCGATGATCACCGCGGTGCGCGGTCACGACATCGTTTCCGACGGCACGGTGGCGGGATCAATCCAGGTCCCCGCCTCGGGCAAGCCGTTGGTGTTGATGGCGGAACGACAAACGACCGGCGGCTATCCGAAGATCGGGACCGTCGCCTCCGCCGATCTGCCGCGGCTGGCGCAGACCCCGAGCGGGCAGGCGGTGCGCTTCAAGGTGATCACGCAAGAGCAGGCCGAGGCGTTGCTGCTCGGCTGGCGCCGGGCCTGGCGTACTGTTATTGCCAATCTGGCCGAGAAACCGCGGGCGGCAGCCCGCACCCGCTCGGGGTGAACCCCGAATCCCCCTTTATGTCGAAAACAAAGGGGGTCCGGTGCATCGCCCCCCCTCTGCCAATGTCTTTGGAATCTTGCGCATGTCAAAATGTCTGATCGTTCACCCGGTTCATGAAGACGGCCTGAGGCTGCTGCGCCGGGCCGGGGTCGAGCCGGTCTTGTGCCCGAATGATGAGGTCGAAACGGTCTCGCGATTGATCGTTGATTGCGAGGCGGTGATCACCCGCGCCGGCCTTTCCGGGACGGCGATCCGGGCCGGACAGCGATTGCAGGTCATTGTCGTTCATGGCTCGGGCTATGACGCCGTCGATCTGGATACGGCCACCGAACGCGGTGTTCTGGTCTGCAACACGCCGGGAGAGAATGCCCGTTCGGTGTCCGAACTGGCATTGGGACTATCCCTGGCGGCGGCCCGTCTCATTCCCGCGGCCGATCGCTGCGCGCGCGCCGGGATCCCGGGGTTTCGCGAACAGGAGAGCTTCACCGAGCTGAGCGGAAAAACCGCTCTGGTGATTGGCTGGGGGGCGACGGGCGCCGGGTTCGGCCGGATGGTGCGGGCGGCTTTGGCAATGCGGGTGCTGGTTTATTCGCCGCGCGCGACCGATCTCGACGGTTTTGAGCGCGTTGCCCGCCTCGATGACGGGTTGGCCCAGGCCGACTTGATCTCGCTGCACACGCCGTTGCGGCCCGAAACGCAGGGTCTGATCGGCGAGAGCACGCTGGCGCGGGTCAAACCGGGAGCCGTACTGGTCAACACGGCTCGTTCCGGGCTGGTCGACGAGGACGCCCTGGCGGCGGCCTTGGAGTCCGGCCGGATCGCGGCGGCCGGCCTTGATGTTTACACCGAGGCCGCGCCCTTTGGCCCGCTGTCGGCTTCGCGCCGGGTGATTTTTACGCCGCATCTGGGCGGCACGACCGTCGAGGCCTTGCAGCGCGTCGTGACCCGATCGGTGCACATGGTGTTGCAGGCATTGGCGGGCGAACGGCCAGCGACCGCGCTCAATGAGCCGCTCGGAATCTGGCGCGGGCGCCCGGCAGCCCCCGGCCTGGGGTCGACCCGCGGTGAATGAAACTTCGCAGTGGCGCGGGCACGAAGGCCCGCGCCACTGTCTCTTTCCAGGATGCCGACATGACGGACACGACAAAAGATACGATTGACCGCCTGCTCGACCGGATCAACGCGATTTCCGCGGGCGGGCCGGGCTATACCCGTCCCTCCTACAGCGCCCTGGAGAGCCAGGCTCATGCCGTCGTCGTGGCGGAAGCCGAGGCGCTGGGGCTGTCGATCAGCCGCGATGCCGGACTCAACCTGTTGGCGCGCCTCCCGGGACGGGATCGCCGGCTGCCCGCGACGTTCGTCGGATCGCATGTCGACACCGTGCCGATGGGCGGCGCCTATGATGGTGCCGCGGGCGTGGCCGGCGCCCTGGCCCTGGCCGCTTCCTTCGTCGAAGCGGGCGAGCAGCCGGCCGCGGATCTCGTCGTTACCGTAACCCGGGCTGAAGAAAGTGTCTGGTTTCCCGTGTCCTATATCGGCTCGCGATCGCTGCTCGGGCGTTTGACCGCGCCGGAGATGCTGGCGAAGCGCAGCGATAGCGGCCGCACCCTTGCTGACCATCTGCGCGACGAAGGGGGTGACCCTGAGGCGGCGCTGCGGGGTTCTGGCCTGGCGCCGGCCCGCTTCATCGAAATGCATATCGAACAGGGTCCGGTATTGGCATCGGCCCATGAAGGGTTCGCGATCGTCACGGGCGTGCGCGGCGGATTGCGCTACCGGGATGCGCTGATCCATGGCAGGTGGGATCATTCCGGTGGCGCGCCACGCGCCGCGCGCTCGGATACTATTTTCGCGCTGGCCGATCTGGTGGTCGCCATGGATCGGATGTGGGGGGACGCCCTTGAGCAAGGCCATGACCTGGCGGTGACGTTTGGGCGGGTCGACGCCGCCACTGCTGAACACGCCTTTGCCAAGGTTCCCGGCCGGGCCGGATTCTGCGTCGATCTGCGCAGCGACGACGATGCGGTGCTCGATCGGTTCAACGGTCTGCTGAAAGCGGAAATCGCCCGGACCGAGGCCGCGCGGGGTGTCAGCTTCGCGCTTGGCGCGCTGACGCGCAGTCCGCCGACCCGGTTGTCGGCGCCGCTGGGCGACGCGTTGGCCGCGGCTGCGGCATCGCTGGGCTGCGCCCCGCGCCGCATGCTGTCGGGCGGCGGGCATGATGCCGCGGCATTCGCGCAGGCGGGTTGGCAGTCCGCCATGGTGTTCCTCAGGAACTGGAACGGCAGTCACAACCCGGAGGAGGGGATGGACACCGCCGATCTGGCCCAGGCCGTTCATGTTCTCCGCGCGGCGCTGTCGGTTCCGGCGACGGCCTGATGCCGGTGCCGCCCCGGAATTTCGCTGGTCTTTCCGGTTCACCCCCTCTCTGCCCCCCCCTCCAGGACGAAGACCGTATGATGCTGGAATTCACCGCGTTGCGTGGCCGGGAAGCGGCGTTTGCCGAACCGGAGTTCGCCGGGCGCCAAGCCCGCGCCCGGCAGGCGATCCGCCGGGCGGGTCACGAGGCCCTGGTGGTAACCGGACCGGAAAATATTTATTGGCTGACCGGCCGGCAAACCGCCGGCTACTTCGCCTTTCAAGCCCTGATCCTGCCGGTTGACGGGGAGCCGGTCCTTCTGGTCCGGCAATTGGAGCTGGCCGGGAGTGTCGCGAACACCTGGCTTGAGACCATCCTCACCTATCAGGATGGCGAGGACCCGGCCTTGGCCCTGGCCACCGTGTTGAACGCACGCAAAATTGCCAATCCCGCCGTCGAGTTGGCCGGGTGGTTCGTCTCCCCGATCCTGGCGGCACGGATTGCCGGCGCGCTCGGCGTGGCGGCGCTGGTCGATGGATCGGGCATCCTGGAGCCGCTGCGGACCGTGAAGTCCCGTGCCGAACTGGCTGCGATCCGCACCGCCGCCGGTTACGCCCAGCGGGGAATTGAAGCCGGGATCGAAGCCTGCCGGATCGGCGCCGATGAGAATGCCATTGCCGCCGCGATGCTGGCTGCCGCCACCGCGGCGGGTTCGGAAACCATGGCGATGGAGCCGTTGGTTTCGTCGGGACCGCGAAGTGGCTTGCCGCACATGACCTGGCGCCGTCGTCGTCTGGAAAACGGCGATCCGGTGTTTCTGGAAATGGCGGGAAGCCATAACCGATACCACGCGGCGTTGATGCGCTCGGTTTGGATCGGCTCCCCGCCCGATGAGGCGCGAAGAATGATGGATTGCGCCGAACGCGCGCTCGATGTCGCCCTTGCGGCGATCCGGCCCGGCGTTGCCTGTTCCGTGCCCCACCTTGCCGCCCAGAAGGTGATCGATGATGCCGGTTTCACCGCCGCTTTCCGAAAACGGATCGGCTACTCGATGGGGGTGGCCTTTGCCCCGGATTGGGGCGAAGGCAGCCTGCTCAGCCTCTTTTCCGATGTGGCGACGGTCATCGAGCCGGGCATGGTGTTCCACCTTCCGGCCACGTTGCGCCGCTATGGCGTTTGGACCGTGGGCGCCTCGGAAACGGTGATCGTGACCGAACACGGTGTCGAAGTGCTGTCGAATTTGCCGCGAAGTCTGGTGGTTCGCTGAAGCCGCAGCCGCTAGAAAGAGACAGTGGCAGCTAACGTCACAAGGGCGAATTCCCGTCTTCAACCTAAGACCCACCTTCACCTCAAGAAAGAAAGAGCGATCCCCGATGCGTTCCCTGTTTCATTTGGCTTTCCATGTCACCGATCTCGATGCCGCCCGCCGGTTTTACGGTGGCGTTCTCGGGTGCCGCGAGGGGCGCTCGACCGAGAGCTGGGTCGATTTCGACTTTTTCGGCCACCAGATCTCGCTGCATCTCGGTGAACCGTTCAAGGTTACCCGCACCGGTTCCGTGGGTGAGCACCGGGTCATGATGCCCCATCTTGGGGTCGTGCTTCATCTCGATGACTGGTTGACGCTGGCGGCCCGGCTGGAAGCGGCCGGGATTGCCTTCGATATTCCGCCGGTGATCCGCTTTGAAGGCCAGCCCGGTGAGCAGCGCACGATGTTCTTCTTCGATCCCAGCGGAAACCCCATCGAAATCAAAGGGTTCAAGGATTTCGACGGTGTATTTGCCGCGTGACCTATTCGAGGACGAAAAGCGGCTGGCCATATTCAACCAATTGGCCGTCTTCCACGGCGATTTCGACAATTCGCCCGGCGCGCGGCGCATCGATCGTGGTCAGGGTCGAAAGAACATCGACAAACAGCAGCTTTTGCCCGGCCTCGACGACACTGCCGATGTCGACGAAGGGCCTGGCCCCCGGGGCCAGGCCGCGATAGGCGATGCCCACGACCGTCGAGACAATCGTTTCCGTCGGCTTGGCGGTGACTGGCGGCGCGCTTTGCGGCCGTGGCGCCGATAGCGGGGACAACGGCGCCGTCACGGGCCGAACCACGCGCAGCAAACAGCCATCCTGTTCCAGTTCGATTTCCAAGAGGCCGGTTTCACGGAGAAGCGCGGCCAGATGGCCGATCGCGTCGGCATTGAGAGCGGCGCCGAAATCGCTCATGGGGTGTTATCCCGATCAACGTTGAAAGAACGCCTTGGCCGGAATGGCAGGCGTCTGTTCGCCACCCTTACCACCAGTGGGCCGGAGAGCGGGTCAGAAGCTCGTTGCCGGTTTCGCCGATGATCAGGTTGTCTTCATAGAATGCCGCGCCGACACCATCGAGCGCCAGGAAGATCTCAACGCCAAACGTCATGTTGGCTTCGGCCTGGTCTTCCGGAAGCGACATGCAGCTCGAAATGCGCGGATGCTCAAAGGCCAGACCGATGCCATGGCCGAAGAACGGGAAATTCTGCATCGCCATGGAGACCGATCCGCCGAATTCGCGGGTCAGGCGATCGCCTTCGGCCGCGACGTCGAGCAGCTTCACGCCGGGGCGCACCATGTCCGACAAGCTATGAACGATGGTGGCCGCAGATTCGATGAGGCGGCGCTGGTCGGGGGTTGGCACGCCGCGCACGCCGGTTCGCCCGGGGTCCAGGTAATAGCCTTGGCGGAAGGCGGCGTGAAGCGTTCCGGTGACGATATCGCCAGGTTTCGGCGTGTCGGCGCTGTAGCCGGTCAACGGGAAACGTTGGTCAAAGCCCAGCGTGTCGCCGTGGTTGGTGCCGATCATCTGAATGCGGCCGCCGCGCCGGACGATTTCCTGCGCCGCCCGGCCTGCCGCTTCCTGTTCCGACAGGCCGCTGATCAATCCCTTCATCAGGATGTCAAGGCTGGCCGTCGCCGCTTCTCCGGCCTCGCGATAGCACACCAGTTCACGCGGACTTTTGAAGCGCCGGACATTCTTGACGAGGTCGTCGGCGGGCACCCATTCGATGTCGGGGGCACCTTCGGTGAGCTGCTGGTAATATTTGATCGGGATGAGATGGGTGCCGACCAGGGCAACGCGTCCCTTGATGCCGCGTTCCACCAACGCGGCGGCGACGCTGGCAAACGGGTGGTGTGAACAGCGGACGTCGCGAAGCGGAACGAGATCGCGGCGAACCTCCGGCTCGTCAATGTGCAGTTGAGGGTCTGCCCCCTGTTGAAAAACAAGGCCCGCGAACGAACGCGCGGACCAGATCAGCGAATCCAATCCGCCGCTGATCGCGTAGTGGTTGGAGAGGTAGAGGACATCGCCACAGTTGTCCATCGTGCCGCCGGCGCGACTGAAGATCACCGCGGTTTCAAAGCCTTCCGCGCGCATCCCGGCAAGCACCCGCGACCAGCGCGCCTCGTACTCATCCAGCGGAAAATAGCTCTGCATGATTCAGATCTCCATCAATCGCGCGAAGCCGGGGCCGCCCGGGGCCGGCTGCCGATCCTGTGAGCGATCCGCCGGATGCGCCCCGGTGCCAGACTCCGGGCAAGGGAACGCCTCGATCACCGCCGACGATCGGAATCATTATACCAGGTGCGTCCCCCCGTCAATTACGATCGTTCTTTTTTATCAACACAGTACAAAAAAATTTGTCAAGAGAACCTAATCTGAAAGAGTTTTCATATTTTTGCGGATTAGCGACCGCTGAAATTGCATTTATGCTACGATATAGTACAATGTGTGCGTTGAAGGAGGCCGCTATGTCCGACGCCGTTCTCGCACCCCGCATGAGCCGGGTGCGCCCATCCCCAACCGCCGTGATTTCCGACAAGGTTCGCGCCCTGGCCCTGCGCGGGCTCGACGTGATCAATCTGGGCGAGGGCGAACTCGATTTTCCAACCCCGCCCCATATTTGTGCCGCCGGTATTGCCGCCATTGAGCGGGGCGATACCAAATACACCGCCGTGGCCGGGACGCCGGCCTTGAAGGCGGCCATCATTGCCAAGTTTGAGCGCGAAAACGGGCTGGTCTTCCAGTCGCATCAAGTCATCGCCGGAACCGGGGCCAAGCAACTGGTGTTCAATGCGCTGCTGGCGACCGTGGCGCCGGGGGACGAGGTCATCGTGCCCGCGCCCTATTGGGTATCCTATCCCGACATGGTGGCGCTGGCCGAGGGCGAGGCGAAGATTGTCCCGTGCCACGAGGCCGATGGCTGGAAGCTGACGGCTGCGGCGCTTGAGGCGGCAATCACGCCGCGAACCCGTTGGATCATCCTGAATTCGCCCAACAATCCCAGCGGCGCCGTCTATACGCGGGAGGAGGTCGCCGCCCTCTGCGCCGTTTTGCTGCGCCATCCCCATGTTCTGGTGATGGCCGACGACATTTACGAACACCTGGTTTACGAGGGCACTTTTGCCACGCCGGCGGCCGTGGAGCCCCGGTTGGCTTCCCGCGTGCTGACCATCAACGGTGTCTCGAAAACGCATTCGATGACGGGATGGCGGCTTGGCTTCGCGGCGGGGCCGGACTGGCTGATCGCCGCGATGGAGACGCTGCAATCGCAATCGACCTCGAACCCCAGCACGATTTCGCAGGCGGCGGCCCTTGCCGCCCTGAATGGCGGGGTTTCCTTCCTGGACGATTGGCGGGGTCTTCTGTGCCGCCGCCGCGATCTGGTGCTTGAAGCCGTTCGCGGCATCGACGGCTTGCGCGCGGCGAAACCGACCGGCGCGTTTTATGTCTGGGTCGATTGTTCCGGCTTGTTCGGGCGACGGAGTCCGGCGGGCGGTACGATCCGGGACGATTTCGACGTCGCCGACTATCTGCTTGACGCCGCCCAGGTCGGCATGGTCCCCGGTTCGGCCTTTGGTTCGCCCGGGCACCTGCGGGTTGCCTATGCCATCGACGAGAAAATCTTGAAAACCGCCTTCGAGCAAATCGCCACGGCCTGCGCCGCGCTGACCTGAGGAGAAAAGCAGGCGGCGGGGGGCGGGCTTCGTGGCAAAAGCCTTCCCCCCGATTTTCGCCCGTCAGGCCAAGGTGACGCCGCTGTGCGGAGTCCGGGCCAGCGCCGACAGCACCGCGGCGACCTGCTCCTTCTGCGCCGGGGTGAGATCGATCAGGGGACGGCGGACCCAGCCGCCGTCAAAACCGCGCAGGTTCATCGCCGCCTTGGTGGTTTGGGGCTGGCCGAATTTGCGCGCCAGATCACGGAAGGGAAACCACAGGCGCTGCAGATCACGGGCGCCATGGCCGTCGCCTGTTTCCGCAGCACGAAAAGCGGCCAGGATCAATTCGGGCAAGGCCGAGCTGTTGGTCGAGCTGATGCCATCGAAGCCCAGGGCCATCGGCCCCAGGAAAGCGAGATCGGAGGCGCAGAACAGGCGCAGCCGGCCGGACAGGCGATTGGCGATCTCATCGATTGCCGTGGGCGAAAGATCGCCTTGCTTGATGCCAACCACACCCTCGAAATCGGCAATCCGTTCCAGGACGCGCGGCGACAGCGTGATGCCAATGCCCGGGGCGTTGTAGACCAGGATTCCGGTTCTTGACAGCGGCGCCATTTCGCCAAAAAAGGCAACGATCTGGTCATCGGTGACTTCCGACACGAAGGGTGCCGTCACCATCGGCAGGCCGCCGAGATCGCCGGCCAGCGTGGTCAAGTCGCGGGCAATCCGGACGTCGGAGGCGGCCGAACACAGCATGACCGGAACCCGGTCACCGACCACGTCCATGACATGACGGAACAGGTGGGCGCGTTCCTCCGCGGTCATGGCCGGGAACTCGCCATAGGTGCCGCCGATCAGGATGCCGTCGAAACCCAGTCCGATGACGCGTTCAATCGTTCGGGCGAGGCCCGTGAAATCAAACGCGCCGTCGGCGGTGAACGGCGTCACCGTGATGTTGAAAATGCCATGCAGGCGCTGCCGGCATTCGGCGATGTCTTTCATGAAAAAATAACCTCATCAGAGAGAAAGGCGGGCACGGAGAAAGGCCGGCGGGGGCCGGGCGCCGGCACGGAACGGCTCAGGGGCCGGGGTGGTTTCACGACCGCAGCATCGTCAGGGCCAGGTCATGGTAGATGCGGGCGGCATTGATGAATTCGTCGAGGGGCACAAACTCCTCGGCCTTATGGGCGACCGCGAGATCGCCGGGCCCGATCACGACGCCGCTCGCCCCCAAAGCCCGAAAATGGACGAGATCGCAGCCGCCTTGAAAGCCGTAGGGTCCCGGCGCGGCAACGCCATTGTTGCGGCAGGCCGTCAATGCCGCCTGAACGATCGGGGCGCTGGCCGGCGTTTCCGTGGCGCCGCCGGTTGTCGGCTTGAAATCAACGATTTCGGCGCGAATGCCGTATCGGGCCTGGGCGGTTGCCAACAAACCCGCCAGCTCCGCCTTGACCGCCGTCTCATCCTCGCCCGGGACCATGCGGCGATCAAGCAGCAGATCGCAGCTTTCCGGAATGACATTGTCGGCATGTCCACCGGTGACGCGGGTGACCGTCAGGCTCGCCGACCCCACCAGCGGATGATGGCGGTGACAGAGAACGTCATCGTGGTGCTGCGCAATCAGCCACAAGAGTTCACCGGCCCGATAGATGGCATTCTCGCCCAAATGGGGCGTACCGGAATGCACGGCCACGCCATGGACCCTGACAACAGGCCGCAGGCTGCCTTTGTGGGCGGTGAAGGTTGTGTTGGCGGTCGGCTCGCCAATCACGGCGAAATCGATTTTCAGTGTCCGGGCCGCCACGAGGGTCTTCGCACCGGCGCTGGCGGCCTCTTCATCCGCCACGAAAATGCCGAGCAGTGTGCCCGACCATTGTGACCGGTTGGCCGCCAGCAGACGCATCGCCTCCAGCATCGCCGCCAAGGGTCCCTTGGCGTCACAGGCGCCACGGCCATAGAGACGTCCGGTGCTGGTGTCTTCACGGAGGATCAGCGGCGCGGCGCTCCAGCCCTGGCCGACCGGAACGACATCCATATGGGTGTTGAACGCGAAAGCGGGTCCCGGGCCATTTTCCAGACGCAGGATGATGTTGGTGCGCCCCGCGGCGTAATCCGAAAGCTCGGTGTCAAACCCGGTGGCGAGCATCAAATCCCGAACCGCCTCGGCAACATCGCGCTCGCGGCCGGGGGGATTCTGGCTGTCGATGCCGACAAGCGCCGCCAGATCCCGTTTCATCCGTGAGACGTCAGGGCTGGCGGTCATCGGGCGCCAGCCCCGAATCGCGCTTCATGGGCCCCTCCCATTCCGGTGAAGCGGTGCGGAACGGTCGCCGTTCCCGGAAGCGCGCGCATGTCAACCGCCTTTGGTGATTGCTCTAAAGATGAAAAAAAGTACAATTGTAACCAGGGCGGCTGTCAAGGTATTTTTGTTCAAAACCGGATCATGAGGCGTGAATTTGACGTGCATCGCCGGGCAAAAAATTGTATCGCAATGACTATTGGATACGACGATGCCAACCCTCTCCCAACGGATGAGCGTTGTCGGCAGACATTTCCGGAAAGCGGAACCGCATCGCCTCCGGGTGTCGCCGAACCGATCGTTTGCGGTGGCGTTGTCTCTCTCTGGAACGAACGGAAGAGCGATCATGGATCTTGGACTGTCTGGCCGTCGCGCCATCGTCTTGGGGTCGAGCCGGGGACTTGGCTTCGCCTCGGCCCGCAGCCTCGCCGCTGAAGGGGCTCACGTCACCCTGACCGGGCGCAACGCCGACCGTTTGGCGGCGGCCCGCGCTGAACTGGCCGCCACCGGCGCCGCGGTCGAGGCGGTCAGCCTTGATGTGTCCGACCATGCTGGTCTGGCCGCGGCATTGGATCACCTGCTGGAGCGGACCGGGTTCGATATTCTGGTCAACAACAGCGGGGGTCCGGCGCCCGGGCCGATTGCGGCGGTTGACACCGAGCGGTGGCGGCAGGAGTTCGACGCCATGGTGGCATCCTTGTTCTTTGTCACGGAACGTTTGCTCCCGGCCATGCGGACGCGCAAATGGGGGCGGATCATCAATATTGCGTCATCCGGCGTCGTTCAGCCGATCCCTAACCTGGGTGTGTCCAACAGCCTGCGCGCGGCGGTGGTTGGCTGGGCGAAAACGCTGGCCGGCGAAGTCGCCGCCGATGGCGTGACCGTGAACACCGTTCTGCCGGGACGCATCGATACCGAGCGTGTTGGCGAGTTGGATGCGGCGGCGGCGAAGCGAACCGGGCGTAGCGTCGATGAGGTCGCCGCTGACTCGCGCAAGACGATCCCGGTCGGTCGATATGGTGACCCCGGTGAATTTGGCGATGTCGTGGCTTTCCTCGCAAGCACGCGCGCCTCGTTCATCACCGGATCTGTCATCCGCGTCGATGGCGGCATGATCCGTTCGATATGATACGGCATGTGGTGGAGGTCGGACACCCCTCCGCCTCTTTCCCCGCTTTATGCACCAATGCCCCGCCGTTCGGCTTGGCGGTCAGGCATACCCGGTCGGACCGTGGATCCGGGCATAGGCGGGGCCTGAGTAGCAGCAGAACAGAAAACCTCAGAGCTTGAACTGAAATCCGCATCCGATCGCGATTTCGGGCAAGATTTCGCCATCACGAAAGGAACGCCATGCGCCCGGACACTGAACGCCCCGTTGCCCTCGTGACCGGATCGACTTCGGGGATCGGTGTGGCCATCGCTCGGCGCTTGGTCCGGGAAGGTTACGCGGTCGTCCTCCATTCACGCAGTTCTACGGATGCCGGGAACATCTTGGCATCGGAACTCGGGCATGCCGCATATGTCCAGGCGGACCTGGCATTGGAGCATGATCGTGCCAGGCTCGTCCAGGAGGCGGCCGACCTTTGGGGGCGTCTGGATGTCCTCGTCAATAATGCGGGGATCAGCAGCGTGATTCCCCACGCTGATCTCGGGGCCGCCACATCAGGCATCTGGCACGAGTTGTACGAAGTCAACGTTATCGCTCCCTTTCGGCTCGTGGCGGAAGCAGAGCCCTATCTGCGGGCGGCCGCCCGGCGTGGCCGCTCGGCCTGCATCGTCAACATCAGTTCCCATGCTGGCGTCCGGCCAAAGGGCGCATCAATTCCCTATGCCGCGGCGAAAGCTGCCCTGAACCATGTCACCCGCTTGTTGGCCCTATCCCTGGCGCCGGACATACGGGTAAACGCTGTGGCGCCGGGTCTCGTGGACACGCCGCTCACGGCGAATTGGGCAGCAGCGCAGCAACTCTGGCGGGAACGCTCGCCGATGCGCCGAGCCGCCAGCCCCGACGACATTGCTCAAGCCGTTATGATGCTCGTGGAGTCGGATTATCTAACGGGCGAAATCCTGCTTTCGGATGGTGGGCTAAACCTTACCTGAATTCGCCGATCTGGGACGGCGGAGCAGATATCGTTCAAATGGCCGCAGTTGATGGCCCGAAACGCTAATCGCTTGTCCGACTGAATACGGTGAACCATTACGAATAGGTGCGTCTGGAAAATTTCTCGTTTGAGTATAGGGGTGACCGGAACCTATGACCGGTTGTGGCCCCTTGTGTGGGTCGCGAACGGTGATCCCTGAGATCGTCGAGGTACACCGCTATGGATAAGGAGCCGGCCGGCGCCTGGCTCTTGCCGGTCCAGTTTGGTCGGCCACTTACCCGCAGCTCCGGCGGTAAGATAAAGGCCCGCTCCGCACTGACATCTCTAAATTGCGCAACCACTGACATCTGTCATGTGCGTTGACAGACGGGCCTGGTCGAAGACCGGGCGCGGAGTGCCGGCTCAGACCACCCATTCGGCTGATTTTTCCTGCAGAAACAGCAACAACTCGGTGACCGCCGGTGTCCGCGCCCGGTCTGTCCGCGCCAGGACGCGGACATCGGCGGCGTTCAGGAGAGCGTTCGTTGTCCGCCGCCCAACGAGGCCCGGGCCCATCGACCGACCTGACATGAAGGTGATACCCAGCCCGGAAGCAACAAAATGGCGCAGGCTGGCGACCGAATTGGTCGCGAGCACCGGGTGTAATCGCAAGCCGTCAGCCAGTGCCGCCCGTCGCACGATCTGGCTCAGACCGAATCCCTCCGTCATCATCGCCAGGGGATATCGCGTGGTTTCCGGCAGACTCAGGGGCTCCGGTGCCGCCGCACAGGGGTGGTCGGCGCGCATGATCGCGAGGACCGGGAGCGGACGGGCCTGCACGACCTCCAAGGCCGGGTCGGATGTGATGCTGTAGACGACGCCGCAATCGGCGGCGCCGGTGGCCACAGCCTGCATCACCTCATGCGCGTTGAGTTGCTCCAGCGTGACCTCAAGCTGGCGATGACGGGTGGCAAACTCGCCAAGCACCCAGCGCACCAGGTCGTCCATGAAGCCTTCCCCGCTGACAATGTGAATGCGCCCATGCAGCGCACCGCCAAAGCCGCTGAGTTTGGACAGCAGCTCCTCCTCCTGCGTCCGCCGGTCCTGGCAGAAGGACAAAAGCAACTGAGCCGCGGCGGTCGGCACGACGCCCCGACCCCGCCTTTCGAGCAGGACAACCCCAAGGTGCGCCTGGAGTTGCTGCAAATGCCGGCTCACAACGGAAGGCTCGGTGTTCAGCCGTTCCGCGGCCTTGCGCACCGATCCGGCGGTGATCGTCTCGTGGAAACAGACAAGTTGGCGTTCGTTCAGCCGACGGTGCATCATGCTCAACCGTTGCTGATAAAGCAACGATTGGCAAGTGGAATAGTCGTTGTTCCTGACATATCCGCTCGGGCATCTTTGCCGGATGATCAGGAGCGAACGATGGCTAAGGCAACGATAGAATCGGCCCTTGCGGGTATCGGAGCGGACGGTGATGCCGGAATCTTTCGGAAGATTGCCTGGCGTCTGCTGCCATTCCTGCTGTTGTGCTATGTGCTGGCCTACCTTGACCGGGTTAACATCGGCTATGCCAAGTTCGGCATGCAGTCCGAGTTCGGTCTGAGTGATGCGGCCTACGGGCTGGGCGCGGGCATCTTTTTCATTGGCTACGTACTGTTTGAGGTGCCAAGCGGGCTGTGGCAGGTGCGCATCGGCATCCGCAAGACCATCGGTCGCATCATGCTGCTGTGGGGGCTGACATCGGTCGCGATGATCTTCGTGGGTGGCGCCTATGAATTCTATGCTCTGCGCTTCCTGCTGGGCGCGTTCGAAGCCGGTTTTGCGCCGGGAATGCTGTATTATTTGAGCTCATGGTTTCCCAGCGCCCGCCGCGCACAAATCATGTCCGTGGTGCTCCTCGCGGGGCCGGTCAGCAACGTCCTTGGTGGACCGCTATCGACCTTCATCCTCTCCAGCATGGATGGCACGGCCGGTCTGGCCGGCTGGCGGTGGATGTTCATTCTTGAAGGCATGCCGTCCGTGCTGATCGGTGTCGCCGCCTTCTTCTATTTGACGGAGACGCCGGCCGAAGCCAAATGGCTGAGGCCTATCGAGCGCGACCGACTGGCGGACATTCTGGAGCGGGATACGTGTTCCGCCAAGGGAGACTTCGCCACGGTCGTGCGTGACCCGCGGGTCTACGGTTTTGCGGCGGTCTATTTTTGCCTGATCTCCGGTCTCTACACCGTAAGCTACTGGCTGCCGACATTGCTGCGCGAGGCGGGCATCAAAGACGTCATGCGGGTCGGCTGGCTTGCCGCGCTGCCCTATTTGGCCGCCATCGTCGCCATGCTGCTGAATGCGCGTTCATCGGACCGCCGCCGCGAGCGGTCCTGGCACGTCGCCGTCCCGGCGTTTCTCGGCGCGGTCGGCATGGCCGCCGCTGCATCCGTCACCGGGCAAGCCGGAATGGCGCTTTTGGCGATCGGTCTCGCGACGATGGGCACTTACGCCGCCTATGCGGTCTTTTGGGCGGCTCCCAGCGCGTATCTGAAAGGGCGGGGCGCAGCAGGCGGTATCGCATTGATCAACAGCATCGGCGCCTTCGGCGGTTTCGTCAGCCCCTTTGTCATCGGTTGGCTTAAGACGGCAACCGGATCCCTGACCTCGGGCTTGTTCGCGATGGCGGCGTTTCTGGCGACGGGCGCCGTGCTCGCCCTCTTGACCGCACCCCGCCGCAAGGAAGCCACAGCATGAACGAACATAAGGCCGCAGAGGTGGCTGATATCATTCCCTCGATCCAGGCGATCCGCCGGGACCTGCACCGACATCCGGAGCTTGCCTTTGCCGAGACCCGGACCGCCGCATTGGTCGCGTCTGAGCTGCTGGCGGCCGGCTTCGAGGTGACCCAGGGCGTCGGTGGCACCGGCGTGGTCGGCACGTTGCGGGCGGGTCTATCAGGCCGCGCCGTTGCGCTGCGCGCCGATATGGATGGCCTGCCGGCGCTGGAGCAGACAGGCCTGCCCTATGCGAGCAGCACGCCCGGCCTGATGCACGCCTGCGGCCATGATGGGCACACGGCCATGCTGCTCGGCGCGGCGCGGCAACTCGCACGGACCCGCCGCTTCAACGGGACCGTGCACGTGGTCTTTCAGCCTGCGGAGGAGAAGGGGCGGGACAGCGGCGCGCCGCGCATGATTGCCGACGGCTTGTTCGAGCGCTTCCCGGCCGATGCGGTGTTTGCGATGCACACCCACCCGGGAATTCCGACCGGCACCTTCCTGGTTCGCCCGGGACCGTTCATGGCGGCGTCCGATCGGATCACCATTGATGTTCAGGGTCGCAGCGGTCACGCCGGGCGGCCGCATCTGACGGCCGATGCGCTGGTCGCGGCGTCAGGCATCGTGACCGCGCTCCAGAGCATCGTCGCCCGCAACGCCAACCCGATCGATCCCGCCGTCGTCACCGTGGGCATCTTGCAATCCGGCACGGCCTACAATGTCGTACCCGGCAACGCTCATCTTGAGTTGAGCGTCCGTTCATTCAGCGAACAAACACGCACCTTGCTCCGCGACCGCATCGCATCCCTGGCCGTTGCTCAGGCCACGAGCTATGGCGCGCGTGCCACGGTGGACTATCAGCCCGGCTACCCGGTCTTGCAGAATAGTGCCGCCGCAACCGCCTTTGCCGCAGGCGTGGCGCGTGAGCTGGTCGGGCCGGGCGCTGTAACGGACGACGCGGCGCCGATGATGGCCAGCGAGGACTTCGCCTACATGCTTCAAGAGCGTCCGGGTTGCCTCTTGCGCCTGGGAAACGGGATCGACAGCAGCCCGGTGCATCACCCGTGCTACGACTTCGACGATGCGAATTTGCCCATTGGCATCGCGTTCTGGACGCGGCTCGTCGAGCGATTTCTGCCAACGACACAAACAGCGCCTCACGCGACACCGGGCGCCTGAACGGACCGTGTCGAGGCGTTGGTGCATCGCATTCAGCGGACGTTTGGCCAGGGCGATCGCGGCCGTCATTCCCGCGACCGGCAATGCCGCCACAGTTTCAGTTGGGTCCTCAACACCAGAATGAAACCGCGATAAGGCGGCACCTTCAGGGACCCAGGTTCCTGTGAGGTGACCCAGGCTAAGGCGATACGCCTACCGTTCCCATTACAGTTGGGTCGGGAGACGGTAACGAGTCCTCCCACGAATTCACACAGGAGCGGATAGCGGCTCTGCGAGCTGTCCTTGTTTAGCCGCCCATCGGGGCTTCCGATCCGCGAGGAATGAAACTTCGCAGTGGCGCGGGCACGGAGATCCTATGGCGGCGGACGTTCGAAAGGATCGATATCCTTCGTGGGTGTCCGAAGCCTCAGAAGGATATTCGCCATGACAGCTCAATCCCTGGTCACGCCCGTCGCCGGCTCGCAGTGTGCCACGATTTATGTTGCGGTTGAACTGAGTCTGAGTAGTTGGTTGATCGGTCTGGTCGATCCGCGCAACGGCA
>JARLIO010000086.1 GCA_031291675.1 Azospirillaceae bacterium
CGCTCCGCGCAACGCCGAAGGCGCTGCACTCCGGGCGCGGGTCCCTCCTATGCACTGCGGGGATAAGCCCATTCTTCTCCCAAATGAGGGGTCAGTATTGGACGCGAAAAGGGGGTCACGTTTGGACGCGAATTGACATGCCCGAGACGTCGCCGGGGGCGTTCACCCATCTCATCGACTACTATTTCGCAGGCCGCTAAGGGCTTCGGCCGGTCGGTCGGAGCCATATGCATCGCCGCGACGATCAGCCAGTGTGTATGAGTCCGGTCCCTTAAGCGAGGTCAGTATGGGAATTGTCGGTTTTCGGAGCTTAGTTGCGGTCGTCAACTGCTTCATGCTGGTCGCAACGACCGGCGTTGCATATGCCGAGTCGGGCTGTCCATCCATTCCTCCGATGCCGACCTTGGAATTGAAATCCATGTATTCGGATTCCAAGGGTTCGGTCATCAGTAGCGCGAATGAAGACGCCAACTCCAAAATCATGGACCCCATCGTCACGTTCTTTCGCACGATCGAACACGCACTGGATGGAGCCGATGCCCATCCCGGCAACCCCGAGACCGATTGCGCTTTTCAGCTTTTCGGCCAATGGGCGAATGCCGGCACCCTGACATTCGAACCGCACGTCTATGAAGGTCAAGGCAAGGTCAAACGCGGCCTGCTCAATCCTGGTTTTCAGATAATTGGCCTCAAATTCCGCGCCGCCGGATACACGTTGAACGGTTCGATGCTCGTGTGGCTTCGGAAGATGGACCAGGAAAATGTCGAGTTCTATACCAAAGGCGCCAATCGCGCCAATCAACGCGTATGGGCGGCGACTGGCGCTGCATTGAACAACGTCCTGCAACGCGACCCGGTGGCGCTCGCCTTTCAGGATCAGGTTTGGCATGAAGCGATTGCCGCGATCGACAATGACGGCCTCATTGCGGCGGAACTCGAGCGCGGACAGCAGGCGCTCGTCTATCACATCTATTCGCTATCGGCCACGCTCGTTCTGGAAGCCGCGCGGAATGCCCTCGGTTACAACGAGTCCGCCGAGGAGAGACAACGCGTCAAGAAGCTTGCCGTGGCCATCGGCGAGACGCTTTGCGATTCCCACAAGATGGAAGAGCTGGCGAAAGCCAAGATCAGAATCCCCGACGGGCAATGGGCGTACGAAGTCACGAACGGCTTCGGCGGCGATCGACTCGATGCCAACTGGTTACGTTGCGGTCTGCCGCAGACGGATTTCAATGCCCGCGACATGGGCGGAGACAGCCGTCGCTCAGCGGCGATCCTGAATGAATTGCGGCATTGAACATCGGACCGCACCAAATCAGCGCGATACCGAAACGTGAATTTCTGATGGCCGTGAATTGAGTAAGGCAGACGAAAAATGAGAAAGTTGCTGTTCTCCGGCGGTTCAGGAGGCGGTCATCTTTAAGTCGGTAGCATGCACCAAAGATCGCTACGCTCCATTCACCCGTAGATGAGTTCGTGGAGGCAATGTGTTGAAAACGTTAACAACTCTTGTGGTTTACGCCTTGGCGATCGGATTGCCCGCGGTCTTGTCGTCGCGGGCGGAGGCGCAGGACGTGATCCTCCGGGGAAGGGATTTCTATCTGGATGGCCGACCCTGGCTGCCGAAGGGTGTTGACGTCGAGGCGTTCAATCGTCCCGCCGTGATCCCCTCGGCACCCAAATGGATGAATGACGCAGGCCATCTGCAAGGCCGCCATTGGTGGGGCGCGTCGGAAATTGCGGCATTGAAGTCAGTCTTCGGCGCGACGATTGTGCGGATTACCGTCAGCCAACCGGCCTTGGATCCGCAATCGTCGATTTACGATCCGAAATATCCCGATGAACTGCTGAAAGCCTTCTCGGACGCGAGGAAGGCGGGACTGATCGTCGTCGTCTCGATGGACGCTCAAGCGGAAAACGGCCTCCCCGATCTGCCGTGCATGCCAAATGACAGCACCGCCCGCGCCTGGAAAACGCTCGCTCCATCGCTTCTCAAAGACGCGGGCGTCATCTTCGAACTGTTCAATGAGCCTTGCCGAGCGAATTGGGACCAAGGCCGAAAGGACTGGGCGAAGGGGATGCAGCCCCTGATCGACATGTTGCGGGCGATGGGCGCGAAAAACATCCTTCTGGTGGACGGCCTTGGATATGCCCAATCGACCAACGACCTATTTCCCTTGTTGCACGATGCCATTCCCAACCGGCTGGCGTTGGCGGTCCATCCTTATTTCGACGAACTGGCAAAGGAAGGAGCTGCCCAGCCAGACGCCTATTTCACGGCGCATTTTGGCAAGGACGCCGACCGTTATCCGATCATCGCCACGGAATGGAACGCGACGGAGACCAATGGCTGTGCGGGTGCGCGGACCCCAGCGATCGCGCTGGCGCTAATGCGCTATCTGCAAGCGCACCGTATCGGCTTGATCGGGTGGGGAATTGATTCTGGTTACGGAAAGCTAGTCAAGGACCATGATCACTATACGCCGACGGACTATCAAGACTTTCGCGGCTGCCTCGACAAAGCCAAGGGCGTTGGGCCTTCGGGCGGCGGCCGTTTGCTGACAAATTTCCCAAGAAATTGAGGTCGAGCGAATGCAAATTGAGGTCGACAGGAGAGCGTTCCTGCTCGGTGCGGCGACGAGTGGTGCGGCGTTACTACCAGTTCCTGCATTGTCCGCCAATGACGGGGTTCGGGGGATCAATGTTTCACTTCTTCCGCCGGGAAAATCGTCGCTGTCGATCAATGTATCCTCGCCGACACCGAGCGACATCCAAGCACTTCTCGCCTACAACGCCAAACGTCTTGCCGTGCTCAGCGCAGCCGGCTTCGATCTCGTCCGGCTGCGGTTTCACATGGCGCTCATCCGCCCGAGCGCCACGGCGCAGCAGCGCGAGCTGGCGTTGAGGGCCGTGGCGGACTTCGTCAAGCGGGCGAGCGACAAGGGGGTCCAGACGCTGGTCGCCCTCTTCCCCGAGAACGGTCATGATCAGCATGATTTGATCTGCGACCGGCAGGACGAATTTCTGCAAACGCTTGATGTCCTGCTCCGGGCATTGCCAGACTCGCCGCTGGTTGGCGTGGAGCCGCTCAACGAACCCTTCACAGGATGCGGGGCCGCCGACTCGCCAAAGCGCTGGGTGAACTTGCAGCAGGTCATCTATCGACGCGTTCGGGCGTCCCACCCAAGGATCATCTTTGTCGTGTCAGGCGACAATTGGGGCGGCGATCTCTTGAAACTCGATCCGTCTCCCTACCGCGCGGATCGCCAAGTCCTGTTCAGCCTGCATTTCTACGATCCGCTCCTCTTCACCTCTCAAGGCGTCAACTGGAATTTTCTGCCCCCCTTCAATCGCTTCGTCCACGACTTGCCTTGGCCCTATCGCGCGGAAGCGGTTGCAAAGGTTCGTGGCGCCGCGCTCAGCCTGATCGACGCGGACTCCACCCTGGATGCTCCGAAACGCACGGCGTTAAAGGCGGATCTCGACGCGCAACTCGAGGCCTATGCGCGGAGCGGTACCGAACAGACCCTCGCCGGCTCCCTGGACAAGCTCGCCGCCTGGGCGACGTCCAACGGTGTCGGCAACGACCGGATCTTTCTTGGTGAGTTCGGTGTCATCCGGCCCAGTCAGGACACGCGCGGGCGCATTACGCCCGGCGCCGACGCCTGGATCGGAACCGTCGCTCGGCTAGCCACCGAACGCGGCTTTCAATGGGCGATCTGGGATCTGGACACGTCCTTCGCTATCGGCTTTGGTCATAACGGCGATGCCGACAAGATTTCCGATCAATTTGTCAACGCGTTGCACGAGGAGACGGTGAAATGAGGCGCTTCGTTCTTGCTCATCTGACGCTGTTCTTGATGCTGTCTTTCGCCATGCGGGCCGCCGCCACGCCCAGCAACACAAGCGGCGATCTCGCCAAGGTGCCGTGGCCAACCAACGGCGTGAACCTCAGCCTCTTTCCGAGTGGGCTGAACCGACACGACACCGCCGAGACTGCGTCGGAAATCAACCGGCGACGCGTCGATCAGGCGAAGTCAGCGGGATTCAGATTTATCCGGCTCGGGATTCCGTTCGACGCCTGGACGACGAAGGCGGACCCAACGGAACAGGCACGCGTCATGAATGTCGTCGCCGCGACGGTTGACGAGGCGCTGACCGAAGGCATGACCGTGGACATCGTTCCTCAGACGGGCGCGTCAACCGTGGTTTGCAAGCGGATCAACTGGGACCTTTATGTCGAAGGCGTCTCGACCTTGCTAGCTCGGCTCCCGGACAGTCGTTCGGTCGCCGTCGAGGCTATGAGTGAGCCGCCCTCGTGCCCGGGGGACAATGGTCCAATATCGACTTGGGCCACCACTCAGAAAGTTCTCTATCATCTCATCCGGCAGAAGCTTCCGCATAGTGTCTTCATCGTGACCGGCACAGGCTGGGGCCAGGTCGATGGATTGATGAAATTCGATCCGTCGCCCTATCTGGACGACCCCAACACGCTTTTCACCTTCCACTACTACGAGCCGTTCCTGTTCACGCATCAGGCGACGGTTTGGCTGCGGCCGGATCGCGCAAACCAATATGTGCGGGATCTGGACTGGCCCGTGACGGAGGAAAACCGTCAACCGGTCGAAAAACACGCCTTGGCCGAGCTTGCGGCCGATGCCAACAGCGACCCGGCCGTCCGTAAGGGTCTACAGGACCTTTTTTCGACCTATCAGACGCAGGGAACCCAAAGCTTCCTGGTGCAGCGCTTTGAGAGCGTCGCCGGCTGGGCGCGTCAGCACAACATCGCGGCAAACCGGATTCTCGTCGGGGAATACGGTGTGCGTCGCGTCCACCTTGAAGGCGCCAAGGGGGCCGCGCCCTGGCGAACGGCGCCGAGGATGGTATTACGGACTTGAAATGCATGCCCTCCGGCAGCACCGCCCGCGCTTGGCGATCCTTGGTCCCGTTCGTCGGGCAGGACCGGGGCATCATGCTCGAATTGTTCAACGAGCCTTGCAAGAAGGGCGACGCCTCTATTCAGGCTGAATGGGCACAAGGGATGCAGTCCTTGATCGATGCGGTTCGTCTGGCCGGGGGGCGGAACATCCTGTTGCTGGATGGGCTGGATTGGGCGCGGATCGCCACCGGATTGTTCCCGTTGGTTCACGATACCATGGCGGACCGGATGGTGCTGGCCGTCCATCCCTATCGGGTTGGAGGGGCCTTTGACCGTCCCCAGCAATGGCAGGACAAATTCGGCGCAGCCGCCGAGAGGTTTCCGACGATCGTCACCGAATGGAACGCCACGCCCACCAATGGCTGCACAGGCAAGACCATGCCAACGGTCGCTTTGACCTTAGTGCGCTATCTTCAATCCCGGCATTTGGGACTGATCGAGTGGGGCATCGAGTCGACCCGCGGTAAGATCGTCAAGGACCATATCGATTTCGAGCCGACCAATTATGCCGCTTTCACCGATTGCAACGACGGATCGGCTTCAGGCGGCGGCAGCCTGCTCGCCAATTTCCCCAACAACTGACGGCGGACATCATGCGTCTTGCGGTGCTGTTTTTGGCGCTTCTATTTCCTTTCGCCGCCATGGCGGCCCAGGACGTGACGATCAAAGGCAAGGACTTCTATCTCGACGGCAAGCCCTGGTTGCCGAAGGGGGTCAATGCGGAAGGGTTCATCCGCCCGGCTTTGATTCCGTCTGGTCCTAAATGGATGAACGATCCAGCCAGCCAGAAGGGGCGGGCATTGTGGTCAGATCGGCAGATCGGGGCGGTGAAGACGGTGTTCGGCGGGAACGTCATCCGTTTCAACATCAGCCAGGCAGCTCTGGACCCACAATCGTCCATCTACGATCCGAAGTATCGAGATGAACTCGTCTCCATCTTTCAGCAGACGCGGAAGGCAGGGCTCGTGGTGATCGCATCGATGGACGCCTATCCCGTGGCCGGATTGGACGGGCAGTCCTGCATGCCGGATCAGGGCACGGCCCGAGCCTGGAAAACCTTGGCGCCGGTTCTGATGCGGGACGAAGGCATCTTGTTCGAGGTCTTCAACGAACCGTGTAAGAACAACTGGGGGGCGGCGAGGACCGAGTGGGCGGCGGGGATGCAGCAATCTCTGGATGTGATTCGGAGACTCGGCGCCACCAACGTCGTGCTGCTGGATGGCTTGGGATACGGCCAGTGGAGCAACTATCTATTCCCCTTGGTTCATGATTCCGTGGCCGGGCGTCTGGCGATGTCCGTTCACCCGTACCTGGATGCGATGAAGAATTATCCTTCCACGCCGCCCGAGGCATACTTTGAAAATCACTTTGGCAAGGACGCGGTCAAGTACCCGATCATAGCCACCGAGTGGAACGCCACCGAATTTGGTGGTTGTGTGGATGACCGGACGCCGGAGATTGCACTCGAGTTGATGCGTTATCTGCAGCGGCTGCATATCGGGCTGATTGGCTGGGCCATCGATTCCGAGCGCGGAAAGCTGGTCAAGGACCATGAGCATTATGTTCCGACCGATTATCAGACCTGGCATGGCTGCGCGCAAACGCTGAAGGGGCAGCCCACGCCTCTGGTCTATTCGGGCGGCGGCAGCCTGCTGGCCAAGTTTCCCAACAACTGACGGCGGACATCATGCGACTTGCGGCGCTGATTTTGGCTCTTCTGTTTCCTCTATCCGCCATGGCGGCGCAGGACGTGACGATCAAAGGCAAGGACTTCTATCTCGACGGCAAGCCATGGTTGCCAAAGGGCATCAAGGTCGAGGCGTTCGCGCGGCCCGCCTTCATCCCGTCGGCGCCGAAATGGATGAATGATCCGAGCAATTTACAGGGCCGCCAATGGTGGACGCTGGCGGAACGGGCGGCCATCGAATCCCGGTTTGGCGCGACGATCATCCGTTTCGCGGTCAGTCAACCGGCGCTCGATCCACAATCGCCGATCTTCGATGCCAAATATCTGGATGAATTGCTGGCAGTCTTCAAACAGGCGCGCGACGCGGGCTTCGTCGTCATTCCGTCGATGGATGCGCAAGGCGAGAACGGCATTCTCAATTTGCCGTGCATGCCGAACGACAGCACGGTGCGCGCCTGGAAAACGCTAGCGCCGCATCTGGCGAACGATCCGGGCGTCATGCTCGAACTGTTCGATGAGCCGTGCAAATAGAACAAGCCCGAAACCCGCGCCGAATGGGCGAGCGAAACCCAGGCAATCATCGACGCCGTGCGTGGCGCCGGCGCGCGCAATATCCTGTTGGTGCAGGGGCTGTATTGGGCGCGCCAGACGAACGGCCTGTTTCCGTTGTTGCACGATCGCCTGTCCAATCGCCTCGCCCTTGCGGTCCATCCCTATCCGGTGAAGGACATCTTCGTGAAGGAAGCGCAGTGGCAAGCCATGTTCGGCGTCGACGCGGCCAAATATCCGATGATCGCCACCGAATGGAACGCGGTCGATGGCTGTGTCGGCGATGATCTTCCAACAATCGCGCGGGCCGAGGTGCGTTATTTACAGCGCCTCCATATCGGCTTGATCGGTTGGGCCATTGATTCCGAGCATGGTCGTTTGATCAAAGATCACGACCATTTCGAGCCGATTGGCTACGAAGATTTTCATGGCTGCGTTCCGACCCCGAAGGGGCAGCGCGCGTCCATCCCGGACTGGGGCGGCGGCGAACTGTTGGCCCGCTTTCCCGGAAATTGAAGGCAGGCGTCATAGGGTATGAGCGGTTGTTCTTGGCTCTGTCGTTTCTTTCCTTCGCTATGGCGCCAATATCGACATCGCCGGGCGCAGCGTGGCCACGCCGACAAAGTAAGCACGCGACTCGGCATGCGCCGCCGCGACGTTAGGAGGGATGGCGAGCTTGAACCGGCCATCAGCGACTGTCCTAACCTCACCGATATCTTGCCGGGCTGAGAGCGAAGAGCGATATGTGTGGCGCGGACCATGTCGGGCAAATGAAAAGAAATGTCCCCCCGTTTCGCTTCGTCCGTGCCATCTACATGATGGCGATCTACACGATGACAACCGAGCGACGGCGAGCTTTTTGACATGCAATTCGCCTATCGGTCGCGCGTTTCGGGCGGTCGGACCGTTTAGGGAACGCAGATGCAAGGTGGTTTGGCTGCAAGCTCTGAGGCGGCATTCGTATCATTGTTTTTCAGGGCGATTCGCAGTCAAGACTTGGCCTTGGAGATAGCGTGAAGGTAAAAGTTGCAGAAAGACAGAGTGATGGCAAGATAAAGCGGATTTTCAATCCGCGCTCCCTTCGGTCGTAAGTGATTGTCTGCACATTGTTTTTGAGCCGCTTTACGGCGCTGTAGCGGCACTCCGAACGGCGTGCGCGGTGCCGCCTGAGGCACTTTTCTCTTTATTTTCAATGAAAAAGTGGGTGGTGGTCGCAAGGTGCCGCGTGGCGTGTTCCGCCGTTTCTACGCTACAGCAAGTCTTTTTACGCCACACGACGACGAGTGCTTTCGAGGACTTGCGCATCCCGAATCCGATGCTGATCGTCCTGTCATGGCAGGCAATGACGCAGACGATTTCCGCATCAAACCGGGGCGGTCCCGTACCCAAAGGACGCGCGTCCGTTCGCACGACCTGCCGTTCCTCCAACAGGTCAAGGCGGCCGTTCGCAAGGCCGGCGGCAACCCCAATCGGATCGGCCGGGGATCGGGATCGGCGGGCAGCCGGAAAGGGGAAGGCGGCGGGCGGTTCAATGCGCACGGCCGGGGCGCGAAGGTGGTGGCTTCCTTTCCGAAAGACGATGGCGGATGGAGCCGCGACGGGAAGGGCGCGCGGTTTCGTTCGCGCCGCGTGGTGGTCAAGGCGCGGGTGATCAAGCTCAACCCGCAGCGCGGCTCACGCGGCCCGAAGATGCGCGGCACGGTGAGCAAGGCGGCCGACGCCCACCTGCGCTACCTCGAACGCGACGGGGTGATGCGCGACGGCGAGAAAGGTCGCGCCTATTCCGCCATCGAGAACGAGGCGGATGGCCGTGCCTTCATCGAGCGCGGGCGGGAGGACGGCCATCAGTTCCGCTTCATCGTCGCGCCGGAGGATTCCGTCGAGATGAGCGACCTGCGCGGCTTCACCCGCGATCTCATGCGGCAGATGGAAAACGACCTCGGCACCAAGCTCGATTGGGTTGCGGTCGATCACCACAACACCGGCCACCCCCACACCCATGTCGTCGTCCGGGGCGTCCTCGACGATGGCCGCATCCTCAACATTGCCGGCGACTACATCGCTCATGGCGTCCGCCACCGGGCGAGCGAACTGGTGACGCTGGAACTCGGGCCGCAGACCGAGCTTGATGTCGCCCGTAAGCTGGCGACCGAGGTGGATGCCGAACGGTTGACCCGGCTCGACCGGATGCTGATCGCCGAGCAGCGGGACAACGGTGTCGTGGACCTGCGACCCGACGCCGCCGAGAGCTACACCGTCCGCACCAACCGGCATCTGCTGATCGATCGGGCGAAGCGGCTGGAACGCTACGACCTCGCCACCGAAACCGAGCCGGGACGCTGGGCCATCTCCGAGAAGGCTGAACCGACGCTAAAGGCGCTGGGCGAGCGCAACGACATCATCAAGACCATGCACCGGGCGCTCGACGATCACGGCATCGCCGACGAGCGCGGCCCGAACCAATATGTCACCCACGGCAAGCAGATCGCCCATTCCATCGTCGGCCGAGTGCTCGCCAAGGGATTGGCCGGCGACGAGATGGGCGACCGGCTGCACCTGGTCATCGACGGCGTGGACGGACGCACCCACTACGTCGAGATGGCGGACGCCGGCCGCATCGACGACATCAGACGCGGCCACATCGTCGCGCTCGATCCGGCGCCGACCAAGGCCGAGCTGCGGCCGGCCGATGTCAACATCCAGATCATGGCGGAGGCCAATGGCGGCATCTACCAGCCGAGCCTTCATCTGGAAGCGACGCGGGAAATCATCGAACAGCGCCACGGCGACCCGGATGCCTTCATTCGCTCGCATGTGCGCCGCCTGGAAGCCTTGCGCCGCGCCGGACACGTCGAGCGCATCGATGCGGACCATTGGAAAATCCCCGGCGACATCGCCGAGCGGGGCATCGCCTATGACGCCCCCGGCCGGCCCAAGGATTTCGGCATCCGCACGCTGTCCACGCTCGACCTCGACCGGCAGGTGGGCAGCGACGGCGCGACCTGGCTCGACAGGGAGTTGGTTGCGAAAGACCATCTGCCCCTTGCCGGGACCGGCTTCGGCCAGGAGGTGAACGCGGCGCTCGACCGGCGCGCCGCGCGTCTCGTCGAAATGGGCCATGCCAGCGTGAAGGACGGCTTCATTTCCATCCCTCGGCGCACTATCGCCGCGCTGGAGCGCCAGGAGAGTGATCGCGTCGGCAAAGAGATGGCCGCCGAGCGTGGACTGACCTACAGCCCGTCCCAACCCGGCGAGTATGTCTCCAGCCGGCTGGCGGGCGTCGCCAATCTCGCCAGCGGGCGCTTCGCCATGATCGAGGACGGACTGGGCTTCCAGCTCGTGCCCTGGCAGCCCGTGCTGGAAAAACGTCTCGACCAACATATCAGCGGCGTCCGTCGCGACGATGGCGGCATCGAATGGAGTTTTAGCCGCAATCGGCAGATCGGACTGGGGCTTTGATTCGTCTTGAACAATACGGCATTATGCCGTATATGATGGAGCCAAAGGAGGCCCCTATGCCCAAGCCCCAAATCGAAGCCGAGACCGCCCGATTGGAAGCGCGCGTCCCAGTCCAGGTTTACGACCAGATGCAGCGCGCCGCCCGTCTGCGCGGCATGACCCTGACCGGCTATCTCATCGCCACGGCCGGCGAGGACGCCCGCCGGGTTGTCGAGGACGCCGACATCATGCGCCTGGCGCGCGAGGACCAAATCCGCTTCGCCGAGGCGCTGATCAATCCGCCGCAGCCGAACGCGCGGCTGGCACGTGCGGCAAAGCGCCATGCTGAGCTGATCGAGCGCCGGTGAGCGTCCGCTTCGCCATCGAGCCGCTGGCGAAGGCGCACAAGCGGGATGACTTCACCTGCGGCAGCGACCGGATCGACAGCTATTTCCGCGAGACCGTCTCCCAGGATGTGAAGCGGAAATACGCCACCTGTTTCGTCGCCAGAGAGATTGCGACGGATCGGGTGGCGGGCTTCTACACGCTGTCCTCCAGCAACGTGCCGTTGACCGAGGTTCCCGAGCCGCTGGCGAAGAAACTGCCGCGCTACCCGACCGTCCCGGCGGTGCTGATAGGCTGGCTTGGCCGCCATAGCGATTATGCCGGACAAGGGCTCGGAGAAGCCTTGCTGTTTGACGCGATCAAGACCGTCGCCACAGCCTCTATCGGCGCCCACGCCATCTTCGCCGACGCGATCGACGACCAGGCGGTAGCCTTCTATGCGGCCTTCGGCTTCACGCCCTTGGTGCGGCAGCCACGCACCCTCTATCTGCCGGTGGCGACGGCGCTGGGATTGTTATCGCCATGACGACCGCGTCCGCCCCTACACCGTTTCAGCCCCGCGCCGCCGCGCGCAAGTCTTTTTGCGCCACGGTACGCGGGGGCTTCCGGCGTAGAAAAAGGCTATTCTTTGAAGGGCCTCGCTCGCCGATTCTGGACCAATGGCCAGACCTCGCAAAGAACGCCCTCCGACCGCATCCGAGCAGCTTAAAGCGTTGCTCGGTCAACCCTGGCCGTTTACGGGCCGGCCACCGAAGCACGACCTTTCGACCTGGATCGTCACCGACGATTGGCCCGAGAATATCCCGGTCACGGAAGCCGAAGTGGACGTGTTCGAGGCGTGGTTCGGCGATCTCTTCGATGAGTTGTTCGGGTCGTGCCGATGATGTGACAGGGAGACATACGACATGACCGTGCCGCTACGGGCCGCCCTCTATCTGCGCGTCTCGACGGCGCGGCAGGCCGAGCACGACGTCTCCATCCCCGACCAGAAGCGCCAGGGCGAAGCCTATTGCGCCTCGCGCGGCTACCAGCTCGTCGAGACCTATGTGGAGCCGGGCGCGTCTGCGACCAATGACCGTCGCCCCGAGTTTCAGCGGATGATCGAGGCGGGCACATCGAAGCCCGCGCCGTTCGACGTGGTGATCGTCCATTCGTTCAGCCGCTTTTTCCGCGATCATTTCGAGCTGGAATTCTACGTCCGGAAGCTCGCGAAGAATGGGGTGAAGCTCGTCTCAATAACCCAGGAGATGGGCGACGATCCGATGCACGTCATGATGCGGCAGATCATGGCGCTGTTCGACGAGTATCAACCCAAGGAGAACGCCAAGCACGTCATCCGCGCCTTGAAGGAGAACGCCCGGCAGGGCTTTCGGAATGGTTCGCTGCCGCCTATCGGCTACCGTGTCGTCGCGGCCGAGCAGCGCGGCGCCAAGGTCAAGAAGAAGCTGGAGATAGACCCGCTCCACGCCGAAACGGTGCGCCTGATCTACCGGCTCGCGCTCCACGGCGACGGCGCCAAGGGCCAGATGGGCGTGAAGAACATCGTCAGCCACCTGAACCGCAACCGCATCTTCACGCGCGACGGCGGCCGTTGGGGCATCGGCCAAGTCCACCGCATCCTGACCCGCCGCACCTATATGGGCGAGCATGAGTTCAACAAGCGGGCCAAGTCCAAAGAGCTGAAACCTGTCAGCGAGATCGTCGTCGTGCCTGTCCCGCCCCTCATCGACCGCGAGACATTCGACGCGGTGCAGGCGCTACTCAAGGCCCGACATCCCACCGTGACGCCATCCGCCGTCATCAGCGGCCCAACCCTTCTCACCGGCCTGATCCACTGCGCCAAGTGCGGTGGCGCCATGACCATCCGAACCGGCAAGGGCGGGCGCTATCGTTACTACGCCTGTTCCATGAAAGCCCGGCAGGGACCGACCGCTTGCGAGGGCATGGCCGTACCGATGGATAAGCTGGACGATCTTGTCGCCAGCCATCTGGAGGAACGCCTCCTCCAGCCCGACCGGCTGGAAACGATCCTCGCCATGGTGCTCGACCGGCGGCAGGAGCGATCCGACCGCCAGCGCGAGCACATCGCCGAGCTGAACAGGCGCGCAGCGGAATCGGAAGCCCGGCTCAAGCCCCTCTACGACGCCATCGAGGCGGGCGTCGCCAACCTGGACGACCCGGCGCTCAAGGACCGCATCGACGGCCTCAAGGCCATCCGCGATCAGGCGAAGGCCGATGCCGAGCGCGCCCAGGCCATGCTTGAGAACTCCGGCAGCAAGGCCGTTACTCCGCAGATGGTGCGCACCTTCGCCGAAACCGCGCGGCGGCATATCCGCCTTGAAGGTGGCGGCTATCGCCGCGACCATCTTCGCGCGCTCGCCCAGCGCGTTGAGGTCGCAGATGGCGAGGTCCGCATCATGGGATCGAAGTCCCGGCTGCTACAGGTGCTGACCGGAAAAAATGGCGTAAATTCAGTGCCCACTCAGGGACTGAAGTGGCGGGCCACGACCGACGATGATGAGCACTATGTCTACGCCGTAGCCCTATGATAGCCTGTTCGTTAAAGCGCGGAACATGGTGATAACTAGAAAGAAACTTTGTCGATCTGGTCATGCGGCCATCGGGGTGATTTCGACGAGGTAGCCGAGATTTTCCAGGCGAGCGACGAGGCGGTTGGTCTGTGCGACCTTTGCCCTGTGATCGAAGTAGTCGTGGCCAAGGTC
>JARLIO010000087.1 GCA_031291675.1 Azospirillaceae bacterium
CGACCATTCGGCAGACTCTGGGCGACAAGCCCGGATCCGCCCCGGCGTTTCGGCAACGGCGGATCGCGACGCCGTCCCAGGCTTTGGACACCCGATCACCGCGGCGGGGCCGGCGGCGCTATCGATGATCGACGACACCACTCAAACCAATCACTCCGTCATCGAACACTTCTTCGATCCGCCACAAGGTCGTATCCGCGTGACGTCGTAATATATCGTCCTCTCGTGGTCGCGACATTCCCTCGCGATCGACAACGCCATTTTCCGGATAAAGAAAAGTCTCTGTCATGATTACGTTGCAATCCCGGTCTTCTCTGGAAACTCATGGGCAGTCGACACTTTGGGGGCGGCGGGACCAATGGCGATACCCTCGGAAAATACCTATGGCTGCAATCGGTTCCAATCCACACCTTCTATTATTCATTTTATCGCGTTCCGGCAATTTATCTAACGCTATTTGCCTCATTGCTGCGCAATTTATGGCATGATCACGGCTCACAAAGCGGCGCGGCGCGTGTCCGATGATGCAAATCGACTTGCTGTGACGACGGGCTCCGCCCTCCGGCCCCTTGGGGGCCGGGACCTTCTGACGCGGGCCTTGGCCCCGTCTATTTAATAGCATCAGGGGATCCAAGGGCCCCCGGCTCTTGGCGGGAGCCCGGGTCAAAACCCCGGCTCCGTCTCCGAAGGGTTCGGTTGCCCGAGGGCAATCGGAGGGGCCAGAGCCCGCGTCGCCTTTTCGGGTTTTGACGTGAACCAGCTATCGTTGAAACGGGCGACGAGTGCGGATGGTGAGACGGTACCGACGGGCCACTTTTTGACCTGATGGTCATGCCGCTCCCGGATTCGGTTTCGACCGCGACACGAGGTCGCGCCCTGGGTTGCATCCGGCTCGGTCGTATCGATCTCGCTTGGCGCGGCGATCGGATCGAAAGCCGGCCGCTCCGCGCGTCCTGCGGCTGCCGGCGATCGACCAGCCTCGGATTTTCGGCGGCGGCCATCGCCAGGGCCCGATCTCCTCGTCATCGAACCGCAGCTTCAGCCGTTGGTTTCGACGCGCCGCCGTCTTCTTTGAGGCCGTCACCTTTGAGATAGGCGATCACGCTTTTGGCAACAATCCCGGATCCGGCGCTGCCCCAATGGGTGTCGTTCGGCAAATAGACGTCTTTGACCCCGGATTGGATCGCGTTCCGTAGGGCGAGGTCAACACGGGGCATATGGAGCGTCGGGGCTTCCGCAAGCTCGGCAACACCGTTTGGCTGACGCACATCTTCGGCCAGGTAGGGGGCATAAGCCGACGATTTGTCCGGGGCGACGACAACGAGGAAGCGGGTCTGACCATTGGCTTCGCTGCGCGCCTGCCAGTCAAGCAAGCGGCAGCGCATCGCCGCCCAATCCTGATCCCGCCAGGTCCGCTTTATAAAATCATCCTGGTAGACCAGCAGGTCGGCAGGATCCACGCTGGTAAACAGGTCATCCCGCGACAGTCGCAGACGTTTCACCTTCGAGCCATCCCAGCCGACCAGCCGACGTGGAATACTCTTGGCAAGGTGATCGATGGCCTGGCCGATCGCGGCCTCGTTCCATTCCGGCACGACGTCACGACGGATTGCGATCGGCACTTCGGTACGGGGCATCAGCGCCAAATCGAAGCCCGGTGACGAAGTCCCCGGGCACGCACCGCCATTCCCGAGCAACTGATGCCCCAGCGAGCGCTCCACCAGTTCGACGATCACCAGCCGCGGCGGATGGGATCGATAGCGGCGATCATCGAACAATCGCTCCGGCGGCATCTTTTCAATAAAGAACACGCCGACGCTCAGTCCGGTGTTTGCGGCCAGAAAATCAACCCAAAATCCCCCTGACCGGGTCTGGCGATCCGGGGTCGTGCGGAGCGAGAATGAATCGCCGAGGACGACAACGTCGTAGTACGCCCCGGGATCACCGGACGCGGCCAGGGGTGGCGTGAACACGGCTTCAGCCCCCGTCCAGCCAAACTCGTTTTCGCTATAACCGCCCAGCCGGGTCAGATCACCCGATAGCGGTTGCAGCCATTGGACGAGGATCGTGCCGCACAGCGCCGTGAGTGCGACCAGTCCGATCAGGATGCCGTTATAGGTGCGATACATGGTTCAGAATTGAAAATAGAGAAACTGGCTGACATTGGTCATGCGATCCAGCGCCACCAGGAACATCGCGAAGGACGCCATCGCCGCGAGGGGATGAGGTCGCCACCGCAATCCGGCCGGCGCCCCGGGCGTCGAACCAACCGCCGTCATCGGAACCTCCCCGGCCATGATCTGCCGCAGATTGGGCAAAAACAGGGCCACGGCCAACAAACCGCCCAGCCACGCCAACTCTTTGCCGCCAGCGAAGGCCGCCAGGTTTCCAAAGGTGACCCCCGCATGCGCCAACAGCGAGAGCGCCGGTCCCGGAAGACCATGTTCCCAGGGCACCGGCATGACGACGCCCTGAAGGCCCGCCATGGCCCTGAGTACGGCGACGGCGGTCCCGAGGTCGGGAGCCCGAAAGAACACCCATGCCACGACCACGGCCAGGAAGGTCAGCAGCCAACCGGCAAAACCGCTCACCGCCCCACCATTCCAGCCCAGCCGGGACCGCAACCGCTGCCAGCCGTGGTTTACCATCAGGAAGGAACCATGGAGCATGCCCCAGATCACGAACGTCCAGCCAGCGCCATGCCACAGTCCACCCAACGTCATCGTCACCATCAAATTGCGGCAGCGCGCCCATTGTCCGTCGCGATTTCCCCCGAGCGGGATGTAGAGATAATCGCGCAGGAAACGCGACAGCGTCATATGCCAGCGTCGCCAGAAATCGATGATTGACCGTGCCTGGTACGGCGATTCGAAATTGGCCGGCAGCCTGATGTTGAACATGCGCGACACACCGATGGCCATGTCGCAATATGCCGAAAAATCAAAATAGATTTGGAGCGTGTAGGCCAACGCCCCGCCCCAGCCGTCGATCAGCGTCAGGGTATGACTGGCGGCGGGTGAAAACGCCTTGTCAGCGTAGACCGCAATCGAATCGGCAAGCACCACCTTCTTGAACAATCCGGCGATAAACATTGTCAGTCCAATCGCGATCGCATCAGCCCGGGGAAGATAGGTCGCCCGTTGGCGAAACTGCGGCATCATTTCGCCGTGGTGGAGGATCGGCCCGGCAATCAGATGCGGGAAATAGGTCACGAACAGCAGATAATGGATAAAATTGACCTCACCGGCCTTTTGGCGCGCCGTATCGACCAGAAAGGCAATTTGCGTGAAGGTAAAAAAAGAAATTCCGATCGGCAAGACGACGGTCTGCCATTCGATCGGCACCGGCGAAAGTTGCCCAACCGTTGCGACAAAGAAGTTTGCGTATTTGAAATAGCCCAATGCGCCAAGGTCGGCGGCAACCGCGCAGCGCAGCAGCCACCGGATCGCCGCGGTCTGGCCCGCGGCCTGCCACCGCACCATCGTCACACCGACCGCGTAATTGATCCCGACCGACGCCATCAGAACGAAAGTGAAGTGCCAGTTCCACCACGAATAGAATATGAGCGACGCCGCGGCCAACCATGCCGCCGCCGCAAGGGCATGCCAGCGGCCAACAACAAAGAATCCGATCAGAACAATCGGCAGATAGGCAAAGATGAAGCCATAGGAGTTGAACAACATGGTGCAACACGCCCCTCTTCTGTGGCGGAATCGTTATCAAACAAGCTGCGAGCCCTTGGCCGCCAGCCCGGACCGTGGCGACCGCGCGCGAAATCCCGCAGCCGCGGATCGTGCGGCCAATCCCCAGGAGTTCTCATTTTGGCTGTCGGCCCGCGGGCTGCCGCCCGCACCCGCTCGGGGTGAACCCGGAATCCCCCTCGCTTTTGACAAAAACAAAGGAGTCTGGGGCATGGCCCCCGTTGGGTTTGGGCGAAAGCCCAACGCGTCGTCGCCAAAATGAGAACCGCTGGTCAATCCCCCATTTCCTTCTTCCCCCGCCCTCCCTGATGTTGGGGCGGCGATACCGGAAGCAAACATCGCGGCACCCCACGCATAGCAATAATTTTTGTTCATTTGGGCAGGGTTCGGGGTTCTGTCAATAACGCCCCGCGGGCGGCAATGCCGGGGGCTGAAGGCTCGATCCGCGCCCGGGATGGCCGCAGATCCGGTGGCCCGAAGGCGCTCGAAGCGATATTTTGTAAAACAAAAAAACAAGGGGATCGGGGACTGTGTCCCCGATCGGGTCAGGGCGGCAGCCCTGGACGCAAGTCGGATAAGGCACCAACGCGCCCACCCTCTTGCCTCGACCATCGGGACCAAGGACATTCCCCGACAAAGTTTTGACCGCCCCAACCAATACGGCGCGTCGGGCGACACGGCGAGCCGAGAATCACGTCCTGCAGAGTCCCATTGCCCGACCACGCCATTGAAAAATTATTTGTGGAAACCACGTCTTATAGCATAATGGAAAAGACGCCCTGGACTGCCGCGAAACGGCAGCGGAATCGACAATGACATGGTTGGTGTGCGCGAACACGACCCGATGCAGGCTGCAACACCGCGCATCCCGTGTTCAAGCGGGCGCGTTGCGCAGACGGCGACGCCATACCAGGTGATAGGGGGAGTGGATTGATCGAACTCATGGCGGGAAATGGCGGGCAGGACCCGACAATTCATGTCGATATGTTGCCGCGGTTCGGCACACCCGATCGGCCAAGAGCGCTGATCGCGATTGACCGTCCCGGAACGATCCGCTAGATCGCGATGAGCGCCCGGATCCTCCTCATCCCTCACGACACGGCAGGCTTTCGTCATCTTGCCGCCGCGCTCACCACTGAATACTATGATCTCGTCACCGTCGCATGCTCCGACGAACCGATCGAATGGCCGAAGACGTGCCCCGTTCCCGACCTCATCATTCTCGATGCGATGGCGGCGGATCCGGACGGATTTACCCTCTGCCGGCGCATCAAATCCTGCTCCCATCTCCGTCACCTTCCGGTGCTGATCGTGACCACCGCCGCCGATACCGAGGAAACCCGCGCCCTCAATCGCGGGCGCGGCTTCGAAGCCGGCGCCGAAGACTATTTGGTGACGCCGGCCCACGACAGAATTCTGTTCGCGCGGATCCGTTCCCTGGTTCGACTGAAACGAACCCTTGATGAATGGAAGCTGCGCGAAGAAACAACCGATCTGCTGATGGATCGGGATGGCGGGGATTGCGGCCCCGCGGAAGATGGCGGCCCGGCGAAGATCCTTCTGGTCGACAATCCGACCGGTCACGCCAATGAGATTTATGATGCCTTGTCCGCGGATGGCAATACCGTCATCGTCGCGCCGTCGTGTCGCACGGCATTGATTTGGGCCAGCGAGATTGATTGCGATGTCGCGATCATCAATATTTCCTTGATTGATGACGATCCGCTTCTGCTTTGTTCCCAGATCCGCTTGGCACTGCCAAGCCGGCAACTCCCCATTCTTTTGATGATTGGCGACAGCGACGACCAGCGCCTGACCAAAGGACTGGATCTCGGCGTCGACGACTATCTGCTCCGCCCCTTCGATTCCGCGCAACTGGTGGCGCGAACCCGGACGCATGTCCGTCGGAAACGCTATCAGCAATGGCTTCGGTCCAATTTCAGCACCAACGTGCGCCTCGCGCTGACCGATGGCTTGACCGGGCTGTACAATCGCGGATATCTCGACCGCCACCTCGCCACCATGGTTCGCCGCCTTCCGCTCGACGGTGCCATTCTTTCGGTCTTGATGATCGATATCGACCATTTCAAGGCCGTCAACGACAGCCATGGCCATTTGGCCGGCGACAACGTCCTGCGTGTGGTGGCGCAACGCATCCTGCATCATCTTCGGGCCGCGGACCTCGCGGCCCGTTATGGCGGCGAGGAATTCGTCGTCATCATGCCCGAATGTCCTTTGGACATCGCCCTGGCAATTGCCGACCGGCTTTGCCGGACCATTGCCGAGGCGCCGGTAACATGCGGCAACCTGTTGGTCACCGTGACAATCAGCATTGGCGTTGCGTCGACGAACGGTACCAGTGTCAACGGCGAAACATTGCTTCGCGCCGCGGATGACGGCCTCTATCGGGCCAAACGCTCCGGGCGTAACCGCGTGGTCGCAAACACCCTCTTGGTCAAAGAGCATGCGTAGGTTCATAACACTTTTATCGTACCCGTGGGCGGTCGCTGCCGCCCGACACCACCGCACCACGTCGACAGGGTACGACGGCCGATCAACCGTCACAAGGGTGCGACGGTTGATCTTCATTGCACAATATGCTAAACTTTTTTTCGTCTTCGCTCAACGCGGTCAAGGATTGTCCTGTCATGGTCACGGTATTGATTGCGGAAGACGATCTGATGATTGCCGACATGACCAAAGAAATTCTTGTTCGAAAAGGCTACCTGGTATGCGGCATCGCGCGGACTGTCGCAGAGGCGGTGGTGCTCGGCCGGCTTCACAAACCCGATCTTGCGGTGATCGACCTGCGGCTTGCCGATGGCGGGCTCGGGACGGACATCGTGGCTCAACTGGGTAGCGCCGATAAGGTGGGTGTCCTCTACGCGACAGGGAACACCGGGCATGTCGCCCTGACCGCCGCCGACGGCGAGGCCTGCCTTTCCAAGCCCTTCCGTTCCAGCGACCTGCTGCGGAGTCTGGAAATTGTTGCCGGCATGGTCGCAACGGGCACGGCATCACGGCCGTTTCCGCCCGGGTTCCAACTGTTGGCAGCAACGAATACGGCATCCCGGGGCGGCTCGCATGGATGAGAATGTTGCAAGCATCACCAGGCTGCTACACCAGCAGGCGGCGATCGCCAATTTTGGCAGTTTCGCTCTGCGTCAGGATGACCTGCAGAAGGTGTTGACCGAAGCGGCGCGGGCTTGCGCCGAAGGCCTCGGCGTCCGCTTCTGCAAGGTGTGCCGCTACCGCGCCGCGGAAAACGATCTTCTGATCGAGGCCGGATATGGTTGGAAAGGCGGCGTCGTCGGCCACGTCGTCTCGCGCGCCGATGAGAGTTCGCCGCAAGGACGCGCCTTCATCACCGGGAAGCCATCGATCTGCAACGATTTGCGCACAGACAATGTTTTCGAACTGCCGCCGTTCTATGCCGAGCATGGCATCATTTCGACCATCGACGTCATCATCAAGGGCACCGACCCAAATCCCTATGGCGTGCTGGAAATCGACAACGACCGACAGCACGACTATGACCAGCACGACGTCGACTTTCTCACCAGTTTCGCCAACGTCCTGGCCGAAGCGGTAGCCACGTCCGCACGAACCCGGCTCCTGCAGACAACCGTTGCGCAAATGAGATTTCTTGTTCGGGAAAAGGACCGGCTTCTCGAACAGAAGAAAGTCCTGGCTGAGGAACTGCAGCACCGGGTACGGAATAATCTCCAGCTCGTCTATGGCATGCTCAGTAAACAGCTTGATGACACCGACGATGAAGCCGGACAACGGGGTCTCAAGGCAATTGCACGCCGGGTTTTCACCTTGGCACAGGTCTATGACAATCTGCTGGGCACCGAGATGACGCGAACGACCGATTTCGGCACCTATGTGAGATCGCTTTGCCTTAATCTCGCGGAAATTCAAGGAATGGCGCGTGGCAGCGTAACGCTGACCTGCGACGCCGAGCCCCTGGTTCTTGAACTCGATGCCGTGACCGCGTTGGGCATCGTGGTCGCCGAGTTGGTCAGCAATAGTTTTGACCATGCCTTTCCCAACGGCACAGGTTCGATCAACGTCTCGCTACAGCGGGCCATCAAGGGTGACGGCATCGCAACGATGACGATCAGCGACAACGGTCGGGGCTTCAAGGCGGCAACGGAGAGCAAGCGCCACGGGCTCGGCCTGGTGTGGCGCCTCGTCGAGCAGGTTCGCGGCAGTGCAATCGTCGTGTCGGATCACGGCACCATTTGGACCATCCGGTTTCCGATCGCTTCCGGCGTCGCTCCCGCGTTGATCGACGCTTGACACGCGTCAATCGTGAAGCACATGGGGCTGGGACAGGCGGTCCATCACCCGCTTGTCCGCGACCCCGTCGCGCCCGCGGGCCAAGTCTTCCTCCTTCTGGGGCTCCGCGCCCGCGCGGGCACAAAGGCCCGCGCCACTGCGAAGTTTCATTCACCGCGGATCGGCCCCCAGGCCGGTGGGCGGCTCACCGGTGACGCCGTCGAAACGGTTGTTGGGCGGCGACCCGGTGCCCGCCGCCCCGCCCCGGGCCAAGTGCGCTGCGCCAGCACCCGGTGCAGGAATCTGCGATCCCGCGGCAAGCCGTGCCCCCGGATCCGTCCCGGCCTCAGCTCGGAATCGTCGTGATTGCTCATCGTTCGCTCTCCTGGTCAAGGAAGAGCTTCACCCCAAAGCAGCAATCCGAAAACCGACCGGCAGCCCGCTCACACCACGCTTATGCCGCGGCACGGCTCGACCGGTCGGCGGCCTCGACCACCCGTGCCGTGGCCTCGGCCAGGCGGAGCATCGCGTCGACCGTGTTGCCCTCGGACCCGGGCCACAGGCCCAGCAGCGTCGTGACCGCTTCGGCCGGCAACGCGCCAGTCTCGGCCAGGTCGCGGATCTGCTCGGGCGTCGCCACGGTCACGTCGGCGGCCAGGGCGCCGCGTCCCGCCAGGGTCGCCGCGCCGGCGAGCCCCAGCGACTTGGCCAGGTGCGGCGCCGCTTCCTCGGGGAAGCCACCGGCGGCCAGCACCGCTGCCATCCGCCGCGCCCGGTCGGCCTGGGCCAGCAGGTCCGCCACGCGGGTCGCCGTTTCGCTGGGGACCGCACCGTCCACCGCGAAGTTTTCCGCGCGGTGTAGCGGGCGCACCGATCCCGGGGCGATCTGCACCAGCCCGGCCGTCGCCAGCCGGTGCATCGTTTCCCAGGTCACGCGGTCGATGAGTTCCACCGGCGGACCGCCTTCCCGTCCCGCCAGAACCGCCCGCTCCGCCGCCAGGGTTTCACCATCGCCGTCGACCACCGCCAGGAGGTGCGGACGGCCATCGCCGGCGTTGCGGGCCTCGACCAGCAACAACCGCGCGCCCAGGCGATCGCGCATCTGTTCGACCAGCCGCTCCTCGGGGGTCAGGATGCGCACTTTGACCCGCTCGGACGCCTCCATCATCGCCTGCATGCGCTCGACCATCGCGGCGCGACCCGAGGGCATCTTGAGGCCAGCCAAATCGCCCTGGCCGTCCAGCACACCATCGGCCAATGCCTGCTTCTGTCCCAGCAGATGCAGGATGCCGTGTTCGATGCTGTTTTCGGTGACCAGATTGATCACGGCGACGGCGCGCATCTGGTTCTTGCGCCAGGCCCGGGCGATACGCTGCTCCAGCTTCGCCGGATTCCACGGCAGATCGACATTGATTACCGCGCTGGCGACCTGAAGATTGAGCCCGACCGCGCCGGAATCGGTGGACAAAAGCAGCCGGCACGCCGGGTCGCCCTTGAAACGGGCGATTTCGGCACGTCGGCGCAGTTGCGGCACCGACCCGGTGTGCCAGGCGCAGTCGACGCCCAGTTCACCGGCCAGTTCACGCACCAACTCCAGCATGCGCTCCCATTCCGAAAACACGATGATCTTGCGATCCGGTTCCGCCAGCAGATCGGACAGCACGCCTTCCAGTTCTTCCAGCTTGGGGCTGATCCGGCAGGTTGGATCAAGAATCGCCGGGGTATCGCAGACCATGCGCATGCAAGCCAATAGCTGCATCAGCCGGTCGAACTCCTGCTTGGTCAGTGGCCGTTTCCGGGCCTGATGCATCAGGCGGGCCGCAGGAACGCGGTAGTCCTCGTAGCGGGCGCGCTGCTCGTCGGCCATCGGCACGAAAAAGGTCTTGACCGTGCGCCCGGGCAACTGCCCCTCGACGTCGGCCTTACGGCGGCGCAGCATCACCGGCCCCAGTCGATGGTGCAGTTCCTCCAGGTTCTGGTAATCCTCCGGGCGGCCGCGCTCGTCCAGCCGGTAGAACTCGCGATTGAAGCGAAACAGCGAGCCGAAAATTTCCGGATCGAGATATTGGACGATAGAATAGGCCTCGTCGATGCGGTTCTCCACCGGCGTGCCGGTCAGCACGAAGGCGTAGACCGAACGCAGCGACTTGACCTGCCGCGCCGTCTTGGTCTGCCAGTTCTTGATGCGCTGCGCCTCGTCCAGGATCACCACGTCGGGTGCCAGTATCCGGTTGATCGCGTCGGCGTCGTTCAACACCTGTTCGTAATTGACGATGGTGAAGAAGGCCGGCGCGCCATAGGCGGCCAACCGTTGGGCGCGGGGACCGACGACGAACAACGAGGGACGGTCGGTGAACTTGGCGATCTGGTCTTCCCATTCGGCCTTGACCGACGCCGGACAAACCACCAGGACCCGGCCGATGCCCTGACGCACCGCCAGCAATTCACAAGCGGCGATCGCCTGCACCGTCTTTCCAAGCCCCATCTCGTCGGCCAGCAGCGCCCGCTGGCCGAAGGCGAGATGCAGCATGCCGTCCTTCTGGTAAGGCAGCAGCGGATGTTTCAGCAGATCGAAGCGGGCGGTCCCGGCCTCGACCTCGGCCAAAAACGCGGCACGGGAATCCTGCCGTGACAGCTGGCGCCGCAGCCGGTCCAGCCACGGGCAAAAGTGACGCGATACCCGCAAATGCCGCCGCAGATCGTCGGGCGCCACCGCCCAGGCTTGCAGCAGCGCGTCGATCGTCGCCGGGTTCACCGACAGCGCACCGTTCGGGTCGAGAAACGGCGCCAACCAAGCCCGCACAGCGGGATCGGGCACGGCCGGTCCGGAGATCGCCGGCAACGGCTCACCGGCCCGCGACAGGAACACCTCGACCCGCGGCGAGCCGTCGATCGCGGCCTGCTTGAAGGCGCGAACACCCTTGCGGCGCAACGCGGCGCGGACGCCTTCGATATGCTTGCAGGTCCCCAGCCCACTGACCCGATGATCGATGCAGCCGCAGGAGTTGGTGAGACCGGACAGGTCGCGGATTTCAACCTCATAGGCGGTACCACTGCCCGAGCGAACCCTGAAGGTGCCGAACAAGGACTGATCCGGTTCCAGCGCCTCGATCCCGACGATTTCGGTAATCCCGCGCCAGCGGCGCAGCGAAATCTCATCTTCGTCGCTGGTCTTCCACCCCAGCGCCACCGGCCGCTCCAGCACCTTGCGGGCCCGGGACTTTTTTCGGGTCCCGCCAGTTCGTGTCTTGGATGAAAGGACTGCCGCCGTCACTGCCGATCTCCCCCTGGACGCCGCGCGACGGTAGGATACGCCGAGATCGTCGTCAATCTGTCACCGCGACGCTGATTGCCGCTGGACCGACGACAAGGAAACGGCGAAAGGGCCACGCGGCTTGGCATCCTTCGCGCCCGACCTTGATGACGAGATCGCCGCGCTCCGACATCGCCTTGCCGCCCTCGAAACGGAACGGATTGCGCTGGAAAGTCGGCTCGCCGATCTCCACGCGCTCCAGAACGAACGCCAAACCGGCGATTTGCCGGTTCCGCCGACGGGGTTGGTGACGGCAACCTCGTCGCCCGCCGCCAAGGTCGCCCTGTTCCGCGCGTTGTTCCGTGGACGGGACGATGTGTTTCCAAAACGTTGGAGCAATCCCGTAACCGACATGCCGGAACCCGGCCCGCCTAGACCGTTATCGAGTCCGGATCGGAAAGTGGTCGGCGCGGCGGCGTTGTCTGCCCACCCTCTTCGGGCATCATCCGCAATCCGTCGGCGAGTTTTGCCGCGAGCGGCAGATCGCAATCATCCAGGGCATCGAGCACGACCACCGCCAGGTCCGGGCGGACGCGGGCCAGTCTGCCAAGGCGGACGATGACGGCGTCATTGGCGACGGCGGCGATCGCCTGGATGATCTCGGCCGTCGGCGCGCGTTCGAGAAGGCGGGCCAACGGCGAAAGTGCTTCGATCCGGCCCATCCGTCCCAGCGCACACGCGGCGGCAACAGAGACGTCGGCGTTGAGATCGTCGAGGAGATCGACCATGACGGCGACGATCTCGGCGTGCGGGCGCCCCAGCCGACAAGCGTCCGCGCGCACGGCAGGATCGTGATGGCGTAGCAGCGCCAGCACGGTTCCAACCGGAATCTTCGCCACCAGCCGCGCCGCCGCCGCGACGGCAATGGCCAGCGTCGGCCCCTGGACGTCGTTCCGGGCAATGATCCGTGCCACCGCCTTGGCCGCTTCCGGATCACCGATCGCAGACAAAGCTTCCAGCGCCGCGATTTGCTCACGCACTGGGCGATCGACACCGAACCCGACAAGACGCCGGCACACCGCCTCCAGGCCCGGGACGGCCGCAATCAATCGACGCCGTCCGGCCTCGGCCGCCAGGAGCAGGACATCGGCCATCCCCGCCCGGGGCAGTGCGGCAATCAGGGCGTCGTCAGTCATATCGCCAACATCAGACTCACGCCGCGGTATTGGCGACGGCGGCATGATTACGGTAGGCGCCGAGAAAAGATCAAGTTGGTCGTGCTTTGCCACGATGAAGCCCGTTCCCGTCGTCGCCGAACACGCGAAGCGCCACACAACCGCGCGGACAGTTGCCGCTCACGACGCCATTGTCGTCGATGGGTTGAACCTTCGGTCCGAAACCATCGAAAATGTACCAGATCGCGCTTCACCTGTCGAGAAAGCAACACTTTGGCGGCAACGACGGTCGTGGTCGAGTAGCTCAGCCATTCGGCTTTCGCCCTCACAGATCCGGGCTTGCGGCTTTCCCGCACCCGGCTCTTCCCGAAGGTAACCCGCGTCATGCTGTTCGTGCCGCCCATGGATGAGTGATCCTCGGTCTGGGCAGGGGAAAGCGTGCGATCAGAGCCTCGAATTCCAGCCAGTCCATGCGACGGCTTTTCTGGCTTCGCCGTCGAAGACAGCAAAACCAGATGCGCCGGACCTGCTGGCGGAATGCGCTGAGCGCCGGATAATTGTGGGGCCTGCCATAGTAGCCATAGTGGCCGCGCAGAACGCTGGCGTACCAGCGATACTGTTCGGCCAGTGGCGCGTGCATCAGCCGCCATGCCTCCTGGCGCAACGCCGTCAGCTTGCGCGTCAAGCGTTTGCTCTGTGTCTTATGCTTCACGATGAACCGGCCATCCCGGGTCCACCCGCAGTAGTGGGTAAACCCAAGGAAGGCGAAGGTCTCCGGATGCCGCTCGCCTCGCTGCCGTCGAGCCAATGCCGGAAGCCGGCCAAACTCGATCAGCCGCGTCTTGTCTTCGTGCAGCGCCAGACCGAATACGGCCAGCCGCTCCTTGAGGGCAATCAGCATCTCCCGCGCGTCGGCCTCTTTCTCGAAACCCATCACGAAGTCGTCGGCGTAGCGCACGATCGATACACGACCGCGTGCATGGCGTCGGCGCCATTGATGCGCCCAGAGATCAAGGATGTAGTGCAGGAAGATATTGGCGAGGAGTGGGCTGATCACTCCCTGAACGCAAAAGGTAACTTTTGTCGGCGAGTCGCGATTTCCCAGTGGAAGGCGACGGTTCGTTGCCGGTCGGTGGCTTCGTCTGTGGCGTGGGGATCGAGTGACGGATGGTGATGGCATCGTCATCGACCAA
>JARLIO010000088.1 GCA_031291675.1 Azospirillaceae bacterium
CCCCCCCCCGCCGCCCGCCCCCCCCCCCCCCCCCCCCCCCCCCCCCCCCCCCCCCCCGACGCCGCACGGTGTCACCGTGCTGCGCGGGGGATCGTCGAAATGACCGAACAGACACAGCCAACGAGATTTTCAATGCCGTCCCTGTCCCACTGCCTGCGGTCCCTGTCGGTCCCGGCGCTGGCCCTCCTGATCGCTCTGGCTGCCGCGCCCGGTTCGCTCGACGCCGCGGCGCCGCACAGCGGCGATCGCGGGGGCGATCGGGACACAATCACGATCGATGTCGACGACGGACAGACCCTGCATCTGTCGGAACCCGCGGCACAGGTCTTCGTCGCCAATCCCGATATCGCCGATATCCAGGCACCGGCGCCGACGACGGTCCTGGTCCTGGGCAAGAAGCCCGGCCGCACCGCCTTGATCGCGCTTGACGCCAACGGGGCGCAGATCGCGCGCTACCGGATCACCGTGCAGATCGCAACCGGACCGCTCAAGGACAGGCTGGCACAACAGTTCCCCACCGCGGCGGTTCAGATCCAGGCCACCGGCCAGTCGGTCATCCTGACCGGCAAGGTCATGACCCCCAGCGATGCCAACGCGATCGTGGAACTGGCCAAGGCCTATATCGGGGCCAGCAGCGGTAGCGCCGGTGGTTCGAACAATGTGGTCAACCAAATGACCATCAGCGCGGCGACGCAGGTCCATTTGCGGGTTTACATCGCCGAAGTCTCGCGAACCGTGGTCAGCGATTTCGGCATCAATTGGGAAACGATGTTCAAGGCCGGGGCCTTCAATCTTGGTTACTCGTCCGGCCGCAGTTTCCTTTCGACAAGCGGAACTGGCTTGGGACGTTACACCCAAAATGGCACTGACAATTCCTATGTCGCCGAATACAACGCTGGCGGGATCGATATCGCGGCGATGATCGACATCCTGGCCTCGGAAGGGCTGGCGACCGTGCTGGCCGAACCGACACTGACGACGCTTTCGGGCCAGACTGCGTCGTTCCTCGCCGGTGGCGAATATCCGATCCCTATCTACAACAACGACCAGCTCACGGTCGAATACAAGAAATATGGCGTTTCGCTGAATTTCACGCCAACCGTCTACAGCGCTGACCGCATCGGCATCTCGGTCAAACCGGAGGTCAGCGAACTGACGACCTCCGGCGAGGTCACCCTCAACGGATACACCATCCCGGCGCTGACGGTGCGGCGCATGGATACCACGGTCGAGCTGGCCAGCGGCCAGTCCTTTGCCATCGCCGGCCTGCTCAGTTCCAATCTCCAGGACAGCAACAGCAGCATTCCCGGGCTGGGCGATATCCCGATCCTGGGCAAGCTGTTCCAGTCCAAGGCCTACCAGAACAAAGAAAGCGAGCTGGTCGTGCTGGTCACGCCCTATCTCGTCGAGCCCGCCGACCCCAGTTCGATGGCGGCCCCGAGCCTGTCGCGCAACCCCAACGCCGCGATGGAACATCTCCTGAGCCAATTGCTGCCCTCGGCTGCCACCGCGGATCCGGCGACGCCGCCACCGCATCTCTATGGTCCTGCCGGTTTTGCATTCTAGCGCCCGGGAGTCTCGCGCCGTGATGATGTCGCCTGTTCAACGCCGACCCGGCTTGCGCTTCGCCGGAATAGTCTCCAGGAGAGTCCGAGCCATGACCCGGCCCGCCGCCACCCTTTCCCTGCTGTGTCTCTGTCTCGGGCTCGGGCTCGGGCTCGGGGCCTGCGCCCCCAACACCGTGTGGGACGGCAGGCCGCCGGCCAGCCAGATCGAGGTCGACGACAAACCGACCGTGCTGGTGCTGCCGGTGACGGCGTCCCGTCCCGGCCCGGGTGGACGCCTGGACGATGGCCAGCGCGAGCAACTGCGCCAGGCTTTGGCCACCGTGAAGTCCGGGCAGATCGCCGCCGTCGATATCCGGTTTCCGCCGTCGCTCAGCGCCGCCGCGGGCGCCCCGTTGCTGCTCGCCCTCGACGATCTCGGCGTGCCGGCAAACCGCGTTCGCACCGCAACGGCGGACGCTCATGGCAACAATCGCGACATCGTGGTCACGGTCCACGCTCTCACGACCCACGTCAAACCCTGCGACGCCCTCGATCGTGCCGAACTGCAGGACGAGCGGCCGCTGGCGGTCAAGCAATATTCGATTGGTTGCATCTCCGCGACCAATCTGGCGGCGATGGTTGCCGACCCGCGTGATTTGACCGGCCCGCGCCACCTCGCGCCCGAGGATGGCCAAAATGCGGTCAAACCGATCCAGAAGCTCCTGACCACCGACAGCAATTCATCTGTTTCCGCAGCCGCGGCGGCGCAGAAGACAACGAACGATTAATCAATCCAAGGATACGTCATGGCCATCCTGGCAGCCAAGGGTGCGAATAGCGACGCCGCAATGGGGGCTCCGGTTCTGGTTGCCTTCATTAACGATGCCCGTTCCGAAGAAACCATCAAGGCGTTGGTCCAGGAACAGCTTATGACCTTCACCGTCGTGCGCCGCGGCAACTGTCGTGACGCGATTGCCTTCATGAAGAATTCGGCGTCGCCGCGGATGCTGATCGTCGACATCTCGAAATCAGAGATTCCGCTGACCGAAGTCGATGAGTTGATCAATATGTGTGACCCCAGCGTCACCGTCCTGGTCATCGGCGAGGAAAACGACATCGGTGTCTATCGCGATCTGACATTGATCGGTGTCTCCGACTATATCGTCAAACCGCTGACCCCGGAAATCCTGCGCCGGACGATTTCGATCCGCATGGGCGGCAAACAGGCCAGCCACACCCGCCACCGTGCCGGCAAGGTCATCTGCGTCACCGGCGCGCGCGGCGGCGTCGGCACCACCACCTTCTGCGCCAATCTCGCTCATATGATGTCCGAGGAATCGGGGCGGCGCGTGGCCCTGGTCGATCTCGACCTGCAATGCGGCTCGCTGCCAATGATGCTGGGCCTGAAAAGCACCGTCGGCTTCATGGAGGCGCTGCGCAACCCGCACCGCGTCGACAATCTGTTCATCGACCGCACCCTGATCCGCAAGAGCGACAAGCTGTTCGTCCTCAGCGCCGAGGAGCCGCTCGACGACACCACGGCCTTCGATCCCGCCTCGCTCGACGTCATCTTCCAGACCCTGAGCCAGCGGTTCCATTACGTGATCCTGGACCTGCCGCGGCACCCCGGGGAACTGTATCGCCGGGTTCTGGAACATGCCGCGGTGCGTGTCATCCTCGCCAACGGCACCCTGACCTCGATCCGCGACACGATCCGCATCACCCGGATGATCGGCCGCGAGGATCTGGGGCAACGCGCCTATGTGCTGTTGAACCACACCACGCCCCACGGCCGCGCCGAGATCTCCCGCCTGGACTTTGAAAAGGCGGTCGGCCGCCGCATCGATTTCGAAATTCCCTATGCCCGCGCCGGACTCTTTACCGACAATAGCGGCCAGATGCTGTGCGTTCACGATGGCGGCTATGCCGCCGCCTTGCGCCAATTCACCAATGATCTGTCCGGCCGGCCGCAGCAGACCCATTCGATGATCCAGCGCCTGTTCAACCGGAGATAAGGCGACCATGTTCGGACGCAAAGCGCTCGACCGCAACAACGGTGCCATGCCGGACGAGCCGGTCCAAGGCGACCGTCCCGCGCCGTTGAACGTCAGCCCCTTGATCGCCGCTGCGCTGACCGCAGCCCCGCGGCCCGAGCCGATCGTCGCGCCACCGGGCGATGCCGCGGCGGGCGCCCCGGTCCGGCTTGACGAAGGCGTCGTCAACCTGATGCGCAGCCATGTGTTTGAACGCATCAATGTCGCCGCCGCGGCGACGTCGTCGCGGGCGCGGCTGATCGAAGAGATCTCGGCGATCGTCGGCCAGATCGCCTCGGTCGAACGCCTGCCGATCAATGCCGCGGAACAGGCCGCAATCACCAAATCGCTGCTCGACGACATGCTGGGTGTCGGGCCGATCGAGCCGCTGCTCGAAGACGAGTCGATCACCGACATCATGGTCAACGGCCCGTTCCAGATCTATGTCGAACGCCGCGGCAAGCTCGAACTGACCGATGCCAAGTTCCGCGATGCCCAGCACGTCACCAGCGTCGCCCAACGCATCGCCGCCTCGATCGGCCGCCGCGTCGATGAATCCAGCCCGACCTGCGACGCGCGCCTGGCCGACGGCAGCCGCGTCAACATCGTGCTGCCCCCGGTCGCCATTGACGGCGCCTGCATTTCGATCCGCAAATTCGCCAAGCGCAAGATCGACCTGAGCCAGATGGCACGGCAGGGCAACCTGTCGATGGCGATGGCCAAGCTCCTGGAGGTCGCATCAGCGTGCCGCCTCAATATCGTGATCTCCGGCGGCACCGGGTCGGGCAAGACCACCCTGTTGAACGCTTTGTCACGGCTGATCGATAGCCGGGAACGGGTGATCACCATCGAGGACGCCGCGGAACTGCAATTGCAGCAGCCGCATGTCGTGCGCATGGAAACCCGGCCGATCAATACCGAGGGCCATGGCGAGATCAACCAGCGCGAGCTGGTGCGCAACGCGCTGCGCATGCGGCCCGACCGCATCATCCTGGGCGAGACCCGCGGCGCCGAGGCGTTCGACGTGCTGCAGGCGATGAATACCGGTCATGACGGCTCGATGACCACGGTCCACGCCAACACACCCCGGGATGCCCTGTCGCGTCTGGAAAACATGGTGCTGATGTCGAACGCCAACCTGCCGCTGCGGGCCATCCGCAGCCAGATCGCCAGCGCGGTCAATCTGGTGATCCAGATCGAGCGGATGCGCGACGGCGTCCGCCGCATCCAGAACATCACCGAGGTCGTTGGCATGGAAGGCGAGGTCGTCACGACCCAGGACCTGTTCACGTTCGAGATCAACACCCGGGAGTTCCAGGAACAGGTCTTTGGCGATTACGTCGCCAACAGCGTTCGTCCCCACTTCTCGCGCCGCGCCGCGTATTACGGCCTCGAAGGCGTGCTCGCGGCGGCCATGAAATGACGATTCCCGAAGCCCTGGCGACAATCCCGCAGATCGATCTGATCACCGGCCTCTTGCTGATCGCGGGTGGTGTATTGCTGTTGCTGGCGATCGCGGCCGAGATGACCCGGTCGCGGCGCGAACTGGTGATGACCCGAATCCAGCGCCTGACGGCCACATCGGCCGCCACGGAGACCGTGGCGCCGGACATCGAAACCCTCGACAGCGCGGCGCCGGTGGTGCAACGCGGCGGCATCGGCGGTGCCCTTCATGGCCTGCTCGCCGGGGCCGAAGGCCGGATTTCGGTGGCCCCGTTGCTGCCGGTCGCGCTGGTCGCCGCGGCCGCGGTGGCCCTGGCGTCGATCCGGGTCTTCCAGCTTGTGCTGCCGCTCGCGATCCTGATCGCGGTGCCCGCCGGCCTGATTGCCGCGATCATGATGGCGCGCCGCCAACGCCGGCGCCACACCTTGCGCTTTCTCGATGCCCTGCCCGACGCCATCGACATGGTGGTCCGCGCCGTGTTCGCCGGCATCCCGGTCGGCGAGGCGCTCTCGGTGGCCGGCAACGAGGTCGAGGAACCGGTGCGAAGCGAATTCAAGCGGATTGCCGCGAGCGTCCAGCTCGGCGTCGATCTCAAGGATGCGCTGCACGAAGCCGCCGAGCGCGTCGCTCTGCCCGATTTCGATTTCTTCGTCGTCGCGCTGGTGGTGCAGCGCGAAACCGGCGGCCAACTGTCCGAAACCCTGCAGAATCTCACCGTGATTCTGCGCCGGCGCAAGGAAACACGGCTCAAGCTCAAGGCGCTGACCGCCGAAGGGCGCTTCACCGCGCAAGTGATCTCGTCGTTGCCCTTCCTTGCCGGCGGGTTCATCGAATTGACCCAGCCCGATTTCCTGGCCCCGCTGTTCACCGATCCCACCGGGCGCATGCTGCTGCTGATTGCCGTGGGCTGCCTCGCGACGGGCATGTTCGTGATCGCCCAAATGGTCAAGGGAGAGGCCTGATGTTCCATACCCTCGTCACCGCCGAGCAACTGGCCCGCGCCCGGGAGGAACTGATCCTGGGCCTCATCCTTCTGGTCCTGGCCCTGTTCGCATTGCTGGTCGCCCTGGTCGTGCAACGCCGGGCCCGGCTGCGCCAGCGCCTGGGCCAGGTCGCGCGCTTCTACCACAATGCCGGTACCGAGATCGGCGATGAGGTTGAGGAAACGCCGCTGAACGCCGCCGACCTGATGGCCGGGCTGCTGCGCAGCGTGTCGCGGGTCGCAGGCCATCTCAACATCGCCAATGACAAGGAACAGCAACGGCTGCGGGTGCTGCTGCAACGCGCCGGCTATCGCCAGAACGATGCGGTGCGCCTGTTCATGGCCGGCAAGTTGCTGGCCGCCGCGTCCCTGGCCGTGCTCAGCGGCATCGTCGGCCTGACCACCCACATGCTGCCCGATCCCACTTATGTCCTGTTCGTGATCGCCGGCGGCGGCCTGTTGGGCGGCATGGGGTCGGAACGGGTTCTGACCAGCCGGGCCAAGGCCCGCGGCGCCCGTATCAACCGGATGCTCCCCGATGCGCTGGACCTGCTGATCATCTGCACCAACGCCGGCTACACCCTCGACCTGGCGATCACGCGGGTCGGCCGGGAAATCGCACGGGCCGCCCCGGACCTCTCCGACGAGTTTCTGGCGACCAGCCAGGAACTGCGCCTGATGTCGGATCGTCGCCAGGCGCTGGAGAATCTCTCGACCCGCTGCGAGCTGCCCGCGATGCGCAGCCTCGTGACCACCCTGATCCAGGCGCAGCGCTATGGCACGCCGCTGAGCCAGGCGATGCGCACCCTGGCCGCCGAGATCCGCAACACCCGCCTGATGGCGATGGAGGAGCGCGCGGCCCGCATCCCGGCAATGATCACGTTACCGCTGATGGGGTTGATCCTTCCGGCCCTGTTCATCGTCGTCGGCGGACCCGCGTTTCTGTCGATCTCCACATTCCTGCCGCACTGAGCCCATGGACAAACGGACAGATCAGCCGCCCGCCACCCCCCGCGCGGGCACGACGACATTCTGGGCGTGCCGACGGGCGGTCACCGCCGTGGAATACGGCATTCTCGGCGCAATCATGGGGGCCTTTACGATCTACTTTTCCAAAACATTCGTCGCGTCGTTCAATGCCCTGATGACAGCCTTCGCCACGGTGCTTGGCAATGCCCTCCCCTGAATTTGCGGAGCCCGGACTGGAACCCCTTTCGAACCGGCAGAACCGATCCGAAGATCTCCCCGCGACAGATGCGGTCATCGACCAGAATCGGACAGAGATGAACACGGTACGCCATATCGTCATCGGCCTCGGCGGACTCGGCCGCGCCGTGATCCTCGGCTTGCGCAACATGGATGATGCGCTGTTCGTGACGCTGGAAAGCCGACGGGCCGATGTCTGCTACCTCTATGTCGATATCGCCGAAGAGCTGTTCAACATGGGCAGTGTCGGCACCTTCGACGGCGACGATATGCAAGACCGCGCGCGCGCGGTGATCCGCCTTGACTTCAGCGCCGTGCTCGCATCGAGCAACAAGCTTTCAGCGGAAATGCGGAGCTGGGTCGGAGTCCAGCAGGGCATTTACAAGGCCAATCAGGCGCAGAACATCCCCAATCCCCGGCGCATGGCCAGCATGATGATGGCCGAGGAAGGCGGCGCCCTGATCGAGGCGATCCAGCGCCAGACCGAATTTCTCGGTGTGACGCCGGAGGGACCGCCGCTGATGATCCATGTCGTCGGTGCGCTCAATGGCGGTGTCGGCGGCGGCGCGATGGCGCGGCTGCTGGTCCAGCTCCGGGTGTTGCTGCAAGGCCAATTCCGCTATCGCCTGGTTTGTTATGGTTGGGTTCCGTCGGCAAACAACCGCAACGCCGGCCCCGCCGAAGTGATCGGTTATGCCAATGCCGGGGCCACCCTGGCCGAGTTCGACGCCCTGAACACCGGCATGATCACGATGATCGATCCGTCAAAGGATATGGCGATCATTGATGTCGAGGGACCCTGGGACGAACAATATCTGGTGTCCCCGATCGATGAGACCGGGGCGGTCCCGGTGCTGTCGGCCGCCCCGCCGCCGGCGCCCGCGACCCCGGCGGCGCGGGCCCGGCAGGCGATCCCCCTGATCGCGGCGATCCGCCAACGCATGGATATCGGCACCGCGGCCACGCCCTTTGCCGACCGCGATGACGCCGAGGGTCGCCAATATCTTTCCTCCGTCGGCTCGAAAGTCATCACGACGGCGGTCGACGAAATCGAAGAGGCGCTGGCGCTGTCATTCCTGCAGTCGGCGCTGGCGCAGCTGCTGTTCAACAACTGGCATGATGACCGCGGCTTTGCCTGCGAAGCCTGCTCCTTCAACGCCGAGAGCTTCGTCCGGCGCCCCGAGGTCGAGGCCCGCTGGCTGTTGTCCTCGGAACACCTGATCCAGTCGGTCGGCCTGTTGCCCGAGGATACCGCGGACCGGCGCTGGAAGGCCCTGTCCGACGAATGGAGCGCCGTGGTCGACGCTTTCGTCGACCTGGTTCAGGGCCAGGATCAACGCCAGTGGATCGACAGCCTGACCCGGCTGTGCCACCAGCGCTATGCCGAGGATTTCCGCGGGGTCGGGGTCGCCAACTTCTACCGCGCCCGTCTCGCGGTGAAACGCGAGCTGGCGATGGAAATCCGCCGCCGCGTAGAGCGGGAACTGGTCAATGACTGGAGCAACGGCAATCGTGGCCTGTGCGATATCCAGGCGATCATCGCCGCCCTGATCGTCTTTCAGCGCGAACGCCTGGCGAGCATCGACGAACGGATCGCCAATATCCGCATGGCCGAGGATTCCTGCCGCGCCCATCTGGTCGCCAGCTTTCAGGAATGGACCCGGCTGAACAGCCTGTCGCGGCTAACCGGCAAGCCCAAGCTGATCCTGCACACCCACGCCATGCATCTGCACGAGATGCATGTCAACATGACCCGGGCCGAGGGCTGGAATTTCGCACGCAAGTTGCTGGCCACGGTGATCGAGGAGCTGGAAGATCTCAGCCGCGACATCGACCGGCTGACCGCCGTGGTCAAGACGGGGCTGGAGCGCGTCGACACCCGGCTCGATATGCTGTCGGCGGAGCTGGGCGCCACCGAGGCGACCGCGCATTTCACCGTGCGCCTCTACAACCGAAAGCTACTGCAGCGCATGGCGATGTCATTGGTGATCGACGAACGCCAACAGCTTGCCCATACCACCGAAGCGCGTGCCGAGATTTTCAGCTGGTTCCCCGACGCTTCGGGCTATCGAACCATCCTCGACTGGTTTCAGCGCGACTGGTGGTTGCCGGCCCTGCTGTCGGTTTGTCTGCACAATGTCCGCGGCGCCATCGCGGTGTTCAAGCGCAGTGGCCAGCCCTTGCCATTCCGCAGCTCGATCTATGACCAGTTGATCGATCAGTTCGGCAGTGATCCGGGCCAACTGCGCGAATTTGCCGCCGCAATCGTTCGCGATACCGCGGCCCTGCTGCCGGTCGCCACCGACAAGCCGATGCCCGCCCGGCTTTACGTCCTGCTGCCGCAACAGCCGGACAAGGAGGCCTTCATCCGGACCCTGAAATCCGCCTTCTGGTCGGTCCGTGGTGTCGATCTGCGCTTCGTGGACGTCGACGAGGAACCCAACCGCCTGTCACTGATGAAGGTGATCGGTCCCTTCGCCGCCGACGAGGTCCCGGCGCTGGTGCGCCTGACCGAATTCTATCAGACCGAGCTGCAGCGCGACATGGACGACGCCCTGCTGTCGCTGCACGGCTTTGGCACCCAGGAAAGCCTGCAGCGCTGGTACCAGATGAAGGCGCACAGCCCCGACGTGCTGGGCGGCGCCCTGGTGCTGCTGGGCCTGGCGCTGGGCCCGGTCGTCCAACAGCCGGAAAACGCCGCGCGCGATCCCGGCCGGATCCTCTTGATTCCCCGGGATGCCGACGGTTTCGAGGGGACACCGCTCGTCATTGCCGAGACCTTACTGACAGCGCCCCAGGAATTAACCCCAGCAAATCTCTCGCTGCTGCGCAGCATCATTCGCCAGAGCCTGGCGACAAGCCGTTCCGGGCGCGACGAAATCGTCGCCGGACTCCTTGAACAATTGGCCGTAATCCGCACAAAGTGCGGGAATGATGCCACGGATCCAACCTACCGAAAGTTTGTTGATGCCGGTAAAGCAGCCAGTGATCTGGTAAGAGGTGGAAAATAACATGACTGACCAGTTCGGGATGTGCGCAAATATCGGCAATTGTTCACTCGCCGATAGTCGCACGAGAACAAAGCTTCAAGACGATGGTTCGGGCAAGTGTCCGGAATGTGGCCGGTTGCTGATTGCCATCTCTTCACCTTCGGAGCCGCGTTCCGGGGGCAGGACCGGTCGGTTGGTCCTGGGCATCGGCGTTGTCGTCGTCGTGGCCGCGGTTGCCGGGGTTTTTGGCATGAAACAGTTTGGCATGGCGCCGACGCCCGCGACGACCCCGGCCGCGATGATGGCCGCAGCCCCGGCACCAGCCGCCCCAGCACCGGCAGCACCAGCACCGGCCGCCGCTCCCGCACCGGCGGTCGTGGCCGCGGCAGCGCCCCCACCCGCGGCGCCCGCCGCCCCGCC
>JARLIO010000089.1 GCA_031291675.1 Azospirillaceae bacterium
CCGCTCGCCGTCCGGAACCGCGATCTTCAGCAGTTCGAAGCCGTGCTCGTCCGCCGCCTTCTGCGCGAAACGCCATTCCGTCTGGAACCACGGCTCCTCGGCCTGCTTCACCAGAAAGCCGATCTTCACCTTGTCCGCGGCGTGCGCGGCACCCATCATCCCGGTCACCGCCATCGCCGATGCCACGGCAAGACCCAACAATTGCTTTTTCATTGACGCTTCCTTTCCCTCGATCGTTCGTTCGTCTTCTGCTTGCGCCGGGCCCCGATCGGCGTCGGGATCACCCGCGGTCCGATCATGTCGCCCCAAACCGCCCGGATTCCCGGCCGGCATCCCGTTATGACAGGCCGTGAGGTCAGGACCTGCGGTCCGCAACGGAACCACCTGGCGTGGTTCTGCTCGAACTTTCTTCATGCTGGCGCTGTTTCCGGTCGGGTTGGATCGGAAACGGCGCCAGATTCTCGTTACGTCGCATTTTTTCCGCGCAATCCAAATCCGCTTGCCCGAATCCGGCTGCCCAAATCCACTTGCCCGGAACATACACTCGCGCGATTTTATCAAGAACCGCAGCCCCGTCAACAGATCCGGAAAGTCATAGAAAGCAAACGATAGTTTTTGAAACTTCAGCCGATCCAGGCCGACGGGTCACCGGGCGTCGAAACGTATTTCCGGCAGCCCGCGCAAATGTTCCGCGGCCTGCTCCGCGGTCAAATCCCGCTGCGGTTCCGCCAACATCTCGTAGCCAACCATGAATTTTTTGACGGTCGCGGAGCGCAGCAAGGGCGGGTAATAATGGGCGTGAAGCTGCCAATGAGGCGAATCCGTCGCACCCGGTCCGGTCGGGGCGCCATGCCAGCCCATCGAATAGGGGAATGATGTTTCGAACAGGTTATCGTAGCGCGTCGTCAGGCGCTTGACGATATCGGCAAGCGAATCGCGCTCCGCGTCAGTGAGATCCGTCAGCCGCTGGACCGCCCGGCGGGGCAGCAGCAAGGTCTCGAACGGCCACACCGCCCAGTAGGGCACCAGCACGGTCCAGTCGGCATTCTCGATGACCAGCCGGCCCCCATCGGCGCGTTCGCGGTTCAGATAATCCTGCAACAGCGGCCGGCCGTGGCGGGCGAAATAGGCAAGCTGACAGGCATCTTCCTTGGCGGGCTCGTTGGGCAGCGTGTCGGAGGCCCAGATCTGACCGTGCGGGTGGGGCATCGAAGAGCCCATGACCGCACCGCGATTTTCAAAGATCTGCACCCAGCGATAGGTTCGGCCGAGCTCGGCCAACTGTGCCACCCAGGCGTCGACGACATGGCGCACCGCCGCGAGCGGCATCATCGCCAGGGTCAGATCATGGCGCGGTGAGTAGCACATGACACGGGCGGTACCGCGAACCGGGTCAAAGCGCATCAATTCATCACGGGCTTCGCCGGCGAGCGGAATATCCGGCTTCATCGCCGCGAAGTCGTTGGAAAACACGTAGGTATTGCCGTAGGCCGGGTTGACCTCCCCGGTCACCCGCTTGTTTCCCGGGCACAGGTAGCAGGTGGCGTCGTAGGGCGGCAGCGCCCCCTCATCGACTTTCTCGCGTCCACCCTGCCACGGCCGGCGCGCGCGATGCGGCGATACCAGCACCCACTCCCCGGTCAACGCGTTGCGCCGACGATGGGGATGCTCCTTGGGATCAAAAGCTTCGGCGTCGGACATTTCAGTACGCTTTCATGTGCGGACGACAAGGATCGCGATGGCCCGTCGAGGGCCGCGGCCGCTTTTGTCAGTAGGCCCGGTTCTGCTGCCAGCGCCAGGCGGTTTCAACGATCGAGGCCAAGTCGGCGAAGGCCGGCTTCCAGCCGAGGCGCTCGCGGGCAAGACGGCTGTCGGCAACCAGCGTTGCGGCGTCACCGGCGCGCCGTTCCCCAAAGCTGTGGGGCACGGGCTTGCCTGTCACGGCCGCGACAGTCCGGATCACGTCAAGGATCGAGAAGCCACTGCCACTGCCCAGATTGAAGATCGATGCCCCCGGGGTCTGGTTCATCCAGTCGATCGCGGCCAGATGGGCGGCACACAGGTCGAGAATATGGACATAGTCGCGCACGCAGGTGCCGTCCGGGGTCCCGTAGTCGCGGCCAAAGACCCGAAGTTCCGGAAGTTCGCCCTGGGCCACGCGCAAAGCATTGGGAACCAGGTGGGTTTCGGGGTCGTGCGCCTCGCCCATCGTGCCGTCGGGATGAGCGCCGGCGGCGTTGAAATAGCGAAAGCAGACCGAGCGCAAGCCATAGGCCGCGGCGTAATCGGCGAGGATCTGCTCCACCATGCGCTTGCTCCAGCCATAGGGATTGATCGGTGCCTTGGGATGGGACTCATCAATCACGTCGCTGATCGGATTGCCATAGACCGCCGCCGTCGAGGAGAACACGATGCGCTCGACCGCGGCGGCCTGCATCGCCGCCAACAGGTTGAGCGTGCCCTCGACATTATTACGGTAATAGGCCGCGGGCTGCGCCACCGATTCGGCAACCGAGATCAGGCCGGCGAAATGAAAGACGACCTCGAACCGTTTGCTGGCGAACAGCTCCTTCAGGGCCGCCGGATCCAGAAGATCCCCGGCGACGAACCGGCCCCAGCGCACCGCCGCGCGATAGCCGGTCTTCAGATTGTCGAAAACAGTGACATCATAGCCGTTTTCGGCGAGCAGCCGCGCCATGTGCGAACCGATATAACCGGCCCCGCCGCATACCAGAACCGAACCCGCCATCTGGCCTTTCCCCCCGTTATGGATCCCGCACCGCGCCCATCCCGGCGCCGTGGTGTCGCGATCCCGTTACCTCCTCGATACCAAAGATAGAAAGTTTTCGCAATAAATTATAAGATAATGAAACTTGCGGCATTTTGACGGCATCACGACCGCCTCACGGCAGCCGGGGTGCCACCATGACCTCAAGCCCGGCGTTGCGTAACTCCGCCAGCATCCTCGGATCGGCGCCGTCGTCGGTGATCAACAGATCAACCTGCCCCAGACGGGCAACGAAGGCGGCGGCGGCGGCGCCCAGCTTGGTATGGTCGGCCAGAAAGACGATCCGGCCAGCGGAGGCGATCATCGCCTGTTTGATTTCGGCCTCCGCCAGATTGCTGTTGGTGAAACCCTGGCGCGCGTTGACCCCGTTGCAGCCCAGAAACGCGACATCGGCATTCAGACGCTCCAGCAGCAGCGTACCCAGCGGCGCGACCAGCGAATGCTGCAACGGGCGCAGCGTGCCGCCGGTGACGACAATCGTGCAACCGCCCTTGCGTTCCAGCAACAGCGCGATGTTGATCGCGTTGGTGATCACCGTGACATCGGTCGCGCTTGGCGGCAGCGCCTCGGCCAGCGCGGTGGTCGTGCTGCCGACATCCACGATGATCTTCTGGCCTTTACTCACCAGCGCCGCGGCAGCGGCACCGATGGCCCGCTTGGCGGCGACATTGGCTTTGCGCGTCGTTTCCAGCGGTTGCTCCGGGTGGTTGTCGTCGCGCGCCAAAGCGCCGCCCCGGCTGCGCACCAGCTGATGATCGGCCTCAAGGATCCGCAGATCCTCGCGGACCGTGACCCCTGACACCCCCAGTCGCTCGACCAGCTCCGACACGCTCGCCTGGCCGCGTTCGCCCAGCGCGGCGAGGATGATCTGGTGGCGCATCGCAGCCTTCAGCGAAACCACAACCGCTTCTCCATCGTTTCCAGCGAAACCTACCGGAATTTTTGCTTTTCGGAAAGTTTTCTTGATTCACGGCGAGTTTAGAAAGAGATGGAAAGTTTGACCGCCCGAACCCTCTGGTGCCGGCCCGGCCCCGGAGGCCGGGTGATCCGCGATCAAGCGCCGAAGGTGATGCCACCGCCACGGCCCGGCGCGACATTTCGTCACGACGTTCGACCGGGGACCCCCCGGCATCGGGCGGGATTCGGTGTCCTCGTCCCGGATCAGCCGCGGCGCGCCACAACCAGCAGGCCGTCAACCGACACCGCGCCCTCGGTCCGAACGATCACCGGATCCTCGGCCACGATGTCCCAGCCGGCAAGAACGGTGCGCAGATAGTCCAGGCCATGGGCATAGCGACCATGAGGGCCAAGGCGGTAGTCCGCACCGCCGGCTAGACTTTCGATCGAGACGCCAAGAAGACCACCCGGGCGAAGCGCCCGCGCCGCCGCGGCAATCAGCGATTCCAGCGCGCCAAAATAGATCAGCACATCGGTTGCGACGATCACGTCGAACCCCCCGGCCTGTGCCGCCATGAAGGCGGTCAACTCACCAACGACGAGGTGATCGTAAAGGCCTCGCTGTCTGGCGTGCTCGATCATCTGCGGCGCCAAGTCAACGCCATCGAGCCGGCGTGCCCACGGGCGGAGCAAAGGGGCACAAAGACCGGTACCACAGCCGGCGTCAAGAATATCGAGCGTGGCCGTGGCCGGCCCGAGCAGCCCGGTCACCACGGCGGCGAGCTGCTCGGGGATCCGATACCCCAGGCTGGCCAGCCGCCGATCGAAAGTCGGGGCGAACTGGTCGAAGCTGATCTGGAGATAGCCGTCACTGCAGCGTTCCGGCGCCGCGATCACACCCAGCGATGCCGCGCAATGTTCGACGAGCGGGTGTTCCGGAAAGCGTTGCTGCCACACCGCGAGATAGGACCGTGCCAGCGCCGGCTGGCCGCCACGGTCCAGCAGATAAAGCGCCTCGGCCAGATTGACATGGGCCTGATCGAAGCCGCCCCGCAGGACGAGCGCGCGCAGCAGCCAGCGCGCCGCGGCGTCGGCCTCCGCCACGTTCAGCAACATCACGGCGAGATTGTTGCACGCGGGTCCATAATCCGGGCGCAACACCACGGCCTGGATCACCATCGAGCGGCCGGCCGCCGCATCGCCCGCAGCGGCCACCAGCGGCCCCAGATTGGCCAGGGCTTCGGCAAAGCCGGGATTGAGCGCGAGCGCGCCGCGGTAGGCGGCGATCGCCGCATCGGTCTGTTCCAGGACCGCCAGGGCGCGCCCGAGATTGAAATGGACCACAGCAACCCGGGGCAGCAGCGCGGCAGCCTGTTGATAGTGCGCCACAGCGCCCTGCCAGTCGCCATTTTCGACCAGGGCATTGGCCAGATTGTTCTGGGCCGCGGCCAGGTCGGGCGAAACACGCACCGCCCGTCGCAACGCCGTCCGCGCCGCGGCGCCCGCCGGCAGCGCCTGCCCCAAATTGCCGTAAGCATCCGCGCGGTCCGGCGCCAGCATGATCGCGTTGGTAAAACTGTTGATCGCGGCTTGATCGCGCCCCAGGGCGCGCAGCACCACGCCCAGCGCATCCTGGGCCGAGGCCAATTGCGGATCGAGCAGCATGGCCTGGCGCAACGCGACGACCGCCCCGGCGAGATCGGCCCGTCGATAGCGTACCGTCGCCAGGCTGACATGGAACTGCGCCACCGTTGCCTCGCGTCCGATCGCGCTCCGGATCAGGGTCTCGGCAGAGGCCGCATCCCCCTCCTGTAACGCCAACACCCCCAACCCATGGAGCGCCTCAGCGTGACCAGGGTCGCGATGCAGGCAACGCCGATAGGCCGCGACCGCCTTCGAGACGTCCCCGGCGTGATGCCATCGCCAGGCTTCGGCAAACAAGGTGTCCGCGCTGTCGGTCATAAACCTCTCTCCCTCTTCCGACCGGTATCCTGGTCGCTGGGCCGCGGCACCGGAGCGCCACAAAACTCATGGGGCTTCTCCGATGTCAACGGTCATAAGACCTAATGCCAGCCCGCCATGATCTTGACTCATGGCGGGCTGGTCCCGGTCGCGACGGCGACCGCGCGCCACGGGGGCGCGGAGCCAAATAACCCCGGTGAGACCCTCGATAAAGGCCTCAAAACGTCTCTCACTCTGCTGGCTTGCTTGAAGATCCATTTCAGGAACCTTGCCAATCCGAGAATATTTACTTATAGTACAGGCCATGATACATTCGAATATGTTTGCAGATTATCTGATTTTCTGACTCAGTAAGGCTGGGCATAGCCATCTCAACAAGGAACCGAGCGTCATGAAGACAATCCAGGTAAGCAGGTTCGGCGGCCCAGAGGTTCTCGTCTTGCTGGATGGACCGGCCATTGCGCCCGAGGCGGGGCAGATTTCCATCGCTGTGGAAGCGGTTGGCGTTGGTTTCGTGGATGTGATGGCCCGACAAGGAACTTATCCCCTCTTTCCAGAGCCTGGCTTCGTGCCGGGCGTCGAGGTCGCGGGAACGGTCGATGAAGTCGGGCCGGACGTGGATGCAAATTGGCGCGGCCGTCGGGTCTTTGCGGTTTGTGGCGTTGGGGGCTATGCCGAGCGCGTCGTCATCGATCTCGTGAAGGTGGTGCCGCTCCCGGATAAACTGTCGGCGGGACAAGCCGTGGGGACCGGAGTCAACGCTCTGGTCGCCAGTTTCGCCCTTGAACGTACAGGCGCTGACGCGGGCGAGCATGTGTTGGTGCGCGGAGCCAGCGGCGGGATCGGTGTCATGGCGACGCAGCTCGCGGCACGCAAAGGATGCGTCGTAATGGCTGTCACCTCGTCGGCCTCCCGTGCGGACCGCTTACGGGCGCTGGGGGCGACGCGGACGATTCTTCGGGGGACCGGAGAGGACACGGTAGCGGGCGCCTACGACGTGGTCGTAGACACCGTGGGCGGGTCGGATATGGGCCGTTTTCTCACCATGCTAAAGCCGAACGGTCGTTATGTTTTGTGTGGCGGCGCCGGCGGTCCACCGCCAGCAGACCTCTTAGCCCGGCTCTTCGCCGAGTTTCATAAGTCACCTTCGCTCATGTGCTTCAGTCTGAATTCGATCGACGACGACCACCGCCGGCCCGTGGCTGACGAGTTATTCCGGTTGACGGCCGAAGGTTCGATCGAAGCTGTGATCGATGAAGGTCTTCGCCTTGATCAGGCCGCTGAAGCCCATCGAAGAATGGCAGCGGGCGATCTCTTCGGAAAAATCGTGCTTCGGCCTTGATACGCACCGGCCTGCCCTTTCCAGGGATTCTCCTGGCCGAGCAATCCGCGCCACCGTGGCTTACCAAAGCCTGTGGCTCTATTCGCGTTCGTTATTGAAGATGCTAGGATCGTTCGGTTCAAGGGGTTTGGTGGTCATGGACGACGAAGCATTCGACACCTGGCCAGCCAAGGTCAGTCGCTTAACCGCGGCGCAACGCAGCCAGGGGTTCCGTACGCTGGCGTTGGCCGAAGCCTGTTTGAATGAGGCAGCATTGCTCGGCATCGCGGCGGTACCCGCGGCGTTGCCCTGTCTGATGACCGCGGTTGCTGCTTCGGGTGAGCGTGATGCGCCGTCACCAGCGGTGAGCACACGCGTCCCCGCTTCGGTGAGCGAG
>JARLIO010000090.1 GCA_031291675.1 Azospirillaceae bacterium
GGGCTGCTCGACCATGGGCTCAAGATCCGTCCGCTGGTGTTGCCCGACCTTTGGCTTGACCACGACACGCCGGCCAAGCAATACGATGCCGCAGGATTGACCGCCCGGCACATCACGGCCACCGCTTTGGCGGCCCTGGGCAGGAACGCGGCGGTTCTGGAGGCTGGAGAATAATGAGATCACGAATTGTTTTGGCGCTGGTCATGATGTTCGGTCTGGCCGTGCCGGTGCAGGCTGCCCCATCCGATGACCCGCGGCAGGTCATCAGCGGGTTTTATGATGTTCTCCTGTCGGTGATGAAGGATGCCGACAAGCTGGGCTATCAGGGGCGGTATCAAAAGCTCGATCCGACGCTGCGCCAGGTCTTCGATCTGCCCCAGATGACGCGAATCGCCATCGGGCCGTTCTGGAAATCGATCGGGCCGGACGAGCAGAAGCGCCTGGTCGAGGCGTTCAGCCGTTACACGATTTCGACCTATGCCGATCGCTTTGATGGCTTCTCAGGAGAGAAGTTCCAGGTCGGGGACAAGAAACCCTCGGACGCCGGCGGCGTCATCGTCGAGACCAAGCTGATCCAATCCAATGGCGAGCCGATTGCGTTGAATTACCTGATGCGCCAGGAGCCCGGTGGCTCGTGGCAGGTCATCGATGTCTTTTTGTCGGGTATGGTCAGCGAGCTGGCGACGCGACGTTCCGAATTCGCATCGGTGTTGCGCAAGGGCAGTGCCGCGGACGTCATCAATCTGCTGGAAAGCAAGACGCGCAGCAACTAGAGCATTTTCCGACCAGGTGGGTTCCGGTTGGGCGTAGAAAATGCGACAAGACAAAGATCTAGAGCTGTTTCCGATCCAACGTGATCGAAAACAGCTCTAGGCCGCGGCGGCTCACCCCGCTCTTCGGCGATGAAAATTCACATCGCGGAGAGCGGGATGGTGCCTTCAAACCGCGGGTGGCGGCCTCAGGGGGCGGCGTCCAGCTTGCACAAGGGTTCGTTCTCGTAGTCGATGACCGTGATCGAGCCGGCGGCGATCGCCGCGGCCGCCTTGTCCACCGCATCGGACAGCCCGGCGACCAGCTTTTCGTTATTCTGGTCGCGCGACCAGCCGATTCCCTGATCGGCAAGGGTCAGGCGCTTGACGCCCGCGCTCCATTTGTCGTCGGCGGCGTCTTTCAGGGACGAATAGACCGCGACATCGACACGCTTCAGCGCCGAAGTCAGCACGCTGCCCGGATGAAGGTCGTCTTGATTGGTGTCGACACCGATGCCGAGCTTTCCGGCGCTGGCCGCGGCGTCCAGGACGCCGTTGCCGGCAAAGCCGGCGGCCGCGAAGACCACATCGACCCCCTGCTGCAGCATTTCGGTTCCCGCGCTGACCCCCAGCGGGCGATTGCGAAACACCGAGGAATCGGTGCCGAGGTAATGCCGCAACACCACGGTCTGTGGCCGTGTGGCGTGGACCCCCTGGACGAAGCCGCATTCAAACCGGCGTATCGGCGGAATCGCCAGTCCGCCGATGAAGCCGACCTTGCCGGTCTGACTGGCCAGGGCGGCGGCAACGCCGACGAGATAGGCCGCCTGATCTTCCTGGAACAGGACGGAGCGGACATTCGGCAGGTCAACGACACCATCAATCAGCGTGAAATGGACCTGGGGAAAATCATGGGCGGCGGCGGCGACCGCGGCCTCGTTGATGAAGCCCATCACCAGAATGTCGGTGATGCCGTGGTTGGCGAAGGTTCGCAGCGCGCGGGTGACATCGTCAGGGGTTCCCGCGACCTGCTCGCGGACGTCGATACCGGTTTCCTTCGAAAAACGTGCAGCCCCCTGGACCGCATTCTCGTTGAAACCACCATCATTCTTTGCAGTATTGTAAATTATGGCAAAACTGCTCGCCGCGCGTGCGGTTTCCGTTAGCGAGCTCAATAAAAGTGCAGAAATAATCAGTCGCGCAGCCAATGTCGGGATCGCGCGAAGAGTCGGCTTCGGGGTCATGTTTCGCCTCCGAGTGTTGTTCGTTGGCTTTCAAGAGCACGACCGGCCGCAGACTGTACAATGAACTTGGAGCTGCAATCGGGTTGCGTATTCGTGACGGATCTGCGGCGTTAACCCCCGCCGCGAAGCCGCGCCGGGACGGCAGCAGGGTTTCCCGCGCCGCCGTCCCGCTTTTCCCCGATCGACAGCGGCGAAATCACGGCGCCGGGGCAGCGGCCCCGGGATCGTCGTAGAAATCGGCACCGTTCGGCGCCGTATCGCCGAGCTGGGCCGCGCGCCGTTGACGAACGATGCTGCGCAACTGAGCGTAGAAATCGATCGAATTGCGCTGCAACTCATCAAGGGCGTCGATCGCTTCTGCCCGCTGGTCGAGACCGTCAACGCCGGCGCGGGCATAGTTCAGCCATGAGAAACCGCTGTTGGCCGAAATGATGCCCAAGGGATCGGCATAGCTGTCGACACCCATCCCGACGGCGTCACGGGGGTTCGAGGGCCCCAGGATCGGCAGAATCAGGTAAGGGCCGGCGGGAATGCCCCAACTGTAAAGGGTCTCGCCGAAATCGCCCTGGAGGCGCGGCAAGCCCAGATCCGTGGCGGCGTCGAGGGCGCCGCCCAGGCCGATCGTGCTGTTGAACGTGAACCGCCAGAATGTCCGCAGGCTGGCGTCGATCCGCGCCTCAAGAACCTGGTTGGCGAAGACGACCGGCAGCTTGGCATTATCAAGAACGTTGCGAATCCGCAGCCGGACCTCGCCGGGAACCGCGTCCCGATAGCCCTTGGCCACCGGCTTCAGGACGGCGTCGTCAACCGCCAAATTGACCGAAAAAATCTCGCGGTTTGTTGGTTCCAGCGGATCGTTGTTGGCTTCGAACGCCTTGCGCGCGGCCGGATCGGTCGGTGGTGTCGCGCAGCCGGCCAACGCCGCCAGGCACAGCAATACCGTCACGAAGCGCCCCTTTACGCCGCGTCCGCTATGACCCTGATTTGGCATTGCAGTCATTATCTTCCTCGTTGGATCGCGGCCTCACGTTTCCCGAAGGCCCGTGCGCGTGGGTCAGCCTTGTTGTCAAAATGGGCTCGCCACCGCTCTGTCGCAATAGCACTGGATCCGTTAACAATGCGAGCCTATTAAGAATTCGACGCGACAAAAACCCGGGATCATCCGCGGCCACCCCGGTAACGGCCAGTGAACCTTTGCGGGCGGCGCGCCGGTCCGGTTCAGCCGAACCCGAAGACAATCGTTTGAGATCCGTTCCCTTGCAATCAGGGCGTTGCAAAAAGCGGCGCGACTGATAGGAAGTGCATCGTTGTGACAATCGCAGAAGGGGGGCTCGTGTCGTCGGTGACGGTGTTTTTTGCCTGGACGCTGATGGCTGCCGCCTGCGCCGGGAGCGCTTACGCGTTATTGGCCGCCTGGGCGGTCTACCGATTCGCAACCACGCCGCCGGTGGCTGGCGCCGCGGTGTCGCCCGCGGTGACGGTCCTGAAGCCGCTTCATGGCGACGAACCGCTGCTCTACGAGAATTTGCGCAGTTTCTGTGTGCAGGCTTATCCCGCGGTACAGATCGTTTTCGGGGTGTCGCGGCCCGATGACCCGGCGGTTGCCGTGGTCCGGCGGCTGATCGACGAATTGCCCCAGGCGGATCTGGTGCTGGTGGTCGATGGCCGGATCCACGGGACCAATCTCAAGGTCTCCAACCTGATCAACATGATGGCCATGGCGCGCCATGATCTGCTGGTGGTCGCGGACAGCGACATGCTGGTCGCGCCGGACTATCTGGTGCAGGTCACGGCCCCGTTCGCTGACGAGCGGGTCGGTCTGGTGACGTGTCTCTATATCGGGCGTCCCATCGCGGGGGTCTGGGCGCGCCTGGGATCCCTGTTCATCAATCATGGTTTCCTGCCCGCGGTGCTGGTCGGCAAGATGGTTGGGGCGCGCGAAGGCTGCTTTGGCGCCACCATGGCGCTGCCCCGCGCGATATTGGCCCAACTCGGCGGCTTTGCGGCCATCAAGGATCGGCTGGCCGATGACTATGCCCTCGGGGAGGCGGTTCGACGGCTCAACCGGAAGGTGGTCATCGCACCCTGCCTTGTTGACACGGTTGTCAGTGAGCCGGATTTCGGGACATTGTTTCAGCGCGAATTGCGTTGGCTGCGCACGATGCGGTTGATCGCGCCGGTAGACATGGTGGCATCGGCACTGACCTATCCGCTGCCGGTGGCACTGCTGGGTTTGTTGCTTTCTGGCCTCAGGACGGAGGGCTGGGCGGTGTTGGGCTTGGCGTTTGCGTGCCGACTCGTTATGGTGCGCGTCATCGACCGCGTGCTGGGCTTGGCAATGGCCCCATTCTGGTTGGTGCCAGCACGTGATCTGCTCAGTTTCGGCCTTCTGATCGGCGGCTTTTGCGGCAAGACGGTGGCGTGGCGTGGCCGTCGTTTCCGTGTTAGAGCCAACGGTGATTTGATTTTGGACAGGGACCCCGTGACATGATGAAGACCTTGTTTCTCCAACCGCCTTCGTTCGATGGCTTCGACGGCGGGGCGGGGTCACGTTATCAGGCCCGGCGCGAGATCAAGAGCTTCTGGTTCCCGACCTGGCTGGCGCAGCCGGCCGCTCTGGTGCCCGGCAGCCGCCTGATCGATGCGCCGCCGGCCCGGCTGACGATGGCCGACGTGCTGCCCCTGGCCCGCGACTATGAGCTGGTGGTGATCCATACCTCGGTGCCGTCGTTCGGGTCCGACGTCAAGGTTGCCGAGGCGCTCAAGGCCGAGAACCCGAAGCTGGTGATCGGCTTCGTTGGCGCCAAGGTCGCCGTCAATCCTCAGGAAAGCCTTGAGGCGGCGCCGGTGCTCGATTTTGTGGCCCGCAACGAATTCGATTTCACCATCAAGGAGGTTGCCGAAGGTCGCCGGTTCGAGGATATCACCGGTCTCAGCTTCCGCAACGCCGCCGGCGACATCATCCACAATCCGGAGCGGGCAACCCTCGAAAATATGGATGAATTGCCGTTTGTGACCGAGGTCTACAAACAGCATTTGAAAATCGAAGACTACTTTATCGGCTATCTCAAGCATCCGTATATTTCCTTTTATACGGGCCGTGGCTGTAAGTCGCATTGCACCTTCTGCTTGTGGCCGCAGACGGTTGGCGGCCATCGTTACCGGACGCGTTCGGTTGAGAATGTTGTCGCCGAGATCGCCTACGCCCGGAAGGCCTTCCCGCAGGTCAAGGAGTTTTTCTTCGACGACGATACCTTTACCGACAATCTGCCCCGTGCCGAGGCGATTGCGCGCGAGCTGGGCAAGCTCGGTGTCACCTGGTCCTGCAACGCCAAGGCCAATGTGCCGCGGGCGACGCTGGAGGTTCTGAAGGCCAACGGGCTGCGGCTGTTGCTGGTCGGCTATGAATCCGGCAACCAGCAGATCCTGCATAACATCAAGAAGGGCATGCGGATCGAGGTGGCGCGGCGCTTCACCCAGGATTGCCACGAACTGGGGATCGTGATCCACGGCACCTTCATCATGGGCCTGCCCGGCGAAACCCAGCAGACCATCGAGGAGACCATTCGTTTCGCCTGCGAAATCAATCCGCATACGATACAGGTCTCGCTGGCGGCGCCCTATCCCGGCACTTTCCTGCATCGCCAGGCGGTCGAGAATGGTTGGCTCGATGCGGGGCACGCCGAATTGACCGATGATCGCGGCGTGCAGATTGCCCCGCTGCATTACCCGCATCTGTCGCACAGCGAAATCTTTGCCGCGGTCGAAGTGTTCTACAAGCGGTTCTATTTCCGGCCGCGCAAGATCGGTGCGATCGTCGGCGAAATGATCCGCAGCCCCGAGATGATGAAGCGCCGCCTGCGCGAAGGCGTCGAGTTCTTCCAGTTCCTGCGGGAACGCAAGCTCGAACGCGCCGCCTGATTTCCGGGCATCGATCGGGTCGCACCCGTCAAAACCGGTGCGACCCGGTTTTTCACGGCCCCGCGCCGGCCGTGAGGCTTTCGCGGCCCTGCGGCCGCTGGTGAGGATGCGCGGTCATGATCGATGTGATTACCACGGCCGATGATTTCGGGCTCGATATTGCGGTCAATGAGGCGGTCGAACAGGCGCATCGCGACGGCATTTTGACCAGCACCAGCCTGATGGTCGGCGGCCCGGCGGCGGCCGACGCCGTGGCCCGGGCCCGTCGTTTGCCGACCTTGCGGGTCGGCCTGCACCTCGCCCTGGTCGATGCCATCCCGCTGCTGCCGCCGCCCGAAATCGCCGGTCTGGTGGGTTGCGACGGCGAGTTTCGCCGTGACCAGGGTGCGGCGGGGGTAGATTTCTATCTGCGGCCCTCGGTGCGCGCCCAACTGCGCCGCGAGATCGCGGCCCAGTTTGCCGCCTTTGCCCGCACCGGCCTGACGCTCGATCATGTCAACGCTCATAAACACATGCATGTCCATCCCACGGTGGCCCGGTTGATCATTGAAATCGGTCGCGATTACCGGCTGCGTTCGGTGCGCCTGCCATCGGAGCCGGCGCCGATCATCCGCGCGCTCGATCCCGCTGACCCGCCGGGATGGGCGGTGCGATTGTGGCAACCCTGGGTCGGCTTTTTGCGGCGTCGCTTGCGCGCCGCCGGGCTGCGGACCAACGACCGGGTCTTTGGTCTGCATTGGTCGGGCCGCATGACCGGGGAACGGTTGCTGGGCCTGTTGCCGCGGCTGCCGGCGACGGGATTGACCGAGATTTATTTTCATCCGGCGGCGGAGCGAACCGCCGATCTGGCGCGGCGGATGCCCGACTACCGTCATGTCGAGGAGTTGGTCGGCCTGCTGGACCCGCGGGTCCGCGCCCAGGTCGCAGCCCTCGGCATTCACCTGACCAGCTTTGGCGCGGTCGCGCCATGATGCGCTGGGCGACGCTGGCGGGCCTGATCGGGCTGGCCCTGGCCACCTGGCTGATGATCGATCACGGCTGGTCGGCGATTGCGGCGGCGCTCGCCGCGGCGGGTTGGGGCGTCGTCTGGGCCAGTGCTTTTCACGTCGTGCCGATGGCGTTGAACGCCCGGGCCTGGCAGTTGCTGGTTCCCGTGCTCCGCCGTCCGCCGTCGCTGGGGACGTTCACCTGGCTGGTCTGGGTCCGTGAGGCGGTCAATGGCCTGCTGCCGGTGGCCCGGGTCGGCGGCGAAATCGTGACCGCACGGTTGCTGATCAAGCAGGGGATGCGTTCCGCCCCGGCGGTGGCCAGTCTGGTCAGCGACATGACGATCACGATCTTCACCCAGTTCGTGTTCACCCTGATCGGGTTGGCGATCCTGTTGTGTTATGGCGATGTTCAGGATCTGGTGTTGCGGGTCGGCGTCGGCGCGGCGCTGGCGATCCCGATCCTGGTCGCGATGATCATGGTGCAGCGCATTGGGTTCTTTGGCCTGTTTCAGCGTCTGGTCCGCGCCATCGCGGGCGAGCGTTGGGCGGTGTTGGCCGGCAGCGGCGCCCGGTTCGACAGCGCCATTCGTCTCAGCTATCGCCGACCCGGCCGGGTCGTGGTGAGTTTTGCCTGGCAGCTTGCGGGTTGGACGGCGGCGTCGTTGGAAATCTGGCTGGCCTGCCGCTTTCTCGGCTTTCCGCTCAGCGTGGTCCAGGCGGTGTTGATCGAATCGCTGATCCAGGCGGTTGCCAGCGCCGCCTTTGTGATCCCGGGTGCGCTCGGGGTTCAGGAAGGCGGATTCCTGCTGCTGGGCGGCATCGTCGGCATGCCGCCCGAGATCGCTTTGGCGCTGGCCTTGTGCCGGCGGGCCCGGGATGTCATGGTTTTCGTGCCGGCCCTGGTGCTGTGGCAAGCCGGCGAAGGGCGCCGCCTGCTGGCGGCACGGTGAGGCGACAGTTGTCGGCCGTTGGTGGGACCGGGAACTGCTGGCTTTACAAGGGTGCCAGTACCAAGAACGCCTCAGTGCGGGTGCCGGGTGTCACGATGACCGGCGTCATGCTTAAGGATGTCGTGGAAATGATTTCCGGCGTGTTGGCCTGACCGCCAGAAATCGCGTTTCGATTGGGGCTTGTCGTGAAATGCGGGGCGCGACAACAACCCGACAAAATAGGAAATCCGTAATTTATGTCAGGCGAAGATGAAATGTTTTGTGTGCGTAAACGGTAATTTGTTACTGACGTAATAAACGATCTCTTTCATATCTTGCCATGGTGGTGAGCTCATCATTTGGGTGAACGGTAACTGTATTTTGCCATATATCAAATCGTTTCCGTTTCCACGCATAAGCAAAATCTCTTGCAAAGAGAAGCTTTTCGGATTGCAAAAGCGTTAGCTCATTGACGTCAGGCGGACTGAAATCATCAACTGCTTTCGACAGTAGATCTTTGTCCCTATCATCATTCGCAGGAAAATTATTAACGAGACGATACCATAACGAGGTAATATCGCCGATGGATGAAGATGACGAGGATACGTTGGTGTCAGAAAAGAACAGTTCTACTCTGTATCGGATGTATTGGAACTTATTGACGGATGACGTATAATTGTCTGAAATGGCAATTATTGCAGCGATCATAACAAAAAAGAGAGATATTATCTTTGCATTATTCTCAGTAAATATCCTTGCTAGAATAGATGCTATCGAGCGCCAAGTGACAAATGGAAGAAAAAGTCCCATAAAACTCATAACAACAACATCAAAAATGAGTTCGGCAATAAGTGGCATAATGAATCATCCATCAGTATCGTTGCATGGACAAAGTCTCACAAAACAAACAAGATGTCGTATCGTTAATCTTTCCTATATTTCTAGAGAAGCAATTTATGGTGACAAGTATTCGAGATAAGCGCGATGGCAGCATCGCCATATCGCAACGCAAAAAAGAAAGCAATAATCATGCACCATGATGGCAGAAACGCGTGTCCCGATAGGGTGCTCCCGCCCCTCTACCATGCAGGGATAAAGGTTCGATAACCAATCCGATATTAAATTGAATGAACGGAATGATGGCGTAAAGTACATTGTATCACTGCGCGCAATGAGCCCAAAAAATGCTCCATGACGCGCAAATGACACCCTAAAGACCTATCTGGTCGGCTGAAAATGATCGCGAAATACGCGAAGCCGGCGGAGAAAGGCAACGGAATACCCGTAAAGATGGCGTAGTAAAATATCTCGTTCCGAGAATCGGATGCACCATTCACGCCTGATCGATGATCCTCACGGAACCACACCCAATCCTGCGCACCGCGCGGCGCCGATACGGATCGCTGGCGCGCTCGCTTCGTCGATCGCGGCCAACGACGTATGCGCGCGTTGGAGCCGGGGTGACGCCGACAGGCGAAAAACCGGGGTTATGGGATCTTCTGCCCCTTAACTGCAGCGTCGGTGCCGATCGCGATCGCGGTCTGCGGCGCCGGGGCGGTTGTGGTGGGCGCTGGCCCGAGCCAGGCCGGCAGCACCAGGAAGGTCGAAAGCAGGGTCATGGCCAGCGACAGGCTGAGCAACTCGCCCATCGACGCGGTCCCGGGATGGGGTGACAGGGCCAGGCTGCCGAATGCGGCGCCGGTGGTCAGGGCGCTGAACAGGATCGCCCGTGTTGTCGCCGAGGCCAGCGGATGGGTTTCACCGCGCCGCCAGTTGGCGACGTAGTAGATGTTGAAGGCGGTGCCGACGCCCAGCAGCAACGGCAGCGCGATGATGTTGGCAAAATTGATGGCAAGGCCCAGCGCCGCGGACAATGCCGTTGTCAAGGCACAGGCCAGCAGCAGCGGACAGACGACCAGCGCGACATCGCGGGCACGCCGCAACAGCAGGCTCAGCAGCAGCGTGATCGCGACCACCGCGAAAATCCCGGCCCGGACGAAGGCGGTCGTAACGGTATTGGCCGATTCCTGAAGCGAGATCGAAGGACCGCCGGCGTCGGGCACGACGCTGCGGACGTCCGCGACGAATTGGCGCAACACCGCATTGTTGCTCGAATCGCCTTTGGGGAACACGGCGATCCGGGCTTTGCCGTCGGCCGCGACCCAATCGCGCCGCAAGGGCGCGGGCAGCGTGTCCAGCGTCACCGGCTGGGCGCTCAGCATTGATCGCAGCGCTTTGAGGCGATTGGGCAGGCTGCCGACCACGGCATGGGCCAGTTGTTCGATCCGCGACGGCTCCGCGCTGCTGGCATCGTCCAGTTGGGCGGCCAAACGCAGTTCGGCGGCGCCGCCGACGGCACGCAGTTGTATTGCGGTCCGGGTCATCGCCAGGCGCAGCGCCGGGACGTCGGGGGGGATGGTGCTTGCGGGCGGCTGCAGCGTCGGCGCCAGCAGCGCCGCGGCATCCTCGATCAGCGCCAGTTTTGGTTCCTGGTCTTCGGGGACGAAATTGTTGATCTGAATTGTCCGGAACACCGAGGGCAACGCGTCGATTCGCGCCGCCAACCGCGCCGCCTCGGCCGGCGACGGCGCCAGGACGTCGATGGTGTAAGGCGTTGTCGCCGGATCCGCGATCAAGTCGACCAGCGTGGCAACGGATTCGGTATGCGGATCGCGCAGATGGAGCGGGTTGAAATCAAAGCTCAGGCGGGTGCTGGTGCCGATGGCCAGCAGCGTCAGCAGCACCGACCCGGCCGTGACGAGGCGGCGGCGGCGCAGCAGCCAGCGGTCCGCCGGCACCAGCCAGCCGAAACCGACCGTTGCCGGTTCCGCAGGCGGATGCAACAGCGTCAGCAGCGCGGGCAGGACCGTGAGATTCAAGATGACCGCGATCATCATGCCGACGCCCGCGATCAGGCCGAGCTGGGACACGCCGATATAGGCGGTCGGCGTGAAGGACAGAAAGCCGGCGGCCGTCGCCAAAGCGGCGACAAGCAGCGAGGTTCCGACATTGCGGGCGGTTGCGCGCATCGCGTCCATGCCCTCGGGATGGCGATGGCGTTCGTCGCGGTAGCGAACACCGAACTGGATGCTGAAGTCGATCGCGATCCCGATGAACATGATCGAGAAGGCCACGGAAATCGGGTTCAATTTGCCGACGGCGAAGGCGGCGAAGCCCATCGTCGCCGTCAAGCCCATCACCAGGGTCACGAGCATCGGCACGATCAGGCGCCACGAGCGCAGCGCCAGGACCAGGATGATGCCGATCAGTGAAACCGAGCACAAGGTGGTAAGGACGATGCCGCTTGCGATCGTCTCGAACTCCTCGTCGCCGAGCGCGATTTCTCCGGTCAAGCGAACCCGGACACCGCGGTCCGGGGTCAGACCAAGGACCTGGGCGGCGCCGCGGACATAATCGCTGGCTTCCTCCCCGGGCATCAGCCGGCTGAAATCGAGCCGGGGCTGGACCAGGATGAAGCGGCGCAACTCCTCGGACCGGGGCTTCTGGCCGGTCAGCAGTGTCTGCCACGACATTTGCCGATGCTGGCCGTCACGCCAGGACTGAACCGTGTCGGCGATCGCGGTCAGCGGCACGTCAAGGACGCTGCGATCGGCAGCACCCTGCGCGATCCCCGAAAGGAACAGGTCCATGGCGCCGAGCAGACCGCGCAGACTGGGATCCGCGGTCAGCGCCGCCAGCATGGGCTGCGCCTGGATCACCTGATCGAGTGTCGCCTGGATCTCCGCGGTCGACAGGAACAGGACGCCGTCCTGCTCAAAGAAGGTTCCGGCATCGGGGCGTCGCACCGTGGTGAACAGATCGGGCCGCTGGTTCAGCTTGGCTTCCAGGGCGGCTGCGGCATCGTCGACCTGATCGGGGCTGCTGCCGTCGACCACGATCGCCAGCAGGTCGGTGTATTGCGGAAACTCGCGGTCGAACGCCGCGTCCCGTTGACGCCAGGGCAAATCCGCGGCGATCAGCTTGTTGACGTCGGTATCGATCGACAGGTGGTCTGCCGCGTAGCTCCCGATCATGATCGTGGCCAGCAGCGCGACCGCGACAATCCAGACGGCGCGGCGGGCACTGGTCTCAACGATGCGAAGGATCAACGCGGTCAGCATGCACACAGTCCTCGAATTCGGATTTGGGCCTTCGGCCGCCGCCATCGACGCGGGCCGGGACTACAGGGCCGGCCAGACCGTCCCGCCGATGGGTGCGGCGTACCAGTTTTCGCGGTCAACAACAATGATTTGACGTTCGCGGCACCGCGTCGCCGCGTCAAGGCCGGTGATCCGCTTGAGCGTCGGCCCGCGGGCTGCCGCCCGCACCCGCTCGGGGTGAACCCCGAACCTCCTCTATTTTGACAAAAACAAAGAGGTCTGGGGCATGGCCCCCGTTGGGTTTTGGCGAAAGCCCAACGCTTCGTCGCCAAAATGAGAACTCCTGCCGCCGCGCGGTTTGACTTGACGCGGTTTAACTTGACAAGGGAGGTCGGGGCCGATACATGAGACGCCCGCCTGTCAAAAGCAGGAACGTGAATGGCGCCCCAGGGCGCTCAGCCAGCCCGCGAGTTTCGCGCACTGGCTCGTTTTCGTTTATGCGCACGGCAGAGCGGATCGGAATTCAAGGCCGGACGGGGCTGCTGTGGTACCCGGAGGGCAGGAACAGGTTGACCGTATGTTCGAAGGGCTGACCGGACGACTGGGCGATATTTTCGATCGGCTGCGCAAACGGGGCGCGCTGAGCGAAGAGGACGTGTCCGCCGCGCTGCGCGAGGTTCGTATCGCGCTGCTCGAGGCCGACGTCGCCTTGCCGGTGGTCAAGCAGTTCGTGGCATCGGTCAAGGAACGCGCTGTCGGTCAGGACATTCTGCGCTCGGTGACCCCGGGTCAGCAGGTGATCAAGATCGTCCATGATCATCTGATCGAGATGCTGGGCACCGAAGGCGTGGAGATCAATCTCAACGCGGTGGCGCCGGTGCCGATCCTGATGGTCGGATTGCAGGGCTCGGGCAAGACCACGACCAGTGCGAAGATCGCCCTGCGGCTGAAGACCCGGGACCGCAAAAAGGTCCTGATGGCGTCGCTCGACGTCCGGCGGCCGGCGGCCCAGGAACAGTTGCGGGTGCTGGGCGAACAGGTCGGGGTCGCGACTCTGCCGATCATTGTCGGACAGCAACCGGTCGAGATCGCGCGGCGCGCCATGACCACCGGTCGCCTCGAAGGCTACGATGTCGTCATGCTCGACACCGCGGGCCGGCTGGCGATCGATGCCGAGTTGATGGCCGAGGTTGCGGCGGTCCGTGACGCCACCGCACCGGTGGAGACCCTTCTGGTCGTCGATGCGATGACCGGCCAGGACGCGGTCACGGTGGCGACGAATTTCGAACAGCAGCTCGGCATCACCGGCATCGTCCTGACCCGGATCGATGGTGATGCCCGCGGCGGTGCCGCGCTGTCGATGCGCCAGATCACCGGCAAGCCGATCAAGCTGTTGGGCACCGGCGAAAAGGTCGATGCCCTTGAAACCTTCCATCCCGACCGCATCGCGGGCCGGATCCTGGGGATGGGCGACGTCGTCAGCCTCGTCGAGAAGGCCGTCGAGTCGATCGATCAGGAAGAGGCCGAGAAGCTGGCCCGGAAGATGGAGAAGGGCGGCTTTGATCTCGACGACATGGCCTCGCAATTGCGCCAGATCCGCAAGATGGGCGGCATGCAGGGCATGCTGGGGATGCTGCCCGGGATCGGCAAGATCAAGAACCAGCTCAAGGACGCCAATGTCGACGAGCGCATGCTGAAGCGTCAGGAAGCCATCATCAGCTCGATGACCCGGGCGGAACGTCGCGACATCAAGCTGTTGAATGCGTCGCGACGCCGGCGGATCGCCACGGGTTCGGGGACCACGGTTCAGGATGTCAACCGGTTGCTGAAGCAGTTTCAGGACATGCAGCAGATGATGAAGCAGGTCAAGAAGCTGGGCAAAAAGGGGTTGATGCGCCAGGGCCTGGCCGGTCTGCTGCCCAAGATGTAGCCCCGCGGCCCCGGTCTCCGAAACGTCCACCAACAAACACTTCAAGAGAAACCCACCAACAAACCGAAGAGAAAGCGTTTTTTCATGGCCCTCAAGATTCGTCTGACCCGCGGCGGCGCCAAGAAGCGTCCCTTCTACAGCATCATCATTACCGACAGCCGCAATCCTCGCGACGGCCGTTTCATCGAGAAGGTTGGCACCTACAACCCGATGTTGGCGAAGGAGCATCCGGATCGCGTGACGCTGAAGGCGGATCGGATCCAGCATTGGTTGTCGGTTGGTGCGCAGCCGACCGAGCGGGTTACCTTGTTCCTGGCCCGCGCCGAGTTGGTGCCGGCGCCGGTGCGGGCGGTGACGCCCAAGAAGTCCGCGCCCAAGGCCAAGGCCCAGGAACGCCTGAAGGCCGCTGAGGCTGCGGCCGCGAAGGTGGCCGCCGAGGCCTGAGCCCGCGTCCGATCCGCTGCCAACAGGGTTTTCCGCGATGAGCGACACCACCCCCGAGCCCGTCCCGACTTTGCCGGTGCCCGCGCCAGCCGACAAGGTTTGCGTCGGCGCGATCGTTGGCGCCCACGGGGTCCGTGGTCAGGTCAAGCTGAAAAGCTTCACCGTCGATCCTGCGGCGATCAGCCAATATGGCGTGCTCGGCGACGAAACCGGGCAACGGCAATTCCGTATCGCCCTGATCTCGTCGGGGGTGGAACACTGGATTGCCCGCGTCGAAGGCGTCACCGACCGCGATCAGGCCGAGGCCCTGCGGGGAACCCGGCTCTATATCGACCGTTCGGCACTGCCCGAACCCGAACCAGATGAATTCTACCACGCCGATCTGATCGGATTGGCGGTCGAGAAGGAGACCGGGGAACGGTGCGGCCAGGTCGTGGCGCTTCATGATTTCGGCGCCGGCGACGTCGTCGAAATTGCGCTGGCAGGCGGAGGCTCGGCGCTGTTGCCTTTCACCCTGGCGGCGGTTCCGGTGGTCGATATTCCGGGGCGCCGCATCGTGATCGATCCGCCGGTCGATTGGCTGGATCCGCCGGCACCGCCATCCGCCGAAAATTCATCCGGGCCCGACGATGCTGCGCCCGGGCCGGATGAGGGCGGATCGTGACCGGGCTGGACGATCGCGGCGATAATTGTTGGCCGGTTCGGGTGCTGACCCTGTTTCCCGAGATGTTTCCCGGGCTGCTGGGTCAGAGCCTCGCCGGCAGGGCGCTGGAAAAGGGGATCTGGTCCCTTGAAACGGTGGACATTCGCGGTTTTGCACGCGATAAACACCGTTCCGTCGACGATACGCCGTTCGGGGGCGGTCCCGGCATGGTGATGCGGCCTGACGTTATCGACGCCGCGGTGACGGAGACGGCCGGTCCACCGGGTGCCGGGCGGCAGACGCCGGTGATTTACCTGACGCCCCGCGGGTCGTTGCTGACCCAGGCGCGCGTTCGGGCACTGGCCGCGGCGCCCTCGGGGATCACGGTGCTTTGCGGTCGCTACGAAGGGGTCGACGAGCGGGTGCTCGAGGCGCAGGCGGTCGAGCAGATCTGCATTGGCGACTATGTGCTGTCGGGTGGCGAGCCGGCGGCCATGGTTCTGATCGACGCCTGTGTGCGCTTGCTTCCAGGCGTGGTCGGCAACGATGAGACCACGGGCGAGGAAAGTTTCGAGCGGGGATTGCTGGAATATCCCCACTACACGCGGCCGGCCGCATGGCAGGACCGGGTGGTGCCGGAGGTGCTGCTGAGCGGCCATCACGAAAAGGTCAGGACCTGGCGCCTGGCCGAGGCGGAACGGGTCACGCGTGAGCGGCGCCCCGACCTCTGGGCACAATACCGGCGGGCCACCGGCCACCGGCAGGAATGACATCAGGGTCGGCGGGTTCGATGAACCGTCCGGCCGACAGGTTTCAACATGGGGGTCCGCCGGGACGGCGCACCCAAGGTTCGATGGGGTAAGGTGCGATGAACATCATTCAGAAGTTCGAACAGGAGCAGATCGAGAAGCTGACCGCGGTTCGCGCGGTTCCGGTCTTTTCGCCGGGCGACACGCTGCGGGTCAATGTCAAGGTCGTCGAAGGAACGCGCGAGCGGATCCAGGCCTATGAGGGGATTTGCATCGCCCGGCGCAATGCCGGCCTGAACTCTTCCTTTACGGTGCGCAAGATCAGCTATGGCGAAGGCGTGGAGCGTGTTTTCCCGCTGTACAGCCCGCGGATCGACAGCATCGAGCTGGTGCGCAAGGGCGATGTCCGCCGCGCCAAGCTCTATTATTTGCGCGACCGTCGCGGCAAGTCTGCCCGGATCAGCGAACGCACCACCGGTCGCGGCATGGCCAAGGACGACGCCACCGCCTGACAGCGGCGCGTGTTCCGATCGATCGGGCGGCGCTGCGCGTGTCGCCCGGTCGGATCACGGCGGGCCTCAGGCCCCCGGGGTTCCCCCATCGCGGCATTCTGAACAGCCTGCACCCTTGCCGGGTCGCGGGCTGTTTGGTGTGCGGTCGGTCGGTTTTTGATCCTACCGGCAAAGGGATGCCCGGCAACCGGCCGGCGGATCAGGAGATGCCGGTTTTGATGGTTTCCTCATAGAAAACGCATCGGCATTTTCCCAAGCGCTTTGCGACATACATGGCGTTATCGGCTTTGAGCAAAGCATCGCTCAGGTCGGTGCAATCGACGGGGAAGACAGAAACGCCGATGCTGCAGCCGATGCCAAAGCCGATCAATTTGATTTTCTCGATGATTCTGTCGGCGATCAGTTGCGATTTTTGGCGGATGGCGGTTCCGGGGGCGACGGTGAAAATGGCGAATTCGTCGCCGCCCAATCGGCCGGCAATGTCGGTCTCGCGGAGCGACACGCGTAAAATCTCGGCGACCGCTTTCAGGACGCGATCGCCCTGATCGTGGCCATGGCGATCATTGACGGCCTTGAAATTGTCCAGATCGATAAACAGGAAAGCAAGGCAAAGCTGTTCCGTTCGGCAGCGCGCCACCGTCGCGTCAGCCATTTCCAGCCACAGATTGCGTGACGGCAGGCCGGTCAGTCCATCATGCCGCGCCTGTGTCAGCCTGGTGGTGATCTGGATCTTTTCTTTCGCGGCGCGAATCAGCACGGCACGGGTTCGGCGCGATCGTCGCAATGTTCGAAATATAACGCCGAACGCGACCAGACTGAGTAGGGCGCTGACGGCGGTGATGGCGGCTGTTCTTGTGGTTCGTATACGCCAGGAATTCAAGGCCATTCCATTGGCGACGCCCGCGAGGATGATCAGATCATAGTCGGGCAGCCTGCGATAAGCGGCCAGGCGCTCGACGTGGTCCATGGGGGAGACATAGTCCAGTTGGCCTTCGGCGACATGGAGGTCGATGCTGGAAATATCTGAATTGTTTGTGCTCCGGTCGAGATAGTGATCGAGGTCAGGGCGTCGGGCAACGATTGATCCATCGACGCGGATTACCTCGATCAGCGGCTCAAAACCAAAATTCATCATGGCGTAAAAATTGGTCAGTCGATTTGTGTCCATGGCGATGGCGATGACACCCTGGAAAGTGTCATCGTTATTGAAGTATGGGCGCGATATCGTATAAAAAATACTGCCGCTAACTCTTCCCCGAAGAGCCTGCCCGACGTGAACGGTGTTTGTATTAATGGCTGTCTGAAAGAATTCGCGATCTGTTGCATCGGTGCGTCGAGCCGGGAATTGCCCCGACTCAAGAACGACCTTGCCGTCGTGGTCAAAAACCCATAGGGACATGCCGCCGTCGACGTCGGAAATGATTTCGCGCAACTGTTGCCAATGCTCCCGATCGGCAATCGCCGAAAGGCCGCCGGCCCGTTCGATCATTTTGTCAGCGAGGTTGAGGGCCGCGTTGGCATCGCCAACGGTCCGGCGAATGTTGTCCTCAACAAGTTTTGATATATCGCGGACCAAGGCATAGCGCGAACCGACTGTCGATCGATAGTCGCCGTAGATTGAATAGCCGCTGCCGAGTAGCATGATGAAGAGAACTGTGAGCACAGAATACAACAATGGGCTTTTGTAAAATGATGAGGAGACGTATTCAATTTCCTTTTGCATATCCGAATATCTTTCTCGATATTCTCGCGGCGAGAGTTGGTCCGCGGCCGCGAGCGGCATTCAACCATGCGGGATCAGTCAAAATCATAAATGATATAAAGATAATCTGAAAGGGAAAACACCGCCTATGCAGTGTGGCGAAATCTCATGGCCGCCGCGATACATTTTCCTTTAACCACAACGCCGTCATGACATTGGGGCGGCGCGCCCATCACCGCAGGTAGGGGCTCCAACCCGGCAGTTGATAACGTTTACGCGGATATCGTGTCACGATTACTCGTGTGAGCTGGCCGCAAGACGCGTTTGATCGCGAATTTTGTGCGGGATAGGCCGACGGGCGCTGGGGCATGGCCCCCGTTGGGTTTGGGCGAAAGCCCAACGCTTCCTCGCCAGAATGAGAACCGGTGCAAGCCGGGAGGACGGCGCGGCAATCCAGACCGTCGGCGTTGATCCTATGCCGGTTTGTGAAAACGCAGCGTCATGCGATCGGATTCACCGATGGCGTCATATTTGCGGTGATCAAAGTCGGGATCCGGGGGCTGACCGGGGGCAGCGCTGCGCCGTGTCGGTGGCAGTGTCCAGACCCCGAACGGGTGATCGCGGGTATCTTTGGGATTGGCGTTGATGTCCGATCGGGCGTCGAGGATGAAGCCGGCGCGTTGTGCCGCGTCGATGACATAGGATTCCGGGACATAGCCGGTTCCGGCCCGGGGATCGCTGCCCTCCGGGGCCCGATGCTGTTCCACGGCCAGAATGCCGCCCGGCTTCAGGATGGTGAAAAAGGCGCGGAGATAGACGTCGGTCGTGTCGCCCTGACGGGCCCAATTGTGAAAGGCGCGGGCCACCAGAACCAGATCGGCGGAGGCGGCGGGGATCGCCGTCGTGTTGTTTCGACCGAAATCGTAGGCCTTGACGGCGCCGAAGATCGATTGGTCCGCCACGCCCTTCCAGAACGCGATGTGGGCGGGCTCGGGATCTTCCTCCGGGTTGGCCTGGCCGCGGTCCGGCAAGGCCGCGACATAGGTGCCACCGGTTGCCTTGGCATAGGGCGCCAGGATTTCGGTCCACCAGCCCCTGGCACCGGGTTCGACCTCGACAATGGTGTCGCCGGGTTTCAGGCCCCAAAACACGAGCGAGTCCCGGGGGTGGCGATCGGCATCACGCGCCCGGTTTGCCGGGGAACGCCATGGGCCCTGCAAGGCTGCGACCAGGGCGGCATCGTCGGTCGCGGCGGCGACGGGTGTGATCGCTTGGGCGAAGACCGGAGACAACGGCGCCAGGCAAACGAGCGACGACAGGATCAGGGCAAGGGCGGCAGGCTGGAATGCGGATCTGATGTGGGTCGAGCGCATGGGGAACCTCCTTGGGGCGAGGGGGCTTGGAGCGAGGGGGCGTGGTCAAGAGCATGCATGATTGCTGCGGTGCCGCTGAAGGCGATGCCGAGCCCTTCCGCCGACCGGCATGTTTGCACCAGAGTCGCCAGGGCTGAATGAATGTGTCCACCGAGGAAATCAGCTTTTCCCCTTCCATGGCACCAGCCAGCGTTCGATCAGGCGCATCGCCAGTGAAAAGGTGAAAGCGCAGGTGGCAATGACGGCGATGCCGACGAAGACGACGTCGGTCGCCAGGAAATGCGAAGCCGACATGATCATGTAACCAATGCCCCGGGTCGCTGCGATCAGTTCCGCGGCAACCAGCGTGCCCCAGCCGACGCCGAGCGAAATGCGGATCCCGGTGAGAATCTCGGGTAGCGCCGATGGGAGCACGATTTCACGAAAAAGCTGAAGGCGGGTCGCCCCCAGCGACAGGGCCATGTTCACCCGCTCGCGCGGCAGCGACCGGACCCCGGCCTGTGCCGACAGCACGATGGGGGCGAACATCGCGAGCGCCAGCAAGGTAATCTTCGATGTCTCGCCGATGCCGAGCCAGATGATCATCAAGGGAAGGTAGGCAAGGGGCGGCAAAGGCCAATAGAACTCAATCGGTGTGTCGAAGATGCCTTTGGCCCAGCGGTTCAGCCCCATGGCAAGACCGATCGGAATCCCCAAAACAGTGGCGATCACCAGGGCCGAGAAAATGCGCATCAGGCTCGCCGAGACGTGTTCCCACAGTGACGCGTTGGCGTAGCCATCCTGGAAGATCGCCGCTGCCGCCGACACCACTTCGGCCGGTGTCGGCAGGAACAGGTGGGCGACGAGACCGGTTTGCGCGACGACCCACCACAGGATCAGCAGCGTGATCGCAGTGACGAGGCTGATGGTGACGGTGGAACCTTCGCCGATGCCAAAGCCGCGCATCTTCACCAGACGGGGAACCGGTGTCGGGTCGGAGGCCGTCACGATGTCCTGGGCGATGATAGTGGTCATTCCGCGGCCCTCCGCAAATCCTCGGACTGATGGACGATGGCGCGGATCTCCTCGCGCAGCGCGGCGAAAAGCGGTGATGTCTTGATCGCCCGTTCATCGCGATCGCGGACGAAGGTCTTCACGAAGTCGAGATCGAACCGGGCAACGATCCGCCCGGGACGCGGTGACATGACGATCACCTGGGTGCCGAGGAACAGGGCCTCCTCAATGGAGTGCGTAATGAAGAAGATCCGTTTGCCGGAGCGCTGCCAGACCGACACCAGCAGTTCCTGCATCTGCTCGCGGGTCATACTGTCGAGCGCGCCGAACGGTTCGTCCATCAGCAGGATGGCGGGATCGGGGGCGAGCGCCCGGGCGATGCCAACCCGCTGGCGCATGCCACCGGAGAGCTCGTAGGGGGCGGCGTCGGCGAAGTCCTCCAGTCCGACAAGACGGAGAAGATCGCGGGCCCGTTCCTGGCGCGCGGCACGGGAAACACCGGCGAATTTCAGCCCCAGCGCGACATTGTCGAGGACGGACTTCCAGGGCAGAAGCGTGTCTTTCTGAAAGACGACGCCGCGGTCGGCCCCGGGTCCGTCGATCGCGCGGCCGTCCAGGGTGATCGAGCCTTCAGAGAGGGGGAGGAACCCGGCCATGGCGTTGAGCAGCGTCGACTTGCCGCATCCCGAAGTCCCGAGCGCGACGACAAAACTGCCCTCGGGGATCGTCAGCGAAACCTTGTCGAGGGCATGGATCGTCCGCTTGTCCCGCGCGGCAAAATAAACGCTCGCATGGTCGACACGAAGCATGGGTCCTCCTTCCTCACCGGGTGTCAGGAGCGGGTCTCGGGGGGCCGGCTGCGGCCGCCCCCCGGCCGGGAGGCCGTGATCACCGCTTCAGCGCAAGCACGACGTCCGATGTGGTAAAAGCGGCATAGCTGGGCAGGACGTCCGAGATTTTCTTCTGGTCCTTGAGAAAAATCGCGGTCCCCTTGAGGATCTTGGCGACGCCCGAATTGTCGCCCCCGCCAAGCCACGCATCCGATGCCTGGACGTCAAGCGGAAGCAGCGACAAATTCTTCAGCGCCGCCGCCTGATTTTCGGGCGTGCCACCAACCAGTTTGGCGAGCAGCCTGGCGTTTTCGCTGTCCGGCCCCCAGGCCGCCTTGTCCGTGGCAAACGAGCTGGAATATTTCTCGATGACGCTGGCGAAGTCTTTCAGAAATCCGGGATTGTCCTTGGCGAACGCGGCGCTGGCGACCCAGGCGCTGAAGGTTGGTGCGCCCTTGTCGGCGACGTCTTTCGAGGTCACCAGAATCTTGCCGTTTTTCTTTAATTCGGTCAACGCCGGATCCCAGACGAAGCCACCATCAATATCGCCGCGATTGTAGGCGGCGACGATGTCGGGTTGCGGAATCGCAAAGACCTGAACGTCCTTTTCGGTGAGCCCCAGGCTCCCGATCAGGGCGAGAAGTTGGTAATGGTCGGTGGAGACCGGCGCGGCAGCGAGCTTCTTGCCCTTGATGTCCGAAAGTTTCTCGATACCCGAGCCATTGCGGACGACCAGTGCCTCGTCAAGACCGGAGATCGAAGCGAGGTAGAACGCCTTGACGTCCAGACCGCGCGAGGTCGCGGCGGCAAAGGGGCTTGACCCGACATAGCCGATCTGGACATCACCCGAGGCGATCGCCGCGAAGATATCGGCACCGGAGTCAAAGCGGCGGAAATCGATCTGGTAACCGGTGGTCTTGACGAAATCACCATTGGCGATGCCGACCGATGACGGCAAGGCGTCGGTCTGATAGCCGACCACCACCTTCTTGTCGGCGGCGTTGGCGCTGACGATGCCGGCGCTCAAAACGGCGCCCACGGCAATGGCAAAGAGCTTTCTTATGATCCTCATGGTGCTCGATCCCTCGTTCCGCTCAGAAGCAACAAATTGCCGTTGTCAATTGTTCTACTACGTTCATATATTTAATAGACTATTATGTCAATCGGGTGTGAACCGTTTGTGACAAGATCGGCTATCCGGCGTGATCCACCACCCTTGCAACCGTCACCCCGAATGCGAAAAGCCACACGCTCCGGCGGCGCAGCCTGGCGGATTCGACCGTCATCGCCGCGCTTTGCGCGGCCAGGTCGAACCGCCAGTAGGTGCCGAGCCCTAGGCGAGGCACGCCAGCCCCGGCCTTTCGGGGTTTTCCGTTCGCCTACTACTCAACAACCGGAGCTATGCAGGGGTTGCCGTCGGGAGGCAGCCACAAACCCTAGATGGTTCTTTCTGCCTCTCAGGCGTAGCACTCACATTGATACACATACGATTTCTCGACAATATGGAGATGATATTAATTCAGGCCCAAGAAATCAAGATGATGATAACGACGGGTTCACAGTCTATGACGACGACGGAGAGGACATAACGAAGGGTTTATCTGACGATGATTACAAACGACCGACTCCAAGTACTATACCTAACGAAAATGATGAGTACAATTTTTAGAAATTCACGATAATAGCAACACCCTGTAGGTGTCGGTCCGGAAAAAGCTTGAGTCATTGGAATCGTTTATGATTCTCTCGGACATGGGCTTTGCGGAGGTTGGTTGTGTGGACTAACGAGAATCGCAAGTTGTACGATAGAAAGGGCGGCCGCTACCCGAGCGACGTGACGGATTTCGAGTGGTCTCTCATTGAGCCGCTGATTCCCCCGGGCAAGCGGCACGGTCGGCACCGATCGGTGAACCTTCGCGAAGTGTTCAATGCGATCCTTTACCTACTTTCGACCGGTTGCCAATGGCGAGCTTTGCCGAA
>JARLIO010000091.1 GCA_031291675.1 Azospirillaceae bacterium
ACCAACAATGGTTGCGAAAGGGCGCTGAGGCCCTCCGTCATCTTTCGAAAAGTCACCGGATGCTTCCGGTCCCATTGGGGTGCCAGGCTCTATGCCGCCACCGTTTCCGTTATCGCCACCGGTAGGCTCAACGGAAAGACCGCCCTCCAGGCCGTCCAGGACATTATCGGTCGCTGCGCCGTCCCGGTCACGCCATAGCCGGGACGTGAGCAGTTACAATATCTTTACATTTTTGCAGAAAATGCATGCTTATTGTACAAAAGCGCGAAATGTTTTTCGATAAAAAGACGTTCTATTGCTGGAAAAATGCCAACACCGTCCGACTCTGAAGTTAATGAAGCGCTAATAAAAGATTACGTGACCCTTAAAGAGATAGCAAAAGAATGCTATCGTAATATCGAAGATATGTCTTATTCTTTCGAGACTTCGTGTACCTATGTTATCATAGAAATCAATAAAAAATACAAATTGGCTCTGTTCTAAAAACACATTGATCTCTGATAGCATGGTGGAAATGTAGACGTTTTACCTTCATGGGCCGCAAGAGCTTTCGCCGTTGGCTGTGTGATATCGACCTTCTGACGGGGTGCCGCAATGGGAGCTTGAGGGTCGATGCGGTTTGCGAACAGCGCCTTGTTTTTCTTTACTCTGACCCGATGACGGGGTTTCGCCATGCCAGACCTTATCGCCACGATCAAAGCCGCCCGAAACACCCCCGCGGGCTTTGCTTTCGGTTTCGGGAAGACGCCGGACAGCCATGCCCTCATCGCCGACCCGCACCGCGCGGGCAACAAGCTTTTCGACGATCTGAAGCGGGATGGCATGAACAAGGGATTTTGGGGTCAGGTGCAGATCGACGGCGGTACGGCCTTCTTCACCTGCGAAGGCGGGCAAAGTAACCGCGTCGAGGCGGCGCTGAAGGAATGGGCCCATTGGGTTCGCCCCCCCTTCAAGGTCGCGGTGAAGGAGCCGGACGCGGGCGACGACAAGTCCAAGGCCGCGAGCCAAACGCCCGTACAGCCGGACCCCAAGGATACGCAAAACGCCAAAGACATGAGAAGCACCCACCGGGATGGCGAGAGCGAGGAGGAGGACGACGACGACAAGGGGCCGTTTTCGACCGCGCTGCTGGTGAAATGCCTCGCTGCCGCCCGCAAGCGCGAAATTCCGTTCGCGTTCGGCTACGGCAAGACGCCCGATCTCAACCTTCTGCTTCTGCATCGGCGCTATGAGTGGGAACGGCTCGTGAAGCTGGTACGGGCGGAGAACCACGCGGCCAAGGGTGCGGGCGGCATGGTGTCCGTGACGGGGTCTCTTGCAACCTTCGCCTGCGCCGCCAAGCCGCCGTCGGATCTGCGCAAAGCGCTGTTGCGGTATTTCAAGGAGCACGAACTTGCGGTCAAGGTGAGGGTTCTGGGGCCGGACAACACGGAGTTCGACGACGACGAGGAAACGGCGGTCTTGGACGAGGGGGCCGACAAGAAACGGCTGGAGGCGATCCGCGTCACCTTGGAAACGCTGGCCGATCCTCTGCGCGCCCTGACGAAGGCGCATCCGGATCGCGCTGCACTTTTCCAGACCCTGTTCCGGGACTGTGTCGCGGCGATGCGAAGCCAAAACGCCGACGCCGCCGAACCATTGCTGCGGCGACTTCAAGCCGAAGGCGCCGCAGCCATCGACGACACCGCTGAAAGGGCGGCGGAAGCGCCCAAAGCGTGGTCCTTCGCCGACGAATGGGAACCGGCGGCGAAGGCGTGGCGACAGGCCGTGGCCTCGATCGAGCACCAGCTCTCTTCGCTTCGCACCGCTTTGCTGAACAGTGAAGACGACGATCTCGAAGATATCGCCGATTTCGGTTTGGCCTCAATCACCGAAAGCTACCGCGACGATCTCATGGATCTCGTCAACCAAGTGAGTATCGACCCCGACGCGGTCAAACGCGAGACGGTCGGAGCGATGCGCGCGCTGATCAGCGGTTTCCGTGAGCTGCTTCGCTCCTCGCCCCGGGTCGCCGCCTGCGACGACAATCCGTTCGGCGTCGCGATGGCCTTGCGCGAGACCTTGGAGGGGGCGATGGACAAAATCGAGGCGGCGCTGAGCGTCGTCGGCAGCACGGTGCGTTGAAGCAGAGAATCCCGTGAGTTTCCGTTCGGCCGCTTCGGGCACCCCGTCGCGGTAGCAATCGTCGCAACGTCAGGGGCCGGCCGCGGCAACGTGACAACGCACCTGCCGCACCGCATCGCCGCGCGGCGCGACGAGATGCTGCGGCCGCTCGCACCCCGGCGCCGCGTCCGGGCAGCGGTCGCGGAAGAAGCACCCCGACGGCAGGTGACGGTTCGACGGCAGTTCGCTCGCGTCGACGATGCGCTCGGCCGCGGCACCCCGTCCGACCTCGGCGACAGAGTCGAGCAGCAGACGGGTATAGGGGTGCCGCGGGTTGGAAAGGACCACGGCGGCAGGCCCGCATTCGACGAACTGTCCCAGATACATCACCGCCACCGTGTCGCAGAAATGGCGGATCACCGCCACATTATGCGAGATCACGACATAGGTCAGGGATCGTTCCCGCTGCAGTTCCAGCAGCAGGTTCAGGATCTGCGCCTGAACCGAGATGTCGAGCGCCGAGGTCGGCTCGTCCAGGATGACGATATCGGGTGAGGACGACAGGGCCCGGGCGATGGCGATGCGCTGACGCTGGCCGCCGGAAAACTCGTGGGGAAAGCGATCCACATGTTCGGGCCGCAGCCCGACCTTGACCGCCAGCTCCATCGCCAGCGCCCGCAATTCACTCTTCAAAGCGCCGCCACGCAGAAACACCGGTTCGGTGATAATCCGCCACACCCGCATGCGGGGATCGAGCGAGGCATGGGGATCCTGAAATACGATCCCGATACGATCGACCGCGCGGGTGCCATCATGGGGTCGGCCCCGGATCAACTGGCCGCTGGACGGCGCCACCAGCCCGGTCAGAACCTGGGCCAGCGTGCTCTTGCCACAGCCGGACTCCCCGACGATGCCGAGATTGGCGCCACGCTCGACCGTCAGCGAAACGCCGTTGAGCGCATGGGCGAACAGGGTCGGCCGGCCGTGCCAATCCCGCTTGACCGGAAAGCGGACCGCGACATCGTCGGCGACCAGCGGGTGATCAGGAACCGGCACCATCACGAGGCGGCCTCCGCGGCCGGCAGCCAACAGGCGGCGAAGCGAGGCACAGGACCATCCGGCGACGGGATCGCGACCAGCGGCGGGGCCTGCCGGCAACAGGCCATCGCCTGGCCACAGCGCGGCGCGAAGGCGCAGCCATCCGGCACCCGACGGAGATCCGGCACCCGCCCGGGAATGGACTGGAGCACCGCCTTGGGCGCAACCGAGCCGGGCAGCCCGGCAAGAAGAGCGCGGGTATAGGGGTGCGCCGGATCGCCGAGCACCGCGGCGGTCGGGCCGGATTCGACGACGCGGCCAGCATACATCACATAGACCCTCTCGGTATATTCCGACACCACGCCCATGTCGTGGGTGATCAGCAGGACGGCGGCACCGACGTCGCGCGAGCGCTGCCGCAGCAGCAGCAGAACCTGACGCTGCACCGTGACGTCCAGTGCCGTCGTCGGCTCATCCGCGATCACGATCGCCGGATCATTGGCAAAGGCCAGTGCGATCACGACGCGCTGGCGCATCCCGCCCGACAGTTCGAACGGATAACGGCGCAGCACCTCCGCGGCGTCGGCGATCCGCATCTCGCTCAGCAGGCGCGTCGCCCGTGCCGTCGCCGCGGCGGCGCTGATCCGTTGGTGCGCCCGGATGACCTCCACCATCTGGTCGCCGACGCGCCGCGTCGGGTTCAGCGCGGTCAGGGGCTCCTGAAAAATCATCGAGGCCCGCGCCCCGCGAATCGTCGCCAGCGCCTTCTCCCCGGCCGACAGCATGTCGACCCCAAGCAGCGTGATCGAGCCGCCAATGACGCGGTAGCGGTCATCCGGGATCAGCCGCAACGTCGTCATCGCGGTCACAGACTTGCCGCAACCGGACTCGCCGACGACGCCGACGATCTCACCGGGCCGAACCGTGATGCTGACCGCGTCGAGCGCGCGCACCGCGCCGCCATAAATGGGAAATTCCAGGGTCAGCCGGTCAATATTCAGCACCGGGTCCATCACGAGCGCGCCTTCTGCCGCGGATCGATGATGTCGCGCAGCCCATCGCCGAGAAGATTGAAGCCCACCGCGGTCAGCAGGATCGCACCGCCCGGAAACGCCGAGTACCACCACTGATCGAGGATGTAGTTGCGGCCGGCCGCGATCATCGCGCCCCATTCCGCCGCGGGCGGCTGGGCGCCGAGGCCGATGAAGCTGAGCGCCGCCGCCATCAGCATGGCGGCGCCGAGATCGAGCGTCGCCTGGACCAGAATTGGCGACAGGATATTCGGCGCGACATGCCAGCGCAGGATCTGTAGCGGGGTCGCCCGGAACACCCGTGCCGCCTTGACATAGTCGGCCTCACGGATCACCAGCGTCTGGCCGCGGGCGAGACGGACATAGACCGGGATGCGGACCAGGGCAATCGCCAACATCGCGTTCCACAGGCTGGGGCCCAGGGCCGCGGCCAGCGCCATCGTCAGCACCAGCGACGGCACCGCCAGGACAACATCCATCAGGCGCATGACCAAGGTGTCGAGCCAACCGCCCAGGATGCCCGACAGGCCGCCGATCATGGTGCCGAGCGACGCCGAGACCACCACCACGAATACCCCGACCCCCACCGAGATCCGGCCGCCATGAAGGACGCGCGCCAGGATATCGCGACCGACCTCGTCGGTGCCGAACCAGTGGACCCAGGACGGGCCGGCGAGACGGGCCCGCAGATTGATGCGATTGGGATCGATCGGCAACCACGCGGGCACCACCACGATCGCGATCAGAACCAGGATGATGATCACCAGGCCGACAACGGCTAGGGGACTGCGCCGCATTTGCCAGGTGAGACGGTGCCAATCGATCGCGCCGATGCCGCGGCGGATCTGCGGCACACCCTCCGGGACCCCGGACAGGCCGGTCATCAGCCGATCTCCTTGATACGCGGGTCGAGAACAATATAAGCGAGGTCGACCAACAGGTTGACCAGCACGTAAGCGAAAGAGACCACGACGGTGAAACCCATGACGGCCGGGAAATCGAGAGCCTGGATCGAGGCCACGACGTAATTGCCCATCCCGGGCCAGGCAAACACGGTTTCGGTCAGCACGGCGCCATAGAGCAGATCACCGAAGGCGAGCCCCAGGACGGTGACCGACGGGATCATCGCATTGGGCAACGCATGACGCAGCACCACGCGGGACCGGGACAGGCCGCCGGCCCGGGCGGTCCGGACATAGTCCTCGCCAAGCTGATCGAGCATTGCCGAGCGGATCTGCCGGGCGACGATGCCGACATGGACGAAGCCCAGGGTGGCCGCGGGCAGGATCAGGTGTTTGACGACACTGACCAAGGCGGCCGCATTGCCGGCGATCACGGCGTCGACCAGGTCGAAGCCGGTGTAATGCGCCGGCGGGGAAATCAGCGGGTCGATCGCGCCGCCACTCGGCAGCCACCCCAACCGGCCGTAGAACAACAGCAGGACGATCAGGCCCAGCCAGAAGGCCGGCGTGGAAATCCCGATCACCGCGAACGAACGGACGGCATGATCAATCGGCCGATCCCGCCACACCGCCGAGGCGACACCGAGCGGGACGCCCAGCAGCACCGACAGCATCAGCGCGGCAATCACCAGTTCCAGCGTCGCCGGGAAAAAGGCGATGATATCCTCGGCAACCGGACGGCCGGTTCGGATCGAGGTCCCCAGATCGCCCTGGACGAACCCGGCAATATACAGTCCGTACTGAACATAGAGCGGCCGATCGAGGCCGAGTTTCTGACGGATCGCCGCAACCGCCGCGTCCGATGCCCGGTCCCCGGCGATCAGGCGGGCCGGATCCCCCGGGATCATGTGCGAGATCGCAAAGGTGATCAGCGAGACCCCGATCACGACGAGAATCAGGAATCCCAGCCGGCGGCGGAGAATCGTCAGAAAGGACATGGGGGCGGCACCTCCCGATCGGCGCGACGGTGGACAGGGTGGGGCCGGCGGAGACCGCGCCAGCCCCAGGGTTGCAGCGCCGGAATAACAGCGCCGGTCAGGATGGATCAGTCGGCCTTCGACATCGTATCGATGTTGTAAATCGACTCGAGCATCGGATTGAAGACATAGCCCTTGACGGTATCACGCTTGGCAACCTGCGTGTTTTTCTGGAACAGATAGACATAGGCGGCGTCATCGACGACGATATGCTGGGCCTGGTTATAGAGCCCGGTGCGTTCATCCTGCGTTGCCGCAACGGCGGCTTTGCGGATCAGATCATCGACCGCGGCCTTGCTGTAGAAGGAACGGTTGCCGCTGAGGCCCTGCTTCGATGAATCGAACCAGTAGTTCATGAACATATAGGGATCCGAGAAATCCGGGCTCCAATTGCCGATCGCGATGTCGAACTCGCCCTTGCCCAGGCGCTCGCGGTACGTGGCGTTGGCCAGGTTCTCAAGGCTGACCGTGACCCCGGCATCGGCCAGATTGGCCTGAACCGCCAGCGCGATCGGCTGCCAGTTGGGATCACGGTCCGACAGGGCGAAGCTGAGCTTGGCGCCCGAGGCGCCGGCTTTGGCCAGCAAAGCCTTGGCCTCCTTGACGTCGGCGGTCACGGGCGTGATCGTCGGGTCATAGCCCCACATGCCATCCGGGATCGGCCCGCCCATCGCCTTGCCATTGCCCAGCAGGATACCGTCAATGATCGCCCCGGTGTCGATCGCCTTGACGATGGCGCGGCGAACCTCGGGCTTGTCGAGCGGCGGCTTCTTGTTGTTGAGGTAGAGATAGGTGACCCGCAGGCTGGGATAGGTGCCGATGTCGACACCGGCGGTTTTTGACAGAGCCTGGACCTGATCAAGCGGCAGATCCTCGGCGATATCAAGGTCGCCACCCTCGAGCTGCAGGCGCCGGGCCGAAGCTTCGGGAACGATTTTAACGATGACCTTGGCGAAGGCCGGCTTCGGACCGGAATAGTCGGGATTGGGCTCCAGCGTCAGGCTTTGCCCTTTCTGCCAGGCGGTAAGCTGGTACGGACCGCTGCCCGCGGTATGACCCGAAAGCCAAGCCTGCGCGTTGTCACCATTCTTTTCGTTGGCGACCACCGCCGGGTTGATAATCCCCGCCCCATTATTGGCCAGGGTGTAGAGAAAGGGCGCGAACGCCTTGGTCAGGGTAAAGCGGACCGTCAGGGGATCGACCACCGTGACCGCCAGATCGTCAGGAAAGGCCTCGCCGGGACCCTGCTTCATCTTGACCAGCCGATCGAAGCTGAATTTCACCGCCTGGGCGTCGACCGGGATGCCGTCGGCGAACGAATTGCCGGGCTTCAGCTTGAATTCCCAGACCAGGCCATCCGCCGACACCGTCCAATGATCGGCGAGTTCGCCGGTGACACTGCTGAGCCCCTTGCCATCCTTGCTCTCGTAACGCACCAGGCGCTGATAGGCCGGATAGCTTACCGTCCAGTCATTGTTATCGATCGTCACCGCCGGATCCAGCGTCTGCGGATCCGCCGCCTTGCCGATCACCAGGACATCCTTGGGCGTCGCGCCGATGGCGGAAACCGGCGCGGCCACGCCGATCGTCAGAACGGCCCCGAGTGTCATGAGCATTCGCTTCATCTTGTTCCCCTCTGCTTGACAGTAATGGCGTGACAATGCCGGCGATCGCGTTGGCCCGGGCGAATGAGCCGTCGATCCCGCGCCCTCCCCTTGCATTTTCAATCCCATGCATTTTCAATTCCACTTTGTGCGGCGCCCGGATCCAGCCACGTCGAACGGCGGCACCGCGTCATCTCAAAAATTGCCCGAACAATTCCTGGGCACCGGAAAGCAGCTCGATTTGCGCGCGCGCCTTGTCACCGAGGCCCGCAATCAGATCCTGGACCAGCAGGTTGAGGGCAAAATGGATTCCGGTCGGCATGCCGACGAAAAAGCGCGATTCGGCGGAAAACACCAGGACCCAAGGCGTGATCGCCGGCGCCCATTCACAGAACTCGTCACACAGGACGATGACATCGATACCCCGCTGGCGCGCGGCGCGGGCCAGAACCGGGCCATGGGCGGCATAGCGGAAGGTGTCGATGATGATCAGCACCCGGCGCGGCGCCGGATCTGTCAAGAGCCGCGCGTAAACGCCGTCGCTGCCGTCGAGCAGGTGAACATTGGCGCGGATATAGCCCAGGCGCAGACACAGCCCATCGGCCAGGTAGCGCATGGTCTGGAACCCGATGGCGTGGACGCTGTCGGCGGTGGCGACCCGGTCGACGATCTCCTTCCAGAGTGCGGTGGCGCGCAGCTCCAGGGCCTGGCGGATGGCACCCGTGGCGACCTCAAGATCGGCGTCGGCATCGTCCTGATTGCGGGTCGCGCTGAAATTTTCGAAGCGATGGCCGATGCGGCTGGCCGCGGGACCGTAAAGCTGGTGCTTTGTCTGGGCCTTGGCCGCCGCCGAATTCTCAAACCCGAGCTTCTTGAAGAAACGGGTCACCGTCATCGGGCTGACATCAAGTTTTTCGGCGATCTCGGCACTGGTCTCGACCAGCACGGCCTCCGGACGCCCCTGAAGATAGGCGGCGATTCGCTTTTCGAGACGGGTGAAGCGACCGTCGGTGCGGGCAATCGCCGCGGAGATGTCATCAGGCATCGAAGATCGTCACACCGGCTCTGCGAGGGCGATCCTCAGGCCATAAATGATAGCTTGTTCTCATGCAACATGAAAATGGTACTGCTTTAACATTAGGCACATCGACCCGAAACGAGGCAAACGCGGTTTCGCGAGGAGCCGGGCGACGCCGTCACGGCCCAAGGTTCAATGCAGCAGAAGTGGCTGAGGCGCGAAATCGAAGCGATCGATCAATTCAACCGCCGACAAAGGCTGCGAAAAAAGAAACCCCTGGCCGATCCGGCAATCGAGAGCCCGGAGCGTGTCGCTTTGTTCCTGCGTTTCGATTCCCTCGGCGACGACCGAAAGCCCCAACGCTGCCGCCATCGCGATAATGGTCTGGGCGATGGCGCGGTCATCGGCATTGTGGGCAACGTCATTGACGAAGCTGCGGTCAATCTTGACCTCGTCGATCGGAAAGCGCCGCAAATAGGCCAGGGACGAGAATCCCGTGCCGAAATCATCGATCGAAATCGCCAGTCCCAGCCGTTTCAGGTCATAGAGAACGCGCTGGGCATGATCGGCATCGATCATCAGCGTGCTTTCGGTCAGCTCGACGACCAGCTTGTCCGCAGCAAGATGGTGGAAATCGAGTAAGCGCCGCAACATCACCAGTGGCTGGCCCCGGCGAAACTGCACGGCCGACAGATTGATCGCGATTCGCGGCATGTCGATGCCACGGTCCCGCCAATCGGCCATCTGCGCGCAGGCCGCGTCGGCCACCCATTCCCCAAGACCGACGATCAGCCCGGTCTGTTCGGCGACCGGGATGAAGCGATTGGGGCTGATCATGCCGAACTCGGGATCGCACCAACGCACCAGCGCCTCGACGCCCACGATCCCCCCGGTCGCCAACTCGAACTGCGGTTGATAATGCAGCCGCAAGTCACCGTGTTCGATCGCGCGGCGCAGGCCTGCTTCAATACGCAATCTCTCGTCGGCCGCGATTTTCAGTTTCTGGGTGAAGAACTGGTGGGTATTCTTGCCAGCCCCCTTGGCATGGTACATCGCGGTATCGGCGTTCCTGAACAGGGTCTCGGCGTCCGTCCCGTCGTCGGGGAACAGGCAGATGCCGATGCTGACGCTGACATGAATATCCTGCGTGCCGATTTTCATGCTGTCTTCGAACGTCGCGGCGATCCGGCGCGCCGCCACCTCCGCCTCGCCGATATCGGTGTCCTCGATCAGCAGCGCGAATTCGTCACCACCGAAACGGGCCACGCTGTCGACGCTCCGGGTGCTGCTGCGCAACCGCCGGGCAACCTCAACCAGAAGGGTGTCGCCGGCGGCATGTCCCAGGGAGTCATTCACCACCTTGAAATTGTCCAAATCGACGAAGAGCAGGGCAAAACGGCCGGCCTTCCGGTTGACCCGGGTGATCGCCTGGCGCAGCCGGTCAAGAAACAGCACGCGGTTGGGCAGACCGGTCAACGCGTCGTGGGTCGCGAGATAGTCGATCCGCCACTCGTTTTCCCGAACCGTGGTGATGTCGTTGAACATCCCGACATAGTTGATGGGATTGCCCGCCTCGTCGCACACCGAATTGATCGTCAGCCATGCGAGATAAAACTCGCCACTCTTTTGACGATTCCAGATCTCACCCTGCCACCAGCCCCGCTGCAGGATACCCGCCCACATATCCTGAAAAAAGGCCGGTCCGTGGCGCCCGGAGGCCAGAACGGTCGGCCTCTGGCCCAGGACCTCGTCCACCTCGTAACCGGTGATCGTGGTGAAGGCCGCGTTGACCGTCAGAATCCGCTGCTGGGCATCAGTCACGACAATACCCTCGGTCGCGCGGTCGAACACCTGGGCGGCCAGGCGCAACCGCTCCTCGGCATTCTTGCGCCCGGTGGTGACGTCAAACACCGCGACAAAATGCTCTGGCTTCGGACAATACACCGTCATCGAAAACCACATCTGCAGCGCCTGCACGAAGATCTCAAAAGTCTCGGCACCGCCGCCACCGGCAACGCGACCAAGATTCTTGAAAAGGTCGGGATCACTCTCGCGGATCCCGGGAAGCACCGTAGTGACCCGTTTTCCAACAACATCGACCAACCCTGTCAGGCGTTCAAACGTCGCGTTGACGGCCAGATAAATGAAATCGACCGGATGCCCGTCCTCGAACAACATCTGGCAATAGGCAAAGCCGTTCAGCATGTTGCTGAACAACGAGCGATAAGTGGCTTCGCTCTCCACCAGCTTGGCCTCGGCGATCTTGCGGTCGGTGATGTCTTCCGCGATGCCGATGATCCCGCAAATCAGTCCATGGTGATCCCGCAAGGGTATCTTGGTGACATGGACGATGCGTTCCCGCCCTTTCGCGACCACGGTCTCCTCGATCGATTCGAGTTGGCCCTGTGCCATGATCCGCCGATCATCCGCGCGGTATTTCTCGGCCTGCGCCGGCGGAAAAAAATCACGATCGCTGCGCCCCGCCACGGCGGAGGCCACGGTTCCCATCGCCGCACCACAGCTGGCATTGCACGAGACATAGACCGAGTCGCGATCCTTGACCCAAATGAACTGCGGAAGATTGTCGAACAGCGCCCGCAGCCGGGTCACATTGTCGTGCAATTCCCGCAAAACAGCCCGCTCACCACTCTGGTCGCGGAACACGAGAACGACACCGATGATCGCACCGGTATCGTCGCGGATCGGCGCACCGCTGTCGGCGATGGGCATCTCCCGTCCACTGCGGCTGATCAGGATCGTGTGGTTGGCCAGGCCAACGACCTGACGTTGACGGAGAACCCGCTGCACCGGGTTCTCCGTCGCCTGATGCGTTTCCTCGTTGATAATGCGAAAGACCTCATCGAGCGGCCGACCCCAGGCCTCCGCCGCGGTCCAGCCCGTCAGCGCCTCGGCCTCGTGATTGAGCAGCTCGATGCGGCCATCGGCGTCGGTGGCGATGATCGCGTCGCCGATGCTGGTCAGCGTGACGCGAAACCGGTGTTCCAGGCGGCCGATCATCCGCAGTTGCTCGCCTCGCGCCAGGGCATCGCTCAGGCTACGCTGGCGCGCGATCATCGCCACCATCAGGCCACTGATGCTCATCGCCGCGAACACCAGGATCGCCGTGGTCCGGCCCAGCTGGGCGACGGCGCGATAAGCCTCGCGGCGATCGACCATACCGACCACCCACCACGATGTGCCCGGCACCGGCTCGCCCACGCTGATAATGTCGACACCGCGATAACCCGACCCGCCGAAAGCACCGTGACCCCGCAATAAGGCGGCACCCACCGGATCGGCCGGAATCAGCGGAACCCGAAGCTTGGCCGCGGCGTCGGGCCGATCCTGCAACGGGGTCAGGAATTCGACCTGGTCGCCGTCAGGGCGAACCAGCGTCATTTCGGCGCTTCCGGTGTCACGGGGCGCCTCCCGGACCCGTGCGGCAATCGTGGTCAGCGGATCGACGCTATAGACCAGGGCACCAAGCGCGGGACGACCCGGATCGTCCGAATCGCGCACCAAACCCAGGAAACCCAAGCGCAGCGCGCCGCCACCATCTCGATGAATATCGAGCAGAACCGGTTGGGACTGACGCCCGGCCTCGGCGATCGCGGCTCGGACCTCTTGGGGCGTCACGGCGCCGGCACCAGCGGCCAGGAGCCGCTGGCCGCTCATGTCATAGAATTCGACCGCGACATAGTTGGCTTTGCCGGCGACCTGGGAAAACTGCTGAAGCAGTCGTTGTTCGCGAAAGTCACTGCGATCCGCCAGCCACGCCGCGATCGCCCCGGCAAGAAACGTCCCCTCAACCCGGCTGCGAACGAAGAAGCGCTGTTCATTCAGCCACCCCTCCACTTGGCGGGCCTTGAGCTCGACGACAGCGGTCAGCGCCGCATCCTGTTGTTGCTTCAGACCCGCCGCCAGGGGCCGAAAAATAGCGTATCCGATCGCAGTGATCACCAGGGCCAACACGAGCAAAGCAAGCGGCAGCGATTTTGCCGAGCCGGCCAGAAACAGCACGTCCCGGCCGCCCCCCCAATTCCGATCATTGCGCCGCTGCAGCACACCCGTCATGAAGCATCCTCGATCAGGCTGGAACGCGATGACCAGCGACTCACTGGCCTTCGTCACGAAAATAGAATCGATCAGATGAATTTTGTTTAAATGGCGGAAAGAAGATCGACGAATTCGCACATCTTCAAAACGGATGACGCGATATTCCGCACCGCGGTTTAAGAAAATGATAATCACTGTTCACGAATATTATAGACAAGGGCCCTTATTCCCAGGCCTTGTCGACCCTTGAACGGTCTACGCTAAGTCCGTTAAGAAACCCTCCATGCCGCGCGATAATCCCGCGAGGCCGCAGCCGGAGCCATACCACGCTGTGGTGAGCGGCCACCCGTCGCGGGTGGGGCATCGCAACAGCCGGAGCCGGCGTGGCGTTTTATGGCAGCGGTCGCGCCAACGGGCGGCCCGTCACGATCTGACTGCTATGAACTGTTATGATCTGAGGCTGTTCGATCTGACGCCTGCCGGCGGCACGGACACCGTTACGGCGTCACCTCCGGCAAGAAATCCGGAGATATGGTGCGGGCGGTCGGAATCGAACCGACACTCTGTCACCAGAACTGGATTTTGAGTCCAGCGCGTCTACCAGTTCCACCACGCCCGCACAGCGACTGCCGCTCGCACGAAACGGCATCACTCTTCCATCAATCCCAACCCGGGAATGGCGAGAAGGAGCCGGATAATACAGGGAGCGACGGCGCGGTCAACCCCATCTTTGTCCAGCGGTTCTCATTTTGGCGACGAAGCGTTGGGCTTTCGCCCAAACCCAACGGGGGCCATGCCCCAGACCCCTTTGTTTTTGTCAAAATAGAAGAGTATTCGGGGTTCACCCCGAGCGGGTGCGGGCGGCAGTCCGCCGCGTCGCCGGCTTCAGGGCCTGCCGGCGGGACCTGCCATCGGGGTTGCAAGCGGTTGCCGCTCCCTGGTACAGGAAATGGTTGCCGGGTCTGGCCACCCTCGTGGCTGCCACCGCGTTGCCAAAGGACAAACCGTGCTGCGACCGCTCTATAACTGGGTCATTCGATTCGCTGGCCATCCCCAGGCATGGTTGATCCTGGCCTTCATCTCGTTCCTGGAAAGCTCGATCTTTCCCATTCCCCCCGACATCCTTTTGATCCCGATGGTCATCGCCGACCGGCGCAACGCGTTCCGCCTCGCCGCGCTGTGCACCATCTCGTCGGTCATCGGCGGCTATGCCGGCTATGGCATCGGCTATCTCGCCTTTGAGACCCTGGGGCGAAAGGTCATCGACCTTTACCATCTGCAGACGGCATACGACAATCTGCGCGTGGCTTTTGACCATTACGGCATCTGGTTGATCCTGATCAAGGGGATGACGCCAATTCCCTACAAGTTGCTGACGATCACCAGCGGCTCGTTGCATTTCGACCTGATCAAGTTCACTGTGGCCTCGATCGCATCCCGCAGCCTGCGGTTTTTCCTGGTCGCGGCGTTGCTTTGGAAATTCGGCGAACCGATTCGTGATTTCATCGAACGCCGCCTGACCTTAGTGACCAGCGTGTTCGCCTTGCTGGTGGTGGGTGGATTCGTCATCCTGGCCGTGTCATGATCCCAACCCGCCAATGCCTGCTCGCCTGCAATGACCGCCATCCGCGCCTGGTTCCGGCCGGCCTCGCCGGGCTGTGCGCCGCGCTGTTGCTGGCTGCGCTGTTCTTCCAATATGTCTGGGGCCTGCTGCCCTGCGTTCTCTGTATTGACCAACGCTGGGCCTATCTCGCGGCTCTGGTTCTGGCCGCTGGCGCCGCGGTGATCCGCGGGACGCCGGCGCGGCGCGGCCTGTTGCTGGCGTCGGCGCTTGCCCTGGTCGCGTGCGCCGGTATCGCAGCCTTCCAGGTCGGGGTCGAACAGCACTGGTGGGCCGGCACCGCGGAATGCGGCAGCACCATTCATGCGGCGACACTCGATGACCTGCGCGCGCTGCTGGACCAGGCCCCCGTGGTCCGTTGCGACGAGGTCCAGTGGTCGCTGCTCGGCATTTCGATGGCCGGTTACAATATCCCGATTGCCCTGGCGCTGGCCGTCGTGGCGGCGCTCGCCGCGCTGTCCGGATCACCGCGGCGGCCGTCGTGACAAGCCAGAGCGAAACGCGCCGCCCGCTGCCGGGCGACCCCGATCCGCAGCAACGTCTGGCCGGAATCATCCGGGTCGATCACGCCGGGGAATTTGGGGCCAAACGGATCTATGAGGGCCAACTGGCGATTCTCGGCCGCGGCCGCCATGGCACCACGCTGCGGCACATGAAGGAGCAGGAACAGGTCCATCTCGACCGTTTCAGCGCGCTGATCCGGTCGCACCGGGTCCGGCCGAGTGCCCTGATGCCGTTTTGGCACGTCGCGGGCTACGCCCTGGGCGCGACAACCGCGTTGCTGGGCGAACGCGCCGCGATGGCCTGCACCGTCGCGGTCGAAGAGGTGATCGAAACCCATTATGCCCGTCAGCTCACCGCGCTGGGCGACAGCGAACCTGTGTTGCGCGAGGACATCGCGACCTTTCGTGCCGAGGAAATCGAGCACCGCGACATCGGCCTTGCCAACCAGGCCACGCAAGCACCCGGCTACCCGCTGCTGAGCGCCGTGATCAAGGCGGGATCCCGGGCGGCAATCTGGCTGGCCGAGCGCCTCTGACCGCCCGACTATTCTTCCAGTTCCGAATCCCAGTACAGGAAGTCGGCCCAGCTATGGTGTACCGCCTCGTGCAGATGTGGCGCCGAGGCAAACGCCAGTTCCCGCCGCGTGGGTCGGCGGGGTTCCCGCAGCACCGGCATCCCGGCTTCGATCGGGGTCTTGTTGCCCTTGATCAAATTGCACGGGCTGCAGGCCGACACGACATTTTCCCAGGTGGTCCGGCCGCCGCGGGACCGCGGCACCACATGGTCGAACGTCAATTCGTGGGCCGAGAAGGGTTCACCGCAATACTGACACACCCACCCATCACGACAGAAAATATTATATCGTGTGAAGGCCGGAAAGCCGCTCCAGGGCTGGTAATGCTTGAGTGCGACAACACTGGGAACCCGCATCGTCATCCGAGGTGAATGGATCACCTCATCGTATTCGGCGACAAGGCTGACGCGATCAAGAATAATCGCGGTCACTGCGTCCTTCCAATGCCAGGACGACAGGGGGAACATCGAAAGCGGTCGAAAATCGGCATTCAGTACCAACGTCTGCAAGTTCAGCATGGACTTCGCCTCACCCCAAAACAAAAATAGCCAAACCGCGGTTTGGCTATGCAAGGGGATTTGATGATGTTGGGTATGGTATGCCTGTGACGCTGAACCTGCTGGCAGGTCCACCCATTCGCCTTCAACAGGCACGCCGGGGTATCGGCACGAAACGACTCGAGGTCCTCTCGCGGTAACGTCATGTCCTTTTGGAAAAACCGGGTTTGTCGGCGGCCGTCGCGCTCGCGCAACAGCGAATTCTGACCGGGTCCCTGCAGTGACGACCACCCGTCGCGCGGAAGACATCCCGCGTTCCAGACTGAATCCTCGTGCTGATCGGATGGTGGTGACAAAGCCCACTCCGTCATCGGGTTCCCTTCCCAACGGCGCACGGCGCGTCAGGCGTTGTGATTTCATAAAACAATCCGGTCCGGAACTCAACCACGGCGGCGCAAAAGGCCGCCATTCGCCGACACTCCCCCGCCAAAATGCCGCAGGAGATGCCGCGCGCTCAGCGATTTTGAAACGCAACCGAAACAAACTGCGTTCGCCCTTGTATCTGGAAAGCGGGTTTCCGTTGTGATCAAAGGATACCTGCCAGAGGGCCGGTGCCCACGGGCCCTCTGGCGCGGCGAATGGCGCCCGCTGCCCCTCAGGCTACAACCGTTGGGGAGTCTTGGGACCGTCGCCGTTGTCACATACGACCGAACAGTCGCTTGATCGACATTCGCATGGACAAGGCAGGTTAACGTG
>JARLIO010000092.1 GCA_031291675.1 Azospirillaceae bacterium
CACGTCTTCCGTGCTGAATTTGGCAACAAAATCGAGAAGTCCGGCCATCGCTTCACCCCATCAGCAACAGACAGATTCTACTCCAAGGCGAGCCTAGCGCCTAGAACATTTCGCGAACCTGCGCTACCCAGATAGGGAGATTTTGCGTTATCGGCACCATGACAATGACGGTGTTCATTGTTGTCTTGTGACATTTCCACTCCGTGTCCGATATGGGAAGCCGGTCACTTGAGGTCACGTCACGGATCCCGTTTTTTTTGAAAGAACATGGCAGACGACGAGAATATTTTTCGACCAGGCTTTGAGGCTTTGAGGCTTTGTTCGGCGGCCGCAAGGGAGGTGACGCGAACTCAGGGGTGCTCCTCGCCCTGTGCCAGGAGCGGCGGAATGGCGAAGCTCCAACTTGCCACGCTGTGCCATGCCAGAGCGGCCAGTCCGCAGCCGGCGGCGAAAGATCCGACATTTGCCGACATGCGCCGCAGCCTGGCCAGCAAGGCCGGCCGGGCGGTGGCGGCGACGCCGGCGATCAGATCGGCAATGTCGATCATGATTTGCGTGGTGGTGCCGGTCATGAGGGTGGTGGGCGGCTCGCGGGTCATGTGAATGCGATGGACGGCGTTCTGGATCGCCATCGCGGCGGCCAATGTCAGGCCGGTCGTCAATCCCGGCCAATTGTCGCTGTCACCCAACGGGGCGCTGGTGATGGCGACACCGGCGGCGGCGGACAGAAGCAGGAATTTGAGGGTGAGCATGATCCGCATCACCGGCCAGCCACGGGCCTCCATCGGACGGGCGGAGAGTCGGGTGACGATGATGACGGTGCAGAACACCGGCAGAACCAGGAGCTTGGCCAGGGCCCCCGGCGCACCCTGGGCCGCCGCGGCGCCGAAGGTGACGAAATTGCCGGTGACATGGGCCGTGAACAGTCCATTCAAGGCGAGGAAGCCAACCGTATCAACATAGCCGGCATTGAGGCTCAGAAGCGGTGAAAGTCCGGGTTTCATGGTGCCTGCCTTCGGTCTTGTGAACGGATCGTCACCACGGTCACCAGGACGAAGGCGGCGCTGATCGTGGCGTGTTCGAGAAAACTGTTGAATTGCGGGGTGCGGTCCGGGCCGGAGACGGCCCAGAACCGGTGCGCGAGGACGGTCGTCAGGACCGAGAAGATGCCCAGGGCGCCGGCCCCCAGCCAGGTCTTGCGGTCAAGGATCACCAGGGCGGATCCCCCCAGTTCGGTGGCCAATACGGCAAGGTTGAACAGCCCCGCGGGATGCAGCCCGACCGCGGTCATCTCGGCCAGGCCGGCGTCCCAATTCGCCAGTTTGGTGACGCCACCGACGAGAAACGGCAGCGTCACGCAGATCCGCGTCACGAGCAGTGTGACCGGGTGATCGAGAATCCGGGCGATGGCAACGGGTGTTCCCATCACACGGCCCAGCAGGAACAACCGAGAGCGCCCCAAAAGGACTTCAGATCCTTGATCGGCAGCCGGCTCGACCAGGCGTCGGCATGGCCGTGACCATGGACCCCGCAGGCACTGCCGCAGCCGCAGGCGGTTTGGGCGACCCGCTGGAGCGCGGCGCGATCGGCTTTGTCATCACCCCAGGCGGCGTAGCCCCCGAACCGGCGAACCGGTGACCAGTCCGGCATGGCCGGCGGCGGCGCATCCTGGTCGAGCGTGGCGAAATCGCCGGCGCCAAAGACGACCTTGCCGCCGACCACGGTCAGCAGCGATGTGGTGTCGGCGATGTCGTCCTCCGGACACGCGAAAAAATCGCGGTCGGGGACGATCAGGTCCGCCAGCTGTCCGGCGACGATTTGCCCTTTGAGGCCTTCCTCGTTGGAAAACCAGGTGACGTTCTCCGTCCACATCCGTAGCGCCGTCTCACGGTCCAGGCAGTTGGCCCGGGGATAGATCCGAAGGCCGCCCACCGTCTTGCCGGTGACCAGCCAGGAGAGGGAGACCCAGGGATTATAGGAAGCGACACGGGTGGCATCGGTACCGGCCGAGACCTTGGTGCCCATCTCCAGCATGCGGGCCACCGGCGGTGTCGCCTGGGCGGCGGCGGCGCCATAACGGCCGACGAAATATTCGCCTTGATAAGCCATGCGGTGCTGGACGGCAATGCCGCCGCCCAGCGCGACGATGCGTTCGATGGACCGCTCCGAGATGGTTTCGGCGTGATCGAAGAACCAGTTCAGCCCGGCAAGGGGAATGTCGCGGTTGACCTTTTCGAAGACGTCAAGGGCGCGCGAGATGGTCTCCTCGTACGTGGCGTGCAGGCGCCAGGGCCAACGGTTTTCCGCCAGAATGCGGACGACTCCCTCCAGATCGCCCTCCATCTCCGGTTCCATGTCGGGCCGGGGTTGGCGAAAATCCTCGAAATCGGCTGCCGAAAACACCAGCATTTCGCCGGCGCCGTTGTGGCGGAAATAATCGTCGCCCTGCTTGTAGCGCGATGTCCGGGTCCAGTTGAGGAAATCGTCCTTCTCCTGCTTCGGCTTCTGTGTGAACAGGTTGTAGGCGAGCCGGACGGTCAGATGTCCATCCGCGGCCAGTTTCTGGATCACCGCATAGTCGTCCGGGTAGTTCTGCGATCCGCCGCCGGCATCGATGGCACCGGTCACCCCCAGCCGGTTCAGCTCCCGCATGAAATGCCGGGTGGAGTTGAGCTGGTAATCGAAGGGCAGTTTCGGTCCGCGGGCCAGGGTGGCGTAAAGGATCGCGGCATTGGGCTTGGCCAGCAGAAGGCCGGTCGGCATCCCGTCGGCGTCGCGGATGATCTGGCCGCCGGGCGGTTCCGGGGTGTCCCGGGTGTAGCCGACGGCCCTCAAGGCCGCACCGTTCAGCAGGGCACGGTCGTAGAGATGCAACAGGAACACTGGTGTGTCCGGGGCGATGGCGTTGATCTCGTCGATGGTGGGCAGGCGCTTTTCCGCGAACTGATGTTCGGTGAAGCCGCCCACCACCCGCACCCATTGCGGCGGCGGGGTAACCGCCACCTGGCGTTTCAGCATGTTCATGGCGTCGGCCAGCGACCGGACGCCATCCCAGCGGAGTTCCATGTTGAAATTGAGGCCGCCACGGATGATGTGCAGATGATTGTCGATCAGACCCGGCAACACCGAGCGGCCTTTAAGATCGATCTTGCGGGTGGTCGGGGCGGCGAGGGCGAGAATGTCCGAGTCGGTGCCGACGGCGAGGAACCGGCCATCCTTGATCGCAACCGCACTGGCCGTGGGGTTGCCGCGGTCCAGCGTCGTGATGGTTGCGTGATAGAGGATCAGGTCGGGGGCGGCGGTTTGGGGCATGATTCGTCTCCGCGAAAAATGAACCGGTTCACTCAGGACCGGCGGCAGGCTCAGCGCTGCTCGTCCCGGGCAATTTGGACTGCGGCCGTTTGGATTGAGGCCATTTGGACTGGGGGTGACCCGGAGCCCGCTTTCGGCAAAGGACCGAACATGTGCGGTTTCACCTGCTCGAGCCAGGAATGGGCGACCGGCTGGCCCTGCCAGAAGTTCTTGAGGACCGGAGGGAGTTGTTCGCCCAGGAGAATTCCCAGAAGCCCGATGAGCGCCACCAGCGGCGGGGCCGGTGATCGGACATTGAGCAACGCGTAGATCGCTCCGACCAGCACGCCGGTTGCCAGTGACAGGAGATAGACCTTCATCTGCGAGCATCCTTCCGGCCTGTCGGGGAGGGACGGGTCCCCGCCGCGATCGGCGGGGACCCTGGCACGAGGGCGCATCAACGCGCGCTGGTCACCTTGTGCGGGAACGTTCCGCGCTGCGGCGCCTTGTGGACGTGGGTGTAGGCGTAGTCGACCCCCATGCCGTAAGCGCCGAAATGCTCGCGCACGATGGTCATGACCGCGTCATAGGTATCGCGATGGGCCCAATCGCGCTGGAGCTCGAGCAGCACGGTGACCGCCGTCATGGAATGGGCACCGGCCGCCTCCATCCGCCGCACCGCCGCATCGTGGGATTCGATCGAGGTTCCGCCCGAGGCGTCGGTGACGATGTAAACCTCGTAGCCCTCTTCGAGAGCCGAAAGGGTCGGGAACAGCAGACAGGCTTCGGTCCACAGGGCGGCGATAATCAGCTTCTTTCGGCCCGACGCCCGGACCGCCGCGACCAGAGCCTCGCTGTCCCAGGAATTCATCGAAGACCGCTCGATGGGATCCTGCCGGACCACGTCAAGCAGCTCCGGCCAAATGTAGCCCGAGAAGGATTCTGTCTCGACGGCGGTGATGATGATGGGAACACCGAAGGTTTTCGCCGTTTTGGCAAGGGCGATCACATTGTTTTTGAGCTGCTGGCGGTCGATCGAGGTGACGCCGAAGGACATCTGGGGCTGATGATCAACGAGGAGCAGCAGGCAGTCGTTCGGTTCGATCAGCGCTTTGGCATGGAAGGTCATCGTTGGCTCCAACGCGGGGACGAGGTTAAGTGCGGATGAAATCGAGAAGGATCTGGTTCACCTGATCCTTGTGGGTGGTGCAGAGGCCGTGGGGTGCGCCCGGGATGATTTTCAGCTCACCCCGCGGCAGCGCCGCCGCGGCGGCTTTTCCGGTCGTGTCGATCGGCACGATCTGATCGTCGTCGCCGTGCAGGACCAGAACCGGGATGGTCATCCGTTTCAGATCTTCGCGGAAATCCGTCTCGGAGAAGGCTTTGACGCAGTCGTAATGGCCCTTAAGACTTCCCAACATGCCCTGCAACCAAAAGCTGTCGCGGACACCGTCGGAAACCTTGGCGCCGGGTCGATTCGCACCGTAGAACGGAACGGTGATATCCCTGAACAGTTGCGCCCGATCGGCCTGGACCGACGATCGCAGCCCGTCGAAAACGCTCAGCGGCACGCCCTTCGGGTTGAAATCCGTCTGGACCATGATCGGCGTCACGGCACCGATCAGCACAGCCTTGGCAACTCTCGTGGTGCCGTGGCGGCCGATATAGCGGGCGACTTCGCCGCCGCCGGTCGAATGGCCGACATGGACGGCGTTGGTCAGGTCGAGGGCCTCGGTCAGCGCCGCCAGGTCATCGGCGTAGGTGTCCATGTCGTTGCCCAGCCAGGGCTGGCTGGAACGGCCATTGCCGCGCCGATCATGGGCGATGACCCGATAGCCGTGGGCGGCGAGGAACAGCATCTGATCCTCCCAGGCATCCGCCGACAACGGCCAACCATGGCTGAACACCACGGGTTGCCCCTGGCCCCAATCCTTGAAATAGATGCGCGTGCCGTCTTTGGTGACCAGGGTGTCACGACCGGCGATCGAGCCGGCGGGCTTGTGGTGATGACCGGCGGAAAATTCGGGTTTTTCCTTGGCGTCGGCGTCAGTGGCCAGGATGCTCAACCCTGCCGCGGAAGAGGCAACAATACTGTTGCTGATCAAGCTCCTTCGTGACAGGTGCGTCTCATCACTTGTCTGGGCATTCATGACGGAAAGCCTTTCCATGACATTTTGTGTACGGCATTGCAACGTCGAGTAGTTCGATTTGCCGCGACCAACAGGTCTGAGTATTACCATTCGCGTCGCGGCGGCTCTTGGATAAAATTGACCAAAATGCTCGGTTATGCGAAATGTAACCGTCCATTTCCGCCCCGGCCGCGAACGGGTCTGGCGCGGGGACTGGCGGCGATGAGGAGCGCCGCATCACGCGACGGCTGGACGGGCGCTCGGGCACCGGTGGCGAACCGGCGGTTTCTCCCGGTGATTGCGTCGCCGGGCCCGGGCGCGTGGTAATTCCGCGCCTTTCGCACCGCAAATCAGGTATGGCTTCGGCCGTTTTATGCTATTCTTTCCTCCCGTTTGGCGCGGTGTGTCGCTGCGGCCGGGCGGGTCATCTCCCTTCCTTAAGGCTTCGGCCTGCATGGCGGTTCAGCGGATCAGCATGAAACTTACGATCGAACGCGCAGCTCTGCTCCGGTCGCTCGGCCACGTTCAGAGCGTTGTCGAACGGCGGACGACCATTCCGATCCTGTCGAATGTCCTGCTCCGCGGGGCCGGGGGTGAGTTGGCGTTATCGGCCACCGACCTGGACCTGGAAATCGTGGAAACGGCGCCGGCCGATGTCAGCCGCGCCGGCGCGGTGACGGCGCCGGCCCATACCCTGTACGACATTGTCCGCAAATTGCCCGATGGCTGTCAGGTCGAGATCGACTCTGACGGTGCGGGTACCTTGATCCTGCGCTCGGGGCGGTCGCAATTTCGTCTCGGCTCGCTGGCGGCCGATGATTTTCCGCAGCTCTCCGACGGCAATGACGGCCCGTCATTCCGGATGATGGCGGCGGATTTGCGCCAGATGATCGACCGGACCCGCTTTGCGATCTCGACCGAGGAAACCCGGTATTATCTCAATGGCATCTATCTCCATGCCGCCAAGAGCAAGGCCAGCGGCGACGAACTGCCGGTGCTGCGCGCCGTGGCCACCGATGGTCATCGCCTCGCCCGGGTCGAACTGCCGCTGCCGGAGGGTGCCGCCAATATTCCCGGCGTCATCGTGCCCCGCAAAGCCGTCGCAGAAATCCGCAAGCTGATCGATGAGGCCGCCGATACCATCGAGATCTCGCTGTCGGAAACCAAGATCCGCTTCGCCTTCGATACCGTGGTGTTGACCAGCAAGTTGATCGATGGCTCGTTTCCCGATTATGAGCGGGTGATCCCCAGCGGTAACGACAAGGTGATGGAGGTCGGCGCCCGCCTGTTCGCCAATGCCGTCGATCGGGTGGCAACGATTTCGACCGAAAAATCGCGGTCGATTAAGCTTAGTCTCAGCCCCGGCTCTCTGGTATTATCGGCGACGAGCCCCGAGGCCGGCAGCGCGACCGAAGAGCTTGAAGTCGATTATTCCGCGGGGAACATCGAAATCGGTTTCAACTCGCGCTATTTGTTGGACATCATGCAGCAGATCTCCGGTGAGTTGGCGCGTTTCACGATGGCCGATGCGGCATCACCGACGGTCGTGCGTGAGGTGTCGGATGCCACGGCCCTGTATGTCCTGATGCCCATGCGGGTGTGACGCCACCGGTGTGGGGACAGATCGCGTCTCGGGACCCACAAGTCCCCGTGAGGCCGGAGGATCGCAGGATTGTGGGTGTGGCCGAAGCCTTGATCCCGTCGCACGCGGCGCCGCATCCCGGTCGCTCGGCACCCGAAGCCCGCATGGCGGCGTCCGCGGTGTCGCGCCTGACACTCAGCCAGTTCCGTTGTTACGAGCAGGCAAGGTTGACGGTCCCGCCCGGACCTGTGGTGTTGACCGGTCCGAACGGGGCCGGCAAGACCAATTTGCTGGAAGCCCTGAGCCTGTTGGCCCCCGGTCGGGGCCTGCGTCGGGCCCGGCTGTCGCAGATGGCCCGGCTTGGCGCCCCGGGGGCAACAGGCTGGGCCGTGGCCGCCACCGTCGAGACCCCGTTTGGGCCCGTCGAAATCGGCACGGGCCAGGATGGGGTGTCCTCGGAGCGTCGGCTGTTGCGCATCGACGGCCAATCGGTCCGCGGTCAGGCCCGGTTGGCCGCGCATGTTGCCGTGGTCTGGCTGACGCCGCAGATGGATCGTCTGTTTCTTGAGGGGCCGTCCGGGCGGCGGCGCTTTTTGGATCGGCTCGCCTTTGGGTTCGATCCGGCGCATGCCGGGCGGCTCAGCCGCTATGAAAGCGTGCTGCGCGAACGCGGGCGGCTGTTGCGCGACGGTTCCCGGGATGCGGCCTGGCTGGCCGCCCTGGAGGATCAGATGGCAACCACCGGGATCGCCGTGGCCTGCGCCCGGCGTGACATGGTCGAACGCCTGCGGATCGGTTGCGCCCAGGCGCTGGGGCCGTTTCCCCGGGCCAGCCTGGCGCTTGATGGCGTGGTCGACCGCTGGCTCGCGGAGCGGCCGGCCCTGGTCGCGGAGGATTTATTTCGCGCGGCGCTGGCGGCGGCGCGCGGCCAGGATTCCGGTCACGGCGGGGCCGATGGCGCCAGCGCTGCGGTCGGGCCGCACCGCAGCGACCTGGTGGTTCATTGGCAGGGCGATGATGATCGCCGGATCCCGGCCGAACTGTGTTCGACCGGGGAGCAGAAGGCGCTGTTGATTGCGATCGTCCTGGCCAATACCCGCCTGATGGCGGTGGAGCGGGGCCATTTGCCGCTGCTGCTGCTTGATGAGGTCGCCGCCCACCTCGATCCGCTGCGGCGGCGGGCCCTGTTCGCCGAACTGCTGGATCTGGGCGCCCAGGCCTGGTTGACGGGGACGGAAGACACGGTGTTTTCCGATCTGCGCGGCGTTGCCGCATTCTGGCGGGTCGAGGCGGCCCGGCTGCGTCAGGACGAGCAGGATTTCACGCAATGAATGCGTGTTGATGCCCGGGATTCCCGAGTCTGGTCTCGGGGATCCCGGTTGGCGGTGATCGCCCGGCGACGGGGTGTCCCCGCGTTCGGGTTGTTGGCAAGGGGCTGGTCATGGATTGCCACGTGGCAATCCGAATTCGAGAACCGCGGCGTTCGCCGCAAACACTGGTATGGAACATGTCTCAGGAAGCGCTTAAGACCGACGGTAATGGTGGTGCGGACGACTACAATGCTCACAGCATCAAGGTGTTGCGGGGACTGGATGCCGTTCGCAAGCGGCCAGGCATGTATATCGGCGATACCGACGATGGCTCGGGTCTGCACCACATGGTCTATGAGGTGGTGGACAATGCGATCGACGAGACCCTGGCCGGCTATTGCACCCGGATCGATGTGCTCCTGAACGCGGACGGCTCGGTCACGGTTCGCGACAATGGTCGCGGCATCCCGGTGGAGATGCACGAAGAGGAGAAAGTGTCGGCGGCCGAGGTGATCATGACCCAGCTCCATGCCGGCGGCAAATTCGACCAGAATTCCTACAAGGTCTCCGGGGGCCTGCACGGCGTCGGCGTCTCGGTCGTCAATGCCTTGTCGGAAAGGCTGGATCTGCGGGTTTGGCGTGAGAATCGCGAGTGGTTCGTCCGCTTTCATCATGGCGACGTCGTGGCGCCGCTGGTCGAGGTCGGGCCGGCGCCGGGGCGCACCGGGACCGAGGTCACGTTCCTGCCCTCGAAGCAGACCTTCACTCGGACCGATTTCGACCTTGCGACGCTGGAACACCGGCTGCGCGAGCTGGCTTTTTTGAACTCGGGCGTCGTGCTGTGGCTGACTGATGCCCGTGGCGTCGAGCGCCGGACGATCGAGCTGCACTACAAGGGCGGGCTCGATGCCTTCGTCACCTGGCTCGACCGCTCCAAGGTGCCGTTGCACAAGCCGGCGATCACGGCAACGGCGTCGCGGCCCAGCGATCTGGGCGGTGACATCACCGTCGAGTTGGCGATGCAGTGGAACGACAGCTATCACGAGACGATGCTGTGTTTTACCAACAATATTCCGCAGCGCGATGGCGGCACCCATCTCGCCGGCTTCCGGGCGGCGTTGACGCGGACCGTGAATAACTATGCCAATGAATCGGGGATCGCGAAGCGGGAAAAGGTCACGCTGTCGGGCGACGATGCGCGCGAAGGTCTGACCTGCGTGTTGTCGGTCAAGGCACCCGACCCGAAATTCTCGAGCCAGACCAAGGAAAAGCTGGTGTCATCCGAGGTTCGGCCCGTCGTCGAACAGGTGGTGGCCGACACCCTGACCACCTGGTTCGAGGAACATCCCCAGGATGCAAAGCGCATCGTCGGCAAGGTGGTTGAGGCGGCAGCCGCCCGCGAGGCGGCGCGCAAGGCCCGCGAATTGACGCGGCGCAAGGGCGCCCTCGATATTTCGTCGCTGCCGGGAAAGCTGGCCGATTGTCAGGAGCGCGATCCCGCCCTGTCCGAGCTGTTCATCGTCGAGGGCGATTCGGCCGGTGGCTCGGCCAAGCAGGGACGGATGCGCCAGTACCAGGCAATCCTGCCGCTTCGCGGCAAGATCCTCAATGTCGAACGCGCGCGATTCGACAAGATGCTGGGTTCGGCGGAAATCGGGACGCTGATCACCGCGATCGGCACCAGCATCGGCCGCGAAGAGTTCGATATCAGCAAGATCCGCTATCACAAGATCATCATCATGACCGACGCGGATGTCGACGGCAGCCATATCCGCACCCTGCTTCTGACGTTCTTCTACCGCCAGATGCCGCAATTGATCAGCGAAGGTTATCTCTATATCGCCCAGCCGCCGCTGTACCGGCTGAAGCGCGGTAATTCGCCGGAGCGCTATCTCAAGGGTGATCGTCAACTGGAAGATTACCTGACCGATGTCGGTCTTGAGGATGTGTCGCTGACCCTGGCCGATGGCACGGTGCTGCGCGACGCGCCGCTGCGCGCGCTGGTCGAACAGACCCGCACGGTCCGTCCCGCGCTGGAGGTGATGGCCCGGAAGGTTGGCAGCCTGGCCGTCGTCGAGCAGGCCGCGATTGCCGGGGCCCTCAACCCCGCGGCGAGCGAGGGCGGCAGCCAGGGCGACGCCGTGGCCGCCGCGATTGCGGCCCGGATGGACGCCCTGGAAGGAACGCCGGGGGCGTGGCATGGCGAGGTCCACTCTGACGGCACGATCGTCATGGCGCGCACCCGCCGCGGCGTGACCCATCGCCATATCCTGGACGCCGATCTGCTGCACAGCGGCGAGGCGCGGCGTCTTGACGGTATGGCGGCCGATCTGGCCCGGTTGTACGGCGAGGCCCCGCAACTGGCGCAGAAGGACAAGGAGGTTCGTCCGCTGGCCGGTCCCACGGCGCTGGTGGATTCGGTGACCGAGCAGGGCCGCCTGGGCCTGACGATCCAGCGCTACAAAGGCCTGGGTGAGATGAACCCCGAACAGCTCTGGGAAACCACGCTCGACCCGACCCGTCGCTCGCTGCTGCAGGTCAAGGTCAGCCATGCCGACGCCGCCGAAGAGGTGTTCTCGACCCTGATGGGCGATATTGTCGAGCCGCGCCGCGAATTCATCCAGGAGAACGCGTTGAAGGTCGCCAATCTGGACGTTTGATGCCAACCCGCGATGAGCATGACCCATCGCGGGTCACGATCGTCGGCGGGATGGGCCGCGGTGCCCGGCCGCCGAGAGCCCGCGAAGGGCTCGTTGTATCGCGGGGTTGGTCCCACACCGGGGGAACAGGGCGCACTCTTGGGAGCGGGACCGGTTTTTGCCATGACCGCCTGACGCCGAAGCCCAGTCCAAGCGAGCCGATCCCGCAGGCGACCGGGGCCGCGGCCATTGACAGCGGAAACGGCTGGCAGCACTGTCATGGAACCATGCTGATACACGGTACTTGTGTCGCCGGGGCGGGCATCGGAATTTTGTTACGCGGTCCTTCAGGCAGTGGCAAATCGGATCTTGCCTTGCGGTTGATCAACGACGGCTTTCGCCTGGTCGCCGATGATCAGGTGCTGTTGCAACGGGAAGGTGACACGGTGACTGCCAGTCCACCGGCCGTTCTGGCCGGGCTTATCGAGGTTTATGGCGTCGGCATCATGCCCATGCCCCACGAAAGCCGTGCCATCGTGGCGCTGGTGGTCGACCTCGTGGCGCCGGACGCCGTCGAGCGGATGCCACAACCCGATTACTGCCGGTTGCTGGAGCGGGAAATTCGCCGCATCGATCTGGCCCCGTTCCAGGTCGCGGCGCCGGCAAAGTTGCGCCTGCTGGCAGCCGCGATCGCTCAACGACAGACGTGGCCGCAATGACCACGGCGGGCGACGACGCGGACGGAGTCGCTGGGCCCGCGGATGACGAAGGCAAACGGCCGATCGTCCTGGTGACCGGCATGTCCGGCGCCGGCCTGTCGACGACGCTGAAATCACTGGAAGACCTGGGCTATGAGGCGGTCGACAACCTGCCGCTCGGGCTGGTTGCGACACTGGTTGCGCAAGGGGAGCCGGTGTGCAAGCCCCTGGCGATCGGTATCGACGCACGGACCCAGGATTTCACCGCCCAGGCCCTGCTGGCGCGACTCGAAGAGCTGCGGCTGCGGCCCGGCCTGTCGGTCCGCCTGCTGTTCCTGGAATGCGGCGACGAGGTGCTGCAACGGCGCTACACCGAAACCCGCCGGCGCCATCCGCTGGCGATCGACCGCCCGGTCAGTGTCGGCATCGCCTGCGAGCGCGCGATCATGGTCGATGTGCGCGACAATGCCGACATCGTCGTCGATACCACCCAGCTCTCGATCCACGATCTGCGCCGGGTCATGGGCGGCTATTTCCAGTTGACCCGCGGCCCGGGCCTTCATCTTTTCGTCACCAGTTTTTCATTCCGCCAGGGCGTTCCCCGTGACGCCGATCTGGTGTTTGATGTCCGCTTCCTGATCAATCCCCACTGGGATCCGGCGCTGCGGCCCCTGAGCGGGCTTGACGCGGCGGTCGCGGAACGTGTGGCGTCCGATCCCGATTTCGACAGTTTCTTCGACCATCTGACCACGCTGCTGCGGCCCTTGTTGCCGCGCTACAGTCACGAAGGAAAAAGCTATCTGACGATCGCGGTCGGCTGTACCGGTGGGCGGCATCGATCGGTCTTCGTCGCCGAAAAATTGGCGGCATGGTTGCGCGACCAGGATTATCAGGTCGGTTTGACCCACCGCGATCTTGGCCAGGGGGGCGGGTAGGATGGCGGACGTGAACGAACGGCGCCGCGCCACCGCCGGTCCGGGTGCCAGCGGCCGGCGCCGTGATCCGGCTTGGTATGGCTGGCGCGCAGCTCCATCAGGGGGCACGTTGGGTCGTGAACTAGAGGGAACCCGATGATCGGAATGGTATTGGTAACCCACGGCCGCTTGGCGGTCGAGTTCGTTGCCGCATTGGAACACGTCGTCGGCGAACAGGATGGCGTGCGCTCGGTCTGTATCGGACCCGACGACGACATGGAGCAACGTCGGCTCGATATCTTGAATTCGGTGGCCGAGGTCGACGACGGCAATGGTGTCGTGCTGCTGACCGACATGTTCGGCGGTACGCCCAGCAATCTGGCGATTTCGATCATGGACAAGGCGAAGGTCGAAGTCATCGCCGGCGTCAACCTGCCGATGCTGATCAAGCTGGCCAGCGTTCGCAAGACCGAGACCCTGGTCGGGGCGGTCACCGCAGCCCGCGAAGCCGGACGCAAATACATCAATGTGGCCTCATCGTTGCTGACGGAAGGTACAGGACATGGCGCCTAGCGGATCGCCGGCACCGGAAGGCGGCGCCGATCCCATCGGCCCGCCGGCAGGGATCACGCAAACCGTCACCATTCGCAATCAGCGGGGGCTCCACGCCCGGGCGGCCGCGAAGTTTGTCAAGCTGGCGGCCCAGTTCGAGGCGGACATCGAGGTTGCGCGCAACGACACCGTTGTTTGCGGTCAATCGATCATGGGATTGATGATGCTCGCGGCCAGTCCCGGCAGCCAGATCACGCTGTCGGCCTGCGGCCGCGATGCGGCGATCGCCATCACCAGCCTCATCGACCTGATTGAGCGCAAATTCGATGAAGACTAACGATGACCCCGCTTTGGTCAACGCGTCGCCCCAGGCCGCCCCGCCGGTCGAGCGCCAATTGCGCGGCCTGGGGGTCGCGACGGGGATTGCCATCGGTCCGGCCTATGTCATCGACACCGGTGCGGTCGCGGTTCCCGAATATTGTCTGCCGGCCGATCTGATCCAGGGGGAGCGCGATCGCTTCGCGGCAGCCGCCGAAAAGGCGCGCCGGCAAATCGCCAAGCTGAAGTCCCGCGCCGCAACCTTGCCGGAGTCCGCGGCTGAGGAGGTCAGTTTCCTCCTCGATGCCCATCTGGCCATGCTGTCGGGATCGCGCCTGACCCGCGGCGTCGATGCCAGGATCGAGCGCGACCGCATCAATGCCGAGGCTGCGGTTCAGGCGGAAATCGCCGCGATCGCCCGGACCTTCGCGGGGATGGACGATGCCTATCTTGCCGCGCGGATCGGGGACATCCGCGAGGTCGGGACCCGCCTGATCCGGATCCTGCAACAGCACCATTATCAGGCCTTCTCGATGCTGCCCGAGGGCTGCATCGTCGTTGCCGAGGAATTGTCGCCGGCGGACACCGCATTGATGGATCCGGGCCGGGTCGCCGGCTTCGCCACGGTGCTGGGGGGTGCCGAAGGCCACACCGCGATCATGGCGCGGTCGCTGGGATTGCCCGCGGTTCTGGGCATTTCTGCGCTGCTGGCCGGCGTCCGCACCGGCGACCTGATGATTGTCGACGGCATTACCGGCCGGGTCGTGGTCAACCCCGGGGCCGAGACGTTGCTGGCGTACCAGCGATGTCGCGAAGAGATCGCCCGTGACCGGGAACAGTTGAAGGAACTCCGGCAATTGCCCGCCGTGTCGAAGGATCGCGTGATGGCGACCCTGTCCGCCAATTTGGAATTGCCCCGCGATATCACACACGCCCTGGCCGCGGGTGCGGCGGGGATCGGCCTGCTGCGCACCGAATTCCTGTTCATGAACCGCGATGATCTGCCCGATGAGGAGGAGCAGTATCGCGTGCTGCGCCAGATTGTCGAAGGCATGGAGGGGCGGCCGGTGACGGCGCGAACCCTGGACCTGGGCGGTGAAAAGCTGGTCAGTGCGCTGGGGCGCCATTTCGGGGATTGCGCCAATCCGGCGTTGGGGCTGCGGGCGATCCGTCTCGGCCTCAAGGAGCCGTCATTGCTGGAAACCCAGTTGCGGGCGATGCTGCGGGCCGCGGTTCACGGCCCGATGCGGATCCTGTTGCCGATGATCACGACCCGGGGCGAGGTGTGCCGGGTTCGGGAAATGCTCCACCAGGTGGCACAGCGTTTGCAGGCCGACGGCGTGACCCTTCCGGACCCGCTGCCCCCGCTGGGGATCATGATCGAGGTGCCCGGGGCGGCGCTGTCCGCCGACCAGCTCGCGGGGTTGTGTGATTTCTTCGCGATCGGCACCAATGACCTGACCCAGTACACGCTGGCGATCGATCGCGGCGACGAAGCGGTCGCCGCGCTTTACGACCCCCTGCATCCTGCGGTGCTGCGCCTGATCCAGTTCACCGTGCAGTCGGCATTGCGCGCGCAAATTCCGGTCAGCGTCTGCGGCGAGATTGCGGGCGATCCGCGGTATGCCGCGCTGTTGCTGGGGCTGGGGGTCCGCGAGCTGTCGATGGCGCCGGCCCGTATCCCCGGGGTCAAGCGCCGGATCCGCGACCTTGATGTCGCGGCCGCGACCGGATGCGCGGAAAAGATCATGATGCAGGCCGACGGCGCCGCTATTGCCGCGATCCTCGACAATTTCAACGCGCGCGCCTGAGGGGCGGGCGGGCCATCACGCGCCATCACGGTGCAACCGGAATGCGCCGACCCGCTCCCCATTCATGCAAACATAAAGATATCTTTATGCTTGCATGAATGGACCGCCGCTGCTACATGCAGGCGTCGGTCGGGAAGGGGCGTCCTCCCCGGGTCTGTGGCACGGGTCTGTGGCACAGGTCTGTGGTATGCCGCCTGTCTGCGGGACCGGATAAACTCAGCGAGGAGCCGATTGATGGCCGAAGCCCAGTTCACTGATTTCAAGGTCCAGGACATCGGACTTGCCGGTTGGGGGCGCCGGGAAATCACGATCGCCGAAACTGAAATGCCTGGTCTGATGGCGCTGCGGGCCGAATATGGCGCGGCCCAGCCGCTGCAGGGTGCGCGGATTGTCGGCTGTCTGCACATGACGATCCAGACCGCGGTGCTGATCGAGACGCTGATCCATCTTGGCGCCACGGTGCGTTGGTCCTCGTGCAACATCTTCTCGACCCAGGATCATGCCGCGGCGGCGATCGCGGCCCGCAACATTCCCGTGTTTGCCTGGAAGGGCGAGACCGAAGAGGAATTCTGGTGGTGCATCGAGCAGACGCTGCGCGGCCCGGACGGTTGGACCCCCAACATGATCCTCGACGATGGCGGTGACGTCACCCAGATCCTGCATGACAAATATCCCGAGCAGTTGGCCGGCATCCGTGGCCTGTCGGAAGAAACGACGACGGGCGTGCACCGGCTCTACGAGATGGTCAAAGCCGGCACGCTTCGGGTCCCGGCGATCAATGTCAATGACAGCGTCACCAAGTCCAAGTTCGACAATCTGTATGGTTGTCGCGAGAGCCTGGTCGACGGCATCAAGCGGGCCACCGATGTGATGCTGGCCGGCAAGGTCGCGGTGGTCTGCGGCTATGGCGATGTCGGCAAGGGTTCGTCGGCCAGCCTGCGCGGGCAGGGCGCCCGGGTGATCGTCACCGAGATCGATCCGATCAACGCCTTGCAGGCGGCCATGGAAGGCTATCAGGTCCTGACCATGGACGAGGCGGCTGCGCTCGGCGACATCTTCGTGACCTGCACCGGCAATGTCGACGTCATCACGCTGGACCATATGCGCCAGATGAAGGACCGCGCCATCGTTTGCAATATCGGGCATTTCGATAGCGAGATTCAGATCGACGCCCTGCGTAACCTGACCTGGGAAGAGGTCAAGCCGCAGGTCGACGAGGTCGTCTTCCCCGACGGCAAGCGTTTGATCGTGCTGGCGAAGGGCCGGCTGGTCAATCTGGGCTGCGCCACCGGCCACCCCAGCTTCGTCATGAGCGCCAGCTTCACCAACCAGGTTCTGGCCCAGATCGAGCTGTGGCAGCACCACGACCGCTATGAGCGCAAGGTCTATGTTCTGCCCAAGCACCTCGACGAAAAGGTCGCGCGGCTGCATCTCGACAAGATCGGTGTCAAGCTGACCCAATTGACGCAAAAGCAGGCCGATTATATCGCGGTGCCGGTCGCCGGCCCCTACAAGCCCGACCACTACCGCTACTGATCCGGCGCAGCGGTGCCGTCGGGCGCGACCGACGCCACCGCTGCGGAACGCCGCGAAATAAACCAGTGCATCGACGCGCCAACCCTGCGAAGCTGGTCGCCCGGTCGAGCAAGGCGCAAGGAAGACGACGCCAGAGCCGTTCTTCCCGACCGGGCCTCATCCTTGCAACCGGACACTAACCCCGCGATGAGCCACAGCGACTTCAAATTGTCCAAGGGCAAGATCCGCCTCGCCGCGCTGCCGGTCAAGACGGCGCTGCTGGAAAGCCGGGAGGCGTATGAAAAGCGTCTTCATGCGTTGCAAATGGAGCTGTTGCGGATCCAGCAGACCTATTTTCACGAAAAGCGCCGTGCCATCATGGTGTTCGAGGGCTGGGACGCCGCCGGCAAGGGCGGTGCGATCCGCCGGATCACCGAACTGTTGGATCCGCGCGGTGTCAAGGTCTGGCCGATCGGGGCGCCCGGCCCCGCCGAACAAGGCAAGCATTACCTCTACCGCTTCTGGACCCGCCTGCCCGAACCCGGGACCTTTGCCCTGTTCGATCGTTCCTGGTATGGCCGCGTCCTGGTCGAGCGGGTCGAAGGGTTCGCCTCGCGTCCGGAATGGAAGCGCGCCTATGAGGAAATCAATCAGTTCGAGCATATGCTGATCGTTGATGGTGTTCGCATCATCAAGATCTTCCTCCATATCGATCAGGGCGAGCAGCTGGAACGGTTCCGCGAACGCCTCACCAACCCGTACAAGCGCTGGAAGCTGACCGAAGAGGATCTGCGCAATCGGGATCGTTGGGACGACTATGTCACGGCGATCGAGGACATGTTCGACCGGACCTCAACCGAGGAGGCCCCCTGGCATGCCGTGCCCGCCAATTCGAAATGGTATGCCCGGCTTCAGGCTCTGGAGGTCATCAATGCCGCCCTGCGCGACGGCGTCGTGGTGACCCCGCCGCCGATTGACCCCAAGGTGCAGCGCGCCGCCGCGGAAATGCTGGGCGTTCATCTGCCGGGGATCGGTGCCGGGCCGACATAAAGCCGGGCCTTATCCGGCGCACGCCAGGAACCGCGCGATCCAGGCGGCGACGGCGCCGGCATCGGTCGTGGCCTGGGGTGCCGTCACCCCTTGCAGCGCCGCGCGGGCACGGTCAGGGTCCAATCTTGACCCGCTGAGGGAACGGATCAGATCGGCTTCGAAGGCAAGGTCGAACTCCGGGTGCGCCTGAAAGCTCAGCGCCCGGTCGCCATAGGCCAGGGCGGCGTAAGGGCAGAAGGCGGACCCGGCTATGACCGTCGCGTCGGGAGGCAAAGCCACCACCTGATCCTGGTGGATCGCCGGCAGGCTGATCCGGTCGTCCGCGAAACCATCCATCCAGGGTGGCCGGGTGACCAGGGCATAATCGTGAAGGCCGAGGCCCCAGCCGCGTTCGGATTTCTCAACGGTACCGCCCAGGGCCTGGGCAAGGATCTGATGGCCGAAACAGATCCCGACGACCGGGATGCCGATGGCAACGGAATCACGCAGGAACACCTCAAGCCGCCGGATCCAGGGCAGATCCTCGTAGGCGCTGTGGGCTGACCCGGTGATCACCCAGCCGTCGCAGGCCGTCGGCCCGGTGGGAAAATCGTGATCGCGCACGGCATAGCTCGTGAACGACAAGGATGGGTCCGCGCCGCGCAACAGGCGGCTCAGCATATCGGTAAAACTGCCGTGCTGGCCGATCAGCTTGTCTGCCGGACGCCCGGCTTCGAGGATGCCGATCACCGCCGCCCCCCGCAACGGCCCGGCAGGACGGCGACCGTGACAATCGGCGGCAGAATTTTGCTTCGGCCCGTAGATCCCAGGCTGTGCGGATCGTTCAACGGGTCGTCGGACGCTGTCCCCTTTTCAACGATGTGACGAAGTGTCATCGTCCGCCTTCTTTCTGCACTATGGTCGGGAATGAAGTCTCGAACACCACGCGCGGGTCACGATCTTGTCAGTGACGCCGACCGGTTCCGTTCGGAATGTGTACGACACCTTGGGAAAGGGCAAGACGATGGATAGAAGATTGTGGATGCTCGCCGATTTTGATGTCGCGACGTCGTGTGGCATCGAGATCGGGGCCCTGACCACACCGATCGTCGGCCGAGGCGAGGGCGAGATCATCTATGTGGATCATACCGACACGGAGTCGCTGCGCCGGAAATACCGGGACCATACGGCCGTCGATGTCCGGCGGATTGTCGAGGTCGACGCGGTCTGGGGCGGGAACACGCTTCAGCAGGCGATCGGCGTTGATCGCAAGGTCGATTACGTGCTGGCGTGCCATGTCATCGAACATGTGCCGGATCTGATCGGCTGGCTCCAAGAGGTGAAGGCGGTGCTCCGTCCCGGGGGTACGCTTCGACTGATCGTCCCCGATCGACGGTTCACATTCGATCGTTTGCGTCGCGAGACGCGGCTGGCTGACATCGTCTTTGCCCAGATGGTCGCAACCCGCATTCCGCTCGCCCCGATGCTTCTCGACCATATTCTCGAGGTCGCAAGCGTCGACGCCATGGCGGCGTGGCGGGGTGAGATCGACGATGACGCGCTGACCCGGATGCACACTCTCCAGATGGCCATTGACGTCGCCCAGGATGCGACACGCAACGGAACGTATCACGATGTCCACTGCTGGGTTTTCACCGCGGAGACTTTCGCAGCCCTGATGGCGCGTGCCGCCAGTCTTGGGCTGATCGGCTACGAATGCGTCGATTTTCACGACACCGAAACCGGTGACATCGAATTTTTCGTTGCCTTGCGCCCGTGTGACGACGCGGATGCGGCGGCCGCGAGCTGGCGGCGGATGGTCGACGCGTTGCGCGCCGTCGCCTCGACCCCGTTGGCGGCTCACGATGCCGCGCCGGCGGCCGAAGCTCTTTCGGATGCGCTTGCGCGGGTTTCGACAGAGCGCGATGACGCGGTGGCCCGGCTCCCCGCACTCGAAGGACGCGCCGCGGCGGTTTTGGATGCGCTGGCCCGGGTTTCGGCGGAGCGCGATGCCGCGCTCGCCATGGTCGCGGCGTTGCAGAGATCAACATCCTGGCGAATCACGAGACCGCTTCGGGCCTTGGCAATGGCCGCGCGCCGCACGGCGCGCGGCGCCATCATGGCCCGCGACTGACGAACGCCGGGGGGCCGACGCCGCGATAGCCGTTGTGGCCGGTCAGGTCAGCGAGATCGGTTGCTCGGGAAAGGCCAGTTGGTTGCGGTCGCGCCAGCTCGGATGGACGTAGTTGACTTCGATCAGGCGCCGGACCCCGATGATCTTGCGCTTTTCATAGCCATGCCAGGTGTTGGGGCCGGGGATGAAGATCATGCCCGAATTGAACTCGGCCGGACCCTGGCCGATCCATTTCTGGTTCTCGTCATAAATGTCGGTGCCCCATTCGCTGGTGTTGGGGCCGGTGAACAGATAGATCACCATCGAGAACAGTTTGGCCGGGACGTCGTGGTGGGGCTGGAGCCAGGCGCCGTCGACGTCCTGGATGTACTCCATGCGCAGATAGGTGCCCTGGGCTTCGAACTCGCAGGTCTGACTCAATTGTCGGGCGACCTCGGGACGACGCAGGGCCTGGGCCAGCAGCGCGAAGACCGGATGCTGCGCCTGGTTCGCCGGTGTCAGAAAGGTGCGCAGGCTGTTGTCCTTGTCGCGCACGCCGCCACAATCGTCGATCTCCAACGGCGGAATCGGCAGATCGATCACGGCCCGGGCGACCGCCTCCGGCAGAACCTGCGACAGGCTCCAGTGCAGGTAGGGCATTTCGTCGCGGTTCGCGCGGCGCAGCGCTTCAATGAAGTGCTGCGCGACGTCGGTGACACTCGGCAACGCCATCACATCCATGTTTGGACTCTCTCTGAATTGGAACGTGGTCCTTGCGCCCCGACAAATAGACAGACCCGTCTGGTCGAGGCTGTGCGCTATATTTGAATGATTCTAAAGACAAGGGGACGCTATTGCTTCTCGTCTGGCCTCAAAGGCATGGTGTCCGGTCGATGCTGGATATTTATCAGATACTTATGAGGCCACGCCGGAATTATGTGCCCTGACGCCAGTTGCGTCAAGGACTTGCCCGATGGGTCCTCCGGGGGGCCCGGCCCGATGTCCCTTGGCCCGGGGTCCTGTCGCGGTTTCACCCTGGAAGGATCATCGCCGGATTTTGCCCCGGCGATGTCGCGGTGTTCTGGCGTCCCTATCTCCAGGGCTGGATGTCCCAAAGGCGTTGCGATCCCAGGGCGGTGGCGATGCCGCGGGATCTCCGGACAGGACTCAGCCGCACGAAAGGGCCGTCACGATGGTCGGTATCAGCGCGCTCATGCTGGCGCGCATTCAGTTTGGTTTCACGGTTTGTTTTCACATCATTTTCCCGGCGATCACCATCGGGCTCGCCAGCTATCTCGTGGTCCTGGAGGCGATGTGGCTGTGGCGCAAGGACAGCACCTACCGGGATCTCTACTTCTTCTGGACGCGGATTTTCGCGGTCAATTTCGCGATGGGGGTCGTCTCCGGCCTGGTCATGGCCTACCAGTTCGGCACGAATTGGAGCTATTTCTCGGCCTTCGCCGGGGGCGTCACCGGTCCCCTGCTGGCCTATGAGGTCTTGACGGCATTTTTCCTCGAGGCGGGCTTCCTCGGGGTCATGCTGTTTGGCTGGAACAAGGTCGGGCCCGGGCTCCATTTCTTCGCCAGCATCATGGTTGCCCTGGGAACGTTGGTCTCGGCGACCTGGATCCTGGCATCGAACAGTTGGATGCAAACCCCACAGGGCTACGAGATCGTCGACGGACGCGTCGTTCCGGTCGATTGGCTCGCGGTCATCTTCAATCCCTCTTTCCCCTACCGGCTGGCGCATATGACCACCGCGGCCTTTCTCGCAACCGCGCTGTTCGTGGGCGCCGTCGGGGCCTGGCATATGCTGAAGGGTCATGACACGGTCCGGGTGCGCACCATGCTGTCGATGGCGCTGTGGATGACGCTGGCGGTCGCGCCGCTCCAGATCGTCCTCGGCGACGCCCATGGTCTCAACACGCTGCACTATCAGCCGGCCAAGATCGCCGCGATCGAGGGCCATTGGCAGAACACTCCGGGTGAAAGCGCCCCGCTGATCCTGTTCGGCTGGCCCGATATGGCGGCCGAGACCACGCGCTTCGCTGTCGAGATTCCGCATCTCGGCAGCCTCATCCTGACCCATGACTGGAACGGCAACGTTCCTGGCCTCAAGGCGTTCGCCCCGGAGGACCGCCCCAATTCGACGGTGGTGTTCTGGACGTTCCGGGTGATGGTCGGGCTCGGTTTCCTGATGGTGCTGGTCGGGGTCTGGGGGCTGTGGCTGCGCTGCCGACAGCGGCTGTTCACCTGCCGGCCCTTCCTGCGCCTGTGCGTGGCCATGGGACCCGCGGGTTTGATCGCGATCCTGGCTGGCTGGCTGACCACCGAGATCGGGCGCCAGCCTTGGGTGGTCTATGGCGTGATGCGCACCGTCGATGCCGTTTCCAACCACTCGGTCCTGGCGCTGACGATGACTCTGATCGTGTTCGTGGTCACCTATTTCGCTGTTTTCGGCTTTGGCGTGACCTTGATGCTGAGGCTGGTCGGCCAGGAACCCGGACCGCATGATCCCGGACTGTACCAGCCCGGTTCGATCCTTGAGGCCGAACGCTATCAGCGATCGGCCCGCCCCCTGTCGGCCGCGACCGACGAACCTGCCGCAAAGAACTGAGGTCTGACGCAGATGGGTATCGATCTTCCGGTTATCTGGGCGGTCATCATCGGCTTCGGACTGATGATGTATGTTGTGATGGATGGTTTCGATCTTGGGATCGGCCTCCTGTTCCCCTTCGTTCGCGACCCGACCGACCGCGACACCATGGTCAATACCGTGGCCCCGGTGTGGGACGGCAACGAAACTTGGCTGGTTCTGGGGGGGGCCGGCCTGATGGCGGCATTCCCGCTGGCCTATGCCGTGCTTCTGAGTGCGCTTTACCTGCCTCTGGTGCTGATGCTTGCCGGACTGATCTGGCGCGGTGTCGCCTTCGAGTTCCGCTTCAAGGCCGATGCCGCACACAAGCCGCTCTGGAACACGGCCTTCGCGGGCGGTTCCTTCGTTGCCACTTTCTTTCAGGGGGTTGCGCTGGGGGCCTATATCAATGGCTTCGTGGTTACCGGCCCGTCTTACGCGGGCGGAGCCTTCGACTGGCTGACGCCCTTCAGCCTGTTCACCGGGCTTGGTTTGGTGGTCGCCTATGCGCTGCTGGGCAGCACCTGGCTGATCATGAAGACCGCGGGTTCGTTGCATCGGCGCATGATCCGGCTGAGCCGGATGATCACCATGGCTTTGCTGCTCGTGATTGCCGCGGTCAGCCTTTGGACCCCGCTGGCGCATCCGGCGATTGCGGTTCGCTGGTTCACGGCACCGGACATCTTCTTCTTCCTGCCGGTACCGATTCTGGTGCTGGCGACGACCTGGACGATGTTGCAGGTGCTGCGCGGCGAGACCAACGTGACGCCGTTCCTGTTGGCCCTGGTTTTGTTGTTTCTGGGCTATAGCGGGCTGGCGATCAGCCTGTGGCCCCACATCATCCCGCCCGACATCACGTTGCGGGCGGCCGCGGCACCGCCGCAGAGCATGGGCTTCGCCCTGGTCGGCGCCTTGTTCATCATTCCGGTGATCCTGGGTTACACCGCCTGGGCCTATTATGTGTTCCGCGGCAAGGTGAAGCCCGGCGATGGCTATCATCACTGAAATGGCATCACAGAGAATGGTCGATAGGGGCGCGACCGAACGCCGGCGCGCATCCTGGCTCAACCGGGTCGGCTGGTTGATCCTGATCTGGGCGGCTTCGGTTGCCGCACTCGCGGTGGTCGCACTGCTGTTTCGTGGGGCGATGAGCCTTGTCGGACTGACCGCGGGGTAATCCCCGGGCGGTGATCCGGGGCGGGCAGGGTCGCGACCGTGGATCGCGGCCCCGCCCGCCTGATCCGCGGGGCCGGGTCAGGCCACCGGCAATCCCGCCAGCCACGCCGAAAGGATGCGCTGTGCGACCGGAACCAGGGCCGGGCCGAAGCGCTGCGTGTCGTGGCGCAGATCGGCGGGTTTCAGCCCGCAGGTGGCCAGCTCCTGGCAATAGGCGACCAGCCAGGGTTCGATTCGGGCCGGGTCGGCCTCAAGATGAAATTGCAGAGCCAGCGCCGTGGCGCCATGGGCGAAGGCCTGATGGGCCGTTTGCGCCGTTCGCGCCAGAGGCCGAACCCCGGCCGGCAGATCGAAGGTATCGCCATGCCAATGCAATACCGGCAAAGAGGATTCGTGCAAGGGTGCCAGGACCGAGTCCCGGCCCTCCGGGGTCAGCGTCACCGGTGCCCAGCCGATCTCTTTGGCCGGGCCCGGATAGACCCGCGCCCCCAGCGCCCGAGCCATCAATTGGGCGCCCAGGCAGATCCCCAGCACGGGCTGGTCGTTGCGCAACCGGTATTCGATGGCCCGGATTTCGGCGGTTAGGAACGGATAATCGGCTTCGTCATTGGCGCTGATCGGGCCGCCGAGCACGATCAACAGGTCCGCGCCCCGGGCCGGGATCAGGTCATCAAGACCGGCCTCAAGAGGCTGCATGCGGTATCCGGAGCGTTCAAGCACATCACCGAAGATCCCGACATCCTCGAACGGGATATGGCGGATCGCAACAGCCGTCCTGGTCATCGTCCAGCGTCCTTCCTGGCAGTGTTCCTAATCGGGCCAACGCAGCAGCAGCATATTGAGGCCATTGAGCGTGGCGTAGAAGGCGTCAAATTGCGCCTTGAAGCGATCCCAGGGCAGATCGGGCGCCACGGCGTTGTGCAGTGCCGCCAAGTTGGTGCGGCCGTCAATATGGCGCAGCAGCGGGACCGCCAACCGCGGCAACGCCAGCGTCAGCGAGAGCCCGGCGAGGTCCACCGGCAGCCAGCCCTGGGCGGAGACCGCGTTGGCCACCGCGGCGCCGTCCGCTCCCTTCAGCACCGGGATCGCGGTGGCGTTCGGCACCGGCGCGGCCGCGCGATCCTCGGGACGAACCAGATAGGCAATATGTTTGGCCGCGGCCCCGGACACCGCCTCCGCCACCGCGGCGCGATCCGGTTCCGACAAGAGCGCCAGCCTCTTGCGCAGACGCGGATCGGCAATGAAGGTCGCTGGATCATAGCGCATCGGCTCGATCCAGCCCGCGACCGTCAGTCCGGCACCATCGACCAGGGCGTAGAGTTCGGGCACCGTGTAGGCACGATCGCGCAGATTGAGCAGCAGGTCGTGCAGGTCGGCATCGCTGCGCCGGTGATCGCCCAGGAACGGGTTGCGTACCAGCCAGTTGGTTGCCGGCAGCGCCGCCACCAGCCGCCGGGCGATATCGACCCGCCCGCCCGCGTCGTGCGGCCCGGCCGGGTGCCCGTCGCGTGGCGTCGGGGCGGTCAGTCGGCGCAGGGCGTCCTGCAGCGGATAGACCCCGGTCCGGCCATAGCAGCCATAAACCATCAGCCCGATGCCACCACCGGGGGCCAGGGCCGCGGCCAGGGCGCGCAAGCCGGCGTCGGGGTCGGGCAGGTGGTGCAGGACGCCGCAACAATCAATGTAGTCGAACCGGCCGAGGGTGGTGGCGTCGAGCAGCGAACCCTGCCGGAAGCGCACATTGGTGAGGCCCCGGGCCTGGATTCGGGCCTCGGCGACCGCGCGCGCGGCCTCAGACAGGTCGAGATACAGGATATCGGCGTCAATCCCGGCGTTGGCACAGTGCTGGGCCAGCATCACCGTCGCATCGCCGGTGCCGCCGCCGGCAACCAGAACCCGAAACGGCCCGGCCGGGGCCGTCGCTTCGCCGCCATCGTCGCGCCGGCGCGGGGCCAGGCGCCGGGCCAGGTGGCCACCGAACACATAGTGGTTGAGCTCGTCGAGGTGGCTGGGGGAGCCGACGATCAGGCGTTTGGCCTCGTCCCGTGGATCGCGGGCGGGGTAGGGGAAGGCATCGTACTGATCGCGCAAATCGTCTGTGTTCATCATCGTCCGGTCGTCAGCACGACCTTGCCGGTCGCCTGGCGCTCCTTAAGCAGCCGCAGCCCTTCAGCGACGGAAGCGAGGTCGAAATGCTGGGAGACCAGCGGTCGCAATTGCCCCTTTTCATACCAGTCGAACAGCCGCCGGAAGCTGCCGGCGACCAGGTCGGGGGCGTGGCGCTGATAGGATCCCCAATAGAAACCGACGGCCGAAATGTTCTTGACCAGCAGCAGATTGGCGGGGATCTGCGGAACCCTTCCGCCGGCGAAGCCGACAATCAGGATGCGCCCGCCCCAGGCGGTGCACCGCAGCGAAGCCTCGAAAATCTCGCCGCCGATCGGATCGTAGATGACGTCGGCGCCGCGACCGGCGGTCAGTTCCCGGACCCGGGTCTTGACGTCCTCGCGTCCGTAATCGATGCCGAAATCGGCGCCGCGGCCGGCCGCGATTGCCAGCCGTTCCGGCGTGCTGGCCGTCGCGATCACCGTGGCGCCCAGCGCTTTGCCAACCTCCACCGCTGTCAGGCCGACACCGCCGGCGGCGCCATGGACCACCAGAACCTCGCCGCTGCGCAAACGGGCTTGCGCGACCAGGGCCAGGTGGGCCGTACCATAGGCGATGGCAAAACCTGCCGCGGTCACGAAATCCATGCTGTCGGGGATCGGATAGACGTCGCGAACATCGACGACAACCTCGTCGGCGAAGGCACCGTGGCCGATGACCGCCATGACGCGATCACCGAGACGCAACCGGAGACGTTGGTCCTGGCCGATTTCGCTGACGACCCCGGCCAGTTCGAAGCCCGGAACGAACGGCAAGGCCGGCCGTTCCTGATAGGTGCCGGCGACGATCAGGGTGTCGGCGAAATTAATGCCGGCGGCATGGACCGCGATCCGTACCTGGCCCGGACCCACCGGGGCCGATGGCAGGTCGCTGATGACCAGGCTCTCCGGCTCACCCCGATCACGGCACACGACAGCGCGGACCATCGCGCTAGCGCCGTCCGGCGCGCCGGACAGCGCGAATCGACGATCCGCGCGGCGGGCTGCGCTCGCCGCGCCGGTCGGAAGGCGGCCGGTGCGAACCGGCGGCAGGGGATGGGCAGTTCAACGATGGCATGGTTTGCGACTGTTGCGCAGACGCATGCCCGATGCAAGCCGCTCGCGACCGTGAAACGGTGTTTCCCGGCGCCGGATCGCGCGCCCTGACGGACCGGGACACAGCGATGCGCAAATCATCGGGATAGGTCCGCTTTTGGGCTTCTTCGCCTTCGCAAAATGGGCTAGACCTTGCGCCGAACCACCGGGACCATCAGCTTGCACAATGCCATGAATAACGCAATTCGTGCTGTCAGTCTTGCCGCTCTGTTGATCGCGTTGAGTGATCCGGTGTTGGCTGCCGAACCTCACTTCATCGGCACGTTCCATGACTGGAATGCCTTTACCTTCCAGGATGGCAACAACACCGTCTGTTATATGGCGACGCGGCCAAAGAAAACGGAAACAAAGATCAAGAAGCGCGGTGACGCGTATGCCTTGATCACGCAGCGGCCTGCTGAGAAAAGCTTTGATGTCGTCAGCATCATCGGTGGCTATGCCTATAAGCCGAACGCCGACGTCGTGGTGAAGATCGGCAAGGAGACGTTCAAGCTGTTCTCCAAGGACGACACCGCCTGGGCACCGGATCCGGCGACGGACAAGGCGATTACCGCGGCGTTGCGCAAGAGCCCGACGATGACTGTCAAGGCGATGTCGGCCGCGGGCGAGTCCCTGGACACCTACAGCCTCAACGGGGCTGGCGCCGCCTATAACGCCATCAACACCGCCTGCAAGATCAAGCGCTGAGTCGGGCCCGGTCTGGGGTCGCAACCGACCCCTGGACTCGGGTTACTGCCGGGAATGGCGGCGAAGTCCTTTGACAGAAGGGTGTCGACAGCCCATGTTTCGGGCTGCCCCCTCATTTGGTCTTGTCGCATGTCCGTCGCTTCCCACGCTGCCCTGTTCACGCCGTTGCAACGCGCCGACGGGCGCAAAAATCTGGTCGGATTGAGTCGGGAGGAATTGGCGGCTGAGCTGGCCGAATTCGGCCTGGAGGCCTTTCGCTCGCGCCAGCTCTGGCACTGGATCTATCATCGCGGCGCTACCGATTTCGGCGTGATGACGACCCTGGCCAAACCGGTACGGGACCGGCTGGCAACGGCCTATGTCATCGAGCGGCCGGAGATCTCGCGGGATCTGAAATCGAGCGATGGCACCCGCAAATGGCTGCTGCGCATGGCTGACGGCCAGGAAATCGAAAGCGTCCACATCCCGGAGGAGGATCGCGGCACGCTGTGCGTCTCCTCGCAAGTCGGCTGCACCCTGACCTGCCGCTTTTGCCATACCGGCACCCAGCGCCTGGTGCGCAATCTAGAACCGGCGGAGATTGTCGGTCAGATCATGCTGGCGCGTGATGCCCTGGACGAATGGCCGGCACCACCCGACGGCCGGTTGCTGTCCAACATCGTGATGATGGGCATGGGCGAACCGCTGTTCAATTACGAGGCGGTCGCCAAGGCGCTCAAGATCGTGATGGATGGCGAGGGGATCTCGATTTCCAAGCGCCGGATCACGCTGTCGACCTCGGGCGTCGTACCGATGATGCATCGCTGCGGCACGGAACTGAACGTCAATCTGGCGATCAGCCTGCACGCCGTCACCGATGAGCTGCGCGACCGCCTGGTGCCGATCAATCGCAAATATCCGATTGCGCAACTGCTCGACGCCTGTCGGACCTATCCCGGGATCAACAATGCCCGGCGCATCACCTTCGAATATGTGATGCTCAAGGACGTCAATGACAGCCTGACCGATGCCCGGGCGCTGGTCCGGCTGTTGACCGGAATTCCGGCCAAGATCAACCTGATCCCCTTCAATCCCTGGCCGGGTGCGCCGTTCGAGCGGTCGAGCGATGCCGCGATCCAGGCTTTCGGCGATTTCATCAACAATGCCGGCTATGCCAGCCCGGTCCGGACGCCGCGGGGCGAGGATATCATGGCTGCTTGCGGCCAGTTGAAATCCGACAGCGTCAAGCATTCCGCCGCCCTGCGTGCCGCCCTGGCCCAGGATGTCGCCCGGGCCGTCGCCGAAAAGGAAGCGGCTGCCGGCCTCTGACCGGTCCTGCGCAACCGGGCTTCGCAAGCCTGCCGAGACCATCGGGAGATGATTGATTTGGATGTGTCGCCGAACGATCCCCTGGTCGGGATCCTGCTATTCAGCCTGCTGGCGGTATGGCCATTCTGGCGCATTCTCCAGCGCGCCGGCCTTCGCCCCTGGTATGCGCTGCTGGTGTTGATTCCCGGCCTGGGTCAGATCCTGGTGCTGATGGTCTTGGGGCACAGCCGGTGGCCGACGCTGCCGCCCTTGCCGCCCAAACCGCAGCCGCGGCGTCCCGCCGCTTTGGCCACGGCGATCGGCGGGAAGCGGCGATGATGGGCTTTCTTTCCGGCGTGCCCCTGTGGCTGGTCTATCTGGTCGAGGGCTGCGTCCTGACCTATACCATCGGTCTGGCCTCGTTCATCCTGGCGCGCGTCGGGCGCTCGCCGACATGGTCGCTGCTGCTGCTGGTGCCGATCGTCAATGTGATCGCCCTCTGGGTCTTCGCCTACACCGCCTGGCCGCGCTATCGGGCGGCGGCTCGGGTCACGAGCGGCGACTGATGACCGCGGCCTTGGCCCGGGTCAGGATCGTCTTGACCTCGGGGCCTCGGCGCAGGCCAACACCGACGACCAGAATATCGCCGATGGTCAAATGGACCAGACGCGACGTCATGGGCGTGTAGATGTTGGTGTTTTCGGCGACATCCGCAACCAGTGCGACCGTGGCCCGTCGCGCCAGCGGCGATTCCGAATGGGTGATCGCGACGACGCGGGCCCCTACGGACAGGGCATTGCTGGCCGCCTCGATGATGTCGTGGGTCCGGCCGGAATTCGAGACAACGACGGCGACATCGCGCTCACTCAGGGTCAAGGCCGACATTGCGAAGACGTGGGGATCGCTGTAGGCGACGGTGGGGATCCCAAGGCGAAAGAATTTGTGCTGGATGTCGGCGGCGACGATGCCGGAATTGCCCGAACCGTAGAATTCGACCCGGTGCGCCTCGGTCAGTAGGGCTATCGCGGCCTCAACCGCGCTGGCCGACAGGCTATTGCGCACCTGCATCAGCGATGACAGGGCGCGGTCAAAGACCTTGCCGATGATGCCCGTGGTGTCTTCGCCAAGCACGACGTCCTGGTGAACAAAAGGCACACCCACAGCGATGCTTTGTGCCAATTTCAACTTGAATTCACGAAAGCCGGACCAGCCCAACGCCTGACAGAATCGGGCGATGGTCGGCTGGCTGACCGCGGCGCGCGCGGCCAGGTCGGTCATCGACAAGGTGATGACTTCGCCCGGGCGCGCCAGGACATAATCCGCCAGCTTCTGTTCTGACGGTCGCAACGATGGCCGCAGGGCCTCGATCCGGGACAACATCGCAAACACTCCTCCTCGCCCGGCAATCGATCGCACGAACCGATCGCTAACGTCGATCATGGAGAAAATCTAGGTAATTTTCTGCCGCATTTCAAAAGGCGATCATGGCGGCTTCCGACCAAAGTGTGACAACAAGTCCTTGGTTTTACGCCCATGAAGCCATTGCGGAACGGCCGACGCGATAGTAGCGTGTAGAAAAGCTACAGACATTCGCAGCCGAGAAGACCGCAGCCATGAGCCTCCATCCCCGCATTGCCGAGATCACCGCGCGCATCCAGGCGCGCAGCCAGGATCGCCGCGCGGCCTATCTCGAACGCACCGCGGCCACCGCAGCGGCCTATCCCCCGACCTCAGGCCTGTCCTGTGCCAATTTCGCTCACGCGATCGCGGCCCTCGACCCTGTGGAAAAGACCCGGCGCCGCGGTCAGGCTGCGAATCTCGCGATCGTTACCGCCTACAACGACATGCTGTCGGCCCATCAGCCCTATGGCCGCTATCCCGACCTGATCAAGGCGGCCGCGGCGCGCGCCGGTGGTGTCGCCCAGGTCGCCGGCGGTGTCCCCGCCATGTGCGACGGGATCACCCAGGGCCAGCCGGGGATGGAGCTGTCGCTGTTTTCCCGTGACGTGATCGCGATGGCCACGGCGATCGCGCTGTCGCACAACACCTTCGATGCGGCGTTGATGCTGGGGATCTGTGACAAGATCGTCCCGGGCCTGCTGATCGGCGCCCTGCAGTTCGGACACCTGCCGGTGATCTTCGTGCCGGCGGGTCCGATGAGCACCGGCCTGGCCAATGCCGAAAAATCGCGCATTCGTCAGTTGTATGCCACGGGCCAGGTCAGCCGCGAGGCGCTGCTCGATGCCGAAGCCCGCTCCTACCACGGCGCCGGCACCTGCACCTTTTACGGCACCGCCAACAGCAATCAGATGCTGATGGAAATCATGGGTCTGCACCTGCCGGGTGCCGCCTTCGTCCCGCCGAACAGCGCCCTGCGCGATGCCCTGACCCGGCGCGCCGCGGCGCGCGCCCTGGCAATCACCGCCCGGGGTCGCGACTATACCCCGATCAGCCAGGTCATCGATGAACGGGCGATCGTCAATGGCATTGTCGGGCTGGTGGCGACCGGCGGCTCCACCAACCATACCATCCATCTGGTCGCGATCGCCGCCGCTGCCGGGATCCTGATCAATTGGGATGATTTCGACGACATCGCCGCGGTGACGCCGCTGCTGGCGCGGATCTATCCCAATGGCAGCGCCGATATCAATCATTTCCACGCCGCCGGTGGCATGGGGTTCGTGATCGGCCAGCTTCTGGACGCCGGATTGGTGCATGAGGATGTCGCCACCGTCGCCGGTGGCGGGTTGAGCGCCTATCGTCGCGACCCCGCGCTGATCGCGGTCGAGGGCGCCGAATCCGAGGTCGAATGGCGCGCGGGCGCGACCGCCAGCCTTGACGATACGGTGCTGCGCGGCCGGGAGGCCCCGTTCGCCGCGACCGGCGGATTGCGGCTGCTCCAGGGCAATCTTGGCCGCGGTGTGATGAAAACGTCCGCGGTGGCTGCGGAACATCGCCGGGTCAAGGCGCCGGCCCTGGTGTTCGACAGCCAGGCGGATTTGGTTGCCGCCCACCGTCAGGGCGCCTTGCAGCGCGACTTCGTCGCCGTGCTGCGGTTCCAGGGTCCCCGGGCCAATGGCATGCCCGAATTGCATTCGCTGACGCCGATCCTCAGCGCGGCCCAGGATGCCGGCTTCCAGGTTGCGCTGGTGACCGATGGCCGGATGTCAGGGGCGTCGGGCAAGGTTCCGACGGTGATCCATGTCTCGCCCGAGGTTGATGCCGGCGGGCCTCTGGGCCGGGTTCGCGATGGCGACGTCATTGAGGTCGACGCCGAGCAGGGGGTGCTGCGGGCGCTGGTGGACGCGGCGGCGTGGCAGGCGCGGGCTGACGCCCCGCCGCAGGCCCGGAGCCGCGATCAGGACGGCGGGCTGGGCCGCGCCCTGTTTGGCCTGTTCCGCGCCCATGCGCTGCCGGCCGAACAAGGGGGCTCCAGCTTCGGGACCTGACCGGATCCGCGGGTCCGCGGCGTCAGAGGCGAGACAAATCCAACAAAAATAACGATGCCCAAGGAGCGAAATGTCATGTTTGGGATGGACCACGACTCTTTTCTATTGTTGACGGCAGGCGTATCAATTGTCGGCCTGATTCTTCTGATCACCAAGGTACGGTTTCATGCCTTTATCGCCCTGATTCTGGCGTCCTTGTTTCTGGGATTGGTCTCGGGCATGCCTGTCCCGAAGGTGATCCAGTCCTTCGAGAGTGGTTTCGGCGGTGTGCTCGGCTTTGTCGGCATCCTGCTGGGACTGGGAACCATGCTGGGCAAGCTGATGGCCGAATCGGGGGGCGCCGACCAGATCGCGCAAACCCTGATCCGGGTCTTCGGCAAGGATCGGGTCCATTGGGCCATGATGCTGGGCGCGTTCCTGTCGGGCATCCCGCTGTTCTTCGAGATCGGTCTCGTGCTGCTGATCCCGCTGGTGGTGATCGTCGCCCGGCGCACCGGTCTGTCGATGGTGCGGATCGGCATCCCGCTGCTGGCCGGTCTGTCCGTGGTTCACGGCCTGGTGCCGCCGCATCCCGGACCGCTGCTGGCGATCAATGCCTATGGTGCCGATATCGGCACCACGATCCTTTACGGTCTGCTGGTCGGTCTGCCGACCGCGATCATCGCCGGTCCGATCTTTGGTCCGGTGATTGCGCGCTATGTGGCGGTGACGCCATCACCTTTGTTGGTGAGTCAGCTGGCGCACGAACGCGATCTGGGCAATGCCCCGCGTTTCGATGTCACGGTGGCGACGATCCTGTCGCCCGTGGCCCTGATGCTGCTGAAATCCTTGGTTGATTTGACTTTGCCCGCCAGCTCCAGCCTGCGCCAGGGGTTGGATTTTATCGGCGATCCGGTGGCCGCGTTACTGATCGCCCTGCTGATCGCGATGTACAGCTTCGGGATCGCCCGTGGCCTCGATCGGCGCCAGCTGCTCAAACATCTTGATGAGAGCCTGGTGCCCACGGCGGGCATGGTCATGATCATCGGCGCCGGCGGCGGCTTCAAGCAGACGCTGGTCGACAGCGGTGTCGGTGGCGTGATCGGCCACCTGGCGGTCCAGGCTCAAATCTCGCCCTTGCTGTTGGCCTGGTTCGTCGCCGCGGTGATCCGGGTGGCGACGGGTTCGGCAACGGTCGCGACCGTGACCGGCGCGGGGATTGTCGGCCCGCTGGTGGTGTCGATGCCGGGTGTCAACCGGGAATTGCTGGTTCTGGCCACGGGCGCCGGGTCGCTGGTGCTGTCCCACGTCAACGATGCCGGCTTCTGGCTGGTGAAGCAGTATTTCAACATGACGCTGGTCGAGACCTTCAAGACCTGGACGGCGATGGAGACCATCATCTCGGTGGTCGCGCTCGCCCTGATCATGCTGATCAACAATTTTGTCTAATTCCGTGCGGGAGTCCGCCATGTCTGCCCTTATGCTCGGCGTTGATATCGGCACCACGAGCACCAAGGCGGTGATGTTCACCGTCGATGGCGGTATCGTCGCGCAACACGCTGTCGAATATCCGCTGCTGACACCGGTACCCGGGGCCGCGGAGCAGGATCCACAACAGATTTTCGATGCCGTGCTGACGGCGATCCGGGTGACGGTGGCCCGGGCGGCGGTCGAGGTCCCCGACATCGCCGCCCGACTTGCCGGGGTGTCGTTCAGTGCCGCGATGCACAGCGTCATTGCGGTCGACGCGGCGGGCACCCCGCTGACCCGCAGCATCACCTGGATGGACAGCCGCGCGGTCGACTGGGCGCGCCGGCTGCGCGACGAGTTCGGCGGCCATCAGATCTATCTGCGGACCGGGACGCCGATCCATCCGATGTCGCCGCTGGCCAAGCTGCTGTGGCTCAAGCATGAACAACCGGATCTGTTCCGCCGTGCCGCGCGCTTCGTCGGCATCAAGGAATATGTGTTGTTCCGGCTTTTTGGCCGGTGGGTCGTCGATCATTCGATCGCTTCGGCGACCGGGCTGTTCAATCTGGTGGCACTCGACTGGGACGCCGGTGCGCTCGATCTGCTGGGGTTGGGCGCCGATCGGTTGTCGACACCGGTCGCCACGACTTTCATCCTCGACGGTCTGGCGGCCGATATCGCCCGATCGCTGGGCTTGCGGCCCGGGACGCCGTTTATCGTCGGCGCCAATGACGGGGTTCTGTCCAATCTCGGTCTCGGCGCCATCCAGCCGGGTCAGGTCGCCGTGACGATCGGAACCTCGGGGGCGATGCGCACGGTGATCGACACGCCGCGCACCGATCCCTCGGGCCGGACCTTCTGCTATGCCCTGACCGCGCGGCATTGGGTGATCGGCGGGCCGGTCAACAATGGCGGTATTATCTTCCGCTGGGTCCGCGATGAGCTGGCGGCCTCGGAAACCGAAACCGCCAAGCGCCTGGGCATTGATCCCTACGCGGTGCTGACCCGGATCGCCGAGCGGGTTCCTGCCGGGTGCGAAGGCCTGATTTTTCATCCCTATCTGGCCGGGGAGCGGGCGCCGCTGTGGAACGCCGACCTGCGGGGCTCCTATTTCGGTCTCGCGATGCACCACCACAAGGAGCACATGATCCGCGCCGTTCTCGAAGGCGTGATCTTCAACCTTTACAGCATTCTCCCCGCGGTCGAGAGCCTGATCGGCCCGACGCGGCGGATCATGGCGACCGGCGGCTTTGCCCGGTCGCGACTGTGGCGCCAGATGATGGCTGACGTCTTCAATCGCGAGGTCACGGTTCCACAAAGCATCGAATCATCCTGCCTCGGTGCCGCCGTCCTGGGCCTGCTGGCGTTGGGCCGGATCCCGTCGCTCGATGTCGTCAGCGACATGGTCGGATCGGTCCACGAGCATCAGCCGATCCCGGGCAATGTCCAGGTCTATTCCCGGCTGTGGCCGATCTTCGAGGCCCTGCCGCGCAAGCTGGAACAGGAATATCGCGAGATCACGCGGTTCCAGCGCGACCCCTCGTCCCCTGCCGGCCTTGCCTCTCCCGAGGAACAAAACGCGTAACACTATCACGCGCAACAACCGCCCGTTCGTGCGGATCATGGAGGAAACAAAAATGAACGATGAAACGTTGCTTCGCGCCTCAATCAATCGCCGGACTTTGATGACCGGCGTCGGCACCTCGGCGCTGATCCTGGCCACAGGGTCGTCGGCGATCGCCGCAGACACCACGATGCCGGCCCCGGGCAAGGGCCAGAAAACCGGGGCCGCATCGGATCGGCTGGCCTATGTCAGCAGCTACACCCCCGAAGGCAAGGGCATCACGCTGTGGCGCGTCGCCGGTGCCACCGGCGCCCTGACCCTGGTCAAGACCTTCGAGGCCGACAATCCGTCCTGGATTGCGCTCGACGCCGCGCATCACACCCTCTACGCCGTCAATGAGAACGAGCCCGAAGGCGGCGTGACCGCCTATGCCATCGATCCGGCCACCGGCGATCTGAGCAAGATCAACACCGTCAGCTCCAAGGGCAAATGGCCCTGCCATCTCAGCGTCCACCCCTCGGGAAAATTCGTGCTCGCCGCCAACTATGGCACGGGTACGGTCGCGGTGTTCCCGATCCTGGCCAATGGCGGTGTCGGCGAAGCCAGCGACGTCCAGGGCAATCCCGGTCCGCTCAATCCGGCCCAGGCCAAGGACAGCCCGCCCGGCCAGACCGGCCCGAGCGATCATAGCGGTCCCCATTTTCACATGGTCCAGGCCGATCCGGCCGGCCGCTTCATCATTGCCAACGATGCCGGGCGTGATCAGATCGTCCGCTGGAGCCTTGATGTCGCCACCGGCAAGCTGAGTGCCGCGCCGTCGCCGATTCTGGCGGTTGAGGCCGGTTCGGCGCCCCGGCATTTCGCTTTCCACCCGAGTGGCCGGATCATCTACAATCTGCAGGAACAGGACGGTATCGTCAGCGTCTACCATTATGACCCGGAGACCGCCGCGCTGACGCCGATGCAAAGCCTGTCGCTGTTTGCCCCGGGTTTCGCCGGCAGCTTCCTGGGCTCCGAACTGGCGCTCTCGCCCAACGGCCGCTTCCTCTACGCGGCGGCCCGCCTGGTCGACACGATCACGGTGTTTGCGATCAACCGCGACGGATCCCTGACCCGCAGCGGCGAGACCTGGACCCGCAACGATTATCCGCGCAGCTTCGCCATCGATCCCAGTGGCACGTTCCTGTTTGCCTGCAATCAGAAGGGCAATGCCGTGACCACCTTCCGCATCAACCCTCACAATGGTGCGCTGGACTTCACCGGGCATTTCGCCCCGGTCGGCAGCCCGGTCTCGATGGTTTTCCTGTGATCCGGTCGCGCTGAAGCCGGATCCGGTTGCCATCGCCCACAATCATCATTGGCAATAACGATTGGCAATAACGGGGCCGCAACGGGGCCGCGGCGCGTGGTTCGGCGCGCGCCGCGGTCATCGGATGGGTGAGCGGTGATGAAAATTGTTGCATAACGATGAAATACCACGCAATTGCTCCCTGGGCGCATCGCCAATCCGCGCGGGCGTGGCAACCGATTGCCGGGGCGGATCACAGCGATTCAATGATTCCGCCGAGGATGAGGCCGGTTCGCGCAGGGCTCGACGCCATGGTGGCGGCTATGGCATGGCACTTGCTTTGCCACTCTGCTGATTATCGATAAAGTGCGTGCGGGGCAGTTGTGAGCGGGCCATCTGTATCGTCTACCGAGGGTTATTCGTCATTTCGCGGCCATCAGACCTGGTATCGGGTGACGGGGGATCTGGCGGCAGGCAAGGCCCCGCTGGTGGTGGCGCATGGCGGACCGGGTTGCACCCATGATTATGTCGACAGCTTCAAGGAGTTGGCCGCGACCGGCCGCCCGGTGATCCACTATGATCAGCTGGGCAATGGCAAATCGAGCCATTTGCCGGAGCGTGGTGCCGATTTCTGGACCATCGATCTGTTTCTGGCCGAACTCGATACTTTGCTCGGCCATCTCGGGATCGCCGGCCGCTACCATTTTCTGGGCCAATCCTGGGGCGGTATTCTGGGTTCGGAGCACGCGGTCCGGCGTCCCGCCGGCCTGGTCTCGCTGGTTCTCGCCAATTCGTTGCCGTCGCTGCCGCTGTGGATCGCCGAGGCCAACCGGCTGCGCACGGAGCTTCCGGCCGAGGTCCAGGCGACGCTGCTGCGTCATGAAGCCGCCGGCACCACCGGCGATCCGGCCTATCTTGCGGCGATGCGGGTGTTCTACGATCGCCATGTCTGTCGCGTCGTGCCCTGGCCGCCGGAGGTTGCGCGCACCTTCCAGGCCGTGGATGACGATCCGACCGTGTACCGCACCATGAATGGACCCACCGAATTCCACGTGATCGGCAGTCTCAAGGACTGGTCGATCATCGACCGCCTGGCGCGGATCACCGTGCCCACGCTGGTGATTTCCGGTCGCTACGATGAGGCGACGCCGGCCGTGATCCAGCCGTTTCTCGATCATATCCCCGATGTTCGCTGGACCCTGTTCGAGGAGTCGAGCCACATGCCTCATGTTGAAGAAAAAGACCTGTGCCTGAGCACGGTCGAGGCATTTCTTGCGCAACATGACTGACCACCGCCGCCGGATCTCGTTGGCCTGACAATAATGACCTGATCTGCTGCGGGCTGGTTGCGTTCACGGTAATAATTTCCCTGAAGGACTGAGAATTCATGAAGCTTCGATCCCTGTTTTACACTGGCGCTGCTCCCCTGGCGATGTCGGGCGCCGCGCTGGTGGCGGCCTTGCTTGCCGCGGCTTCCGCCCAGGCCGCCGATCATCGCGGCGGCACGCTGCACGCGGTCGCCGTCTCGTCATCCGGGACCCTGGACCCGCAGATCAACTATACGACCCAATATTGGCAGCTCTATCAGTCAGTCTATGATGGCTTGCTGGCCTTCAAGAAGACCGACGGCACCGCAGGAACCGAGATTGTTCCCGATCTGGTGACCACACTGCCGGTCGTCAGTGATGGCGGCAAGACCTTGACGGTGACGCTGCGCAAGGGGATCACCTTCGCGAATGGCAAGGAGCTGACGACCGCCGACGTCGTCGCCTCGTTCCAGCGTATTTTCAAGATTTCCGGCCCAACCGCGGGCAGCTTCTATAATGTTCTGGTCGGTGCCGACGCCTGTCTCAAGACACCTGACACCTGCACGCTGGACGGCGGCGTGGTCGCTGACGAGGCCACCGGCACGATCACCTTTCATCTGACGGACGCCGATCCCGAATTCCTCGACAAGCTGGCGATCCCGCATGCGGCGATCCTGCCCGCCGACACCCCGGCCAAGGATATGGGCAATACCCCGATCCCGGGCACCGGCGCCTACAGCTTTACCGCTTATGATCCGAACAAGGCGCTCAAGCTGGAGCGCAACCCGCATTTCAAGCAATGGAGTGCCGACGCCCAGCCCGATGGTTATCCCGACGTGATCGACTATACCTTTGGCCTGACCGACGAAGCGGGAGTCACCGCCATCGAGAACGGTCAGGCCGATTGGATGTATGATCCGCCGCCAGCCGATCGCCTCGGTGAGCTGAGCAGCAAATACCCCAAACAATTGCACGTTTCGCCGTTGGCGGCGTATTATTACATCTCCTTCAATGTCAATATGGAGCCCTTCAACAACGAAAAGGCTCGCCTTGCGGTCAACTACGCGATCGACCGCAATGCCCTGGTCAAGATCTATGGCGGACCGCAGACCGCGGCGCCGACCTGCCAGAATTTGCCGCCGAATTTCCCCGGCTACAGCGCCTACTGCCCGTTCACCAAGGAAGGCAGCACGAAATATGCCGGCGCCAACATGGCAAAGGCCAAGGAGTTGATGAAAGAATCGGGCAAGGCCGGGGCGGAAGTCGCGCTGCTGACCGAAGATAATACCATGTGGAAGAATATGGGCGGCTACGTCCAGAGCGTCTTGACCGAACTCGGTTTCAAGGTGTCGCTGAAACCGATGAGCCATGCCACCGAATTCACCTACATCCAGAATACCAACAACAAGGTGCAGGTCTCCTTGACCGATTGGTTCCAGGATTATCCGGCGCCGTCGGACTTCCTGAACGTCCTGTTTGGCTGCAGCTCCTTCCATCCGGCCTCCGATGCCTCACCCAACATCGCCGGCTTCTGCGACAAGGAGGTCGAGGCCAAGATCCAGAACGCCCTGACCGTTGCCGTTACCGATCCGGTCAAGGCCAACACGCTGTGGGCTGACGTCGACAAGGCCATCGTCGACAAGGCACCGTCCGCCCCGCTGTTCAATCCCAAGCAGATCGATTTCGTGTCGACCAAGGTGGGGAATTACCACTTCCAGCCGGTGTTCCAGTCGATGCTGACCCAGGAATGGGTGAAGTAGGGTTGGTCGAGAGGTATTGATCCATGGCTGACACAGCCGCGGGTCTGACCGTTTCCCCGGTGGTTGCGCGTCCGGCATTGCCGGCGCGCGGCCCCTGGGCCACGGCCATGGCCATATTGCTTCAAAACAGGGCCGCGATGAGCGCCCTGTTTGTGCTTTTGTGCATCATCGCGGCCTGCCTCGCGGCGCCGCTCTACGCCCACCAGATCGCCCATGTCGACGCGTTCCAGTCGAACGTCGATGGCGAAATCGACATTGATGGCACCACGGTCGCGGTGCTGGAGCCGAACACCGAGGGCCTGGGCCTGGGCGTGACACCGATCGGCCCGACCGGCAGGTTCGCGACCTATTGGCTTGGCGCCGACTCCCAGGGCCGCGACGTGTTCGCGCGGCTGCTCTATGGCGGCCGGAATTCCCTGATGATCGCCGGCATCGCGACGGTGATCTGTCTCAGCATGGGCGTTCTGGTCGGGATCACCGCGGGATTTTTCGGCGGCCTGATCGATACCGGCCTGTCGCGCCTGCTCGATATTCTCTGGGCCTTTCCGGTGTTCCTGCTGGCAATTTCCTTGTCCGTGGTGTTGATCCATGGCGTGCAGCTCGGGCCGCTGAGCTTTGACTCCGGCAGCCTGGTGCTGCCGATCCTGATCATTTCCTGCGTTTACATCCCCTATGTCGCAAGACCGGTGCGAGCGCAGGTGTTGACCCTGAAACACAGCGATTTCGTTTTGGCGGCCATCGGCATCGGCGTGCCCTCGGCGCGCATCCTGTGGCGCGACATTCTGCCGAATGTGATGACAACGGCGGTCGTGTTCATTCCGCTGATGATGGTGATGAATATCGGCCTGGAATCGGCACTGTCCTACCTGTCGGTGGGCGTCCAGGCGCCCGATGCGAGCTGGGGTACCATTATCGAGGACGGCCAGGGCTTGCTGTATTCACGGCCGTGGGTCGCGCTGGCCCCGGGGATCGCGATCGCGCTGACCGTGCTCTGCCTCAATATCCTGGGGGACGGCGTTCGCGATGCCTTTGACCCCCGTTCACAAGTTCGGCCGGGATAACCGCGATGCTCAACACCCTTGTGCGCCGTTTCGCGCAAATGGCCTTTGTGATGTTCGGCATCAGCGTGCTGGTCTTCCTGATTTTCTTTGCGACCCCGGGCGTTGATCCGGCGGCGCGGCTGGCCGGACGCAATGCCTCGCCGGAAGTGCTGGCGGCGGTCCGGGCCAGCTTCGGCCTGGATCAGCCCTTGCCGATCCAATATCTGATGATGATGAAGAAGATGTTCATCACGCAGGATCTGACCTCGTTCGTCAATCGCGGCCAAATGATCGTGCCGGAACTGGTCCAGGCCGCGCCGGTGACGATCTCGCTGGTCGTTGGCTCGGCGCTGTTGTGGGTCGGGCTGAGCATTCCGATCGGCATGCTGGCGGCCGCCTTCAAGGACCGGTTCCTCGATCGCGTGCTGATGGGCCTGGTGATTGTCGGCATCTCACCGCCGGTGTTCTGGCTGGGCGAGATCACCAACCTGATCACCCAGAGCCGCTATCACGACACCTGGCTGTTTTCCTGGGTGCCGCCGCTGGGCTATATCCCGTTTTCCGAGGATCCCTGGGGCTGGTTCAAATGCCTCGTCCTGCCCTGCGCCAATGTCGCCGTGCTGTATATCGGCATTTATGCCCGATTGTTGCGCTCGAACATCATCGAGGCGAACCAGCAGGATTTCATCCGGACGGCGCGCGCCAAGGGGCTGAGCGAATGGCAGATCCTGTTCCGGCACTCCCTGCGCACCTCGCTGATCACCTTCGCGACCCTGTTCGGACTGGATTTCGGTTTTCTGGTCGGTGGCGGGGTGCTGTTGACCGAGGTGGTGTTTGGCCTGCCGGGGATCGGCAAGCTGACCTATGAGTCGCTCCGGGTTCTCGATCTGCCGACGATCATGGGAACCGTTCTGTGGGGCGCCTTCTTCGTCGTCGCGTCCAATGCGATCATCGATTCTCTCTACGCCTTCATTGACCCGCGAGCCCGCCATGCCTCCTGATGTTTCGATGGCGACCGTACCGCCCCTGCTCGAGGTCACGGACCTGCGGGTCGCGTTCCACACCGAACGCGGCATCCTGCAGGCGGTCGACGGTGTGTCTTTCCGCGTCGAGGCCGAGGAGATCGTCGGTGTCGTCGGCGAGTCCGGTTCCGGAAAAAGCGTGTGCCTGATGGCGGTTCTGGGTCTGATCAGCGGACCCTATACCCACATCGAAGGCTCGGTCCGTTTGATGGGCCGCGAACTGGTCGGCCTGCCCAACCGCGAGCTGCGCAAGATCCGCGGCCGCGATATGGCGGTGATCTTCCAGGACCCGATGACCGCGATGACCCCGGTCTATACCGTCGGCCAGCAGATCGTCGAACAGATCCGGGTCCACCAGCCGCTGTCGCGCAAGGCGGCGAAGGCGCGCGCCATCGATCTGCTCGATGCGGTCGGGATCGGCGCCCCGGCCAAAGCCGCGGATCGTTATCCGCATGAATTGTCCGGCGGCATGCGGCAACGGGCGATGATCGCGATGGCCCTGTCGTGCAATCCCCGCCTGCTGCTGGCCGATGAGCCGACCACCGCGCTTGATGTCACGGTCCAGGCGCAGATCCTTGACCTGATTCTGCGTCTGCGGTCCGAGTTCAAGTCCGCCGTGATCCTGATCACCCACGATATGGGGGTCATCGCGGAAGCGGCCGACCAGGTCATGGTGATGTATGCCGGGCGGGTCGTTGAACGCGGCAGCAAGAACCAACTGTTTGCCAACCCGTTGCATCCTTACACCTGGGGTTTGCTGGCCTCGATCCCGCCCCTGGACGGGGAGCGGGTTCATCGTCTGCCCTCAATCGGCGGCTTGCCGCCGTCGCTGCTCGACCTGCCGGCGGGGTGCGCCTTCAGCCCGCGCTGCCGCGATGTCAGCGCGCGGTGTCAGGGTGAACGTCCCGTGCTCGATCGGCACGGGGACCATGCCCGAGCCTGTTTCCTGCCCTTGGAAAGCGTTGCCGCGCAGCGGCGCGCAGGCCTTGCCGCCTCCCTTCAGCCTGCGGAAGCTTTTTCGGAATGACGCGCCCTCTTCTCGAAGCCATCGAAGTCAGCAAGAGCTATAGCCGGGGCAATCATGTGCTGGCGCGGTTCAACGAGACCGTCAAGGCGGTGGATCAGGTTTCCTTCACGATTCAAGAGGGTGAATCGCTCGGTCTGGTCGGGGAATCGGGATGCGGAAAATCGACCCTGGGGCGTTGCCTGACCCGCCTGCATGCCGTCACCGCGGGGCAGATCCTGTTTGACGGCGTCGATCTGGCGCCGTTGAGCCTGCGGGCCTTGCGGCCTTACCGCCCGCATATTCAAATGGTGTTTCAGGACCCTTACGCCTCGCTCAACCCAAGGCGGCGGATCGGCGATCTGCTGGCGGAGCCGCTGCGGGTTCATCATCGCGGCAGCAAGGCTGAAATCGCGGAGCGGGTCGGGGATCTGCTCGACCGGGTCGGCCTGCTGCCCGACCATGTCCACCGGTTTCCCCATGAGTTTTCCGGCGGCCAGCGGCAGCGCATCGGCATCGCCCGGGCCCTGGCGCTCAATCCGCGGCTGGTGATCGCCGACGAGCCGGTTTCCGCCCTCGACGTGTCGGTCCAGGCCCAGATCGTCAATCTGCTGCTCGATCTGCGCGAACAGTTGGGCTTGACCTATGTGTTCATCGCCCATGATCTCAGCGTGGTTCGCCAGGTGACGGAGCGGGTCGCGGTGATGTATCTCGGTCGGATTGTCGAGATGGGCCGGACCGACACGGTGTTCCGGGCCCCGGCCCACCCCTACACCAAGGCCCTGATTTCGGCGGTGCCCCGGCCGGATCCGACCGGGGCCTCCCGGGCGCAGCGGATCATTTTGCACGGCGATGTCCCGAGTCCCAGCAATCCGCCGTCGGGGTGCCATTTCCACCCGCGTTGTCCGGTGGCGCAGGATCGCTGCCGCCATGACGCCCCGACATTGCGGCCGGTGGGGCCGGGCCGTCAGGCGGCGTGCCATTTCGCCGCCTGACGCTGTCCACCGGCCCGCGATGAGTTTATCCCAACGCGGGCGACAAACAGGGCGGGGCGCGGCGTTCGCGGCCCGGCCCTGAGGACAGGTGCCTGCTACCCGGCGGAGGTTTCGATCTCAAGATCGTCGTAACGCTTCCAGCGGTAAATGGCGATGGACGCCAGCCAGCTCACGACGAAAATGCCGATGATCAGATAACCGATACTGCCGAAATGATCGTTGAGCGTGCCGACGAAATCCCAGAACGGTCCGGAGAGTTGGAGCTGGCCGACCAGCAGGCCCAGCGCTTCGATGCCGCCGACGACCAGGGCGACGATCACGGACACCAGGGTGATGGTCATATTGTAGAACAGCTTGCGGATGGGCTTGACGAAGGCCCAGCCATAGGCACCCAGCATCATGATGCTGTCGGTGGTATCGATCAGGCACATGCCGGCGGTGAACAGCGCGGGAAACACCAGAATTGACCAGATCGGCAAGCCCTGCGAGGCCTCCGCGGCCGAAATGCCAAGCAGTCCGATCTCGGTCGCGGTGTCGAAGCCCAGACCGAACAGGAAGCCCAGCGGATACATGTGCCAGCTCCGCCGGATCAACTTGAACAGCGGCCGGAATACGCGGGCCAACAGGCCGCCCCGCGCCAGCAGCAGGTCAAGATCTTCGTCGACATAGCGCTCCCCCGCTTTGACACGCTGGAAGGTGCGATAGATGCCAACGAGAATGACGAGGTTCATGATCGCGATGGCCAGCAGGAAGAACGCCGAGACCACGGTGCCGATGATCCCGCCCACGGCCTTGAAGTTCTCGAAGCGGTTCTGCAGGGCCATGGCCGTCGCCGCCGTGAGGATCGACATCAGGACCACGACCGTCGAATGACCAAGCGAGAAGAAGAATCCGATGGTGACCGGGCGTTTGCCTTCCTGCATCAGTTTGCGCGTGACGTTGTCGATCGCGGCGATATGATCGGCATCCACCGCGTGGCGCAGGCCAAAGCCATAGGCAAGCAATGCCGTCCCGAGCAGCACCGGATAATGGCGGAAGGCGGCAAAGGCCCACAACCAAACCACCACATTCGCGGTGACCAGCAAGATATAGATGCCGATGATTTTATCCCGGACATTGCGGGCATGATCGTTGAAAATTCGGTGCAGGATCGTTGCCATGGATTGGCGCGCCCTTTTCCAGATCGGGTTGGCATTTTCTATCGTGCCGACCGGATCACCATGGCGTGATCCACCGGGCGGGACCGGAACGTTGCAGTCGGCGGCGGTCATGTTAGGGATGGTGAAATATGATGTCTATAGGAAAACATCATACGATTCTTCGCTGAGCCAGGAGGTATGATGCAACGCGTGACGATCACCCTTGATGACGAGCTGATGTCGGAACTTGATCGTGTCATCGCGACGCGCGGTTATCAGAATCGTTCCGAGGCGATACGGGATCTGGCGCGCGCCGGAATCCGTGAGGCCGCCCAGGAGACGGACGGCGCGCAGGACTGCATCGCCGCTCTGGTCTATGTTTACGACCACATGGCGCGTGAACTTTCGAAGCGCCTCGTTCAATCCTTTCACGACCACCATGAGCTGTCATTGTCGACGATGCATGTTCATCTCGATCACGACAGTTGCATGGAAGTAACCGTGCTGAGGGGACAGGTCGCGGAGGTTCAGCGCTTCGCGGAAAGTGTCATCGCGGAACGCGGTGTGCGCCACGGCCGGTTGTTCCTGGTCCCGGTGGAACGGCAAGAGCAGGAACACGCGCATGGTGAGGTGCCGAACCGCAGCCACGGGCATTTCCGGGTGCCGTGACACGGTTTGCGCTCAATCAGAACGGCCGCCCGGTTCCAGAATACCGGCGCTCAGTCGGATCGTGCCCTGCAATGCCTGGCCTGGCGCGAGGCGTTGCAATCCACCGTCATCGACCTCGTGGTGGGCGTCGATGCCATGGCTCATCGGTTCGAAGGCGAACAGAGTGTCACCCGCGCCGCCCCCCATGAATTCCGTATCCGGAATGAACAGGACATAGTCGCGGAACATCGGATCCGCCACCAGTTCGAGCGCGAGTTGCCGTTCCGGCCAGGTGATGACGCACCGGCCGTTCCAGCCTGTGAATCCGTTGTTGACCCAGTGCCGCGGCAAGTGACGCGGGGTCGTGAAGGTCAAGGGGGGCGGCAGCGGTGCCCGTGTCGTCGGCAGCCAATCGGCACCTTCCAGCCAATAGCCGGTTGCCGGTGCCTGCAACGTGGTTTCAGGCGTCCAGGGAAAATAGGGATGCCAACCCAGGCCGAACGGCAGCGCCGTCGCGCCGCGGTTGATCACGCTGAGCGTCAGGATCAGCGTGTCATCGCTCAGCGTGAACCGCTGGACCGCGTCATAGACATAGGGTGTCCCCGCCGCGTCATGGTGCAGCCCCAGCGTGACCTGCGCAGCCGAGCGGTCCTGCACCGACCATTCCGAGGTCCAGCCGTCGCCATGGAGATAATGCCGGTCCCAGGCCGTGTTCGGGGCCAGGCTGTAGCCGATCGTTTCGAAGACGAACCGGTTATCCCGGACCCGATTGCCAAAGGGCACCAACGGAAAACAGGCCCCGGGTGGCGGCGCCGCTTCGCACAGCAACGGGATCCTGGTCCCGTCGCGTTTGGCGAACCAGCGCTGGATCGCCGCCCCGGTGGTCGTGATGTCGAGGCCGTAGCCGCGATTGGCCAGCGTCAGCACAGTCATCGCCCGACCGCCGGGCTAAGCCGGCAGGCCGACGCTGCGGGCGCCGCTGCGACGCTGTTGGATCACGACCGCGATCACCAGCAAAGCGCCCTGGGCGATATCCTGCCAGAACGAGTTGACATCGAGAATGATCAGGCCGTTTTGCAACACGCCCAGCAGGATCACGGCCAGGATCGTGCCGACGATGGTGCCTTTGCCCCCCTGCATCGAGCAGCCGCCGAGCGCCGCCGCAGTGATGCACTGAAGTTCAAGGCCCTGGCTGCCCGAGGTTGGCTGGCCGGAACCGGTGCGCGCCGTCAACAGGATACCGGCGAGCGCAGACACCAGACCGCATAGGACATAGACGCCCAGAATATAGCGGTTGAGCGGAATCCCGGCGAGGCGGGCCGCGGTCGCATTGCCGCCAACGGCATAGATGTTGCGGCCGATATCGGTGTAATGCAGCAGCAACTGGGTCACCAGCGCGACCAGCGCCAGGATCCAGATCAGCACGGGGATTCCGGCAAGGGTGCCGCGGGCCAGAAAGATGAAAACCTGATCGACACCGACATAGCCCTGGGCGCGGCCGTTCGAGATCAGGTTGGCCAGACCGCGATAGGCGGCCAGCGTCGCCAGCGTTGCGATCACCGCGTTGACCCGGCCATAAACAATGATAACGCCATTGAGCAACCCGGTCGCGAGCCCGACGACAAAGGCGGTGGCGATCCCGGCGAGGGCACTGTGCGACGCGGTGAACACCATCGCCGAAACCACCGAGGTCAGTCCGGCTTGCGAACTGACCGAGATGTCGAGCCCACCCAGCAGCATGACCACGGTCTGGATCACCGCGAGAATGCCGACAATCGCGACGGTGGTGCCAACGGTCGCAATATTGCTGGAATAGAAGAAATTGCTGTTCTGACTACCAATGAACGCGACCAGGACCGCGAGCGCGATCAACAGGCTGACATTCTGGACGCCCAGCATGTCGAGGATCCGCCGCAGCGCACCGCGCTTTGCCGGAATCGAGGCTGCACCGACTGCCTCCGTGGCCGGGACCATCATGCCGCCCTCTCCAATATCGCGAGACTCAGGATTTTTTCTTCGGTTGCATCGGCCCGATCGAGCGTGCCGGACACGGTGCCGTGCTGCATCACGACAATGCGGTCGGCCAATCCCAGCACTTCGGGCAGCTCGGACGAGATCACCAGGATCGCGGCACCCGCGGATGCCAGACGATCGATGATGGCATAGATATCCGCCTTGGCGCCGACATCGACGCCCCGGGTCGGTTCGTCGAGGATCATCAGCCGCGATTGCCGCGCCAGCCACCGCGCCAGCACGGTTTTCTGCTGGTTGCCGCCGGACAGGGTGGCGACCTCCTGCTCCAGCGACGGGGTCCGGATGTGCAGGGCCGCAACCGACTCCGCCGCCAGCCGGCGCTCGGCGCCGCGGCGGATGATATGCCAGCGGCTCAGGCTTTGCAGCACCGCAAGCGAGATATTGTCGCGCACCGACCGTTTCATCAGCAGGGCCTGGGCCTTGCGTTCCTCCGGGGCCAGGCACAGGCCGGCCCGCACCGCATCCCGGGGCGAGGCCAGGTGCAACACCTTGCCGTCCATCCGGATCTGCCCGGCGGTGATCGGGACATCGCCGATGATGGCGCGCGCCAGTTCGGTGCGCCCGGCGCCGACCAGACCGGCCAGCACCACGACCTCGCCGCTGCGCACGGTGAAGGTGACGTCATGGATATCGGCGCTGCTGATCTTGTCGACGCTGAGTACGACGGCACCGGGTTGGCGCGCCGAGCGATGATAGAGCGCGCTGAGATCGCGACCGACCATCAGCCGCACCAGTTCGCTCTCGCTGGTTTCGCGCGCCGGGCGTACGCCGACGGTCTGACCATCGCGCAACACCAGCACCCGGGTGGCGATGCGCAGGATTTCCTTCATCCGGTGGGAGACGTAAATCACCGCGACCCCGGAATCGGTGAGCCGGGCGATCAGCCGGAACAGCGAATCCGCCTCATGGTCCGACAGGGACGAAGTCGGCTCATCGAATGCCAGCACCCGCAACGGCCCGGACAAGGCCCGCAGGATTTCGACAATCTGACGCTGCGCCGGCGACAGCGTGTTGCCGAGTTGGTCGGGGTCGATCATGCCGGAGAAACCGCTGCGTTCGATGTCGGCGGCGACCCGGGCGCGCAAGGCGGCACGGTTGAACAGCCGACCCCGGGTCGGCAGCGCCCCGGCATAGATATTTTCCGCCACCGAGACATAGGGAATGATTTCCGGTTCCTGCGGCACGACGCGGATACCCAGCCGTCGCGCATCACCCGGCGTGGTCAAATGCACCGGCGCGCCGTCGATCATGATCTGTCCGGCGTCCGGGATGTAGTTTCCGGTCATCACTTTCAGCAGGGTGGATTTTCCGGCGCCGTTTTCGCCCATCAGCGCCAGGACCTCGCCGGCGTGGGCGCTGAGGCTGACCTCCTTCAGGGCCTGGACGCCGGCGAAACGCTTGCTGACGCCGGTCATGATCAGCACGGGTGCCGCGGACTGCTGGTTCATCGGATCTCGTCCTCTCGCAGGCGCAAGGGCACGCCCCGCGGGGAGCGCGCCCTTGCCGTTTCGTGCTAGCTGCAGGTCCCCATCGTGGCCTTCCAGTTTTCCGGGGTGACGATCGTCGTGGTCGCGATGGTCTTCGGCGGCAGCGGCTGATGGTCCCTGATCGCCGCCACCAGCACCCGGACCGCCGCGCTGCCGACGTCGCGGCCGCTGATGAACAAGGCGCTCTTGTTGCCGCTCTTCTGCCCCGCCTGCCAGTCCTTGCAGTCGAGATAGGCGCCAAGGCCGACCCCGATGATGTTCTCGGCCGGGATGCCGGCATTGGCCAGGGCGGTCACTTCGCCGGTCTCATTCTCGTCATTGCAGCCCCAGACGACCCAATGCTTGACATCGGGATTGGCGGTGACAACGGCGCCGGTCCGGTTCTGGGCGTCCATCGCCGAGTTGTCGGTGCCGATCTTGATCAGTTTCGGCAGTGACCCGACAATTTTCTGGAACGCTTCCTCCTCGCCGCGCTCACGGTCCTGGCACACCGAGAGCTGCTGCTGATAGGCCGCGGCGACGCGGACGCTGTCGATCGGCCATCCCGACGCCTTGAACAGGGTTCCGGCGGTTTCGCCGACCTTCGATCCCATGTCATAGCCGTCGAAACCGACAAAGGCCGCGGTCTCGCCGGTGCCGCTCTTGATCGGGTCGTCGGCGGACACCAGGGGGATCTTCGCCTGCGCCGCCATTTCGATGACCTGCGGCCCGATCTGCTGGTCGGGAACCACGATCACGATGCCGTCGACTTTCTGGCCGACCATGACATTCATCGCGCTGATCGCGGCGTTGGAGTCCATCGCGACGTTGACGACATTGATCTTGACGTTGCCGAGTTGCGTCGCCGCGTCACGGGCGCCGTTGGCCTCGTCGACGAAATATTGCTGATCGCCCTGTTTCTGGATCACGGCGATCGTCAGCGGCTTGTTGTCGGCGGCCCAGCCGATCGAGCCCGTCAGCGCGGTCCCGAACCCGGCCACAGCCCCGAAACACATTGCCGACCATCCCCAACCCTTCCTCGTCTGTTCGCGCTTCATGGTCCCCCCGTTTCCTGGCTTTTTTGTCTTGGGTCTTCGCCGGATCCAGCCACCGTCGGCTGAAAAATGCCGCGCGCCGGCGCGATGGATGGATCGGATCGATTGTCGAAGGGTAAGGTCATTTGCGATCGGCAGGAATGGCTCAAGCCATGATTCCCATGGACGATACGCCGGTCTTGATGAACCGGCCGCGTGCCGTTTCGTCACCGCTGCGGCCGGTTGCGGATTTCGGTGAGCAGGTCCGCGGCCTCGGGGTGATTGGGATCGCGCCGCAAGACATCCTCTAGCGTCGCCGCCGCCGCCTCGAAATGGTTCAGGCCAAATTCCGCCTGTGCCGTCATCAGCCATGCCGACAGGGTTTGCCGTTCCTGAAGATCATCGTCAAAGATCAGCATCGTGGGCAATGACGTCGCGAAATAGTCGATTTTGGCCTCGGTTGCCGCCAGCCGGTTCGCATAGTCCCGTATCGCGTACAGCAGGTGAAGACATCCCGCTTCGTCGCCGCGTTTGCGCATCGCCAGGGCCGAGTAAAGGGTCTTTTCGGAGATCGGGTGCACGGCCATGTCACGGAAATCGCCGGTGAACGCGGCCGCCTGCTGCCACCACGCGTCAGCGGCGGCCCCGTCGCCGCCGGACGCCGCGGCGACACCCAGCCAGTAATAGATGTCACTCTGATTGGCGAGCAGATGGCGGGCCTCGCCCAGGGATGGTGGAACGCTCAGCGCCGCGCTGAATTCGCGCCGCGCTCCGGTGGCGTCGCCCGCGGCCAGGGCGGTGCGGCCTAGCGCCAGGCGGGTTCGGACATATTGGCCGAGCGCGAGACCCTCGCCACCCTCCCACGGTTGGAACCGGCGTCCCAGCAGAACCGTCAGGGCCTCGGCGGGTTGTCCGGTCTGGTTGTGAAGCGCCGCGCGTTCGACGCTGAGATCATCACGCCGGGCCACGAGATCGGTCCGCGTCAGCAACAGGGCGAGGCGCTGTGCCGGCGATCGTCCGGTTCGTTTCCAGAGCTGGTCGCGCTCGAACAGAATGCGCGCGTCGTCCGGAGCGTACCGTACGGCCTGGTCATAGGCGTCGACCGCTGCGTCCGGCCGGCGCAGAATATTGTAATAGCCGATGCCGAGATTGCGCCAGGCGATCGCCAAGGACGGGTCGAGTTGAACCGCGCGTTCCCAGAGGGTGATCGCCTCGCGGTGGCGCCGTCGGTCGTAGAACAGGTTGCCCAGATAATAGAGGGCCCGGGCATCCGTCGTGTCGGTCCGTATTGCCGCCTGCAGCACCGGCACATCATCGATCCGCGACGGGAAGCAGTAGTCGGTGGGCGCCGCCTTCGCCAGCGCCCGATGGCGCCGCGCCGCATCGTCGCGGCCGAGGGCGCCGGCGTAACAGGCCGCGTAGTAATGCACCAGCGGTGCGGCTCCGGCCTGGGCCGGGACGTCCAGCCCGTCGAGCAGCTCGTAGGCGGCGTCGAACAGGCCGGCACCGGCGTGATCGATGGCGAGATCCAGCCGCACCTTGCCGTCGTCGGTGATGGGGTGGCCGCGCAACGCCCGGGCCCAGAAATCCAGCGGGTCGAGCGCGAGCGTCGCCTCCAGCAGGGCCTGCGCCTCCGGCTCGCGACCCAGGCGGCGCAGGCAGATCACCTTGAGATCGCGGGCGCGCAGATTGTCGACATTGCTGCGCAACGAGTCGTCGAGATGGTCCAGCGCCGCGTGCCACTGTCCCCGCGCGGCGTCAAGTTCGGCCAGGGCGTGACAGGCCGGGGCGCGCCACGCCGCATTCCAGGTCGCTTTGTAGAATGCGTCGTAAGCGTCCGCGGCACGCCCGAGGAAACGCAATGCCAGGCCGAGATTGTAGAACGGCTCCCCGTCGGGCGGGTTGGGATTGCGGCTCTGCAACCGCGTCACGGCGCGGCGGAAACAGGACTCGGCGGCTTCGAATTCAGCCCGCGCCAGGTGCCACAGGCCGAGCGCGTTGTTGCAGCGGCTGTCCAGCGGATCCCGTCTTAGGGCTTCGCGCCAATAGGCCTCGGGTGCCCGGGTGGCGTGGCGATATTGGTGCAGATGCAATCCGGTCAGGTATAGCGCGTCGGTGTCGGGAATATCCGCCGGCGCTGGCGGTTCGGTCGCCGGGGCGAAGCTGTCGGCGGGTTCGGGCGTGGGTTCGCGGGGTGGTGGCCGGTAGGCCAGCAGGCATCGCCCATCAGCGGCGGTCACGACCAGACTCAGGTCGGCGCTGTCGATGCCGTCGGCGACCGTCACCCGCGTCACCAGCGGGGTGGCCGGTTCGAGATCCTGGTGCCATTCGGCGACCGGTTGGCCTGCGGCGCTCAGGGCGATCCGGGCACCGTGCTGGCGCGCCGTGACCTGGACGCCGATGGTCACCGTCCGTCCCTGGCATTCGAGATGGGCGGCGGCCTCGACCGTGGCGATATCAGCGGGGCCGATGGTGCGGATCGGGTACCAGTATTGACTGAAGGTCTTGGTTTCGCCAGGGGCGAGGAACGAAAAATCGGGTTGGTTGTCGGTATAGGCCCCGGCCATCAACTCGAAATAGGGGCGATAGACGCCGTTCTCGTCGGGATCGGTCAGGTTGCGATCCCAGGCATAGCCGAATTCGTGATTACCCCAGGTCCATTGTTTCTTGCCCGGGACGATGTGATGATCGGCGACATGGACGATGCCGGCATCGGCGGCGTGATCATAACCGCCGAAGAAGTCGCTCCGGCTCCCGATCGCCATGTAGCTCGTCGGCACCGGGATATTGGTGTACCAGCGCAGATCGTTGGCCGGACTGGCGCCGGTGGTGCGGAACGACGGCGGCGCCTCCGCCGCCGGGACACCGTCTGCGGCACGGCCGGCATAGTCGATGCCATAGTAGCGGTCGTCACAGCGCGGGAATTCGCTGATCGCCCGCTTGGCGTGGTCGGCGACATGACGGACATCCGCCGGGAAAAAGCTCTGATAGCGTTCATGGACCGCGGTGGCGACATTGGCCCACCACATGAAGCTCTGCGTCGTTGCCGTCCGGTTGTAGAGCCGCACCCGGACCTCGAGACAGGCCCGGTCCGGACGCAGGCAAACCCCGTGCATCCCTTTCATGCGGCTCATCGGTTCGTGTTCGCTGAGCCAGACCGTCCGGCTGCCGTCGGCATCCTCCTCGATCGCGACGTCGAGGGGCATGAAGGTGCTGGGCCGATGATGCTGGGGCCAGTTGAACTCGATCCCGCCGGAGATCCACGGACCGGTGAGGCCCACCAGTGCCGGCTTGATCACCGGGTTGCGATAGATGAAATCATAGCCATTGACCTTGTCGACCGCAGCGTAGATCCGTCCGCCCAATTCCGGCAGGATCACGACGCGGAGATAGGCGTTCTCGAGGTGAATCGCGGCCCAGGCGTGATCGACCTTGTCGCCGGAGACACGGTCGGTGAAGGGCAGGGGATAGACCCGGCCGCTCGATCCCTGAAACACACGCTTTTCCAGAAACATCGGGTTGCGGTCTGCGGGATCCGGCAGGTAGGTCGGAATCGTCATGGGCGCGGACCATGCCTTGACCGGCCCGGTCAACAGGTCCGGTGCCTCGGGAAGCGGGATGCGTTTCATCGGGTTCGTCGTCCTCCTGCACCCCGGCGGCCTCGCGTGCCGACGGGAATGCCCCGACGCTACGCGCGAACGTCGTGGGGAGGAATGGCGGGAACGATGGACATCATAGACGATTCTCTGATAGCCTCAGCGTGATCCTGGAGACGGGTGCGCAGTGGAAACGGACGAACACAAGGTCCGGGAGGGCTTCCCCGGTCAGCGATCGGTGGTTCTGCCCCGGCCCGTCGTCGCGTCCTGGCTGGACAGCGGCTCGTTGTTTGATCTCATCCCCAGCGATGTCGGCTACTACCCGCGCGCGCAATGGCACTTCGTCGAACGGGCCGAGGGCATTTCCCAGGCGGTCCTGATCTATTGCCGGGACGGTGCCGGCTGGGCCCGGGTCGCCGACGCGACATTGCGGGTTCGTGCCGGTCAGGCGCTGATGCTGCCACCGGACATCCCCCACGCCTATGGTGCGGATGCTGAAGCGCCCTGGACGATCTACTGGATCCATCTCGCAGGTCCCAAGGCGACATCACTGGCTCGCCTGCTGGAACTTGAGGGGGTGGCGCCGATCCTGTCGCCGGGGTGCGATCCGACGCTGCCCTCGCTGTTCGAGGACATTCTCGCCATTCTTCATCATGGCTACACACCCGACAATCTTCTGACGGCGGCGATGACACTGGGCCAGCTCGTGACCCATCTGGTGGTCAACCGTCACCGCCAATCCGGCCGTCATGACAGGCTGGACGATCGGATCAAGCAGGTCATCGCGGTGATGAGCCAGCATTTGGAGAAATCATTCCGGGTCGAAGATCTGGCACAAAGCGTCAATCTGTCGCCGTCGCATTTTGCCGCGATTTTCAAACATCGCACCGGATTTTCGGTCTTGGACTTCTTCATCCGGCTGAAAATGCAGCGGGCCTGCTTTTTGTTGGACACGACCAGCATGCCCGTAAAGACGATTTCAGCGGATCTCGGTTTTGATGATCCGCTCTACTTTTCGCGCTGCTTTCGTCGGGTTCACGAATGCTCACCCCTTCAATACCGCGCGATCCGCAAGGGCTGATGGCGGTCGTGGCAGCGGCCTGCTCCATCGAAGTCGTGTTCCGGCGACGCCATAGGGACATCGCCGGAACACGGACCGAAAGCCGGGATCAGGCGGCCTTGATCATGTTGCGCAGAACATACTGCAACACGCCACCGTTCTTGTAGTACTCGACCTCGCCCAGGGTATCGATGCGGCTGGTCGCCGTGATCGTCTCCCGGGTGCCATCTTCGCGCGTGATCGTGACCGTGATGTCCTGGTGCGGCTTCAGGCCGGCCTCGACGCCTTCGATGTCAAAGATCTCGGTCCCGGTCAGTTTCAGGCTCTGGCGGTTCTGGCCATCCTTGAACTGCAGCGGCAGGATGCCCATCCCAACCAGGTTGGAGCGATGGATCCGCTCGAAGCTTTCGGCAATCACCACCTTGACCCCGAGCAATCGCGTGCCCTTGGCGGCCCAGTCCCGTGACGACCCGGTGCCATATTCCTTGCCGGCGATGACAACCAGGGGCACGCCGTCAGCGGCATAACGCATCGCCGCCGTATAGATCGGCAGCACCTCGCCGCTGGGTTGATGGCGGGTGACGCCGCCCTCGACGCCCGGCACCATTTCGTTGCGGATCCGGATGTTGGCGAAGGTGCCGCGCATCATGATTTCGTGGTTGCCGCGGCGGGCGCCGTAGCTGTTGAAATCATGCGGCCGAACCTGATGCTCCAGAAGATAGTTCCCGGCGGGACCGTCCTTCTTGATCGAACCGGCCGGCGAGATGTGGTCGGTGGTGATGCTGTCGCCCAGGATCGCCAGCGGCCGGGCCCGGTGGACATCGCGGACCGGGGCCGGGGTCGGTTGCAGATCCTTGAACAGCGGCGGCAGCTTCACATAGGTTGATTCATCGCGCCAGATATAGGTCTCGCCTTCGGCCGTCTCGATTTCACGCCATTCCAGCGGACCTTCGAAGACATTGGCGTAGCGTTGGCGGAACATCTCCGGCGTCAGGGAGCGTTGCAGCGTATCCTGGATCTCCTGGTTGGTCGGCCAGATATCCTTCAGATAGACCGGCTGCCCGTCGCTCCCGGTGCCCAGCGGGTCCCGGGTCAGGTCGACATTGAGGTTTCCGGCCAGCGCATAGGCGACGCACAAGGGCGGCGAGGCCAGATAGTTGGCGCGGGTCAGCGGATTGACCCGGCCTTCGAAATTGCGGTTGCCTGAGAGCACCGCGGCGACCACCAGATCCCCGTCCTCGATCGCGGCGGCGACGGCGTCGGGCAGCGGGCCCGAGTTGCCGATACAGGTGGTGCAGCCATAGCCGACCAGATTGAAGCCGAGCTGGTCGAGATCGTCCTGCAACCCGGCGGCCTGGAGGTAGTCGGTCACCACCTGGGAACCCGGCGCCAGCGAGGTCTTGACCCAGGGCTTGACCTTCAGGCCCTTGGCCACCGCCTTGCGGGCGACCAGGCCGGCACCGATCAGCACCGAGGGGTTCGAGGTGTTGGTGCACGAGGTGATCGCGGCGATCACGACGGCGCCCTGGTCCAGGGTGTAATCGGTGCCTTTGACTGGCACGGCCTTGGCGGCGTCCGCCGCGGCGACCTTGAAGCTTCCCGTCAGTTCGCCGGCAAAAGTGCTCGCGGCATGGGACAGGAGGACCCGGTCCTGGGGCCGGCGCGGCCCGGCCAGCGATGGTTCGACCGCGCCGAGGTCCAGGGTCAGGACATCGGTGAACACCGGATCGGGGCTGTTGGCATCGCGCCACAGGCCCTGGGCCTTGGCATAGGCCTCGACCAGGGCCGCGCGCTTTTCATCGCGGCCGGTGAAACGCAGGAAACGGATGGTTTCGGCATCAATGGGGAAGATACCGCAGGTCGCGCCATATTCCGGGGCCATGTTGGCGATCGTCGCACGATCGGCCAGGCTCAGCGCATCCAGGCCGGGGCCGAAGAACTCGACGAACTTGCCGACGACGCCCCGCTTGCGCAGGATCTGGGTGACGGTCAGCACCAGATCGGTTGCGGTCGTGCCCTCCTTGAGGGCCCCGGTCAGCTTCATGCCGATGACTTCGGGGATCAGCATCGAAATCGGCTGACCCAGCATCGCGGCCTCGGCTTCGATTCCGCCGACGCCCCAGCCCAGAACGGCAAGGCCATTGACCATCGTGGTGTGGCTGTCGGTGCCCACCAGGGTATCGGGATAGGCTACGGTATGGCCGGTGGTGCCATCCTTGTCGGTCCAGACCACCTGGGCGAGATATTCCAGATTGACCTGATGGCAGATCCCGGTTCCCGGGGGCACGACCCGGAAATTGTCGAAGGCCTTCTGGCCCCAGCGCAGGAAGGCATAACGCTCAAGATTGCGTTCGAACTCGGCCTTGACGTTCTTTTTGAAGGCGTCCGCCGTCCCGAAAAAATCGATCATCACCGAATGGTCGATCACCAGATCGACGTTGCACAGCGGATTGACCTTGGTCAGGTCGCCGCCGAGGCTCTTGACCGCTTCGCGCATCGCGGCGAGGTCGGCAACCGCGGGCACACCGGTGAAATCCTGCATCAGGACCCGGGCCGGGCGGTAGGCGATCTCGACGTCGCTGCTGCGGGTCTTCAGCCATTGGCCCAGGGCCTTGACGTCATCGACGGTGACGGTGAGACCGTCCTCGAAGCGCAGCAGGTTTTCCAGCAGCACTTTGAGCGAGAAGGGCAACAGCGCCACGTCGCCGAGGCCAGCCTGCTCCGCGGCGGCGATGCTGAAATAGTCGTAGCTGTCAGCTCCCACCGTCAGGGTGCGGCGGGCCTTCAATGTGTCGTGACCGGTGAACGTCGTCACTGAGGGATCCTCCATTGATTCGTAAACAGCGGAGGTTTGGATCGCGAAGTTGACCGAAACCTGTTGATGTGGCGTTGATGTAGCCTGTTTCATCGGGCCAATCAAACCCCCATCGCACCGCGTCAACATCGCAAGTTTCCGGCCTTTTGTCGATGACAACAGGGGTAATACCAGTTGCCGCGTTCGAAGCCGGTCGCGGATGCCGCCGAATACACGGTGGGTCTGTCTGTATCGTGGCCGCTTTTGTCCGCGGCATCGCTTGAGTGGTATCACCACAGGGCGTGTGGGGAAGGTCCGAATTTCGCCGCATGGCCAGAAGAGCGGAATTCCCACGACGTCGACAGTGGGTTGCCGGGCTTTTGGCCTTCGGTGTAAGCGCTGCAAGTGCGCGCCAAAGCTTGTCTCGGTTATGGGAAAACGCCCCGATCGGCGAGGGCGGGTCAGGGGACGGTGGCTTCCTTCATTTTCACGACATAGGCCTCCACGACCTGTAAGGCCAATAATGCCGTTTCCTTGTTGAGGTTCTTCACATCAGGAAAACCTTTGCGTTTGATGCCAAAAAGCTTCAGCAGGTGCTTGGCCGGGGTCATGCCGCCGACCAGTTGGCGGAACTCGGGGCCGCCGAGCCCGTCCAATGTCGCCCGGACCCGCTTTTCGGCCGCGTCCCGCTCGGCGCGCGCTCGTTCATGGCGGGATTGCAGTGCGGCCTGCCTCCTGGCGACCTCTTCGGCGCCGAGACTCTGCTTTTCAAGCATGACATCCAGCAGGGTCCCATGGTCAAGCGAGTTGTACAGGACCTCGATCGAGTCGGCGACCTTCTGGCTTTTGGTCCATTCCGGACGCTTGTCGAAAATGTGCCCCTGGGAATCACTGGCCGTAATATCGAGCAAGGCGAACTTGCTGGCGCTGTCCTTCAGGGGAAGGGTGATATCCGGACGCGTGCCGCCCCCGAGAATACTGGTGTCCTGGTCGGTCCAGGGGACTTGATCCCGCGACGGCAGAAGCTGATAGGTGCGCTCCTCGATCAGATAGCCGGCGACCCGATGCAGCATTTTCAGAGAACGGCTTTCTGCGTAAATGCGCCGTCGTTTTTCCTGATGCGCGAGAGCGCGCAGTGTCAGATATTCATCTTCTTTAAAGTCGTTTGGCCATCCGGCTTTGGCCGCAGCCTCGGCGATCTCTTCGTTATATTTATTCTTCTCCAGCTGCTTCCCAGATTGCAGCGTGCGGACCTTCTGCAGGTCGTAGAACGCCGCCTTGTCTTTCTCGACCTTGTGCCAGTCCGTCTGCAGGTTGAGCATTTGGAGAAGATGCGAACCGTCTTCATCCCATTCGCCGAAAGCGCCGCGAACCAGTTCCTCGTGAGCCGTGTTCGTGCTTCTCGTCACGGTCTCAGCGAAGGTCTCCACCTCTTCCTGCTGTTTCGTGGTCATGCCGCCCACCGAAGTGTAGTGGAGAACGGTGGCGTATTTATACTTCTTGGCCTTGGAAGTCTGCTTTTGGTAATTGAAATCGGACAGGTCTTCCACCGCGATAAACGTCGATGTATCATCCGGAGCAGATTGTACAACCGTAGGCTTGGTCAGTGCGAAGGCGCTGTCATAAAGATCTTTGGCACGTTGCGCAATCCCATGAAGTCCATCCTTCTCGGCCTTTTTCCCGACACTTTCCGCAACCTGAGCGGCCTTGTCCAACAAGGAAGGGTCTTTTGTCAGGGTGAAGATCTCGATCTGGAGATACCCGACATCCAGGATGGCGTCTTCGTCATAGATATCTGCGCCATCAAGCACGCTAAAGAGCCGATCAAGGAGCCCTGTGATGAGTTCGCAGGTGGCAGGATTATTTTGAAGCGCAATCTCAAGATGAGTTATCATCTCGCCATACTGCTCATTGGCGGCGTCTTTTTCGGCCTGTTCCAGTGATTTTTCGGCGATCTTCTTCTCGACCACGCCGGGATCCAGGCCGGTCTCGCGCAGGATCGCGCAAAGCTGCTGACAGGTATCCAGATCCTCGGCATCGGCCCACGAGAGCATGGCCTCGGCCCACGCCCCGATCTGCTTCTGCACGGCGGTCGCGTTCGTCTTCGAGAGGGCGGCGATCTGACCAAGCCGTTGGATGCTGTCACACAAGGCATCACCGTCGCCGACGGTTTTGGCCAGATTGCCAAGTTCCCACTCGATCGAACCCACCATCTTGGCAATCTGCTCCGCTTCCTTGGTTGCACCCGCCTTGGACAGGAAGTTTGCCACCTTCAACGCCTGCACACTGTCGGACTGTTCGCAGGCAATCTCACCCGCCGCACAGGCCAGACGGCACGCCTCTTCCGTTGTCTCGGGGCTCGCGACCAGTCTTGTCGCGGCGTCGTATATCAACGCCCCGGCCATCGACCGATAGATACCGGCTTTGGTGTCACCCGAATCGAATTCGCGTTTGACGTTTTGGGCCGCGCTCTCGGCGATCTTTGCCGCAAGCCGCGTGGTATCCTGGCCGCCGACATCGAGAACAGTCGCGGCAAGGTCCAGTTGTACATCGACTTGGTCCGCGGCCGCCTCGGTAACACCGATGGCCAGATCCGTGATCGCGCTCCGGAGCTCCGGGCTTTGCCCGACATCAAAGCTCGACAGGAATCTGATGGCATCCAGGGTGACGTTGGCTTGGTTGGTCTTCAGCGCCCGCTGTCCTGCAGCCGCGGCAATTACCATCGCGTCGTCACCGGGAGCGACCTCCATCAGGCATTGGGCCGCATTGACCATCGCTTGCCAGTCTTCCGCTGCCTCGGCAAGCTGTGCGGCTCTCATGGCATAATCGGCGGCCGCGGCCGTGAGTTTCGGGTCGTGAGATGTCATCCGGGCCTGGAGTCGGGCCATCGCGAGGGAAGCCTCGGGGTCTTCACTGGTGTCGGCCATCGACGCGGCTCTGCGTACAATGTCGAACACCCGGTCGACCGGTGGCGAGGGGACGTCCAGGAGCAACGTCGCGGCCGCGATCAAGTCCGGAATCTTGTTCTGCGCTGCGGCTATTTCAGCTGAGCGCAGCGTGAGCTCGATGACGTCGGACACCGGGGCTCCCAGCCGCAAGAGATTTTCGGCCGACCGAAGCGCAATGTTCGATTGTCCTTTCTCTATCGCCACGGTTGCGGCCTTGACGGTCATGCCCAGGGCGGCCTCGGGATCCAATCTGCCCGCGAGGATGGCGGCGCGAAACAGGAGTTCGGCGTTGCCGTCCGCCTGGCCCAACTCGTAGAAAAGCCTGGCACAATCGAGAACGAGCGCGTTGTCGCGGGACTTTGCCGCTTCCTGGTAGGCCGCCATAAGCGCGTCCAGGGCAGCGGCCGGATTGCCCTGTTGGATCAGGTCTACCGCCTGCGCGAGCAGCGCCCGGCCGTCGGCGCCCCCTTTCAGTCCTCCCTTCAGAACGCGGAACTTGAATGCCCGGTCGGCCAGGATGTCGAGGGCCGGGTAGGTGGAAGCATCGAAGCCGGCGAGGCCCTGGCGGCTGCGCGCCAGCGCGAACGCCTGGGCAACCAGCTCCGTCGCCGCAGCGCGGCCGCCATGGATGTCGGCGAGCAGGTCGGCCTTGATCCGCACGGTTTCCAGGCGTTTGACGAACATGGCGGGATCGGCGGTGTCGCCCGCGTCCTGCAGGGCGGCGCGAGCTTCCTGCCTCAAGGCCGCGACGCGGGCGTCGGCACCGCTTGTCAGGGGCAGCGGCTCCGGGTCCGGCAGGTCCCGGTGTTCGAGGGGCGGGTCTTCGAGATCGAGGTCTTCAAGTTCCTGGCCATCCCGCATCAGCACGACAAAACTGAACGGCAAGGGTTTGAAGACCTTGAGCAGTTGCTCGACACGGGCCTTCAGGCGGCCGGGCTGCCGCCCCTCAAGGCTCAGGACGATCGTGTTGTTCTTCTCGGGGTGTGCCCAGGCCTGGCCCCAGGTGATGACCTCCAGCCTCGTTTTGCGCTTGATCAGAGCGGCGAGCGCCTTGCCATTGCGCGAGCGATGGCACAACAGGCGATGATCTTCGCTTTTCTTGCCCAGGCCCACGGCGAAATTCAGCGGTTGGCTCTTCAGTTTCTTCAAGACGATCAATAGATAGGCCTTGTAGGCCTCGGCATTCCCGAACGCGGCATCGTCATCGGCCTCGGTGTCGGCTTTCTCCGCCACCGGTTCCGGGCTTTCCCCCTGTTTGATCACCGCCTTGCGTTCCGCTGCGATGACGACCGGCAGGCGCTTCAGGGCTTCAACCGTGTTGCGGCTGTCCGTGGCGTCGAAAACCGTGGTAATCGGCGGCCTCTTCAAGAGCTTTTCGATCTCGCCGACAACCTTGGACGCAACGGCATCGATTTGGGCGAGCGCGGTGAGACAGGCCTCGAGGCGAGGTTTGTCCGGGGCCTTGTCGAAGGCCGCCCGGGCACGTTCGTAGCTGCCGAGTGCCTTGGCCAGATCGTCGCCGGTCGAAAGGCCCTTGGGCGCGCCGCTCAACCACCAACGGGCATTAAGTTCAGGTTGGGAATTTTTCTTCATTGCGAAGCGTCACCGTTTACCCGTCGCAAAAAGCGAAATATGATGAGAAACGCGGGCGGAAAATGCCGTGAGGTCTTCCGAAGATTCCATGAATTTCCCAACGCGGCAACTGAAAATTGCTTAACGCCGATGGCACTCAACAACGGATGACGCTTTCGATTGGCGAGGCCCGCTGTAGCGGGCGTTACGCCGTGTGCTGATTGATAGCGTCCTTGCCGACGTCGCGGACCAACGCGATCGGCTCAACCAGACGTGGTTTGCTCTTCATTTTGACGGTGACCAGACACCGGTGCTGCGCCGCAACGGGAAACGGACCGTCATGGCGGTGCAGAGCCTTTTCCGATCGGCTGGCAAAGGGCACGCGCGGGGCCGGAATCGCGGCCGGGATGTCACGCAAACGTTCGCAAGACTTCATGCCCCCGTCACCCGCTTCTGCTATCGAAACGGTTGAGGCTTACTTTCAGCAGGCAGACCCGGCGGCGTGGCATGAAAAGGACCATTGCAACGATCCGGGACGTGGCTGTTCATGCCGGCGTCTCGGTTTCGACGGTTTCCCGCGTCATCAATGGGCGTGGTCCCACCCATACCGAAACCACCAGCCGGGTCCGGGCGGTGATCGCTGAATTGGGATTTCGCCCCAACCCGGCGGGACGTGCCTTGAAGAGTGCGCGCAGCGATTGCCTGGGCGTTGTTCTGCCGGCGCTGAGTGATCCGTGTCACGCGGGAACCCTCGCGGCCTTGGAAAGTGCCGCATGCGGCTACGGGCGCGGGGTCATGATCGCCTGCGGCGGCGGCGATGACAGTGAATGTGCCGCGGTCGAACGGCTGCTGGCGCACCGGGTGTCGGGGATGATCCTGACCGTTTGCGATGCCGGCCGGAGCGACGCCCTGGCGATGCTCGATCGTGAAGGCGTGCCCTATGTCCTGGCCCATAACCTGCCACGGCGATCCGCCGAGTCTGGTGTCGGCGTCGCGGTCGCCACCGACCCGGATGCGGCCGCGCTTCTCCTGGTCGACGCCATGACCGGGCATGGCCATCGGGTCGTTGGCAACGTTGCGTCCCCGGAGCAGCCCGCCGATTGGGCCTGTCGTTTCGCCGATACCCTTGATCGGGTTTTGCGGGCTCGCGACCTGCCGCCGGTGCTGCGGTTCGACCGGTCCGCCCTGCGCGCCGCGTTGGCCGGCCCCGGTGCGCCGAGCCTGTTGTGGTGCGGTGGTGCCGTCACGGCGCAGGCCCTGCTGCGCGACCTCCGGGATCTCGGACGGATGGTTCCGGGCGACATCGCGGTCATTGCCGGCGAGGGCGTGGTGGCCCCGGACCTGGCCCCGGACCTGGCCCCGGACCTGGCGGTGATCGCGTCGCCGACGGGGGCGATCGGGGATCGCGCCGTCGAGCTGCTGATCGCGGCAATCGCCGGTGATGATCCGGTTGCATCGGTCTTGTTGCCGCCGCAATTCTGGCCCGGTCAAACGCTCGGGACCGTCCGGCGCTGAGGCGATCGGCCTCCCGCTATTTTGCGGTGCCCGATTTTGCGCCAGGGCGGCGACGCCCCATGCTAACCTCCAGCGATCGCCAATGCCCGCGCCGGGCGGCCGATTGATCCCGAGGCCCCCTGTGGAAGCGGCGCGATACGCCCCACATGACGAGCGTCACATAACCCATTCCGTCACGGAAAACTCAAGCGATGATGTCGAAAATCCGTCTGTTCCTTCCCCACCTGCTGGCCGTGGCGCTGATCCTGGCGCCCGCCCTGGCGGAGGCCAAGGCCGGCAGTGGCAGCAGCTTTGGCAGCCGGGGCAGCCGGACCTATATGACGGCGCCAACGACGCCGACCGCCCCCTCGGTCGCGGCCCCGATCGGGCGTTCGATGACCCAACCGCCGCTGCGGGAGCCCTTGGGTGCGTCGCCGACGCCCGGTTCCTCCTTCGGTTCGTCCCGTCCGTTCATGAGCGGCCTGATGGGTGGCTTCCTCGGCGCCGGACTTGCCGGGATGCTGTTTGGTCACGGCTTCGGCGGTGGGCTCGGTGGCATTGCCTCGCTGTTCGGCCTGCTGATCCAGCTCGCCGTGATTGTCGGTCTGGTCATGCTGGTGCGCAACTGGCTGATGAGCCGTCGCGGCGCGGTCGCGGCCGGCTTCGGTGGCCCGCGGATGACCCCGGGGGGCGGGTTCGGCGGTGGCAGTGGCATGCCCCGCGGCGCCGCGCCGCCGCCGCGCCGCGATGAGGTTGGCATCACCGGCGACGATCTGGGTGCCTTTGAACGCCTGCTGGTTGCGATCCAGGATAGCTGGAGCCGGACCGATCTGGCGACGCTGCGCCGCGCCGTGACGCCGGAAATCCTGTCCTATTTCTCCGAGCTGTTGGCCCAGAACGCCAGTGAAGGCATCGAAAACCGGATCTCGAACGTCAAGTTGCTGCAGGGGGATCTCGCGGAGTCCTGGAACGAGGGCAACCTGCAATACGCCACGGTGGCGATGCATTGGTCGGCGATCGATTTCATGGTCGACCGGTCGGGCCGGATCGTTGGCGGCAGCAACACGGTGCCGAGTGAAACCACCGAGCTGTGGACCTTCATGCGCAGTCGCGGTGGGCAATGGCTGCTGTCGGCGATCCAGCAGACCTGAGCCGCGATCACGCCGGGGCGGTGCCGCGCGCCGCCCGGCGCCGTGCGATCACGGCCGCGAGATCCTGCCACGGTTCGATCCGCCAATAGCCGCGGGCCCGTCCCGATGGCGATGGCAGGACAAAAAGGCTGGCACCGTGAACCGGTTCCGGTTGCAGGCCATAGGCCAGCCGGGTCCGTCCCAGAAAATGTCCGGCCGCGGTCTTGCTGGTGAAAGCGACGACAGCGGGCCGGAACTTCAGCAGCTTGGCCACGAAGCCGGCACTGTCGAAGGCGGTGGCGCTCAGTTCGGCGTCGCTGCCCTGTTCGGTCTTGCACAGGTCGGTCAGGCCGATGCCCCAGCACAGCAGCGCGGGATATTGCGCCGGCATCAAGGGGTCGGGGATCAGCCCGACCCGGTACAGGGTCGGCCAGAACAGGTTTCCGGGTTTGGCGTAATAGGCCTGCGCCGCCGCCGAGGCGTGGCTGGGCGCCGTGCCGCACAGGACGAGATCGAGCTCCGGTGCCAACAGGTCGGGAAGAATCATCGGTGCGCGCGGGGTTGTGTCATGCCCGCAGCGATTCGACAAAGCGCTTGGCATCGACCTTGAGTTGGCTGAGCTCCTCATGGAGTTGCCCGGCGGAATAGATCATCTCGACCGCGGATTTTCCGGTCTCCGCCGCGGTCACCGCCATCTCGGTGACGCTTTCGCCGACTTCCTGGGAATTGGCCGTCGCCGCGCCGACCGCCGACTGGATTTCGACGGTCGCGGCAAGCTGATCGGTCACGGCCACCGAAACCTCATCGGACAAGGCCTCGATCTCGCCGATGGTCTGGCGGAACGAGCGCATCGCATCAACGACATCCTCGGTCGCGCTCTGAATCGCCGAAACCTGGCCCGCGATCTCCCGAGTTGCCTTGGCGGTCTGGTTGGAGAGCGACTTGACCTCGCCGGCGACGACGACGAAGCCCTTGCCGGCCTCACCGGCGCGGGCCGCCTCGATCGTGGCGTTCAAGGCCAACAGGTTGGTCTGTCCGGCGATCGCCTGGATCAGCACGACGATCTCGCCGATCCGCTGCGAGCTTTCGGCCAGGGCCCGAACCGCCTCGTCGCTGCGCACCGCGTCGCTGACGGCGCGCTGCACCGCAGTGCCCGAGGTCTTGACCCGGCCGCCGATTTCGCCGATCGAGCTCGCCAGCTTTTCCGACACGGTGCGGACGATCGTGACCACGGTCTCGGTCTTGTCTGACTGCTCGGCGGTTTCGAGCGCCTGGCTGCGCATCTTTTCCGCCGTGTCGCGCAACACAAACGAGCCGTCGCGGATCCGGTCACCGGCGGTGGCGACGGTGTCCAGAACCTTGCCGAAGGCGCCTTCGAAGTCGCGGGCGACGCCCTCCAGCGCCGCGCGCCGATCTGCGGCGGCCCGGTGCTCGGTATCGCGCGACTGTTCCTCCAGCGCGCGGGCAAAGGCCATGTTGTCCTTGAAGACCTGGACGGCGCGGGCCATCGAGCCGATTTCGTCGCGCCGGTCCCGGGCCGGGACATTGGCGTCGAGATCGCCGCCCGACAGATTGGCCATGCATTGTTCGATGGCATGAAGCGGGCGCGTGATGCTGCGCACCACCAGCAGGCTGAACAGACAGAACGCGAGCAGCAACGCCGATCCGACCGCCAGCAGGGTCCGCTGCACCTGGTTTCGGACCTTGACCTGTGTTGCCTGGGCGCCGCTCATGCCGTCCTTGGCGACCTGGAGCAGCGTTTCGAACGCCGGGCGCAGCGCCTCGAACGACTGGTTGAAGGCGACCTGCTGCGCGTTGAAGGCTTTGGTGGCCTCGACCAGCTTCATGAAATCGCCGCGGTAGGCTGCGACCAGTTTGGTCAGCTTGGCGATCGTGGCCGGGTCAAGCCCGACATCACTGACCGCGAAATTGAATTCGTTGAAGGCCTTGCGGTGGGGACCCAGCATGCTGTCGAGGCCGTAGATCACGAAATCCTTTTCGTAACGGCGCATCGTTTCCATGCGCAACGTGATCTTTTCCTGATTGGGCCAGTGTTTCAGCTCCTCCTCGGCCAGGCCGACCGAGCTTTGCAACTGGCCGCGCAATCCAGACTTGTCATCGAGCCCCAGCGTCTTGGCGGTGGTCACCAACTCGTCGAACTGGTGGTTCAGGCCATCCAGATCCTTGATCAACGCGGCGACGCGCTCCCGGATTCCGCCATCGCGGGTCGAATCCGCGATCAGACCGAGCTTGCGGCTGGTATCCACGCTGGTCGTGCTGAAGTGGGTGGCCGCCGTCTCTTCGCGGTCGCGGGCAAAACGGAGCGCGTCAAAGCGCATATCACTCGAACCGCGCTCGACCTCGGTGGTCTGTTCGAAAGCCGCCTGGTAGGCGTTCAACTGATCGGTGGCGCGATCGACCCGGGCCTCGCCGAAAATGACGGTCCCGATCAACAGGGCGACGGTCACAAGCGCTGCCGCGACCAGCAGCGCGATCCGGAGACCGATCGAGATCTTTGATAGCAAAGCTGCCCCCCAGGCCGTCGTGCTTCCTGGCAGGCCGAACCCTGACCCTGAAGGCACCGTATCGCCAGACGGTGATAGATTGCCAGTCCGCCGGCCCGGAAGCAACGACAACGCGATGATATCGGACAATGAAGGGCGTCGAGGCGCTATCAATTTCCGGCGATTACTTTAGGCCTTGTCATTTTTTATTCATAAAGAGCTTTCACGGCGCGGGTTGGCGCGGCGCCGGAACCAAAGGCGCCCCATTGTTTAAAATGCGGTAACGGTACCCGTCATCCGAGGCGCAAAGGCGCAACCACGCATTTTTCAGCGGCACACGATAGCGCCTCTGACCGCGCCGCCGAACTATGAGACGGCGCTTGCGCGATATTGCCGGATTTGACAAGGTGCCCCGCGAAAATCTACCCTGTAGCGTAGATCGTGCCGACGGCTTCACGGATGCTAGAACTTGCTCAGATCAGTAAAACCTATGGCGTGGCCGATGCCGC
>JARLIO010000093.1 GCA_031291675.1 Azospirillaceae bacterium
CATCAACGTCAGCCACAAGACCGGGCAGCGTTATGTGGGGCTGCTCGAACAGGTGTTCCTGATTGCGACCGTGCAGCCGTGGTTCACCAATTCGCTGAAGCGGATCGTCAAGACACCCAAGCTCCATTTCCTCGATTCCGGCCTGCTGGCGACCGTGCGTGGGCTCACCTTCGACCGGGTCAAGGCGGATCGTCGGACGTTCGGCGCGCTGCTGGAGAGTTTCGTGTTCTCCGAGGCTCTGAAGCTCATGACGGCCTCGGACCTGCGGCTGACGCCTCACCATTTCCGGGATCGGGACATGCGTGAGGTGGATATCGTGCTGGAGCGTGATGACGGGATGATCGTGGGGATCGAGGTGAAGGCGAGCGCCACGGTCAAGGCCGGCGACTTCGCCGGCCTGCGGGCATTGGCCGAGGCTTGCGGGGATCGCTTTGCCTTCGGCGTCGTCCTCTACGACAGCACTGATGTCGTGCCGTTCGGCGACCGGCTAGCGGCGGCGCCATTATCGTGTTTGTGGGGTTGAAGTAATGCAACGGGCAGTTGGGGCGACAATCGAACCGGGAAGTTTCGTCGAGCTTCGAGGCCGGCCGTGGCTGGTCGAGGAAGTCCAGGGGGGAGCGAACGACCTCCAGACCCTCAACCTCTCGTGTATTTCCGACGACGCTCAGGGTGAGCGGCTTGAAATCCTCTGGGACGCCGAAATCGGTGCCGTCGTGCTCGATGAGGATGGATGGCGGAATGTCGGCGCCGGCCTACCTGACCGGGCCGAGGTGTTAGCCGCCCATCTTCGCGCGATAAGATGGCGATCTGCGACCGCGGCTGACCGCGACCTGTTGCAGGCGCCCTTTCGGGCGGGCATTCGGCTGGATGCCTATCAGCTTCTGCCGCTCCGCAAGGCGTTGCGGCTTCCGCGCGTGAACTTATTGATCGCGGATGACGTGGGTCTGGGTAAGACCGTCGAGGCGGGCCTCGTCGCGCGCGAGCTATTGCTGCGGCGGCGGATCGATTTCATCGTCATTGCGGCACCACCTGCGATGACGATCCAGTGGAAGGACGAACTGGAAGCGAAATTCGGGCTTTCGTTCGAAATTATCGACAGGGAGCGGATCGGCGAGATGCGCCGCCTTCGGGGCTTCTCCGTGAATCCCTGGGCGACCGGCTCACGCTTCATCGTCTCGCACCGTTTACTTACCGATGAAGTCTATGCGGCAGGCCTGCGCGATATACTCGGCGAGTTTCGCGCTCGCGCGCTTTTCATCCTGGACGAAGCGCACCATGCCGCCCCGGCTGCCGGCATTCGGTATGCAATTTCAAGCCAGCTCACGAAGGCGGTTCGAGAACTCGGAGAACGATTCGAGCACCGTCTGTTCCTGACAGCCACCCCCCACAATGGGCATTCCAACAGCTTCTCGGCTTTGCTTGAGATGCTCGATCCCCAGCGTTTCACGCGCGGGGTTGAGGTTCGGCCCAGAGATCTTGAACCCGTCATGGTTCGACTACTCAAGGCCGATCTTCGCCGCCTTGGCGAGGCGTTTCCGGAGCGGATCATTGAGGCAGTTCGCATAGCGGACTTACCGGAAGACACGCCTGAACTCGAACTCGCCCGACAGCTTGCAGCCTACGGTGAGATGCGGATGCGGCGCATCGCCAATCTTCCGACTCAAAAGGCCTCGATGGCGAAGCTGGCCTTTGTCGGTCTCCAGCAACGGCTCCTATCGTCGGTTGCCGCGTTCGCGCGGACGCTGAAGGTCCACCGGGCAACTTTGCAGCGGATGCTGGACGGCGAAGAGGCCGGCCTAGTCGCCGCCGCGGCCCTTGCGTTCGTGGGCGGTCCGACGAGTGAAGACAGCGCCGAACTTGGGCTTGAGGACGAGCGAGCCGAGAAGACCATCGACGCGGATGACGATGCCACGGCGGAGGCCGCTTCAGCACTCGGCGTCGCCGATGCGGCCAAAGGCGACCTACGCACGGAACTCGCAGCGGTCGATGATATGCTGGTCATTGCGGAACGGCACGCGTCGCGGCCCGACGCCCGCGTGCGCTGGTTGACCGATTGGATCAAAGCCAACCTTTTCACTGGTCAGACCTGGAATCACCGACGTCTCATCATCTTCACGGAGTACGAGGATACGCGGCGTTGGCTCGAACGGCGCCTGCGAGAGGCGGTATCAGGCACGGATCGCGCTGACGATCGCATTGGCGTCTTCACCGGCGCCACAGGATCGGATCGAAGGGAAGAGGTAAAACGGGCCTTCAACGCTGATCCGGATGTTGAGCCGTTGCGCATCCTCATCTGCACCGACGCAGCCCGCGAAGGCATCAACCTCCAAAGCTATTGCTCCGACCTGATTCACTTCGATCTGCCTTGGAACCCCTCGCGCTTAGAGCAGCGCAACGGCCGTATCGATCGTAAGCTTCAGCCGGCGAAACAGGTCATCTGTCGATACTTCCGATACGAGCAGCGTGAAGCCGATATCGTATTGGAGGCGTTGGTCCGGAAGACTGAGACGATCCGCGAGCAGCTCGGATCGGTCGGCCAGGTGATCGAGGACCGCATCGCGAAGCGTCTGGCCGAAGGCGGCATTTTGCGCGGCCAGGGCGCGGCGATCGCTCGGGCCATTGCTGAGGAAAGCGACGCTGAACGGCTCAATCGCGCCCGGGCGGAAATGGACGACGACGAACGCGCCCGTCACGAACGGTTGCTGAAAGAGCAGGCCGATCTTCAGCGCGCATTAGAACGATCGCGTGAGCGCGTCGGCGTCGACCCGGAGGATCTTCATCGTGTGGCTTCAGCGGCGTTGTCCCGCGCCGGCTACGTACTCGACGACGCACGTGGGGAGGTCGTTGGCAAGGTGGCAACCTACCGGCTCGATCCCAACGACCCAGCGTTCACCAAAGACGCGGGTTGGGACGACGCCTTCGACGATCTGCGGGTTCGGCCACGAAAGCGTGGCGAGCGCCTTGGAGACTGGCGACGCGAAGCGCCCATTCGGTCGATCGCTTTCAGCCCGCCGATCTTGGCCGATGGTCGTGACGCTTCGGACGTGGTGCAGGTGCATCTTGAGCATCGCTTGGTCAGGCGGCTCCTGTCTCGCTTCCTTAGCCAGGGCTTCCAGTCCAAGCTTTCGCGCGTGTCGGTCATCTACGGGCCGGGCGCACAGCCGCGCGTCGTGCTGATGGGACGCCTGGCTGTCTTCGGCGCGGGCGCGGCGCGGCTGCACGAAGAAGTCATCCCTATTACGGCGATCTGGACGGAGTCAGAACGCGACCGCAAGTCGCTCCGACCGCTGGGCGAGAGCGGCGAGGAGAAGACACTCAACCAGCTCGAAGAGGCCCTGCGCGATGCCCGCGAAGCGTCCGGCGCCGCCGTCGCCCGTATCCAGGCTCTGGTCGCGAAGGATATCGCCGACCTGGTCCCGGCCTTGGAAAAGATCGCAGCGGAGCGCCTGACGACTGTTACGGCCCAACTCCAGAAGCGAGGAGAGGAGGAGGCGCGCTCGCTGTCCGACCTGCTGGAGCAACAGCGATCACGCATCGCCAAGGCGGCAAAGGAGTTCGATCCCAATCAGCTCACCCTCGATCTCGTGCCCGAGGAGCGGCGCGAGCGAGAAGCTGACCGGCGGCACTGGGAAGGCCGCCTGACGCGCCTTGGGCGTGAGTTGCGCGATGAACCGAAGCGGCTTCGCGACTCCTATGAGGTGCGAGCGCATCGCCTGGAACCCGTCGGCCTCGTCTATCTCTGGCCGGTATCGGGGTAACCACGATGGCTATGGAAATCTATCGCGATCCCGATCTCGAATGGCTGGACCATGTGCCGCCGGTAGGTCTTGTCGTCGCGCCGACCCTCCTCAAGGAATTGGGGCTTTTGCCGCTCAGGCAAACGCCGATCGACACTGGCCAGGTTGCCGAGATTATTGGCTCGGAACTTTCCAAGCCGGCCCTCACCGATCCCTGGGCCTTCGTCGAACAGGTGCTTGGCTGGGAAGCGCGCCACGTGGCCGGCGCGCCGGGTGGCCCGGCCATTCCCGATGACTTGCTCGTGGCGCTGCCGGAACATGGCACGACACTTCACCCGACCTGGGCTGTCGCCGAACTTGGGGAGGGAGATCGCCGCTGGCAGCTTCTCGTGCGTATCGAGGCGCCGGGTGTGGATCCCGACGCCCGCAACGCCCTCGACGGCTGGGAGGCGACACCGCATCAGCGGTTCGAACGGCTGTTGCGCGACACCGGCGTCTTTGCCGGTCTGCTGATTTCCGAGCGGGACGAGCGGAAGGATGGCGATGTTCGGTACTATCCCGAGTTCCGCCTGATCTACGCGCCGCGCGGCGAGACATCGGGCCATCAGAGTTTTCCGATCCGGCCCATGGCGATGGTCGCCGGTCGGCCCATGCTCGGCGGCCTGAAGCTCTTGCTCGATCGGTTTCGGCTGTTCTCGGATGCCGATGATCGGCGCTTGCCCGCGCTTCTGAAGCATAGCCGCGACGCCCAGGCGCTGGTTTCAACGGCACTCGCCGAGCAGGTGCTCGGCGCGCTCCACGAGCTTCTTCGCGGGCTCGATAGCGCCGAACCGGCGCTCGTGCGCGAACTCGCGGTCAGTCGTCCCGATCACCTCTATGAAGGGCTGCTGACCGTTCTGATGCGGCTGGTCTTCGTGCTCTACGCCGAGGACCGGGACCTGCTTCCGTCTCGATCCGATGCCCGCGCGCGCGAGATCTACGAGACGAGTTATTCGGTTCGCGGGCTGTACGCGAAGCTCACGGAAGACGCGACGCTCAATCCCGACACGATGGACGAGCGGCGCGGCGGATGGGGCGGATTGTTGGCGCTGTTTCGTCTGATCCACAAAGGCCACAAGACCGGCTTCGTGCAGGCGCGTGGCGGCAAGCTGTTCGATCCGGACGAGTTCCCTTTCTTGGAAGGGCGCGCCTCCAAGGATGATCCGGCTCGGATTCTAGCTGTGTGCGACGGGTGCCTGCTTCGAATCCTTGAGGGGCTGATGACCCTGAAGCTTCGCGGCGCCGAGCGCGAGCGCCTGTCTTACCGGACCCTCGACGTCGAGCAGATCGGCTCGGTTTACGAGACAGTCATGGGCTTCACGGTCGAGGCTGCCGGGAGCCGCGTGCTCGCCATCAAGGCGGGCAAGAACAACAAAACGCCGGTGTTCGTTGCCCTCGATGACCTTTTCGCCAAGAAGGGCAAGGACCGGATTAAGGATATGAAGGAGAATGTTGGGCGCGCCCTTACAGCCGCGCAGGGCAAATCGGTTGAGGATGCTAAGAGCGTCGAAGACCTTGTAGCGGCCCTCGACGGAATGGTCGATGAGCGCGGCTCGCCCAAAAAACGGGTCGTGGCATCTGGCACGCCAATCCTGCAGCCGACCGACGAGCGACGGAGGACCGGCAGCCATTACACCCCCAGGTCCCTTACGGCGCCGATCGTGAAATATGCGTTGGAGCCAGCCTTTGCTCGGCTGGGTCTAGACGCAACGCCGGATGAGGTGTTGGACCTGAAGGTCTGCGATCCGGCGATGGGCTCCGGCGCCTTCCTAGTCGAGGCTTGCCGCGCCCTGGGTGAGCGTCTCGTCGCTACCTGGACGCGCTGGCCCAACATGCGGCCAACCATCCCTGCGGATGAAGACGAAGAGCTTCATGCTCGCCGGCTGGTGGCCCAGCGCTGCCTGTATGGAGTCGACAAGAACCCGCGCGCAGTCGATCTCGCGCGACTGTCGCTGTGGCTGGCGACGCTGGCGCGCGATCACGAATTCACCTTTCTCGATCACGCGTTAAAATGCGGTGACAGCCTTGTGGGTCTCACTACGGCGCAGATAGCGGCCACGGACTGGGATGAATCAAGGCCCGGTCTACCGCTGTTCCGGCAGTTGGTGCGCGACAGCGTGGCGAAAGCGATGAAGGGCCGCGCCGAAATCCAAACTGCCCCCGACGATACGACGCGCGCCATTCAAGAGGCACGGCATCGCAATCTTGAATCGGAAGTCACGCCCGTCCGCATCATGGGGGATGCGGTAATCTCGGCGTTCTTTGCCGCCGACAAGGCCAAGGCTCGGGAGAAAGCGCGCGCCGACGTCGAGAGTCAGATTTCCGGCATGCCGCCGCGCTGGGATTTGCTCAGAGCAGCGGCTGGACGGCTACGCTCCGGAGAGCACGGGCTTTCACCATTTCATTGGGAGCTCGAATTCCCCGAGGTTTTCGCGCGCGAAAATGGCGGATTCGATGCCATCGTTGGCAATCCCCCATTCCTTGGAGGCAGCTACATAACGCGTAGCTATGGAGTGGAATATTTTTCTTATTTAACCCAGAGCTATACGGGGTGCGTGCATCACTGCGACTATGTCGGCTATTTCGTGAGAAGAGATTTTGATCTGCTCAGGATTGGTGCCGTAATGGGCGTGATCGCAACGAAGACGATTGCACAAGGCGATACCCGCGAGGGTTCCCTGCAGGCCATTCTCCATGCCGGTGGGCAAATCATTCGTGCCCGACGCTCATTTGAGTGGCCGGGCGAAGCATCCGTCTTCGTCGTTGTACTTCACATCTCAAAAGGTCAGTTGAAGATACAGCCGAACTTGGATGGGGATCCAGTAGCAAGAATATCCGCCTTTCTGGTGCCAGGGTCGGTAGATTCGTCTCCCATTCGACTTGCAGAAAATCCGTATATGTCGGAAGGAAGTAAGATATACGGACAAGGCTTCTTGTTTGATGATGACGATGGATCAGCGAATCCTATTTCTCGAATGCGCGAAATTCTTACAGATCGACCTGATCTGAAAGCCCGCGTACTGCCGTTTATCGGCGGCGATGAGATTAACAGTCGCAGCGATCACTCGGCGCACAGGTACGTGATATTTTTAAGCGATCTAAACGAAGAGGACGAATTAAAGGCGTATCAACCGCTTGCTGCCATCGTTAGGGAAAGAGTTTATCCTGAGCGAATGCGCCTTAGAAACACCAGTAGTGGGCGGCAGCTTAAGAAGAAGTGGTGGGCGTATCAGGCGCACCGTCCAAAGCTCTATGAGGCTGCAAAAAAAATCGACCGAGTAATTGTTAATTCTCTCGTAAGTTCACATTTATCGTTTGTTTTTGTCCCGTCTTCATCCATATTTTCTCATAAACTAGGCGTCATCCCAAGTAATAGTTATCCGCTATTCGCCTGCGTACAGTCTCGGCCGCACGAAATTTGGGCGCGCTTTCTCTCCGCCCCGGTTGGCGATGGGATAAGCTATTCGCCGACCGACTGCTTCTCGACCTTTCCCTTTCCGACAATGTTCGAAGGCAATTTGGATATTGGCTCGGCGGGGGAGCGTTATCACGGCTACCGGGCGCGATTAATGCTTGAGCACGACGAGGGTTTAACCTCTACCTACAATCGCTTCCATGCCCGCGGCGAACGCGCAACCGATATCGTTAGTCTTCGCGCCCTTCATGCAGAGATGGATACTGCCGTCCTACGTGCCTATGGCTGGGACGATCTGGCCGATCGCGCCGCGCCCGAATTCATCGAGCAAGACGCCGATGAGGGCAAGGCGCCCAAGACTCGCCTCGACTGGCCAGCCGAGTTCAAAGACGAGGTTCTCGCACGCCTACTTGCCCTGAACGCTGAGCGCGCCCCTGCCGACCTCACGGCCGCACCGGGTGAGGACGACAGCGTTGACGAAGACGAAGCCGATTGAAGACAGGTAGAGGCGTTCGGCCAACTACGGCCGACGCCACTTGTCTGGACTGCCCACCTTAGTCTGGCGCACCCGCTCGACGAAAACGTCCGCGCCGCGTTGCTGAGCCCAGTCAATCGCTGCTCCCTGGGTCGGCAGAACGGCGCTGGCCCGCTCCGCGCCTGGCTTGCGTACAGCGTAATCGCCTTCGCCGGGGCGGCGCTCGATGAAAACACGCTTATCCGTCAATGGAACCTCCATGGGTCAAAGGTCGACCGACTCGACCCGATGAACGCAAGATAATCTTGCAATCGGTAATTTGCAAGATTATACCCATACAAGGAGGCCGTCATGACCACGAATTTCATAGGAGCGAGGATCAAGGCGTTGCGCGAGGAGCGAAGGCTCTCGCAGGACGACCTTGCGCGCCTGTTCGGCTTCAAGGACCGCCAGACGGTTTCGGCGATCGAGACCGGCGAGCGGCGGGTGACGGCCGAGGAGTTGGTCCTCGCCGTAGAGAAGCTCGGCGCGACGCTAGACTATTTCACCGACCCATTCCTGCTCGTCGGGGAAGGGCGGTTCTCGTGGCGGCAAACGGACGTGGGTCCGCAGAAGCTGAGCGCCTACGAGCGGAACGCAGGGCGCTGGATCGCCGCATTCCGCGCGATCGCGCCCCAGGTCGGCCGATCCGCGCCGCTGCTGCGGCGGTCGCTCGGGATCACGCGGCATCAGCGCTTCGAAGACGCCATGGAGGCTGGGGAGCGCTTCGTCACGGAGTTCGAGCTTGGCGACGTGCCCGCGAAGCGCCTGGTCGAGATCATGGAACGCGAGTTGGGTATCCTCGTGCTCATGGTGGATGCGTTCCAGGGTATTTCCGGCGCGGCCTGCCGCTTGCCGGAACTGGATGTGGTGCTGATCAACCGGCACGAGGTCGAGGGACGCCGCCACTTCGATCTGGCGCACGAGCTTTTCCATATTCTTACGTGGGATGCGATGCCGCCCGAGCATTCCGAGGAAGCGCGGGAGACCGGCGGCAATCGCGTGGAGCAACTTGCGAATAATTTCGCGTCGGCGGTTCTGATGCCGACGCCCGTGCTCGATCGGTATGGCGATTGGTCTGCAATCGCCGCCGGCGAGCTTGCCGGTCGCTTGAACGGCGTGGCGCACGAGCTTCAAGTCACGGCCTCGGCGCTGAAATGGCGGCTTGTCGCCCTGGACCGGCTGAAGCCCGCTGTCGCGCGCACGGTTCCGGATGCGGCTCTCCGCAACAACGGTCGTGACGTGGGGGCGGCGGCTATCCCGCCGCCGTTCTCGAAGCCATTCATGGAAGTCATCGGCCTCGCTGTTGACGAGGGTCGCGTCTCGGCGCGGCGGGCGGGCGCGCTCCTCGATCTGACGGTCGATGACCTCGCCGACCTCTTCGCGACGCATGGGGTTCAGTCCCCCGTCGAGCTGTGAGGTCCCATGGCTCGCCACCACGGTCCCGTTCTCATCGATACTAACGCCATCCTGGAGTGTTTCCGGGTCGGGTCGTGGCGCGCGCTTGCGAATGGCTACAGCGTCGAGACGGTCGAGGATTGCGTGACCGAGACCCAGACCGGGTTTCAGCGCCGGCGGCCGGAATTGCAGATCAACGCAGGCCAGCTCATGGCCTCGCTCAAGGCCGTACATTCGGTAGAGGATGCCCAGCGCGCCGTCGTGGCGGTTCGCGCGCCCGATATCGCCCTCGACGTCGGCGAGCGATCGTTGTGGGCGCACGCGCTGACGCGCAACGATGCCTGGGTTCTCTGCGGGCCTGACAAGGCCAGTATGCGTTTCGGTGTTCGGCTTGGGCTCAAGGATCGGCTGATCGCTCTAGAAGCGCTTCTCGACGATGCCGGGCATCGCCCGAAAGAGCCCCTCAAATTGGCCTACACCACCAAGTGGCTCGAGAAAGTCCTTGGAGAAATGTTTATTTCAGAGGGGCTTGGGCGGTCATGACAAACTCGGTCGATATTCGCGCCCACATCGTGGACATCTTTCGTCGTGACCTGATTGGGCCGGGGCTACAGGACACCGATCTGGCAACCGAGCGGCTGAACGAAAGCCCGGCACGTTGGTATCTGGCCGGATTTCTCGCGCCTGCGGAGGATCCGCTCGCCCTCGACGGGGATGATGACGAGAACGATCCGTCCGCTCAGGAAGAAATGGAAATCGACGTCGAGGAGCCGGATGCCGATGGCGTTGGCGGCGCCGCGACCGACAACGAGGAGCCGGAAGCGCCGAACGCCCGTCGGCGCTTTCTCCCATCGTCCGTTGGACTGACGGTGTTGCTCGATCCGGATGTCACGTTGATCGAAGCGCGTGTTTCCTGGGGCGACTATCGGACCGAACCGCCGTTGCCTGAGGCGATCCTTCTGCCTGAGCCCCTGCCCGAGGAGCTTGGTGAGGATGGCAAGCCGAAGCACATCGAGCGGCCCATGGTCGATTGGGTTCGGACCCCGAAAGACCGCGTCGTGGCTCTTCCCATCAAGGATGGCCGCGGCGGCCCGATCGTCGTGCCGGAGAGCGCCGCCGAACAACGCCGAGGCGGCGGCCTCGCGTTGGAAACGCACTCGCGCCTGTTCAGTTACACGACGCCGGACGGCAAGACCGAGCACGTCCGCGCTCTCACTGTCTTCCTCGTCAATCGCCGCGCCACGGTTCATCGCTTTTATGCCGACGTCAGCTACGCGTTTCAGGCGCGCCTCGAACTTGTCTGCGAATCGGGATTCCGTCCGCGCCGTGACCTGTCCGGCTATCGCGCCCAGGATTGGGACCTGCGAATCGCCGATCTGCACTATCGCGACATGCGCGAATGGGCCGTCGGACGAAACGCAGCCGCAGGATGGGACACTTCTGAAGACGGCATCAGCCGTGTGACGCGGGTGTGGACCGATCCGCTGCCATCGGCGGAGGTCGAGCGCGTTGCTCCGAATGAGGACGCTGAATTCAAGGCGCAGGTCACCTTCGGGATGGAAGCGCTCGCGCAGTTGGCCGAGGGCGATGGCACCGGACTTCGCGCCGCGTTGGCCGATCTGCCCATCCTCTATGGGATATGGATCGACGCGGAGCGTAAGAAGCTCGCAGGTCTTCCCACGCGCCGCCGCGAGACCGGCGAACGCCTTATAGTCGAGATGGAGACAGCGAAGAACCGAATTGCGACGGGTATCGAGATCCTCGCAACGGACGCGAAGGCCCGCACGGCGTTCTGCTTCATGAATCTCTCCGTTTCCATGGCCGCACGCCGTCGTGTCGCCGGCGCGACCGGCGATCCGAGCGCTCTCGACGAACCGCAATGGCGGCCGTTCCAGCTCGCCTTTGTGCTGCTCAACATGGCCGGCCTGATCGACCGAACGCATATTGATCGTGAGGCGGCGGACCTGCTGTTTTTCCCGACGGGCGGCGGCAAAACCGAAGCCTATCTCGGCCTCGCGGCGTTGGTGATTGCCCACAGGCGGCTTGGTGGATCAGGCGTGCTCGGCGCCGGCGTCGCCGTTATCATGCGATATACGCTGCGCCTGCTTACGCTCGACCAGCTTGCCCGCGCCGCTGGTGTCGTCTGCGCATTGGAACTTATGCGCACCGACCCCAAGAATGTTGATGAGCGCGCCCGGCGAGTGCTCGGCGACTGGCCAATCGAGATCGGTCTGTGGGTCGGCTCCGACGCATCACCAAACAAGCTCGGCGGCAAAGGAAAGTCTGACGAGACCACTGCAGTTGGTCGAGTTCGGCGGTATCGCAACGGGCGTGACAAGCGCGCGCCCGCCCCGCTTAAAGCCTGTCCTTGGTGTGGAACGGAGTTCACGCCGTCATCTTTTTCCTGCACGCCGAACGAGCATGCGCCGATCAATCTGGAAATTCGTTGCGCCAACACCGCCTGCGAGTTCAGCAGGAATCGACCGCTGCCGGTGCTTACCGTTGATGAGCCGATCTACCGGCGCCTGCCGGCGTTTCTTATTGCCACAGTGGACAAGTTCGCCGCGCTGCCTTGGGTTGGCGAGACCGGCGCTTTCTTCGGACACGTTGACCGTTTCGAAGATGGCGTCGGCTTTTACGGCGCGGCTGAGCCGGGGGAAGGCCGGCCGTTGGGTAACGGCTGGTCGCTCGATCCTCCCGACCTCATCATCCAGGATGAATTGCACCTTATCGCGGGGCCACTTGGAACGGTCGCGGGTCTGTATGAAGCGGCGATTGATCAGCTTGCCTCGCGAGGCGCCGGCGAGAATCGAGTTCGTCCGAAGATCGTGGCGTCGACCGCCACCGTCAGACGGGCGGCCGATCAAATTGCTGCTCTGTTTGATCGCAACACCACCAGCATTTTTCCGCCGCCTGGCATCGATCGGGTCGACAGCTTCTTCGCGCGCACGGTGCCGTCAACGACCAATCCGGCTCGGCTCTATCTTGGCATTGCCGCGCAGGGTCGTGGCCCAAAGCTCGTCTTCCTACGGTCTCTGACGACGCTCGTCGCCGCCGCACAGGCGGCGTACGACGCGAATATCCCCGCTGACGCCAAGGCCCGAAATCCAGCCGATCCGTACATGACGGCGCTTTGCTATTTCAATGCGCTGCGCGAGTTGGGCGGCGCACGTCGGATCGTCGAGGATGAAGTGCGCGATCGCGCCGCTCGTTACGGCGCTCAACGCCGCCGGGTAGACCCTGCCGATACACCATTCGCGGATCGAGCCATCAAAGAACCGATGGAACTCACGTCTCGTGTCTCGACCGATGAGGTTGCGAAGGCGAAGCAGCGTCTAGAGGCGATCTTCGGTCGGGGTGCCGAAACCGTCGATGTCGCCCTTGCAACCAACATGATCTCGGTTGGTCTCGACATCACGCGCCTCGGGCTCATGGTCGTGCAGGGCCAGCCCAAGACGGCCGCGGAATATATCCAGGCGACCAGCCGCGTCGGCCGTGACCACTCCAGGCCGGGCCTGGTGCTGGCGGTTCTAAACCTCCACAAGCCGCGTGACCGGATGCACTTCGAGCAATTCGGACAATTCCACCGCACCTTCTATCGCGCGGTTGAAGCAACGAGCGTCACGCCTTGGGCAGCCCGGGCTCTGGATCGCGCCTTGGCTGCGGTCGTGGTCGCTGCGGCGCGTCACGTGGATGGCGCGCTCACCCCGGATGTTGCCGTCAATGAACTGAAGAACAATGTCGGCATCCGCGACTTGGTCCGAGACTCAATTGTCGATCGCGCGCCGGAACGGATGATTGCTGGTGGTCGCGCAGCTCTATCAAAGCTGATCGACGACATCTTGGACGCCTGGATTGAAACTTCCGATGAGCAGGCGGCGGGCGGCAATGCGTTTGCCTACGCCAAGAAAAAGAGTCCGCATCGGCTACTGCACATGCCGCTCGAACCTGAGATCGGCAATCTGGCGGAACCCCACCGCCGCTTTGTGGCGGGCCGTTCCATGCGCGACGTGGAACCCAACGTCACCCTGAAGGTCAGGGATCCTCATGGAAACACGATCGCGAACGCGGATGATCTCGCATGACCAAGAATGCTCAGCGCCTCAGCCAGTTGATTTCGACCTTCGGTCCGGGGGCGATGATCGATCTGCCAACTCGATCCGTCGTGGTCGGTGGACTTGAGCAGTGGGACATGAAGGGCAACGCCTTCACGACTCTTCCTGAGCCGCGTTTGACGATGCGCCTTGAGCAGATTCTAAAGGAGCAAGGGCGCCTTGATCCGGCAGCCAGTCTGACCTTGAGAACACCGCCGACGTCGGTTGATTCGAGGGACGGCGTGCCCCGTGGTGTCGCTGCGCCGATCTTTCCGACATGGTTCATCTGCGAGCAGGTGGAAACCAACACCTCGGGCGCCAAAACGACGCGGCGTCGGCGGTTGGTGCGTTGGCAAGACCTCGACAGCAAGGGCCGTCGAAGGTTCCAATACGATGACGGCCGCAAGAGCGATGTGACGCCGATCCGTTTCGTGTGCGCATGCGACAAGGGGCATCTCCAAGACATCGACTGGCGCTGGGTCGTTCACGGTTCGGGGGCATGCCACGAGCCGATGTGGGTGGAGGAAAAGGGAACCAGCGCGGACCCCGCCGACACCAGTATCGTGTGTGGATGCGGCCGTAGATTGTCCCTTCAGGACACCTTCCAGCCAGGGCGTCTCGGCAAATGCCGCGGCGAGCGCCCGTGGCTGCTTGACCGGGACCCTGAAGGGTGCGGGGATAATCTCAAGTTGCTGACGCGAACTGCGACGAACACCTACTTCCCGCAGGTTCACACGGTGATTTCGCTCCCCACCGAGGAAGACGAGCTCAGCCAGCTTGTCGATGAGCTATCGGGTGATCTGGCTGGCGTGCAAACAGTCCAGGATGTTGCTCAAGCTAAGAAATTCAATCCAAAGGTATCGGCGTCTCTAGGTCCTTATTCGGACGGCGACATTTTCGATAGGCTTCAGCGCATTCGCGAGGGTGCAAAAACAGACGCCACGCGTTCGCCAAAACTATCCGAGTTCGATACGTTTGCCAGTGGCCGTTCTGAGATCGGCGCGAACCATCCGACCGCAAAGCTCTACGCACAGACCCTCCCGCGAGACGCTTGGGCAGACCCTAACGCTGGGATCGACCTATCCGGGATCAAGAGCCTGGTCGCGGTGCATCGCCTGAGAGAAGTGTCATGCCTCTACGGGTTCACACGCTTTGAAGCGGCGCCCACGGGTTCTGATGGGGACATCGAAGATATTCAGTTGAGCGTTCGTGGCGCGCCCATATCGCGTGATGCGGACTGGTTGCCCGCAATCGAGCAGTTTGGGGAAGGCATTTTCATCCATTTTGATGCCGCCGCGATTGCCGAATGGCTTCGAAATGCGGCTACGGCCGTGCGCAATGAAAAGCTGCTGGCTGGATACGGACACTGGCAAAAGCGTTTCGCTGGGAAGGCGCCGGCGTATCCCGGAACCGCCTACGTACTTCTTCACAGTATATCTCACGCATTGATGGCCGAGATCGCCCTGGATTGCGGCTACCCAGCAAGTTCGCTGAAGGAACGAGTTTACGCACTGTCCAGCACGCGAGGTGGCGGCGAGATCGACCGCTGTGGGATACTTATCTATACCGCGAGCGCCGGCGCGCAGGGCACCCTCGGGGGTCTTGTCGCGACGTCTCCGAGATTTGCATACATCCTCAATAGCGCTTTGGACCGCCTGCGGATTTGCTCCAACGACCCGGTGTGTGCCGACCATGAACCGGATGATAGGAGCGGAGATCGAGCCACCCACGGCGCGGCATGCCACGGCTGTCTTCTGATCGCTGAAACTAGCTGCGAGATGAGGAACCTCTTCCTTGATCGTAGTCTCTTGGTGCCAACGATGGGGGATGACTTGTCCCGTTTCTTCGCATGACTGAGTGCATGCCCAACGGGGCTGCCGGCGACGCCAAGACGCTCGCGAGCGCGTCTTGAGCACCTTGCTGTCAGCCCCCGCGATATGGCGCACTGAGAAGAAGGTGACGGTCAGTGGCCACACGCGTCATCGACATAAGCCGAGCCCAATCTCATCGGGCTTTGAGGCTCCCGCGGCGAACACGACACTTATGTTCGGTCCAAGCGCGCTGGCGGCTTCGATCGCAAGGACGGCAACGCTCCGAAATGCGCCCCCGGAAATGTTGGCGCGTTGGGGCGACAGCGCCCTGACGCAAGTCGAATGGCTGGTCGAGGACGGGGCAGCCTTCGCGTTGTCGCAGCATCTCCAGGCGCTGGCCGACGCGGAGCGAACATCCTTCGCCGGGCGCGTTGGTGCCGGGATAACGGACTTGCTGATGAACGCGCTGGGCTTCACCTGGAGAGACAATGCCTCTTGTCTGTCGAGCTCACTCGCGCCGCACGCGGACTTCATCTACGCCGATGGAGCAGTATCGGGACATGGCGTGGTTCTGACCGAGGCGCATGGGTCCTTCGCGGCAAGCGTTAGCGCGGCCGGCGTGACCCGCGAGGCAAAGCGCAAGTATTTGCGGCAGGTGCGGCCTCATCTCGCCACCACCTCCCCCCACGGCAAGGTCATTCATGGATATTCGATTGCGTTCGGCTCCCGGCCGGGAGCAACCGGCGCCTTCCTCCACGTCGCGGAGACGCTGATAACGAAACCTCGTGGCGGGCGACATCCACCGACCCAAACGGCGCCGACGCTGAGCCCGGAGGCCGCGCCCACCTCCCTCGCGCTCGCCTCGCACCGGTCGAACTTCGCGATTATGGATGCACCGAGCATCGTGCGATGGATCGACTGGGTTCGCGACGGCGGCGAACGCTCCGACGATATGCAACCGTCATTGTTTGTTCGGATTCCCTATGCGGGCCGGGTCTTCTTGTGCAGCATGGAGATGGGCGGGCCTTTCGGTGCCTACTCAGATTGGCTGGACGAATTCTGGCATCCGCGGTGGTGGCCGCCGCTTCGGCGAGCGCGAACGCTCTCTCGCAGCAGGGACGACTTCGCCGGATGGTTTGCCATGGAGGAAAGGGCCGCCGAAGGCTTCCTCAACGCCTTGAGTGCGATCGTTCGGAATGGCCGAGACAATCTTCCGGAGTCGCTTGAGCTTCCGCGCCTCGATCCCGCCGGCTTCAGGCTCGGCGGCGGCGAAGCTGATCTAACGTCGCGCGATTCTGAATACAGATATGCTCTTTATCGCGACGGGCTCGCGCTGCTCGGCAGCCCACCGCCGCGCCGAATGGTTGGACAGCGGACGTGGCTTCCGAGGGAAGGCATGCAAGGCGGCAAAGGTCGAACGTCCACATAGTCAAGAGATAGGGGGAAGGCCGCCATGCACATCGTCGGTCTGAAAATCCGCGGTTTCCGTGGGGTACGGTCGGCGGACGTTGCGCTGGGCCGTCATGCCGTTTTGGTCGGCCCGAACAACAGCGGCAAGACGACCATCATTGAGGCGCTGGCGCTGCTCTTCGGCCGCGACCGGCTGGTCCGCCGGCTGACCGAGCACGATTTTCACGGCAGCGCACCGGACGAGGCCGCCCGGATCTTGTGCATCGCCACGGTAACGGGCTTTACGCCTAACGATCCGCATCACCACTCCTCATGGTTCAATCCTGAACGCGGCGTCGAGAAGTGGTTCAGTCCCGCCGCCAAGACTCTCAGCGCTACGCCCGATGCGCTACATACGGATTTGGCCGTGCAAATCGGCTTCGCCGCGCGGTTCGATCTGGACGAGCTCGAGGCCGAGACCATCCGGTTCTTCGTGGATGACGAAGCCACGTTGGGCGATCCGTTCGCCGAGGATGCGCATCTACGCACTATTCATACCAAGGCGCTGCAGGAGTTGGGGTTCTTTCTGGTTCCTGCATCACGCACATGGGATCGCTGGATTTCCTTTTCCTCGGAGCTGTTCCGGCGGGTGGTGGCGACGCGGGGGGACATGCCGGCGCAGGTCGTGCGCGCTGAGCGTCAAAGACTCTGGACCCCGCCTGACGGCGCGAGGCTCGAGGATCAGCCGGGACTTTCCGAGATCGTAAGCGCTGCCAACGACGAGTTGCGCGCGCTCATGGCAAGCGCCCCTCGACTTCAGTTGCGCTTAACGGCGACCGACAGTGATTCCGTACTGGAGGCCGTCGTGCCGCATTTTGCGCAAGGAGCCGGGCCAACGCTTCCGTCTTTGCGGCAGGGCACGGGCCTCGTCTCGTTGCAAAGCCTTCTTTTGCTGATGCAGTTCGGCAAGGCGCGCGCGGAAACCGGCCAATCCTTTGTGCTCGCCGTTGAGGAGCCCGAACTGCACATCCAGCCCTCGCAGCAGAAGCGGCTGGTCAATCGCCTCAATGCGCTGTGCAACCAAACGATTGTCACCACGCACTCGCCCATCGTCGCCGCGATGTTCCCAGCTCCCGACACGCTTTTCATCGAGACGCGCGAGGGTGTCCTAAGCGCCAAGCCGCTGATGGACACCGTGCCGGCGCAACCGACAAATCATCAGCAGCATCTGCTCTATGCCTGGCGGCAGAAGCTGGTGGCTGCACTGATGCACGAATGCGTTCTGATCCCCGAAGGGGTTTCGGATGTGGCGTGGCTCGAGACTCTGCAAACTGCCCTTGAATTGCAACAGGACTGGCACGATGCCGGAGACGGAGCGTCGCTTCTTTCCACCTTTGTTGGTGTCGTGCCGACTATCGACGCGAAGATCGCCGATACGTTTGCGCTGGTCGGCGCCGTTCATGCACGCCCCTGCATTCTCGTGGACGGGGACAATGACGGACGAGGATACTTCGATGCGGTGAAGACCAGCAATCCGCCGCCGAGCTGCGTGGTGTTCTGGCCGCAAGGCTGGGCGATGGAGCAGGCGATCTCATGGATTGCGGGTGCCGACGAAGCTGCGATGCTCACGGCCCTGGGAGCTGCACTCGGAGTACATTTCCCGGACCGGCAGGCGCTCGCTCTTCACCTACTCACTCAGAAATCCTACGCGCCGACTCATGAGAGTGCGGCCGTGACGCTCATGGCCAGCTCGGCATGCCGTGCGCGCGCCGCGCAGTTGCTCAACGCCTTATGCGCAGTGCTGCGCGATCCCGCGAATGCCAACACGCCGCTCTTCATGCGCATTCCCGCCGACTCGACTGCCGCCATGCACGTTTTTCGGTTTGCGCCGCCATGACGTTCGACTTCTTCGAGGGCGCGGCGGGCACTGGCAAAACTCACAATCTCGTGGGCCGAGCCCGGGAGCTTGTCGAAGACGGCGTGCTGGGCGAGGGGCACAAGCTTTTGGCGCTCACCTTCATGAATGGTGCGCGCCGCCGCCTTGACACGCGCCTCGGCGAGAGTCCGGCCTTCCGCAGGCGCTTTGATTGTCAGACCTTCGATGTATTCGCCCGAACGCTGGCCGCACGGCGTAGGAGCTTGATTACGCCAGCGATGGAGGCGCAGGCTGCCGCCTTGAACGAGTTTGACGGGCCGTGCGCCCTGTCGGCGAGGCTTCTGCAATATCAAGCTGTCCAGCAATGGATTGCTCGGGCGTTTCCGCTCGTGCTCGTTGATGAGGCTCAGGATCTCGACGAATATCGGGCAGCCATTCTCCGCGGGCTTTCCTCGTCTTGCCGGATTGTTGCGGCGGCCGACGCCTTCCAGTGCCTTCATGCTGGGCGGGACACCGCGCCCCTGATGGGCTGGCTTGAGAGCGCGGGACAAACTCACCGCCTCACTCTGCCCCGGCGCACTAATCAGCAGGGTTTGTTGGCCGCCGCGTTAGCCGTGCGCGAAGGACGGGATGTGAAGGCGGTTCTCACGGCCAAGACATTCAAGAACAGCACAACATGGAACGGCGCCGGTTTTCGCCTTTTCGAGGCGCCAGCAACGAACGCCAATCACGCACTTTTGGCGTGGTCGATTGCCAATGACATAGCGCAGCGCCAAGGCCAAGTCGTTATTCTGACGCCGGACGCAGGCAGCGCAATTATTCGAGCGACGCTCACGACTGTTCGGACCAAGCAACACACGCGCAAGAACAGCGGTTTGACATTCGGGCCGTATCCGCACACATGGGACCGTCACGACAATGAAGAAGCCGATGCCCTGCTGGCTGGGATAGCATTGCCGGAGATGGCTTCCTACGCCGATCTTCGAGCGCTTCTAACGCCGCAGGCCGGACACGCTGCCGTCGCGCAGGCGATCAGCCGTATGGACCGTTTGCGCCGGGCACACGGGCAAGCGGGTTTTACCTCCGCGCAAGTCAACGAGTTCGTGCGAGAGTCCGTGCGCAACCGTTCACGTCTGGGCCTCCGGCAAGACCGAGGCCATCTTGCCATGACGATTCAGCGTGCCAAAAACCGCGAATTTCCAAATGTCATCCTGCTTTGGCCGCATACTGCGACAGGCAGCGCGGAGCATCTGCGCAGGTTGCTATACAATGGCATCACGCGCGCGCAGAACCATTGTACAGTCATTGTCCTCGGTCAGGGACGATTGAACACTCCACCTTTCGCGCCATCCGTTGCTTGACGCGAAAGTCGGACCTTGTGGGCCACGAACAGGCCCATTCCTGGGGAGCTACTCTGACGCTCCGCGCCTCGTTCGGCAAATAGTCGGCTCATGATGCGCCCACTGACCTATAGGAGCCTGATGGCCAGTGCCGGCATCGGTCGGCTTTCGACAGACGAAGCGTTCCTGCGCACCGGAATCCTGATCGACATGTGCGAGGCGCCGCGGCGCAAGGCCGGAATTGCCAGGGCGCTCGCCTGGTGTGACGAGTTGGAGGCCCGACACCTAAGCGCAGCCGAACGCGGCCAGCTGGACTACTTCCGCGCCAACGCCTGGAACACCCGTCGGCCGCGACGCCGGAGCGGCGACGTCTGGTTATGGGACCAGCCGGCGCTTCAGCAGGAAATTTTCTTCCTGCGCCGCGCCACCAACGCCGAAAGCTTCTCTACGGTCGAGCACTATCGTCGATGCGAGATCCTAACCAATCTCGGAAATCTGCTGAGCCACCTCGGGCGCTCGATTGAAGCGTTGGAGATCTGGAGACGAGCGCTGGGAGTTGATCCCGAATTTTGGATGGCCCGCGGCAATCTCGGATCGGGCCTGGCGCGCCTTGGCTGGCTTCACTACGACCGCAACCAAGGTGCGGTCATGCTCCTGTCTGCGCACAAAGAACTCGTGCGCGCCCTGGGGGACGCCGAGAAATATCCGATTTTCGGCTTTCCCGAAGCGCGCGCCTATTTCGAACAGCAACGCCGCGACATCGAGGCGAACGTCAACCTATCTGCCGTCGCAGAGAATTTCGAACCTGACGGCTACGCAATCGGCCGGTCGAAACGGGAGCGCCAGTATCGCTTGTGGTGTCTGCGTCAAGACTTGTTCCTGAACCTCCTCAACGAGCTCGGCCCCGACACCGTGGCGGCACATGATCCACTGGTTCTGCCGTCATTTGTAACGAAACTCGCGGAGCCGCCAGTGCTGATCGGCTATTTCAATCAGCTAAAGCAGGAGTTCGTATCAGCGCGGTGGGCGTTCTTCGAGGGTATCCAGGACGGCCCTGCGCACCTATCGGACAACGGCGTCCTCTTGATCAACACGCTCGACTATCCGAGCTATGGTCTTAGTGCCGAAAAGATTCGAACGGCATATCGAACCGCGTATTCGTTGTTCGACAAGATGGCCTTTTTCCTAAATCACTATATGGCGCTTGGACACGCCGATCAGGATGTCTCCTTTCGTTCGGTGTGGCGCCCGAAGAAGGGGAAGGGGCCGCGCGGGATCCTCGCCGCGCTTGCCGCATCGAAAAACCTGCCCTTCCGCGGCCTCTACTGGGTCAGCAAGGACCTCTTCGAAGAGGCTTTTGCCGATGTGGCCGATCCGGACGCGCGCGCTCTGCACGAACTGCGCATCCACCTCGAGCACCGCTATGTGAAGGTTCACGAGCTGATGGCCGGCCCGGCGGGCCGTCAGAACGCGGCAGGCGATTTGTTCGTCGACACGCTGGCCTATTCGATCTCCCACTCAGATCTTGAGGCCCGTACGCTCCGGCTGCTAAACCGAACTTCCCACTATCGAATACAATAACTTACTGATTCCGCTCGATAAACCTCAAGCGGAGGGTCCGGTTACTGGCTACATCGTTCGGAGGGCTTGGCGGACCGCCGATTTCTGAACTCCGGAGACCAAATCATAACAATTCGGCTGACGCCGTGGGCCTCACGTTTGTGGGATTTACATGGACACGTTTTCGGCCTCTTTGGCCATAGAATGGCGTGTTTTCAAGCCATTAGCTGAATACCGAGCAGGAAGCTCGGGCTAAAGCTGGTGCGCGCAGCGCTTATCTACCTCTGCCTCGGGATGCATTGGGAAGAACAGCGGCGCACGAAGCGGCGGCGAAGCAAACGGCTTATCGCGAGCCAGTCGCTTCCCACGGTCGAGGATCGATTCAAGCGTAAGTATTAGCTCTTGGCCGATCAGCGGGTGACGGCTCACACCGGACGCTTCTCGCCCAGGACCGGAAGCTCGCCAGGGGTATATCGGCGCCCGATTTCCTGGTCGGGGCGCAGGGCGTCACTTTCGATCAGGATCATTTCATAGGTATGCAGATTGTAGAACTGGATGGCGCCGACGACATTGCCGTCCAGATTCTCGATGCGCACGTTGATGCTGTCGTCTTGAAAGCGGACTTGGTTCGTCTCCTGGCCCGTCCAAAACGGACGATGCGAGAGCCTGGCTTTGATCTCGCCCTCGCCGTACCGGGCGTAGCGACGAAGAAAGTCCCATCGTGGCGCGAGCACCTCCTCGTGGCCGAGATGGAATGCGACGAAGTTCATGAGGACCTTGGCGATCGCCCGCTTGTGAGGTTTGTCCACCTCCGAGGTGATCTCTACGAGGAATGACGAAGGTTCACCGGATTCAGGGCCCCAGGGGTTTTGAAAGGGAGTGCCAGGTCTGAAGTCGATCCCCGTGCGCTGAAGCGCCTCCACCATCGCATCGTGTGCTTCCCGGGACGGCGCGAGGATCTTGCACTTCCATGTTCCCCTCTCGCCGTTCGTGCCCGGCTTTCCGTAGTCGGCTTCCGGCAGGGTCAGGCCGGCGATCTGCCGCAGGAAGTAGACTTCGTCTTTGCCCGTCCTGAAATTATGGACGTGGAACTGGGCCGCGGACGGTATGAGCTGTCTGGTCGTTCCATCGACCGCGACTCGGAGGCCGACGAAATCTCCTGCCTCGGCCGGATCGGCGAGCGTCAGACTTAGCCGCTTCTGTGGGCGGGCTTCGCTGGATAACTGGCCGCGGCTGTACCGGGAGACACCCTCATAGGTGTCGCGGGTCAGGAGCTGGTCCAATTCGCGGCCAAAATAGGCGTTGCAGTCATCGCACACGCAATCGAGCGTCGGCGTCTCGCTGCCAAACCGGCCGAATCCCTGCGGGATGACATGCTCGACCCCGCGAAACCGATCCGGAACGGTCTGACAGCAGTAGATGCAGATCTTGTCGTTCGACACGCTGTATCCGCCCTCTTTTGGCCTGCGTCGCGCGAGGAAGAAGCTAACGGCCCAGCTCCTCCAGCATCTTGCGCCCAAATTCATCGACCGTGTTGAAGTCGGCGAGTAACTGGGGATGAAACGCTATCGGATCCGCGTTTTCGGTGCGCGAATGCGTCATCCAAGGACGGAAACGACCCAGCTTCTTTTGCTCGGCTTGCAGCCGGTCATATTCCTCAAACTTGCCCCCGCGCATTGCGTCACCCGATGCGCGTTCAAGTCGGTTGTATTCATCTGCTACATCCGGCGTGACTATGAACGGCGGGATGTAGAGCGGAATCCGATGGGCGAGCGCATCGCGAAAATCCTTGATGGCTTTGAACCAATCGTACCGGCTGGCAATGTAGTCTGAGAACTCCTTGGAGAACTTAGCGCGGACGGCTTTGCTCCCCAGACTCACGGATTGCGGATCGAGAGCCGCTCCGTCCGGCTTCGTCACGCCTTTCTCATAGACAAAAATCCAAGCGAGGTTGTCCAAGCAACCGAACGTATTCAGCATGAAGGACTGAATCGCGATGGTCGCATCAACGACAGTGTCGCGCTCCGGTATCGCGTCCAATTCGGGCGGTAGAAGATCGAACACGACATCGACGGCACGAATGAGGGTCCCGAGCCTTCGCGAGAATCCATGCTGGGCATGTTCCTCTGCACGGGCATCCTTATAGCCGCGCACAAGATAACGCTCACGCAGATTGGCGAACGCGCGGTTCGCTGCCGTCCTGCCTTCATGGAGTTCGGTTATCTGCGCATCCGAATAGAGAGAGGCCACCGCGCTCTAACCCCGCAGTCCGAAGCGAGCCAGCCAATCCGATCTCGCCGGGCCGGGCGGGCTTGCCATATTGAGGACGATCGGCATCCGAACGCGGTTCGTGTCGGCGTCGTGAAACTCAATCGTCGCCGTCATCGTGCCGCTGCGCTGTTTCGGCATGCCGCGATGCAGGATCGTCGCCGATGCAGGGAGCGTATGCCCGGCAGGTATATTGTAGCCAGATACATACGCAGTGCCGTGCATGTTGCTATCAGGGGCCCGCATCGTCACCAAGCCCGGCAGCTCCTCGCCGCTGATCTTGGGCCGTATGAGCTTTGCTTTCAGAAGATGAAGCGGCTCGTCCTTGTGGTTCTTGACCATGCACCGCACCGTGATCTGCGTGACGTAAGAACCGTCAGTCTGCTTCGCGATCGCCCAGAAGCTTTGACTCTCAATCGGCGTGGCGACGAACTTCATCCGGGCGGTCCGGTGCGCCTCGCGCCCGGACTGCCAAGCGGGCAGATGAGATGCACTCCTGGTCGCGACCACGATCCACCCCATGAGGACCGCGAACCACAAGAACGGCGCGTATGGCGCGGCGACCAAAGCACGGAACGGCGGAGCCAGCGCGAGCGCCGTCAGCCCCAGCGCGACCGCGACCCACAACCAAAGCGGCCAACTTTTGGCCGCATCGCCCATCTTCGCCGCAATGCCTGCCGTGTTGATCGGGTCCGCGACCATCTTAGCCCCCGTTCAGAAGCGGCATGCGCGCGGCATGGAATGCTTGCGCGACCGCGCTGACCAGCGTGTCGTTCGGTCGGAGGCCGAGCGTGCGCGTTTGAGCCAGGATCGCCTCAATGGTGCCGGACTCAGCGAGAATGTCTTGAAGATGCCCGTCCGCGATTCGTTCCAGTTGAACCGCCAGCGCGATCAGTTCGCGCTCGCGCTTCTGTTGCTCTTGCGCCGTAGGCATGGAGGGACCCGAACGCACGAAATTCGGAGCGTCGATGCGAATGCCGGTCCCGAGCCTGCGCAACAAGTTCCGCAGCGTGGGCGCCTGTTCGTCGCTGCCGTCAATGGCACGTTGAAGCTCCATCATGTTCCAGAGATCATACCGCTCTCCCTCCAGCACGAAGGGATTGAAGAACCGAGGATGACTCGCGAGCATCTGAACGCGACAGAGAACCGCCGCGTTCGACAGATGGGATTCTTGCTGCATCATCGCCATGCGCTGCGGTCCCTGCGAGGACAGCATCATCGGCCCATCCGCATAGATCAGCGTCACCGGGCCGCGTAGCGGTTCTTCCTGCCGCAGACGCCGGTCCCATATCTTCACGCCGTTCGCCGCAATAGTCGATAGTTCGCCGACCTGTGCCTCCCAATTCTGGATCGTCGTGCGGGTGACGCCCATCTTGTCGCCGAGTTCTTGCTGGCTCAGCCCGTAGCTGGTGCGCCACCTGCGAAAATCGCTTCCGTTCATGCCTTCCGCCTTCAATATACGGTTGGCACGCTATCATAAACCATTTGGTGTCCATAGCCAAAAAATTTGGCACACAGCGATTAGCGCTACTGGACCGGTCGCAGTTTACTGGGCCGGGCTCGACGTTGCTGCCGGAAACCCCGCAAGGGTAGTTGTCGTGTAAGAAGTGTAAGCGTCCGACGGAGGCCGCGGGATTACTGCTTGACGGTTGCTGCGGCTGTATCGGCTGATGCATCGATGTTCCATGGCAGCAACTCGGCGACGCGGTTAACTGAGTGGTCGGCGATGCAGCTGATGACGTGCCGCAGGTAGGCTTCGGGGTCGAGGCCGTTCAGCTTGGCGGTTTGGATGAGGCTGTAGATGGCGGCGGCCCGCTCACCGCCTGCGTTCGATCCGGCGAACAACCAGTTCTTCCTGCCCAGCGCCACAGGCCTGATCGCGCGCTCGACCGGATTGTTGTCGATCGCGATGGTGCCATCGTCCACGTAGCGGGTCAGCGCGGCCCAGCGTGATAGCGCGTAACGAATTGCCACTGCGACGTCGCCGCGACCGGGCACCTTCGTCAAGGTCATCTCCAACCAGGAGCGCAGGTCATCCAGCAACGGGGCTGCTTCGGTCTGGCGGGCGTGGCGGCGTAGGTCGGGTGGCTTGCCGGTGATCGCCGTCTCGATGGCATACAGGGCGGCGATGCGGGTCAGCGCCTCCTGCGCGATCGGCGAGTTACCTGCGGCGTGGATGTCGTGGAATTTGCGCCGCACATGAGCCCAGCACGCAGCCTCCGCGACACGGTCTGTATTGTACAGCCCGTTGAACCCGGCATAGCCGTCGGCCTGCAACACGCCTGTAAATCCGGCCAGGTGCGCCCTGGGGTGCTCGCCCCGGCGGTCGGCGGTGTAGCGGTAGCGGACGGCGGGCGCGGCCGTCCCAGCATACGGCCGCTCGTCGCGCAGGTAGGCCCACAGCCGCCCGGTGCTGGTCTTACCGGTTCCTGGGGCCAGAACCGGCACCGGCGTGTCGTCAGCATGTAGGCGAGCGCCAGCCATGACGTGATGCTCCAGCGCGTCTACCAACGGGCGGAGCAGCGCGGCACTCTGCCCCACCCAATCGGCCAGGGTGGAGCGCTCGAGCTCGACGCCCTCTCGCGCGTAGATCTCCGACTGGCGGTAGAGCGGCAGGTGGTCGCAGAACTTGGCCACCAGCACGTGCGCCAGCAGGCCGGGTCCCGCGCGGCCGCGGCGGATTGGCAGGCTGGGTGCCGGGGCTTGCGTGATGGTCTCGCACTGGCGGCAGGAGAACTTCGGCCGCACATGGCGCACCACCCGAAATGAGGCCGGGACGTAATCCAGCACCTCCGTCACATCCTCTCCCAGGCGCCGCAGAGTACCGCCGCAGGCCGGGCACTCACAGGCGGTGACGTGCTCGACAACATGGCGCGGCAGATGATCCGGCAAGGGGCGACGCGCTGGTCTGGCATGGCGGGGTTCGTCGGATGGTTCAGCGGCAGGGGTGGCGGCGTCTTGCGCGCCTTGCTCCTCCTCCAGGTCCTCCAGCGCCAGCTCCAGCTGGGTGATCGCCGCGTCCAGCTTCTCCGACGAACGGCCGAACTGCGTGCGACGAAGCTTGGCCAGCTGCGCCCGGAGCAGCTCGATACGGGCCGCCTGACCGTCCAGCGCGGCCTGCTGGCGCAGGATCGTCGCCGCCTGCGACGCGATCAGCGCGCGCACCTCATCGGACAGGACGGACAGGTCAATAGCCACGCCGCATTATGCCGGGACACTTGGGAACAGTACAGGCTGGATGATGCATTATCCCGCCATCTCTGGCTGCCAACTGCGGGCTGGCATGCGCCAGTCGATGCCCTCCAGCAGCATGGACAGCTGAGCGGGCGTCAACGACACCGCGCCGTCTTTGGCCTGCGGCCAAGTGAACCGGCCACGCTCCAGCCGCTTGGCGTAGAGCACCATGCCCTGGGTGTCCCACCACAGGCATTTCACCAAGTCGCCCCGCCTACCGCGGAACACGAACAGCTGCCCGCTGAACGGGTCGTGCCCGAGCGCCTGCTGCACCTGGCGCCCCAACCCGTCGAAGCCGCGGCGCATGTCGGTCGTCCCTGCCGCCAGCCACACCCGCACGCCCGGCGGCAGCGCGATCACTCCCGCAGAGCTCCAAGGATGCGGCGCAGCGCTCGGGCGTCGACGTGCTGGTCCACACGGACCACGCTGCCGCTCGGCAGGCTGATTTCCACCATGCTCGATGGGCTTGGGCTTGGTGGTGATGGCGCGGCAACGGGGCGATCCATCGACTGGCTCGGACCGTCGAGTAGGCGGACCGGCACGAAAGGCGAGACCGCTTCGCCTGTCGGCTCGGCGGTGAGCAGGCCGTCGCGGACCTGGCGGCGCCACGTGAACACCAGGCTGCGATAGGCACCGTGCCGGGCCGCAACATCGCCGACTGTGGCACCCTGTTCGAAGGTCTCGGCAACGATGCGCAGCTTCTCCGACGTGCTCCAGCGACGCCGCCGCTCCCGGCCGGTGATGATCTCGATCGTGCCGTCCATGACCTTAAGCCCAGCCTTAAAGTCAGCAGCATACCGACATGCACACCAACGTCAGAAGGCGGGGATCACCGGACGCTTACTAAGAAGTCCGCAGGCGCTTGTTAGAGCGGCGATTGGGCGTCGCCTCTCACCCCTGGCTCCGATCGCGCCGGAACGAAATACGTGCTCCGGACCGCTTCTCGAACGAAGTCGGCAATCGCTGGACGCCGAGGACCATGGAATCCTGGGACGCCTTCCGCACAACGGATTGGTGGGGGCTTCCACGTCACGGTGGACACCATGTGGACACCAGGCTCAAAACGAGAAAGGCCGCCTTGCGGCAGCCTTCTCATAACGCTCTGATTTCCCTTGGGAAATTTGGAGCGGGCGAAGGGATTCGAACCCTCGACCCCAACCTTGGCAAGGTTGTGCTCTACCCCTGAGCTACGCCCGCTTCCTTGACGCTGCCGAGTTGTGCTCGGCGGGTGAGCGCGGATAATACTGATCCGCCGACGCTTGGCAAGGACCTTTTTGATTTTTTTTCGACGACCATCATCCTGGTCCCGGGATGTCATCACGCAACCGGCTTTTGCCCCGCGCCGCGCGATAACCCCGCCCCCGATCTCCGCGCCCCCCGGCCGTGCCGTCCGCATCGGCCTCGATCCGCGCATCATCGTCCAGCCCATCACCCGCCGGTGATTCACCTGACCACGGCCATCGCACCGCCCCCCCTGACGCGCTTCATCGAACTTTGCGGCCATCCCGCCCCGGTCGTGCTATTGTCCGGGACCGGTTAGCACCGCCCGGATTCGTCCGGATCTTCTTGCCGTTGGCTCGGGCTCCCCATATTTATCGCCACATGATCCGGCGAAACCCATCCGGGGTTCCTGCCTGGTTCTGATTTCGAATTCGACGACCAAAGACCGCGATCGCAACAGGATATCCCCATGGTTTCGATGTTCCATGCCGGCCCCGCCGGCGCCAAACCCTCAGCCGCCCCGGTCGACGACGTCGTCAAGGAGTCAAGCGACCGCAATTTTGCCCGGGACGTGATTGACGCCTCGCGAACCGTTCCGGTCATCGTCGATTTCTGGGCGCCCTGGTGCGGCCCCTGCAAACAGCTCGGCCCCATCATCGAAAAGGTGGTCCGCGCCACCCGCGGTGCGGTGAAGCTGGTCAAGATCAACACCGACGAAAGCCCCCAGGTCGCCGGCCAACTGCGTGTCCAGTCGATCCCCGCGGTCTACGCCTTCTTCCAGGGGCGGCCCGTCGATGCCTTCGTCGGCGCGCTGCCGGAATCCCAGATCAAGCAGTTCGTCGACCGGCTGACCGCGCTGGCCGGCGGCCAGGGCGGGAACGACCCGATCGAGGACGCGCTCGAACAGGCCAAGCAGGCCCTCGAAGACCAGGATTTCGAAGCGGCCCAGGACATCTACGGCCAGATTCTGGAACATGAACCGACCCATGTCGGGGCCTATGGCGGCATGATCCGCGCCCTGATCGGCGTCAACGACCTTGCCGCGGCCCGCCAACTGGTCGAACAGGCGCCAAAATCCATCGCCGACTCGAAAGAGTTCCCGGCCATTCGCTCGGCCCTCGAACTGGCGGAGCAAGGTCAGGCCGCGGGACCGATCGCTGAGCTGGCGCTGAAGCTGGAGCGCAATCCTGCTGATCACCAGCTTCGCTTCGATCTGGCCGTCGCCTTGTACGCCGCCGGCCGGCGTGAGGACGCTGTCGACGAATTGCTCGAACTGGTCCGCCGTGACCGGGCGTGGAACGACCAGCAGGCGCGCAAACAGCTGGTCAAATTCTTCGAGGCCTTCGGGCCCACCGACAAGCTGACAATTTCGGCACGTCGACGGCTATCCACCATCCTGTTCGCCTGATCCAGCCCCCATCGAGAATGAGCCCGAACCCCACCCTGCCCCACGGCGGCCTCCTGCCAGCAACCCTGCCGATCTTCCCGATCGCCGGCGTCTTGTTGCTGCCGCGTGGCCGCCTGCCGCTGAACGTCTTCGAACCCCGCTATCTCGCGCTGGTCGACGATGTTCTCGCCACCTCTGATCGTCTGATCGGCATGATCCAGCCCCTCGATCCGGCAACCACCGATCCAACGCCCGCCGTCTATCCGGTCGGTTGCGCCGGGCGCATCACCGAATTCACCGAAACCGATGACGGCCGCTACCTGATCGCACTCGGCGGGATCAGCCGGTTTCGAATCGATGGTGAACTGGCGGCGACATCGCGCGGCTATCGGCGGGTGGTCCCCGACTGGCACGATTTTCCCGGCGATTCGGAACCGGCGGGCGGCTGGACCTTCGACCGTGAGCGCCTGCTCCAGGGGCTTCGCGCCTACTTCAAATTGCACGAGATTGCGGCTGACTGGTCGGTGATCACCTCGGCTCCCGACGAACGCCTGATCACCTCGCTGGCCATGATCTGCCCGTTTGAACCCGCGGAGAAGCAGGCTCTGCTGGAAGCCAACACCCTGGCCGACCGCGCCAACCGGATGACCGCCCTGATCGAGATGGCGATCGCCGACCGCGGCACGGGCGAGCCGTCGGCCCGTCACTGATCCCGGCATCGGAGCGGCGTTTTGCGAGGCTCAGATCGCCCCCGATGCCGCCCCGCCCGAAATCGACCCGGGCAGCGGCACGATGAAGCGTGGGCGCCGCTCCCGCACCGGTTTGCGCGGGATCCCGGCGTAAATCTGCTTGCTGGCCTCGACCATGATGACGCCCGACAGCGTCTTGAACCAGCGCCCGCCGATTTCCTCCCACGCCGGGGCTGACCCCAGCAAAAACCGCGAGCGCAGCGGCGGAATGAACAGAGCCCGGGCCGAACGTTCCGGCACAAACATGTTTTCCCGCAGGATGTGCTTGAGCTGACTGGCCGAGAACGGATAGCCGTGGCCAAAGGGCGTGCCGTCGACCCGGGCCCAGATGCTGCGCCGGTTGGGCACGATCACCAGGATCCGGCCCCCCGCAGCCAGAACCCGCCAGATCTCCCGCAACATCGGCCGAATCTGCTCGGTGAATTCCAAACCGTGCACCAGCAACACCCGGTCAACCGAGACGTCGGGCAATGGCAACTCGGATTCATCGGCCAGGGTCACCAGCCCGGGCCCCTCCGGCGGCCAGAACACGACGCCCTGCGCCGCCGGCATCACCGCCAGAACCCGCTCGGCCTCTTCGCGAAACATGCGCAGATAGGGTGTTGCGTAGCCAACACCGAGCACGACCTGGCCACGGGCATGCGGCCACATTTCCCGGATCCGCCGGCGCAGCATCCGCCGCGTGACCTGACCCAGACTGGATTCATAAAACTCGCGAAGATCCAGGGCGTCGATATACATGATAGGAACACACGCGCGGCTGCACCGAAACGAATTCGACCCTATCATGGTTCATGTCCCCGCTGACGCGCTTCCGGTTCGCCAACGTCTGGAGTAGTTTGCCACCATGACCGACCTCGAAATCCGGCTGATTCCGGCCTTTACCGATAACTACATCTATGCCCTGCGCGATTCCGCCAGCGGCGCCGTCGCCGTGGTCGATCCCGGCGAGGCGGGCGCCGCGATCGCGGCCCTTGAGCGATTCGGCTGGCGCCCCGATCTGATCCTGCTGACCCACCACCATCCCGACCATATCGGCGGCGCCATCGAACTGCGCACGCGGTTCGGGTCGCAGGTTGTCGGCGCCCTCGCCGATCAGTCCCGCCTGCCGCCGCTCGACCGCGCGGTCGCCGAAGGTGACCAGGTTCTGCTGGGTGGCACCGAATTGGCGGTTCTGGAAGTCCCTGGCCACACCGTGGGCCACATCGCCTATGTCGGCGGCGGGGCGCTGTTCAGCGGCGACACGCTGTTTTCGCTGGGATGCGGGCGGATGTTTGAAGGCACCGCGGCGCAGATGTGGAACTCGCTGACCAAGCTGCGGGCGCTTCCCGATACGCTCGCGATCTATTGCGGCCACGAATATACCGCTTCCAACGCGCGCTTTGCCGTCACCGTCGATCCGGACAACGCGGCGCTGCATCGGCGGATTGCCGAAGTCACCGCCCTGCGGGCGGCGGGCCGGCCGACGATCCCCGCGTCGCTGGCCGACGAGCGGGCCACGAATCCCTTTCTACGCGCCGACGACCCGACAGTGGCCCGGATGCTCGGCCTGGACCGGGAACCATCCGACGCTGTCGCCGATCCCGTCGCGGTCTTTGCAGCGCTGCGGCAGCGGAAGGATCATTTCTGATCCAAAACAACAACAATCGCCGCTGGAAGAGAGGACCCTGTTGTCATGTTGAAACTCCGCTACAGCAAGACCTCGCCTTACGTCCGAAAAGTATTGATCCTGGCGCACGAAGCCGGTCTGTTCGATCGCCTGGTGCTCGAGGAGGGCAATCCCTGGGCGCTCGATACCGACCAGCCGCGGTTCAATCCGCTGGGGAAGATTCCGAGCCTGGTATTACCCGACGGTTCGACGTTGTTCGACAGCCCGGTGATCAGCGAATATTTGGATTCGCTGCATGATCGGGAGCCTTTCTTTCCCAAGGGTCCGGCCCGCTGGCGCGCCCTGCGCCAGCAGGCGCTGGCCGATGGCATCTGCGATGCCGCCATCCTGTGGCGCCAGGAAGGGCAGCGGCAGGAAGCCATCCAGTCAGCCTATTGGAAGGACCGGCACCGGCGCACCGTTGAACGGGCTCTGGACGTGCTCGAGCATGAAGAGGCGGCTTACCTCGATCCGCCGCTGACGATCGGCGGCATCGCGACCATGGCCGCCCTGGGCTATGTCGATTTGCGCATGGGGGATCTGAATTGGCGGGAGACCCGGCCGACCTTGGCGGCATGGCTGGCCGACGCCAGCCAGCGCCACAGTTTCCAGGCCACCGAACCGCCGCGGTAACGTCCGGGCTCCCCCGACGCCGCAAGGTCTGGTCAGAGAGGGCCCGACGGCGCCGGGACCGCCGAGAAGCGATCCGCCGTAGGCTCCGGGGGCGGACCTTATTGGCTGACAGTCCGACACCGGCCAGGCGATCCAGGGCCAAAGCCCGCGGAACTTCCGAACGCGACGATCATTCTTCATGACCATTGGTATCACGCGGCTTGCCATTGACAGGGGTCCCGATGAATGACAGGCAGATTGGAACGGGCGTTATCAATCGGCGGGATTTGAAACCGGTGACACAGGCACGTCCCCACCGCCGTCAAACCAGGATCGTTTGCCATGCCAACGCCTCAGGACATCGTCACCACCCTTGGGATGCAGCCCCATCCCGAGGGCGGATATTTCGTTGAAACCTTTCGTGATCCTGACCCTCCGCAGGGTCGCGGCAGTGCCACAGCCATCTATTACCTGCTGGAGAGCACGCAGATCTCGGCCTGGCATCGGATCGACGCCGTCGAGATCTGGCATTGGTACGCCGGCTCCCCCCTGGCGCTGATGACCCGAATCGACGACGGCCTGGTCGAAACGACGATCCTGGGCAATCGTCTGGAGGCCCTGCAGCGTCCACAGGCGGTTGTTAGCGCCGGCGTATGGCAAAGCGCGATTTCACTGGGTGCCTGGACGCTGGTCGGATGCACGGTATCCCCGGCGTTCCGGTTTGCCGGTTTTGAACTCGCGACTCCAGGGCGGTTCGCCCCCTGACCCGTCGCGTCACGCCGATACCAGGCCCAGTGCCGGATGCGGCCGGTAGCCCGGGAAGATGTGCCCAAGCGCCGCGCCGCAGCCGAGGCGCGCGGTCATAATCTCGGCCAGCACCGTGCGGTAGTCGGTGGTTGCGGCGAGGTCGACACCCTGGTCGAGATCCGGCGTCGCCAGGCCCGGCCAGGTCCCATACATCCGGCCGCCCCTCGCATGACCGGACAACACCATCATCAGGCTGCCGTGGCCATGATCGGTGCCACCAGAGCGATTGGAACGCAGGCGGCGGCCGAACTCGCTGACGGTGACCAGGGTCAAGCGGTCGTGCCACGGCGCCATATCGTTCCAAAATGCCAGCAGGTTGCGGGACAATTGCCGTGCCAGCCCCGCGAAACGTCCGGCCTGGTTTTCATGGGTGTCCCAGCCGCCCATATCGACACAGGCCAATTGCAAGCCCAGGTCGAGCTTGACCAAACGCGCCACAGTTTGCAGACCCCGGGTCAACTCACCGTCATCATAGTTGGCGCCGGGATCCGGCTGATAAGTCGCGATCTTGCCGTCGGGGCCCCGCGGCAGCCGGCCATTGACCCGGTTCATACCGTCCACCGTGATCGTCCCGGCGCGGCGCAGCGGATCATCCCCGCCGCGGTAAAGGGCCTGGAGCACGTCCGTCGCCTGAGGCCCCCCGGGCAGGTCCAGGCCATGCTGCAGATCGGGAATCGCCAACGCCGGCGCGAAGCCGTGCAGAGCATTGACGACGCCATTGGTCACCGAAACCGCACTCAGTGGCTCCGTGGTGCCAATCGCCGCCAGGGTCCGGGCGACCCAGCCATTGTCCGTCAGCGCGTCGGGACGCGCCCCCGTCTCCGTCCCGGAATAGCCAGCCTCGATCAGATCCTGGGCCTCGAAATGGCTGCGCGTCGCACTGCCGATCCCGGTGGCATGAACGATCGCGAGATGGCCGGCGCGATACAGCTCGGCCAGGGGTGCCGCCTCCCCATGCAGCCGAAAATCGACACCCTTGCCAATCGGCTGGTCCAGGGAGATTCCGGCCTTGTCGCCATTGTCGAGCACGCGCAGCTCGGGCGCCCGATCGGCGATATAGTTCGGGTCATTGGCGGGTCCCAGCAGATGCAGGACGTCGCAGCCGCCGCGCAGGAACAGCACCACCAGAATGTCCCGGCTCCCCGCGGCAGAGACCCCCTCGGCAAAAGCCAGGGTGCGCAGACCACCCGCCGGCACCAGGGCGGCCGCGGCCGCCGTGGATCGCAACAAAGTTCGACGCGTGATGTCCATGGCGTGTGACCTCAGCGATAGTGGAATTCGGGCGTCATGGCGCAATAGGCGACTAGGCGGCGCAGTTGGGGCTCTGGATCCTTGCCCGGTGGGGCATTGTTGATCACGGCATCGGGCGCGATCTTCATCGCGGCCAGGATCACAGCCCCGGTCTCGGGCGGAGCATGGGAGCCGACGACACGAGGCAGCCAATAGGCAACGGCCCGTTCGGCTGTGATCGAGCCACCGCCCATCGCCCGGCCGGGCTGTAGCGGTGCCGTGCCCCACCAGCCCTCGGCCAGCCCCAGAACGATCGACCAGCGGCGCCGCATCACGGCACTGCTGAGCCAATACTCGGTGTCATCGGGGTGGCCGGTCGGTGGTGCCCAGCCAAACAGCCGCTGCCCCGCGGCGTCCATCTCCCCCAGCACCCCTTCCGACGCCGTCATTTCGATGTCGGTGGCCCGGGCGAAAGACGCCGCGACCTCGAGCGGCCGCTTGACCCGATCGCCCCAGGTCCGGGCAAAGATCGGCGACAACGCGATGACCCGGACCACACGGGCAATCTGATCATCCCGGGTGCGGTTTGCCGTCCAGACCTGGGCGGCCTCTTTGACCAGCGCCTCGGGCACCGGATCGCCGACCAGCCGGCGCACCAGCTTGGCACAGACGAACATCGCGGTGCCGGGATGGGCAGCGACCAGATCAAGCACCCGGCGGCCGTCGGCCATCGGCGCCTGGAACGGATCGAATTCGACCCCGAGCACCCGCTTCTGATAGTTGTCATGCCAGGATTCGGCATATTGGAAGGCGCCGGTATCGGGCAGCTTCTGGCCACCGCCCAGATCCTTGCCATCGGCCAGGGTCCAGCCGGTGAAGGCCCGCGCCGCCTCGTAGACATCCTGGTCGATATAGCCCGCGGCTTTGCCCTGCGCGGCACCCGGGACCTCGCGCCACCGGTTGTACAGGGCGTTGAGATAGTGCGGCGCACCCAGCGTGTGCAGTTCCAGCAGCTCGCGGCCGTAATTTTCGTTGGCGCTGCCGGCCCGCGAGGAGCGGTTATTGAGAAAGACCTGCATCGCGCTGCTGGTCGCCACGGCCTCCAGGAAGGCACGGAAATTTCCCAGGCAATGGGCACGGATCACGTCGCGGTCATAGGCCGGCAGCCCAACGGCAACATTGGGCTCCAGGGCGTAGACATTGAAATGATTGTGCCAGAAATCGACCAGCACCTCGCGCAGCTGCCAATGGCTGTGCACGGCCCGGATCAGCGTCGCCGCGGCGACTTCGGATCTCGGCCGCTGCCGTTCCGGACCGGCCATCTTTTGCTTGTTGTCCGCCAGATGCCATAGACTGGCCGTCGGGGCGTCCAGCATCGACAGGGGCCGCAACTCGTCGGTCAAGCCCCAATCGGGCGAGGCGCCATAGCGGATCCGCAGCTTTGCCGCGTCGAGACGCGCCCGGCAATCGCGATCCGCGGCCTCCTCCGGCCTGAGTTGCTCGTCAACCCAGGATGCCAGTCCCCGCCTGGCCAGCGCGTCGACGTCGCCGGGTCGGGGACCGAAAGCCAGCCGGTTCATCGCAATCACCGGCAGGGGGGGCGCTGTAATCGTCATCGGGGCAGCATCCTCCGTCATGAAACCGGGGACGGGTCCGATCCACGAATTTTCGGGTGGCCCGCACCGTCCACAGTGAACCAACGCGATTTGCGCGTGATTGTTCCTGACGCAAAAGGATAGCCCCGTCAGGATAGCGCAGCAGCACCGGCTGATTGCCGATGCCGCTGGAACCATTTTTCATCGACCGCTTTCAGATCATCCTATTGCGCAGCGATCGGCGACGGTTCGATCAAGTCCAGTCGGCGCTCGATACGATCAAGCCGGCCCTCGATCCGGTCGATCCTGGCAGACTGTCCGGCGAAGTCAGAATGGATCGCGGCAAGTTCCGCCTGCGCACGGCTGGTGCGGTCTTCGAAGGATGTGATCCCTCGTCTGAGATCGCCCACATCCTCGATCACGCGATCCATTTTTTCGTCAAGACGGCGGAGAAATCGAAGAACGGCGCTTTCGGGTTCAGCGCTCATCGGCGGGCTCCGTCATCACCGAGGGTGGGCCGGATTCACCCCCACAGGCGTGGGGAACATTCTCCCTGTGAACCAGTCTGCAACAAAGACACTTCGCCTGTCAAAGTTCAGAGCGATCTCAATCCCCGTGCCGGATGACTTCGAGAAAATCTTCGCCATAGCGCTCCAGCTTGCGGCTGCCGACACCGGGAACATTCGCCATCGCGTTCAGATCACGGGGACGGCGCTGCACCATCTCGACCAGCGTGCTGTCATGGAAGATCATGTAAGGGGGGATCCCCTCCGCCCGCGCCAGTTCCAGCCGGCACGCCTTCAGATCCCGCCACAGCGCCGCGTCCTGGGGATCAGGCCAGGGATCACCGCCCGAGCCCGCCGCCTCCGCCTTCCGGCCTCCCGCCGCCGCGCGGGCGCGCCGGGTCAGCACCTCCGGGTCGCGGCGCAACTGGATCGGCCGGCCGCCCTTCAACACCTCCATCGCGTTGTCGCCCAGGCGCATTCCGCCAAATCCCTCGGGATCGACCTGCAACAGACCATGGGCCACCAGCTGACGATAGATCGACTGCCAGCTCGCCTTGGGCAGATCGGCGCCAAGCCCGAAGGTCTTGATCTGGTCGTGGCCGAATTTCAGGATCTTCTCGGTCGCCACGCCGCGTAGCACATCGATCAGATGGCCCACGCCAAAGCGCTGTCCGGTGCGATAGACCGCGGCCAGGGCCTTTTGCACCGGCACTGTGGCATCCCAGGTCGAGACCGGCTCCAGACAGGTATCGCAGTTGCCACAGGGCTCGGCCTGTTGTTCGCCGAAATAGGACAGCAGCACCGCGCGGCGGCACATCGCGGTCTCACAATAGCCGATCAGCGCGTCGAGTTTGGTCCGTTCGATCCGTTTCTGCGCGTCCGGGGTCTCCGATCCTTCCAGCATCGAGCGCATCGCGACGACATCGGCGATGCCATAGGCCATCCAAGCGGTCGCGGGCAGACCATCGCGGCCGGCGCGCCCGGTCTCCTGGTAATAGGCCTCCAGGCTGCGCGGCACATCGAGATGGGCGACGAAGCGGACATTCGGCTTGTCGATGCCCATGCCGAAGGCAACCGTCGCCACCATGATCACGCCTTCATGGCGAATGAAATGATCCTGGTTGGACTCCCTTGTGCTGGAATCCAGGCCGGCATGATAGGGCAAGGCATCGAAGCCCTCGTTGCGCAGCCAGGCCGCGGTATCGTCGACCTTGGCCCGCGACAGGCAATAGACGATGCCGGCGTCCTCGGCATGGTTGTCGCGGATAAAGCCGATCAACTGGTGCCGCGGCTCCTTCTTGGGCACGACCCGATAGCGGATATTGGGGCGGTCGAAGCTTGCGATAAACTGTTCGGCCCGGACCAGATCGAGGCGGGCGGCGATGTCGGCCCGGGTCTGGGCGTCTGCGGTCGCGGTCAGCGCGATCCGCGGGACGTCCGGGAAGGTCTGGTGCAGAATCGAGAGCTGGAGATATTCCGGCCGGAAATCATGCCCCCATTGTGACACGCAATGGGCTTCGTCGAGCGCGAACAGCGCCAGGGGCGCGCGGGCCAGCAGATCCATGAAGCGCGGCGTCACCAGCCGCTCCGGCGCGACATAGAGCAGATCGAGCCGGCCCTCGGCGACCGCGCGCTCGACCTCGACCGCCTCGCTCCAACTCATCGACGAATTGAGATAGGCGGCGCGGACCCCGGCCTGGCGCAAAGCCATCACCTGGTCGCGCATCAGCGCGATCAGCGGCGACACCACGACGCCGACGCCGGGGCGCACCAGCGCCGGAATCTGATAGCACAGCGACTTGCCGCCCCCGGTCGGCATCAGGACCAGGGCGTCACCGCCATCAATGATATGGCGGATGATCTCGGCCTGACGACCGCGGAACGAAGGATAACCGAAGACCCGGCGCAGGATTTCCAACGCCGGGTCTTCGTTGTCACCGCGCGGCACGGTGCCGCTCATGGCCATTCCCTGGACAACTGTCGGCGCCGGTCACGCCGCCGACACGGGTTGCAGTTCCGCCATCGGAACCGGGGACGCGATCAATGAAGCCCCGGCCTGGGCGTCGGGCAACCGCCACTCGACAGTGTCAAAGCCGCCACAATGACCACACAGCGGGCGCCAATCCGGGGCCACCGTGCCACAACTGCCGCAGACCCAGACCGGATCGGGAGCGGCGCCCGCCGCCTGGGTGCGATAATCCGCGGCGGCCACCGCGTCATGACGGGCGTCCATGACCGCGGCCAGGGCGTGGTACAGCCGCCGCGTCGGTGCCATGTTGACCGCCCGCTTCAGGCTGTCCTCGGCCAACGCCACCTGTCCGGCGGTCAATGCCGCCCGGGCGACGGCGACCAGGCCCTCGACAGAGTCCGCCGCCAACGCCGCCAGCCGCTGCATGCGCTTCACTTGTGCCGGTGCATCGATACCGCCGCCCAGCGCCTGATAGGCCTCGGCCAGGGCGGGATGGGGATCGGTGCGCCAGGTGCGTTCCACCGCCTTCACCGCGGCGCGCACCTTGTCGATCCGGGGCGCAATCGCGGCCAGTCGCGCCGCCGCCGGCACGGAACCGGGTGCCAGATCGTGAGCCGCGGCAGCGTGTGTCCAGGCCTCATCCCAACGGCCCTGGCTTTCCGCCTCCCACGACTGGGCCAACAGCAGCACGGCACGACGCTGCCGGCCTTCGGCCGCCGCGACGACGCCGGCACGCAAGGCCTGGTGCAACACGGTTTCGGCCGCCTGCCAATGCCCCGCCCGGGCTTCCAGCTCGAACAAGGTGGTCAGCACCCAGGGCGCCTGAGGACGCAACCCATGGGCCCGACGCGCCAGTTCCAGGGCCTCGACGCGGCGACCGGCCTTGACGGCCTGGCTCAACAAGCCCCGCACGCCCAGAAATTCGGTCTCCGGCTCCGCCAGCATGCGCGTGAAATAGCTTTGAGCGGCCGGATCGTCGCCAGCCAGTTGGGCGGCCTGGGCCGACAGCAGCAGGGACAAGGGCGGATCGCGCAACAGCTGATCCGCCTCGCGGGCATGCTTGCGGGCAGCGGACGGGTCCCCGGCGGCCAGGGCGACCATGCCCTGGGTCAGGGCCTGATAGCCGCGCTCACGCCGGCTGGAGCGCCGCCATTCGCCCACCGTCCGGGGCAGATGGACGAGACCGCGCCACAACCGGACCGCGAGCGCCAGGATCAGCGCCGCGGCCACAATGCCGAACACCAGCACGGCAACCGAGGTGTTGACGATATAGCCCTGCCAGGTGATGACGACCGCCCCGTCATGATCGATCAGCCACAGCGCGACCGCAACCAGGACGGCAACCTTGATGAGGTACCACAGCGCCTGCTTCATGGCGTCACCGTTCCCTCGGTGGTGGCCGCCAGGCGTTCGATCGCCTGACTGCTCAGGTGGACAAGCGCCTGCTGCGCGGCCAGCCGTGCCCGGGCCAATTTCAGCCAGGGCGTCACGCGATCCGCGGGCCCACCGGTCAACACCGCCAAATCCTGGACCGTGTGGTCGAGGTCACCCTGTTTGAGATGAGCCTCGGCCTGCGAGATCGCGGCTTCGACGCTGTCGGGTTGCAGCGTCGCGCCCTGACGACGGATGCTGACCAGCGAGTCGAGCCGGGCCCGCGCCTGATCCAACCAGTTCTTCTCGAAGGTCGCGGCCTTGGCCTGAATGATTTCCGGGGCCAGGGCCTCAAAGGCATCGGCCAGCAGCGGCAGCGTCGGGATCCCCTGGTCGGCATAGGGCGCGACCTGGTCGAGCATCGGCCCGATCCGGGGATCGCCACCGGCGATGGCCTGAACCGTGCTCAGCTCATTGCGAAACGGCGCCGATCCCTCCAGCGCATGACCCAACTGCCCGGCCGCCAGAACCAGAGCGCGGGTGCGATTGTCGGCCGTGGTTTGCTGGTTGACCGCACGGGTCAAATCGGCGATGCGCTGGCTGCTGGCCGCGACGTCGCGCTCGACATGCACCATGTCGCCATCGATCTGGCCGACCTTGGCGGTCACCGGCTTCAAGCCCTCGAAGGCCTGATCAATGGCGGCGAGCCGTTGATCGACGCTCTGCAACCGGCCTTCAAGGCCATCGACCCGGGCCGGCAATTGCGACAGCAGGTTGGTTTTCTGTTCCAACGGCACGACCCGGTGATCGAACAGCGCGGCGGCGTCCGGACGCTGTTCCAACTGGGCGACACGATCGCTGAGGGGCTTCAAATCGACCACGGCGTCGCCGCCAGCCGCGCCGGTTGCGGTCAAAGCCGCGGCCTGGCGTTCGATCTTGGCCAGGCGATCCTCCAACCCGGCCAATTGCCGGGTCAAGGGGGTGAGATCGACCGGCGCCGGCAGTGTCGCGATCTGGCGCTGCAGCGCAACCACCTGTGCCTGGAACGGGGCCGTCGGCTCGCCGAAAACCCGGGGCGTCCACAACGGGCTGGTCGCGGCGCCCGCCGCTGCGATCAGGGCAATCACGATCGCCGCGACCGCCGGGGCCTGGGACGCCCCGCCGGCGGCGACCGGGCGTGGCGCGGACGCCCCGGCTTCAGACGCCGGCGCGACGGGCGGTGGTGGCGGGGACGGAGCGCGTTCGGCAGCCGCCGGTGGGATCGCGTGCGGATCGGCCGGCATAGTCTCGGGCGGGAGGGAATCGGTCAAGGGAGTCTCGGTCAAAGGAGTCTCGGGTGGGGCATCATCAGCCGAAACCGCGTCAGCCCCGGCTGGTGGTGAGCCGGCTGGTGGTGAGACGAACGGCGAGGCCGGCAGAACCGGCACGGCGACCGGATCCGCCGTCACAGACAGCGACGACGAGGGCGCGGCGTCGTCCGATACGGCCGCTGGCGCGCCGACCTCGGGGGCAAGCTTATCCTCGACCGGCAGTGCCGCGTCCAACTCTTGCTGGGTCAAGGTGATGTGGTGCCGGTTCGCGGCCCGCAGCAGCTCGCCATGACGATTGGCCGGAATCGCGCCGCGCTTTTTCCAACCCTGAACCGTCGTGACCGGCACCCCCAGTTTCGTCGCCATCGGGCGAATACCGCCGAATCGCTCGATAATTCGTTCGGCCGCGCCATGGCCGCCGTCTTCGGCCGGCTCGGGGAGATCCCCTTGGGTTGACGTCATTCTGGGCCCTTTTTCTCTTTCCAGATTTTTCGCTCAGGGATTCTGGTCGGCGGACAGGGCCTCGGCCGGGATCCCGAGCAGAGCGAGCAGCGCGGCACGGTTCGGCCGCGCCGCGACCCGTACGTCTCGCCAGGGGATGGCACCAAGGACCTCGGCGACCGCGGGACTGAGGCACAGGGCGGACACCGCGCAACAGGCCGGGGCCACCGCGGCCGCCGTCGCCAACCTAACAAAAGTACGGGCGGTACGGGGAGAGAAAAACAGTACGGCTGCGACACGTCCACCGACCAGGGCCTCGCGGACCCCAACCGACAGGGCGGTCGCCAAGCGCGCATCGTACAGCACCAGCCGTTTGACGTGAAACCCGGTGGTCGCCAGCCGGCCCGACAAATCGCCGGCCACGACACTCCCCGCGACGTGGAGCAGGGTTCCCGCCCCGGGGTCACACCGCCGCGCGACCAGTGCGGCCAGATCCTCGACCGTACCATCGGCGCTTTCAACCCGCTCAAAGCCGGCGTCGCGGGCGCTGGCCGCCGATCCGGTGCCGACGGTGAAGGCCGGCCGGTCGCGCCAGTCGAAACCGGCGGCGAAGGCACGTACGCCATTGCTGCTGGTGATCAGAACGGCCTGTACGTTCGCCCGGTCGACACCTTGCGGCGGCGGCACGATCACGATCTCCAGCAGGGGTTCGATCAGACTGGGGAAACCATGGCGGATCAACGGATCAACCAGGGGCATCGCGTCAACCAGCGGCCGGGTGATGACGACCAGCCCTGCGGTCATGACACGCGGAAATCGGCGGGCAGCAGGGCCTTCAATTCGGCACCGGCGTCGGTGCCCAGCCGGGTGGCATCGCCAGGGTCACCGCTGCGCACCGCCCGCCAGATCATGCTGCCATCGGGGCGCGCCACCAGGGCCGACAGCGCCAGCACCCCTTCCGACAAACGCGCCAGCGCGGCGATCGGGGTTCGGCACGAACCATCCAGGACGGCCAGGGCGGCCCGCTCCGCCGCGACGCGGCGTCCGGTTTCCGGACAATGCAGCGCCGACAGCCATCCATGGGTCTGATCGTCGTCGCTGCGGATCTCGATCCCGATCGCGCCCTGGCCCACGGCGGGCAGCATCACATCGGGATCGAGAACCGAGGTGATCCGGTCGGCCAGCCCGAGGCGACGCAACCCGGCGAGCGCCAGCACGGTGGCGTCACAGACGCCCTCGGCCATCTTGCGCAGCCGGGTTTCGACATTGCCGCGCAGCGGAATCACGGTCAGATCGGGCCGGCGCGCCAGGATTTGGGCCTGTCGGCGCAGGCTGGCGGTGCCGACGATCGCCCCGGGCGCCAGCCGGCCGAGATCGGCGCCGCTGCGCGAAAACCAGGCATCGCGGGGATCCTCGCGCGGCAGCAGGCAGGCGATGTCGAGACCATCGGGCAACCAGGTCGGCACGTCCTTCATCGAATGGACCGCCAGATCGATGTCATGCGCCAGCAGCGCCTCCTCGATCTCCTTGGTAAACAACCCTTTGCCGCCGACCTCGGCAAGCGGGCGGTCCTGGATCCGGTCCCCGGTGGTCCGGATCACAATCACCTCGATCGCCCCCGGGGGGGCGAGTTCAGCGTGGGCCGCGGCGAGGCGGTCACGGGTCTGATGCGCCTGCGCCAACGCCAAGGGGCTGCCGCGGGTGCCGATGCGAAGCAGGGCTGTCATACGACGAAGTCATAGGCGCAACCGGGCCATGACGGAAGTCCCCCATTGGGCGGTGCCCTCGTCACGTCGCGCCCGGCCGGTTTTCGACATTTTGTTTCTGGTGCGATCCCGCTCCAGCGACTACATATCCGCCCCGGAGGGGTCCGGCGCGCGGGGACCCGACACGGGGATGCCAGAGACGGGGATGCCCGAGACGGAGAGTTTGTCGATGATCGTGCTTGGACTGGAAACCAGTTGCGATGAGACCGCCGCGGCGCTGGTCGACGAGCAACGGCGCATCCTGGCCAATGTCGTGCTATCGCAGTTGGCCGACCACCGCCCCTATGGCGGCGTGGTGCCCGAAATCGCCGCGCGGGCCCATCTGGCACATCTCGATCGCCTGATCCGCGAGGCGATGGACCAGGCCGGCGTCGGATTTGACGACATCGACGGCGTCGCCGCCACCGGCGGCCCCGGATTGATCGGCGGCGTCATCGTCGGCGTCATGACCGCCAAGGCGATCGCAATGGCGCGCCACCTGCCCTTCGTCGCGGTCAACCATCTGGAGGCGCACGCCCTGACCGTGCGGCTGACCGACGACATCGCGTTCCCGTTCCTGCTTCTGCTGGCGTCGGGCGGACATTGCCAGCTGCTGATGGTCGACGGGGTCGGGCAGTACCGGCGCCTGGGCACGACGATCGACGATGCGGTCGGCGAGGCGTTCGACAAGGCCGCCAAACTGATGGGGCTGGGCTATCCGGGGGGACCGTTGCTGGAGCGCGCCGCCGCGGGCGGGGATCCGACGCGCTTTGACCTGCCGCGTCCGATGAAGGGCCGGCCCGGCTGCGATTTTTCATTTTCCGGGCTCAAGACCGCGGTTCGTCACCGGGTGGCCGACTTGCCCGAGGGCGCGCTGCACCCCCGGGACCGCGCCGATCTGGCGGCGTCGTTCCAGGCCGCGGTCGCCGATACCCTGGCCGATCGGTGCCACCGGGCGATCCTGGCGGTCCAGGCCGAAAGCCCCCCGGTCCGCAACCTGGTGATCGCCGGCGGGGTCGCCGCCAATCACACGCTGCGTGACCGGTTGACGCGGGTCGCCGTCGAACATGGCATGGAATTCGTCGCCCCGCCCCCGGCGCTGTGCACCGACAATGGTGCCATGGTCGCCTGGGCCGGGCTGGAGCATCTCCGGCTCGGCCATCAGGCCGGGTTCGACTTCGCACCGCGGCCGCGCTGGCCGCTCGACCCCGCCGCGGCACCGGCCCGCGGCGCCGGGGTCAAGGCCTGAGGGTCAGGTCTGCGCCAGGTCTGTATTTTTCGTCCGCGGCTGCCCGGGGTGGCTTGATCAGGTCCAGCCGGCGTTCGATCCGGTCGAGGCGATCGTCCGTCCGGTCGGTGCGCGCGGCGGTATTCGCGTAATGACGCCTTTCGGTCGCGGCCAAATTGCCCTCGGCAATCTCCAGCGCGGTCAGCCGCCGGCCATGATCACGCGGCGCATCCATCATCTGATCGATCTTGCCATCCATGCGCCGCAGATGGACCCGGGTGAGGTTGTCGATCTCGTCGTCCATGGGATCAGTGCAGCAGCTTCATGGCCGCGACGATGATGGTCGTCTGTGCGATGATGGCGCCAAACAGCCATTTGACGACATCGGTCTTTACCTCGGCGATCTTCAGTTCGAGGCGATGCTCGACAGCAGCCAAATCGGCTTTCAGTTCGGACTTCGTCTCGGTCAAGTCCGTCTTGCTTGCGGCCTGGCCATCCGTGAACTCCCCCAGAGCCTCGACCTGCTGACGGGTGAAACCGGCATCCTGAAGTTTGAAGGCGGCAGTGGTGCCCATCGGCCCGGCTCCATTTCCCCGCTGTCATCCTTGGCAGCGACTCGCGCCGGGGCGGGCTCAATCCGGCGGAGGATGTCGAAAGCCTTTTCGTTCGCAGTCTGTGGTGCACGCGGATCGGCAGCGGCCATGGCGACCTCAGTGAATGAACAGCCTCAGGAAGGTGGCGCGGAGATGACAAGGCTTTCCGGTTCGTCAGGCATTGATCTGCTCCATCGTCATTGGGGAATGATAGCCCAAACGGATCGGGGCGTCGAATCGGGCGGCCGTTTCTGATCGCCAACGCCCGATGCCGACGCGCGCCCGGGGGACCTCAAAGACGCTGAAACCGGCACCATTCGTGATAACATCGGCCGGGTATTCGCCATTCTCCGGCGTTGGCCGATCTCAGCGGCGACAGCGCGGCTGTTTTGCCAAAGTTTCTTGAGGCCATCAGGCTTTCCGGGGGCTTATTTTCGGGGTGATCTCATGGCCTTTATTCAGCGCAAACCGCGCTCCACGATGTGGGGTGGAACCCGATCCTTCAAGGAAGGCGCCGCCGAGCACCCGACCCTCTCTGGGCTTCAGGGCCCGGTGTTGACCCCGGCGTTGGAGGGTCATCGGGGATGAGCGGCGCTCAGCGCGTCGCCATCGTTGGCGGCGGGGCCTGGGGCACCGCACTGGCCCAGTGCTGCCGTCGAGCCGGCCGGGACGCGGTGATCTGGGCCCGGCGCCCGGAGACGATTGTGGCCATCAACCGCGACCACGGCAATCCAGACTGCCTGCCGGGAATCGCGCTGGATCCGGCAATCACGGCAACCGACGATCTGGCGGCCCTCGCTCCCTGTGGCGTGGTACTGCTGGTCACGCCGGCGCAATCGACCCGGACCCTGTGCCGCCAGTTGGCGGCGATATTGCGGCCCACGGTTCCCCTGGTCATCTGCGCCAAGGGCATCGAGCGGACCACCGGTTCGCTGCTGACCGCGGTCGTGGCCGCCGAGCTGCCGTCCAACCCGGTCGCCGTGCTCTCAGGGCCCAGCTTTGCCATCGAAGTCGCCCGCGGCCTCCCCACCGCCGTGACCCTGGCCTGTGCTGATGAGGCCATCGCGACGACCCTGCTGGAAACCCTGGGCAGCCGGTCGTTCCGCCCTTACGGGTCGGATGACGTCATCGGCGTCCAGATCGGCGGCGCGGTCAAGAATGTCCTGGCGATCGCCTGCGGCATCGTGCAGGGCCGGCATCTGGGCGATAGCGCCCGCGCCGCCCTGATCACCCGCGGCCTGGCGGAAATGGCGCGGCTGGGGATAATACTGGGCGCCCGGACGGAAACACTGATGGGGCTGTCCGGACTGGGCGACCTCACGCTGACCTGTACCAGTACGCAATCGCGCAACATGTCACTGGGGGCCGCGCTGGGCGCCGGCACCCCGCTGTCGGGTATCCTTGCGGCACGGCACGGCGTCACCGAAGGCGTCCACACCGCCGCGGCGCTGGTTGAACTGGCGGAAAAACACGGGGTCGAAATGCCGATCGCCACGACCGTCGACAGCATTCTCAAACAGGACGCCGATATCGACGCCGCGATTGCCGCGCTGCTGAACCGGCCGTTCAAGGCGGAACGCTGGTAGAGGCGACGCCCGACGGTTTTTCACGCCATGGCGCCAGCGGGACATCCGCAACCAGCTTGACGATGCCGACCCGGCATGTACAGATCCCGGGCCCGAATGGAAATCCCGCGGTCCGGTCACCGCGAAATCGAGAGACGAAATGGACGCTGCCGCGCTGTATATCGAGTTGCTTAAAAAGATCCTGATGAATGAGATCTATTTCGAGCATGAGGCCTCGATGCATTTCGAGGGCGACGAGACCGCACGGCGCGAGGCGCGACGTCAGGGCCGGGACGTTCCCGGTTTCGCCTTGACCATGGTCGGACGGTTGCGCCTCGACAATCTTCACGCCTGCCTCGAACGCGCGCTCGGCGATCAGGTCCCCGGCGATGTCATGGAGGCCGGGACCTGGCGCGGTGGCGCGTCGATCCTGATGCGCGGCATTCTCAAGGCCCATGGCGTCACCGAACGGACCGTCTGGGTCGCCGACAGCTTCGAGGGGCTGCCGCCACCCGATATCGAGAAATTCCCGGCCGACGCCGACAGTGTCCTGCACCAGCAAGCCGAGCTGGCGGTGTCCCTGGCCCAGGTGCAGGGCAATTTCGCCCGCTTCGACCTGCTCGACGACCAGGTGCGCTTCATCAAGGGTTTCTTCTCCGACACGCTGCCGACCGCACCCGTCGGTCCCCTGGCGGTCCTGCGCCTTGATGGTGATATGTATGAATCGACTTTCGTCAGTCTGAACGCCCTTTATGACAAGGTCTCTTCCGGGGGGTTCGTGATCATTGACGACTACAATTGCTACGCCAGTTGCCGTCAGGCTGTGGCGGATTTCGCGCGGATGCGCGGCTTGCAGTTCGATATCGAGGTGATCGACTGGACCGGCGCCTTTTGGCGCAAGGCCTGACCCTTCAGCCGGAGCTGTCACGCCCCCCTCTCACGCAGGAGCCATCAATGAACGACCACAACGGTGCCGTGCGCTATAATCGCGAACTGTCGCTTGATGACGCCGATCCCTTGGCGCGCTTTGCCAAACGGATCACACCGGCGGCGACCGTTCTCGACCTGGGCTGTGGCCCCGGGGTGCTGGGCCGGTTCACGACCGCGCTGAAACCCTGCGTTTTCGACGCCGTCGAAGGCGACCCTGCCGCGGCCGCGGTGGCGCAACCGCACTACCGCGACATCGTCAATGCCGATCTGCAAACCGCGGATCTGGCCCGCGCGCTGCCGGATCGGCGGTATGATTTCATCGTGCTGGCCGACGTCCTGGAACATCTGGAGGCACCGGGCCGATTGCTGCGCCGGTTGCCGCCGCTGCTGAACCCGGACGGCCGGTTGCTGATTTCGATCCCGAATGTCGGTTACGCCGGTCTGGTCAGCGAGTTGCTGGCGGGCCGGTTCGAGTATCGCAGCTGCGGGCTGATCGATCGCACCCATGTCCGCTTTTTCACCCGCGCGTCGCTTTACCGTTTCCTCGCGCTCAACGGCTTTGCCATTGCCGCCGAGGATGTGATCGTCAAACAGCCGGCCGAGACCGAATTCGGAACCGCGGCACTTGACGCGCTGGCCCCCGCCGTGCGTGCGGCGCTTCTGGCCGCCCCGGACGCCATGACCTTCCAGTTTCTCGTTGAGGCCATCCCGGCCGGCGCGCCGGCAGAAACCGGTGATCTGTCCCAGGCCCTGATCCAGGGTAATCTGCCGTCGCCGGTCTGAGCGATCGGTCTTTCGCGGCGTCGCCAATTTCGCTAAGTTCGGCTTCGGGATCGCGCCCATCCGATGCCGCCGGCCGACAAGGAGAGTCCGTGATGCTGTTTCATATCCTGTGCCTGGACAAGCCCGACTCCGCGGCGATCCGGAGCGCAAACCGCGCGGCGCATCTGGCCTATCTTGAGCGCAGTGCTGACACGATCTTTGCCGCGGGCCCCCTGCTGAGCGATGATGGCAGCGCGATGATCGGCAGCGTCCTGATCGTCGAGCAGCCCGATCGCGCCGCGCTCGACGCCTTCTGCGCCGCCGACCCTTACGCCCAGGCCGGCCTGTTCGCATCGGTCACGATCCGGCCCTGGCGCCGCGTATTCCCCAAAGCGGTCTGATCGGACATGGCATACTGGCTGGTCAAATCGGAGCCCGTCAAATATAGCTGGGACCATATGGTTGAGGATGGCGTGACCTTCTGGAATGGGGTTCGCAACCATCAGGCATCGAATAATCTCAAGGCGATGCGGCTGGGCGACCGGGCGTTTTTTTATCATTCGAATGAGGGACTGGCGATCGTCGGTATTGTCGAGATCGTTCGGGAATACTACCCCGATCCCAGCGATGACACCGCCCGGTTCGGCATGGTCGATGTCCGTGCCCTTGAGGCCATGCCGGCCCCGGTAACACTGAAGATGATCAAGAGCCATCCGGCGCTGAGCGAGATGGCGCTGGTGCGTCAGTCCCGGCTTTCGGTATCGCCGGTCAATGAACATCAATGGTTGGAGATCTGCCGGCTGGGAGGCCTGACGACGGCCGCCGAACCCGGCCCAGGCTGATCCCCCGAGGGGAGCACGGATGATGGCAATGGCGACCTTGAAACATCTTCGGACCGCGGCGCTCGATATCGCCTATGAGGAGAGCGGCGCGCCCGACGGGATCCCGGTGGTGCTGCTGCACGGCTTTCCCTATGACGTCCGCGCCTATGACGATGTCGTCCCGCCCCTGGTCGCCGCGGGATACCGCACTCTTGTGCCCTATCTGCGCGGTTTTGGCCCGACCCGCCTGATTGCGGCGACGGCGATGAAAACGGGCCAGCAGGCGGCCCTGGCCGACGATCTGTTGGGCTTTCTGGATGGGCTCGCGCTGCCCGGCGCGGTGCTGGCTGGCTATGATTGGGGTGGCCGGGCCGCCTGCATCGTCGCGGCGCTGTGGCCCGAGCGGGTTCGGGGCCTGGTCTCGGTCGGTGGCTACAATCTCCAGGACATTGCCGGCTCGGTGGTGCCCCTGGCGCCGGAACAGGAACACCGGTTCTGGTACCAATATTACTTTCACGGCGAACGCGGGCGCGCCGGCCTGACCGCAAATCGTCACGCCCTGTGCCGGCTGCTGTGGACGCTGTGGTCGCCTGGCTGGGCGTTTACCGAGGCGACCTATGCCGCCACCGCGGCTTCCTTTGACAATCCCGACTTCGTCGACGTCGTGATCCATTCCTATCGGCACCGGTTCGGCTATGCCGCCGGGGACCCCGATCTGGCGGATATCGAGCACCGAGTGGCGGCCCAGCCGGCCATCGCCGTCCCCACGGTGGTGCTGGATGGGGACGATGATGGTGTCGGCCCGGCGGAGATGTCAGCCGAAGACGGGCGCCACTTCACCGGCCGGTATCGGCGCGAGGTCATCGCGGGCGCTGGACACAATCTGCCCCAGGAAGCCCCTGACGCCGTGGTCAAAGCGATCTGCTCCCTGTTGTAGCCCGGTTCTTGTTGTCTACCGGGTTGTCCGCCGGGCGCGACGCGGTCAGTGAAATTCCGCGATCGTTGCGGCAACATCGCGGGCGGATCGTAACACCCGGTCAGCGATACTCCGCACCTCAAGCGCCGCATCAAGGTCGCTCAGTCCCGGCTGCGTTCGGCAATTCAACGTTGAATCGATCGCGACCAGGCTCGTGCGATTGATCAGGGTAATCAGACTGGCAATCGATGCCACCCTGCCACTCTCCGGCGCTGAACCGTCGTCGTCACTGGGACCCATCGTGCTGACGTCTTTGGCCATCGTGCCTTTCCCCAAGGGTCATCTACCGGACGAGAGACCCTGTCATCACCAAAACCGGAGATTGCCGGCCTTGGCGAATCAATTCGTCCCGGACTTCTTTTCATGTAAGCTATAATAATATGGAAATGAATCGATTACCAAATGGTAAATCCGCGTCTCTTTGATCAAGGACCGGTGACGATCGCGGCGCGGGCCGGCGCGACCTGGTGGTCCGGGCACTGGTCACTGGTCATACCGCTTTGACGATCGCGACCGCCGCCCGGCCCCCGCGCCGATGGCAGATCCCTAGACAACCCTGTGTATTGTGGTTGCCCCCGCTGGTGGGTTAGACTGTGTCAAAACTGCCGATGGCGCGGGCGAACCCGCTCTGAAAGTCCGATGCCAAAACGACTTCCACGCCAAGACACAAGAAACCCAGGGGGAAATGCAAGCCCATGAGCGCACCCAATGTCTTTCCCGTTCCCGAGGCCATCGCGAAATCGGCTTACGTCGATGCCGACCGCTACCAGCAACTTTATCACCAGTCAGTGACGGATCCTGAGGGTTTCTGGGGGGAGCACGGCAAGCGGATCGACTGGATCAAGCCGTTCACGCAGGTCCGCGACGTCAGTTTTACCGGGAATGTTCACATTCGCTGGTTTTACGATGGCACGCTCAACGTTTCTTATAATTGCATCGACCGTCATCTGAAGGACAAAGCCGACCAGGTCGCGATCCTTTGGGAGGGCGACAGCCCGAGCGAGAGCAAGGCCATCACCTACCGTGACCTTCACGAACAGGTGTGCCGGCTGGCCAACGTCCTGAAGGCGCATGGCGTCAAGAAAGGCGACCGCGTCTGCATTTATCTGCCGATGATCCCCGAGGCCGCCTACGCCATGCTGGCCGCCGCGCGTATCGGCGCGGTCCATACCGTCGTTTTCGGTGGCTTTTCGCCGGAAAGCCTCAAGGACCGGATCGTCGACAGCGACGCCCATATCCTGATCACGGCCGATGAGGGGCTGCGCGGCGGCCGGCGCGTCGGGTTGAAGGTCAACGCCGACCAGGCGTTGCAGCACGCCCCCGGCGTCACGTCGGTGCTGGTGGTCAAGCGCACCGGTGGCACCGTGCCCTGGACCGAAGGCCGCGACCATTGGTACCATGAAGAGGTTGCCGCGGCTTCGCCGGACAGCCCGATCGAAGAGATGTCGGCCGAGGATCCGCTTTTCATCCTCTATACCTCGGGTTCGACCGGAAAACCCAAGGGCGCCTTGCACAGCGCCGCCGGATATCTGGTGTACACGTCGCTGACCCACAGCCTCGTCTTCGACTACAAGCCGGGCGAGGTCTATTGGTGCACCGCCGATGTCGGCTGGGTCACCGGCCACAGCTATATCGTCTATGGACCGCTGGCCAATGGTGCGACCACACTGATGTTCGAAGGGGTGCCCAACTATCCCGACGTGTCGCGCTTCTGGCAGATCGTCGACAAGCATCAGGTCAATATCTTCTACACGGCACCGACCGCGATCCGGTCGCTGATGCGTGAAGGCGAGGAACCGGTTCGGCGCACCAGCCGCGCCAGCCTGCGCATTCTGGGTTCCGTGGGCGAGCCGATCAATCCGGAGGCCTGGCTGTGGTACCACCGAGTCGTCGGCGACGGGCGCTGCCCGATTGTCGACACCTGGTGGCAGACCGAAACCGGCGGCATCCTGATTTCGCCGCTGCCCGGGGCGACGCCCTTGAAGCCGGGTTCGGCGACCCTGCCGTTCTTCGGCGTCAAGCCAGTTATCGTCGACAGCGACAACAAGGTCCTGACCGGCGCCTGCGAAGGCAATCTGTGCATCGACGACAGCTGGCCCGGCCAGATGCGCACGATCTTCGGCGATCATCCCCGGTTCATCCAGACCTATTTCAGCACCTTCCCCGGCCGCTATTTCACCGGTGACGGCAGTCGCCGCGACGAGGATGGCTATTACTGGATCACCGGGCGCGTCGACGATGTCATCAATGTCTCCGGACATCGCATGGGCACGGCCGAGGTCGAGAGCGCCCTGGTGGCCCACCCCAAGGTCGCGGAGGCCGCGGTGGTCGGCTATCCGCATGATCTGAAGGGTCAGGGGATCTACGCCTACGTCACGCTCAACGCGGACGAGCGTCCCAGCGAAGAGCTGCGCAAGGAGCTGGTGGCCTGGGTCCGCAAGGAGATCGGCCCGATCGCGACCCCCGACCTGATCCAATGGGCGCCCGGTTTGCCCAAGACCCGGTCGGGCAAGATCATGCGCCGGATTCTGCGCAAAATCGCCGCCAACGAGTATGACGCCCTGGGCGATACCTCAACCCTGGCGGATCCCACCGTCGTCACCGAACTGGTGGAAAACCGCATGAACCGCGCCTGATCCGCCCGCCCCGGATCCGCTGATCCCGCGCACCGCCAACCGCCACCGGAATGCCGATCCGGTGGCGGCCTGCGGGCGCAGGGCTCAACCGGGCGAACCGCTGTCCGAGTCGGTATGCCGGGGCAACACGGCAAAACCGTCCGGAAACAGTTGTTTGGCCACGTCGGCAACGAGGAAGCGGAAGCCGGCGTCGCCGGGCGTGACGCTCCCGACCATCCGCGACGTCGCCATCATCAGCGTCTGCCGGTCCGCGCAGAACACGCCGGTAAGATGGGTCGTCTTCATCATGTCATTGAACGCCGGGGGCGTGATGTCGAGGCCCTTGCCGGGGACGTCCTGAGCGCACAAAGGCGTGCCGTCGAACCGATCCTGGGCGTGAAACACCAGAATCATGCGGTAATGGACCGCGGCGCGGAAGGTGCTGTCGTGGGTGAAGTTCACCGACCGGTCGGTCAAAGGCACCGGCAAGGCATCAATGACGATCTTCTCGTCGCCGGCACTGCTGATGCCAAGCACCACGGCGGTGAACCCGGCGCCATCGGGCACCCCCGCCGCGGCGGCCGGCGCCACCATCATCGTGCCGGCGACCAGCCCGAGCACCAGGGTTCCGGCGCGGCGACGTAATCCTTCAAGCTTCATATCGGTTCCTGCCTGTGTTCCGGCCGCAATGCCGGCCCGTGCGTGAAATTTTGCCCGCGGTGCCAGGCTGAAAACCGGAGTCCTCAGGGCCCCGCTCAGAAGTCGGTGCAGCGCCCACCGCCTTCCCAATCGCCATAACGCGTCGGTTCCGGTCCGCGCGGCCCGCCGATTTCCCCGGGCATCTGCGCCGGCGCTTTCGGTTGCGGCGGTTCCTGCGACACCCGGTCTGGTTCTGCCGCCGGGGCTGGCTGTTTTGGCGTCACCGCCGCGGCAGCGGTGGCGGGTACCGCGATGGCGGCGGACAGGGGGGAATCCAACTGGGTCATGACCGCATTATGCCCGATCCCGGCCGCCGTGACCAGCAAGCGCGGCGCGCCACCCGCCAATTGACGGAACGGCGTCAAACGCCCTAGTGTTGTCGCGATCCCTGAATCCTCACTGGCCGCCGGGCACCGGCGCGGCACCCCGTCACGGGGTGGATGCGGGGCCGCCGCCCGGGACGATCGTTCCGACGGGCCGGCCGCGGCAACAACACGCTTATGGATTGAAGACCATGGAAACGCAACGGGAACTGGCGATGCAGGCAAAGGCGTGGCCCTTCGAAGAGGCCCGCAAACTGCTTGCGCGAACCAACGGCCAGGTCCCGGCCAAGGGCTATGTGCTGTTCGAAACCGGCTATGGCCCCTCGGGCCTGCCGCATATCGGGACCTTTGGCGAGGTGGCCCGTACCACAATGGTCCGGCGGGCGTTCCAGTGCCTGTCCGACATCCCGACCCGGTTGTTCGCCTTCTCCGATGATATGGACGGGCTGCGCAAGGTTCCGGACAATATTCCCGACCAGGACATGGTGCGCCAGCATCTGGGCCGGCCTTTGACCCAGGTTCCCGATCCTTTCGGCAAATTCGAGAGCTTCGGCCATCACAACAACGCCATGCTGCGACAGTTTCTTGATGGCTTCGGCTTTGAGTATGAATTCCAGTCCTCGACCGACTGGTATCAATCCGGCCGCTTCGACGCCGCCCTGCTGGCGGTGTTGCACCATTTCGACGAGATCATGGCGGTGATGCTGCCGACGCTGGGCGCCGAACGGCAGGCGACCTACAGCCCGTTCCTGCCGATTTCGCCGAGCACCGGGCGCGTCCTTCAGGTCCCGGTCCTGGCCCATGACGCGGATGCCGGCACCATCGTGTTTGTCGACGAGGACGGGCGCAAAGTCGAACAGCCGGTCACCGGCGGTCATTGCAAACTGCAGTGGAAGCCCGATTGGGGCATGCGCTGGTTTGGCCTCGCGGTCGACTATGAGATGTCGGGCAAGGACCTGATCCCGTCGGTCGCGCTGGCCGCCAAGATCTGTAAAATTCTGGGAGGAACGCCGCCCGAAGGCTTCAACTACGAGCTGTTTCTCGACGAGAAGGGCCAGAAGATCAGCAAGTCGAAGGGCAACGGCCTGACGATGGAGGAATGGCTGCGCTATGCACCGCCGGAAAGCCTGGCATTGTACATGTTCCAGAAGCCCCGGGTCGCCAAGCGGCTTTATTTCGACGTGATCCCGCGCGCCGTCGATGACTATTTGAGCTTCGCGGAAAAGCTGCCAGGCGAGGCGCCGGCGCGCCAGCTCGAAAATCCGGTCTGGCATATTCATCGCGGCACCGCACCCTCGGAAAAGGTGCATCTGAGCTTCGGCATCCTGCTGAATCTCGCCGGTGTCGCCAATGCCGACAGCAAGGATGTCATGTGGGGGTTCATCAGCCGCTACGCACCCGAAGCGACACCGGCGACGGCGCCGTTCCTCGACCGGCTGGTCGGCTATGCCGTCACCTATTATCAGGATTTCGTCAAACCGACGAAGCGGTACCGCGCCCCCAATGAGACCGAACGCGCGGCCCTGGTCGATCTGCTGGCGGTCCTGGCGGCCCTGCCGGCCACGGCCGATGGCGACCAGATCCAGCAGCAAATCTATGAGATCGGCAAACGTCACCCGTTCCCCGATCTGAAGGCCTGGTTCCAGGCCCTTTATGAAATCCTGCTGGGCCAAACCACGGGACCGCGAATGGGTTCGTTCACCCAGCTCTACGGCATCGCCGAAACGCAGGCCCTGATCCGCGGGGTTCTGGACGCGCCGGCCGCGTAACGAGGATGCCGATCAGGCACCGGCGCGGTGAACCGCCGCGCCGGTGCCGGAACCGGAAGCCGCCGCGGTTCGCCCCCGGTGCGACAGGCCGGTCATCAGCGCGAGAACGCAGAGATAGGTCACCAGTTGCGCCAGCACGGGGCGCGCGGTGTAGCCGACCAGAACATGCAAGGTCTGCCCCAGCAATGTGCCATCGGACAGGATGGCGCTCGTGTTCCACAGCTCGGCGGTTCCAACGGTCAGGATCCCGGCCTGCATCAGATATTGCGCCGCCGAGGAGGCCATGCCCGCCGCCAGCAAGGCAATCAGCGCGCCGGTGACGGCAAACAGATCACGGGCCGGAATCCGCAGCAGGCCGCGATACAACAGCCAGGCCACACCGGCACCCAGGATAATCCCCACCAGGCCCCCCGCCGCCATCGCGAGCGGGCTGCTGCCGCCGGCGACGGCGATGCCGTAGAGGAACAGCACGACCTCGGAGCCTTCGCGCAACACCGCAACGCCGACCACAATGGCAAGCGCGCGCACCGGCTGCCGGCCCCCGGCAATGTCCTGTCCGACGGATCGGACGTGCTGCACCAGCTCGCGACCGTGCTGCGCCATCCAGGCATTGTGCCAGGTCAGCATCGCAACGCCCAGGATCAGTAGGCTGGCGTTAAACAGCTCCTGGCCGTTGTCGGCGAACAGCCCGGCAATCTCGTCGGCGAACAGCGCGACGAGACAGGCGCCGATCAGACCGCCGACGATCCCCGCGGAGATCCATCGTCCGCGCGCCGGCAGTCCCTCGGACGCGGCCAGGACGATCCCGACGACGAGACCGGCTTCAAGAACCTCGCGAAACACGATGATCAGACTGCCAAGCATGGTATGGGATCCAACAAAGGACAGGGCCTGCCGCGACCGTGTCGCCACGCCAGGGGGGCGAATCGGTCTCGATAATGCGAGTTAATCGCATTACTATGATTACGGTTTTCGGACAAGCTTGGCAAGCGGCAACATCAATGCGGGACCAACGATCCGGGACGTCCCCGCTTTGGGCCGTTACCAGATCCAGGCGCGCTGATAGCCATCGATCACCGGCAGGCGCCCGCGCTGCGCCATGAAATTGGCGACCAGCATCCCTTTCCCGGCCGAGGCGCCGTCGGCACCCACGAGGTTGTCGTCGACCGCGATGATCGAACCCGGACGCAACAACGGTTCGGCCGCCCACAATTCCTTGAGATGATGGAAGGCACTGGGAAACAGCCGGTCGGGGTCCAGATCGAACGAGTCGAGGTACAGCAGATCGATCGGCGGTTCGATCAGCGTCGCAGCGCCATCGGCCAGGAATGCGACCGAATCGCCACAGACGACCTGAACCTTGTGGGTGACCAGTTCCCGGGCAATCCGGCAGTTGTCGGGGTTGATATCGACCGAGACCAGGCACCCGTCATGATGCTGCAGGAACAGATCGAACAGCAACGTGCTCTGGCCGTCACCCCAGTTGCCGCGACGGCGGGTGCAGCCGGTCTCGACCAGACGATAATAGGGCCGGCGCTGTTCCAGCAGCAATTCGAACAGCCGGCGAAACGTGGCGCCGCGCATCAGGCGGTCGCTGACATCGAGCCTGGGCGCGCATTCCCGATCAAACAGCTCAAGAAAATCCATTGTGGCCCCGTGCCCCCGGCCCGCATCCGGCCGCAATCCCAACCTCGCACCGCAGCGTTAGCCAGCGGTTCTCATTTTGGCGACGAAGCGTTGGGCTTTCGCCCAAACCCGACAGGGACCATGCCCCAGACCCCTTTGTTTTTGTCAAAATAGAGGGGCATTCGGGGTTCACCCCGAGCGGGTGCGGGCGGCAGCCCGCGGGCCGACAGCCAAAATGACAACGGCTGAGCGTTAACACGCCGCGTTGAAAAAATCCGTTAACGCCGCAACGGTCGCCTCCGGCTGCTCCTCGGCCAGGAAATGGCCGCAATCAATGGCTTCGCCATAAACAGCATCAGCCACCTCACGCCAACATTGCAGAACATCGAAATGCCGCGCCATCACGCCATGGCGTGCCCACAAGGCCAGCAGCGGGCAACCAATCCGCTCGCCGGCCTCCCGACCGGCACGGTCATGGCTCAGATCGATCGTCAGCGCCGCGCGATAATCCGCACACATCGCGGCGATCGCCGCCGGATTGCGAAAACACCGTTGGTATTCGGCGAAGGCGTCCGGAACAAAAGCCCCCTCGGTCGCGCCCCAGGTCGCCAATTGCCGACGCAGGAAGAAATCGGGATCAAATCCGATGAAATGTTCCGGCAGGCCACCGGGCTGGCTAAGGAACAGCCAATGATAAAAATCCGTCGCGACCGACAGGTCCATCGCCTCGACGACGCTCAGGGTCGGCACGATGTCGAGCATCGCCAGCCGCAACACCCGTTCGCCATGATCCAGGACCAGACGTTGCGCCACCCGGCCGCCCCGATCGTGACCGGCCAGAAAGAAGGCGTTGAAACCCAGCGCCGACATCACCTCGACCTGATCGCGCGCCATTGCCCGCTTCGAATAAGCGACGTGGTCGGCGTCATCCGGCGGTTTGGCGCTGTCGCCATAGCCACGCAAATCGGTGGCGACGACGGTGAAACTGCGGGCAAGTTCCGGGGCGACCCGATGCCAGCAGACATGGCTCTGCGGGAAGCCGTGCAACAGCAGCAAGGGCGGACCCTCGCCGCCGACGCGCAAATTGATTTCCGCACCCGAGGTTGCGATCCGTCGCCGTGTAAACCCCTGGAACATCGCCTGTCCATCGCCTTTTCGGTCCGTGCCGGGACCCGGGCCGCCTGACATAAGCTGTTCCTTGTCCCGGCGCGCGGCAAGACCAAATTGCGCACCGGACGGGCACCGCCAAAAGAAACGGGCAAAAAAAACGGGCGGCCCGGTTCCCGGCCGCCCGCATTTCTTGATCCTGGTTCCGGGTCCGGGCCGTTGATGTTCAGCCCGGCTCCGAATTCAGGTGCCTAGTAGTCCATGTCGCCCATGCCGGGGCCGCCAGCCGGCGGCGCCTTCTTCTCGGGCCGCTCGGCGACCATCGCCTCGGTGGTGATCAACAGACCAGCCACCGACGATGCCCCTTGCAGGGCCGCGCGGACCACCTTGGTCGGATCGATGACGCCGGCCTTGACCAGATCGCCGTACTCGCTGGTCTGGGCATTGAAGCCGAACGACGGCTCGTTCTGTTCCAACAGCTTGCCGACCACGATCGAACCATCGGTTCCGGCGTTCGATGCGATCTGCCGCACCGGGGCCTGGAGGGCGCGACGGATGATGTCGATGCCAACCCGCTGTTCGTCGTTGGTGGGCTTCAGGGCGTCAAGCGACTTGGTGGCATAGAGCAACGCGACGCCACCACCAGCAACGATGCCTTCCTCGACCGCAGCGCGGGTCGCGTGCATCGCGTCGTCAACGCGATCCTTGCGCTCCTTCACCTCGACCTCGGTCGCACCGCCGACGCGGATCACGGCAACGCCGCCGGCCAGCTTGGCCAGCCGCTCTTGCAGCTTCTCGCGATCATAGTCG
>JARLIO010000094.1 GCA_031291675.1 Azospirillaceae bacterium
AGGCCCGCCCCGAGATGGCCACCCGTCACCGAGACCGCGCTGATCACTTCACTGCGTAGCTCATCCGCAAGCTGCTGCAACTGGTCCGGTTCCAGACGGCGCAGATCACTCGGTTGAAGCACCCGATCGAGCAATGGCGTTACCGGCATGATCGTCACGATCTTTCTTTGTTTCCAGGCCCGGGGCCAAAGGTTCCGTCACTTTGACAGTGCCAAAGAGACTGCACTGTTTGTAGGCTATGCCAAGATCTCGCGCCGAGGCAATATGCCGGCGATTTATCCGCGCCAGTGTGATCCAAGAGTCGCGCATATCGCGTTTACGACGAGCCGCACTGGTCAAAAATCGATGAGCCATTATACTAGGGCCGCTTTAGTTCGAGTGGCGCAGCGTGCGGCACAAAGCACAAGGATAGTAAGGGTATGCAGGTTATTCTTGCCCAGCCGCGCGGATTTTGCGCCGGGGTCGAGCGGGCGATCCAGATCGTGGAACGCGCTCTCGAAAAATACGGCCCGCCGATCTATGTCCGGCATGAGATCGTCCATAATCGGCATGTCGTCGAGCGATTGCGTCACAAGGGCGTCCAGTTTGTCGACGAAATCGACGAAGTTCCGGCCGGAAGCGTCACCATTTTCAGCGCCCATGGCGTATCGCGAATGGTCGAGGACGCCGCCGGGAACCAGGGCCTGCCGGTGATCGACGCCACCTGCCCCCTGGTCTCCAAGGTGCACAGCGAGGGCCAGCGTTATGCCGACCTCGGCCGCGAGGTGATCCTGATCGGCCACGCCAGCCATCCGGAAATCGAGGGCACGCTGGGCCGCATTCCCGGACCGGTTCAACTGATCTCAACCGTCGCCGATGTGGCGCGCCTGGAAGTCCGGGACCCCGATCGTTTGGCCTATATCACCCAGACCACGCTGTCGGTCGACGACACCAGGGCGATCATTGATGCGCTCAAAGGCCGGTTTCCCACGATCAGCGGACCCGACACCAAAGACATCTGCTATGCGACCCAGAATCGCCAGCGGGCCGTTCGGGCACTGGCCGAACTGGTCGACGTCGTGCTAGTGATCGGTGCACGCAACAGTTCCAACTCCAACCGGCTGCGCGAACTCGCGGCGGAAATGGGGGTTCGGGCCTATCTGATCGAAGATGCCCGCGCGCTCGACCCGCAATGGCTGCACGGGGTCAACGCTGTCGGCGTCACCGCCGGCGCCTCGGCACCGGAGGATCTGGTCGACGAGCTGGTCGACCGCCTGCGCGAAATCGAACCCGTCAACCTGTCGGTGTTGTCGGGTGTCGAAGAGAATGTCCGTTTCAAAATGCCGGAGCAACTGGCCGAATCATGATTCTGCCGCTTCGCTTTCCCGCCAAACCCCGCGGCACCCGATCCGTGCCGCCGCTGAATTTCGAGGATTAGCCGTGGCCGTTACGCTTCGCCAACAGGTCGATGTGGGTTGGTACGTCGTCAAGCAACACCTGCGCGGTGTCAAACGCTACCCCCTGGTCATGATGCTCGAGCCCCTGTTTCGCTGCAATCTGGCCTGCGCCGGATGTGGCAAGATCGACTATCCGGACGCGATCCTCAATCAAAGGCTATCGGTTGAGCAGTGCCTTGAGTCGGTCGATGAATGCGGCGCACCGATCGTCTCGATCGCCGGCGGCGAGCCGCTGTTGCACCGCGAGATCGTGCAGATCGTCGAAGGCATCACCGCGCGGCGCAAATATGTTTATTTGTGCACCAACGCGCTGCTGCTCGAGAAGAAGATCGACCAGTTCAAGCCGAGCCCCTATCTGACCTGGTCGGTCCATCTCGACGGCAATCGTGATGAACATGACAAGTCGGTGTGCCAGGCCGGTGTCTATGATCGGGCGGTAGCCGCGATCAAGGTGATCAAGGAACGTGGCTTCCGGGTTACGATCAATTGCACCCTGTTCGACGGCGCCGAGCCGAGCAGTGTCGCCAGCTTCTTCGATCAGGTAATGGCGCTGGGTGTCGACGGCATGAGCATCTCACCAGGCTATGCCTATGAGCGCGCCCCCGACCAGGAGCATTTCCTGAGCCGGCGCCGCACCAAGGAGCTGTTCCGCGACATCTTCCGGCTGGGACGCGGCCGGAAATGGCAGTTCAACCAGTCATCGCTGTTCCTCGACTTCCTGGCCGGGAATCAGACCTATCATTGCACGCCCTGGGGCAATCCGACCCGCAACTATTTTGGTTGGCAGCGGCCGTGCTATCTGATCGGCGAAGGCTACGCCAAGACCTTCGCCGAGTTGATGGAAAGCACCGATTGGGACAGCTATGGCACGGGCAACTATGAAAAATGCGCCAATTGCATGGTCCATAGCGGCTACGAGGCCACGGCGGTCAATGATTCGGTGCGTCACCCGCTCAAAACCCTGATGACCGGGCTGCGCGGACCGCGGACCGAGGGCGAAATGGCCCCGGAAGTGTCGTTCGAACACCAGCGTCCCGCGGAATACATGTTCTCGCGCCATGTCGAGGGCGCATTGGCCCGGTTACAGCAGGCCCCCGCCGCCAACAAGGCGGTTGACGCCGCCGAGTAATCCCCGGTGCGCCGCCTGCGACGCCCTGGCCAACCGGATCAGATCCGGGATCTGGCCGGGGCGTCGCGCGATCGCCGCCAGCACCGCCGGCAGATCGGGCCGGCCGGCGGCGGTCAAGGCGACCAGCGCGGCCGGCGGCAGCGTGAACGTTACCGGATCGGCGACCGCGCGGATCGCTGTCCACGGCAGGCCCCGCCGCGCCGCCGCGCGGGCGACCGCCAGCGTTTCCATATCGACCACAACACCGCCGTGGCGTTGCTGCAAGGCCCGTTTGGCCGCCGGGTCCGCGACGATGACGCGTGATGCTGCAATCACGCCAAGGCCTGCCTCAAGGCGTCGCGCGAGCGCGATCGACCAACCGGCATCGGCATCATAGCGCTCGTCATCCGCGACAACCGCTTCAGCGACGATGACAAGCCCCGAGACCGCGTCTGCGACCAGCCCGCCTGCGATTCCGAAACTGATCAACCCGCGCACCCCCTGATCGGCCAGGGCCGCGGCCAGGGCCGCTGCGCGATCGGGACGTCCACCGCTGCAAACCACGCAGGTACCGGGCAACCGGGCGGCAAGCGCCGCCTCGGAAGCCAGACCGGCGACGATCCCGATCTTGTCGGCCGCGCTCTCGCCGCCCCCGATCGGACCTTGATTTTCCCCGGTCACATTCCGTACAGGGTCGTCTTGCTGTTGGCCGCCCGCAGTTCCCGGTACCGGGCCAGGCTCCACAACGGGAAGAAGGCGCGATAGCCGTGATAGCGCAGATAGAACACCCGCGGGAACCCGACCGCGGTGTAATGCTCCTCCTGCCACAGCCCGTCTTCGGACTGGCTTTCGACCAGATAGCGGATGCCGCGCTCGACCGCCGGATTGTCGGTCTCACCGGCCGCCATCAGCCCCAACACCGCCCAGGCGGTCTGCGACGCCGTGCTGACCGGCGCCCCTTGGCTTTTCCGTTCGGGCCAATAAGTCGCGCCGTCCTCGCCCCAGCCGCCATCCGGCCGCTGCTGCTGCAACAACCAGGTGACCGCACGACGGACCTCGTCGCTCTCCGCAGGGACGCCGGCGACGTTGAAGGCGTTAAGCACCGACCATGTGCCGTAGATATAGTTGGTTCCCCAGCGCCCGAACCAGGAGCCATCGGCTTCCTGCTCGCGGCGCAAGAATTCGAGCCCCCGGGTGACCGCCGGGTGATCGGCGCCATGGCCGAGTTGACAGAGCATCCCGATGCAGCGCGCGGTGACATCAGCGGTCGGCGGGTCGAGCAGCGCGCCATGGTCGGCAAAAGGAATGTAATTGAGGTAATGGGCGTTGTTGTCGGCGTCGAAGGCGCCCCAGCCCCCATTGCGCGATTGCATCCCGAGAACCCATTCGGTCGCGCGTTCGATATGCTCGCGATAACGCACCCGATCGGCACGATCCAGGGCCATCACCACAACCGCCGTATCATCAAGGTCCGGGTAATGCGGGTTGGCGTACTGGAACGCCCAGCCCCCGGGTCGCAGCCCCGGTCGACACACCGCCCAATCGCCCTCGACATCAAGCACCTGCCGATCGGCCAGCCACTGTGCGGCATCCTGAACCACCGGGCTCTCCGGCCCCGCGGATTCCAGCATCGCCAGACAGGACAGCGCGGTATCCCATACCGGCGACAGACAGGGCTGGCAATAGGACCGCTCCGGCGTCAACACCAGCAATTTTCGGATCGCCGCCTTGGCCGTGAGCACCCGGGGGTCATCCTTGGCATAGCCCAGGGAGTCGAACATCATCACGGTGTTGGCCATGGCGGGATAGATCGCCCCCAGCCCGTCCTCGCCATTCAAGCGCTCTGTCACGAACGCGACGGCCTTTTCGATGGCAAGCGCCCGCAGCCGCTCCGGGAACACCGGCTCGGCAACGTGCAACACCCGGTCGATCAGACGAAACACCGTCGCCCAGGACGATCCCGCCTGCTTGGTCGGCCACTCCCGGACCTGCTCCGGCGGTTCGATAAACAATTCGCCAACGCCAATGCCACGCGGATTGCGCGCCTGGGGTTTCAGCGCCATCAGCACCAGCAGCGGGACCACGACGGTGCGCGACCAATAGGAAATCTTGCTGAGGTGAAACGGAAACCAGCGCGGCAGATTCATGATCTCAATCGGCATCGCCGGCACGGCGCGCCACGGCACCTGACCAAACAGCGCCAGCTGGATCCGGGTGAAGACATTGGCCTGCACCGCCCCGCCAGCGGCGTGAATCGCGTCGCGGGCCCGGACCATGTGTGGCGCGTCGACGGGATCCCCGACGATCTTGAGCGCGTAATAGGCCTTGACGCTGGCGCTGATATCGAAAGCGCCGTCATGAAACAACGGCCACCCGCCGTGATCGGCCTGGGTCGCGCGCAGATATGTGGCGATCCGCCGCTCTTCCTCGACGTCAATCTCGTCCAGGAAATGCTGGAGCAGGATATACTCCGCCGGGATGGTGGCGTCGGCTTCCAGCTCGAACACCCAGTGGCCGTCGGTGTGAACCAAACCGCGCAACGCTTCCCCGGCCCGCGCAATCGCAGAATCCAGACTCTGACGCACAAGCGAAGCCGCCTGAGTCCCCAATGAGGCCTCGACTTCGACAAAACCGTCTGCGGACATGGATGGGACTACACCTGATAATTGGGCATTCGAAGACGACAGCATCGTTAATCAATCCATTTGTCTCAAGCGGCCTGGTCGATCGCATCAGACTTTAGGCCAAGCTGTGATAATTCCGCCGCGCGTTGCCCGGAACGGATAGCGCCCTCGATCGTCGATGGCAATCCGGTCGCGGTCCAATCGCCGGCCAACCAAAGATTCGGCCAGGCGGTCCGGGTCCCTGCCCGCTGGCGCAACTGACCCGGCGTTGCCGCAAACGTCGCGCGTTTTTCCCGGATCAGCCGTGCCGGCGGCATCGGCGATGGAAGATCGAGCGCCCGCGCGACTTCGGCCCAGAGCCGGGGCAGCAGATCGTCCGCGCTTTGCGCGACCAGCCGATCGGCCGCGCTGATGGTCACCGAGACGACGTCCGGCTTGACAAACACCCATTCCGCGACGCCGCCGACCAATCCCAGGAATGACGGCCGGCCTGACGGCACCGCAACGCGAAAATGGGCATTGATGATGGCACGGAACTGATCGGGCGCCATGATCCCCGGCACCAGTTGCTGCGCCACCGGTGCCGTCGTCGCGACAATGACGCTATCGGATTCGCCGATCGCCGTCCGCTCGCCGCCCAGAATCGCCGTCACCCGCCCATCGGCAAATTCCAGACCCCGGATTCGGTCGCCAAAACGAATTTCGGCACCGTGACGTTGCAAGGTGATGAGCGCCGGGTCGACAAAGCTTTCCGATAAGCCGACCCGGGGCATCAGCGGGCGGCAGGCCGCACCGCCGCGACCGAAGGTTTCGCGCAGAATCCGACCCAGCAAGGCCGCGGAGGCGTGCTCCGCCTCGGTGTTCAGCGTCGAGACCGCCAAAGGATGCCATAATTTCTCATAGATCGCCGTGCCGCCGAGTCGGTCGGAAACCGTGTCGGCGGCGCCGGCCCACAGTAGCGGCGCGACCCGAAGATAGTCACCCGCCCGGGTCCCCGGCACGCGGCGATTGCGGCAAAAAATCCACCACGGCATCCGGCCGAGATTGGGGCGAACCCGCCAACGATCACCGCTGCGCAGGTCAAAGAAGGGAAATACCGGGACGTCTGTCGCACCGTCGAGGCTGTCGCGCGCACCGATCTGTGTCAGAAACCGCTGGATGCCGTCATTGCCCGACAGGATCAAATGGTTGCCATTGTCGATGCGGCACCCCAGCGCGCGATCGAAATACGAGCGGCAGCGCCCGCCGGCCTGCGCCGATGCCTCGTGCACAATGACCCGGCAGCCCCAGGTCGACAACCGTACCGCCGCGGCCAGCCCGGCCATGCCGGCGCCGATCACATGAAACGTCGTTGCCACGGTCACAGCAAGCCGTACCGGACCACGAACCACAGCTTGACCGCCTTGGGCGCCGTGACCCGCTGGTCGAATCGCTGCCAGTCCGCGACCAGCATCCGGTCCAGCAGATTGTGATAAACTGCTTGCATCACCCGCGCCGGCCGCATTTCGCGGCGGGGACACAGGGCCATCGCGGCATCGGCCTCGGCGTAATGCAGCAGCGCCACCACCGCGACGTCACGGCAGACCGCCGGCAACCCGGGATGCCGGGTGATGGTTTTGGGGTCGGGATCGAACACCCCGTGACGTTCCAGCAGTTCCCGCGGCAGATAAACCCGCCCCAGGCCTGCATCCTCGGCGACATCGCGCAGGATATTGGTCAATTGCAGGGCCCGGCCCAGATGGTCCGCCGCGCGGTCAGCGACGGGGCTGGCGATGCCGAAAACCCGCACCGACAGCCGTCCCACAGCGCTGGCAACCCGATCACAATAGAGATCCAGCGCCGCCAGCGTGGGCGCGACGATCGCCGCGCCGACATCCATCGCCATGCCATCGATCACGGCGATAAAATCCTCGCGACGCAGTTGATAGCGCCGCACCGGATCGACCAGGGCGCAGGCCAAGGGCCGCGACGGCTCGCCCTCGAACACGGCATCGATCTCGACGCGCCAGGCCGCCAACCCGGCCCGTTTGGTTTCGACATCATCGTCGCCATCGGCGATATCGTCGACTTCGCGGCAGAAGGCATAGATCGCGAACATCGCCGCGCGCCGCGCCCGCGGCAGCAGACGCATGGCCCAATAAAAGGAACTGCCGGAGGCCTTGACCCGATCGGCCAGCGCCGCCGCGGCCTGGGCCTCGGTCGGCAATGCCGGTACCATCACACTCATCCTGGCCCCCCCAACCCGGCGGCCAGCAAACCATGGCAACCGGCCACGGCGAAATCCCACCGGCACAGCTTGATACGATGGGCCAGCGGGTCGCCGCGGCGCAACCGCGCCGCCAGGCGCCGCGCCAGGGCAACGATCGCGGCGGCCTCGCCCCGCAATCGCCGATCCCGGATCTGCCCAGGCAGGCGCCAGGCCTCGACAATCAGCGCGTCGGTGCGATCGAGCAGGAGATCAAGGCAGCGCCGCAGCCCGGGCGACGACTGTGCCGCGCTCAGCGCCTCGACCGTGACGCCGGCCGCGGCCATGTGGTCGGCCGGCACATAAACCCGGTCCATCTCGCGATAATCATCGCCGCAATCCTGAAGATGATTGAGGACCTGCAGCGCCGAACACAGGGCATCCGATGCGGGCCAGGTCGCCGGCGCCTCGGCGTGCAGATCGAGCAGATAGCGTCCCACCGGATTGGCCGAGTAGTTGCAGTAATCGATCAGATCGCCCCAATCGGCATAGCGGCTCTGCACCGCGTCGCGGCGAAACGCCCGCAGCAGGTCAAGGCAGTGAAACGGCGGCACCGCGCTGTCACGCAGACTTCGGGCCATCTCCGTCGCCGCGGGCACGCCGGGATCCGGGGCCCCGGTCAAGGCCGCCGCCATCCGGTCCAGCCGTGCGATCTTGTCTTCGGCGTCCAGCGCAGGATTGTCCGCGACATCGTCCGCGACCCGGGCAAATTGATAGAACGCGTGAACGTGTCGACGTAAATCCGGGCGGATCAGCATCGACCCGACCGGGAAATTCTCCGTCGACCGGCCTTTGCCCGAGGGGGTTTCGATTGTCGCGCTCATGATCCGGTTGCCTGTATCCGCCCCTTCCATTCACCACCCCGGCCCTGCCAATAGCGTCGCGCCGAGTCCAGCGTCGCCCCCAGATAGCACAGTGCGATCACCGGCAACAGCGGCGCCCATGCCGGCGAGACACGGTAGAACCGCAGGCTCGGCAGATAAGCCACAGACATCAGGATCCAGGTCAGAATTCCGAGGTTCCGGGCGATCCCGCCCGCGGCCAGGGCCAACACCGGCGGTGCCAGATAGGTCACCGCCATGCCGAGTACCGTCCCGGCCAACAACAGAGGGGAATGGTGCAACTGGGTGTAGGCACTGCGGGCAATCATACGCCAGATCGTCGCGACATCGTCGTAACCCCGAATCGAGTGAAAATCTGACTCCAGATCCAGTCGAATCGGCCCCTTCGCCTTGAGCGCCGCGCCCAGGGTGCAATCGTCGATCAGGGCGCCCCGAATCGCTGAAATTCCGCCAATCGCCGCCAGGGCCGAGGCCCGTACCAGCATACAGCCCCCAGCCGCACCGGCGGTTTGCTTCGCCGGATCATTGACCCAGGCAAAGGGGTACAGCATGCGAAAGAAAAAAACGAACGCCGGCATCAGCGCGCGTTCCGCCCAACAGCGGCAGCGCAGCCGGACCATCACCGATGCCAGATCGAGATGGCCCTGCTCCAACCGCGCCACCAGCCGACGCAGCCCATCGGCCGGATGGCTGATATCGGCATCGGTCAGCCACAGCAACGGCGCGTCGCCGGCCCGGGCGATACCCTGGGACAGGGCCCACAGCTTGCCGCTCCAGCCCGGCGGCAAGGGCGCCGCAGCGACCACAGTGACCGCGTCGTGGCGCTGGCTGGCCGCGGCCGCGGCGCGAACCTGATCCGCAGTGCCATCCGTGGAGTGATCATCGACGACGATGATCCGAAACGGCCCCGGATAATCCTGAGCCAGCAACGACGCCACCGCGGTCGCGATGACCTCCGCCTCGTTACGGGCGGGGATGACCGCGGTCACGGTCGGCCAGACAAGCGGCGCCGGCGCCTGGGGCGGCGACGGCATACGCCAGAATCCACCCCGCCCCGTCAGCAGGAACAGCCAGATCAGGCAAGACAGCCCGGCGATCAGAAGTGTGATCATCGCACCAGGCCCGCATCCCGAAACCAGGCCACGGCATCCGCCAGACCGTCACGCGCCGGGCGGGGCGCATAGCCCAGCTCCCGCTGCGCCCGGGCCGAGGAGAAGAACATCTTCTTGCGCGCCATCCGCAAGCCGTCGCGGGTTGCAAAGGGCTCGCGCCCGGTCAATCCGGCGATCAGCTCCGCGACCATCGCGAACGGGATGATCGCCTGGCGTGGCAACCGGATCGTCGGCGGACGACGTCCCACCAGGGTCGCGATCTCCGCCAGCATCCGGGCTAAACTCATATCCTCACCCCCCAGAATATAACAGGCGCCGATCCGGCCCTTCTCAAACGCCAGCAAATGGCCGGCGGCAACATCGTCGACATGGACCAGGTTGAGACCGGTATCGACAAAGGCCGGCATGCGCCCCGCCGCCGCCTCGATGATGATCCGCCCGGTTGGCGTGGGCTTGATATCGCGCGGCCCGACCGGGGTCGACGGATTGACGATCACCGCCGGCAACCCGTCGCGCGCCACCATCTCCCGCACCACCTGTTCGGCCAGGAATTTCGATTGCTTGTAGGGACCAACCATATCGGCAAGGCCGACCGGCGTGTCCTCGGTCCCCGGGGTGCCGTCGCCGACCAGGCCGAGTGCCGCGACGCTGCTGGTATAGACGATCCGTTCGACCCCCGCGACCTGGGCGGCCTGCATCAACGCCCGGGTCCCGTCGACATTGACACGGTTCATCGCCGCCGGATCGCGCACCCATAGGCGATAGTCCGCGGCAACATGGTAAAGCGCCCGCGATCCGCGCACCGCATGATCGAGTGACGCCCGATCGGTCAGGCTGCCGACGACGATTTCAACGTCCAGGCCCTCGAGATTGCGCCGGGGACTGTGGTCGCGAACCAGACAGCGGACGCGATGGCCGGCTGCGAGCAGCGCCCGCACCACCGCGGAGCCGACAAATCCGGTACCGCCGGTCACCAGGATGGGGGCGTTGGACATGAACAGACAATCCCGGTCAAAAAGGGAAACAAAGAGCTGCGGGGCGAGGTTAAACCGCTTTAGCGCCGTTGTTTCAAGCGCCCCGTTGACAGCAGCCCTTCTCATATTGGCTGTCGGCCGCGGGCTTACCGCCCGCACCCGCTCGGGGTGAACCCCGAATCCCCCGCTATTTTGACAAAAACAAAGGGCTCTGGGGCATGGCCCCCGTTGGGTTTGGGCGAAAGCCCAACGCTTCGTCGCCAAAATGAGAACCGCTGCGTTGACAGTGCGCCCGGCGCGCCGCGATCACGCCGGGGTTGGTGCCGCCGCCGGTTCCCTATAACACCGGGTTCCTCGATCAAACGGTGTTCTTGCCAGCGTCCCCAACCTGATCCTAATGTGAAGCTGCGGATCGCGATCAGGGGCCGGCGCGCGGGCCGGGACCGCCGGTCTTGCCAATGATTTGTGCGGAGACATCGATGACGGCCCTTGGCCTCTTTGCAGTCGATCGGCCCAGCCAGCCTCTTCGGGTCAACCGTGACATCGCCGGGATCACCGACGAGTTGGCCAAACTGGGTGTGCGCTTCGAGCACCTGTCGCTCGCAGCGCACAAGGTGGGCGACCGGGACTCACCCGACATCCTGGAAACATTTGAACCGGAGCTCGGTGAACTCCGCGACCGTTGGGGCTATCGCGCCGCCGATGTCATCGATGTCCATACGGTGACCGATGATGCCGCGACGCTGCGGGCGACGTTCCTGCGCGAACACACCCATACCGACGACGAGGCGCGGTTTCTCGTCCGCGGCACCAGCAGCTTTTTCCTGCATATCAGCGACGAGGTCTGGCGGCTCGATTGTGAAATCGGCGACGTTCTGGCGATTCCCGCCGGGATCCCCCATTGGTTCGACGCCGGTGACCGTCCCGAATTCACCACGATCCGCCTGTTTACCGACCCCGCGGGTTGGATCGCCGCCTATACCGGCGACACGATCGCCAGCCTTTTTGCCGTGACCGGCGCCCTTGCCACACTACCGGTGCCGGTGGCGTGATCACGCCCCGGTCTTTCAGCTTTGGGAGCCATCCGATCATGGTGCAATCGACGATCCCGAACCAGCCGGTGGTCACGGCCACTTGGCTGCGGGACCATCTGGCCACACCGAACCTCGTCATTCTGGACGTTCGCTCCGCCGATGACGAGCCCGGCCTCGATTTCAGCGCCGGCCACATCCCCGGAGCGCGGCATTCCGACTATGCCCGGGCCGGGTGGCGCGTCACCGTGGCGGGTGTTCCCAATCAATTGCCGCCGGTCGCGGATCTGGAACGGTTGATCGGCGATCTCGGCATCGGCAATGACAGCCATGTCGTCATCGCCGCCGCCGGACGTACGCCGTCCGACCTGTGCAATGCCACCCGAGTCTATTGGACCTTCCGGACTCTCGGCCATGACCAGGTGTCGCTGCTTGACGGTGGCTTTGCCGCCTGGATCGCCGACCCGACCAACCCGATCGTGACCGGCAACCGCATTTTCACCCCGGTGCCATTCACCGCGACGCTCGACACAAGGTGGCTGGCGACCCTCGACCAGGTCCGGGACGCCCTGGCCGCGGGACAGACGACACTGTTGGACACCCGCTCGCGCGACCAGTTTGAAGGCGACGCCAAAAGCAGCCACGCCCGTGCCGCGGGCACCCTGCCCGGCGCCCGCCACTTGCCAACCGCAGAGCTCTATTCCGGGCGCCTGCCCGCCCCGGATACCCTGATCGCCCTGTTCACCGCCCGGGGCATTACGCCCGGTGACGAGACCATTGTGTTCTGTAACACCGGCCACCTGGCGACCCTGGGCTGGTTCGCCCTCAGCGAGGTGCTGGGCGGCAGCCATGTCCGGCTCTATGACGGTTCCATGAGCGAATGGTCCGCCGACCCGCAACGACCTTTGCAGACCGGCAATCCCGACGCCTGACGCGGGCCTTGGCGACAATAGTCTCGCCCCCGAAGACGGTGCCCGGCGCGGCACCGGGGGAGCAGATCCTCTGGAGGTCCGATCGACACCAGCCGGCCCTGGTCGCGCGTGCTGGCCGGTTCATCCAAGAGCAGGATCGTCGGATTCGGCCAGGATCACCTCGACAGCCGCAAGATCCGCTGCCGTGACGAACAGTCCGAGTCGGCGCAAGCGACCGAGTAGAACGACCTCCAGCGCCGCCGACGCTATGCGTCCGCTGATGTCCTGCGGACTATAGCCGAGGCGCGGCTCCCCGGCCCGCATGGGCGCGACCTGCGGCGCGATCAGTTCGACGAACCCGATGATCCCGACAAAAGCGATCGCAACGCCCGTCAGCACCGATACCCGAGCAAAGGCTCGCAATCGCGGCCCCGATTCAATGTCGCCAGCCACCGGACATCCCGCACGAAGGAGCCGGCAAACCTTCGTGAGTTTGTCGCCTGCCGCAATTTGCCGAAAGTACCGCGGCGGCAGGGGACGTGGTCGAAGGGCGAGCACCGGTCGCTACGCGGGGCGGTCATCGCCCCCGTGCTGACGAATGCGGACGACAGCCTTGCCCGGGATAACATCCAATATGTCGGCTACTCTGAGAACGACCGGCGGATATTCGCCCGCCTTCTGTCCTGGAAGCATCGTGAATATATCATTTGCTCATGCAGCGAAATGAGAGCATCGTCCTGTCATGCTTGAGACCTTCGAGACCGTTGCCAAAGCCGTCGCCGACCCCAGCCGGGTCCGCATCCTGAAACTGCTGGAGGGGGGCGAGCTGTGCGTCTGCCAGATCACCACGGTGCTGGATCTTGCCACCGCCACCGTGTCCAAGCATCTGGCGGCATTGAAGACCGCCGGCCTGCTGCAGCAACGCCGGGATGGCAAATGGGCCTATTACCGCCTCGCCGAACGCGAACTCAATGCCTACGCGCTGCCCTTCCTCGGGTTGCTCGGTGGGTTGCTCCGGGACGATCCGACGGTGACGGAGGATCGCCGGGTGCTGGCGATGGTCAATGCGGTGCCGCTCCAGGTGCTGTGTGACCAGGGACGCGCCGCCCTGGGCCCGAATGTCCAAGCTGCCGAAACGACACTCTGCTGTGGGAGATCCTCGTGAGCGACAAGACCTACAATGTTCTGTTCCTGTGCACCGGCAACTCGGCGCGCAGCATCATGGCCGAGTGCATCCTGAACCGGGACAACAGCGGCAGGTTCCGGGCGTTCAGCGCGGGCAGCCATCCCAGGGGCCATATCGATCCCACCGTGTTGAACCTTTTGACCCGATTCAATTATCCGACCGAAGGTTTGCGCTCGAAGTCGTGGGAGGAGTTCGCCCGACCAGACGCGCCTCAACTGGATTTCGTCTTCACCGTTTGCGACAAGGCCGCCCACGAGGTGTGTCCGGTGTGGCCGGGTCAGCCGATGACGGCGCATTGGGGCGTTCCCGATCCCGCGGCGTTCGAGGGGACACCGGTCGAGAAAGCGGCGTTCTGCGGCGATGTCATGCGGATGCTCTACAATCGCATCAACCTGTTCGCGGCGTTGCCGATCCGGGGACTGGACCGGTTGTCGCTGCAGAGCCGCCTCAACGATATCGGCAAGGTTCGCGACACCACCGAACCGCAGAACGCCTGACCCCTGCCAAACCGACCCTGACAAACGGATCCCCCGCAACCCAGCGAGGATCGGCTTCGGCCCTGACCGTGTAGGAGAACGCTGATGTCGGCAAAACGCGAAGTCGCGGGCGAAGCCATGGCGAAAAACGCCGCCAAGGCCCCGATGGGCGTGTTCGAACGATACCTGACCTTGTTGGTCGCGCTGTGCATCGTCGCGGGTGTGGCGCTGGGCCATTTCCTTCCGGCCCCGTTCCACGTCATCGGACGGATCGAGCTGGCGCAGGTCAACCTGCCGGTCGCGGTGCTGATCTGGCTGATGATCATCCCGATGCTGCTGAAAATCGATTTCAGGGCGCTCAATCAGGTCCTGGCGCATTGGAAGGGCATGGGCGTCACCCTGTTCATCAACTGGGGCGTCAAGCCGTTCTCTATGGCGCTGCTGGGCTGGGTGTTCATCAGGATCCTGTTCCGCCCTTACCTTCCCGCCGACCAGATCGACAGCTACATCGCCGGGCTGATCCTGCTGGCCGCGGCACCCTGCACCGCCATGGTGTTCGTCTGGTCGAACCTGTGCAACGGCGAGCCGAATTTCACCCTGTCCCAGGTGGCCTTGAACGACCTGATCATGGTCCTGGCCTTTGCCCCGATCGTCGGATTGCTGCTGGGCCTGTCGTCGATCACGGTGCCCTGGGATACGTTGCTGCTGTCGGTGGTGCTCTACATCGTCGTGCCGGTGATCGTCGCGCAAATCTGGCGCAAAGCCCTGTTGGCCCGCGGGTCGGATGCCCTGAAGAAAACCCTGGCAAAGCTTGGGCCTCTGTCGATGATTGCCCTGCTGACCACCCTGGTGCTGCTGTTCGGTTTTCAGGGCGAACAGATCATCGCCCAGCCGCTGGTGATCCTGATGCTGGCGGTGCCGATCACGATCCAGGTCTACTTCAATTCCGCCCTGGCCTATTGGCTCAACAAGAAGCTGGGCGTTGCGTATTGCGTCGCCGGTCCCTCGGCGCTGATCGGCGCCAGCAATTTCTTCGAGCTGGCCGTCGCCGCCGCGATCAGCCTGTTTGGCTTCCAGTCGGGCGCAGCACTCGCCACCGTCGTCGGGGTGCTGATCGAGGTGCCGGTGATGTTGTCGGTGGTGAAGATCGTCAATTCCTCCAAGGACTGGTACGAGGCCCGGACATAAATCGGGACCGTGCCGGGATCCAGCGAATGATCGGGAGAAAACCGCGATGTTGAAGATTTGGGGACGCGCCAATTCATCCAATGTCGCCAAGGTGATGTGGGCGGTCGCCGAGTTGGGGTTGGCGCATCAGCGGATCGACATCGGCGGTCCGTTCGGCGGAACCCATGATCCCGCTTATCTGCGCCTCAATCCCACCGGGCGCATCCCCACGATCGAAGACGGCGATTTCGTGCTGTGGGAATCCAATGCCATTGTCCGGTATCTGGCCGCCAGGAGTGGCCGCGATGATCTGTGGCCGGCGGCACTTCAGGCCCGCGCTGACGCCGACCGCTGGATGGATTGGGCAAGCACCTCTCTGGCCGAAGCGATCGATGGCCTGCGCAAGGCATACCGCCAGCCCGTTGAGACGCGCGACGAACCAGCGATCCAAGCCGCGCTGGCCAATGCCGTCGCGGTCGTCGGGATCGTCGATCACGTGTTGCAGCACGCGCCGTTCATCGTCGGCACCGGCTTGACGGTGGGCGATATCGCGCTGGGACCCTTGCTTCACCGCTGGGTTCTGGTTCCCTTGGACAAGCCGCACTTGGCCGGCGTGATGGGTTGGTACGAGCGGATGAGCCACCGGCCCGGTTTTGCGGCGATTACGGACCATGTGAAGTAACGAGGTCTTCGACCTCAAACATTTTGGACATTTTTATCGCTTTCCCGAGGCCGGAAACCTCGGGAAACACGAACCACGAGACGGGACGACGGGATTACGCGTCGCAACGCGGGCACGATATTGCCATCAGGACAGCGCGCCTGATCACGAAGACAGGTCAAAGGCGGATTTGAAGCGGAACCCGTTGGCGCAACGGGACGAACGCAACCGCCATGGCCCCGCTCCGTTGCCATCACCGATCGTCTTGCCGCACCGGCAAGGCAGAGAAGGAAGCGAAGATGTTCAAGATCTCTTTTGCAACGATCCTCGCCGTACTCCTGACGACGGGCGCGGTCGCTCCAAGCCCGGCCCGTGCCGGGTCGATCCGGATCAACGGTTCAACCAGCGTGGCGAACGGTATCGTCCTTCCCCGCAAGGCCGAGATCGAGAAGACCGCCGGCGTCACGCTCGTCGTGACCCCGAACTCGTCGGGGGCCGGCGTTGGCGATCTGTTCGCGGGACGAGCCGATATCGCCATGATCTCCTCGGACCTTGACGAGATCCTCGCCAAGCTGACGAACCTGGTCGAGGCTTACAAGGTCGACAAGAGCCAGGTACGCCATTTCGATCTCGCCGACGCACAGGTCATCTTCATCGTCAACGAGGCCAATCCGGTTCGCAAACTTTCCACGGCGCAAATCAAGGATATCTATACCGGGAAGATCACCGACTGGAAGGAACTCGGGGGGCCCGCCGCCGGCATCACCGCCTGGGAGGAGAGCAAGCACGGCGCGATGCGGATCCTGTTCGTGCATGAATTGTTCCGCGGCCAGGACGTCAACGACGTCAACAATGTTGCGGCCGAGGCCACCGAAGCCCCCGCGGTTGCCGCCGCCGTCGCCCGCGATCCCACCGCGATCGGCTTTGTCAGTTCGACGATGCCGAAAGTGCTGCTGACCCGGACCGCACCGATCGAGACGGACCTCCGGTTGGTGCAGCATCTGACCCTCGTGACCATGGGCGAACCGGGTCCCGACGCAGCGCGCGTCATCGATACCATCAAGCATTTGCCGTAGGAGCATGGCGTGCCGGCGGTGCCTACTGATCTCTTGGGGCGCGCTCGTCATCGGCGCGCGCGTTCAACGGCTGCGGCAGGCCGAACGCCGGGTCGCCCCCATGTCGCCCGATGAACCGGGCATCCTGAGTGCCTTCGAAAACGGCACGCTGCCAACCGCGGAGAAACGCCATGAAAGAAACCGACATGAAGAAGCTTGAAGTCTTTGACCCCGCCCTTTGCTGTTCGACCGGCGTCTGTGGCCCCGCCATTGATCCCGTTCTGGCCGCTTTTGCCGCCGACCTGAAATGGCTGATGGCTCATGGTGTGATCGTGCAGCGCTACAATCTCGGCCAGGAGCCCCAGGCGTTCGCCGCCAATCCGGCGATCGTCAAAGAGATGGAGGCGGGGATGGATCGCCTGCCGATCCTCGCCGTCGACGGACACATCGTTTCGACCGGCATCTACCTGTCCCGCGCGCAGTTGGCCCAGAAACTCGGCCTCGATCCAACCGGGAATGCGGGTATGACGCCATCCTGCGGTTCGTCGACATCACGCTGCTGCTAGAGGAGGCCACCGTGGCATTGCCAACAATCGGGACCCGCATCGCGTTCTTCACCGGCAAAGGGGGCGTCGGCAAGACGTCGCTGTCCTGTGCCACGGGACTGGCCTTGGCGGAGACCGGGAAACGGGTGCTGATCGTCAGCACCGACCCGGCCTCCAACCTTGACGAGGTATTGGGCACCACCCTGTCCCCGATAGCGACACCGGTGGCGGGTGTCGCCACGCTGTTTGCCCTCAACCTCGACCCCGAGGCGTCGGCGCGCGATTATCGCGAGCGTGTGATCGGTCCCTATCGCGGTCTCCTGCCGTCCGCGGCGATCGCCAGCATGGAGGAACAGCTCTCGGGGGCCTGTACCGTGGAAATCGCCGCCTTCGACGAATTCGCCCGGCTTCTGGGCGATACGGGCGCCACGGCCGGGTTCGATCACGTCATCTTCGACACCGCGCCGACCGGCCATACCCTGCGCCTGCTGACATTGGCCTCCGCCTGGACCGGATTCATCGTGTCGTCGACCGGCGGCGCTTCCTGTCTGGGACCCTTGGCCGGTTTGGAGGCGCAAAAAGCGCTCTACAGCGCCACGGTGGCGCATTTGTCCGATCCCGCCCTGACCACCGTGGTCCTGGTGGCACGGCCTGACGTCGCGGCATTGACCGAGGCCGAGCGAACCCGCCTGGAACTGGAAGGTCTGGGTGTCGGCAACCTGCATCTGGCCCTAAATGGCGTCTTTGCGGCCGCCAAAGCCGGTGATGCCGTCGCCGACGCGATGACCGTTCGGGCTCAGGAGGCCATTGCCGGGATGCCGGTCGGATTGGCCGTCCTGCCGCGTAGCGAGACACCGTTCCTGCCCCAAGGCACCGTGGGTCTCGACGCGCTGCGCGCGATGATCGATCCCGCGTCGGTCGGCGACCCGGTATCCTCGACAGCGCCGGTCATGGCGGTGGTGCCGGGATTGGCGCCATTGATTGACGAATTGTCACAGACGGGCCGTGGCGTGATCATGACCATGGGCAAGGGCGGCGTCGGCAAGACCTCGGTTGCGGCGGCGATTGCCGTGGCGTTGGCCCGGAAAGGCCACGCGGTTCTTCTGTCCACCACCGATCCCGCCGCCCATGTGGCGGGAACGATCGCCGGTGTCGTCTCCGGTCTGACCGTCGCCCGGATCGATCCGCAGGAGGAGGTGGCCCGCTATCACGATGAGGTGATGGCGACGGCCGGCGCTCACCTGGACCGGGCCGGCAAGGCCCTGCTGGAGGAAGATCTGCGGTCGCCCTGCACCGAAGAGATTGCGGTGTTCCGCGCCTTCGCGCGCACGATCGATGCCGGCAAGGATGGTTTCGTGGTGCTGGACACCGCACCGACCGGCCACACGATTTTGCTGCTCGACGCCGCCGAGGCTTATCATCGCGAGGTGTTGCGGACTCAGACGGACATGCCGGATGCGGTGCGTCAGTTACTGCCATGCCTGCGTGATCGCAGCTTTACCCGCGTCCTGATCGTCACGCTGGCCGAGGCAACACCCGTCCACGAGGCCGAACGGTTGCACGCTGATTTGATCCGGGCCGGTATCACGCCCTATGCCTGGGTGGTGAACCAAAGCGTCCTGGCCAGCGGCAGCAGTGATCCGGTTCTTGTCCGGCGTGGCCGTGCCGAAGCGCCCTTCATCGACCACGTCGTCAACCATCTTGCCCGACGCAGCGCCTTGATCCCCTGGCAGAGTCAGGCGCCGATCGGCGCCGAGGGGCTGATGGCCCTGGTACGGTAAGGCGGTCCGCACCGACCCGGGCTGTCGTTCCGGGCTGGAGATCGGCGGCAAGTCGTTTGTGCAACCGTCGGCATGTTCGGACAATCGGGATCGTGACTATCGGCGTTCGCAGGGGATGTCGTCGCGAAAGTCCAGGATGCACGCGCGGCCGAGGCTGGCGCGCAGGGCTGCGAGACCGCGATGGAGCAGGATTCGCGCGTTGCCTTCGGAAACACCCAAGGCTGCCGCGATTTCGCGATGACTGAGATCGCCAAAATGATGAAGCAGAACCGCCTCGCGTTGTCGCTCCGGTAGTTGCGCGACCTGGCCGAGAATGCAGGCGGACATCTCGGCCCGCAGAATGTCACCCTCCGGCTGGTCTGAAGCCGGGATGTTTTTGGCATCGTCAAGCGACGCCGATCGCGGCATCCGTTTGGCGGCGCGGAAATGATCCCGCGCCAAATTCAAAGCGATGGCGGTGAGCCATGTCGCCAGCGACGCCTCGCCACGCAGGCTGGCAACCGCATCGGTGGCGCGCAACAAGGCTTCCTGGACCAGATCATCGGCCAGGGCATCGTCTTTCACCAACCGAACGAGAATGCCGCGCACCCTCGTCCGGTGCGCGGCCAGGTCCTCAGGAACGGCAGGCGCAACCATCCGCGCCACCTTTTTGGCCGATATCGGCACCCAACATCGTTTAGGTGTAATCCCGTGTTTTCACCGCGGCGCCGCGGTTGACCATCACGCCGATCTCAATGGCGGCTTTGACGTCCTCGCGATCGATGCCGAGCCGGTCACACGCGACAAGGTGATATTGAAGACAGGGGTGGCAATTTACGGCGGCTGATGCGCCCATAGCGACCAGTTCCTTGATGCGCTCGTCCATGAAAATGCTCCTGCGATAAGCGGGCTGTCATTCCCTTTGACGTCAGGGGTCCCCGGTTCGTTACGGCATCTGATCACATTTTATGGTTTGCGGGCTTGAATGGTGGCCGAAGCGACGTAGTTTTCGACGCCGAGCCCCGGGGCCCACTCGCGGATCAGCTCCCGGCTGCCCGGTTTCGGTTCGATGTGGATGTCGGTGAAACCGGCATCCGCCAGCCAGGGCGAAAGGACCGTCACCGGTGAGGCACCGCCGACGCAACCGGAATACAACTCCTTGACTGCCAGTAACGCGACCGGCAACGGCTGAAGCAGCACGATGTCGGAGACGGCGATGCGTCCGCCCGGTTTCAACACCCGGAAGGCTTCGCGGAACACCGCGGACTTGTCGGGCGACAGGTTGATGACGCAATTGGAAATGATGACGTCGGCCGTTGCGTCGGCGATCGGCAGATGCTCGATTTCGCCCAGCCGGAATTCGACATTGCCCAACGCGAGCTTGGCAGTGTTGTCACGGGCCTTCTTCAGCATCTCGGGCGTCATATCGACGCCGATGACCCGCCCCGCTTCGCCGACCTGGCGCGCGGCGAGGAAGCAGTCGAAGCCGGCGCCGGAACCGAGATCGATGACGACCTCGCCCGACCGCGCAGATCGGCGATGGCCTGTGGATTGCCGCAACCGAGGCCGAGATTGGCGCCATCCCCCACCGCGGTCAGATCGGCGTCGCTGTACCCCATGCGCCGGGCCATTTCGTCAACATGAGGGGCATCGGATGGACCGTTTCCGCCACAGCACGTGGATCCGTTGGCGGGTTTGGGTGCGCAACAGGATGCCGTCGCAGCGGCGGCGATCGCGCCATAATGCTGGCGGACGGACTCTCGAATCTCATCGGTGCTCATGGCAAGCTCCTGTGTAACAGCGTGGCCGAGGCCGGGCACAGCCCAGCGAATTGGCAGGTTCGACGAAGCGAAGGCGGGGCCTCGCCACGGTCGATGCGGACAAAGCCCAGTCTGATCAGCAATGTTTCGGCGGTCATGGTCAGGGCATAGACATTGCCGACACCCAACGCCCGGAGCCTTGTCAGCGCCCAGTTGGTCATGAGCGTGCCCAGGCCTCGGTCCCGATGCGGCGCAGCAACCACCAGCGCGTGCAGCAGTACGCTGCCCTCATCGACCTCCTCCCAACCGATGAACCCGATCAGCGAGTTCGGCCCGCGGAAACGGAAGAACCGGCGGTTTGGTTCATCAAGGTCGTCGATGGGCAGGCTAGCTTCGACCAGTGTGGCGACCAGTTCGGCGTCGCTGCCCGGGATCTCGTCGATGATCGGTTCGTTCATGATCCGGGCACCTTATTGGCAACAGGGTTGGCGGCTGCAGCAGTTCTCGGTCAGGTAATCGATCACCGCCTTGGCATGGTCGTATTCGGCCGAATAGATCAGTGATCGCCCGTCGCGCCGTGCGGCCACCAATCCAGCGTTCTTCAGGTGCGACAGGTGGAACGACAATGTGTTGGCGGGGATCGCCAATTCCTCGGCGATCTGCCCGGCCGGGATTCCCGCGGGGCCGGCGGTCACCAGCAGACGAAAGATCCGCAGCCGGCTTTCCTGAGCCAGTGCCGACAGCGCGGCGATGATGGTTTTCTCTTCCATATTTCTAGAATGACAGAACAATTATCGAACATCAAGACACCGGAAGGGCCAAGGGTGCGAACCCCGACCTGATCACGGCAATCGGCTCACGGTCCTTTTTTAGAAGAATCGAGGAGACGTTCGCTCCGAGCCCAGATGCTTCGGTATCGAGATTCGCAGCTCCAATCACGCCGACTGGTCTGAGCAAACCCGGCAACGATTTGTTCCCTTGGTAACAAGCTATTTTGCGCTTCGGATGCTTTTTCACGAAAGCTATGGGCAAGGTAGGGGGGCGTCATCGAATTTGCGACCGTTGCCATCGCGAACGCGAGGGCCCAGAGCCGCACGCTCCGAATGATGGCGCCTGGGGCCCTGGAGGCCCGCGTTCGCGAGCATGACGGTGGCGAGAGATCCTCTCATTGTCAGCGACGCGAGCCACTAGACTCAATTCGCGTCAGGTATACAGAACATGCCGAACCATCGGCCGATCGCGCGGCGGTCTGCCAACCAAGAGCCGTCTCATCGCCGGGCCAACCTGGCTTAAATGACGAAAATACCCTGAAAATAATCACCTTTAAATTGCGATCACGCTTCGGTAACAGAGGCCAATAGTGCCATACTGCTCCGGCATCGAGTCTGGTATTGCTGCGCCCGGCGCGACTACAGCAGCACCATTTTTATCCAGACCTCGGCCACGATCGTAACAATGGGACCGCTGCTGCGCATTTATTGAACGCTTTGCCACGACTAACCCCTCTTCACGGTCGTATCTTTATCCGAGTCGGGCCGTTATTGCCGATCCGGCGCATCCTTCGGGCTTGACGGTTTGGATCGCACAGCATAGCCATGGCAGTCGTATTGTTTTTCGCACTGCACCAGAAAGGACCGTACCATGGCACGGACAATCGACTCGGTAGCAGTCTTCGGTGCCGGCACAATGGGCAGCGGCATCGCCGCCGTCTGCGCCGAGGCTGGCGTTCCTGTCCTGCTGCTCGACATGTCAAAAGATCTTGCCGACCAGGGGCTGGCGCGAATCATCGCTACGCTTCCGGGTGACGTCGACGGCGCCGCAATTGCAGCGCAAATCACCACCGGCAGCTTCGCTGACGATCTCGGGCGGATTGCCACCATCGATTGGATGTGCGAAGCCATCGTCGAGAATCTGGCAGCCAAACGCGGACTACTCGATCGGGTCGAACCGCTGCGCCATCCTGGCTCGATCGTCACCACCAACACCTCGGGCATCCCGCTGCACGACCTGGCCCAGGGTCAGCCGGCACGGCTGCGGCGGGATCTCGCGGTGACCCATTTCTTCAATCCCGTGCGGATCATGAAGCTGGTTGAACTGGTCGCTGGAACCGACACCGACCCCGAAACCATCGAGAGCTTGGCCCATTTCTTCCGCGATCGGCTCGGCAAAGGCGTGGTCCATGCCAAGGACACGGTCAATTTCATTGGCAACCGGATCGGTTGCTATTGGATTCTCTCCGGCTTTCACATCGCCAAACCATTCCTGGGTCAGGGGCTGAACCAGGAGACCATTGACGCCCTGATGGGGGCCCCTGTCGGCTTGCCGGCGACCGGGCTCTACGGCCTCGCTGACCTGATCGGCCTCGACGTCATGGCGCTGATCGCCCGCAACCTTGCGGCCAATCTGCCGGCGGACGATCCCGGTCTGGCCGTGACCAGCCTGCCCCCCGCCGAGGCCGGCATGCTCGAACGCGGCCAGTTCGGCCGCAAAAGTGGCGGCGGCTTCACCCGCGTCAGCCGCAATCCCGACGGCAGCCGCAGCCGCGAGGTGTTCGATCTGACCACCGAGACGTGGCGCCCGGCACAGCCGGTGCAACTCCACGCCCCGCATACGGACGCCGCGAGCCTGCTGTTTGCCGATGACCCTGCCGGCCACTTTGCCTGGACGCTGCTGGGCGGAACCCTGCTCTATGCCGCGGATCTGGTTCCGGCGATCGCGGACGATATCGTCAATATCGATCGCGCCATGCGCTGGGGCTTCAATTGGCGCCAGGGCCCCTTTGAATTGCTCGACCTTCTGGGACCCGATCGGGTTATCGCCCGGCTGGAACACGAGGGACGTCATGTGCCGTCGCTGCTGCAAACCCTCCGTGACGCCGGGGTTTCCACCTTTTATCGCAATGACGGCAGCGAATTTCTCGGCCGCGACGGCGCGTTCCATCGGGTGCCGTCAGTCTGAGGCGGCGGCCCCACCCGAGGCCCCTTTGTTTTTGTCAAAAGAGAGGGGAATTCGGGGTTCACCCCGAGCGGGTGCGGGCGGCAGCCCGCGGGCCGACAGCCAAAATGAGAACGGCTGCGGTACCCCGGACCGGCTTGCAAATTCCGGTCGAGGGCGTATCACAGTGTCCGTTGACCTGAGCGATCCGCCGATCCCCGCGCGGCAGGCACAGCACGCGCGGCCAGCACAACATATGCTTGGCCGCACGATACGGAGCGTTCGATGACCGTGACCATCTATCACAATCCGCGTTGTGGCAAATCGCGCGAAACCCTGGCGTTGTTGCGCGAGCGCGGCATCGAGCCCAGGATCATCGAATATCTCAAGACGCCCCCCGACGCCGCAGAATTGAAACATCTGCTGACACTGCTGGGACTGACGCCACGGCAGTTGCTGCGCGCCAAAGAGGCCGCGGACGCCGGCCTGAGCGACCCCGGCCTGAGCGACGAGGCCCTGATCGCGGGCATGGTTGCCCATCCCATCACGATCGAACGCCCCATCGTCGTCAAGGACGGCGCAGCGGCGCTTGGTCGCCCGCCACAAGCCGTCCTTGCTCTTCTGTAAAACGCTCTTCTGTAAATCGGGTTTTATCGCCGAAGCACTGCGGCGCGCCCCCCCAGGCTCCCGGCCTAATGCCAGCGCGTGACCGACCGGCGCGGCCCGGCAATCAGGGCCCGCGCGGCATTCTCGGCCTGAACCACGCTGCGGAAATGGCGACGGTCGAGCGGAAAGAAATCCTGCTCGGCCGCAAAAAACGTGTAGCCGCGCGGCTCGGCGATCACGATTCCGGCCGACCGGCCCTGAACCTCGATGATAAACGCAGGTGAATCAGACATGTATCCCCTCCGCGCAGCCGTCCGGGACAAGGACGGGCCGCATGATCAAAACGGAAACCGACTGTAGCGTTGAAGGCCTGGAGGGCGTCGCCGTGCGACGCGTCAGAGGCAACAACAGCGGCCGTAAATCAGACCGGAGGCACGTAAAGAGTGGCAAGGATTGGTCATCGACGTTGCTCCCGATGCGAGAGGGAACCACGACGTCAATCGTGGCGCTTTAGCGTTTGGTAACGCGGCGCAAGCTGACCCCATCAAATTGCCGCGGCCCCTTGCAGGAACAAAACGACCCTAGTGAAAATCCGAAATTGGGTCAAGCCGAAAATGGCAATCCAGATTGCTACAATAATTTAATCTACACGTAATGTTCGATAAATTCTAACCCCCGAGGGCCGTCGTTGCGCCGGCACCAGAACCACGTCACCATGACCGCTGAAACCGTCACTCAGGCGTCATCGCACCCGTCAGGCGAACCCCGCTCCGATCATTGCTGCATTGCACAATCAAGACACCGCGTGGCACCGTTCCGGACTATACCGGGACATTGTGACATTCACTCTGGTGCTCTTTCCGTCGGATCCCCTGCCGAGCCGCCACAGCGCCCTCCAGATCGACGGCCGGCCATCAGCCCGCATGTTGCGCTGAAAACGTCCGATCCCCGCGGCGTGGACACCAGGACACGGGAATCAACACCAAGAAGCCCAACCGGAGCAATAGCCCGATGGTACGAACGATTTCGTGCGTGCTGGCCGCAGCCACGCTCGTTGTCGTGATGGGATCTCCCGCCACGACCTTGGCCGAAACCTGGATCACCGATCCGGGGACCGGCTGCCGCGTCAGCGACGCCTACCCAAGCCCTGACAAATCGGTGGCCTGGAATGGCGCCTGCCGCGATGGCATCGCTGAGGGCCCGGGCATCCTGACCTGGTCGATCCACGGCCGAGTCGAGGGTCGCCAGAGCGCGACCTTCAACCATGGCATCGCCCAGGGCGCCGGGGATGTCACCTGGACCAACGGCCGCCATTTCGTCGGCCAGTTCAAGGACGGCCTCGCCCAGGGCAAAGGGGTCTTCACCTGGCCCGATGGCCGCACCTATGATGGCGAATGGCGCGATGACCGAAGAACCGGCGTCGGCACTTTGACCTTCGCCAACGGCGACCGCTATGTCGGCCGGTTCAACCGCAACAATCCAACCGAGGACGGTGTCTTTATCGCCGCCGACGGACGCCGTTATCAGCCGCGCCTGTCGGACCATGGAATGGTGTCCGCCGGCGCGCCCTTGGGCATTGCACCAGCGGACCGCACCGCATCCACGCCGGCAGCGTCCCCGACAGTGCCGCCAACGCCGGTGGCGACGATGCCCAGGACCAGCAACAGGGCCACACCGGTGCGGCCCGCACCAGGTTCCCCTGCGGCCGCAGCGGCCCCGCAGTCCCTGACCCCCGTGGCGCCACACCCGGCCAAGCCGGCGGCGCCCGCGGTCAGCCCAGCCCCGGCGGTGCCGACAACCAATGTGCCCCCGGCACCGGCGGCCTCCGGTCCACTTCCGCTCATCCCGGCGACCCCAGCCGCCACATCAGCGCTGCCGACCCCGGCGGTCACCGGCTCACAAGCGAACGCACCGGCACCAGCAGCGGCGCCCGCCGCCTCTGCACCGCTTCCCCTGCTCCGCCCCTATCAACCCTGACCTGATCAGCAACGAGCGGGCAAATCCGGGCATCGTCACGTCGCGGTTGTCGTGGTCGCAATATCGATCGCGACCTGGGGATAGGCGGTGCGTTGGGGCCAGGCATTGTCCAGCTCGGTGAAAACCAGCGCCAACGAATCGAAGGAAAGCTTGAAGGTTTCGGCAGGCGTACCCGATTCAGAAATGCTCAGGCTATAATAAACGATCTGCGAATTCGTCAAAGTAATGGTCATGAAGCATTCAAGAAACTCACTCGCGCCACTGCCAACAACGACGCTTCCGGTATTGCTGCTCTGATTTCGTTCGAGAAAACTGATTGTGATTTCTGCGCCAGTGTCGGTATCGGCGATAAAAGGGGCCTGGAACAGCAAAGGAGACGCGATATCCAGCGTCTTCGTCAACTCGATGGCGTCGAAGGTTGATCGGGTTCCGGGTTCAGTGGATGCCGACGCCATTTTGCGCGCGCCCATGGTTCCGGCGGTGCCCCCGATGGAGCAGCTCTTGCAGACGATGCACCCTTGATAGCTGGTAATCGCGCAGTCACCGGTGATGCTGGGAATTTTGACCAGGATTACAGGCATGGATCAGATCCCCGGAATAAGGGCAACCCGAGGGGTGCCGTCACGTCGCCGTGGCCATGTCAACGACCACGCTGACGGTCGTGGGTGACTTGCCCGTCGATTTATAGGTCATCGACAGTTTTGAAAATGACAGGGTGAAGGTTTCCTCACCCGAGGCGGTCTTGTCGTCTGTGTCGAGGTTATAGGACCTGACATTGACCTTGCTCAGCACGATCGTCAGAACCAGGTCCACGTTCAGAAAGGCGGATGCGGTCGCGGTTGTCATGGGGTCCGCGCTGTCATCCGGCGTAAACACATACAAGGTTGCCGTCTGTTCATCGGTCGGGGGGAAAAATACCGCCTGAAACAGTTTCGGGGACACCCGATCAAGATTCTTCGTAATCTCGATGTCGTGGATTCCCACCGAGGGCGGGCGATAGGAATCGCCCGGGGCGCGCTCGACACCCTGGTTCAGGACATAACCGGATTCTGCCACCTTTTTTTTCTTCGTTCTCTTGGGTTCGCGCGCCTTCTTGGCGTCTCCTGACGGTGTCCCATCGGCTTCGTCGTCCGACTCTTCTTCACTGCCGCTGACATCATCCATGTTTAATTTGAACGAGTTGCACATGATGCAGCCGACATAGCCCGGGATTTCACAATTGCCGGGGAATGCGGGAATATTGAGGAGAATGAGACTCATTTACGTGACTTTCTGATCATTTCTCACCGCAAACGGCGTCACAGTCCCCCGGCAGTCGTCTCGACCGCAATCGTCTCAATTGTTGTCCCGCCCACCGCCGAGCCGCAGCACCGAAAACAGCCGCTGCACCTCCGCGGTACTGCCCAACAGTTCGCCGTAGAGCTCCTCAAGGGATAAATGCCCCCATGAAGCGGCGCGCCGGACCAGATAGGATGTCGGGCTGTGCGGTTCCTCCTTGACCAGGAATTCAGCGATCCGGGCCAGCATGTCGTAGGCTTCCTCACGGTTGCGCGGTCCCGCCGGATAATAGGCCGTCACCGCGACGGCCGTTGCCGCTCCGGGCTCGTCGGTCGCCAGGGCCGTCTCGGCGGCGACCTCCGCCACGGCCGGCTGTACCGGCTCGATCCCGCGCTTTTTCAGCACATCGCGGGTAAAGCGCAGCAAATGATCGAGCGCCGACGCCATCGCGGCGAGATGCGGGGCGCTGCCTCCGGCGACCGCGGCCCGCGTCGCCTCGAGCGCGGACACGCCACTCCGGACCGCCGTCAGCGCGTCATAACGCTGGCGGTAGTAGTCGTTCGACGTCCGGCTGATCGCCTTTTCGGCGATTTCCGGTGTCGGTTCGCCCTGCCCCGTTGCCGTGCGGTAGGCGCGCGGATCTGTCGTCGCCAGCCGCTGCAAGCGCTGCGCTCCCAGCCAGATCTGGTAGGTCAGGGGATGCTCGCCACCGATCTCTTCGACAATCGGCAGCAGGAACAGCTCGCGCGCCATCTGGTTGTCGAACCACGACAGACAGGCCAGCCTTTGTTCGTCACCATCGCCTTCTTCCGGGCGGGGATAGATCCCCACCCAATAGCGCCCGATCAATCCGCGCAGCAGCGCCAGCCCCGACACCAATCCGTCCAGGCCATGCTGACGGAATGCCGCTTGGCCCAGCCATGTCGCAACCTGGAGATCCTTCGACTTCTCGCTGAGAATCTGGCTGGCCCGGGCAATGACCACTGGCCAATCCGCCTTGCGGGCCTCCGACTGCCAGATCCCTTTGTCGATGTCGGCGTCATCGTCCTCCCGTCGCGCCTCGGCGAGGTCATCATAGTCCGGGGTAAAACGCAGATTGGTCCCCGCGGGATCCTCGCCGGCAATCGGTTCCAGAATCCGGTCGACGTCGAGGAAGGCAAGGGCTGTGCTGGAAGGAGCGGCGTTGGGCATGGCGACGTTGATCCGTCCACAAATCAGTTCAGTTGGTTCTTCTGGAAACCGCCGCACCGGACCCGGGCGGCACGAAGGGATAGGCGGCAAATCCCGGGTTCGACGGATCGCCAAGGTCAAACAAGGCGCGATCGATCGCCGCGACGGGGTTGCCGCCGCTGCTGCCTTCAGGGATCATGGCGCCGGGAAACACCGCACCGCTCTCCGGATTGCGGGCAAAACCGCCCGGCGTCAGGACTGGCGCCCGCGTCGGCAGCTCCGGCAGATCCACCCTTTCATCACGCGGTGCCTTGCCCTCGGCCACAACCGTCCGCCGCGCCGTCAGACCGACATAGACCCGCACCAGATCCGGGTTCGTCGGCCCCAGCAATGCCATGGGATTCCCCACCGATCCGATCGACGCCGCCGCCGCCGCCTGCTTCGCCGCCCGCGCCGCCGCGGCGTCACCGACCTCGGAGCCTTCGGGTCGCGGCACGGACCGGGTTTCAGCCTCGAACATCAAGGTCGTCTCTCCCGTCACGACCGGCCGGCGATCGCGCGGGCTGGTCGACTGGCCCCGCAGCATCGCAAACAGCGCCCAGGGTCCCTTGTAGCTGTAGCTCAGGCTCTGGCCGTTGATGCTGCTGAGGGCAGGCCCCTGGCCCGCGGCCGGCGTAACCGGGCCATCCTTGGCCCAGCGCAAGGTCAGAGCAATCGGATCGCCGGAATACCAGCGCAGCGCCGCCCGGGGCAACAGATTGGAAATGAAGCCCGCGGGGGTCGCCAGACGCCATTCCAGGATATCGCGGGATCCGATCTCGCGGTCCCGATTGACGCGAAATGCCGGGTCGAGCAGAATCCCGCCGGTTTGGTCCGTGATGGACATCGCCGTCAAAGCACCGCGGGCGGCGATCATGGTTTCGATGAAACGCCCGGCGTCGCGCCCCGATGCCCCCAGTTGACCAAGGCCGCTCGTCACCGCGGCCAGGTGGGCGTCCAGCGCGTCATAAAACGCGGCGACAGCGCCGATATCGGCCTCATTGCCGGTATCGGCGCCCGCCGCGAACGGGAAGCGCCCGGCCAAGGTTTTATTGAACAAAGCCGAAAGGTCGGAATAGGCGTTGTAGACGCCGACATCGGATGCCATCCGGCATTGGCCGAGAATCTGTTGCCGCAGCTGCTGATGGCGTCCCTGGAAAAAGTCGCCCCCAGATCCGGGGCCCGGTGGAATCGTTTGGCAATTGCCGAAATCGATCGCAGCCGCATCGGTGACGATGAATTTTTCCAGCGCCATCAGCGAACTGTTGGGCCGCCCGCCATCATATTTGTCGAGCTCGGTGATGATCCGGGTCCATTTGGTGGCCAGCCCGGCCGGGGCAGCGCCCCCCATCACCGGCGTGCTGAGAATCTCGATCACCGGGGCAACGATTTCACGCCCCAATGTCGTCACCTCCTGGCGTGAATTGGCCAGATAGGCGACAAGGCTGCCATTGCTGCCCTGGCCAAACAGCGTATAGGGCGCCAGAGGCCCGGCACTCCAGGCGCGCAACGCCCGGACATCGGCGACATAGAGCTGATCGGCTTCCAGCAGCCGGTCGGCATGGAGGAACAGGGCATTGGCCTGACGCTGCACGACGTTGCGAATGACATCCGCCTGCCCCGCCAACCCGACCTGGCGGAACGCCTGCATCGTTTCGCCCAGGACCGGGAACGCGAGCCGCAACGACCGCGCCTGATCGCGCAGTTGCGACAGCTCATCGCCGCGGTCGATCCCCGGGCCGGACTGGCTGGGAACCAGCGCACGCGACAGGACCCGATTGACGTTGCCCTCAAGATAGGCCTGCGCGGCCGATTGCATTGATGCGCGCAACATCGACGGCACCTGGACGAGGTCCTTGGTCTCGAACAGCAGGAAATCCTCGATCAAAGGCGGGACCGTTTCCAGCACGGCACGGTCCCAGCGGCTGTTGACCGCCTCGGCGCTCGCCATCAGCGCCGGTTGCCGCGGATCCGGCACGCGCATGAAGCGACGCGCTTGCCAACTGGACAAGACCTGCCGCAGCCCTTCGGCCGTCGTCGACAATCGCGCCGGGTCATTGGGCCCCGGCCCGGGCGACAGCAACTTGCCGATCACAGAATCCAATGATTTGGCACCGGCACCGGCCTCATTGAACCGGCGTTGCGCCAGATCCATCATGTCATTGCGCAAACCCGCTTCCAGCAATTGCGAGGTTTCCAGGCGAACCAGAAGCGCATCGAAATCGGGCGCAAACACGGGGGCGTCGGCCCCGATCCACATTCCCCGTTCGATCGACAGGTCGTGCGCCGCCTCGTTGAACGCCGCGGAAACTTCGGCGAAAGAGACCGCCGCATCAAGGCCCGAACGATGGCCATCCGACAACAATGCAAGTTCCGTGGCCGCCACCGACAACCGCGACGAACTCAGTCCCCCCTGTGCCAATTCCCGGAAATAACGATCGCATGCCGAGCGGAACCGGGCGCTGATCCCGCTGCGATAGGCCGAGACATCGATCGCATGCTGACTGGAAGGCCCCGGCGCCGGGAACATGCCGCCCGCTGGTGGAATGGCGATCATCCAAGGCTGGAGATGGCTCTCGAAACCATCGGCAACCCCGCTACCCGCCGCGTTGCTGAACGCGAAATTGAGCACATCGTCGACACCGAACCGCGGATCCTGGCCATCGATCGCATTAAAGGCCTGAACCACCCCCTCGGTAATCCCGATCTCGGCGGCGAGCGCCTTGACACCGTCGAAGCCGCTGGCCATTCTCGGCGACGGCACGCCGTCGCGGGCGAGCCGGCGCAGGCGGTCTTCGATGACATCCCGCGCTGTGGCCACCGCAAGGCGCCGGTATCCAACAGCCAGCGCCCGCGCAACACTGCCTCGAACATCGCTGAACCATGCCGCCGGCAGCACACTGACCGCAGGCTGGTCGGGCAGCGCCGCAACCGTCTGGACGAAGCGGGCCGCGGGATCGGTAAAGGTCGGCGGAATCCCGGCGCCCGATTGCACCGAAGGCCGCTGGTCGGAAACCCGCTGCAGCCCACCGGGTAGATCCGCCAGGATCGGAACCAGGCGATCCGACAGTTGGGTTGCCTGTCGATAGCCGATCACCAGCAGCAACAACCCGATGGCCGCAACCGTGGCGGCCGCCGCGGGACCGGCATAGCGCCGCCAGGTTCGGGCTGCGGCCAGCGACCGGCTCGGCTTCGACAAACCGCCTTCGCTGAACACCTTGCGTGACAGCAGGTCACGCCCGAAGGTGGCGGCTGCCGTCGGGTCGCTCCGTCCGATGAAATAGAGCCCCCGGAAATACAGTGATTCCTGATAGACGGTGCGGCGGAATGCTGTTCCCAAAAGAGCCTGGAGCGGCGTTGTCAGAGTAGCGACCCGTTCCGACATCCGGACCAGTGCCATGCCGTTGTCGACGCCCAACGATCCGAAAATCTCAAGCTCCACCGCGAGCAAGGCGTCAGAAACCGCTTGCATCGCCTGACCGATGACGTCGGCTGAAAACGCCGTCGCCAGCGGATAGGGGCTCGACCAGCCCAGGATCGATCGGCGCAGGGTTTCAGGGACGTGATCCGCGAATTCGGTGAAACCCGCGACCCCTTCGCAGCCGGTCACCACCACAAAGATCGGGACCGTGAAGCCCAGCGTGCGCTGCACCTCCCACAACTGGCCATAAAGGTCGGTCCCCCGGGCCGTCGCCGTCGCCACGTCGCCGAGATCGGCCAGGGGAATCGTCACGATCACGCCGTCGAGCGGCATCAGCGACCGGTGCCGCGCCAGATGATCCAGGACGCCGCGCCAGGCAACCCGGGCATCGTCGACGTCGATCACCACAGCGCGATCATAAAAGCGCCAGGAAAAGCCGGCCGCCCGTGTGCCGCCAACCGGCGGACGCAACTCGTCGTAACAAGCCAGCAATCCGCCATCAGGGGACGGACTGCTGCCAACCCGAACGAACCACGGCACCAGATACAGATTCCGCGACAGCGTTTCGCGATAGGCCGCGACACCACGACGAAACAGCCCGCGAACCTCGCGCTGGGTCGGATCGACCACCGCCTCGGTCAGCACGGCCGGGATCGCGCCGTCCTTGACGCTGAATTCGGGCATCGCCTTGTCGAGCGCCGGCGGCAGCCGATTGCCCCGCATCAGGATCAACGTCATCGCGACCAGGATCAGCAGTACAACCACGGCCAGGGCGATGAAAAACCAGACATGGTGGCTGGCGACGGCGGAGAGAACGGTGCCAACGATATCCATCGTGGGATCTCCTCAGTGCGTGACCCGGATCGATGCCTGAAGCACCTGATCCGTGGCACTGGAAATATCGGCCGTTGCAGCCCACCAGACGCTCTGACCGGCGAGCAGCCAGACCACCACCAACCCCGTGATCACGAGTGGCCATCGGATCCCGCGACCCGCGCCCCGCGTCGGACCGTCATTGAGCGTGTGGGCATAGGCCGCCGGCATCAGGGTTCGCCCCGGTTCCAACCGTCCCGATTCAAACTCGGCCTCGCGACCGGACACGAATTCGAACAGCCGGGCCGAATAGCTGTGCAACTCGATGTCCCCGCCGGGGACCCGGTTACGCCCTTTGAACCCCAGCCCCAACAACAGCAGATAGACGGCCGCGAGTTGCACCAGTCGGCGATCGTTGCTGGCCAGCAAGGCATCGATACGGTCGAAAACCCGTTCGCCCGCAAGCCGGGTCCGGAACATCGCCTGCTCCAGCGGCGCCGAGCGCCAGATGTCGCCGCCATTCCATTCGACTTCATGAATAAACAGATCATCCGCCAATGCCGCCATCGCGTATTGCACCTCGCGATATTGGCCCAGAAGCAGATCCGTGGCGGTCCGGCCGAACTGCGCGGCCTGCATTTCAATGTAATCCTGAAGACGGCGCAGCAGGATTTCGGGGTCAGGCGGCACGGACAGCGGATCGGCGGCGGCCGATCGCGCGGCCGCCCGCGTCGGTGCCAGGGTATCGGCCAGAAACGCCGGCAGGCCGGCCACGACGGGTTCGGCATCCCCCGCTGTCGGGCCCCCCGGAGGCACTCCCGGGCGCGACCGCGCCACGGCCTGCCGATGGCGGCTGACTTCTCCGGCAAACGCCAGAAAGTTATCAACGAGATCGCGACGGTGCAGCATTTGCGACATTTCCTGTTAAGACGCTGCTCTTGTTGCAGGCCTGCGGTCAGGCGTTGACAAAAAGAATGATCTCGAGCGGGCGGAAACGCGCCGCCAGCGTATCGGGGTTCCAGATTGCGAGCGGTTCACCGGCAACAATATAACGCGGATCATAGCGAATCTCGAAAGGAACGATCCCCCGCGGGACGGCGATCCCGCCCTCGTTGCCATCCTCAAGCACCAGGCGGTCCGCGCCCTTGATCCGCAACCCGGACAACGCCTCCAGCTTCGACCGCGAGGCGATGATGCAGTTGGACATCCAGGTCGTCATTTCGGCGACGGCCGCGGCGGCGGGCCCGCGCACGCCAACGATCAAGCGGCCGCGCAGCCAGGCTTCCTCCATCACCAGCCCGAACATGCCGTCCTCGAAAGTGAAGGCGATGCGCGCGACCCCTTCCTTGACGCGATCGATCATCCGCAGGATGAAATCCCGGACTTCGCTATAGGCGGCCATCGGGTCGTGATGATCGTAGCGCGACAGCTTGGCCGGCACGGCGCCGCTGGCGAAAGCCGACAAATGACCGGCCAGGGCACACAAGGACAGATAGATATCGAAGGGATGGCAGGCCCCGACGGCGAGTTGCGCCTCCAGAGGTGGCAGGCCTGTGACCAGGCTGCGGATCTCCGCCCGCGCGGCGTCGGCCATTTCATTGGGAACCGTCGTAACCGCGGCGCCACCCCCCGATCGTTCGGCGAGAAACAGCGCCTTTTCCCGCACCCGGCGCACGATATCGGCGCTGAGAATCCCCAGCGCCGAATTCGGGGTCACCGCCAGGGTCGGCGGCACGAAATCCGTCACCACAAAGGCGTCGTCGCGAAACGAGACCTGGGCGATCGGCATCGACACATATTTCTGCGGCGGCTTCTGGTTGGCGGCAATCGTGGCGACCAGCGTCAGACGCGGCCGAAATCGGGCGATCGTGATCTCGTCACCACTGCTGAGATCGGGCACCGGCGCCCCTTCGACCGACACAAACCGGGCGGCATCCCCGGCGCCGGCGCCGCGATCGCCACGACCGGCGATCACCGCGACATGGATCGTGATCAGCGTCTGACCGACCGGATCGGCATAGGCCGAGATGTCGATCTCCAGCGGCGCTTCGTCATCTCCGGCATAATTCAGCACGAGCCCATCGGGCATCACCGCTTCCAGCTCCCGGACCCGGACCAACCCCGACACCAGGCGAACCCGGTCGACCTGGACATGGACCACGCCAAAACGGAACGGCAAAGCCCGGCTGAGTTGATAGTGCAGCAGCGACTCGGCGCGCAGCGACATCTGTTGAAAGTGCTGCGGTGCCAGCAGCATGCCATCGTGCCAGGCGATGGTATCGGGAATGTCACGCACTTCGGTCATTCCGGTCTCCGAACGGGAGCGGCGAAATCAGGGTTGCAGCAGTTCGACATCGTTCGCACCGATCTTGAGGGTGATGTCGCGAGCATCGGCCCGGATCCGCAATCGGTGCGGTCCAGGAGCGGCATAGTTGGCGAAGACCAGAATCCCATAGGCGTCATCGGCATCGCTGACGTCGGCCGTCAGTGCCTGGCCGGGAACCAGTTCCCAGCTGCGCACCTCGATCGCGTCCGGATTGTCCTTGATCAGCTGTTCGCGTTTAGCCAGCCAGTCCACCGCCGTAAATGATCCCGCCTGTTCCAGCAACTTCCGATCGCGAACAAACACGATGTCGATTGCAACCGGGGCCGTATCATTGGCAACGGAATCCACTGTGAACTTCACGGAATTCAGACTTTGCCCGGGGCCATCGCTGCCGCAGGCCGCGACCATCATGATCAGGGCCGTTATCAGGGCCGAAACCAGGACTCGTGGCACGAACACCGGTCGTTCCGGCGTTCGTGACGGACCACCGCTGGCATGGTGCCACGGCGGGAACCGAAGAGTATGACGCACCTACGACGCTCCGCTCTCGGCTAGGGTTACCACGGTGCCGGCGATGCCCTGGCGCCGCATCGCATCGACCGCGTCGGCCGCCGTCGTCGCATCGTCGAAATGCCTCGAGCGGACCGCATAAAGCGTCGATGACCCGGGCGCGGGCACGATCTCGACCCGACAGGATACACCACGGCGCGCCGCATCCGCGGCGAACGCCTCGGCATTGGCTTGACTGACAAAGCGACCGAGTTCAACCGCATAGTGCCGCGACGCGGTCTCGGCAAACGGTGCGACCGCCGCGACATCCGACGCTGCGGCACCGGGGGCCGCGGACGGCGACGACGATAACGATGACGATGTCGGGTTGACAACGGCCTGAGGGTCGAGGACTGCCTGGCTCGCCCCGGTCACACGTGACGCCACATTCCCGCTCACCGTTGTGCGCAGAACCGCCACCGGTTTGTTGATGACGATCCCTGCGTAAGATTGCATCCATGATGGCAGAAACTTCCGGGCCGTCCCGGTCGCAGCACCGGTGAACGGATCGGTAACGCTGCTCAAGACACGCCCGGTCTGACCCGCCGAATCACGGGACAGGCCCGCGGCCTTGACCGCGGCCGTCGCCCGAAGATTGCTTTGCACCGACGAGCCAACCTTACCCAATAGATTTGGGCCTGGCGCGGCGGGTGCCGCGCCGCCCGAACCCGGGGTCAGTGACGCCAGCGCCCCGGCAGCCCCGGTGCCGGCGGCCATGTCCGCCGGCGAGGACCGCAACGCCGATGCCGCCAAGGCAATCCCCAAAATCAGCGCAACCAGCACCAACCCCATCAGGCCGCTGACCAACCCGACCGTCTGCCACCGCCCCAAACTGATCGTCATCGGCATCCTCCGCAGCGACCCGACGTCCGACAGGCCTCCCCTGTGCGAGCGGCGCGGACAAGCCCCTTGTCATAACCGGATTAAACCATTCCAGAGATTGAAATCCCCTGTTTGTTGGTTCGTTATGGCGTAGTCTACATCATGGTGGTCGCGATCGCGGGATCAGCCGCGGCAACACCATGGCCGGATCCCGTGACGAAACCAGGACGACGACGCCGCAGTCCCGCTGCCGGACCCGCGACGTCACGGCCCTGATGAAGCGGGCCGCGAAAGAACGACCGGTATCATCCTGATCCAGCGCGACAATGCCCGCTTTCAACGCGAACGCGCCGCGGCTCTTTGGTCCAATGTGAACCAAACTCGCCCGCCGCCGCCCCGAAGGCAAAAAGGAAAGCGGGCACAACCGCAATCGGGATTGCCATCCGATCCCGGATCAGGTCCCGGATCAGGTCCCGGATCAGGTCAAGGCAATGAGATCACGAAGATGTTGTTCAGAGCGATGAAACGCCGCCTGCTCATCCTCGGTGAATTGATAGCTCAGAATCTTGGCAACGCCGGTACGATTGACGACGCATGGGACGCTCATAACCAGATCGTCGACGCCATATTGCTTCTGAAGCAGCACACCGACAGGAAGAACAGAATGTTCGTTCGCGGCAATCGCGCGGATGATACGGAAAACACTGGCCGCGATGCCGTGATTGGTGTTCCCTTTCCGATTGAAAATCTCCAGGCCGATATTGATGACGTCCTGGTGAACCCGGTCGCGATCGATCGGCGTGACGTCATTCAGTCGGCAATAACTGTCGACATCGAGGCCACAAATATTGCAGATGCTCCAGGGAATGAACCCCGTGGCACTGTGGTCGCCCAGGACATAGCCGAAGATATTCTTGGGATCAAGTTTGACATGGTCACTGAGGATCCGCATCAGGCGCGCGGTATCAACGATCGTCCCGGCACTGATCAGCCGCGTCCGGGGATAGCCGGAATGCTTCAATGCAACATGGGTGATGACATCGACCGGGTTGGTGACAATCACGACGATCGCTTCGGGTGAATAGGTTTCGACCTGAGCGATAATCTCACGAATGACCTTGCTGTTGACCTGAACCAGGACGTCGCGCGTCTCGCCTTTGCCCAGTTGGGCGCCGGCGGTGATTACGACGACGTCGCTGTCCCGTGTGTCGGAGTAATCGCCGACCACCAGTTCCGGATTCTTGGCGTAAATGAACGAGGTTGTATGGGCATAATCCCAGATCTCGGCCTCGGCCTTGGCGCGAATCTGGTCAACGGCGACAATCGTGGACACCTCGGACAGATTGATCAGGTAACCGACCAACTCGCTCCCGACCGCACCCATGCCAATGACGGATACTTTCACGCTGCTGCCTCTGAATCGCTTCGGTTGTGACGGGCTTTCCCGGCGCACCAGCGGGAACCGCCAATACAACTCTAACCCAGGCCGAACCCCAAGAGATTGCCTTTTATCGTGACACCCGCATGATTCGAGCGCGGCAGCGCCAAACCATCCCGATCATGGTTTTGCCGGCACCGGGGTCTTCTGACTCTCGACGATCACGCCACCGATCCCGACGACTCGTTCGATGTCCGGCAGGCGTGCCACGGCCTGCTCCTCGTCGGCGAATTTGCCGACCCTGACGCGGCGCCAGATCTCACCGGCGGAATCCAGGGTTTCGACGATCTCCACCGGCAATTTCCAACCGACCAGGGTCGCCGCGAACGCCTGGGCGTTTGCCATCGAGCGGAACGCGCCCATTTCGATCGTCCACATCGGGGCGCCGTCGCTACCCGGGGTCACGGGGCTGACAGTGACCGCCACAGCAGCCGGTCCGGCGGCTCCGGCCACCGATTCTCCCGACGGGGGATTGCCGGCGGCCGCGCCATCACCGGCCTTGGCATCGCCCGCCATCGGTGCCGCCGCACCGAGGGTGGAGGACGCGGCAGGCGTTGACGGGGATGGCTCCGCCCGGTCCGCCGCCGTGGCCTTCGCATCACCCGGCGTCACGCTGCCGGTCTTGCCAGGCGCCGCAGGCGCGGGGCCGGGCGCCGCGGGCGCAGGCGTCGCGCCCAGGACCGGCGCCGCGGGTGGCGCGCCCGGCACCGGCACGGTGACCGCCGCGGTGCCGGCCGCACCGCCGCGCACGAGGTAGCCAACAACAAAAGCGATCCCCATCAGCAGGATCACCAGCAGGGCCAACAGCACCTTCTTTAACACCGGCCCCCCACCCTAACGAACCGGTGCGCGGGCGACAACCGTCGCACCCTTGATCCCCGCCCCGGCGGACGATACCGGCGGGGTATCGCTGCTGCACAGCCGATCCATCGCCGGTGTCTGTCGTTGATACCCCAGCCGCGCCCGCCAATACAGCACCCGGCACAGATACCAGTCCTGGGCCTGCGGGTTCTTGGCATTATACAGCCGCACCGCCGCCGCCCACGAACCATTCCGATCATGCAGAAAGCGCAGGAACGCGCCGGCATAGGCCACGTTGGTCGCCGGATCGATGATATAGTCATCGACCGGGAATGCCGCGGCGTGATAGCGGCTGAACAGCTGCATGCAACCGATTGCCACGTCCGACCGCAACCGCCCGTCCTGGCCGTGCATCAGCGCCAGCGCCTCTTCGCGCGACGTGGCATAGACGGCCCGCCCTTCGATATTGAGCGTCCAGGGCCAGGGAATACCGTTTCGCCCCGATTCGACGACCGCGATGGCGTGCAGCATGCCCCGTGGCACGCCATAGGTCGTTTCGACGACCTTGAAATACCGGGTGCATTGATAGAATGACGGCAACCGCGTCGCGGGCACCGCCCCGGTTGTGGGCCCGGTTGTCGCACCGGTTGCCGCGGCGGCGCTCCCGGCCGCCAGGGCGACCGCAACCGCCACCAGCCGGCTGATGCCGCGCCACCCCGCGATCACGACCGCACCCGGACCGCCAGACAGATGCGATCGCGCGGCACCGCCACCCCGCCCGCGTGCTCGGCCACGGCTGACGCGACGGTCGCCAAAACCCGGTCGACCGACAAATCATCGAGATCGCTGAGAATCGACGTCATGTGGGCCCGGCTGAACGCCACGCCAAAGCCGTTGACCGCGTCCAGCAGGCCGGAACCGCAGATCAGCAGCGTTCCCGGAACCGGAAATTCAGTGACCGTCTCCACCATGACCATCTGGGCATCGATCCCCAGCGGGAGATTGACCTGCGTGGCAACGTCGATGACGTCACCCAGGCGGCGCAGCAGAAACGGCTCCGGGATGCCGGCCGCGGAAAAGGCGAACCGCCGGCTGCGAACATTGATGATACCGACCAGCAGGCCAATTTCGACGCCCGTCGCGTTGTCGCCGGTCAGAAGGCGATTGGCGGCGGTCAGACAGTCGGCCGGGCCCAACCCCGATCCCGCCAGGACACGGACCGCGGCGCGCGCCGCGACGGTGAGAAATCCCGCCGCCAGACCGCCGCCCTCAACCTGACCCATGATGATGACCAGATCATCACCATTGATGAAGAAATCATAGAAGGCGCCATCGAACTCCGCCCCGGGAACCAGCAGCCCATGCGCTTGCAGGTCGTCACGCACCGGAAGGCCAACGGGAAGGATCGACTGCTGCATCTTGCGGGCGATCTCGAACTGCTTTTGCAGTTCGACCAGCTCGGTCTTGGTGTTGAGGGCGGCCTGAAGCTGGCACAGCATTCGGTCCATGGCGCCGTGCTGTTGACCGACCCGCTCGGCCATCACCTCGAACGCGACGGCGAGGGTCCCGGCGTCATCGGCAATCTGGCCGCCCGGACGGGTCGGAACCGCCGCTTCGATTCGCTCCAGATCGGCCAGCAGTTCGCGGCGTCCCTCCTCCGGCAGGGTTTCGGCCATGCGCAACATCTGGCGCCGGATGAAAACCTGCTGACGGTTCCACTGACGCGCGCGGCGACCTTCGCCGTGATGCATTGCCCGGCTGCGGTTCAGGAACACCTGAAGAGTACGGGCGATCTGGCCGATTTCATCGCGCCGCTCGCCTCCCGGCACCGCGACGGCAGTTTCGCCGTCAGCGACCGCCGAGAGCGCCGTCACCAGTTCATTGAACGGCCCGAAGGCACGACGATGATACCAGACCAAAGCGGCGCCACCCGCCAGCAGCAGCAGCAGGATCAGGCCAACCGCTACGGTGCGCGACAGGGTGTCGGCCATGTCGCTCAAGCTGGTCTCACGCGCGACAACCAGAAAAATCGAATCGTCCTCGGCGATATCGGGCAGGCGGACATTGAGCACGCCCAGGACGCGGGCATTACTGTCGACACGTCCCATCCCGGGCAGGGCCGGGTCGAAACCGGCGCGAACATCGTCCCAGGCCAGGGCACCGACACGGCCCAACACGATCCCTTTGCCGGTGACAATAAAGACCGAACCATCCATGACACCGGCCAGCGCACCAAGAAGCGAGTCGATCGGCCGCGTCGCGATGACGACACGATCCGCCGTGGCCCGACCCGGCATCGGCATCGCCAGCACCAGACGGGCCCCATCCTTCTCAAAGATGCAGTCACTATATTTGACGTTCTGCGACAGGATCTGGCCGACCCGTTGCGCGCTGATCACCGTGGCGGCCGCCGCATTCGGCACCGCGATCAACGGCTGGGTCGCCGCATCGACGACCGCCAGCGACGCGATCCCGCTCTGATCGATCCGGTCCCGGACCGCCGCGGTGTCCCCGCTGTCGACCGCCCGCAACAGCGTCAGATCGCCGGTGAGCGCCTCCTCGGTCCGGGCGTTACCCTGATCGATCAGCTTGTTCCAAAGACGGGCGACAAAACGACTCTTTTCGTCGACCTCACGTTCCTGGTCATGGTGAACGCGCACCAAACCCAGGGCCACGGTCCCGCCCACTCCCAGCAGCAGAACGACGATCGCGGCGATCGCGCAACGCTGCCACAATACCGGCCCGCCAGAGAACCGCGGGCGCATCGCCGAGGCAGCCCCCGCGGCAGCGGCCTGCCGTGTCGATCCGACGTCGCCCACGCCCACCGTCATGGTGCGACCTCCCGCAGGCCGCCGGCCCGACGGCGATCACGCAGCCACTGCCACACCGCGGCCAGGAACCCGGGCACCATGGCGGCGGCAACCAACAAGCCCAACCCGGCGATCAGCGCATCCGCCGCCAGCCCCCGTGCGATCATGGCCCCGATCGGCAGCGCCAACAACCCGGCGGCAAAGGCCAGGCTGGCGCGCGCCGCCATCGTCATCGCCGAGGAACCAGGGCGCCCGATCAGCGCGGCATGTCCGCCGCCAAGCGCCGCGGCCAGGATGGCCATCCAGAGTGGCGGTGCCTGGGGAACCGCCGCCAGCACGAATCCAGCCAGCGCGACGGTCACGGCATAGGCCATGGCGATCCCGGTCGCATCGACGCAGGAAACGAGGATCGCGCCGATCCAGGCCGCAATTGCCTGCATCCAAAACGTCTCCAGCAACCCGCGGAGCGCGCCCGGAGTCCCCACCAGGTGCTGCACGGTCGCCGCAACCGCAAGCCCGGTCAACAACCACACGGCCCAGCCGCGCGGCTGGAGCACGCCGCGGCGCCACCATCGATCGACATCCACCAGCTCCCGGAACCGGATCCGGAAGTCCCCGGGGTGACTGCCGTGATCCAGCCGAATGGCCACCAGCAGACCAACCAGCCCGACGACACCGGCGATGATCATGACGATTTCGGGATGGCGCCAGCCATTTCCCAAAACCAGCAGACCGGTGCCACCAACCAGACCGCTGATCGTCGACGCGGTCAACGGCACCGCCCGGGATGCCGGCAGTGCCCGCATCGCCTGATAGGACAGGCAACTGGCGAGAGCACCGGCGGTGATGGCCGCCTGCGCCATCGCCGGGTCATGGGACGCTACCGTCATACCGATACCGATCCACACCAGATGAAGCAACACCGCCAACAGCGACGACGCACGACCGAGCCACGCCACAATCAGCGGCGCGACCACGATGCCGATGCACGCAAGACCGAGCACGGTCGGCAAGGGCAGAAACCGGGCCCCCGCGCCCATCACGTTTGCCAGCAGGAACGCACTGCACGCCGCGACGAAATGGAACCATGGCGCCGCGCTCGACATTTCGATCTCGGCCAGATGATCGGGTGAAAACCGCCCCAACGCCTCAAGCCGCACCAGCAACGGCGCGATCTCCGCCGCGGCCCGCTTGTTGAAGCTGAGATCACGGACCTCGGTCAGATAGCTGCGCACCCGGGCGAAGTCGTCATTCAGCGACAGCACCCGCCGATTGATACTGCTCAGCAGGGCCGCGATCTGCCCGTGACCGATCGGCGGCGCCAGCCGGTCGAATTCCCGGCGTCCGATCCTGCCGTCGAGGGCCGTGGCGACCGACAGGGGAAACGCGATCATCGTGTGCGTCACGGCGCGCAGCACCAGCACGGCCAACACCAGGGTGATACTGAGAGCGACCGCGAAGTCGACGAGCAGACGATCGGTGTTGGCGGGCCGAACCGCTGTGGACCGTCCCACCAGCAAAGCGCCGACGACCTGGGTTCCCTTGTGCAGCGGAACCGAGGCGATCGCCAGGCCATACGGTGTCCAGTCGATGTCGCCCCGATCAAAACGGACAGAAAGATCAGGCCGCGACGGCGCCGACAACTGAAACAGCACGCGCCCGGTGGTGTCGGTCAACATCACCAGTGGCACCTCGGGAAAGACCGCGACGGCATCCCTCAGAAATTCATCGAGTCCCACCAGGTGATCAATCGGCACGCCGATCGTCAGCGCCCGGTCGAGATCGGTCGAGATCGACCGGACCACGATATCGGCCCGCGCGATCGACGCCTGTTCCGACAGGCCGGTCGCCGCGGTCAGGGCCGCCGCCAACGCCGCCAGCCAGGGCACAACGAGCACCAGCACGAGCAATGGCGCCAAGCGCTTCATGAAGCCGCGGGTTGCTTTCATGTCACGCCCGCACCGCGCCGGCGGGGCCGGCGTCGGGCGCCGCCTCATCGATCGCCGCGGCTTCGGCCTCGATCTCGCGCAATCCCCGGATCACCTCGGCGATCGCTGCCGCGGCTGGGGCGATCGCTGCCGCGGCTGGGGCGATCGCTGCCGCGGCTGGGGCGATCGCTGCCGCGGCTGGGGCGATTGCCGCCGCGGCTGGCGACGTCGGGGATCCCTCGCCCGGAACGTCCCACGCGCCGGCGCTCTTCGAAAGCTCGTTCAATCGATCATACCGTCGCTTTAGGTCCAAAACGGAGTAATAGACCCCACCCACGACAAGGCGGATCCCCAGCAGCGAGACCGCCAGAACACTGGCCAGAAAGACCAGCGAGACCGACGCGGTCTGTTGCAGCACGGCCAGCAACGCGACGCGGGCGCTTTGCTTGGGCGCCCGCGCAATCACGACGCCGCTGCGGTGTCCGAACCCGTCATTGACCGGCATGCCGACCTCGATGCCGTCATTGTCAACGACCTGCCATGATCGTGACCCGGTGGCTTCGGCGCCCACCAACCATGACGCCGATGCCAACTCCCCCAGAGAATCGGGGTCCGTGGCAAACAGGATCTGGCGCTTGGGATCGCAAACGTAAAGACTGACACTGCCGTCGCGCACGACCGTCTCGATCACGCGCTGCAGATCCTGCTGAAACCCCAAGGGAAAGCCGATCGTCGCCCGCTCATTGGCGGTAACGGCAACGCGATTGGCCAAGGCGGACAACCGCGCGACCACCTCCTCGTCATGCGCCTCCGACAACGCACTATAGAACGCAAACAGCACAATAGCCTGACCGGCCACGGCGCAGAGCCAAAGGATGACCGCAAGACGCCCGAACCCGTTGATCATGCCGTCCTCCCTCTGCCGCTGCTATAGCTTATCTCGAACGACGGCGCTGGGCCAATCTGGGTCAGGTTGGTTCGATCTCCTTTGGCGGGCCCCAGTGATCATGTCGAATCAGTGATCATGCCGAATCAAGGAACCACCGCGACAACAAGGGATACGGCCATGACACCGACGACAGAACTGACGGCAGAACCGCCCGCCGCGGCACGTGAGGGGGCCACGATCGCGCTATCCCGCGCTCGGACCTGCCTGCGGCTGGACCAACCCGCGGCGGCGGCGGCGGCCTTTGGCGAGGCGATCGCCGCCGCACCCGACTGGGCCGTGCCCTACGTCGAATTGGCCGCGCTGCTGCGTCGCGCCGGACAGCTCGACCAGGCCCTGACCGTCTGTGCCGCCGCCCTGGCCCGCGACGCCGACAACCCGGAAGCGCTGGACTGCTGCGCCCGCGTGCTCCTGGCGCAAAGACGCGACGCCGACGCCGTGATCGCCGCCAGCCGCGCCGCCGAACTCCATCCCGAGGCCGCGACCGCCCAGGCCCTGTTCGCCCGGACCCTGTTGCGCACCGATGCGCTCGCGTCGGCATTGACAGCGGCCCGGCAGGCGCTAATTCTGGATCCGAGCCATACCGACGCCGCAGCCGTGCTGTTTCTGGCGTTGGCCCGAGGCCACCAAACCAACGCCGCCATTCGCTGGGGCCACCGTGCCATCACCCTTGAGCGGGCGCAAAAGCCCGTGATCCTTGAACTTGCCACGCAATTGCAGCAGCGCGGCGACAGCGCTGCCGCAGCCTTGCTCTTCGAAGAGGCGCGGCGCCGTTTCCCCGAAGACGCCGTGCTGGCCCACCAGGCCGCGGCGGGGCTGGGCGAAACCACGCCCCGCGCCCCGGCCGGCTATGTCGAGGCCGTTTTTGACCGCGCCGCGGAACAGTTCGACAGCCACCTCGTCGGGACCCTGTCCTATCGCGCCCATGATCTCGTCGTCGACGCGCTGCTGCGCGCCCGCAGGGCGCGGCGGCCACGGAGCCAAACGACAACCACGCACCAGGGGATCGACATTCTCGATGCCGGCTGCGGCACGGGCTTGTGCGCGCCCCGGGTCCGCCCGCGGGCCCGGACGCTGGTTGGTGTCGACCTTTCAGCCGGCATGCTGGCCCGTGCCGCCAGACGCGGCCTTTACGACGCCTTGCATCAGGCCGAGCTGATCACCTTTCTGCAGCATTGTGACGACAGGTTCGATGCCGTGATCAGCGCCGACGTCCTGTGTTATTTCGGCGATCTGGAGCCCCTGTTCGCCGCCGCCGCCCGGGTCCTGCGACCCGCCGGGATCATGTCCGTGACCGTCGAAGCCCAGGCCGGCACCGGCTACGGGCTGACGCCGTCGGGCCGTTATACGCACAGCCTTGACCATCTCCGCCACGCCAGCACGGCGTGGTTCCGGACCCAGGTCCTGCATGAGGCGATCCTGCGCACCGAGTCGACGCGCCCGGTCCGCGGTTTTGTCGGGGTGTTTGAAATCCGCGCCGCCGCGGGCCCGCATCGGTCTTGCGATCCCGGGCTGACCGGGCGGTCAAAGGCTTGCTGACCCGCGAGCGCCGATTGCGGGCGGTCCTGGAACGCCTGCGGAGCGAACAGCCGGGTGAACGGATGGCCGCGCTGGCGGCGCTGGAAAAACTGATCCCTCAGACCACGACCTTGCGCGAGGTCCTGGAGGTGGGCCTGTTCTATCTCGACCAGAACGCCATCGACACCAGTCTTCTCGAAGAGGTCGAACGGCTGCGCCTGATCAAGCGCCTGAGCGACCAGCGCGTCGAGCGTCAGCAGCAGCGGATTCGCGAACTCGAAATGGCGGCCCGCGACGCTTTGCTGGTCCTGAAAGCAGCGTCGGCACAGAGCAAATTTCGCAAAAATTGAATCATTTCAGTTCCACCAGCCTTTCGTTGTATCATTTCAGAACGGTGATGATTGGCCATTCCCGCAACCTGATTCCGGGCCACTATTGGCACCGTGGACCGGCATCATGGAGACAGAGAACGTGTTATCTGAGATTGTGCCTCTTCCTGGCACCACGAATGCAGCCCGGCAATACGACGCACAAGCCGATAGCGGAGGCCGCGTGTTCACTCATACCGTGCCGTGCCGATCAGCTCTCAAGGACGCCATCGACAGCATCGCCTCCGACCGCGGCACGACCGTATCGCTGGTGTTGAAGAACCTGCTGACCGTTCTCGACCCGGTCACCATCGCCAACCTCCCTGATCCCGGGGAACCGACCGATGCCGATGTCTGGACCCATAACGTCCTGCTGAGCAATGGCAGGATGCGGCGCGTCCGGGTGATCCCGAAGCTGCGGATCCGGTTTCCGGTGCGGCTCGACCCCGGAACGGTGCGCAAGGCGGCCTGGACGGTGGTCGCCCTGACGCAGCGGACCAGCCTGACCCTGACGACGGTCCAGCAGACCCAGGCGCTGGAACAGGAGATCAACCGCCAGCGGGTCCGACTGGAGCAATTCGCGGCCGCGCTCGAGACCCTGGCGTTCCGGCTCCAGCGCAATCCGATCCGCAACGCGGCGCAGGCCGCCTACATCCTCGGCTTTGCCCACGAATGGGGGCTGGACGCCCCGACCGTCAACAGCCGCTTCCGCAGCCTGGCGCCGATCTTTCATCCCGATACCGGTTTGATCTCGAGCGCCGATCGGATGAGCCAACTTGTCGAAGCCCGGAATTTCCTTCTGGAACATCTCAAGAGCTGAACGACGCGACCGGCTGTCCCTGATGCCACACCGGAATCACGCCGGCGCCCGCCCTGATCCGGGACGACGGACGACGCGCAGGACGCCCGACCCGGGTTCGATCACGTCATCGTTTCCTCCATTTTTGATCGATTATTTCGCCCTGCCCGACCGGGCTGCTGCCTGCCGCTGCGGCATACCCCTTCGCTTCGCACCCTCAAAAGGTCCGAAACGGAGGGGATCAAGAGGGACTCCCACCAAAATGGGCACTATCTCTTCTGGCAATTGAGACCCGTCCCTCGAATGATGCGACTGCAGCGATGGCGCTCGCGCCAGATCCAGTGACATGTGAGGCAGCATGAGCGAAAGCATTCAGAAGAAACTGAACCGTGTCCGTCCGCCGCGCGTTCAGCTGAGCTATGAGGTCCACACCGGCGGCGCCAGCGAGTTGAAACAACTGCCGTTTCTCGTGGGTGTGCTTGCCGATCTCAGCGGTAAGCCCGAAACGCCGCTCCCCAAGGTCAAGGAGCGGAAATTCGTCGAAATTGATCGCGATAATTTCAACGATGTCCTCGGTTCAATCACACCGCGTCTTGCGTTCCAGGTTGACAATCGGCTTCAGGAAGACGGCGGCAAACTCAATGTCTTGCTGAATTTCAAAGAACTCGGCGATTTCGGGCCCGTGGGTGTCATCAATCAGGTGCCGGCGCTGAAGCGGCTCCTCGAAGCCCGGGCCAAACTCTCCGATCTGTTGACCAAGCTCGACGGCAATGACGAACTCAGCGGCTTGCTGAACGACGTGATCGCCAGCACCGAACAAAAAGACGAACTGAAGAAGCTCCTGGGGCCCGGTGAAGAATCCGCGCCTGGCGAGCCAACGTCCGCTGACTGACATCGTGGCGATGGCCCATGTCTCGGAAGATCATCAGGAATCCAAGGAGTTAGCCGCGAAATGGTGACGTCCGTCGAAACTGCGAGCAGTTCCAGCCTGCTCGACCGTATGATGGTCGAAGGCAAGATGGCGCGTGAGGAAAATCAACGCCCCTATGCCCGCGACCTCCTCGCCGAATTTGTCGACCAGGTGCTGGCCGAAACCGGCTCAGCGATCACCGTCGATGTCGTCGAGGCCATCAACCAGCGCATCGGCCAGATCGATGAACTGATCAGCCATCAGTTGAACGAGATCATCCACCATGCCGAATTCCAGAAACTGGAATCAACCTGGCGTGGACTGCATTACCTGATCGCGAATACGGAAACGTCGACGACGCTGAAGATTCGCGCTTTCAATGTCTCGAAGAAGGATCTGGCCAAGGATCTCGATTCGGCAATCGAATTCGACCAGAGTGCGCTGTTCAAGTCGGTCTACGAAGCCGAATACGGCACGCTGGGCGGCACGCCCTATGGGCTTCTGATCGGCGACTATGAATTCGGCCGCAATCCCCAGGATCAAGCCCTGTTGGAGAAGGTTTCCAACGTCGCCGCCGCGGCTCATGCCCCCTTCATCGCCGCCGCGTCACCGTCGCTGTTCGACATGGCGTCGTTCAGTGAATTGTCGGCGCCCCGCGATCTCAGCAAGATCTTCGAGACCGCGGAAATGGTGAAATGGCGTTCGTTCCGCGCCTCAGAGGATTCGCGCTACGTCGCCCTGGTGCTGCCGCACACTTTGGTCCGCCTGCCCTATGGCCCGAAGACGGTTCCGGTTGAGGGCGTCAATTTCGTCGAGGATGTCGACGGCCGCGATCATTCGAAATATCTGTGGGGTAACGCCGCCTGGGCGCTGGGTGCACGGATCACCAATGCCTTTGCGCAGTATTCCTGGCCGGCGGCGATCCGCGGTGTCGAGGGTGGTGGCAAGGTCGAAGGTCTGCCGACCCACACCTTCAAAACCGACGAGGGCGACATTGCCCTGAAATGTCCGACGGAAATCGCGATCACCGACCGTCGTGAAAAAGAACTCAACGATCTCGGCCTGATTTCGCTGGTGCATTGCAAGAATACCGATTATGCGGCGTTCTTCGGCGGCCAGACCGTTAATCTGCCCAAGGTCTACGAGACCAACGAAGCCAACAGCAACGCCCGGCTCTCGGCCATGCTGCCCTACGTCCTGGTTGCGTCGCGCTTTGCCCACTACATCAAGGTGATGATGCGCGACAAGGTCGGTTCGTTCATGACCAAGTCCGATGTCGAAGCCTATCTGTCACGCTGGATCTCGATGTTCGTCACGGCCGACGACAACGCGACGCAACGGGTCAAGGCACAGTATCCGCTGCGGGAAGCCCGTATCGACGTTTACGATGTTCCGGGCCGGCCCGGCGTCTATCGCGCCAACGTGTTCCTGCGCCCGCACTTCCAACTGGAAGAGCTGTCAGCCTCAATTCGGCTTGTCGCCGAATTGCCGCCCCAGGAAGCCTGAGCAGACGCGGCGACGGTATTGGGGATCCGCTGAAACACGCGCCACCGATACTGTCGCCACGCCGGGCCCGTGCCGGGCGTGGTGCCGGCAGTATCGAGGGTGCCTCGTCTCCGGAGCCCCGTCGGATTTGCGGCGGAAGTGACGTCATCAATGGCCGGGTAACCCCGATCGGCCCCCATTTGGAGTGATTTGCGATGGCAACGATTGTTCTCTCCATTCCCGGCATCGCCGGCGAATGTGAAATTGCGGTTCCGACCGCGCAGTTGTACAAGACGCTTCCGACTGTCGGCGGTATCATGTGCGATAGCATGAACCAGGATATCGAAGTCGAAATGGAAGTATCGGCGAGTTCACGCCGTACGGTTCACACGCCGAAGGTCAACAACATCACGCTCGAGCGCAAATATGATTCGGCGTCGATCGCGTTGATCCAGTCGGCTTTGACCTCGAAGATCGCCGGCACCGCGACCAACAACACCTGGGCGATCTATTGTCTCAAGGCGACCGGTGAAGACACCAGCCAGTGGGGCGTCATGCTGACGATCGTCCTGGTCAATCCGCTGTTCGCCAAGCATTCGCTCAGCGTCAGCGAAAGCGATACGACCGAATCGATCGAAATCAACGCGACCGATATCACCTGGATCTACACCAAGCGTGACGAGACGCAAAAAGCCACCGCGACCAACACGCAGATCGAGTTCAATGTCCTGACCGGTTCGGTCGTCAAGACCTGATCACCGGGACAACCGGGGTTCTGGCGTCGCTTGACAATGTTGCGGCGACGCCGGAAACGGCGTCGCCGTCGTTGGCCATAACGGGTGCGATCACCGGCACCGCGTAACCGGTGTGTGTGTTGCGTGATCATTGTCCATTATCTGCTTTCTTCGCCGCGAGGAGCATGGCGCGATGTCCACCTTGAAGACCGTAAAAGGCGGTCGTTCGCTGCTCTTCGACCGGCTCTTTGATTTCGAACCCGATCAGATCGCGGATTCCGCCTCGGCTATTGCCTTGACCCTTGATGATCTGCGAACCTCGGTGACGCGCGAGCTGCTGCGCCTGCTGGCGACCCGATGTCCGGTGGAACGCCGGACGTCCGCGGGGGCGACCGTTATCAACTATGGCATTCCAGACGTCAGCGGCGTGTTCGCCGCGTCGGTCCGGCAACGCCGGGACTTGGAGAAAAGCATCCTGCAGGCGATTGCTGCTTTCGAACCCCGTCTGCACGCGCCGCGTGTTGAGCTGGTGCCCGGAACCGGCGCGGGACGATTGACGGTGCGGATTGAAGGTGAACTGCGCCTCGGGACAGTCACCGAGCCCCTGTTCTTCGCCACCCGCCTCGGTGCTGCGCCGCAGGCCCAATAAGATGCGCCGCGAAGATCTTCTGGACCAATATGAACGGGAACTTCTCTATGTCCGCCGCGCCGGCGAGGGCTTCGCCCGCAGCTACCCCAAGATCGCCCGGCGCCTGGGATTGGGGCCGGACGAGGCCTCCGACCCGGCGGTCGAGCGGCTGATCGAGTCCTTTGCGTTCCTGACCGCGCGCCTCCAGCTCAATCTGGAACGCGAGTTTCCGCGCTTTACCGAATCTCTGCTGGCGACCCTGTATCCGCAATGGGTGGCGCCAATACCCTCGCTGGGCATCGCCCGGGTCGAACCGGCCGTTGGCGAGGGTCTGTTGACGACCGGCTACACCCTGCCCCGCCACACCGCCCTCAGTGCCTTGACCGAAGAGGGCGTACGCTGCCGCTATCGCACCTGTTACGACGTGACGCTGTGGCCGCTGGTGCTGACCGACTGCGCCCTCGAACCGGCGGAACGCTATGATTTCCTCGACGGGACCGACGCCGGCGCGGTATTGCGCCTGCGGCTGGAAACCCGCGGCACCGCCTTCGAGACGCTGGCGATCGATAAGATCCGGGTGTTCATCAATGCCGAAGGCATCCTGACCGCGGCGCTTCATGATCTGCTGAGCTGTAGCGTCCAGGCGACGGCCTGCCTGATGCCCGGCCAGGCGCCGGTCTGGTGCCGCGATACGGCCAAACAGGCGCAACCCCTGGTGCAGGCCGTCGGCTTTGGCGCCGAGGACAGCGTCCTGCCCTATCCCGACCATGGCCAACCGGCTTATCGGCTGCTGCAGGAATATTTCGAATTCCCGCGCAAATTCGACTTCTATGATCTGGCCCTGCCGGCCGGCAGGTTGCAAGGCGATCGTGTCGACGTCCTGCTGGTGCTGTCACGCTCGCTCCCCAATCGCCTGACGCTGCGCCCCGACACCTTCGTGCTGGGCTGCACCCCGATCGTCAACCTGTTCACGCGGACCGCCGAACCGATCCGGCTCAACCATCGCCATACCGCCTATCGTGTCGTCCCCGATACCGCCCGCGAACGGATCACCGAGGTTCACAGCATCCTCGACGTCACCGGCCTGCGCGACGCCGACAGCGTTCGCCATGGCTACGTGCCATTGTTTTCCTATCAGCACGCGCAGGCCGACAGCGAGCCCCGCGGATTCTGGACCGCCACCCGCGAGATCACGGCCCATGACAATATTCCGGGCACCGACGTTTATCTCAGCCTGCACCATCTCGATCTTGATATCGCGACGCCCTCCGACGAGACCCTGCTGGTTCACACCCTGTGCACCAACCGGACCCTGCCGGAGCAGGTCGCAGCCGGATCCATCCTGATGATCGAAGCGGCGGCGCCGGTTGCGGCGATTCGCTGTCTCGACAAGCCGACCGCGGGCCGGCCGGCACCGATCGGCGCGATGTCGGCCTGGAAACTGATCTCGCAATTGTCCGTCAACCATCTCAGCCTCAGCGACCAGGCCGAGGGGTTGAAGGCGCTTCAGGCGATGCTGATGGTCAACGCCCCGGATGACTCCTCTTGCCACCAGCAGATCCGCGGGCTCCACGCTTTGTCGTCGCGACCCATTCTGCACCGGATTGGTGAGGATGCCTGGCGCGGCTTCGTCCGCGGCCTGGAAACCACGATCGAAATCGACGAGCGCAGTTTCGTTGGCGCCAGCCCGCTGGTATTCGCTGGTGTGCTCGCCCATTTCTTCGGGCTCTATGTCAATGTCAATAGCTTCGTCCAACTCAAATTGCGCTCGGTTCAACGGCAGGGAACCTGGAAAACATGGCCAAGGTTCGCCGGCAGGCAACCCGTTCTCTGATCCAGGGTCTCCAAGCGGAGCCCTGGTTGTTCGACTGGCTGCAGGCGATCAGCCTGCTGGAGCGGGCGGCGGCCGACTGGGCGCCGGTTGGAACCGGGATCGACCCGGACCGTGAAGCCGTGCGCCTGGAATTCGTCACCACGCTGGCGTTCCCGCCCAGCGATGTCAGTGCCGCCCATCGCGAGCCCTCCGGGCGTGGCGTGGTGCGATCACCGGTCTTGGGCCTGACCGGTTTCGCCGGGCCCCTGCCCGCTTCGGTGACCGACATGATGCTGGACCGGGCCTCGCGACGGGATCGTGGCGCCCTGGTGTTTCTCGATATCTTCAATCACCGGCTGATGTCGATCTTTTTCCGGGTCCGCCAAAGCAGCCAGCCCCTGCTGGAACGACACCCGGAATCCGGTCTGATCGCCCGGACGCTCCGGTCGTTGAGCGGCCTCGGGACCCCCTGGCTGCGACCGCAATTGCCGCCCGTGCTGGACCGGATGCTGCCCTGTTTCACCGGGATGCTGGCGGGTCGGGTGCGCTCGGCCGCCGGCCTGGAACAGATGATCACCACGATCTTCGGCATTGGCGTCACCGTCCATAATTTCGTCGGCCGCTGGCTGCCGCTTGGCGACGATGTCCAGACCGTTGTCGGTGGCGGCGCCAACGGGCGCAACAACCGCCTCGGCTCGGAGACGGTGATCGGTCGCCGGGTCTGGGATCAGCAAAGCTGTTTTGAGATCGCCTTGCGCGTGGACAGTCTGGCGCGCTATCGCGACTTCCTCCCCACCGGGCGGCATTATGACACCCTGGTGGCGCTGGCCCGCTTTTACAGCGGTGACGGCCTGGATTTTCGCCTGACCCTTGAATTGCCCGCCGCGTCGGTGCCGCCGACGCGGCTGTCGGCGCGCGGCGGCAATCCGCTGGGCTGGATGTCATGGCTGCGCAATCCCGCGCTCGCGGGGCGCGCCCCCGGTCGGGTCACTTTATTCCCCGCCAAGGCTTTGGGAGGATTTCCATGACCGCCGAGATCAAATCGCTGATCGGCAAGCTCGACCGTGATGGCCGCAAGGTTCTGGAGCGCGCCGCGGCGCTGTGCGTGTCCAACACCCATTACGACGTCGAGCTTGAACATCTGCTGCTGGCGGTGTTGCGCGCCAACCACCCCGTCGTCAAAGGCATCCTGCGTCATTACGATATCGATGCCGCGCAGGTCGAGGACGAACTCAACCGGGCGCTAGAGAAGATCCGGCGTGGAAATACCCGGACCCCGGCCTTCGCTCCCCGGGTCCCCGAGATGATGGAGACCGCCCTGCTGATCTCCGTCACCCATCTCGATAGTCCGCTGATTGTCGTCCCGGCGCTGCTCTGGGCCGCCGTCGCCAACGACGCCGTCCGGGCCAACGTCACCGAGGTCGCACCGACACTGCTGCGGCTGCCCCGCGACCGCACCGCGACCGACCTGCCCGAACTGGTGCGGACCCTGAGCCATGGCCCGTTGGGCGAGGATCGCGGCGGTCCCGTTGCCGGCGGGGCAACCAGCGACAGTCTGGCACCCCGCCTCGCCAACGGGGCGGCTGCGGGCAACCGCACCATGCTCGATCAATACACCGTCGACCTGACCGCCCAGGCCGCCGCCGGCAAGATCGATCCGGTGATCGGCCGGGACCGTGAGATCCGCCAGATCATCGATGTCATGATGCGACGGCGCCAGAACAATCCGATTCTGGTCGGCGATCCGGGCGTCGGCAAGACCGCGATCGTCGAAGGATTGGCCCGGCGCATCGCCGCCAACGACGTGCCCCCGCCGCTGCGCGGCATGGTGATCCGCACCCTGGATCTTGGCTTGCTGCAGGCCGGCGCCGGGGTCAAGGGCGAATTCGAAAACCGCCTGAAGTCGATCATCCAGGAGGTGGCGGCCGCCGCGGTGCCGATGGTGATCTTTATCGACGAGGCCCACGCCCTGATCGGCGCCGGCGGTGCCGCGGGCCAGGGTGACGCGGCCAACCTGCTGAAACCGGCGCTGGCCCGGGGTGAATTCCGCACCATCGCCGCGACGACCTGGGGCGAATACAAGAAATATTTCGAGAAGGACGCGGCACTGGTGCGGCGGTTCCAGCCGATATCGGTCCCCGAACCCGATGAGGCCGCGGCGGCGGCGATGCTGCGCGGGCTGGTGCAGCGCTTCGAGAGCCATCACGGCGTCCGGGTCGTCGCCGACGGCATCGTCGCCGCGGTGCGCCTGTCGGCGCGCTATATCCCGGCCCGTCAGCTTCCCGACAAGGCGATTGCCGTCCTCGACACCGCCTGCGCCCGGGTCGCGATCGCCCGGAGCGCCAAACCCGAACCGATCGAGGGTCTGGAGCGTGAGGACGATATCCTCAAGCAGGAAACCGAGCGGATTGACCGCGAAACCGGTGCCGGCCATGTCCGCCGTCGCGACGAAATCGCCCGCCGCCGCGGCGAGATCGCCGTCGCCCTGTCAGGCCTGCAACAACGCTGGCAGCGCGAGTTGGCGCTGATCGCCGAGATCGACAGCGCGCTGACGGCCGGCCGCAGCGCCGAGGCCCTGGAACAGACGCTGCGACAGGAACAGGGCGACACGGCGCTGGTGCCCCATCGGGTCGATGCGGGCGTCGTCGCGGCCGTGGTCGCGAACTGGACCGGAATTCCGGTCGGATCGCTGACCAAGGACGATATCGACGTCGTGGCCACCCTCGATCAGCGGCTGGGAGAGCGAATCGTCGGGCAGCCCCAGGCCCTGCGCGGGATCACCCGGGCGGTTCGCAGCTACCGGGCCGGACTGGGCGAACCCGGGCGGCCAATTGGGGTTTTCCTGTTGAGCGGCCCCAGCGGCGTCGGCAAGACCGAAACCGCCCTGGCGCTGGCGGCGTTGTTGACCGGGAGCGAACAAAATCTGATCACCCTCAACATGACCGAGTACCAGGAAGCCCATTCCGTGGCGACCCTGCGCGGCGCCCCGCCCGGCTATGTCGGCTTTGGCAGCGGCGGTGTTCTCAGTGAAGCGGTCCGGCGCCGGCCACACAGCGTCGTGCTGCTCGACGAGGTCGAGAAGGCCCATCCCGACGTGCTCGACATGTTCTACCAGGTGTTCGACAAGGGCGTGCTCGAAGATGGCGAAGGCGTCGCCGTCGATTTCCGCAATACGCTGATCCTGTTGACCAGCAATCTGGGCGATCAGGAACTGACGGCGCTGGACCGCGCCGCGCTGGACCGCGGCGCGGTCCAGGACGCCTACGAGATTGGCTGCCGCGTCCTGGCCCCGGTACTGCGCCAGCATTTCCGCCCGTCCTTTCTCGGACGCCTCACGGTGATTCCCTACCTGCCGCTCAACGAGGAGCAGATCCGCCGCATCGTCGAAATGAAGCTGGATCGGCTGCGCCGCCGCTCCACCGACAACCAGACCGGCACGCTGGTCGTCGAACCGCGGGCGGTCGACGCCCTGGTCCATCGGGCGCTCAGTTCCGATGCCGGCGCACGGATGATCGACAGCCTGCTGTCGGAATACATCATGCCGGAGATGGCCAGCCGCATCCTCGAATCTCTGGCCGCAGGACAGGGTGGCGGCCGCATCATTGTCGACCATGGCGACGATGGTCGCTTCACGGTCACCGCCGAACCGGCGACCTGACCGGACCAGCGACGCACGGTCGTAAGAGGCTTCAATGGCACAGCGTTTTACCCAGGATCAGCAATATCTTTCGATCTCGACCCCGCTCGCGGCCGACACGCTGGTGCTGCGCGCGATCGAGGGCGAGGAGGAAATCTCGACCCTGTTCACCTATCGCGTCCACATGATCTCGACCAACGATGACATCGCGTTCAACCAGATCGTCGGGCAATCGGTCACGGTGACGATCCAGTTCGGTGCCGACCGCAGCACCTCGCGCTATATCAACGGCATTGTCAGCAGCCTGGAGCTGGTCGAATTCGATGAACGCGAAGGCGTTGCCCATTACGAGGCCGAGATCCGGCCCTGGCCCTGGATGCTGACCCATTCCGGCGATTGCCGGATTTTCCAAAATCAGACGGTTCCGGAGATCGTCAACGCGGTGTGCTCCGGTGCCGGCTATACCGCGATCAAACAATCGCTGACCGCCACCTATTCCCCGCGGGTATATTGCGTTCAGTACAACGAAACGGACTACAACTTCATCGCCCGGTTGCTCGAGGAAGAGGGGATTTTTTACTATTTCAGCCACAGCAACGGCGCCCATACGATGGTTTGGGGCGATTCCCCAAGTGCCTTCACAACATCGTCCCTGATGGCGACGATCGACTATCGCGGCCACGAAGCCTATGACATCGACGACAATATCGTCACCAGCCTGCGCTTTGAACAGCGGGTGGTCACCAAGGCCGTGGGCCAGAACGACTATGATTTCGTGACGCCATCGACCAATCTGTACAGCACCGCATCGGGCAGCACCGGGGTCGGCACGATCAGCGATTATCCCGGCCATTTCACGACCACATCGGTGGGCGAGAACATCGCCAAGATGCGGCTTCAGGGGTTGACGCTGCCGGGTCAGCGGATCAGCGGCGCCGGTGTCTGCCGTTCGCTGGAAGCGGGCACCAAGGTCACCTTTGCCGACCATCCCAAGAGCGGTCTCAACATCGAAGTGGTGCTGAACAGCGTCAGCATCGCCGGAACCCTGGAGGAATTCACCGCGCGCTTCACGGCGTTCCCGTCCACGGTCCCCTACCGGCCCCGGGGCACGGCAACCAAGCCGCGCATTGCCTCGACCCAGACCGCGCTGGTCGTCGGCAAGCAGGGAGAGGAGATCTGGCTCGACAGCTATGGTCGGGTCAATGTCCAGTTCTACTGGGACCGGGTCGGCCAGAAAAACGAGCAGAGTTCGTGCTGGGTGCGCGTCGCCCAGCCCTGGGCCGGCAATAATTATGGCATCATGTTTTTTCCCCGCGTCGGCCAGGAGGTCGTCGTGACCTTCCTTGATGGCGATCCCGATCAGCCGCTGATCACCGGCGCGGTCTATAATGCCACCCAGCTGGTGCCCTATGCCCAGCCCGCCAATTCGACCAAAAGCACGATCAAGACCCAGTCCTCGGCCAACGGATCGGGCAAATACAATGAAATCCGCTTTGAGGACAAGACCGGCAGCGAGGAACTGTTCATTCAGGCCCAGAAGGATTTCAACGTCACGGTGCTCAACGACAACACGGTGACGATTAAGCATGACCACAGCATGACCGTCACGAATGATCACACGATGACCGTCAGCGAGGGCAACGAAAGCCACACAATCACCAAAGGGACCCGCACGATCGTGGTCGAGGGTGCCGAAACCCACACCGGCCACGCCACCTACAGCCAGACCACCGACAGCGACCATACGCTCACGGTCAAGGGCAACCTGACGATCGACGTCACCGGTGATATCGTGATCAAGGGCAAATCGATTGCCCTGTCATCGACCTCGGCCGATATCGGGGTGAAGGCCGCAACCTCGGTTGCGATCCAGTCGGGCACCGCGTTGACCGCGAAATCGGGGACGTCGTTCGCCGTGACCTCGGGGACCAGCTACAGCGCGTCGGCGGGAACCGCTTACAGCGTCAGTGCCAGCATGGGCCTCACCCTCAAGGCCAGCCTCGCGTTCAGCGCCCAGGGACTGAGTGCGAAGGTGGCCGGCGACACCACCGCTGAGTTGAATGGCAGCGCGACGGCGACGGTTTCGGGTGGTGCGATGACGTCGATCAAGGGCGGCATTGTCCAGATCAACTAAGCGCAAGGCGCCGCAGGCATGAAGAGACCCAGGAAAGGCTTCAGCAGGACATGACGACCGACGCCGACGATCCGTCCCCCCCGGCGGCCACTCCGATCGAACAATATGACGACCAGGGCCGGGTGATTCTGAGCGGCAGCTCGATCGATGCGAAATTCAGCGGCGAGGCGATCAGCTACGGCCCAACCGGCCAGGTGGCGAGCCGGGTTCGGCTCAAGGATGGCATCGCCCACGGCGAAACGCGGAGCTACGACGCCAATGGCCAACTGACACAGGTCGCCGGGTTCGTCGCAGGCGTCCAGGATGGAATCACAACCTTTTACGCGCAAAGCCGCCCCGTCTGCCGGTTCCTTTACCGCGACGGCGTGATCGAAGACAATGCGCTGTTCTTTCACGAAAACGGTCTCGTTTCGGCGATGATCCCCTACCGTGCCGGTCGGCGCGAGGACGAAAGCCGCTATTACAGTCCGGAAGGCACGCTGATTCGCCGCGAGACCCATGCCGAAGACCGTCTTGAAGGACCGGCCACGGGCTATTTCCCCAATGGCGACATCAGCGAGCAAGCCTATTACCGCAACGGCCTGCTTGAAGGTGATCTGAGGCGCTTCTTTCCCTCGGGCAAGCTCTTGCAGCACGGCGTGTACCGCGCCGGCCGGCTGGTCGAACCGCTGCGCACCTTCAATGAGGACGGCCGCGTCGTCGTCGAGGACATGCCGGCCAAGGGCGGCGATACGCGACGCTGACAGCGAGGCTGATACCGCCTCCGCGGCACGCCGCAATTTTTCTGTGCTGAGACCATCCGCGCCGTCCTCCAGCGTCGAGCATGATGAGCCAATGGTCGGGTGAGACGGCGTACATCGCGCTCCGACACCACCGATAATAGATCTGTTTTTGCGACATTTTGCTCTGTGGACGAGTAGCTCGCGGGACATATCGCGAAATCGGCTTGCTGAGACTCGGCCAAAGGAGGTAGCCTTGAGAGGTAGCCTTTCTATTCTGGCTCCCGCCTACCCTTGGCGCCAAGCGCATGAGTGGTCGAAGGTGAACGCCGTCCAGGGAGGCGTTCCTGTTCTATGCCGTATTTTCTCGCATTAGGAGGGTAGCATGGCGTTCGGAAGCGGTCATGGCGGCGACGCCGTCGCGTCTTCGGCGGAAGCTCAACGGGTTGATGCGATTCGCAATATTACAATGATAACCTATATATTGTATGGCATAGGGATTTTCATTGGCATTACGTCGATTATTGGCATTATTATCGCGTATTTACGGCGCGCCGAGTCCGCCGGTACGATCTACCAGTCGCATTTCACTTGGCTCATCCGAACCTTTTGGATCGGATTGGTGATCGGATTCGTTGGAATCGTGACAAGTCCCATCGGCATCGGTTTTTTTGTTTTGTTGGCCATCGAAATATGGGTCATTTTCCGTATCGTTAAGGGCTTTTTGAAATTCAATGATCGCAAAGAGATCCCCAATCCACGCGGATTCTTCTAGTTTCCTCACAGCGGCGTCCATCAGCCGGCCGCGGCCCGCGACCGCCGCTCTGCCGTATCGACAGCGCGAAAATAGCGCACACAGGCGCGTGCCAAGGCCGCGGTGCTGTCCACGACCGTGGCTTCCGGCCAGTCACCCGCCTTGATCACCACCGGAATTTCGGTGCAGGCCAAAACCAGGATGGCCGCTCCCCGTGCCACCAGGCGCGCGGCGGCCTGCATCAACAGGGTCTTGCCCCGATCGACGTCACCACGTTTCACCGCACGGATTCCCGGCATCACCCAGTCCGCCATCTCGCCGTCATCCGGCGTCAGGGCCGTCATGCCGCGTTCGGTCAAGCGGCGTTGGAACATCCCGGCGTGGATCGTCCCCACCGTTCCCAGCAGTCCGACCGCGACGGGTGAACGCCCAACCCGCGCAAGCGCCGCAACGGCCGCGGCGGTGTCGTGCAGCACGGCATCAACCAGGCTGATCACCGGGACCGGAGAATGAACCCGCAGGCCCGGCTCCCAGAAATGGGCCGTATTGCAGGGAATGGCGATTGCTGAAACGCCGGCATCGGTGAGCCGCTGGATCAGGCCGAGCATCGCCGGGAGCGGCGAGCGCGCCCCGACCCGGTTGAGAATCGCATCGCTGCGATCCGGAATCCGCGGATCATTCATGATCAGACAGGGGATGTGGTCCTGATCGCACAATGCCGGTGTCTCATGAACCAGCTTTGCCAGAAAATCGGCGGTCGCCAGCGGCCCCATGCCGCCGAGAACGCCAAGCAGTCCGACCGCGCCATCGCCAACCTGTCGCATCGCCGCCAATCCTTCATCCCCCGGTTGACACCGTCCCGCACCGGCACCCAGGCTGTGGCCGCGGCATAGACCGCACATCGCCAGGGCGCACGAATATGATACGATTGCGCGGCGCAGAATACATCTAAAAACGAGATCATACGCTGATATGCACACGTCATACGCGTTTTCCGGTCCCTCGCAACCGGTGGTCCGCGAGGTCAGCGTCAAGGGGTTCTGCGATACGATGGAGGCCTTGTCATCGAAAATGGCGCAACCAGGGACGGTTTTGCTACACCTCACATTGAGGTTTTGTCGTTATAAGTTCTCATGAGGGGAGTGATTCGCCGGTGATACAAATTTATGGCCGCCGATACCGACGACTGAACAAAGATGTCTATTCTCGGATTGCTGGCATCTTCGTCTTTGACCCGCCTTCTGAAGTCCGGCATAATTCAGTGCTCCGGTGCGCAAGCCCCGAGGCGTGCCAGATGAACACGAAGACATCAATGTTTCATTATTGTCTTGAAACGGAAATGATCCAAAGCGGAGGAATCCCAACTTGGCAAGGGACGGGAACCGGGCGAGGTAAGATCATTCGCAGCCTTTAGGTCCCCTGAATGGCGTGTTCACAGCCAGACAGCGAGCCCGCGCCGCGGTCACGATAATGACCTAATAAAATTGCTGGGCGGAGCTCTCAGCATTTGCTAAGATAACTGCCAAGCCATTTGCGTGTTTTTTATGAAACTGCAATGTGAATGAAATCTGACATGCGCGTGGAAAAAAATAAGCAGGCGGCTTGGCCGATGCCCGCGGCCACGACCGCGAAAGCCAGCGAGTTACATGACAATACCATTCTCATCTACAGCAATGACCACAATCTGGCAGCAGATATCAAATATCGTTACAATCGAAACGGCCATCGCGTCGTCGTTGCGTCTGAGGCGGTGGCCGCATTGGAAGCAGTCGATAGTGATCCGCGGGTTGGGGTTGTGGTCGTCACGATCGATATGCCGGACTTTGATGGCCTGGCGCTCGTTGAACGAATGCGAATCCAAAATCACGAGCGTAACCTTCAGTTTATTGGCGTTGCGCAGCGCGCCGGTCTTACGGATGCGGCACGGGCGATTCATCTGCATCTGACCGATCTGGTCAGCGACGGCGCCGATGGCAGTCAACTCCATGCCGCTTTGGGACGGGCCCTGGCCAACCTGCAATCCGCACGAACCGCGACCACTTTCGCCCCGGACGTCCTTGAGGACGCCCGCCGCCACTGCATGGCGTTACTCAACACGTTCAAGACGTTGCAACTCGAATCGGGCAGCGGCGATGTCACGGCTTCGGACACCGCATCACGCCATATGCGTGTGCTGCGGAAAATCCAGCAAGACCGACGTCTGCGCAAAAAGTTCTTCCCGGGTGGGTTGTTCGAGGACCCGTGCTGGGACATGTTGGTCGATCTCATGATCCAGCATCTTCTCGGACGTCGGGTATCGGTTTCGTCGCTCTGCATTGCCTCGGGGGTCGCCCAAACAACGGCATTGCGCCGCATTATGGTTTTGAGTGAGTATGGCATCGTCAGGCGTAATGCCGATGAAAACGATGGACGCCGGATTTTTGTCGAATTGACCGCACAAGGGGTCGATTTGATGGCCCGATACATCGAAGAAATCGACCCGGCTCCCGGCCGACTGTTGTAGCCGCGCCATCCGGGTCCCGCGCACCCCGGGGCGTGGCCACCACGCGGTGTCAGCCAACCCCCTGGCAAAGGGCAGGATTGATCCGACAGAGGGAGCCGCATCCGTGACGATCAGGGAGCAAAGGACGCCGTCGCGATCGCCGATGATTCCGGACGACCCGGTGCGGGAGTCCAGGCCGTCACACCGGATGTTTGGCGCGACTTTCGGTCGGTACGCCGGTCTGTCAGAGCGTTGCCGCACCTTGGCGGGACGGTGTCGCGATGAGTGAAGGCAAATTCAGTGACGTGATCATGGTCACCAACCCCGTCGAAGCAAACCGGGGGACCGAGGCGCCGCGCCCGCTCTCGGGCAGCGGGAGCGCCGACGCCAACAAGCAGAGCATGGCGGAACGGCTTCGCAGCCATGGCTGGAGTTACCGACGGATCGCCGAGGACCTTGGCGTTTCCTATGTGCTGGTATCACGCTGGCTGGATGGACTGCCGCCGGCCGGCAAGGCTGAACCGGTGGAGCGCAGCCGGCCCCGCACTGCCGCGAATCGAGCAACGCCCAGCCATGGTCGCGCGGCCCGGCCCACGGCCGCCGCGGGCGATGCGACGGTTCTGGAGGTCCAGTTTCAGGCCTTTGAGCGCTATGTCGGCGAGGTCATCGACCGACTCGTGGTCCGCCTGGACACGTCCGAGGCGCGCGAAGAGTCTTTGCGCGCCCTGCTCGCAGCCGCGCACACCGAGGGGCAGGCCCGCGAAGCGCGATTGCTGACATTGCTCGATCAGGAGCGCTCCCGCTGGGCCGAGGCTGAACGCGGTTTTCGCCGGGAGTTCGAAGCCTTCAAGGCCGAGATTCGCACCGGCATGCCCACTTTTGTGCCCGGCACGGTTGCCGGCCTCGTTGACGAACCGGCCGCCGAGGCCGCCGCCGTGGCGACGGAACCGGCCGCCACGGATGAGGATCCATTCAATATTGCGGTGACGGATGAAGATCCGTTCAAAGTCGACGCACCCGATGATGATCCGTTCAAGGTCGACGGCCCGGATGACGATCCGTTCAAGGCCGACGGCCCGGATGACGATCCGTTCAAGGCCGAGGCCGCGGATGATGATCCGTTCAAGGTCGACGCACCCGATGATGATCCGTTCAAGGTCGATGCCGCGGATGACGATCCGTTCAAGGTCGAGGCCGCGGATGATGATCCATTCAAGGTCGATGCCGTGGATGACGATCCGTTCAAGGTCGACAGCGCGCGCGATGATCCCTTCAAGATCGATGCCGCGAGCGATGATCCCTTCCAGACCTCCCTTGATAGCGTCCCTGCGCCCGAAACTGACCGTGACGAACCCGAACCCGAACCAGAAGCCCCGAAATCCAAGAAAAGCCGTTTGCTGTTCTGGCGACGGTGAACGGCCCGGCGGGGCAAACCGTGGTGACGCCGGCGGCAGCCCGACGGCGCCGCACCGCCTCTTCGCTAAAATCTTCGCCACTTTGGATCAGTTTCAAGCGCGCCAACCGACCGGGACCGCTACTATCGTCGCGATCTTGGCGTCAAGCCAAAGCGGACCGGTGCAATCATACGGTCGAGCGACAGGGGCAATTTCGACCGTGATCAGGCAGATCCCGCAGGGCGGCGCGTATCCGGCGCGTACGACCTCCGCAGCGTTGGTTCGCGTATCCTCGGATCAATGCCCCCGGAGTGCCCGCTGGGGCACTCGCTTTCTGTGAGAGGATAGAGCCTTGTTCCCTTCGCGCCGCACCGTCCTGGCGGGGCTCTCTGGTTCGTTGGCGGGGTCGCTGGGGTTTGCCGGACGCATCCGGGCCGCCGCCGGACCGATTTCCATTCCGCTCGAACGCGTCAAGCGGGTCATCGTGCTGACCCCGCGCAAGACGATCGCTGATATTCTCGGCTTCCGCGACTATTTGCAGACCAGCAGCTCGACCAACAAGCTATCGGTCCAGATCGATATCCGTGAAGTCGAGCCTGGTGAAGTCGCCGCGCTGATCCCGCAGATCCGCGCGGCAAAGCCGGACCTGATCCTCACGATCTTCACCCCGATCACTCTGGCGACGGTCGGGCGCTATGACGAAGCCAATCCCTCGGCCTTCATCACTGACATCCCGGTCGTGTTCTCGTCGGTTACCGACCCGGTTGCCTCGCATATCGTGCAAAAGCTGGAGCAGCCCGACCGGCCGGTAACGGGGACAAGGCACATCGCGCCCATGGCGGTCCAGATGAAGACCATCATGGCCTATCGTCCCTGGACGCGGATCGCCGCGGTATATAACCCGGCCGAGAACAATATGGTGGGCGCGATCCGCGATCTGAAGCGTGAAGCCGCGCTGCTGAATGTCGAGGTCGTCGACAAGCCCCTGCCGCGCGATGCCGCCGGTGTCACCGATGCCCGGGCCATTCCCGATCTGGTCCGCGAGGCCGCCGCCGCAGGGGCGCAACTGCTCTATATCGGTCCCGATACGCTGGTGGCGTCGAACAACAATACCGTCATCGCCGACGCCGCCCTGACCAACCGGCTGGCGACCTTCTGCTGTACGGAATTGCCAATTCGGCGGGCCAATCTGCTGATGGGCCTGGTCAGCCCTGCCATCAATGTCGGTCGTCTGGCCGGGATCAAGGCCGAGGAGATCCTGACCGGCACGGCGAGCGCAGATCGCATCCCGATCGAAACACTGAACCGGTTCTCCCTGCTGTTGCGCATTGGGACCGCCCGGACGCTCGACCTCTACCCCCCGATGAAGCTTCTCAACATCGCCGAGATCATTCAGGATTCCTGACATGCTTGCCATCTCCCCGCGCCAGATCCTGGCGGATGGGACCGTCCGACAGCACGGTGCGCCGGCGTCGCAACAGCCCTTTGTTGTCCGCCTGCTTGGCGCCGATGATCTCCCGACACTGGAAACGTTCCGCACGCTGATCTTCGAGGCTCTGCCCGATATTGACGCCTATTTTCCGGAAACGCAGGACTTCGCCGCCTTGCATCTTGGTGACCGCGGGGTGACCTTCGGCGCGGAGGTCGAGGGGCGTCTGATTGCCTGCGCCGTGATCGGCCTGCCCCGGGCCGGATTGCCGTCCTTTGCCGCCGACCTGGCCGAGCCCCGCCCCGCGCCCGAAGTCACGGCTCATATGGCGAGTTGCATGGTTCACCCGGATTACCGCGGCAACCATCTGCAGAAATACTTCGTCGGCCTGCGCACGCTGTACGCCGTCGCCGCCGGGCGGCCGCATCACCTGACCCGGATCGCCCTCAGCAACCCGGTCAGCCTGCGCAATATGCTGGATTGTGGCTACACCGTCCGTCGTATCCTGGTGATGCACGGCACACGCTACCGCTATTTGCTGTATCGCGACCTGTTATCCGCACCGACTCCGTTCGACGCGGCGGCGCTGCGGATCATCGCGATTCGTGACCGCGATGCCCAGATGCGCGCCATCGACGATGGTCTGATCGGCGTCCAGGTCGTCGACACCGCGGCCGGCGTCTCGCTGGCCTTTGCCGCCGCAAACGGACCACAACGGTCATGACCGCCGTCATCGTCGATCCCTACTCCACCGGCCGTCTGCTGGCACCGGCGTTGCGCCGCCGGGACCACAGCGTGATTGCGGTGCAGAGCCGACCCGACCTGTCGCCAACGCTGACGGCCAGCTTCGTCCCCGACGATTTCGTCGCCCGTTTTGCGTTCGATGGCGATCTGCCCGCGCTGGTCGCGCGGTTACAGATTTTCAAACCGGATTTCGTCCTGCCAGGAAACGAGTCGGCGGTCGAACTGGCGGACCGTCTCGGCGCGGCGCTGGGCACCCGTGGCAACGATCCGGCAACGACGGCGATGCGTCGCAACAAATTCGCGATGATCGAACGGATCACGGCCGCCGGTCTGTTGTCGGCACGGCAAACCGTCGTCGCCGACACCGGGGAGGCGACGCGCTGGGCGGCACGAAATGGCTGGCCGGTGGTCGCCAAGCCGCTCGACAGCGCCTCTTCCGACCATGTTTATTTCTGTCGTGACGCGGAGTCCCTGGCAAAGGCGGTCGCGAAAATCCGGGCGACGCGCAATTTTTGCGGCCAAACCAACGAACAGGCCCTGATTCAGACCTATCTCGACGGCGACGAATATGTCGTCAACAGCGTCAGCCGCGGCGGCCGGCATTACATCTGCGACGTGCTGCGCTCGGCCAAACGCTCCCTCAATGATTCCCCCTTCGTCTACGACTATTATCGCCTGCTCCGCGACGACGATGCGGTGGTGGCACCGCTCGCCGCCTACACCGTCCAGGTGCTGGACGCCCTCGGTATCGCTGAGGGCGCCGGCCACGCCGAGATCCGCATCACCGCCCGGGGGCCAACCCTGGTCGAGATCGGCGCCCGCTGCATGGGCCCGCTGGGATCGACCACCGCGATCAGCCAGGGCACCGGCCGCGATCAGGTCGCGCTGCTGGTCGATGCCTTCGACGGCGGCGCACAGATCGAGCCCCTGCTCGGTGGCCGCTATCGGTTCCAGCGCGATGCCATGGTGCTGTATCTGCCGATCCTGGTCAGCGGACGTATCCGGGAACTGCCAGACCTCAGCGGCATCCGGGCGCTGCCCAGCGTCACCGGCGCCGACCTCCTGCCCCGGATCGGCGATATGGTGCGCCCCAGCCTCGACCTGACGCAAATGCTGGCGAAGGTGTACCTGTCACACGCCGATATCGCGGTGTTCGAGCGCGATTGGCAGCGGATTCGCAGCCTGGAGGCCAGGTTGCAACCCGCCGTCGATCCATCCCCAGCGGCATAGCGCCTTCGGTACCGCCGCCGCGAAGTCCGGCGCGCCACCGCGGTCCTGAACAGGAGAGGATATGGCCTTTCAATGTGTCATGGGCGCCGTCACGAAATGCCCGTTCGGTGCCGCCCCCAGCGTCCTGATGGTGTTACCCACCCATATGGATCTGACTGTCTGCATGCCAGCCGCCAACATCATGGACAGCATTCCGCTGCTCAACATCATGCCTTTCGGCATGTGCAATAGTATCATGAATCCGATGGTGCTCGCGGCAACCATCGCAGCGTTGGGCGCCTTGACGCCGATGCCCTGCATTCCCATGACGGTCGCCCCCTGGGCGCCCGGCTCCGCCACGGTGATGCTCAACAGCATGCCGGCGCTCAACAATTCTTCCAAAGCGATGTGCCTGTGGGGCGGGGCCATCAGCATCGAATTCGCCGGTCAGGCAACCGTCATGATTGCGTGACGCGGCCCTTCGGGATTTCCGACAAAATTAAGTATTTTGGCTCTATCTATGGGGCAGCCCCCGGCGCCCAGGGCCGACAACTGACACGATATCGAGCTTGAGATGATGGTAAGACTGGGAATATCCGCCCGAATAATCCTGTTGCTCCAGATCGCGGTGGGTTTTGCCCTGGGATCCACGATTTTGTTGTTCTACTTCAAGATGGAAGCCCTGGTTGAGGAAACGGTCAGTTCGCGCTTTGTCGTCGTCTCCAACGGTGTCGCCCACGAGATCGAATCGGCGCTGAATCTGGGCCTGAAATTAACCGAGCTGAAGAATCTCGATGCCATTCTCAATCGAGAGCTGTCGCGCGAATCGCGGATCACCGGCATGACTTTGTTCACCAACCGCGGCGAGATCGTGACCTCGGCCGGATCCGCCGCGCTCAGCGGATCGCTGCCCAGTGATTGGCTGCGCACCTTGCTGCGCGATCAGAAAGCCGAGCCTCAGGCGACCCTGCTGGTGGCGGCGGGCTCGCAGGTCATCATGTCGCCGATGCGCGACCCGATCGGCGGGATTGCCGGCGGTATCGCCCTGACCTATTCGCTAAGCGCCGCGCGGGAGAGCATTCACCGCACCATTCCCACCATCGTCCTGGGCGGTGCCGTCTGCCTGATCCTCAGCCTCGGTGTCACCATGATCGCGGTCTGGATCACCTTCCGCCCCACCCAGCGGCGGATTCACCAGACCCTGGACTATCTCCAAGGCCTTGCCGCCGGAGCCACCGGCGCCGTTCCCGTCAGCGTCGCCGCGTTGGCCCCGGGCCTGGATCAATTCGCCATCGCGATCACGGCGGCTCGTGCCACCCTGGACGCTGCTGACGCCACCGACAGCCAACGGTCCGCGCCATGACGCCCGCTTCCTTCATCCGCAACCTCAACTGGAAGCTCACGGCGCTGATGACCGTGTTGATGCTGGCCAGTCTGATGGGCCTGACAATCTTCTTCAACGGGGTGTTCCGCCCCTTGATCGAACCGGAGCTGGCGCGCAAGGCTGAGGTCGTCGGCCATTATGTCATCGCTCAATTCGACCGCGCGATTGATCTCAACATTTCCGTCAACCAACTGGTGGGCGTCGACGAGCTGTTGGACGACACGATCGCCAACAACCGTGATATCCGAGCCCTGACCCTGACCGATCCCGCCGGGATCATCCTTTATCAATCCACCGATGGCGCTCACGACAACACCAAAGCGCCGGCACCACCGCAATCGGGACCGCAACATTTCGATCCCGGCGCCCTGCTCGATACCGCCGTGCCGCTGCAACGCGGCGGCCAGAGTCTCGCGATTCTTCATGTCGGCATGGACCCGAACCACATTCAGGCCGCCCTGACCGACATCATCTACGACCTGGGCTCGATCCTGCTGGTCGCGATCCTGTTGAATTTCGAAATCCTGCTCCTGGTCATCGGCACCGGCGTTCTGGCACCGATCCAGGAGATTGTCGGTGCCATCCGCCATGTCGGCAGCGGCGCGCTCGGCGCCCGGCTTCGCGCCCGCGACAGCAGCGAACTGGCAATGATCGGGCGCGCCATCAACGGGATCCTCGACACGCTGGCGCAGCGCTATCGCCGGCATGCCGGGACGGGAAACGGCCCGGTCCCCGCTGCACTGGCGCAGCTTGGCACCGCGCTGGCGACCACGACCGTGCCGAACGACAATACCCGTTCGCTCCGCGGCATTGTCGGCCTGCGCTTTGCCATCTTCATTTTCTCGCTGGCGGAAGAGCTGACCCGCACCTTCCTGTCCGTCTATATCAAGGACATGTTCGAGCCCGTCCCGGGGCTGCCCGCGGAAATCGTTATCGGCGCCCCGATCGCCCTGTTCATGCTGACCTGGGCGATCGTGCAGCCGATCGCCGGCAGCGTCTCGGAGCATCGTGGCCGGCGCGGCGTCTTCCTGACCGGGGCCCTGCTGTCGGCGCTGGGGCTCGCCGCCTGCGGCCTTGTCGGTGACCTGTTATGGTTGACCGTCGCCCGCTGCGTCACCGCGATCGGCTATGCCAGCGTGTTCATGGCCGCCCAGGGCTTCGTCATCGACAATACCGACCCCCGTGACCGCGCCCAATCCATGGCGCTTTATGCCGGCGGCATCCTGACGGCCGGGGTGTCGGGCCCGGCGATCGGCGGCATCCTGGCCAATGAGATCGGCTTTACCGCAACCTTCCTGGCCTCCGCCGGGCTGGCGCTGCTCACGGCGCTGATCGGCTGGCGTCTGATCCAGCCCCAGGCGCGAACGGCCCGGCCCCACCCGCCGTCGCAAATCAAGAGCATGCTGCAGATCGCCCGCAATCCGCGCTTCATTGCGGTTGCCCTGTTCAGTGGCGCTCCGACCAAGATGGGCCTGACCGCCCTTCTGTTCTTTCTGTTGCCGCTCAGCCTCAACGACCAGGGCGTCAGCCAGGCCACGATCGGCCGCGTTCTGCTGCTGTATTGGCTGCTGATGTTGCTGCTGTCACCGGTGGCGGCCCGGCTCTCGGACAGATGGGGGCAGCGGCTGGGCTTCCTGGCCCTGGGCGCGACGCTGGCCGCAACCGCGGCGGTGCTGCTGTCGCGCCATGACATGATGGCGATGGCCGCGGGCGTTGCCCTGCTCGGGCTGGCCCACGCGCTGGTTGGATCACCCCAACTGGCGCTGTTGTCCGAGGTCTGCCGCCCCGAAGCCAGGAAATATGGTGAGACCACGGTGATCGGCCTGTTCCGCCTGATCGAACGCCTGGGATCGGTGATCGCGCCCTTCGTCGCCGGCCTGTTTCTGGCGCATTATGGCTATTCCGGCGCGCTGCAGGGCATCGGCGGCCTGCTGGGTTTCTGCCTGGTGCCGCTGTTCTTCTTTTATTTCGCTGTTCATCTGCTGCGCCAACGGCGGCTGAAGCGCAACACCGCCTGAACGGGTGCCGGCACGGTGCCCCGTGGCGCGCGATATGGGGGGCCGCGCCGATGGCAAGCCCGCAACGTCATCTCGGGCGTCATGCTGGCGGAGACACCGCCACAAGGCCAAGGAGGGCGACCATGAAGGTTCTGTCGATCGACCATTTGGTGCTGAATGTCCGCGACGTCGAGCTGTCCGCCGATTGGTACCGTCGGGTGCTCGGCATGAGCCGCGAGGATGCGGCCCCGGCGCATGACGGCGCGCGCCGCACCAGCCTGCACTTTGGAGCGCAGAAGATCAATCTGCGCCCGACCGGCCGTTCGCAAACCGAGTGGTTCACGGCGCGCACCCCGCAGGCGGGCAGCGACGATCTGTGCTTCCTCGTCGACGCAACACCCGAGGCTGTCGCGTCACATCTCGCGGCGCTTGCGATCGACATCGAGCTGGGTCCGGTCACCAAGCGTGGCGCGCAAGGCCCGATCATGTCTTTCTATTGTCGCGATCCTGACGGCAATCTGGTCGAGCTGTCTTCCTACGTTCGATGTCGCTAAAAAACGCCTTAATCCCGGTCGCCGAAGCGCGGGTCATTGTCGCGTCGATCGACCATCACGGGCGGGCAACGACTCCCGTCTCGTCTTTCCTGGCATCAATTGATTTCTCCTCGCCGTGTTCGCTGAGGACTCCCCGTCATGCCTCCGCGTGTGCGGGGGAGCCGGTACCAAAGACAGGAAGCAAAAATCCGACAGGGGTCCATCCCCGCGCGTGCGGGGGAGCCTTTGCCACCGAGACCCATAGAGGGCTTCACCAAGGTCCATCCCCGCGCGTGCGGGGGAGCCCAGGTGGAACACTTGCGGAAAATCCGCATTGAAGGTCCATCCCCGCGCGTGCGAGGTAGCCGCAGGACAACCGCATTGAGTGCGAGGTCGTGGGGGTCCATCCCCGCGCGTGCGGGGGAGCCGAAGGGCAGTCATGGCGTCACCTCCCACAGCAGGGTCCATCCCCGCGCGTGCGGGGGAGCCGCCTTCGGCATTCAACATCTCAAGCTGAGAGCGGGTCCATCCCCGCGCGTGCGGGGGAGCCCTGAGTTCATGAAGGAACACGGTGACAAGTGGGGGTCCATCCCCGCGCGTGCGGGGGAGCCGCTAATGCCGCAGGGAACAACAATAGGGCGACGGGTCCATCCCCGCGCGTGCGGGGGAGCCGACGTCAGGATGGCTCTCAAAGATGCTCGCCAGGGTCCATCCCCGCGCGTGCGGGGGAGCCCCGCTCGCCGCAGCTCATATGCGTCGAGTACCGGGTCCATCCCCGCGCGTGCGGGGGAGCCCGACGTGGTGGCAGAGCCTATCGGACCTTTCTAGGTCCATCCCCGCGCGTGCGGGGGAGCCTTGATGTAAAACAGGCCGCCGCCTGGTTCCACGGGTCCATCCCCGCGCGTGCGGGGGAGCCTCGGAGTACGCCTTGACGACGGGGCACAGCGTGGGTCCATCCCCGCGCGTGCGGGGGAGCCTCTCGGGCTTAACGCTCTGAATTTCCTCACTTGTCAATGATTCCTCAGGTGCATAACGGTACCACAACAATTCCTAATACGGGTAGCTTTTTGGTGCCCCCGGGGAGCCCGCACCGGACAAAATTTCATTCCGTCACGCCCGGCCCCACGCCCTCACTCAACAATGCCGTGGCGACCGCCCGCTCGACCGGGCGTGAAAACAGATAGCCCTGGCCGAAATCGCAGGCGCTCTCCGACAGGCAGCGCCACTCGGCCTCGGTTTCGATCCCTTCGCCCACCACCGACAGCCCCAGATCATGGGCCAGATTGACGATGCCGCGGACCAGCCGGCGCTGCTCCGGCGACTCCGGCAGCCCGGTGACAAAGCTCTTGTCGATCTTCAGCACGTCGAACGGGAACCGCGCCAGCGAGGACAGCGAGGAATAGCCGGTACCGAAATCGTCGATGCACAGCGACACGCCCAGGGCGTGAAAGCGCCGGAACATCGCCAGCGCCATGTCCGGATTGGTCATGGTCATGCTTTCGGTGACCTCGATCTTCAACCCCTCGGCATGACCGTCCCCGAGAAATTCCAGCAGGGCGGCGATGTAGCGTTCATCCCAGATCTGCCGGGCCGACAGATTGACATTGACCGACAGCAGCCGGTCCGCCGGCACCAAACGGCGCCAATCGGCCAGGGTGGCGACCGCGGTCTCGAGGACGAACCGCCCCAACGGCAGGATCTGGCCGGTTTCCTCGGCGATCGGGATGAAGGTCGCCGGGCTGATCAGCCCCAGTTCAGGATGGCGCCAGCGCACCAGCGCCTCGAAGCCGGTGATCACCCGACTGTCCAGCGCCACGATCGGCTGATAGGCCAGGAAGATCTCACCGCTGTCGATGGCTCGGCCCAACTCGGTCTGCAGCCGGTGGCGCACCAGAACCGCTTCGCGCAGCGCGGCATTGAAGACCTCGGTGCGCGCCCGGCCGTGATCCTTGGCGCGGTACAGCGCGATGTCGGCATCGCGCAGCAGGCTGTCGGCATCGCTGACCTGGCCGTCGTCGACCGCCAGTCCGATGCTGGTCGAGGTCGTCAGCTCCATGCCATTCACCAGGAACGGGCGTTTCAGCGCCGTCTCGATCCGCTCAGCGCAGTCCAGCGCCGCGGCCAGGGCGCCGCTTGCGCCATCGGCCGAGCCGGGGGTCTCGACAACGACGACGAACTCGTCGCCGCCGAGACGGGCCAGGAACTGGTTCGACCCCAGGGTCTCGCCGACCCGCTGGCCCACCGCGACCAGCAGGGCGTCGCCGACGCCATGGCCCAGCGAGTCATTGAGCAGCTTGAAACCGTCGAGATCCAGGAACAGCAGGGCGAGCGCCCCCTGCCGCGAGCCCTCGCGGATCTGGAACCGGCGACGCAGCCATTCGACCAGAAAGGCCCGATTGGACAATCCGGTCAGATGATCATGGGTTGCCTGATAGACCAGCCGGGCCTCAAAGGATTTCCGGTCGCTGATGTCGGACGCCGAACCGGCCGCCCGAACCACGCGCCCCGCCGCGTCGCGCGCCACGATGCCGCGCAGCAGGATCCAGGTCTCCGCCGCCGCGGTCGCAGGCAGCCGGAATTCGATCTCCAGGCTGTCGCCCGCCCCGGCTGCGCCGTCCATCACCCGGCACCACGCCGCATCAACCCGGGCACGATCATCGGCATGGACGCAGGAGCGCAAAATCGCCGGGATCGACGCCGCCACGCCGTCATCGAGGCCGAGCAACTGGTTGAAGCGCTGCGAGCGATAGCTGCGGTCCGCAACGCCATCCCAGTCCCACAAGCCATCATTGGCCGCCGCCGCGGCCATGGCGTAGCGCTGTTCGCTCTCGGTCAAGCGGTCCGTTTTCTCGTCGATCTCGGCAAACAGCCCCTGCAACGCGGCCCGGCTGTTTTCCAGCGATTGCCCGAGCAGCCCCAACTCGTCACCGGGTTCCCAGACGAACCGCTGGTCGAGATGGCGGTGCGCCAGCAGCCGTGATTCCGCGACCAGCCGCGCCAACGGGCGAATGATGCGCTGGCGCGTCACCCAGACCGCCGCGGTCGCCAGTGCCAGCACCAACAGGCCGACGATGGCCCCGCCCCAGGTCATCAGATGCCGCAGCCGGTCGATGCCCTCAACCGTGGTCTCGGTCAGCGCCACCCGGTCGCGGCTCAGTGCGGTGCTCAGCACGTCCAGCCCGGCGACCGCCGCGGTGATATCGACCCCGGTCTGGTCGCGAATTACCGACACCGGGACACCTGCGGCGCGTTGCGCAGCGACCTCCGGCAAGCGCGCCTCCAAGGCATCGAGCGTCGCGACAATGTCCGCCACCGCCTGACCTTCCGCCGGCGTCGTCGGTGCGACATCGACATAGGTTTGCAGATTGGCGCGCGCCAAGGTCAGGCTTCGGGCCAGAGCGGCCAGGGCGACCTCGCTGCCGCTCGCCTGATATTCGCGGAACTGATTGGCAACGCCACCAAAGCCAAGATTGGCACGAACTTCCGATAGCGCATCGGCCCGGGTCGCCGCCCGCACATCATAATCCTGCCAGTTGTCGGCGACCCAGCGCATGTCGTGGCGCAACAACACCCCGATGACGATCATCGCCAACGCGACCAGGGCCAGGCCGGCCGCCAGACCCAGGACCAGCGTGGCGATCGTGGCCCGCAGCCTCCGTCCGCGCGACGGCGCCGCGGTCGGGGCGCGACCCGGGACGTAGGACCGGAGGCGACGCATCATGATCAGGACAGCCGGGCCGCCGGATCCCCGCCGGCTTCGCGACCGGTGCGCAGGAATGACGAGAAATCATCGACGATCGTCTTGAGGCGGATCATTTCGGCGGCGAGGCTTTCCGAGGTCTGCAGCACCGCCGCGGCCGCGCCGCCGGAGCGCTCGGCGGCAAGCCGCAGCGCGTTGGTCGAGGCGCCGGTGACCGCCGCGGTGCCAACCGTTTCCTGGACATGGCTTGCGATCGCCTGGGTCGCGGTCTCCTGCCGGTTGACGGCCTCGCCGATGGTTTCGGCCATCGCCGAGACGCCGCGGATCGTTTGCGAAATGCCCTCGATCGCGTCGACGGCACCCGAGGTCGCCCGTTGCACCGCCTCGATCTGACTGCCGATTTCCTCGGTCGCTTTCGAGGTCTGGTTGGCCAGATTCTTGACCTCCTGGGCGACGACGGCAAACCCCTTGCCCGCCTCGCCGGCGCGTGCCGCCTCGATCGTGGCGTTGAGCGCCAGCAGGTTGGTTTGCGATGCGATCGCGTTGATCAGCTTGACCACCTCACCGATCTCCCCCACCGCCTTGGACAGGGCGGCCACCGTGCCGCTGGTCTGTTCGGCCTCGATCACCGCCTGGGCTGCGCTGCCGGTCCAGGCCCGGACATTGGTACCGATCTCGATGATCGATCGTGACAACGCCTGCGCGACATCGGCGATGCCGGAGATGGCCTCGGCAATGCGCACGGTCCCGCCGGATACCTCGTCGACATTGGCGCTGGTCTGACGCGAGGTCTCAAGCGTGGTTCGCGCGGCGTCGCGCAGACGGTCCCCGGCGTCGGCGAGGATCCCGGTGATCGCGGCGATGCCCTCATCGAAGCGGCCCAGCCGCTCGTCAAGGCTCTGTCGTTGCCGCCGTTCCTGCTCGACCGCCTCACGCTCGGCGAGGTTGCTCTGATGCAGCCGCTGCAGCGCCGTGCGGAATACCTGCAGCGTTTCGGCCATGGCCCCGATTTCGTCGCGCCGTCCCTGATACGGGATCGTGACGGCGAGATCACCGGCGGCCAGGGCGACCATCGCCTGCTCGACCCGCCGCAGCGGCATCACGACCCGGCGCAGCGTGAAGAACAGGAACAGAGCGGCGACCACCGCGATCAAACCCCCGGCGACGCCGCCACCCCACAGGATCACGGTGCGCAGGCGGGCGATCCCGGCTCGGTTGGCCTCACCCAGCGTGGTTCGTTCAAGGGTCAGCTCGGCGTCCAGCGTCTTCATCGCGGCCACCGCCGGCGCCGCGTCGAACGGTACGCCGCGGGCAACCTCGCCCGGCGGCTTGCCGCTGGCAAAGCCGGCCTGAGCCGTCGCCAGACCATCGGTCAGAGACTGGATCGCCGCGGCGATCACCGTGACCGCGGCATCCTCGGCTGGGTCCAAGGTCGCCGCGGAGCGATAGACATCGAGATTGGCACTGGCAAGGTCAAGGCTGCGTTGTGCCGGTTCCAACTGCGTTGCGGCCCCGCTTTCCAGATAGTCCTTGAACGCGTGGATCGCGCCGCCGAAGCCGAGCGCGGCGCGCAGCTCGGACAAGGCGTCGGCTTTGGTCGCTGCGCCGACATCATAGGCATTCCAGCGTTCATCGACCGCGCGGATCCCATTCATCGCCTCGACCCCAACCGCGACCACCAGGGCGAGCGCAAGCAGAAGCGCCGTTGCCAGAAATCCGCCGCGCCGCGCCAGACCCGCACGGCGTCGGCCCGCTTTTGTGACTTTTTCGGTCATCGCCGTTCTCCCCATCCCTTCGAAACCAGCACATTCAGAGATAACACGCCCGGGCTGCGGCGGCAGACCGCGCCGGGCGACGGCTTCCTGATCAAGCGTCCTCGGTCGAAGAGTCCCAATGGTCGCCGACGATCCCGGGAGATCACGGTCACCGCCGCCTCCCGGCCTTCAGCGCCGGAGCGGGGCAGACATGACCCGCGGAAGCACAACGCAGGGCACCGACCAGTTCCACCGGATCGAGACGGTAGCGAAAATCGGCATCGACGAAAGCCAGCCGGACGATGCCGTCAACGCCAATCAGATAGGTGGCCGGGACCGGCAGTTCCCAGGAGGCATCGCCATTGCGTTGCACCAGATCGACGCCAACCGACGCCAGAAAGCGCTGGTCCGCCGCCGGCAGGCGAAAGACCAGACCAAAGGCGCGCGCCACCTGATTGCCCGGGTCGCTCAAAAGCTCGAAGTCCAGCGCGCTGTTGCCGATCCCGTCGAGCGCGCCGTCGCGGCGTTCCGGAGACAGGGCGATCAGCGAGGCGCCGAGCGCCCGGATTTGCGGCGCCACCGCCTGCAAGGCCCGCAACTCGGCATCGCAATAGGGACACCAGACACCGCGACAGAAACTCAGCGCCACGGCGCCCCGCGCCAGACGTTCGCTCAGATCAACAGGCCGCCCCCGCGAATTGGCCAGGACAAAGCGCGGTGCCAGCGCACCCGCCCGAACCGCGCGCTGTTCAATGCCACTGGCCTTGAGACCGGCGATCAATTGCTCGATCGACGCCCACGCCGCCGCGGGAAGCGTCCTGTGCAACCGATCACGAAGGGTACGAAGTTGCCGGGGTAAGCTCATTGCCGCAATCTTCAGAAGAAATTCTCGTGTCGAGCAAGCTCTTGCCGTCGGTCTCCCGATCGATTTTCGCCAAACCGACAGTGCCGCAGCGAACCCTTGCAAAACAGCGCCGCTTCGGCACATTACCTGTGAGCCACACGCAACAATCCGGGCTCCGCGCCTGTACGCGGTGCCCCGAGCAACGCTGCCACGATGGAACGATTTGACGATCTGGCGATCTTCGTCGAGGTGGTCGACCGGGGCAGCCTCAGTCTGGCCGCCGATCGGCTTGGCTTGACGCCCTCGGCGGTGAGCCGTCGCATCAGCCAGCTGGAACAGCGCCTCGGTGCCCGGCTGTTGAGCCGCAGCACGCGCCGGGTCGCGTTGACCGATGCCGGCGCCACCTTCTGTCTTCGGGCCCGCGCGATCCTGACCGCCCTGGACGAGGCGGAACGCTCGGTCAGCGAGATCGGGCAGGAGCCACGCGGCTTGTTGCGCATCTCGACGCCGGTGCTGTTTGGCCAGATGCATCTGGCCCCGGCGTTGCCCGGGTTTGCCGCACGCTTTCCCCAGGTGGCACTGGACCTCAATCTCGACGACCGCGGCGCGACGTCGACCGATGCCGGCTTTGATGTCGCACTCCGCACCGGTCGTCTGACCGATTCGACATTGATCGCGCGCCGGCTGGCGCCCCTGCGGAGCTGTGTGCTGGCCAGCCCCGGCTATCTGGCACGCAAGGGCACGCCGCTGGCGCCCTCGGACCTGTCGCAGCATGATTGCCTGGCCTTCGCCAGCGCCGGAGTCCGCCAGGACTGGGACTTCACCGTGGGAACCACGGTGGAGGCGATCCGGATCGCGGCCGCGATCCAGGGTGACGATCACGCCGTGCTGAAGATCCTGGCTCTGGCCGATTGCGGTCTGGCACGCCTGCCCGGCTTTGTCGCCGCTGCCGAGATCCGCGCCGGGGCCCTGATTCCGGTCCTGACCGAATACGAGGTCACGACCGATTCGGTCTATCTGCTGTACCCGCCGGCACGGCAATTGGCCCCCAAGATCCGCGTCTTCATCGACCATCTGCTGGCAACGATCGGACAAGCCGCCTATTGGGACGCGGCAGCCCTGGCCTGCCCGACCCGGCGGTGACGGCGCGGCAGGGGCGCCGCCGCGGTCAAGCCGGACCCGCCGCCCGGATGTCGGCCGCGCTCGGCAGATCCGCGCCGCGCCGCGAACAGGTGATCGACGAGGCGGTGATGGCATAGCCCATCACATCGGCCAGGACCGGGCGCGACAGCGTGGCGATCCGCTCCCGGCTGAGATTGCCGGTGGCCAGCAGACGCGCCAGCAGGGCGGCGTGGAAGGTGTCCCCGGCGCCGACCGTGTCCTGAACCGTCACAGCGCGGCCCGGCACACTCAGGCTCCCCCCCTTCCAGAAGGCGGTCGCGCCGTTGCCGCCTTGCGTGATCACAGCGAGCACAGGCCCCTGTTCCAGCCAGTGCGCGGCGACTTGATCCAGCCTTGCATCACGGCCATAGGCGGTGTGGACATCCTCGTCACTGGCCTTGACGATTGTCGCGGTTTCCAGGAACCCGCCGAAACGATCGCGCCACGCCGCCATGTCGCCGCCGACAAGGGTCGGGCGCACATTGGGGTCGACGCTGATGACGCGCCTGTCCTTTTCGCGCCGGGCCAGGGCCAGGAAGGCGGCACCGACCGGGTCCACCGCCATGGTGTAGGAACCAAATGTCAGCGCCACAACGGCATCGGGCAGCCGATCGGGCAGATCCGCCAGGGTGAGCGCCCGATCGGCCGCGTTTTCACCGTGAAAGCTGTACTGCGGTGAGCCGTCGGGTCCGGTTGACACGACAGAGATGGTCGAAAGCCGCTCGGGACGCCGCACCAGTGTCGTATCGACACCTTCACGCGCCAACAGCTCAAACAAAAAGGAACCGAAACGATCTTTTGAGATGCCGCCCAGAAAACCAGCGGGCGCACCCAGCCGCGCCAAACCGACCGCGACATTGAACGGCGAGCCCCCCGCGACCGCGCGAGCCGGCAGACAGGCCCCTTCGGGGGCCCCGAGAAAAAGATCGATCAGGGCCTCACCACAGACAATGATCACGTCCGTCACCCTCCCAGGCGCCGCAAGCTTGTTGCGCGCTTTTATTGGTCCGGATCCTGTTTAGCAAGTTGAGGCGCCTGACGACACCGACTTTTCCGCCGCACCCGACCATACCGGACGGGTCTCGAGAAACCACCGTCGGCATCGCCCTTGTCAGCTGTTGAGAAGCGCTACGAATAAATATATCTTCGCCTATTCGTAATTCCTCTGGGTTCTGAAAACCGATGCGCTACCCTGATCTGGAGATCGATCTGCTGCGCGCCTTTATCGCCGTGGTGGAAACCGGAAGCTTCACCGGCGCCGCCGAGGTCGTGGGGCGCTCCCAATCCGCCGTCAGCCAGAAGGTTCTACGGCTGGAGGACATCCTGGACTGCCGCGTGTTCCATCGCACCAGCCGCTCGCTGACCCTGACCCGCGACGGCGAACGGTTGCTGGTCGCCGCCCGGCGCCTGCTGGAATTCAACGATGCGCTGTTGCGCGAGCTGCGGGAGCCCACGGCCTGCGGCACGTTGCGGCTCGGCATCGCCGAGGACTTCATTCCCGCCCAACTGCCCAAGCTGCTGGCCCGCTTCAACCGCATCTATCCCGACGTCCATCTGGAGCTGATGACCGGCCTGAGCTGTCAGTTGCTCGCCGCTTACGACGCGGGACAGCTCGATGGCGTCATCGCCAAGAAGGATGGCGCCGCCCAGCGCGGCCGGGTGATCTGGCGGGAGCCTCTGGTCTGGATGGCCGATGCCGAGTATCGGCCCGACGACGCGAAGCCGGTGCGGCTGGTGATGTTGCCACCACCCTGTACCTATCGCGACCTGATGATCGCAAGCCTGGACGGTATCCGCCGCGACTGGACCGCGGTCTGTACCGCAAGCAGCCTGATGGGCATCCAGGCCGCCGTCGCCGGCGGACTGGGCGTGACGGTGCTGGGCCGCTCGTTCGCGCAGCCGCACATGCAGATCCTCCGGACTTCGGAGCAATGGCCGGTGTTGCCGATGACCGAAATCATCGTATTGGGCGAACAGGGCCAGAGCGAGGGGCTGGTCCGCCCCCTGGTCGATTTCCTGACAGACGCCCTCTCCGGAAATGAGGCCTTGTTGCTGGCGTCGTGACGCAAAAAACGGCTGCGACACCAGACCATCGAGCGGCTCGAGCATTTTCCGACCAAGTAGGTTCCGGTTGGGCATTCCTCGGGTCGATAATGCCCGCAGTTTGCGAGAACGACGCCGCGAATTCGCGGGCAACGCATCCGCATCGGATTTGGTGTCTTGGTGGAGAGGGTGTCGACCGGCGCCGGGACGCTGACCGGGCGGGCACGCGCGGTCGCGAAAAGTCCTGGTGAGACTCCAGGAAGAAAAAGCCATGCCCCTGCTATGCTGTAACAAGGGAATGGTGGGCGCGACAGGGATTGAACCTGTGACCCCTACCATGTCAAGGTAGTGCTCTCCCGCTGAGCTACGCGCCCTTTAACCTGACGGCGCCGGGGCGCCGCTGATACCGTCATTCGGAGGGCATTGTGCCGACCCGAAGATACAAATGGCCGGAACCCGGGGGGCCGGCCCTTTTGAAACACCTGTTACCGCGGGCTAATGGTGGGCGCGACAGGGATTGAACCTGTGACCCCTACCATGTCAAGGTAGTGCTCTCCCGCTGAGCTACGCGCCCATCAGCCTGTCGATGCCGGAACATCGCCGGTACCGCCGTTCGGAAGGCGTCGTCGCCAACCGCCCGGTGGAGCGCGGATGTACCATCATAACCGAATCTTGGCAAGCGTCTGTTTCACGCGAAAGGTGATTTTTCGCTGCGAAAGATTTTCATTGGCACCCCCGGCCACCCCATTGCCCGGTTCGCCAAACGCCGGAAATTTGACTATAATCTCACAACAGGTTGCATCGGGAAGACGGCCTCCAGATCGGCATCCCCTGCCGCGAGGCCGCATCCCGATACCGCCCGGACGCCACGCGATGACAGCCGCCGATATTGTGGAACCTTCCGTTTGCCTATGGACGCTCAAGCCGACCTGGAATTCAAGAACGACGCCGCATTTGAAATTGTGGCGCCAGGGCAGGCGTTGATTCCGCTGGTGCTGGCCTCGCCGCACAGCGGCACGCGTTACGCGCCGGCGTTCCTGGCCGCGGCGCGCCTGAGCAGTCACGCCCTGCGCAAGTCCGAGGACAGCTTCGTCGATGAGATCTTCGACGGCAGCAGGCAATGCGGCGCTCCGTTGATCAAGGCACTGTTCCCGCGCGCCTTCGTCGACGCCAATCGTGAGGCTTTCGAGCTCGACCCCGAGATGTTCGTCGATGCGCTGCCCGCCTATGTCAACTCCCGCTCGCCCCGGGTGCTGGCCGGACTGGGAACGGTCGCGCGGATTGTCGGAACCGGCCAGGAGATCTATCGCGAGAAGCTGCGCTTTGCCGACGTGCTGCAGCGGATCAACCAGACCTATCACCCCTATCATCGGGCTTTGCAAACCCTGATCGAACAGACCCGGCAGGGCTTCGGCACCTGCTTGCTGATCGATTGCCATTCAATGCCCTCCAACCGCGGGCTCGGCGATCCCGACCCGGCGCATTTCGGCCGGGCCGATTTCGTGCTGGGCGATTGCTACGGCACGGCCTGCGCGACCCCGATCATCGATGCCGCGGAAAACATCCTGGAACGGTGCGGCTATCGCGTCATGCGCAACACGCCCTATGCCGGCGGCTTCACCACCCGCCACTATGGCCGGCCGCGCCACGGCGTCCATGCCTTGCAGATCGAGATCAATCGCGAACTGTACATGGATGAGGCGACGCTGGTTCGCAAACCGTTCCTGGACACGCTGCGCCACCAGATGACCGCGCTGATCACCGCCTTGGGCGGAACGATGCACCGCCTGCTGCGCCCGCCGTCACGCTGATCGACCGCCCGGATGCCCCGGCGCCACGACCGCGGCTGACGGTCACGAGCTGCCGATCAGAATGCCGGTTAGAAACACCAGGATGCCACCGACCATCACCTGGAACGCTGCGGCAACCAGAGGCGTATCCATGAAACGGTTGCGGATCCACGAGATCGCGGCCAGTTCGAGCACCACGATGCCGCCCGAGACCATCGTCGCCAGATTGAAGCTGGGGATCAGATAGGGCAGCGTGTGGCCAAGTCCGCCGACGCAGGTCATCAGCCCGCACACCAACCCGCGCAGCCAGGGGCTGCCCCGCCCCGTCAGGCTGCCATTGTCCGACAAAGCCTCGGCGAAACCCATGCTGATCCCGGCGCCGATCGACGCCGCCAACCCGACCAGGAAGGCATCCCAACTGACCTGAGTGGCAAAGGCCGCGGCAAACAGCGGGGCCAGGGTCGAAACCGAGCCATCCATCAGGCCCGCCAGACCCGGCTGCACGATCTGAAGCACGAACAGTCGCCGCTCCGCTTCCGTTTCCGCATTCAGCACGTCGGGCGGAAACAGCTTGTCCTCCAGGCCCTCTGCCATGGTTTCGTGGCGCCGCTCGGCGGCGGCCAGGTCGCCCAGCAGTTGGCGGACCGCGGTGTCGGTGGATTGCCGCGCGGCCCGGACATAGAATCGCTTGGTCTCAGCCTCCATGATCTCGGCCTGACGGCGCACCGCCTGGATCCCCAGCGGCCGGCTCAACCACACCGGCTTGCGTTCGACGAAACCGCGAATATCCTGGCGGCGGATCAAGGGGATGTGGTCGCCGAACTTGGCATGATAGAGATCAAGCAGGTGGTGGCGATGCTGGTTCTCCTCCGCCGACATGTCCCGGAACAGCTTGGCCGACGCGGCATATTGCTCGCGCAGCCCCTCGGCAAAGTCGTCATAGATCCGGGCGTCCTCCTCTTCCAGCGAGATCGCCAGCGCCAATAATTCCTGTTCCGTCAGCTCGGAAAAATTCTTCATAGTCCGTCTCCCTGTTCGGCCGGATCGGCAAATTTCGCCCGCCGGCCTTCCCAACTACCCGTTCAGGCGATATCGCCGCCATCATTCCGGCCGCCGAAACAACCCACAGGACTACAGTCAGCTCACTGACACATAACCTGCCCTTTGGAATTCAAGGAGGTTCGTCCTAAAATAGCTGTGGTCCCCAACCTTGTCGATCATCACCGCTTCCAAGGCCGCCCTGCCCCCCATCGCCGGCCAACCTGGGCGAATCGTTCTGAAGCGCGATATAAACTTCGCGCATCAGAAGGCAAACATTGGACGCCGCATTCGCTTGTTGTACGAAGTCGAGATCACGCCTCTCGGGTATGTCGGACGCCCCAAATGGCGCTTGCCGGGCGATCCGGCGGTGGACGGCCGATGAGCGTTTCCCCTTATGCGGCGACGTCGCGACGAAGCGGCACAACATCGGAGGCGATCCGATCTCCGATTTGCGCCTTCGCCATCTTGATGTCGTAGGTCGTTTGCAGCCGGAGCCAGAAATCCTCGCTCATGCCAAAAAATCGGCCCAGCCGCAACGAGGTATCCGCACTGATCGACCGGGTACCGGCAATGATGCCGGAAATGCGGTTGTGGGGGACCTTAAGTCTTTCGGAAAAGGCTCGGGCGCTCAGGCCAAGTTCGACCAGCTCGTCCGCCAGCATTTCTCCGGGATGGATCGGCGGCAGTCCGTCAACGGGGTCGCTCATGCCCTTCTCCTCAGTGATAGTCGACGATCTCGACGTCAATCGCATCGCCATCGGCCATCAGAATATCCGAACCCTCGCCCAAAGGCTGGCGTCGTTCCCATCGGAAACACACCCACCATTGGTCATTGATCCGGATACTGTACTGACCGGATCGATCACCGCCCAACGCTTCGAACCGATTCGAAGGGAGCGCCCTCAAGTCGGCCAGCCGGCTGGCCTCGTTCAGATAGGCCAAGCGCCGCTGTGCCTGCGCGGTGAACGCTTGGTACCGTCGGGCATGGCCGCCTCCAAACAGCACCTCCGCGTCAGCATCTCGGAAGCGTTTGATCATGTGGCCCACGGTACATCACGCATACCGCCCGGTCAAGCCGCTGGCGCCCCACGCAAAAGGCGGAACACCGACCAATCCTTCGTGCGTCGGGAATCACGCCCTTTGACCAACGGCTGGATCCGAGAACGACGCCGCCGGGCGCCGACGCGCCGCTCAGGGCGTCGTTCCGCCCGACGACCGGCCGGAACCGACGACACGGGCCTGTGCCGGATCGCGGGCCGCACCCGGTACCGGAACGACCGGACCCAGCGCCAACCAGGGTGCCCAAACCAGAGTGGCGAACCGGGTCCACAGCAGAAACGGATTGCTGCCACGCAGCAGATCGGCGACCGCCGCGAAGCCCGGCGTCGCCGTCAGGGTCAGCGCAACATAATCGCTGCGGCCATCCGCCGAACGACCATGGGTCACTTCCAGATCCAGGTGAGGCAGCGCAGCGGCGACGGTGGTTTCATCCATCAGGCATCTCCTTGGCTGGGATCATTCCCGGTCTATCGATAAAGCCATTCGATGCTGCGGTGCAACACAATGCGTCCATACCCGTCAATCATCGGGTTCGGCGCTTTTTGCCGCCCCATCCATGCCGGCTCCCGCTCCCTTTAAGGACGTTCACGCGGCGCGCTGGAGATCGTAGGGACGGATCAGTATCTCCGTGGGGATTAGCAGGGCTTCGGACAGCCGGCGGATCATTGAGACGGAAAAGCGCCCTGCGACGGTTCATCACCTCCGATACCCGCCCGCTCGATCCCATGATTGGTTCCAGGTCGGCGCGGGTCATTCCGCGCTGCTCCATCATGAACGCGATGGCTGCGATCGGGTCAGCCGGCGGCATCGGGTGATGACGGCGCTCATAGGCTTCCACCAGAATCGCGAGGATATCGAGGCGGTCACCGGCGGGCGTGTCGGGTTCAGCATCCCACAGCCGTTCGATCTCGGCGAGAGAAGCCTGGTAATCGCCGGCAGTCTTGATGGGGGTCACGTCCATCAGATGCTCTCCAGTCTGCCGGCATGGTTCAATTCATCGTATTCGCTATGTGTCCTGACGAAACGAATATGGGAGGCGTGAAGTCATGTCCCCGTATTCAGCGAACAGGATCCGCCGTCGGCTCAGAAAAAAACACCGCGAGCCAGATCGTCGGCCCATCGGGATCGGTTGCCTCGACGCGATGCCGTTGATGAGCGGCGATCAGCACATGGTCGCCGGGTCGGAGGCTGCGGGCCTGGGCCTCTCCCTCAAAGCGCAGCAGAGCCGCCCCGACCAGCACCGTCACCCATTCGGCCTGGTCCTGGTCGTACCAGAATCCCGGCGGGCTGGCCTGGCCCCAGGATACGATTCGCTCCATGCGCACGCCGGCCTGATCCACCAGCGTGGTGATGCGTTCGGCATCCGCGCGCACGCTGTCTACCGCAAGCAGATTGGCGAGCACTCCGGCACCGTCGGGCCGGTTCAATGGGCGTCAGCCCAGCTATGGCCGCTGCCGGCTTCCGCGACCAGGGGCACGCCCAGCCGGGCCGCACCCTCCATCACCGTCCGTACCACCGCGGTCGTTGCCGCTAACTCGGCGTCGGGAACCTCGAACACCAGTTCGTCATGGACCTGCAGCAGCATGCGGGCGTTCAATCCAGCGGCGGCCAATGCCGGGGGCATTCGGATCATCGCCCGCTTGATGATGTCGGCGGCCGTGCCCTGGATCGGCGCGTTGATCGCCTGACGCTCGGCGAAATTTCGCGTCGCCGGATTCTTGTCGGTGATCCCGCGGATATGGCAGCGCCGACCGAACAGCGTGGTGACGTAGCCCTGGGCACGCGCCTCGGCCTTGACCCGCTCCATGAACACCGCCAACTCCGGAAACCGCTCGAGATAGCGCTTGATGAACGCGTTGGCCTCACCGGCGCCGATGCCGAGCTGCCGCCCCAGCCCGAATCCACTGATGCCATAGATGATCCCGAAATTGATCGCCTTGGCCTTGCGCCGGATATCGGCGGTCATCTGGTCGAGCGGCACGCCAAACACCTGGCTGGCGGTCAGGGCGTGAATGTCGACCCCATCGCGGAACGCCTGCTTCAGGGCCTCCAGCCCCGCCATCTCCGCAACCAGACGCAGCTCGATCTGCGAGTAATCGACCGAAAGCAGCGTATGGCCCTCCGGGGCGATGAAGGCGCGGCGGATCTTGCGCCCCTCCTCGGTGCGGATTGGGATGTTCTGCAGGTTGGGATCGGTCGACGACAAACGCCCGGTCGCGGTCGCGGCCAGGGAGTAACTGGTATGGACGCGCCCGGTTTGCGGATCGATCTGCTCCTGCAACGCGTCGGTATAGGTTCCCTTCAGCTTGGACAGCTGGCGCCAGTCGAGCACGCGGGCCACAACTTCGACGCCCTGCTCGGCCAAAGGTTCCAGGATCGCGCTGTCAGTGCCATAGGCCCCGGTTTTGCCCTTTTTGCCGCCCGGCAGGTTCATCTTGTCGAACAGCACCTCCCCCAGCTGTTTGGGAGAGGCGACGTTGAAGGCGCAACCGGCAAGACTGTGGATCTGCCCTTCCAGCGTGGCCAGCCGTTCGGTGAAATCACGGCTCAACCCGACCAGGACGGCGCGGTCGACCAGCACACCGGCCCGCTCCATCGCGGCAACGATGGGGATCAGCGGGCGTTCCAGCGTTTCATAGACCGTGACCAGCCGCTGTTCGATCAAGGCCGGCTTCAGCACCCGGTAGAGCCGCATCGTGACGTCGGCATCCTCGGCAGCGTAGCGGCAGGCCTCGTCCAGGCGGACACGATCGAAGGTGATGCGCGATTTGCCGGTTCCGGTCACCGCGTCGAAGCTGACCGGGGTGTAATCGCACAGCTTCTGCGACAGCTCATCCATGCCGTGGCCGCGCTGCCCAGTGGCCAGGACGTAGGAAATCAGCATGGTATCGTCGTGCGGCCGCACATTAATGCCGCGGCCGGCCAGCACCTGCATGTCGAATTTGAGGTTGTGGCCGACCTTGAGGACCGCGGGATCCTCGAGCAGCGGCTTGAGCATCGCGATCGCCACGGCCTCGGCCAGTTGAAGCGGCGGCGCCGGCAGCGGAACCAGATCGAGCGAGCCGGTTCCGCCGACCGGACCCCGGGGCGTCGCCGGGTCGATATGGTTGAGCGGCACATAGCAGGCGCGTCCCGGTTCGATCGCCAGCGACAGGCCGACCAGCTTGCAACTGGCCGGGGTCAGCGAATCGGTCTCGGTGTCGACCGCGACAATCCCGGCGGCAAAGGCGCGGTCGACCCACGCCTGCAGCGCCGCTTCGGTCTGAACCAGTTCATAGGCACCGGCACCTTCGGGTGCCGCGTCGGATTCCGCTGCCGGAGCCGAACCGGCCTGGACCGCAACGATCCCGTCCGCTGTCCCGCCATCGGGCCGGCGACCGGCGCTGCGCAGATCATTTTCGATCCGGGTGATGACGGAGCGGAATCCCTGGACGCGAAGAAAACTGACCAGCTTGTCATGGTCCGGCTCCCGGATGCGCAGCTGGTCCAACGGCACCGGGATCGGAACATGGTCTTCCAATCGCACCAGCTGCCGCGAGATCCGGGCCAGATCGGCAAACTCGATCAGGCTCTGGCGCCGCTTGGGCTGTTTGATCTCACCGGCCCGGGCCAGCAAGGTGTCAAGGTCACCATACTCTCCGATCAATTGGGCCGCGGTCTTGATGCCGATCCCGGGAACCCCGGGAACATTGTCGACGCTGTCGCCCGCCAGGGCCTGGACATCGACGACCCGTTCCGGCGGCACGCCGAATTTCGCGATGATCTCATCGTAGCCGACCGGCTTGTTCTTGAGCGGATCCAGCATCCGGACGCCGTCGCAGACCAGCTGCATCAGGTCTTTGTCCGACGAGACGATGGTCACCGCGCGTCCGGCCTCGCGCCCCAGCCGGGCATAGGTCGCGATCAGATCATCGGCCTCGTAGCCCTCCAGCTCGATCGACGGCAGGCAGAAGGCTTCAACCGCCTCCCGGATCAGGGCGAATTGAGGGACCAGTTCCTCCGGTGCCGGCGGCCGGTTGGCCTTGTAGGCGGGATAGATCCTGTTGCGGAAATTTTCGCGTTTGGCATCGAACACCACGGCAACCGCCTGCGCCTTCAGGTCTGCCAGAAGACGCAGCAACATATTGGTGAAGCCGAGCACCGCGTTGACCGGTGTGCCATCGGCACGGGTCATCGGCGGCAGCGCGTGGAAGGCCCGGAAGATGAATCCCGAGCCGTCGACCAGATAAAGGCCATCCTGGGGGGCGGTGTCCGCGGCGGCGGTGCGTTCAATGTCGGTCATGGCCGCCAAATTGCGGCATTCGGGCGGGCTTGTCGAGGGGCACCGTTGCCCCGCAACGGCTCTCATTTTGGCGCCGAAGCGTTGGGCTTTCGCCCAAACCCAACGGGGGCCATGCCCCAGACCCCTTTGTTTTTGTCAAAATAGAGGGGGATTCGGGGTTCACCTCCGAGCCGGTGCGGGCGGCAGCACGCGGGCCGACAGCCAAAATGAGAACGGCTGGTTGCCCAGCCCCACCCCCATTCCGTTCGGATCCGCCGATTTCAGGCCACACAACAAGGTCGCGGGTCCGCGGCGAAGCCGGGAATGGCCGCCGGCCCTACATCCATTGTCTAGCAGCGCAAACCGCCCTGCCGGACCCACATTGAATAAAGTGTCCGAGGTCCGACACACCCGGCCTCAACAACAAAGCGCTCCTTCAAGAGGGCGAAACAGGGGAGATTTACCATGCATGTTGCCGCGGTCCTGAAACGCAAGGGGACAAAGATCATCACGATCGCCCCCGACCAGAGCATCACCAAAGCGGCCCATCTGCTGACCAGCAACCATATTGGGGCCGTCCCGGTTGTCGATCCGCATGACGGCCTGGTCGGCATCATTTCGGAACGCGATATTGTTCGCGGCATAACCGAGCATGGTTCGTCGGTTCTCAATCTGGCCGTCGAGACGCTGATGACCCGCGATGTCCTGACCTGCACGCCGCAGGAGACGATGGGAACGATCATGGATCTGATGACGACGCGGCGCATCCGTCACCTGCCGGTGATCGAACGGGGCGCCTTGTGCGGCATCATCAGTATCGGTGACGCGGTCAAGAACCGTCTCGACGAGAACGAGTTGGAGATGGAAACCTTGCGCGGCTACCTCGGCGGAACCTGAGGCATCGCGCGGCGCCCTGATGACGCGGTCATGCTCAGCCCGTTGAGATCACGGGCAGCTTAACGCGCACCAGGGTGCCGCGACCCGGCATCGAGCAAACGGACACCGGATGATCCAGCAACCGCGATAGCGCGGCGACGATCGCTATGCCCAGACCAAGACCGCCCCGTCGCTCGGGCGATTGAGTCGCAGCCCCGGATTCGATCCGAAAAAACGGCTCGAAGATCCGCGACTGCTGATCCGGGGCAATGCCGCAACCGGTATCCCAGACTTCGAACCAGATCGACCGGCCGCGATCACGGCAACCGAGCAACACGCCGCCCCGGCTGGTGAAAGTCAGGGCATTGCCAATCAGCGGCGCCAGCATTGTGCCCAGGAGCAGGGGATCGCTCCGCACACGCCGGCGACCCGCGATGATCCGACGCGGATAAAGCCTGAAATCGAGGCCCCTGGTTCGGGCGAGCGGCGCAAATTCGGCCCGCAACCGCTCCACGACAAGCCCGAGATCGGTCGGTTCAAACGCCGGCCGCATCATCCCGGCGTCAAGCCGCGACAATGCCACCAGATTGCCCAGCATGCCCTCAAGGCTCTTCAAGGACTGCGCCACCAGATCGATCAGCTCCCGCTGCCGCGGCGGCTGTTCGGCCAGTTCCAGAACCCCCAGGAACAGCCCGGCAGCGTGCAAGGGCTGTCGCAACTCATGCCCGACCGTGGCGAAGAACCGATTCAGCGGCGGTGCCGCCGGGACCAAAGTCCCGACATAGCCGCCATCCCGTGCCGGCGCCACCGTGAGTTCCAGCCAAAGCGCCGGTGTCGTCCCCAACAGGAATGGCGCCGTCAGCGCCGTGGCGGTCGCGCGCGCCCGGGCCCAGGCCGCCGCAACGCCGCCCGCATCCTCGAACCAGTCGAGCCAACGCGGTGCCGCCGTGCCCGCGATGGTATCAGCCAGCAGTTCCCGGGCGCGCCGGTTGAGAAAATGGCAAACCCCGGCGTCGTCGCAATGAAACAGTCCGATCGGCAGGGAATCGGCGTAGCGCCGATCCGCCATCGTGACCGCCGTCACCATTGAACAGCCTCGCGGACCCGCCTGCCACGGTTCCGAGCGATCACATCCCCCAAAGGCAGCACGCCGAAGCGGACGACGTCGACCCAGGGCGGGCTGCATCCGGCCCGATCCGGCCTCACGCAACCAGGTTCGACGCGGCCGGGTTCGACACGGCCGGACAAACGCCCGTGCCGGTTGCTGACAGCCACATCCTTGAAGATCGCGAGATCAATGACCGGCAAATCCCGTCGCCACTGCCGCAGCGTGCGATGACGGCCTGCGAGAAACACCGGATGATCATTTACGCTCCGAATCCGCATCGCGGCGCCAGCCCTTCCGCCATTCCAACCAAAACCGAGGCTCAATGGCTGCGATCAGGCCAGACTATAAACCATTGATGAAAATCATGACCGCAAAAAGTCCCGTCGCGGCCTCATCAACGTCGCGTGCACCAACGGACCGAGTCGGAGGGGGCCGGCCCGACCGCCGCACCAGCCCGTCGCCAAAGTTCCGTTGAAATGCCGATGTGCGGGTCAGATCCATCCGCCATGGCGCCCCTGAAGGCGCATAAATATCACGGTGACCGGCACGGCGGCACCGGGTTCGTGGCGCTACCCGCACCGCAAAGCGCAAGGGCTCGATCGCGCACCAGAGACCACAAAAGCAAGAAAGCATCGCACACGACGTCAACGGCGTTTTGTCGCCTGGCCACGGCCGGACAGTTTGCACTGGATGCTTAATTTTTTCTGTGCATAATTTGCCTTTGGAGTCAGTGCCCGAAGTGAAGATCGGGGAACTGTACCGTTAACCGCGCCGTGTCGCATTCGAAGGTCGTACGATTTGTCGCGCTTCAGTCAGCATAGCGCCATGTCTTTCGACGATGGCGTCCAAGCCCGGGCTCTGGTCAAGTGGTTCAACGTCACCAAAGGCTTCGGGTTCGTTGCACCGGTCGATGGCACGCCCGATGCGTTTCTTCATATCTCGGTGCTGAACCGTGCCGGTTTACAGGAAATCAGCGACGGAACCGAGATTCTGTGCACGATCACCCAGGGCGCCAAAGGCCCTCAGGTCATTCGGATCGTTGAGGTGATCGGCGGCGGCACAACGGCGCCGCGCACCAGCTACCGGGATGCCGCCGGTCCTGGCGCCCGGGTCGACAGCGCCCCGGAAAGTCCCGCGCCAACCGGTCCCGAAGTCGAAATGCCGGGGACCGTAAAATGGTTCAAGGTCGACAAGGGGTTCGGTTTCATTACCACCGATGATGGCGGCAAAGACGTCTTCATTCACAAGAGCGTCCTGCGCCGCTGCCATATTGAGCAGCTTGAGGCCGGCCAACGCGTCCAGATGCGGGTCCAGGACGCTCCCAAAGGTCGCGAGGCGACGTGGATCCTGCCGATCTGACCGGATCGGTGAGGCCCGGCGCTACGCCCGCGGCCTGATGGCTGCCGCAACGTTCTGTTCGGGCGTGCGCCATCCGGAGTGCCATCCGGCGCCGCGAGTCCCGGGGCGGCACCGCACTGATGCGCTTCGGCCGCACTGCGACACAAGCGCGCAGCTTAACGCTTGTTAGAATTTTTATTATTAAATTCAAGGTGTTGAACATCTTGAAGGAAAGCCGGATTTGTCCCCCGGCCATAGTTTTCCCGCCGAAAACCATCTAAGAATTATGGGCTTGTGTTGCTGCGAGCGTTTCGCGGGTCACGATTGTCGATCCGAAGAACAGCGCACGAACAATAAGCATTACCATATCGGTCTGGTGATACCATTGGGGCAAAATTGCCATATTCGGGACGATGATAACAGCAGTCCCGGCGCTTTGCTCTGGAACACCTACTGGTTAGTCTGACAACAGCTAATTCGGAGGAAACATCCATGCTTCGATCTCACAAAGTCACGGCAGCATTGATTTCAGGCGTCGCAATCTCATTGATTGGCGGTGCGGCTTCCGCACAGGAATTCACGCCGAAGCAGGCGGGCCAACTCCTGGTGCGACTGCGCGGCATCGCGGTTGCGCCGGTGGAGAACGGAACCTGGAAACTCCCCAGCGGGGCGGAAATCGCCGGAAGCGGCACCACACTCGGCAGCAGCCAGGTCCCGGAAGCCGATTTCAGCTATTTCATCACCGACAATATCGCCGTCGAACTAATCGCCGGCGTGACCCGACACGACGTCAAAGTCAATGTCTCGGGCACGCAGATCGCCAATGCCGGTCATGTCTGGCTGCTACCCCCGACGGCCACGGTTCAATATCACCCCTTTCCGGCCGCTCAGTTCAGCCCATATATTGGTGCCGGCATCAATTATACTTTCTTCTTCAACGCCGGAGGCTGGGATTCCAGCAGCGGCGTGCCCCTGACCAAGGTGAAATATTCCGATAATGTCGGCGGCGCTTTCCAGGTCGGCTTCGACTACGCCCTCAGCGGTCCCTGGTCTCTCAATCTCGATGTCAAGAAGCTGATCCTCAGCACCACAGCGCGGGCGACCAGCCCGGGAATCGGCGTCCTGAAATCCGACGTCGAGATCAATCCCTGGATTGTCGGCATCGGCGCCGGCTACCGCTTCTGACACCATCGCGATCATGCCAGGCGCGCCACCGCGCACCTGGCTTCGCCGCGGCGCCAACCACCCAACGGCCGCCCCATCGCGCTGACCCCTTCGATTGCAGCCGCACGCGGCAAGTCAAATACTTCGAAGAGCGCCATCGTTTCTGGCATTCTCGCAATAAACCCTTTCCTTGCCGTTCTGATCCCTTTACCTTTTCGTCTAGACCTTAAGTATAGGCTGCCGCCAATAAGGTGCGGCCGACTGGCACTGTGACAGGTTGCCACGCTGGTCCTTGCCGCGACCCATGCCATCTTCAGAGCCACGCCCAAGAATTAACGGATTAGTGGATTGGAGATAACAATCCGATCAGGCTCTTGAAATATGGAATTCCGATGTCCGATCGCGCAATCGTGGCGACAGGAACGTGGTTGCTGAGCATGGTTCTGATCGGAACCCTTTCCGTCGGGACCAGCTTGGCTTTTTACGCCGTCATCGTGATCGCCGCTGCCATCGCAGCCTTGTTTCTCTGCGTGAGCAGCACGACGCATACCAGCGAGCTCCCTGGCAAAAAAGGCGCCAAGGCCACGCCTTTACCACGTTCGTTTGTGGTACCGCCGGCGGCGGGCGAACCGCATATGTCGATCCAGGCACACCACCGCCCGGCCGACGGACCGCCGTCATCCGCATCGCCGTCCTGCTGTGCCCCGGCCACGATCGGGTCCGACAGCGATTACGGCCCCTGAACCGCGGTCTTTGAACCGCGCCCCCGTCAGCGAGCGCCGAAATGATGACCCAGACGCTCGATGGCGCGATCAACCAGCCCATCACTCTTGCAGAAGCAAAACCGAATGCACCGGCTGGTGACCGGGTCCTGATAAAAGGCGCTCAGCGGGATCGCCGTCACGCCCGCGGCGACGGTCAGATCGTGGCAGAAGGCGTGGTCGGTACCAGCGAAACCGGTCGGGGTAAAATCCGCAACGAGGAAATAGCTGCCCTGCGCCGGCAGCACGGTCCAGCCGATCGCGGCGAGACCGGCGGCCAGGCGGTCCCGGCGCGCTTGCAGGGTCGAGACCAGATCCCGGAAATAACCGTCATCCTTGCCCAGGCCATAGGCCACCGCGGTCTGCAAATTCGGCGGCGTCGTGAACGTCAGAAATTGATGGGCCCGGGCGACCGGCTGCATCAGCGCCGGCGCCGCCGTGACATAACCGACCTTCCAGCCGGTCAGGGAAAAAGTCTTGCCGGCCGAGCCGATGCGCAGCGTCCGTTCCCGCATGCCCGGCAAGGTCATCAGCGGGATGTGTTGGCGGCCATCGAACACAAGATGCTCATAAACCTCGTCGCAGACCGCATAGGCGTCAAACCGGCGCAAAAACGAGGCGATCAGTGCCAACTCCTCGGTGGAAAAAACCTTGGCCGCGGGATTGAGCGGATTGTTGAGCACCAGCAGCTTGGTCCGGGGCGAAAACGCCGCCGCGAGGTCGGATTCATTGAACGACCAATCCGGCGGCGACAGGGTGACCCGTCGCGGAATGCCGCCGGCACGCAGGATGATCGGCAGATAGCTGTCATAAGCCGGCTCGAACAGCACGACCTCGTCGCCCGGTTCGATCAAGCCGAAAAAGCAGGCGGCGAGCGCCTCGGTCCCGCCGGAGGTCACCATGACCTCGGTCGCGGGGTCGACCGTCAAGCCGTAGAAGCGCGCGGCATGGTGCGCAACCGCCTGCCGCAGCGCCGGCATCCCCATCATCGGCGCATACTGGTTGCTGTCATCAAGCAACGCCCGCGCCGCGACATCCAGAACGTCGGCGGGTCCACGATCGTCGGGGAAGCCCTGCCCCAGATTGATGCTGTCATGCGCGCGGGCCAGTTGCGACATCACCTCGAACACAGTGGTGCCATAACGCGACAAGATCGAATTTCCGGATTTCACGAAACGCAAAGCCCCAATGGTATCAAACAACACAAAGCTAGCGCATCCCGGCGGCCCCGTCCAGGCGCCGGCGATCAGGGTCGCTACGGCATTTTCCGACCAGGGGAGTTCCGGTTGGGCGTAGAAAATGCGATAAAACAAAGATCGAGAGCCGTCTCCGATCCAACGTGATCGGAGACGGCTCCAGCAGGTGATATGTCGTGCTGCCATACAGGCGAATCGGGTAAAAACCTTATCGGAAAACGACGTTTGGAAGAAAGTTGTCGTCCGAGGCGGCGCGTCGACGGAAAACGCCCGCGTTCAAAAATTAGGTCGGGGATCCGAGGTAAATCGTATATACGATAAAAGCCAGCCGCGGGGCTTGAATATCGGGCACGCTTGTGCGGCGCCGGGGAAAAGGAGCGAGGCTCGGTCGTGACGAAGCGTGGTGGCAACAATCCCAAGCGCCGGATCGTTGGGCAAGGGCGCATTCCAGATGTGGAGTTGGACGCCCTCACGGTACGCGTACGGTACGGCGGTAGCACCCACCACAAGAGAAATGCGGGAGACTATCGGTTCATTCCTCCATCGAACCCCAGGGGCTCTAAAAGCCTGTGTGACGATCTCCGGGTTATTCTCATGAGGGAGGCAGCCAGCCTCATGAAAAACGGTATAAAAAAGGGAATGGTTAGTGAAATTCTTCCCGATGGCTACCCCAAATATATCTGGGCAGTCGATGACCATGACGAACCATATGAAGCAAAACGGGGTGACGATGGGTGCACCTACCATGGATATCGATTGAACGAGGCCAACGAGTCCTTGATGCGCGAGTTGGTACTTGACGAATGGCACCAGCGGCGCACGAGATCTGACGATGATTGAGATATCCTTTCAGCCTGAGCGCCCCAATGAGGGATTCCCTGAGGAACGAGCGACTTTCGGGCATCTTCAAATCCGGGCAGATGGCCAGACCCTGACAGAAGGGTTCGATCGTTTTATCAACAGCTCCCGAAAAGGACCGCTTGTTTCTGCGTATCATCTGGCCGAATGGCTGATCTGGAACTGGTGGCGCCTGAAACACGAGCCACGGCCACGTACTAATCCGCACCGGGCTTGGTGTTTCGCGCATATGCTCACGTCCATCGGTGAAGGCTATGTCTGGCCAAATATCACGATCTGGTCTGATGGTTATCGCAGCGTGGTCGAATCAAAACAGACGGCAACGGCCGAGGAGCCGGCTTTCCGTTATTTTGGGGCACCCACCGTCCTTTGCTCTTGGGAAGACGTGGAAACCGCGATTGACCATTTTACCGGGGCTATTCTGGCAAGGCTGGAGAGTGAGCAGGTCGGAGAGACAAATCTGCATAGACTTTGGCGCGATCTCGAACGGGAGCGCTCGGAGCAGGATCTGGAGCGTTATCGCCGGTTAGAGGCTCAACTCGGGTTCGATCCGGATGAGGCACCCGAAACGGAGATGAACGCTCGCTTGGATGATGCTGCGACTTTGGGCGAAGAAGCTGTGGGTGAACTTGCCTATCAGGCGGCTCTCCAATCCTCCGGCCGGACCCAAATGCTTTCCGCTGCACAGATCTTCGATATGACGCGGAACGACGGCTTCGAGTTTGTTTGCGCGGATGCAATGAGCGAAACTGCGGACTGGCAGAGTATTGCTCCCTGGGGAACATGCGCCGCCTCCGACATTGGTGTCGCGGCAGCTCACGCCGTCAGAAGAATGCTGCCGCCTGGGAAAATCAGCGACGAGAAATTGGCTCGGATTGCTGGAACAAGCCAATACGTACTGAATTATCAACCAACGCGAGGGCCTTTATCGTTTGCATTACTTGACGATAATGACCGTGGGCACATCGTTCTGTCAGGAACCCGCGACGTCAATCGACGATTCGAACTGGCTCGTCTCATAGGTGATAGAATGATGCGATCGACAGGTCGCCTTTATCCGACAACGAGTGCGCGCAGCTATCGCCAGAAAGCGCAGCGCGCGTTCGCAGCCGAGTTCCTTGCTCCAATTGAAGAAGTCATAGAGATTGCTAATGGTGATTTTTCGGATGACCGACAAGACGATATCGCGCGGAATTTTGGCGTTTCAAATATGGTAATCGACAGGTTGCTTAAAAATAACCGCATCATCGAACGCAATCCCGGTGACTATCTTGATGCGCCCTGAACGAATCAGATCTCTTGATCAAGAGATCGTCATATTTTATGTTTGGAAACAAATAGCGTCCGCAACCCAGCCTTCCGAAACAAGGGCAGTTCATCAATCTTCCGACAAAGACTGATGCCGCCAGACGATCACGATACGACGAGCGCGCGCGATCGGGCCAAGGGGCTGCGTCGCCGTCTTCGATGAGGAAACTCTATGAAACGCGTTCTTGTAACCGGCGGGGCCGGATTCCTGGGATCTCATTTGTGCGAGCATTTGCTCGACCAGGGTCATGAAGTCATTTGCGTCGACAATTATTTTACGGGCCGGCGCACCAACATCGGCCATCTCTTCGAGAATTCAAACTTCGAGGTGATCCGCCACGACATCACCTTCCCGCTCTACCTGGAAATCGACGAGATTTACAATCTGGCCTGCCCGGCATCACCGGTTCACTATCAGTTTGATCCGGTCCAGACCGTCAAGACCAGCGTCCATGGCGCGATCAACATCCTGGGCCTCGCCAAACGGACCAGGGCCAAAGTGTTTCAGGCCTCGACCAGCGAGGTTTATGGCGATCCGACCGTCCACCCGCAGCCGGAAACCTATGCCGGCAATGTCAACCCGATCGGCCCCCGCGCCTGCTACGATGAAGGCAAGCGCTGCGCCGAAACCCTGTTTTTCAGCTATCACCGGCAATATGCCGTCAAGATCAAGGTGGCGCGGATTTTCAACACCTATGGACCGCGGATGCACCCCAATGACGGCCGGGTCGTCTCCAATTTCATCGTCCAGGCCTTGCGCAATGAACCGATCACGATCTATGGCGACGGCGGACAGACCCGGTCTTTCTGCTATGTCGACGACCTGATCGACGGTTTCATCAAGCTGATGGACAGCCCGGACACCGTCACCGGGCCGATCAATCTCGGCAATCCCGAGGAGTTCACCATTGGCGAGCTCGCGGCACTGGTCGTCAGCATGACCCACTCGCAGTCGCCGATCATTTATCATCCCCTGCCCCAGGACGATCCGCAGCAGCGCCGTCCGGACATCACGCGGGCCACCACCTTGCTCGACTGGCGGCCAACCATCCGGCTGCAGGACGGGCTGGAGCGCACCATCGCCTATTTCCGCACCATCCTGGACGCGTGAGCGGGCCTGGACGCCTGAGCGGGGGGGGGTGGGCGGCCGCAACCGCGGCCGCCCCGCCGAAACCGTTCAGTCGGCTACCGGCGGCACCCAGCGCAGCACCGGTTTGCGGGCCGCGGCGGTTTCATCAAGCCGGCGACGCGGGGTCAGGCGCGGCGCGTCGGCGAAGAAGCCGACATCGCCCGCCTGAGCACGGGCCACCAGTCCGCGCAGCACCGTGATCAATTGATCGAGGCTCTGCCGGGATTCGGTCTCGGTCGGTTCAAACAGCAGCGCGCCATGGACGACCAGGGGGAAATACATCGTCATCGGGTGATAGCCCTCATCGATCATCGCCTTGGCGAAATCGATCGTGGTGATCCCGGTGTCCTTGAGGAACCGATCATCGAACAGCGCCTCGTGCATGCACGGCCCCGGGAACGATCCGGTCATGACGTCGCCCAGACTGGCCAGCAGATAGTTGGCATTGAGCACCGCGTCATTGGCAACCTGGCGCAAACCATCGGCGCCATGGCTGAGGATGTAGGCGAGCGCCCGGATGAACATCCCCATCTGGCCATGGAAACCCTTCATCCGCCCCAGTTCGACCCCGGTCGCCCCGGTGTCACTGCGGTGCTCGACCAGACGCAAGCCCGCGCCATCATGGACGACATGAGGCAGGGGTAGATAGGGCGCCAACGCCGCCGACAACACCACGGGGCCGGCACCCGGACCGCCGCCGCCATGGGGCGTCGAGAATGTTTTGTGCAGGTTGATGTGCATGGCGTCGATGCCGAGATCCGCCGGGCGGACCCGACCGACGATCGCATTGAAATTGGCGCCGTCGCAGTAGAAATAGGCCCCGGCCTGATGCACGGCATCGGCGATCGTGATGATGTCCCGTTCGAACAGGCCACAGGTGTTGGGATTGGTCAGCATGATCGCGGCGACATCGGGGCCCAGCCTGGCGAGCAGGGCGGCGACATCGACGCGGCCCTCGCTGTTGGCCGGGATCGGGTCGACGATGAAACCGCAGGCCGCAGCCGAGGCCGGGTTGGTGCCATGGGCACTTTCCGGGACCAGAACCCGCGGCCGGCTCTCACCACGGGCGGCCAGCGCCGCCCGGATCGTCAGCATGCCGCAGAATTCGCCATGGGCACCGGCGCCCGGTGACATCGCCACCGCGGGCATACCGGTCAACGCCTTGAGCCACCCTGCCAGTTCGTCGATCAGAGCCAGCGCGCCCTGGACGGTCTTGACCGGCTGCAACGGATGGATGTCGGCCAGCCCGGGCAGCCGGGCCAGTTTCTCGTTGAGCCTGGGATTATGCTTCATGGTGCACGATCCCAGCGGATACAGGCCGGTATCGATCGCATAGTTCTTCTGGCTCAGGCGCGTATAATGCCGAACCACCGTCGGTTCCGACAGACCCGGCAGACCGATCCGGCCGCGGGGCGCCACCGCGCCCAGGCGCAGCGCCGCCGTCGGCGGTTCCGGCAGGTCGACACCGCTGGTCCCGGGGCTGTCCTGTTCGAAAATCAGCGGTTCCTCGACCATCAGTGCCCGGTTGCCGGACAAGGTCGCGAAGCCGGAGTGGCCATCCGGCGTCGCCTCGGGTGCGGTCTTGCGGCCGGTATTGTTCATCGAATCACCTCTTCAAGACCGGCGACAAGCGCCGCGACATCGCCATCGCTGGTGGTTTCCGTCACCGCGACCAGCAACAGCTCCGCCAGATCCGGCCGATCCGGATACAGGCGCGACACCGGAACCCCGGCCAGGATCCCGCGATCGGCCAGCACATCAACAATGGCTGCGGCCGGGCGCGGCAGGTGGATCGTGATCTCGTTGAAGAATGCGCCATTGAGCACCGTGATCCCCGGTACTGCGGCCAGACGCTCGGCCAGCATGATCGCCTTGGCGTGGTTGAGGCGGGCCAGATCGGTGAATCCGGTCTCCCCCAGCAGGCTGAGATGAATACTGAAAGCCAGGGCGCACAAACCACTGTTGGTGCAAATGTTGCTTGTCGCCTTTTCGCGCCGGATATGCTGTTCGCGGGTCGAAAGGGTCAGGACGAACCCGCGCCTTCCATCGGCATCGACCGTCTGTCCGCACAACCGTCCCGGCATCTGACGCACAAAACGATCCCGCGTCGCAAACAGACCGAGATAAGGCCCGCCGAAGGTCAGGCCATTGCCCAGCCCCTGGCCTTCGCCAACCACGATATCGGCCCCCATCTCGCCTGGCGGCGTGACCAGGCCCAGGGATACGACCTCGGTGACCACCACCACCAGCAACGCGCCTTTGGCGTGACAAGCCGCGGCCAGGGCCGAGAGATCCTTCAACTGTCCGAACACGCTGGGATTTTGCACGACGACGCACGAGGTCCGATCATCGATCAGGGCCTCAAGATCCTCGGTCCCGTTGGGGTCCGGATCGGCGATCACGACATCGAAGCCGACATAATGGGCATCGGTGTCGACCACCTCGCGATAATGCGGATGCACGCCGCCGGAGAGCACCGCGCGGCTGCGCCGGGTCACCCGATTGGCCATCATCACCGCCTCGGCACAGGCGGTGGCACCGTCATACAGCGAGGCGTTGGCGACCTCCATCCCGGTGATCAGGGCCACCTGGGTCTGGAACTCGAACAGATACTGCAACGTCCCTTGTGTGATTTCCGGCTGATAGGGCGTGTAGGAGGTCAGAAATTCGCCACGCTGGATCAGATGATCGACCGTCGCCGGGACGTGATGGCGATAGGCGCCGGCGCCCAGAAAGCTGGGGACGCTGCCGGCCGCGACGTTACGCGCCGCCAACGCCGCAATATGGCGTTCGACCTCCAGCTCACCCTGGTGGCTGGGCAACCCCGCGATCGGGCCGGCGAGCCGCGCGGCAGCCGGCACGTCGCGAAACAGCTCATCGACCGAAGCGACGCCGATCCGATCCAGCATATGACGCCGATCGGCTTCAGTCAGCGGAAGATAGCGCATCAGTGCTGGGCCTCGACGAAGGACTGATAGCCAGCCTCGTCCATCAGCCCGTCCAGCTCCGCCGGCGCCGACAGCCGGACCGTAAAGAACCAGCCCTCGCCCTCGGGATCGCGGTTGACCAGGGCAGGGTCATCGCTCAGCGCGGCATTTCCTTCGATGACGACGCCGGAGACCGGGGCGAATACCTCGCTGGCCGCCTTCACCGATTCGACAACTGCCGCCTCCTTGCCGGCTTCCAGCACACGGCCGGCCTCGGGCACCTCGACGAACACGACATCACCCAGCTGCTGCTGGGCAAAGTCCGTGATACCGACGACGGCAACATCGCCATCGACGCGCAACCACTCATGATCCTTGGTGTATTTCTTCATGGCAAAAAACCCCAATAGCTTGGCAACATGTTGAGAGGCAGGACGATCAGAAGATTGCAAACCGCAGCGCATGGCGACCCGCCCGGCCAGGAGACCCTCGTCACGGAACGCACGGCCCGGAACACACGGCGCGACGCGACCGCTTGCAGCGGTGATCGGATTAGAGCGTACCGCCACGGAAGAAGCGCGCCGGGACGAAGGGCAGCTTCGCGACCGTCGCCGCCAGCGGCTTGCCACGGACGATCAGGGTCAATGCGGTATCCGGCGTCGCCTGCGCCGCCGCGACATAGCCCATCGCGACCGGCCCGTTGACGGTCGGGCCGAACCCCCCGCTGGTGACGATACCGACCCGCTGACCCGCCGGATCCTGAATCTCGGTGCCATCGCGCGCCGGCGCCCGTCCGACGGGACGCAGCCCGACCCGCACCCGCTCCGGACCCTCGGCCCACTGGCGTTGGATCAGGGCGTCGCCTGGAAAGCCGCCCGCGGCGCGCCGCCGGGCGCTGATGGTCCAGGTCAGGCCCGCCTCGACCGGCGTCGTGGTCTCATCGATATCGTGGCCATAGAGGCACAACCCCGCCTCCAGCCGCAGCGAGTCGCGCGCCCCCAGACCGATCGGCGCCACCTCGGGTTCCGCCAGCAGCAGCCGGGCGATGGCTTCGGCATGATCGGCGGCAACCGAAATCTCGAACCCGTCCTCGCCGGTATATCCCGAGCGGGTCACAGCAACCGCGATGCCGCCGATCACGGCGTCGGTGACGGTCATGAAGCGCAGCGCCGCGATTCCCGGAATATGGCGGCCCAGAACCAACGCCGCCGCCGGCCCCTGAAGCGCCAGCAGGGCCAGATCCTCAAGCGGCTCGACAGAGATCGACGATGGCAGGGCAGCACGCAGATGGGCGATGTCGTCCCGCTTGCACCCGGCATTGATCACCAGGAACAGGTGATCGCCGCCATTGGTCACCATCAGATCGTCGCGGATGCCGCCCTGTTCATTGAGCAGCAGCGTATAGCGCACGCGTCGTTCGCCCAGCGCCTGCAAATCGCCGGGAACCAGCCGCTCCAGCGCCGCACGGACATCGGGACCCGACAGGCGCACCTGTCCCATGTGGGAAACGTCAAACAGCCCGGCCTGGGCGCGCGTATGAAGATGTTCCTTGAGGATGCCCGCGGGATATTGCACCGGCATTTCGTAGCCGGCAAAGGGCACCAGCCGCCCCCCCAGCTCCCGATGCAACGCATGAAGCGGCGTGGTGCGCAGTTCATCCGGTGGCGAAACCGAATCCTGGGGCAAAGCTGTAGTCACGCGCAGGTTCCTTCGACAGAGTTGCACCGCGCCAAGATCGGCACGGCCACGCCCCCTCTGTCGCGAACCTGAGAGATTCACCGCACCGTCAGTGGAAACATTTCCGGCCGTCAGTCCGCCCCATGGCCGACCCGTCAGAATGCCCGCCGATAACGCGGCTTACGCCTTCGGTGAGACCACGGCCGTCATCGAGCCTTGGTCTGCTTTCCAGAGTGCCTACTCCTGCGGTCCCTGTTGCCTGAGAGTTTCCGGGGCGGTTGCTCCTTCGGCGCCGTCGAACCGGCCAGGGCCGATCCGCCGATCTCTCCCGCGAGGTCTACGGCATGGCGGCAGCGCTCCCGGATCATCTCCCGGTCACGTCACCGACCGCTCTACCCTAACCGGGTTCCCGGGATTGTCAATCCCGGTCCTTGGCCCAGTCCTTGGCCCAGCCCTTGTCCCCATCCTGCACCGTTATGCCGCGCGGCCGGCGCTCACTTCGGCCCCTTGTCACCGACTAGGCGGTTATAGGCGAGCTGATCACGGCTGAGCTGGAACCCGGCCATGACGGTGTAGGCGCGGGCATCCTTGCCCTTGGGCAGCGGAATGCGCTGTTCCAGCGATTCGGCTGTACCGCCACGGGCCGCGTCCTTGAAGTCGATCGCCGCCGAAAACTCCTGCTTGGCGACGATCTCGCCATCGGGCGCGGTAATCGCGACAAAATAGGGCAAATGGGCCGGTTCGGTTCCCTTGAAGGCCGGCCCCCGTTCGGCACCGATGAACAGATTGAAGCTGACCGTGACACCCTCGTCGTCATAGTCGCACTGGCCCCGGAAATCCAGGAGCCCCGCGCGGGCAACGATATCGGTCAGGTCGCGGCCGGGGCCGTCGCGGAACTGGGTAATCTGGGTGGCATCGGGCACAAACCCAACCTTGGGGCACGCGCGCCCGGCAACGGTTTTCGGGGGCGGGCCGCTCAGGCCCAGGGTCGAGCAGCCGGCAAACAGCGCACAGCACCCCCCCAGCAGTATCACTTTCTGCAGCGTCGTCCTGGGGGTAATGTATGAGGCGGTCGTCATCAGATTGGCCATCGGCGTGATTGCGTATCGGGCAGCGGGACTTTAGTGAAGCCGATGCCCCGGCACAAGCCGGGCTTCACCCTTTTACGCTCGCTGGGGAAGGAATTGTGATGGATCAGTGTGTGCCCCCGGTCCGGGACGCCGGATCACGCCGCCAGCGGCGGACGCCATGACCCGCCCCCGGCGGATCGCCATCATCGGCGCCGGCTTCACCGGCACCCTGCTGGCCGTTCACCTGATCCGCCAATCCCGGCGGCCGGTTGAGATCATGTTGATCGAACGCAGCGGCAGCTTCGGCCTCGGCCTGGCCTATTCCAGTGGCAACGCCAACCATCTGCTCAATGTCCGCGCCGCCAACATGAGCGCCTATCCCGACGATCCCGCCCATTTTGTCCGCTGGCTCTGGCAAAATGACGCCGACGCCGGATCGGTGCCGCCCAGCGGTCACGCTTTCGTCTCGCGCGGTCGCTATGGCCGCTACGTCCAGGAGCAACTGACCAGTGCGCTGGCGGCGGTGCCGGCACACGTCGTCTGCGGTCGCACCACGGCTGACATTGCCGCGATCGCCCCGGCGGCCGCGGGGGCCGATTACCCGGTCGTCCTGTCGACGGCCAACGGCGACACCATCACCGCCAATACCGCCGTGCTGTGCATCGGCAATTTTCCGCCCTCGCCACCGTCGGCCGTCAGCGCCGCGGCCCGTGACGCTCCCGGTTTTATCGGCGATCCCTGGCACCCGGCCGGGCTCACCGCGATTCCCGAAGACGTCGCCGTCCTGACCATCGGCACCGGGCTGACGATGGCCGACGTCGTGATCTCACTTGACGATCAGGGCCATCGCGGCCCGATAACCGCCTTGTCGCGGCGCGGGCTGCTGCCGACATTGCACGCGGAGGTCAGACCCCACCCCGGCTTCCTGGACGCGACGGCGCTGCCCGACACGGTGCTGGCCACATTACATCTGGTTCGGGGCGAGATCCGCCGTGCCGCGGCGGAGGGCCGGGACTGGCGCAGTGTCATCGACGCCATGCGCCCCCATCTGCAACGCCTGTGGGCCGGCTATCCGCTGACGGAACGCCGCCGTTTCCTGCGCCACCTGCGCCCCTATTGGGACGTCCACCGCCACCGCATGGCGCCCGCCGTCGCGGCACGCCTTGAGCGCTGGCGCGGCGACGGCCAGCTCAGGGTCGCGGCGGGCTGGTTGCGCCGGCTCGACCGGGACGGTGACGGCTTCATCGCCACCTGGCAACCCCGTGGCGGGGTCCCGGCGGTCACGGCGCGATTCGGGGCCGTCGTCAATTGTTCCGGCCCCGAATGCGATTATGGCCGCATCCACCATCCCCTGGTCCGCGACCTGCTCGACCGCGGTCGGGCCCGCCCCGATGCGATGCGGCTCGGCCTCGACGTCCACGACGACGGCACCCTGATCGGTATCGACGGGGTGCCCTGGTCGAACGTCTATGCCCTGGGCCCCGTGACCCGTGGCGCCGCGTGGGAGATCGTTGCCGTCCCCGAGCTTCGGACGGCGTGCGCCACCCTCGCCCGCCATCTCACCGCGACACCATGAGGACGATCACACGCGCGGCCCAACAGCGGGAGCGATTCGATCGCGCCACGCCCTGCCGCAATACGCCCTGTCTTGCCGAAAGATAAGAACTCTCAAATGTCTATTTTTTCGCCCGCTCAACTCTTTGGCTATCTTGTGTTTGCAATTGGTGTTTTGGCCTTCCTGCAAAAGAAAGACACCAAACTCAAATATTTACTGTCGATTGAATCAGCATTCTATATGATTCATTTCTTCCTTCTGGGAAACATGTCAGCCTGCGCCAGCGCGGCGATCTCGTCGGTCAGAACCTTTCTGTCGCTGCGTTTCCACTCGCGCATCCTGGTTGTCTTTTTTATCGCGCTGAACATCGGGATTAGCGCGATGGTTGTCCAAAGCTGGATCGGCTGGTTGCCGGTGATCGGATCCTGCACCGCCACGATCGCGGTGTTCCTGATGACCGGGATTCCGATGCGGGCGACCTTGCTGAGCGCGACGTTCTTCTGGTTGGCCAACAATATCCTGTCGGGCTCGATCGGGGGCACCGCGCTGGAGACGATGATCGCCATTGCGAATTTTTCAACCATCGTCCGGATGGTTCGGGGACGCCGCAACGCGGCCCCCGCCGCCACTTTTCCCGTCGAACCGATGACGCCGCCGTCTCCATCCCCGACGGTCTCAACGCCTTGATGTCGGGTTTGCCCTTCCACGATGCCCTTCTGATCCGACTTTGACGGCGTACCGAAAATCGGGTATTATGACCGTGGGTAGACCATGCCATCGAGACGCGAGAGAATCGGCGTCTTGGGTGCGGCAGGGGAGGCAATCGTGAGTGTATCAAGCGTAGGAACGACGAATTCGTTCTTCTATCTGAATCGCTCTCTCAATACGGGGACGAACGCCGCGGCGGCGCAGACCGGAACCCAAACGGGAACAACGACCGGATCGACGAGCGCGACGGGAACGATCGGATCAACGACGAACGCCGCAACGTCACCGGCGGCCAACGCCGCCAATAATGTCACGACTTCGGCCGCCCTGGCCGCGGCGGTGAATACCACCAGCGCCACCAGCACCACGCCGCAAACCAGTGGCACGAGCTCGGGGCTCCTGGGAACTGCGGTCAATTTCACGGTCTGAGCGGTTTGCGGCCGGGATCGTGGCACGGCGAGCGCCGGTGCCAAGCGGTTTATTGTGGCCGAGCAATGGACCAGAACGGCGCCGTCGTCCCCTCGGGTCGGCGCGCTTCTGGCGCGGTTGATCCCGGCAACGTCGCCGTGTAAGTTGATCCGGGCGTTGACGAGACGACCGCGGAGTTCGGCGTTACCGGATAAGACTCGCCTGCATCCCACTAGACTGCCAATGACGGGGCCCTCTTGCGATCGGAATCCCACCAGAAGGTCGAGAACGATGGCGCAGGCGCGGATCCGTCGCCGCGCTCACCCGGCACCGGCGGGGCGATCAGCCGACGCCAACTGTTGAGTGCAACAGCCCTGCTCGGCTTGGCCGCCTGCACCACACCTCATGTCGGCCCCGGTGTTGGCTCAAGGACCGACGGCGCCATTCCCATCGCCGACCGCCCGGCGGCGACGACGCGCCTGCTCGCAGACACCGTCACCATCGATATGAACAGCCATGCCGGCCGGGTGCTCGCGGCGCGGCGGCAAAGCGCCTCCCCGCCGTTCGAGCCACTGGCCGAACCGATGCGCGCCGGCGGCATGGCCGTGATCTGCCTCTCCATCGTCACCGACACCCCGGTAACCCGGACCACGGCCGACAAACGCATCGTCGCGGCGCGTCCCCCGGAACCGGGCGAGCTCTACACCTGGAGCCGCGGCGCCTTCTCGCGGCTCCAGGCGCTGATCGCCCGCGAGCAGTTGACGATCATCACCGACGCCGCCAGCCTGCGAACCGCGCGCCAGCACGGCCCGGCGGTGATCGTCGCCGTCGAAGGGGCTGATTTCCTTGAGGGCGCACTCGACCGCCTTGATGAGGCGCATCAGCGCTATCAATTGCGCCAGTTGCAGTTAACCCATTATCGCGCCAATGAATTGGGTGACACCCAAACCGATACGCCGGTTCACGGCAAACTGACCGATTTCGGCACTGCGATCATTCGCGGTTGCAACCGCCTGGGCATCGTCGTCGACATCGCCCATGCCACCTTCGAGATGGCCAAGCAGGCCGCATCGGTGACAAGCAGGCCGCTGATCCTGTCGCACACCTCGCTGATCAACCAGCCGCCGCCCGGCAGCCGCCAGATCACGCCCGATCATGCCCGCCTCGTTGCCCAAACCGGCGGTGTGATCGGCATCTGGCCGCCGACAACGATTTTTCCCGATCTCACGGCCTATGCCGACGGTGTCGCGCGCATGGTCGATATTGTCGGCGTCGACCATGTCGGCATCGGCAGTGAAATGATGGGCCTGTCGTCGGCCTCGGTGTTCGAGAGCTATCGCGATCTGCCGCAACTAACAACGGCACTGCTGACAGCCGGGTTCCAGATCGATGAAACCGCCCGGATCCTCGGCGGCAACTACCAACGCGCCTTCGAGGCAACCCTGGTGTGACGCGGAACGCCACAGTGCCAATTCCCATCCCCGGCGTCAGACCGCGGCTGCTGCCAGCCCTCAGCCGATCTCTCGCGTCCCGCAAACCTGTGGCCAAAGCCCGGCATCCGGGACAACATCGTGCTGACGACGCTCATCAAGATTATTAAGTAAACTGGCACCGTAGCCCCAGACTCGACGATACCGGGCAAAATGCGATGATCCGTGGGATGACAAACGCCAGAAAAAAGACCATTTTTCTCCCCGGTGCGGGCGGAAGTGCCGCATTTTGGAAACCAACAGCTGACCGTACCGGTTTGGATGGCGTGTTCCTGGCATGGCCGGGCCTGGGCGACGAGCCCGCGCATCCCGACGTGAACAGCATCAACGATCTTGTCTCTCTGGTGCTGGATCAGATGGACGAGCCCGTCAACATCGTCGCTCAGTCGATGGGAGGACTCGTTGCGCTCAAGGTGGCCGGGGCAGCTCCCGCAAAGGTCGGTCGGCTCGTGTTGACCGCTACCTCGGGTGGCGTCCCGGTTTTTGATCTTGGCGGTTCGGATTGGCGCGAGGACTATTACCAAGCCTTCCCGCGCGCAGCGAAGTGGATTGCTGAGCCTTTTGAGGATTTATCGACCCAGATAAAGTCAATCCACGCGCCTACGCTTCTGCTTTGGGGCGATAGCGATCCGATCAGTCCGGTGGCTGTGGGTGAACGACTACGAACGCTTCTGCCCGATGCCCGTATTCATGTTGTCAACGGTGCGGATCATGACCTCGCACAGACCCATGCCGATGTCGTTGCGAACCTGATCGAACAGCATTTAACGGAAGCCTCGTAATGGCTCGCATCGCTGACAATGAGAGGATCTCTCGCCAGCGTCATGCTCGCGAACGCGGGCATCCAGGGCCCCCAGGCGCTATCGTTCGGAGCTTGCGGCCCTGGGCCCCCGCGTTCGCGAGGGCGACGGTGGCAAACTCGACAATCCGAACCGCCCGATAGCGATGCCGATCGTGACCCTGGGCCTCGCGACCACAACCGATCACGCGGGACGGGGCATCGTGATTGCGCCGGCCCGGCAGCCTTCCAGGCGCGGTCGCGCCCGTCGCGCGCCGCCCCCGGCCCGCCATCACGACGCCTGGTGAGGGGTCCGCAAACAGTCAGCGACAAACAGGTTCAGCCGCTTGCCCAACCGCTCCGCAGTCGCCTGTTCGAAGGCCAGCGTTTCATCCGGGACCGTATCGCCATGGATGCGCATCAGGATTTCAACCTGGCTGTCGGCCGTCAGGCGCAACTCGAAGACGCCCTTGATGTAATGACCGCCTTGATACTGGGCGGCGTAGAACGTCACCAGAAAATCCTCGGCCTGGTCGGTGACCGCAAGGCGCCCAACCCCCTGAAGCTGGTCATTGATGGGCAGGACAAGATCATGCAGAACCGGGCCCAGGGCGGCGAATTTCTCGTGCGTCTCGTCCGTAATCTCCGCCCTTGACCGCCGGTGTTCGGCCAGTTCAACCTCGCGTTTACGGATCAGGGCGTTGATTTCGTCATTGTCAAACATGGGTAATCCATCACGATGGAGTGTGCAGCGAAGGGGCAGAGCCCTTCCGTTGAGAGATATAGGGATGATACGTGAAGAAATTGCCAATTAACCCCGCGCTGAAATGTCGCCGTTGCATAAATTTTTGAAACTAACAATCAAAGAATGCAAAAATTGTGCGGTGCACCATTTCAACTATTGTCCGATGCCACAAACATCGCGCAGCCGGGCGCGCGAACCGCAACCATGAAGCCCCGTTCGGTGCAGCGGCCGCCCTGAAAGGCCGAGCAGCGACCGCAAACGCCGGCCGGCAGCGAATCGATCAGTTGGGCAAGCTGAACCGGCAGGCCGGGCATCGCTTCCGCAGCCGGCTTCGGCGTTCCGGGCCCGCCAGCCTCCGGCGCCCCCGGCATCATGAATCCCGCGGTTCCGGTCAGCCGCGCCCAGGCGATATCGCACAGCATGTTGGCATAAGCAAAGTGCGGATCGATGCCCCCGGTCTTGACCACCTTGGCCCGCGCCCTCCGGGTCTGCGGGTCGTCCTCGACCACCAGGGCAACACGGGTGAAATGCAGGAACACCCAGTCGCGCAGGATCGCGATGCGCCGCCGCTCGCCGCGTTCGATCACGTCCTGCTCCAGCGATGCCGGGTCGGCAAACAGGCAGGCCCGGTTGCGCAACCGGAACAGCGCGGTCTGCATCGCCTTGTACTGGTTCAACGTCACCGTATAGCGGGTGCGGTCCTCGGCGCTGGTGCGGCGGTCGGACCGTGACAGCTCGTCACCCCACAGCATCATGTCGTCGCGCAGATCGGCATAACCGGCCAGGAACACCCGGCCGCGATGGCGATTGGCAAAGCGGCGGGCATCATTGACGTTGGGCAGCTGTTCGAGGACGCAGACCGCGACACCGTATTGCGCCATCAGGTCCGAACAGCGCTCGAACGGGTCGTTGTCAAACACCGCCTCGACATGCACCACCGCCTGCCGGCCATCGCCCAGGCGCTCCTTGATGATGACGCAGTTGAAGCCACCCATCTGATCAATGCCGGCCACGGTATCGCGTGCCGCCGTCTTCCAGACGACACCAAGACGGCGCCCCTCCTCGACACAGGCCAGGCAGTCCTCGAGGCTGACCGGCAACTGGCTGGAATCGATATAGGGCCGCGCCAGTTTCCGGTTGTAGAAGCTCTTCTTCTGCCCCCCGGTGACCGCGCGGTTCCAATCCCCGATCAGATCGCGCGGCGTGATGGTCGGGCTGATGGTCTGGGGCAGCAGCATGCTCTCGATCGCGGCACCGGGAACCGTTGCGATATAGCGTCCCTGTTGCGGATCGGCGATCCAGCCGCCGCAGTCGCCGCACAGCCAGACATACTCGTTGATCGGCGCCCCGGCGATCTGGCCGCTATTGTAACCGATCGATCGCGGGAAGTTGCGATAAGGGTCCGACAAATCGCTGAGGGCACCGCAGCGAAGGCACAGGCTGTGCCAGACCTCCTGCGTGCCCTGCTTGTACCAGTAGTTGATATCGGCATCGGGCAGATTGGCCGTCGACAGCATCAGCATCATACGGAAATCCGACGCGCTGAGCCGTTCGCGTACCTTGTCGATCTGCTCCAGCGTCATTTCCTGGACTTCGTCGAGGCTGATCATATCCATGGGCCGGCTCTCGGTCGACACCCGCCCCGAAGTCCACAGAAACAGGAACCCGGATTCGCCAATAACCCGGGTCAGGACATTGCCCTCGCCAATGCGCAGAACGGTACCATCCTGGACGCGGCTGGTCATCCGTTGATGGATTTCCGGAATGGTCCGGACGATACGCAGGAACCGATGTTCCGACTTGTAGGCCGCCGTGGCCTGATCAGGCAGAAACATGCCGATCACCAGCGGCTCGAACTTCAAGGCCAGATAGAGATCGGCCAGCGTCTCCCAGACCGTCAGGCCCAATTGAGCCGCTTTCTGGATCACGATGATCCGCCCGCGGCCCTCGGCCCGGGTCGTCGGGATCTTGTCATAGACCGGGATCAGCGCCGGCCGGTTCTCCAGGGTGAAGGGCTTGCCATCAACCTTGAGACCGCGCCGGCCCATCTCGACGCACCAGTCGCGGAACGACATGGTTTCGGGGATGGCGCCGGGCCGCCCCAGGCCGATCTCGGCGGCGAACGCGGCCAGCCGGCGCGCTTGGGCCTTCAGCGACCATGACAACAGGGGGTTGTCGCTGCTCATGCGTCGGCCGTCGTGGCGTCGCGGTCCGGTGGCATCGCATCCGCACCATTGGCGCTATCGGGCCCGGTCGCGCCGCCCCAGGCGACATTGATACGTTGTAGCCGGCGCACTACCCGTTCGGCGATTTCGGGCGATTCGGCACGCAATTCATCGAAGATCGCGGCGTGAAACCGCTCCAGCTGAGCGATCGTCGTCACCCGGTCGTGCAGTTTCGCCGCGGTTTCCATGGTGCGACGCAGATGTTCGGAGGCCATCAGCAACAGGCGGAATTCCGTGGCACCGGCACGCTTGCCGCCGCCACTGACCCCTTGCTCCGCCTGGGCGATGACCTGCTCGGCAACGGCGATGCAAGTCCGAAGCTTTTCCAGGACCGGAATCATGCCGCCGTCGCGCGCGCCGCCCGCGGTGGCGGCTGCCGCGCCCAGGCCGGCCGGCGTGGTGCGATACAGCACGGCATCGATCCAGCGATACAGGGTTCGCTTGCTGACACCCATCGCAGTCACCCGCCGTGACAGGTCGGCGCGATCAAACAATCGCCCATGCTGTTGGATTTCTTCGCAAATCATCTGCTCGACCTGGGGGCGCATCTCATGCGTCATGACGTGGTTTCACCTTCGTTTCCGCCGCCGCCAGCTGGATGGCCACGCCGATCGGTTTCGGGCAGCGGCACAATGATGAACATCTCCGGCGAGACCGCGCGATCGGGATTGGCAACACAAGCAAAGCGCCGACCGTTGATTTCCAGGCCGCATCCGCAAATCCCGGAGGGCAAACCATCGCGATCGCCATGGCACGCCACGAAACAGGTCGAGCAGCGGAACAGGTCGCCGCAGATCTGAACCTGACCGCCGCAACGCCGACAGGCATGACCGGTGTCGCGCCAGCTGCTGTGTGCCCAGCCCATCGCGCCCCAGTCCCGGGGCGCCCAGGGATCGCCAGCCGCGGCAGCGGCCTCACGCTCGGCTTTTCGTTGCCGCCGAGCGGCGCGGGTCGTGGGGCGCGGGGCAACGCCAGGACCCTCGCGGCCCCTCATATCGGCAGCTCCAATTGCTGTCCCGCAAACAGCGGGCGCGCCCGGCACAAAGCCACGGCGCCCGCAGCCTTGCGAACCGCGAGAATGATCGCCTCCAACCGGTCGCTGACATCCGCGAAATGGCCGACGTGATAACGCCGGCCATCGCGGTAGGCTACGGTCTCCTGGTGCAAGCGAAGGGAAATTCGCGGGGCCGATCCCCGGGCATTGCGCCCGCGCTGAGCCTCACGGTGGCGGTTGTAGCAGGAGATACAAAGTCGTTGATTGATCAGACGGTCGACGCTGCGCCGACAGCGCGGACAGATGCCATCGGCAAAGGGATCGAGCCGGATCCGGTCCGCACGACCGGCGTTGAAGGCACCCACCGGGCAGGCCCGGCAGTGCCAGAGACTTTGCCAGGGCTCCGCCCTTCCGCGCTGGGCCACGCGCCACAGATGCACGCAACAGTCATACGGTACATCCGCCTGCTGACGATGGCAGCGGAACGGCGCCATCCCCTCGCCGCCACGCGCCGTGTCGCGCACCGACATCGCCATCGAAATCGGGGATGGCGCAGGATTGATCCGCTCTTCAATTATCCGCCCCTGGATCATCGATCCTTGAATCATCGATTCTTGAACCATCGCCGCCTCCCGTCACGAAATTTTCCGGCCATTCCCTATCCTCAGTCGCGGCGCGGGACGGGTTCGGCCGGCGCCGCGCTATGGCATGCGGCGTGGTGACGTCGGCAATAGGCAGAGTCGGGCATCGGATCCGCCTGGCAATAGCGCCATTCCAATCCCGGCACGTCACCGACGATAAAGCGACAGCCGATCGGTTCTTTGGGACCCAGCGGCAACGACAGCCGTTGCTCGACGCCAGCCATGGTCGCGCTGCGCAAGCCGTAGCGCCACGCCAGGCCGGCAATCACGATCGGCGCGATGCCGTAGCGCCGTGCGATTTCGGCGTGGCTGAAGCCCTGTTCCAGCAACAGGGCACGCAGCGCGGGCGCCGAAGGCCAGAGATCGGTGCGCCGCAGCGCCGCTTCGGGGCTGCGTTCCGGCGCCGGGTCGACAATTCTGAGTGCTCGCATCACGTCAGCGTTTCCCCCTATCTGGTTGACCAGCCCCGGCCGGCGCTCAACGGACGCCGGATTTCGACTGAAGAGTCCGCGACAACGGATTTTGCGGTGCTGTCGCGGGCCACGACGGCACGGCGTCGCCATCGACAAAGCAACCGCAACCGCCGATCTCGAAGCGATCGACGCGATGCCCGGCGGCGACAAGATGGCGAAATGCGGCCAGGGTCAGCGGCTTTTTGGGGCCACCGCCGTGGCGGCTGGCCATCATCGCGACGTCACGGCCCAGATCGCGGCGCAGTGCCTGCTCCTGGACCTCATGAAAGGCGTATCGTTCGGGAAACTGCCGCAGCAGTTCGACATAATGGCCCTGCCCGGCCTTGCAGCAGAAGCCGCTGCAATTGTTGTGGGCAAAACCGCGCCGGGTAAGATCGGGCGGCGCAATCCCGACATCGTGCAGCCAGCCCAGTATGTCGGGCCGGGCCACCGGGGGTGCCTCGCACAACGGGGCCTCAAGGCGCCAGCCCTGCGCCGCCCAGCGGGCGCGGGCGCCACCGCCGCGCCGATCCCCGGCAAAACGATGAAGCTCCGTCCAATCGATGCCAAGATAAAGGACGGTGTCGGACGGATCGCGGTGCCTGCGCAACCATCGTTCCGCCGGACGACGCTTCAGCACCCGCGAGCAGGGATCGATGGCGCTATTGCCGAGAAACCGTTCGTCGGCAAAGACCTGCCAGGGGTCGCGTCCCTCAACGATCCAGACCAACCCCGGCAGGACGCGCGCCAAAGCGTCGCGGATCGCCGCCAGGGCCATCCGCCGGCCGAAACGGTCGCCGTGATAGTCGGGAACCGCCGCGATAGCATCGCCAAGGGGCGCGGGTAAGGCCGTGCCGAACAGATGCGCCGCCCCCTCGGCCAGGAACCGATAGAGATCACTGTCCTCGGCCAGGGTGTCGGTAAACAGGAGGGTCAAATCCCCGCTGCCGTGCCGTTCGACCAGCCTCTTTGCAGCCCCCCAGCTGCCGACCCCACCCGAGAACATCACGACATGCCCGGTCATGACGAACCAGGGCCAATCGCCAGGATATGCCGATCACCGCCAATCATGCTGCGCCCTCATTTTCGATCCGGGACGGGCCGAAAAGAGAAGGATGGCCGCCGTGACGCCGCTCGGCGCCACCCCCGCTTTCTCGATCCCAGTGGGATGTTATGGGATATTTCCCACATTGTCAAGCGGACACTTCCCATTACGCATCGCGGCGTCATCTGTGGGATAGTGCCCACACCATGATCGACGATACCGAGACCGAAACGCTGGCGCAGCGGCTGGAGCGGCTGATGAAGGCGGCAGGGCATTCCTCCCGGAGCCTGTCATTGGCTGCCGGGCTGAATGCCACCGCCGTCCGCGACATCGTGAAGGGACGATCAGAACACCCGTTGATTTCAACCGTCCAGGCCTTGGCGGCCGCCTTGGCGGTCGATCCGACGTTTCTCGCCGGCGGCGACCGGCCTTACCGGTCGGTTGCCCCCGCCCTGGATCGGCGGAACGGGGCCAAAGACCCGGCGGCCAAAGACTCGGCGATCGACGCGCCCGTCGTGGCAATCCCCTTGGATCGTGACAATCTGCGACGAGCCATTGTCGCGATTGAAACCTACCTGCAATCCACCGACACCGATCTGCCACCGAAAGCCGTGGCCGATTTGGTGCTGAGACTGCACGATTGGCATGCCCGCGACGTCGCCAGGAACGGTTCCTGGGAATTGACGGCGTCACACGCGGCCGCCTGGATCGAAGATATCCTCGATCTCAAAAGACCATAAGAGCCGAGAAGCAAGCCGACAATCAACCCGACAACGAAAGCCGCCAACAACTGCGGCCAGGCACGCCGGCCCCGGCCCCGCCGTCTACGGCGTGAAAATATCGACTTGATCGCGGACTTATCGTCACCGTTTACGTAATCTCCCGAAGACATGCGGATCAGTCCCTTGCTATAGCTCTAACTTCCGCGCGGGGAAGGCGAGATTGAGCGGGTGGCAACGGGCCGTATCCGTTGACGGTCGTGAGTTCGGGCGGACGAGGGCATTCGGCCGCTACGATGCTCGTCGCTCGCGAGAGCGGCGATACTCATTCTATCTTTCTTACAAGAGAAAATAAAATATGGCCTGCCGTTTTCGGTCGTGTCTTTTGTAACGCCTGATGATTTTGCAAAAACCGTTCGATATTATACAACTTTTTAGTTTATTGCCCCCTTCCGCGAATAGATTTAAACGGAATGGCTGTAAGACAATTCCGGTCGCGGGCGGCAGAGTCGCGACGCCGCCTGCGCGACCGGCGCGTCACCGGCCTCGCCCTGCCCGGCATCATCAGACTCGCACCACCTTCGATGGCGACTTGAAGGTGCGCGTCTCGAATTTTATCGGGCCGCGGCCATCGCCACCGGTCGGCACGCGCGCTCCGGCCGCCGCTTACGCCCCGGGGACGAAGTTGGCACGATCGTTCCGGGATCCAACCGACCCAGGCAACAGCGCTGAATGAGGGATCTATCCCTCATTCAGGGCGCTAAAATCACTGACGACACCAGCCCCGGCACGGCGGCCAATCCAAGCTTCGCGGGGTGACGCGAACACCTGTCGTACGTCCCTGTCACACAGGCCCGCGACAATGAGAATAACCACGCCGAATGGCAGCAACAAAATTAGCATAGGAGGCTCGTCTATTGCTGCACTGCAAAATACGACTCCGGCCATTGGATATTCATCGATAAAACACACCGCGATCTGTTGCAGCGCAATCCTTGAAACGATCGGAAACAAAGGCTGGCGTTGCCTTATTCTTTCAGGTATTATTATGACATGTTCAGCGCGGTTCGATATTAACGCTGACATCACCGCGGAACACTTCAGGTAAGTTGTCCCGTTTCTGGTATGGCATCATCCCAACACGGCATGTCCGATTGGAGTCCGTTCCGATGTCGACAATCCTCGGCAACCTCAGTATCCTCAAGAAACTCGTGCTGGCGTTTGCCTGCCTTGTCGCGATCAGCCTGATCACCGGCGGAATGACCTGGTGGCAGGTCACCGTCATCCAGTCCGCGGTCGAGGCGACGGCGCACACCCAGGCGATCTTGAAATCCTACGCCCGATTGATGCAGGTGCTGGTCGACCAGGAAACCGGTGTCCGCGGCTTTCTGCTCAGCGGCGACGACCGCTTCCTCGCCCCATACCGCACCGGTGGCGCCGATTATGACAAGGCGCTGGCGGCGGCGAAGGCCCTGACGGTTGAGGATGCCGATCAGCAGAACCAGCTCGCCCGGCTTGATGAATCCGCCCGGGCCTGGATGATCAATCTCGCCAAGCAGGTGCAGACGCTGGAGATCAACGTCAACGAGACGACCGCGATGGACGCGATGCGCGCCACGCTCGCGGACATGACCCGCAGCGCGGATTCAGTCCTGGCCACGCGTCGCCAGGCCCAGGTCACGGCCATAGCCCTGACCCACATCGTCACCTTGATCGGTGTGCTCGGTGCCGCCACGGCGGCAATCGTGCTGTGCTGGCTGCTGACCCGTGGCATCGCGGCGCCGATCGTGCGCATGACGCGGTTGATGCGGCGTCTGGCCCAGGGTGACCAGAGTATCGAAATCCTGGACGCGCAGCGCGGCGATGAAGTCGGCGCGATGGCGCGGGCGGTCGAGGTCTTCAAGAGCAACGCCATTGAAGCCGAGCGTCTGGCCAGCGAACAGGGGGCGGAGCAGGCCGCCAAGCGCCGGCGTGCCGAAACCATCGCCACGCTGGTGCAGAGCTTTGAGACCCAGTCGGTTCAGATCCTCGACGTGGTCACGACCTCGGCGCAGGATCTCGACCAGACCGCCCAGTCGATGGCCACGATCGCCGACCAGACCAATCGCCAGGCCACCGCCTCGGCCGCAGCCTCGGAACAGACCGCAGCCAACGTCAACACCGTCGCCGCCGCCGCCGAGGAAATGGCCAGCACATTGCGGGAAATTTCGAGCCAGGTGTCACGCTCGAGCGCCGTCGCGACCCAGGCGGTTCGCGAGGCCCAAAACACCAACTCAACCGTGCAGAGCCTAGCCGAGTCCGCGCAAAAAATCGGCGAGGTTGTGACTCTGATCAACGATATCGCCAGCCAGACCAATCTGCTGGCCCTGAACGCGACGATCGAGGCGGCCCGCGCCGGTGAGGCCGGCAAGGGCTTCGCGGTTGTCGCCTCGGAGGTCAAGAATCTCGCCAACCAGACGGCGCGGGCGACCGAGGAAATCGCCAACCAGATCGCGACAATGCAACACGCCACCACCGGCGCGGTCGCGGCGATTACCCATATCGGCACCACGATCACCACCATCAACGAAATCACGACAGCGATCGCCAGCGCGGTCGAGGAACAGTCGGCCGCAACCGGAGAAATCGCCCGCAATGTTCAGCAGGCCGCGGCCGGCACCCAGGAGGTTTCCCACACCATCAGCCAGGTCACGCAGGCCGCCAGCCAGACCGGCAGCACCGCCCAGCACGTCCTGACCGCGGCCAACAATCTGGCGACACAGTCGGACTCGCTGCGCCAGGAGGTCGAGAGCTTCCTGAACAGGATCCGCGTCGCCTGACCGTCACGGACCACCGGTCCGGGGGAAAGAGAGATCCAGGGGAGGTTTCGGCCGGTCCGAGGCTTTCCCTGTTCCCGGCACGCGACCGCCGCGTCTGGCACGCGCCGTAATGCCTACTGGGTGCGCCATCGAATTTGCGACCGTCGCCCTCGCGAACGCGGGGGCCCAGAGCCGCAAGCTCCGAACGATGGCGCCTGTGGCCCTGGATGCCCGCGTTCGCGAGCATGACGGTGGCGAGAGATTCTTTCATTTTCAGCGACGCGAGCCACTACCCTGACACAAAACCGCGGCTAACGAACCAGAACAGGCCCAATCCCACCAGCGATGCCGCGCCGTAATCGGCGATGTTGATCCGCGACAACAGCCGCCACCGGTTGCCGACCAGCGCGCCAAGCGCCAGCATGACACCGACCAGCACCAGCTGGCCGATTTCGACGCCGACATTGAATCCGACCAGAATCGGCGCCAGACGATCAGCCGGCAGCTTCATTGCCACCAGGGCGTTGGCAAATCCGAAGCCGTGCACCAGGCCGAAAATCGCCGTGATCGCAAAATGCAGACGCGCCGGCCGCTGCAGCCCGGCGGCGAGCATCAGATAACAGACCGCAAACAGACCGCTACCGCCCAGAAGCAACACCGGCAGTCCACCGCCGCCCGAGAGCTTCAGCCCCGCCAGAGCCGCCGCCACCAGGGCAAACAGCGCCGCAACCGGCGCGGGTTGCCGACTCGCCAGGACCACGCCCTCGGCCGCCACCACCGCGATGGTCAATCCGATCAGGGCCTCGATATATTGCGCCTCGGGCCGGACGATCCTCAGCACCGACAGCGCCAATGTCACGCTATGGCCCAGGGTGAAACCCGTAATCGCCAGGGCCAGGTCGCGTAGCCGAACCGCCAACAGCGTCAACCCCAGCAGAAACGCCATGTGATCGACACCGGTCAGGATGTGTTCGATCCCCATCGTGATGAAATCAATCCAGCCGGCCCGCGCCAGCGGGGTCGCGGCATCATCGGACAGCGTGGCCTGCCGATCGGTCTGAGTGAACAGGCGTTCGCTGAAGGCGCCGCCATCGCGACGGATCCGGGCAAATCCGACATGCGCCGGGACAAGGTCGAAAAACGCGTTGAAGTGGAGGGTGACGGCCTCGCCTCTGTCACAGCGAAAGATCCAGTCCACCCGGGCGTAGCCCTCGCTGGCGGCCAGACTGTGCGGCCCGTCCACGACCGGGCAGACGGCGGCGTCATCGCCCGCCGACACGCCGACCCGCGTCGCCAGATAGGTGCGCAGCTCCGCCCCGGCATCGCCACCCGCCGCCATCGGGATCCGGTCGAGTTCCAGGATCGGCACGGTCAGGGTCAAATGGACCTGCGCGCCGTTGATCTCCCACAGGGCGTAGCTCTCACTGCGGGTATGGGCCGAAAGCCGGGCCGGCAGGCACAACCCCGCGATGACGCCGCATAGCATCACCAGGATCACCATCGCGACGGCGCGGCGCAAGGGACGGCTCACGGCTCAATCCCAGCGGCGACGGCAATTTCGGCACGGCCACGCAGGAAAGCCAGATAATCGGTCTGCGCCCGGTCGACCTTGACCCGCAGATAGTCCCGGGCGACACGGTCGCGAACCGCGGCAAAATCGGGCACCGCACTGGTCTCCCGCGCGGTCAGCACCAGCAGATGCTCGCCGTCATCGGCGGTCACCGCGATCGCCTGCCCCGGCGACAGTCGCGTCAGCGCGGCCAACGCATCGGGCGACAGGGTGGCGCCGGCGGTCAGATCGGTCAAAGGCGTATCCGGCACCAGGGTTGCCGGCACCAGGCCAAGGCGCGCCACCATTTCGGTCAACGGCTCGCCGGCGGCCAGCCCGCGGGCCGCCCGATCGGCCGTTCCGGCTCCGGCGGGAACCCGCAGATCACGCACCGAGAAGGTCCCGGGATCAACAAACCGGCTGCGATTGGCTTCGAAGAAGGGCCGAAGCTTGGCGTCGTCAGGCTGCTCGGCCAGAACATCGGCGTCAATATTGTCGATAACCGCGGTAACGATCGCTTCGCGCACCGCCAATTCCGTGGTTGGCAAGCCGACTTCGAGACCGCGCTGAACCAACAATTCCTCGTCGATCAGGCGGCGCAGCGTATCTTTCCGTTGTGCTGGCGCGGCATCGGCCGGCGCAACATTATAAAGATTGCGCAGCAACTTTTCGTAGGAATCTCGGCCAATCGCGACGCCATTAACGCGAGCCACACCACCCGCCGGCAAGGCTTGCCGATCGCCGGCCTCCGGGCCGGTGAAAAGACTGGCGGCCGCAAGCGCCAGACCTGCCACCGCTCCGGCGGCAAACAAGCGCAAGGATCGTCGGGCCCGCGCCACGGGAACTGCGGGAACCACCAAGGAAAAATCGTCCATGGGAGGATCTCCAGAGCCGAATATTCAGCAGCGAACGGGATGACGCTGGAAGCGGCGGCAGCGTGCCGCGGCGCAAGGCCGTGCCGACACCCTGATGGCGAAACGCGGATACGCCGCAATATACCGTCTCACCCTATCACCGCGGACGACCGAATCGATATTCGATTTGTTGCACGGAACATAATTTCCGCACCTGTCTTTTCTAATTGCGTGGAGCTATAGAGACTGTAGCCTGACGCGGCAATAGGTTGCCAAGACGCGTTGCCGTCCGGCCACAATTCAACCGTCAATGCTTTGTTGACGCTGCAAGTCTGATGATGGGAGCCTGCACCGATGTCACTATCCCTTGCCAATCGAAGCATTTTCCAAAAACTGCTGCTGGCGTTCGCCTGCTTGGTCACCATCAGTCTTGCAATCGGTGGCATCACATGGTGGCAGGTTTCCGTCATCGAAAATGAAGTTGCCACCACCGATCACACCCAGCTTGAGGTCGGGGCGCTGTCGCGGCTGATGAGCAACGTGACCAGCCAGCAGACCGCGCTCGCCGACTTCCTGCTGGGCGGCGACGATCAATCGATCGCGTCGTTCCGGACGGCGCAGGCCGGCTACAACCCGGCCCTGGAACAGGCCCGCAAACTGGCCGCCACCGATGCGGCCCAGATGGACCGTCTCAACGATTTTGACCAGGCGGAAAAAATCTGGGCAACCGCGACCGTCGCCAAAGAGATTGCCCTGGCGTCCGACCCCGCGACCCGCGATCAGATCCATGCCTTGATCAGCAGCGGCACCGGCCGCACCCAGCTCGAAGCGGTCTGGGCCAAGATGCTTGAAATGAACCAGGCCGCGACAACTACGCTGCGCATCCGCAACAAGAACCGCAATCGCGCGATCCAGTTCACCTATCTCGGAACCGGCATCGGCGTTGCCGCCGCGGCGGCAACCGCAATCCTGCTGTGCTGGCTGGTGACGCGCAATATCGCCCGCCCGATCGTCCGGATGACACGGCTGATGCGGCGGCTGGCGCAGGGCGACCAGTCGATCGAGATCCATGACGCGCACCGCGGCGACGAGGTCGGGGCCATGGCCCGGGCCGTCGAGATCTTCAAGACCAATGCCATCGAGGCCCAACAGCTCGCGGCCGCGCAGGCCGAGGAACAGGCGGCCAAGCAGCAACGCACCGAAACCGTGACCGCGCTGGTCGAGAGTTTTGAAGGTCACGCGGTTCAGATCCTGGGCATGGTGGCAAAATCGGCGCGCAGCCTCGACAGCACGGCGCAGTCCATGACCACGATCGCCGAGCAGACCAATCGCCAGGCCACCGCATCGGCGGTGGCCTCGGAACAGACAGCGGCGAACGTCAACACCGTCGCTGCCGCCACCGAGGAAATGGCCAGCACCTTGCAAGAGATTTCGACCCAGGTCGCCAAATCCAGCGCGGTCGCCAACCGGGCGGTCGAAGAGGCGCGGGAAACCACGTCGGCGGTGCAGAGCCTGGCCGAATCCGCGCAGCGCATTGGCGAGGTGGTGACCTTGATCAACAACATCGCCAGCCAGACCAACCTGCTGGCGCTCAACGCGACGATCGAGGCCGCGCGCGCCGGTGAAGCAGGAAAGGGCTTCGCCGTGGTCGCATCCGAGGTCAAGAACCTCGCAACCCAGACCGCACAGGCGACCGAGGAGATCGCGAGCCAGATCACGGCGATGCAGCAGGCCACCGATGGTGCGGTCGCCGCCATCTCTCACATTGGCACCACGATCGGGTCGATCAACGAGATCACCCTCACGATCGCCGGTGCGGTCGAGGAACAGTCGGCGGCCACCAACGAGATCGCCCGCAATGTTCAGCAGGCCGCGGCGGGAACCCAGGAAGTGTCCAGCACCATCGCCCGCGTGACCGAGGCCGCCGCCGAAACCGGCACGGCCGCCCACAATGTCCTCGACGCGGCAAACGACCTGACCAGTCAGTCCGATACGCTGCGGCGCGAAGTCGAGACCTTCCTCGACGGGATCCGCGCCGCCTGAGCCCCTCGTCGTCAGCAAATCCGGGATCGATCGCAGCCACGCGCCGGCTTGCATCATCCCGGCGGCGCGACCCCGAGTCCGTTGCGCGGCGCCGCCCCGGCAGCGCTGAACAGCGCGCCCGACGTCAGCGCCGCGACCCGTGCCTCGGATTCGGCCCGGAGCATCACACTGTCATTCCGGAACCGATGACAATTTGCGCGGCATGCGGCTCGACCATGTCCAGACAAGGGGATTGGACCGGCATCCAGGACGGCTCATCACGGTCCCGTCAACGCAACACCGTCATGATTTCATATCATTGACATCATCGCTTCAAATATTGATCACGTTCCTCCATCGGGGATGTAACACTTCTGGTTGTTGTTCATTTCTATTTACTCCGCCGGGCGAATTCCGTAGCTTTCTCCCATTAAATTCTCTTGAGCATTGCCGCCCCCGCGGTTGGGGGCGTCGTTTTGTGTTGCCTTCGCTACTCAGGTTGAGGGGAGACCATGACGATGTCCGTGAGCCTTGGCGCGCTCAATATCCTGCAAAAGCAGCTGCTGGCCTTTGCCTGCCTCGTCGCCCTGTCGGTGGTGGTGGGTGCCGTCACCTGGTGGCAGCTCTCGGTCGTCGGAGCCGGTATCGCCGCAGCCGATCAGACGACCGCGGTCGCCAAGGCGAACAACGCCCTCGTGGAAAACCTGCTGAGCCAGGAATCCACGGTTCGTGGCTATCTGCTGACGGGTGATGACAGGTCACTCCAACTCTATCATGCCGCCCAGGCGGGATATGAACCGGCCCTGGCCCGGGTGCGCAGCAGGACCCACCTGACCGAGCAGTTGGCGCGGGTCGACGATCTCGATCGCCTGGCCAAGACATGGATGAACGACATCGGCGCCAAGGAAGTCGCGCTGATGGCCGACCCCGCGACCCGTGACCAGGTCCGTGCCATGATTGCCGGCGACGCGGGCAAAGCCGACATCGATGCCATTCGGGCCAAGATCACCGAAATGACGCAATTTGTCGACGGCATCCGGGCGATGCGCGATGCCGCGCGCAACCGGGCGCTGCACATCACCTATGCGGTCACGGCGATCGGCGTCGTCGCGTCGGCCGCCGCGGCGATCCTGCTGGGCTGGCTGCTGACCCGCAATATCGCGCGGCCGATCGTCCGGACCACAGGGTTGATGCGGCAACTGGCTGCGGGCGATCATTCCATTGAGATTCCGGACACCACGCGCCGCGATGAGATCGGCGCGATGGCCAAAGCGGTCGAAGTCTTCAAGCACAATGCCATCGACACCGCACGGCTCGCCGCGCAACAGGCCGCCGACGACCAGATGCGTCACCAGCGGACCGAAACGGTGACCACACTGGTCCATGGCTTCGAGGATCAGGCCGTCCAGATCCTGGGCATGGTCGCGAAATCGGCGCGCAGCCTCGACCACACCGCAAAATCAATGGCAACGATTGCCGAGCAGACCAACCGCCAGGCCACCGCCTCCGCCGTCGCCTCGGAACAAACCGCCGCCAACGTCAATACCGTTGCCGCGGCCGCCGAGGAAATGGCGAGCACGCTGCGCGAGATTGCCTCCCAGGTCGAGAAATCCAGCGCCGTCGCCAGCCAGGCCGTTCGCGAGGCCCAGGATACCAATGCCACCGTGCGCAGTCTGGCCGAGTCGGCGCAGAAGATCGGCGAGGTCGTAACCCTGATCAACGATATCGCCAGCCAGACCAATCTGCTGGCCTTGAATGCGACGATCGAGGCCGCCCGCGCCGGTGAGGCTGGCAAGGGCTTTGCCGTGGTCGCCTCCGAGGTCAAGAACCTCGCCAGCCAGACCGCAAAGGCGACCGAAGACATTGCCGGCCAGGTCGCGGCCATGCAGCAGGCGACCAGCGGCGCCGTTGAAGCCATCAACCATATCGGCACGACAATCGGCGCGATCAATGAAATCACCACGGCGATCGCCGGGGCGGTCGAGGAGCAGACGGCGGCCACGGGCGAAATCGCCCGCAATGTTCAGCAGGCCGCGGCCGGCACCCAGGAAGTCTCCAGCACCATCGGTCAGGTCACCGAGACCGCGGCGAAGACCGGATCGGCGGCCCAGGATGTCCTGGCCGCCGCCGGAGATCTGGCCCGTCAATCCGACACGCTCCGCCAGGAGATTGAGACCTTCCTCGACGGCATTCGCGTGGCGTGACCGGCGGCACCGGGCGCGACGCCGAGATCGCGCCCGGTGCCGGCATGAATTCGATCTCGTCGCCCTCCTTGAGTTCGAGTGCTTCGACCACGGCGGCGGGAAGGCGAACAGCAAGACTGTCGCCCCCTTTGGCGAGCTGACTGTCATTCTCCATTCGACCAAGTTTGCTTTGTGTCCGCACCGCGTCCGCAAAACGGACCTGCCCCCGGGGCCAAATCATTTCTCCTCAGCAATCACCCGGTGAACGTCCTCAATCGCATTCAAGAGCGCCAACGGATCTGTCGGTACCGCCATTGCCGCGGCGAGGACGTCACTGCGATTCTCGACCAAAGGATTGTCCCGGCGCATCTCCTCCAGCAATTCGATGATTTTGGCCGTTTTTCGTTCGCTGAGGATGCCCAGTTCCAGCGTCAGCTGGTCGCGGTGCCGAGTCAAATTGTCTTCGCGACGTTGTGTCGTCAGGATCAGGGCGGCGATATAGACAGCGACGATTGTCGCTGCGCCTTGGAGCCATTGAAACGGTGGTGGGTCGACGGCGGACCCGCCAGCCCACATCACAGCCAGATTGGCGCCGATCCAAGCGATGATCGCCCCGGACAGAATCACCAGCAAGGCGGGATGGCTCAATTTGGCGATCACGCCATCCAGGTATTTTTGAACCGGACTTGCCTTTCGATAATGCTCCGCGTGCCAATTGGAGATCCTCTGCACGCCACTATCAGAATCGGCCCGAGGTGTCTCGGTATTATCGCCCATCGATTGGCCTATGGTATCCCGAGGAGAGCCAGCGCGAAAGGCTGATCACCGCCTCATTTCAGCGCGACATGCAATCCGTGACCACCGTACCGACTTTACTGGCAGCGACGCCGGCGTTTTTGAGAGCATTTGGCCGCATTGGCAGAAATTATCCTGTGGCACGCCACGGCGATAGCCTCGGAAACCACGTATGTCGATCCAGCGGGATAATATCGGAGATGGCACAGAATAATGTACTTCTCTCGGACAAGCTGCATTGGCGCTGTTCCATGGCTTAGACTCAATAGCCGCCATTCCGGTTTCCGCTCCATCCGGTCATTCAATGGCCAGCGCCTTGAATTGTGGCGCCGGCCCACATCTGCCGTCAAACCGCGAGTGCATCAACCCACGCGGTCATAGCCATTTGCCCTAACCGGATGGGCACAGCACATCACTATTGCGACAGATTGCCCGGCAGCCCCTGATCGCCCGGACCAATCGGGCGCTGCATCAGCACGGAATCGACCCAGCGCCCCAGCTTGAAGCCGACGGCGGGCAACGTCCCGACCGGCTGAAAGCCCAACCGCGCATGCAGCGCGATCGAGCCGCGATTGCCGCTGTCGCCAATCACGGCGATCATCCGGCGCCAGGGCCCCTGCTCGCAGGTCGTGATCAACGCCGACAACAGGGCGCGGCCGACGCCGTGCCCACCCATGCCGTCGGCAACATAGACCGAATCCTCGCAGGTGAAACGATAGGCCGAACGGGAGCGGTAGAGTGATGCGTAGCAATAACCGACCAGGATCCCGTCACTGTCGGCCGCCAGATAGGGCAGCCCCTGAGCCAGAACATCACCCCGTCGCCCAATCATGTCGTCGACGCCCGGCGCCACCTCTTCAAAACTGGCAAGACCATGCTGAACATGGCGCGCGTAAATGCGCTGGATCGCAACCATGTCGGATTCCTCGGCCGACCGGATCGTCAGGCGCGACGGGCTCTTGTCGGGTGTGGCAACATTGCTGGGCATCAGGCGAACCTCAATCGGCCCGGCGACCTTTGTCGACCGGGATGACAGGAAACCATCAACACGCTGTTGATCGGGCCGGCCGGTATTAACCGGTTTTCGGGACGCAGGGAAGCGGGATCGGCGCGCCGGGACGCCCGTTTTTACCCTGAACCGGGCATGACAGGAAGCTCGCACCCGGTGGGGCCGCTCCTGGGGGCTCCGCTGTCACGTCGCGGCGACATCCCGCGGACGCTCGTCGGGTTCGACCTCCGGGTGCAGCGGCGTGACATCGCAAAAGGCGGCGATGGTGCCGTGGACGCTGCCGTCCGGATCGCATATCGGCACGACATCACCATAGACCCAGATCGACGAGCCATCACCGAACACGAGTTGCTGCTGGCAATGGCGCACATCTTCACCGCGCGCCGCACGACGGAACATCGCCTGATCGGCCGGACGCTCAACGCCCGCTTCGAACAGCCGGACATTGCCGGGCAGCAGATCAGTATCGCCGGGGATCTGCCGGCCTTCGCCGTCGGCGAGGCGCACCATCCGGGCGTAGGCGCGATTGACGCTGAGGCGCCGGTCGGCGGCGTCGTGAGCGATCAGAATCGCGACCGGCAGACTGTCGAGAACCCGGTGCAGGTCATGTTCCAGGTGCTTGAGACGGCTGATGTCACGGACCACCACCGCGGCGCGACAGGGCTCTCCGAGATCGTCCTCACCGACCGTCACCGTCATCGAAACCCAGACGAGGTGGCCATCTTTGTGGACAAGACGAAGTTCCAATCCCCGCTCCTCGCCGGCGGGACACCGATCGGCCCACATTGGCACGCCGTCGTCGCGGCTTGTATCAACCAGCAGGTCGGCGATCCCGCGGGTCAACAGTTCCGCCTCGCTGTAGCCTACGATCCGCGACATTTTTTGATTGACGCGGAGAAACAGGCCCGTCGCCATATCGATCTGACAGATCCCGACACCGGCGGTGTCGAAGATGCAGCGATAATCCTGTTCGGCCCGCCGCAATTTTTCCTGGGCGCGCTGCTGCTCGTCGATATCCTTGACCACAACGATGAAATGATGCGCCAGTCCGGCATCCGAGATCCGATCGACCGCGACCGTCACCGCAACCGTGATCGCCTCGCCATTCCGGCGCACAAAGCGCAGATCGCGTGACCGTCGCTCGATCGCGCCCGAGCGCAGCGCCGGATCGGCCAACAGATCGGGCGAGCGGTCGTCGGCGTGGGTAACGTCACGGATTGTCAGCGCGAGCAGTTCGTCCTCAGCATAGTCGAGAATAGTGCGCAGCGCCTTGTTGACCCGTTGCCACTGCCCGTCAAGACCGACCAGCCCAATGCCCACCGCCGCAAGATCGAAGGTGTTGCGGAACAGAACCTTGTTCTCCAACAGCCGGGCATTTCGTTCGGCGACGACATGCTCCAGCTGGCGATTGAGCTGTCGCGTCTCATCCTCGGCATGGGCGCGCTCCGTCACATCATGCATGATCATCGAGGCGCCGCAGACGACGTCGTCACCATCGGTAATCGGCGAAAACGAGAACTCAACCACCCGATCACCCAGCCCGGAATCCGGCGTCATTTCCTCGACCGTGAAGGTGTCGCCACGCAGGGCCCGCGACCAATGGCGCATGAAAAGTCTCATGGCCTGGGGGGCCTCAACCGGTATTTCCTTCAGATTGTCGCCAATCCGGATTTGGCATCCGGAGAATTTTTCAAACCCCTCGGAAAAACTCTCGCTGAATGCTATGAAATTATAGTCGGAATCGATCGCGACGATCGGATCATGCGACTGGTCAATGATAGCCCGCACCAACGATAAGTATTTCACGTCCATGCCTTGGGTTCCATCGCAGGGTCTCGGCCCCTTTATAGGCGCAGGAATTCCTTATGTTTCCCTTTAGATCGGTTGTGGCATACGTTCGGGTAGGCGCCAGCCGGATTCAATCCGCCCGTCGCGGAGCCGCTCCCGACCGCCAAGGCCACGCGCCGAACCGATATAAAGAAATTCCACATGGATCAGGGCGATAAACAGCATGGCTTTATTACGGCCAGGTCCGATACCGTTCGATCCTCGTCACTGGCTACGGAAACCCCCGCAATGTCGACCGCGTCGACACCGTCCCCCGCTCTCCATCGCCGCACCGCACCGATCGCCCTGCCCGGATCTGACCCGACCAGCGCCGCCGATCGCGCGATGGTGCCGCTGATCGAGGTCTCCCGGATCGGGGCCGATGATCGTGTCAAAGTGATTGGACACAATGTCCTGACCCATCTCCTGGCGCTGGTCCGTGCCGGTTGCCGGTCGGCAACCGCGATCACCCCCCATTTCCCCGTTGGTCGCGCCGACGCCGTGGATGTTGTCTGGATTGTCGGTGTCAGCGATGTCGAGCGGGAGGTCGCCCCGGTTCTTCGCGGGGCCGGCGCGGCGCGCCTGGTAGCCATTGAATTGCGCGATGACACGCTGGTCGACGGATTGCGCCATCTGCTGCATCGCTTCGGCCTGCGCACCGCCCATCATGCCGTGGACGCCGGAACCGGGGCCTGCATTATCACCGCGCGCCGTCCGACCTGGCGTTATGATGCGGCCTGACCCGTCCGCCGTGGCCGGGCACCCACCGCCGCGCACTTTCGATCAATCGGGTGCCCGCAGCCGATACCCCACCCCGGATTCGGTCAGAATATAGATGGGACGCCCCGGATCGGGTTCCAGCCGCAACCGCAAACTCCGGATATAGACCCGTAAATACTGGTGATCGCGAAGGACTTTGCTGCCCCAGACCGCCTCGATCAGGGCGCGGTGGGTCAGCACCCGCCCGGCATGGATCGCAAGACAGCGCAGGATCTTGTATTCGGTTGCCGACAGGCGGATCGGCCGGCCATCGACGGTGACCCGGCCTTCGGTCAGATCGATTGCCAGACCATGAATATCGATCCGCGCCTGCCCGCCCTGAACCTGGACCTGATGGCGCAGCGCGGTGCGAATTCGCGCCACCAGCTCGCCCATGGCAAACGGCTTGGTGACATAGTCATCGGCCCCCAGATTGAGCGCCGTGATTTTCGATTGCTCCTGGTCACGCGCGGACAGGACGATGATCGGCAGCAATGAACCGCGACGGATCTGCTGGATCAGCTCCAGGCCGTCGGCATCGGGCAAACCGAGATCGAGCAGGCAGAGATCGGGCGCACTGTCGCGAAGCCGATCCCGCATCGCCTGGCCATTTTCGGCCTCAATGAGGTGAAAGCCCTGAGCCGGCAGGCAGGCCCGCAGCAATCGGCGAATGGAGGAATCGTCATCAATGACAAGAACCCGCGGCGCCTGGACCGCAGCGCCATCACGCGGCATCATGGGCAAGGGCGCCACCGAAATCGGCAAATTGACGAAAAAGGCGGAGGGTCCGGGCGCCATCCGGGACGACAGCGCCCGCGCCGCTCAGAATTCAGCCCGCGCTTGCCAGACGATCCAGCGCGATGTTCAACCTCAGAACATTGACGACCGGTTCGCCGATCAGGCCGAACAGACGGTTCTCGACGTTGGCGGCAACCAGCTCGCGCAGCCGGAGTTCCGGCAGGCCCCGCGCCTTGGCCACCCGGGCCACCTGATACAAGGCCGCCGCCGGGGTGATATGCGGGTCAAGCCCACTGGCCGAGGTCGTGACCAGATCGACCGGAATCGCCACGCTGCTCTCGGCATGCAGCTTGTCGGTGTCGTCCTTCAGGCGATCCGACAGAGCCTTGCTCAGCGGCCCCAGATTCGACCCCGACGAGTTCGACGCGTTGTAGGGCGCGGCGATGGTCTTGGTCGCATCGTTGGGGTCGGTATCGGTGGTCGCCGACGGCCGGCCATGGAAATACTTGTCAGACGTGAAATTCTGCCCGATCAGCGCCGAGCCGATCACCACACCATTTTGTTCGATCAGGCTGCCATTGGCCTGAAACGGAAACACCGCTTTGGCGATCCCGGTGATGGCCAACGGATAGACCAGCCCGCACAACAGCGTGAAGGCAACCGTCATCAACAGAGCAGGACGTAATTGTTTCAGCATGGACAGATCCTTTCCGCTCAGACCAACCCGAGCGCATTAACGAGCAGGTCGATCAGCTTGATCCCGATGAAGGGCACGATGATGCCGCCGATGCCATAGATGGCCAGATTGCGGCCCAGCAGCTGCGCCGCCGGCCGGGCACGGTAGGTGACACCGCGCAAGGCCAGCGGGATCAAGGCAATGATGATCAAGGCGTTGAAGATGATCGCCGACAGGATCGCGCTTTGCGGGCTGGCGAGCCGCATCACGTTGAGCACCGCAAGCTGCGGATAAAACGCCAGGAACATCGCCGGGATAATCGCGAAATATTTGGCGACGTCGTTGGCGATCGAGAATGTCGTCAAGGCTCCGCGGGTCATCAGCAGCTGTTTGCCGATCATCACGATTTCGATCAGCTTGGTCGGATCGCTGTCAAGATCGACCATGTTGCCGGCTTCACGCGCCGCGACCGTACCGGTGTTCATCGCGACACCGACATCGGCCTGGGCCAGAGCCGGGGCGTCGTTGGTGCCATCACCGCACATCGCCACCAGCTTGCCCTTGGCCTGTTCGTCACGAATCAGGCGTAGCTTGTCCTCCGGCGTCGCCTGGGCCAGGAAGTCATCGACCCCGGCCTCGGCCGCGATTGCGGCGGCGGTCAGCGGATTGTCGCCGGTGATCATCACCGTGCGGATCCCCATCTGACGCAGTTCCTCGAAGCGCTCCCGGATGCCGCCCTTGACGATGTCCTTGAGATGAACAACGCCGAGCACCCGGTCGTTGCTCGCCACCGCCAGCGGCGTGCCGCCGGATTTGGCGACGCGTTCAACGATCGCGTCCAGATCGCGCGGCCGCTGCAACACGACGCCATTCTGCTGATGGGCGACATAGGCGACGACGCTGTCGACCGCCCCTTTGCGGATCCGGGCATTGGGCAGATCGATCCCGCTCATCCGGGTCTGGGCGGTGAACGGCACGAAGCGCGCGTTCATCTGGGCCACGTCATGGGCGCGCAAGCCGTATTTTTCCTTGGCCAGCACCACGATCGAGCGACCTTCGGGCGTTTCGTCGCTCAACGATGACAGATGCGCCGCCTCGGCGAGTTCCCGCTCGGTGACCCCGCCCACCGGCAGGAATTCGGTCGCGACCCGGTTGCCCAGCGTGATCGTGCCGGTCTTGTCGAGCAGCAGCGTATCGACGTCACCCGCGGCCTCGACCGCCCGACCGGACATCGCCAGGACGTTGAAGCGGACCAGGCGATCCATGCCGGCGATGCCGATCGCCGAGAGCAGAGCACCAATCGTGGTCGGGATCAGGGTCACGAACAGGGCCACCAGCACCACGACCGAGATCGAACCACCGGCATAAGCGGCAAATCCCGGGATGGTCACCGTGGCCAGGACGAAGATCAGGCTCAGCCCGGCCAGCAGGATATTGAGGGCGATCTCGTTGGGCGTCTTCTGCCGCGACGCCCCCTCGACCAGCGCGATCATGCGATCGAGAAAGGTCGAACCCTGGGCCGCGGTGATCCGGACCACGATCCAGTCCGACAGCACCCGGGTCCCACCGGTCACCGCCGATCGATCACCACCGGATTCGCGGATCACCGGAGCCGACTCGCCGGTGATCGCACTTTCGTCGACCGAGGCGATGCCCTGGACCACTTCACCGTCGGACGGGATGATCTCGGCCGGTTCGACCAGGACCAGATCGCCGACCCGCAGCTCGGGTGCCGCGACCTCGTCCCAATGCTGACGATCCGCGACATCGTGCAGCCGCCGTGCAACCGTCTCGGTGCGCGTCTTGCGCAGCGATGCGGCCTGGGCTTTGCCGCGACCCTCGGCAACCGCCTCGGCGTAGTTCGCGAACAGCACCGTGAACCACAGCCATACGACGATTTGCGTGGTGAATTTAAGGTTGCTCGCACCGATCCCCAGATCGCGGAACAGCAGCACCGTGGTCAAGGTCGCAACGACGGCGACGACAAAGATGACCGGGTTGCGGACCAGAAGACGCGGATCGAGCTTGCGGAAGGCGTCGGGGATGGCCGGCCCAAGGATCTTCGGGTCGAGCATCGAACTTTTGCTATGGGTTGTCATCGGATCACCCGCGACAGGAGGAAGTGCGACAAACGGCGGCGCAGCAGGGGGGTGGGGTGAAGCACTGGCATTAGAACAACGTCCCCGTGCCGATCATCAGATGCTCAACCACCGGGCCCAGTGCCAAAGCCGGGAAATAGGTCAGGCCGCCGACAATCAGGATGGTCCCGATCAGCAGACCGACGAACAGACCGCCGGTTGTCGGGAAGGTGCCGAGCGACGCCGCCAGCCGCCTTTTGCCAGCCAGCGAGCCGGCGATCGCCATCATCGGCACGATGAAGAAGAACCGGCCGACAAACATGCAGATGATCCCGGTCAGGTTGTACCACAACGTGTTACCGCTCAACCCCGCAAATGCGCTGCCATTGTTGCCGGCCATCGACGAATAGGCGTAGAGGATCTCTGAAAAGCCGTGCGGACCGTTATTGGCGACGCTGGCGACGCCGGCCGGGATCGCGGCCGCGATCGAGGCGAACACGATGTTGACCAGCGGCAGACACAGCAGTGCCAGCAAGGTCATCTTGACCTCATGGGCTTCCAGCTTTTTGCCGACATATTCCGGGGTTCGGCCGACCATCAGGCCTGCCACGAACATCGCGACGATGACAAACAACAGCATGCCATACAGACCGGAACCGACACCGCCGAAGATGACCTCGCCCAGCAGGATGTTGGTCAGCGGCACCATCCCGCCCAACGGCATGAAGCTGTCATGCATCGAATTGACCGCGCCGGTCGAGGTATCGGTCGTGACCGTGGCATACAGCGCGGAATTGGCGATGCCGAACCGTACCTCCTTGCCTTCCATATTGCCGCCGGCCTGTGTCGCACTGGCGTTCTGGTCGATGCCATAGGGGGCGAACATCGGGTTGCCACCGGACTCGGCGCCGTAGCAAACCAGCACACCGGCGAGGAACAGGATACCCATGGCGCTGAAGATCGCCCAGCCCTGACGTTCGCTGCCGACCATGCGGCCGAACATGTTGGTCAACGCCGCCGCCAGCAGGAAGATCATCACCATCTGCATCAGATTGGTCAGCGCCGTCGGGTTCTCAAACGGATGGGCCGAGTTGGCATTGAAGAAGCCACCGCCATTGGTGCCGAGGATCTTGATGACCTCCTGGCTGGCGACCGGCCCCAGGGCCAGGGACTGCTTGACGCCTTCCAATGTCGTGGCATCGACGGTCGCACCCAGCGTTTGCGGCATGCCCTGCCAGACAAACACCAGCGCCACCACCACCGCGATCGGCGTCAGCACATACAGCGTGCACCGGGTCAGATCGACCCAGAAATTGCCGACCGTCTGGCTTGACCGGCGCGAAAAGCCGCGGATCAGCGCCACGGCCAGGGCGATGCCCGTGGCGGCCGAGACGAAATTGTGAACGGTCAGGCCGAGCATCTGCACCAGATAGCTGAGCGTGCCTTCGCCGCCATAGTTCTGCCAATTGGTATTGGTCACGAAGCTGATGGCGGTGTTGGCGGCGAGATCAGGCGCCACCGCGGCCATGCCTTGCGGGTTGAACGGCAAGGCACCCTGGACCCGCATCAGCCCAAAGAGCAGCAGAAAGCTGGCGGCGCTGAACAGCAACATCGCGACCGTATAGGTCAGCCAATGCTGTTCGGTTCGCTCGTCAACCCCGGCGATACGGTACAGGGCGATTTCGAGCGGGCGCAGCACCGGGGACAGCAAGGTGCGCTCCCCGCCGAACACCCGCGTCATGTAACCGCCGACGGGCCGCGTCAACGCAATAATGATCGCGCTGAACAGCGCAATCTGAAGCCATCCGTTGATGGTCACGATAAACTCCTGTGTCCAACTTTTTCGCATTGCCCGCACCGCCCGCCTGGGCGGAGCGGCCGGCATCGGACCGGGTCGATGCGCCCCGGGCGCCGCACGGCGATCAGAACTTTTCCGGCCGGATCAGGGCGTAGACCAGATAGCCGAACAGCGCGATCGAGACGATTCCGCCCAGGATGAAATCGATTTCCATGGTTTCCCTCACAATCTTTCACAGATGTATGCATACGCGATGCAAACACCAAAGAGCCCGAGACCAAGGACCAACACGACGATGTCCAACATGATTTGACCTCACAGATAGGATTTTCTTGCGAAAACCTGACAACATCCGTCGCAGACCGCAGTACGACAGGATTTACAGCGCTGGCCGCGGAGCTATAGTCGGATCATCCGAAGGCCGACGTCCCCAGCACCTGGTCCAGCAGGACCTCAAAGCGCCGCAACCGGGCCCGCCCGAAAAAGCGGATGTCAAACGTCGGAAACGCCGGATCCGCGGTGACAATCCGCAATGTCTGGCGATCGAACCAGCGGCGCGCGCGAAAGCTGCGATAGGTGACAATATCGCGGGCGTTGAGCACCGCGGCCCCGTCCGCGTCAAAAATCAGAACCCGTCGGGCGCGGCTATCGATCATCAGGCCCCGCCCCGCATCGAACTGTTCGACATCGGCACGAAACCGCATGAGTTCGGCCATTTCCCGAACCTGAAACCGGACCATCAGCCGGTCAAACAACTGCCAAAACAACCCGGGAATCGATCCCGGCCCGGGTCGCGACGTCGGGGGCGCCATCAGCATCGCCACGCGATCAAGGCCGGGCGCGGTTCGATGACACGGCGCGCAACGACCGTGTCAGGAGCCCCGGCGCCTCGCTCCAAAGCATGCCAGTGCCGGCCAGGACCAGCACGATGAACGCGAACATGACCATATCAAGACCTGAAGATACATCGCCTCATCAATAGATAGGCCTCATCGCACTGTCGTTTCAAATAAAATTCCCTATATTACCGGCACGGCCGTCCGCTCTCTGCAATGTCGAGACATAAGAATCTTTATATATAAATCCCTATATGCCGGAACCAACGCCTCGTGACCGGCGATGGATCGATCGAAACGATCGGGTTCACGACCGAAATGTTGCTTCGGCTCCGATCACTGCGATCCAGGGGGTGATCGGCGGGTTCCCGGCATCCTTCGGGTCAATGCCGGAGAGGGCGCCAAATCATTGCACCGAACGCCGACGCGCGCGACACTGCCGCGCAGCGGCACCACCCCGAGGCGACGGCCAGGGGATGACAAAACGGAGTGAGCCATGGACATTGATGACGTCGAACCCCGCACACCGAAGCCGGCGCTCAAGGAGTTGACCGTGCTGTCGATCGACGAACTCAACAGCTATATCGCGCAATTGAATGCCGAGATCGCCCGCGCCCGCGAGGCCATTGCCGCCAAACAGGGGCATCGCAGCGCCGCCGAATCATTCTTCCGCAAATAGCGGCATCACACGCGGGGACACGGGACCGGTGCCCTTTCAGGCGTGGTCAGCGTCGCGTTGCATCAAGGTGCGCAGCACGAAGACCCGGATCGCGCTCGACAGATTGCCGTGCCGTCCCCGATCGATTTCCTCGATCAGCGTGTTGATCGATTGCTCGCGCTCGGTCGCAATCTGCCTGAGAACGTCCCAGAACACGGTTTCCAGACTGACACTGGTTTCATGCCCCGCGATGGTCACGGAGCGTTTGCGCACGGAACCATCGGCTGCGACATCGCTCATGACGACGCTCGCGCGCCGGCGGCCATTGCCACAACAGCCCGGGCCCCATACCAACAGCGTTCCCGACCGCGTGCCGCGGGTCGAAGCCTCATGTCCCCGTCGCCTGACCGCCGTCCCAGCCCGCTCCGCGCACGACCAGGCGGAACGGGTTGCGATGACGAGCGCAGGCTATTCCTCTTCCTCTTCATCGGGCAGGTCACCGATCTCGGTATCGATCGGCACGCCCGGATCAAATTTCGAGGTTCGGATCGCCAGCGCCGACTTGACATGGCTGACATTGGGTGCCGCCGTCAGCCTGGTGGTCAGGAACCGCTGATAGGCGTCCCAATCCTCGGCAACGATCTTCAGCAGAAAATCGGTTTCGCCGGCCAGCATATTGCATTCGCGGACCAGCGGCCAATCCTTGACCAGATCTTCAAACTTTTTTAAATCCAGTTCTGCCTGACTGGACAGACCGACCTGGGCGAAAACCGTGACGCCAAAACCCAAGGCCTCCGGATTGATATCCGCGTGATAGCCGCGGATGAATCCAGCCTCCTCCAGCGCCCGAACCCGGCGCAAACAGGGCGGTGCCGAAATTCCGGCCCGCCGGGCCAACTCTACGTTCGTCATCCGGCCGTCGGTTTGCAGATCACGCAGGATCCGCCGGTCGATCCGGTCGAGCTTGACTCGCCGCATGTTTTTCTCTGCAAGCTTATTGAAAGTCTAAGCAATGATATTGCTTAGATCAACCATGTACGCCAAGACGCTGGCCTCGACAAGCGCGAAACGTCATATCCCGAGTGGGCAAAATTTCGCAGTGCCGATTTCAGTCCGCCTCACCCCGCAAAGGCCGGTCAACGGCCGTCCGCCTTCACTTCAGAGCACCCCATCAATGGCCTTTCCCCTGACCTGCTGGACCGTTACCAATGGCGCTGCCGGCATGGAAAATCAATGCATCGGCATGGCGGAGGCAATCGGATTGTCGCCGACTGTCAAGCGAATCAGCCTCAAGACACCGTGGCGCCAACTGATACCGCAGTTGCGGATCGGGCTGCGCTTCGCCTTTGATCGTGACAGTGACCCGATCAGCCCCCCCTGGCCCGACCTGGTGATCGGTTGTGGTCGTCACAGCCTCGCCGCGCTGCTGCGGATCCGGCAAGCGACGCGGGGCCGCACCTTCACCGTCTATATCCAGAACCCGCACCTGCGCGCCGATCTGTTCGACCTGATCATCGCCCCGCGACACGACCGGATCAGCGGGCCCAACGTCGTGGTCACGCGGGGCGCCGTCCACCGGGTGACACCGCAGCAACTGACCGCCGCCAGCGCCCAATTCGGCCCCCGCCTGGCCTGGCTGCCCCGCCCCCGGGTCGCGGTCCTGATCGGCGGCACCAACGGCGTCTATCGCATCACCCCGGAAATCACCGCCCGTCTGGGCGACCGCCTGGCCGCCTTGTGCCACGACCATGGCGCCGGGTTGATGGTGACGCCGTCGCGCCGGACCGGAAAGGACAACGAGGCGATCCTGCGCCAGCGCCTGAGCGGGCTGCCGGCCGAGATCTGGGACGGCAGCGGTGACAATCCCTATTTCGGCTATCTGGGCCTGGCCGACGCCATCGTGGTCACCGGCGACAGCGTGTCCATGGTGTCAGAGGCTTGCTCAACCGGAAAGCCGGTCTATGTCATCGATCTTGAGGGAGGTTCCCGGAAGTTCAACGACTTTCACCGCCTGATGCGCGATGATGATCTGGTCCGGCCTTTCACCGGAACCCTCGAGGCCTGGAAAGGACAGAGACTCGACGACAACAGCCTGGCCGCGACCGAGCTTCACCGCCGTCTGGTCGAACGCGGTCTGATGCCACGTGGCGCGCTACCCCATCATGAAGGTTGATCCGTGGCGCGGATTGGTTAGTTTCTGGTCTGACAATTCTTGGAACGGGGCATGACGAGCCACCATCATCACAAGGTCCTGATCATCGGCGCCGGACCCGCCGGCTACACCGCCGCCATCTATGCGGCGCGCGCCAACCTGCAACCCCTTCTGGTCCAGGGCATGCAGCCGGGCGGCCAGTTGACGATCACGACCGAGATCGAGAACTTCCCCGGCTTTGCCGACCCGGTTCAGGGGCCGTGGCTGATGGAGCAGTTCCAGAAGCAGGCCGAGAATGTCGGCACGCGGATCCTGTTTGATGTTATCAGCAGCATCGATTTCTCGGTTCGCCCGTTCCGGGCCGTCGGCGACGGCGGTGACGTGTATACCGCGGACGCCGTGATCATCGCCACCGGCGCCCAGGCGCGCTGGCTCGGGCTTGAGAGCGAGAAATATTTTCAGGGTTTCGGCGTCTCCGCTTGCGCCACCTGTGACGGCTTCTTCTTTCGTGACAAAGAGGTCGCGGTGATTGGCGGCGGCAACACCGCCCTTGAGGAGGCGCTGTATCTGACCCACCACGCCCGCAAGGTCACGGTGATCCACCGCCGCGACCGGTTCCGCGGCGAAAAGATCCTGCAGGACCGCCTGTTCGCCCATCCGCGGATAGAGGTGATGTGGAACAAGGCCGTGGTCGAGATCCAGGGCGAGCGCAGCGATAGCCCTCTGGAAGGCACCCGCGCGGTCACCGGGATCCGGCTGCAGGACACCACGACCGGCGCGATCACGGAACGACCGGTCCAGGGACTGTTCGTCGCCATCGGCCACGATCCGGCGACCGCGCTGTTCCGTGGCACGCTGACGCTCGATCGCGAAGGCTATATCGTGACCGCACCCGACAGCACGGCAACCAGCATTCCCGGGGTCTTCGCCGCCGGCGACGTCAAGGACAAGGTCTTTCGCCAGGCCGTGACCGCCGCGGGCATGGGATGCATGGCGGCACTGGAAGCGGAACGATGGCTGGCCTCATGAAACAATCCTTCGGGAGAGGGCCACACCCTTGGCCCGGGGCCGCGGCGGATATACTATGTCCGCGGCGGGGTTGCGCCCTGCCGCGGATAATTTCTCAACGATCTCACGCCGCAATCGCATCGGCGCGCCACGACAGGACGAGGCATGGACTGGGATAAGCTTCGGGTTTTCCACGCAGTGGCCGAAGCCGGCAGCTTTACGCACGCCGGTGAATCACTCAATTTGAGCCAATCGGCCGTCAGCCGGCAGATCAGCGCCCTCGAGGAGAGCCTGAATATCCCGCTGTTCCACCGCCATGCCCGCGGGCTGATTCTGACCGAGCAGGGCGAGTTGCTGTTTCGCACCGCGCGTGACGTCTTCGCCAAACTGTCAATGACCGAGGCGATGCTGTCGGAGAGCAAGGAACATCCGCGCGGTCCGCTCAAGGTGACGGCGACCGTCGCGTTCGGCTCGACTTGGCTGGCGCCGCGCCTGCATGAGTTCCTCGAGCTCTATCCCGACGTCCAGCTCAGCCTGCTGCTCGACGATGGCGAACTCGATCTCGGCATGCGTGAGGCCGACATCGCAATCCGGATGAACCTGCCGCGGCAGCCCGATCTGATCCAGCGGCACCTGATGACCTTCCGGTTCCATCTCTATGCCCATGAGAGCTATCTGGTGCGGCGCGGCACGCCGCAGGGCGCGGCCGAACTCGAACGCCACGATCTGATCGCTTTTCCCCCCGATGTTCGCGGGCCGGTGCCCAACATGAACTGGATGATGGATCTCGGCGACCCGTCCTCGTCGGAACGGCGGCCGATCCTGTGTATCAACAATGTCTATGCCATCCTGCAGGCATGCCAGAGCGGGATCGGCATCGCCGCCCTGCCGGATTATATCCTGACCCGCAACACCGGCCTGGTCCAGGTGCTGCCCGAATCGGCCGGCCCCAAGATCGACGCCTATTTCGTCTATGCCGAGGAACTGCGGCATTCCAAGCGAATCGCCGTGTTTCGTGATTTTCTGGTTCGCAAGGTCGCTGAAAGCGCCTTCTGAGCCGACACCGTATCGCGACCAGGGCCGGCCGGGGCTTCCCGCCGGCCGACACGCCGTGACGGGTCCTGACGCCGTCCCCGACGACGACGCCGGATGATCGGCATCGCCGGCAGCACCCGCCGGTGAGCCGTGCCAAATGCTTTCCACCGACCCGCTCGCAGAGCCCCGGCGCCGCCGCAGCCGGTTGAACAAGCCCGGCAGATCACAACGTCGGTCGCGGCCGTCAGCTACAATATGTTACAGACGGGCACATTTCTCGTAATCCGACAGATACATCGCCCGGACCATAATAGACCCTTGCGAACTCGCAGCGAGATTTGCTTGAGGGATTTTCGGCATGAACGCGATTACAGAAAGTTGTGTCAACCGAGATTCATCGATCCGTGATAGCGCAATAAAAACAACGACTTTTATTCATAGTAATTTTCGTTCCGGAAGCACATGGCTCTGGAACTGCTTTCGCAAAACCAAGCAAGCCCATGCCTATTACGAGCCATTCAACGAGATTCTGGCACATCTTGACAAAAATAATGTCCATGAATACGATAATGGTAGTTGGCCTTCAGGGCATCCGACATTGAATGCCCCGTATTATCGTGAATACGAAAATTTACTTAATTCCGGTGGCGGCGTATTATTTTACAATTGTGACATGGCGGTGAAAAACTACTTCACCTCCCAGCACGATGCACAACAGCAGTTGTATATTGGCAATTTAATCGAGAACGCCCACGCCATGGGAAAATCTCCCGTTTTGGGATTCTGTCGTTCCCTGGGACGGGTACCCTGGTTTCGTCGCTATTGTCCCGGTGTGAATGTCGTTACGTTCCGGAGACCCTGGAACCAATGGGCCTCATATCGCCGGATGACGACCGCGTACGACAATTCCTATTTTGAATCCTTTCCGTTTCTCGTCGCCGTGCTGGCGCCAAACACCAGTATCTACCCCGATTTTCTCTACGATCTGTTCAACGTTGACCCCATACTCCTGAATAATACTGACTATAATGAAACCATTGGTAACATATTTCAGTCGCTTGATCTCGGGCAGAGAGTAAGGATTTTCCTGCGCCTCTACATGCTGGAAACGCTTCTTTCGATCACCCATGCAGACGAGATCGTCGATATGGATCGCATGAGCGGCGATCGCCGCTATCGGGCTGCCACCACCGAACGATTGCGCGCTTTGTCCGGGCTTCCCGACCTGTCCTTCGATGACTGCGCGTTGCCGAACTACGGTTTTCCGACCGACCCGGCCATGGTGGCCAGCCTTGAGGCGGCGGCAGACTTTCTCGACCGCTATTTCGCGGCACGATCACCCAATGGCGCCGAGCGGCAGGCCATCGCACTCATCAAGACGCTCCTGACCAACAGAGCCCCCGGCGCCGAAGCGTGATGACCGCATCGGCCGCCAAAGCCGGGAGCCTGCGCTCACCGGTGGCGCCGGCCCGCGGGCCCGAGCCAGGCGCCCGGATGGGCGTGCCGGCGCCTGAGGCTTCGCTTTGATCGGTCACGATCAAAGCGGATTGGTATTAATCAAGGCGAGCCCACGCCACAACGCAACCCGATCGAGGCTCATCTCAGATGGATCACGTCATCGACGGTCGCATTCTCGGCAACGAAGTCGCGGAAAATGCTGCAGAAAACGCCCCTATCTTTATTCATAGCGGCTTTCGATCGGGCAGCACCTGGTTCTGGAACCGTTTTCGTCGAGCGTCAAAAACCTGTGCCTATTACGAACCTTTTAATGAAATTTTAGAAACACTCACCGAAAACGATATCTCGGTTCATGACAGCAAAAATTGGCCATCACGTCATCCGTCATTGAGCGCACCCTATTACGATGAATACCGGCCTCTCCTCAATCCCGGCGGCGGGGTCTCGTTCTATAAAAAAGATATGGCAATCAAGAAGTACTTTGATGTTCGATGTGACGCCCGTCAGCAGATATATATTTCGAGTTTAGTCAACAATGCCCACCGTATGGGAAAGATTCCAGTTCTGGGATTTTGTCGTTCACTGGGACGAGTGGCGTGGTTTCGGCGGTATTGCGCCGGAACGAATGTCGTTACATTTCGAAGACCCTGGAACCAGTGGGTATCGTATCATCGGATGACCGTTGAATACGACAACCCCTATTTTGAAACATTTCCGTATGTCGTCGCCATTCTCGGAGCGAATAGAAGTCCATATCCTGATTTTACGTCGGATTTGTTCACGATGGATCTGCTGTTATCGAGCACCATCACCAAGACAGACTTCCTCGACGAGCTGTTTTTGGCTCTCAGCATGAAGCAGAAGATGGCAATTTTTCTGCGCGTCTACATGCTGGAAACGCTTCTTTCCGTCAGCCATGCCGACGAGATCGTCGATATGGATCGCATGAGTCGCGATCTCCCCTACCGGTCCGCCACCACCGAAAGATTGCGGACCTTGTCGGGACTTTCCGACCTGTGCTTCGATGACTGCGTCCTGCCGGACTATGGTTTTCCGACCGATCCGACCATGCGGACCTGCCTTGAGGACGCGGTCAATTTCCTCGATGACTATTTCGCGACACGATGCCCCACCGATGCCGAGCAGCGGAACATCGCGTTCGTGAGAACATTGCTGACCGAACCTGCCGCGTGACGGCAATCGGGGCAATCCCGACCTGTGATGCGGCACGCCCATCGCGGCTGGTATTACATGCTGGTCGCGAATTGCTCCAACGCCTCGATCTTCCGGCGGTTTTCATCGAGAGCCTCGGCATTGCCGGACTGCCGCGCCTGGGCGCGCTCATGCTCAAGCTGGTCCAGTTGCTCTTGCGCCGCGGTCACGCGCCCCTGGTCGCTGTTGCGCCGCGCCCGCGCCGCCTCGATCTTGCGTCGGATCTCGGCATTGGCCTGGGCCAGATTGGCGAGCCGCGCCGACATCGACAAGGCATCGAACTGGGCATCCGCGGCGTCACGGCGACGCGCCTGGGCCGCAGCCATCGCCGCCGCCACCTGCTGACGAGCCGCCGCGAGGTCCTGACGCAACCGATCCTCGTTGGTCTGGTAGCAACCGCTCATGGCGTTCCCCAGGCCCCCGACGAACCCGGCGGTCTCGGGATCACAGTTCGGCGTGGCGCAAGCGGCCAGGGACAACACGAACAACAAGACGATACGGCGCATCACAGGCTCCCGACTCACGCGGCTGGACTGGCATCAACGGCTTGGCGCAGTTGGGCCGTGGCCTGATCGATCGCCCGACGCGAATTCTCGATGTCGTTGGCACTGTTGTTCAGGTCCGTGCCGTTGCCCCGGGCCAGGGCGGCATTTTGCCGCATCTGGGCCACCTTTTCGCCAAGCCCTTTGCTGATCTTCTCCAAACCCGCGGCCGTCTGATTGTAGCCCGCCAACTGGGCCCGGTATTGGTCGACGCTAATCTGACGGCTGTTGAGCTGCTGCCTCAGACCGGCGGCCCGCGACCGGGCCTCGTTGGCGACCATCGTCGCATCCGCGGCATCCTGACGGGCGCTCGCCGCGGACTGACGGGCATCGTCAATCGCCGCGCGCAGATTTTCCTGGGTCTGGGCATGCTGGAAATTGTTCTGCGCCACCATGTAGCCGGCGACCGCGCCGGCGACCGCGCCACCGCCGGCCCCGATCGCCGCCGACTTCACATTGCCGCCGGCGAGGAAGCCGATGGCACCGCCAATCAGGGCGCCGCCGACCGCACCTTCCGCGACCGTCGTATTGAAATTGTTCTGCTCGCGCGCCAGACGCTGCTGCGCCGGTGACGCGTTGGGATCAATGGGTGTGGCACATCCGTTCAACAATAGTAGCGAAAGTCCCAGGACGGCAATACGGGACCTCGTCATGGTTTTTTCGAAGGACATACTGTTCCCCTGCAATATGATTGTGCCCCACCACCGCCTGATTATTCAGGCGAGACCCATGCCGCGACACACGAACGGGCAACGATGTGAGAGCCGTTGATCTACCGGACCGATACAATTTCGACACGCCGGTTTTCGGCCCCGGCGGGATTGGCCGGATTCAACAACGCCAACGGACCGAAGCCCTGGATACGCATTGACTCGCGCGGAACACCACGGGCGACCAGATATTCCTCAACCGCCGCGGCGCGCAGCGTCGACAACGCGATATTGTAGCCCAGCCTGCCGGTCACGTCGGTATGGCCATTGATATCAAAGTGATAACCGGCCAGACGCCGATCCTGGAGCGCGCGGGCCAGGTTGTCGAGCAACGGGTAGCTCTCCGGCCGGATCGTATGCCGGTTGAGGTCAAAATTGACCGTGAGTTCGATGATCCGGTCCGGCATCGTCGGCGCCGGGGCCATGATCGGCGGCTCGGCAGCGGCCGGCGGCGCGGGTGGCGGCACGCAGCCTGCGAGCCCGGCCGTCACCAGGAGTGCCGCACAGCCCTTGACCACGCCGCGCGCGGTTCTCAACCCGTCAATGGACCAAAGCATCGCTGATCTCCCTCTCCGTCGGGGTCCGGCCCCGCATATCCGTTGGACGTCCGGCGGGAACCCGCAATCCCAGACGGTGAATGGCTGCGGGCACATCGGCCGGGAGCCGGTCGTGCAGGTTCAAGGTCGCGGGATCCAGGGGCAACCGGGCCGCCAGGGTTTTGGCCCCGTCATCCGGTTCCGCCACGGCCGCCGGGGCGGGAATGGGAGCCGGGGCCGGCGTTGGCGTCGTCAAGGTTGTTCCGGGATATTTCGACTGCGCCTGAGCAAGGCCTATGGTCCCCAGGATTAGCCATAATGTCACCGATGACGCAATGATCGCGCCCGATATGACGGTAAAAGCGGATATTCGCATGTGATGATACGCCTTCGTATGATCAACAATAGCCCGATTCGTCGCGAGTTTCCCTTGTGCCCCTACTTGGAGTCAACGCCAATACGAAATATCGATCAAAAAAGAGATTACTGTTGCCGCAAAACGCCTTGCGCGTTGCAACGCCTTGTGGTCATAATCGTCCATCATTGAAGTTGAATCGGTGCCGATGATGCCCTTGCGTTTTCTGGGCAAAACTTCGCTCGCCCTGGCAGAGCCGGTTTCGTTGGCCGGCACGCCGGTGCTGTCGGCGCATGGTCTCTTGCGCGACACGCTGGTCCGCCGAATCGGTGCCGCGGGCGCGGAGCTGTTCGCCGAACCCATCGTCACCTGGGGCAATGCGGACAATGAGGGCTCGGTCTCCTGGTACGCCGACATCACCGGCGAACCGGAATCGTTGTCGTCCGCGGCGCCGGATCGGCGCCACCTCATCGAGGACCGACTCCGCGCGGTTCTGGCGCAACTCGCCCCGCTGCTGAGCGACCCCGAATTCGGCCCCTTGCTGTCCCGGTCGCTGCTGATCGCAACCGCCGAGGGCATCAAGGTCATCGGCGACAGGATCGTCATCACCGAATGGGGTCTGGTGCCGGCGACGGCTTCAATTCCGGCCGATCCCCTGACCGCGCTGGCCGCATCGCCTCTGGGACCGTTCCTGCCGGCGCCCGCCGCCGGCGCATTCCCGGCTCCAGATCCCCCACCGCCACCCCGCAGCGCTGCGGCCGCGCCCCCGGTTTCCCCGATCCTGGCGGTCCCCCTCGTGCAGACGCCAGCGCGGCGCAATGCCTGGAATGCCTGGCTCATTCCGGCGGCCCTGGTGCTGGCGGCGTTGTTTCTGGCGCTCGGCGCCTGGGTCGGCGCCCGAATCGTGGCGCAACAGGCCGAGACCCGCCCCGATACCGTGGCGCTGTTCGACGAGGGTGCGGCCAACGAGGCGCTGAAACGTCAGACGGAACAGAACGCGGCGCTGGAACACGAGATCGAGCAACGCCGCGCCACGCTGGCGGGCAATGTCTGTCAGGCCGATCCGGCGCAGGTCCCGACACCCGGCCCCGACCGCGCGGCGATCCCGCCGCCCGCCGCCGTCCCGCCACCCGCCGGGGCCCCGGCATTCCAGGGCAATCTCGTCGATCTGTTGAAGCAGGCCACGGTGATGGTCCTGGTCCCGGCGGGTGACGATCTGGGCATGGGCAGCGGGTTCTTTGTCACCCCCGACCTGATCGCCACCAACCGCCATGTCGTCGAGGGTGCGACATCGGGGATGATCTTCGTCACCAATGAAAAGCTTGGTCACGCCACCAAGGTCGAACTGGTCGCGCAAAGCGAGGGGACCGAGTTCGGGGCGCTCGACATCGCCCTGTTGCGCCTGCGCGACGGACCGCAGATCCAGCCCCTGGCGCTGACCACGACCGTGGCCCAGCTCGACAAGGTCCTGGCCGCCGGCTATCCGGCGCTGACGATCCGCGGCGATGCCGCAACCCAGCGCCTGATCGAAGGCGGCGAGATGAACGCGGTCCCGAGCCTGATCACCACCGACGGCCTGATCAGCGCGATCCAGGATTCAACCGCCGGCCTCAAGGTCCTGCCGCACACCGCCAGCATTTCGGGGGGCAATTCCGGCGGACCGCTGATCGATGTCTGTGGCCGCGTCGTCGGGGTCAACACCTATATCGCGACCGATGCGGAGCAGACCGCTCATGTGAATTACGCCCAGAAGGCCGATCAGGTCATCGCCTTCCTCAAAGCCCATGGCGCCGCGGTCACCGAGCTTTCCGGCCCCTGCACACCCGGCGCGCCGGCCGCCCCGATTCCGGCCGCCCCAGTTCCGGCCGCCCCGGCAACGCCACCTCCGGCCCCGGCAACGCCCGCTCCCGCGCCGACGGCACCGCCGGCGCCGGCCCCCGCGCCCACCGGCGCCGCGACGACCCCGGCAGGGGCCGCCACGCCGCCGCCGCATTGAGGGAGCGACCGGCATGAGCCCGACCCGGATCGCGACGACGCGTGCCCAGGATCTGCAGCCCCTGGGCACGGCAGGACAGACCGCGGTCACGGCCTGGACCGCGCTGTCGTCGCTCCTTGAGCGCGCCCTGTCGTCCGACCACGCCGCCCTGCTCGCCGAACCCGTCACCAATCCGGTCAATGGCGAGATCGACTGGTACGCCGACGGCACCGGCGAAGCCGTCCCGCTTCCGGATCTGGGACCCGAGATTCGCGCGGTGTGCCGCGCCCAATGGCAGAAAATGCGCGGCGACATTCTGGGCCTCGCCGACCGGATGCGCGCCAGCCGCGACGAGGGGGAGCGGGTCTACGCCGACATGCTGGGGATCGCGATCACGGTTCCCGATGAAAGTTTCGTCCGGGTGCGCAACGGCCGGCTGGTGCTGGTGGCCTGGGGACATCTTCGCGCCGGCCAGAGCCGCGAGGCCGCGCCCGTCGAGCTCCGGGCCGAGACCCGGCGCCCGGGCGGCCCGATGACCATCCTGCCGCCGCCGACACTAGCCGGGCCGCGCGGACCCGGCGCCGCCTGGGTCCTGGCAACAGTGCTGGCGACCCTGCTGCTGGCCGCAGCGGCCTTCACCGTCTGGCGTGACCCGTTCGGCTGGTACCGGCTCGAAGCCGCCGCGTGTCACCTCGCCCCCGGAGAGCTCGACCTGCGCGACCGCTTGCGCGCGGAGGAGGCGCGTGGCGACAGCCTGCGCGAACAACGCGCGCGCCTGACCCAGGATGCCGGCGACCGCCGTTTGCAATGCCCCCCGGCCCCGCTGCCCGCCCCGATACCCGCCCCGGTGCCGGCCCCGACGCCGGTGCCACCGCGCAGCGCCGATGCCAATCGCGCCAGCGAACATGGCGCGCAGGGCGGCAAGGTGCAGATCATCCTGGCCTGGGACGACATCAACGATCTCGATCTCTATGTGCGCTGCCCCAATGGCCACGAGCTGATCTATTACAAGCATCGCACGGCCTGTGGCGGCACCCTGGATGTCGACGCCAATGGTGACGCCCGCACCGCCACCACGACTCCCGTTGAAAATGTCTATTTTCCGGAGCCACCGCCGCCGGGACGCTATGTCGTGCTGGTCGATCCCTTCGCGATGCGCCCGGGCGCCGGCGCGACCTCGGCCTTTCGCCTGACGATCCGCCGCGAGGGCCAGCCCGATCAGGTCATTCGCGGCACCGCCCGCCTCGATCAGCACCTTCGGGAAGTCACGACGCTCGAGGTCCCCGCGCCATGACCGGCATGCCGCTGCTCGATCTGGCCGAAACCAACGACGCGACGCTGCGCCTGCGCCTGCCGTCCTCGCGTCCCCTGGCGCGCTGGTACAGTGATCTGGTCCGCGAGATCGCGGCCCGGCTGTCGCCGGCGCATGCGGCACTGCTGGCCGTACCGGTGCGAACCGGCGCCGGCTGGGTGTGGCGCGCCCCGGGACGCAGCTGGCGGCGCTTCGACGAACTCCCGCCCGCGGATCGGCGGGCACTGACGCAGGCGATCGGCGTCATTCTCTCCGACATTCGCCGCCTCGGTGACAGCGGTCTGGGCCCGACCGTCGCCGAGGCGGGGCCGACGCTGTGCGATGTTCCGGATTGGAACCACGTCTATGTCGTCGATGGCCGACCGGTCCTGGTGGCCTGGGGCCACGGCGGCACGGACGGCACCAACACCAGCAGCGCGGAACTGCCGGCACGGCTTGATGACGGCGTGCCCTACCGCGCACCGCTGCCAACGCCCTGGCCGGTGTATCGCGGGGCGTTTGTCGCCGTGCTGCTGCTGGCCTTGGTGATCGGACTGCTGCTGCCCGTCCTGGCCGCACGCTGGCTGCCCACCGCCACGGCCTGCGTCGCGGTGCCCGAGCAAATGACGACGCTGAAGGCGCAAAATCTCGCCGCGGAACACGGATCGGAATTGCGCAAACTGCTGGCCGACCTGGATGACGAGATTGGTCGGCGACGGCTGCAATGCCCGCTCCGCCAGGCTTCGCCGGCCCCGACACCGGCACCAGTGGCAGCGCCGGCGCCCGCGCCGGCCGCACCGCCGCACGCCGATCAGCCGCACGCCGCGTTGCCCCAACAACAATGGAACCAGCACGATCTCGACATGCTCGATGGTTGCTGGACCAACACCACCAACATGCGGATCACCTTTGAGCAGACTCACGCGGTTCACGATGTCAAATCGTGGCGGATTTGCTTTGATCACTCCGGACATGGCCATCAAACAATCAGCTTGACCAATGGTGAAACCTGCGAGGGCTCCCTGACGGCCGAGTTCAACAGTGACAACGAACTGACCCTGACCGATGTCAGCCGGTGCGCCGGGGCGCGCTTATCGGTGCGCAAGGGCCGATTGATCTGCCAGCGTACCGATGACAGCGAGGCGACGTGCGATCGCGTCGACCTCGAGGGGCCGGCACGTGGCATGCATCAGCAGGGAAAGTTCCGTCGATGACCGCGCTCAGATGGGAAGCGATGACATGACCGAGCTCATCACATTGATCCCCGACAGCGGCGTCCAGTTCTGGGACATCGATTTGGACATGGAACAGTTGCCCCGGGTTTCCCGGGCCTTCTGGGAGGAAAAGGTCGGCGACCGGCGCGAAGGCGGCAATACCACGGCGATCCTGCGCGAACTGGAAACCGACGAGGCAGGCACGGTCACCGTCAGGCGCACCGGCGCCCTGCCGGACCCGAACGAGTGCTACACCATCGGCCGCAACCAGGCGCTGGAAATGCACCTCAACAAATGGGTGCCCCTGCCCTATTTCCTCGCCAGCGCGCCCGATCAGGCCGGGCGACGCAGCTTTGACCGCGGCCCGATCAACTGGGCACGCGGCCGTATTTGCGACCATCCGGCGCCTGGCCCCGGCGCCACCCACCGCCTGACCCTGGCGTTCGACACCAGGCTCGTCCCGCGTGCCGATGACCGTCCCTATGCCGCGCTTGCCCCGGAGAACAGCCGGTTGCAACGCGAGCTGGTCTTCGTCGCCGCGACCGATGACGTCGGCTGGTTCCTGGAGGAACCCTGGATCGGCGAGTGGCTGCGCGAAATGCTGATCGAATTGCGGACGGAGCAGCGACGCGGCCGCCCGCTGCGGCCCGGTGACCTGCCCAATGCCTGTGATCATTTTGCCCGATACATGGTGCTTCTGGAACTGCTCGACGCCACCGAGGCCCTGCCGCGGGTCAAGTTGCTCGACGTGGTCTCGGAGAATCTCGGCTACCGGCCGGTCGCGGTCGATCTGGTGCTCGACATCGGCAACGCCCGGACTTGCGGCATCCTGATCGAGGAACATCCCGACGAGAACCAGAACCTGACCGACAGCTATCCGCTGGTGCTGCGCGACCTGTCGCGTCCCGAACTGGTCCATGTTCATCCCTTCGAGAGCCGGGTCGAATTCAGCCGTGCCAGTTTCGGCCGTGACGCCATCGCGCGCAAGGCGGGCCGGTCGGCCTCGTTCGTCTGGGCCAGCCCCGTCCGGGTTGGGCCCGAGGCGGTGCGCCTGGCCGGTGCCCGCGTCGGCAATGAGGGCGCCACCGGCCTGTCCTCGCCCAAACGCTATCTCTGGGACGACCGGCCCAGCACCCAGGGCTGGCGTTTCAACAGCCGGGCCAGCGACGGCGTCACCACCGAACCCCCCGTCAATGGCAGCTTCATGGCGCTGGTGACCGAGGACGGACGGGTGCTGCGGCGCAACGGGCCTGGCCAACCGGCGATGCAGGCCCGCTTTTCCCGCAGTTCGCTGTTCACCTTTATGCTGGCCGAGATTCTGTTGCAGGCCCAGCATCAGATGAACGCGCCCGGCAACCGGCTGAAACGCCGCGACGCGGAAAAACCGCGCCGGCTGCGCTCGATCCTGATCACCGTGCCGCCGGGGATGCCGGTGGCGGAACAGAAAATCCTGCGCGCCCGCGCCAATGCCGCGGTACAGCTCGCCTGGTCCATGCTCGGCTGGAGCGACCTGCCGACCCCGGTGATCAAGGCCGACCTCGACGAAGCGACGGCGACGCAGATCGTCTGGCTGCACAACGAAGTCACCGAGCGTCTGCAGGGCGACGTCGCGACCTTCTTTGAGATGCTGGGCCGAAGCCGCCCCGAAATCAGCCCGCTGCCGAGCCTGCGCCTCGCCAGCATCGATGTCGGCGGCGGCACCACCGACCTGATGGTGATCACCTATTCGGCCAAGGGTGAGGCCATCATGCCGCACCAGGACTTCCGCGAAAGCTTCAAGATCGCCGGCGACGATGTGCTGGAGCGCATCATCACGCGCATCCTGGTGCCTCAGCTTGAAACGGCGCTGAAGGCGGCCGGTGTCGCCGACGCCCGCGCCCTGCTGAACCGCACCCTGGGCCAGGATCAAGGCGGACAATCGGAACAGGAACGCCATCTGCGCCGCCTGTTCGTTTCGACGGTGCTGGAACCGATCGGGATCGCCCTGCTGGCCGCCTACGAGCGGATCGAAGGCCGGCAAACCGGCGAGGCGCTCCGCGCCACCGTGGGCCAGATCCTCGGCGTCGACCAGGTCGCGGTCGCCCGGGCCCTGGGCTATATCGAGGCCGCCGCCCGCGATGCCGGCGCCACCGGATTCGCGATGACCGATGTCGAGATCGTGGCCGATACCCGCCAGATCGAGCCCGTGGTCACGGCGGTGCTCGGCCCGATGCTGGCGGATTTATGCGAAGTGGTCTGGACCTATGATTGCGACGCCCTGCTGCTCTCGGGGCGGCCGTCGCGCTTGCGCGTGATCACCGATATCGTCCTGTCGAAATCGCCGGTGCCGCCGCACCGGGTGATCAGCATGAACCGTTATCGCGTCGGCGATAAATATCCGTTCCGCGATGCCGGCAACCGCATCGACGACCCCAAGACCACGGTCGTCGTGGGCGCGGCCCTGAGCGTGCTCGCCGAGGGCCGGTTGCGCAACTTCACACTGCGAACCCGCGCGCTGACCCTGCGCTCGACCGCGCGGGTGATCGGGCGTGCCGACAACAACGGGCAGATCCGCAAGGTCAATGAATTGCTGGGCAATCTCGATCTCGACGGGCCGCCGGCTCCGGACGTCGTCTTCACCATGCCGTTCGAGACGACGACCCAGATCGCGTTCCGCCAATTGCCCCTGGAACGCTGGCCGGCGACACCGCTCTATGTCATGGAATTCGCCAATCCGGAAAATGCCCAACGCTTTGAGCTGCCGCTGAAAGTCACGGTCCGCCGCAAGGAGGCCGACAGCGAAAACGAGGATCCGGCCTTGCGCGAAACCTTCCAGGTCGAGGAGGTCGAGGACGCCAGCGGCGATCGGCAACCCGAGCGGGTGGTGCGCCTGCGCTTGCAGACCATCGACGATCAGGACGGCTATTGGCGGGATACCGGCCGCCTGCCGGTCAGCTGAACCGGTCACGGAGAAGGAGGTCCCCCATGGCGCTCAACAATCCGGCCGTCGCGGCCCACGCGGCCACGCTTGCCGAAGTCGCGCGCGACGGCGCCCAATGGCTGGACAGTAACGCCGAGGCCCTGCGGCTGGACCGGGAAACGCTGGCGCAATCGTTTCGGCGCTTCGCGCGACGCGCCCGGCGGCTGCAACAGGCGGTCGATCGGCCGACCGCGGTTGCGGTCTTTGGTGCCTCGCAGGCTGGCAAATCCTATCTGGTGTCGAGCCTCGCCGCGCCGCGCAACAAGCCGCTGGTCGCGGCCTGGGGCACCGAGCGGCTCGATTTCCTCAAGGATCTCAATCCCGAGGGCGGCAAGGAGTCGACCGGCCTGGTGTCGCGCTTCACGATGCGCCGCCCGGCGGCACCGGCCGGCGCGCCGGTGCCGCTGCTGCTGCTGACCCAGACCGACGTGGTCAAGATTCTGGCCAATACCTTCCTGGAGGATTTCCAGCTCCCCGACATGCGCCCGCCCGCCGCCGCCGAGATCGATGCGCTGTTCAACCGGCTGGAGCCGGAAGCGCGTCCGACCCCGGTCGACCGGCTCACCATCGACGATATCGAGGAACTGCGCGAATATTTCGAGACCTATTTCCGTGGCAAGGAGCTGATCCGCGCGCTGGGAGCCTCCTATTGGACCCGGGCGGCCCGGGTGATCCCGCGGCTTCCCGCCGATCGCCGCGCCGCGGCCTTTGCCCCGCTGTGGAACGGCACCGAAGCCTTCACCCGGGTGCTGGAACAGGCGACAACCGCGCTGAGTCGTCTGGGCTTTCCGGATTTCGCCTTTTGCGACACGACGGCGCTGCGCCGCGACGGCGGCAATCTGCTCGATGCCGCGACCGTTCTCCAACTCGGCATGGGCGCCTCGGGCGAGGTCAGGGTCAGCACGGCCAGCGGCGCCACCGCGATGCTGGACCGGACCATCCTGACGGCCCTGATCGCCGAGGTGACCGTGCCGGTCGAGGAAAAACCCTGGGATTTCTTCGATCACACCGACCTGCTCGACTTCCCCGGGGCGCGCAGCCGCAAGGATTATGACAGCGTCGACAAGGCGATCGCCGACAAGGATGGCCTGGGCGGATTGTTCCTGCGCGGCAAGGTGGCCTATCTGTTCCAGCGTTATAATGCCGAGCAGGAAATCTCGGCGATGCTGCTGTGCGTCGGCAACTCGGTGCAGGAAGTCTCCACCCTGCCCCGCATGGTCACCGGCTGGATCGACCAGACCCTCGGCGCCGGCGCGGTCCAGCGCGCGCGGCAACGCAACAGCCTGTTCCTGGTCTTGACCAAGTTCGACATGGAACTGGATGGCAAGCGCGGCGAGGATCCCGCCTCCGGCCAGCGTTGGACCAACCGTCTCACCGCCAGCCTGATCGAGCCCTTCGGGCAGTTCGACTGGGTGACCGCGTGGGCCCCGGGTCGCCCGTTCGACAACTGCTTCTGGCTGCGCAGCAAGGCGGTGCCTTGTCTTTCGGTCTATGACTATGCCGCCGACGGCACCGAGACGCCGGCGCCGCGCGGTGTCGATTTCCTGGCGGTCCGCCACGCGCCCTATCTCGAAAACGCCCTGGTCCGCACCCATTTCCGCGATCCCGAACAGGCTTGGCGCGCCGTGCTGACACCCAATGACGGCGGCGTCGCCTATCTGGCCGCAGCCTTGCGGCCGATTTGCGATCCCGTGCTGAAACAGGAGCAGATCACCGGACGCCTGATCGAGCTGGGCCGCGACATCGACACGCAACTGCGCCCGAATTTCCATACCGGCGACCTCGCCGCAGAATTGGAACGGGCGCGCGCCGCCGCCAAGGCCCTGGCCGCCGCCCTGATCAACTGTGCCCGGGCGCAAATGTTCGGGCTTCTGCTCAACAGCTTGCAGGTGACCCAGGATCAGGTGACCTCGATCTATTGGCGGGCGCAGTCCGAGGCGGCGGAAGCCCCGCTGCAACTCGGGACCACCAGCGCCGCCTCGGCCTATTTCGACGAGTTGGCCGAAGTCCTGGGCCCCGCGACCGCGATCCCGGAGGTCGCAGCGCCGCGCGACCGCTTCGAGCAACTCGCCGATCTCGCGATCGGCGATTGGACGCAAACCACGCTGTCTTTCGCCGAGGACCCGCAGACCGAGCACATCTTCAAAATCCCGCGGGAACAGGCGGTCCTGCTGGCCGGCGAGATGGCCCGGGCCGCGCGCCGGCTCGATCTGCGCGGCACCATTGCGCGGACCCTGCATCAGCGTGCCAGCTATCAGCAGCGCAGCGCCGTCGCGGTCAACAAGCCGGTGATGATCATCGAGCAGGCGATCAACAATTTTGTGTTTCGCCTGGGCTATGACCGGCTGCCGGCCGAGAACCGTCCCCGGACCACCAGCGGTCGCAGCATCTTCGCGCCCCGGCCACCGGTGCGTGGCATGCCCGAACTGGGCCCAAAGCCAACCGACTATGACCGGACGTTTCACGTCGACTGGATCACGGCGATCGCCAGGACGATCGAAGAAAACGTCCAGGACGTGGGTTCCGGCGCGATCGATATCGCGCAGAATGCGGCCCTGGGCGACATCCTGCAACGGCTGGCCGGAGCCATCGCATGAGTGCCATCCTCGTCAGTGCCGATACCACCAGCCGCGCCGCCGGCTTTGCCTTGATCCGGATCACCGGCGCCGCGGCCTTTCAGGACGAACCGGGTTTTCAGATCCGCCGCTCGGCGGACTGGGCGGAATCCGCCCTGGGTCCGAGCGGATGGCAGGTCGCTGATGCCACCCTGATCCCCGACAGCGTGATCGTCGACGGCGCAGACCTGGTGCTGCGCGTCGGCCCCGACGTGTGCCTGCATGTCGAGGTCGGCGTCTACGGTGTCAGCCTGCCGGCCGCCGAGATCAACGCCACCGCCGTCTGGCCCGAGATCGATACGGTCGGCATCGACCCGACACGGCAGTCGCCGCCGCCATCACCGCCGCCACCGCCGCCGCCGCCCGACAGCCCGTCCACAGTCGCGCAAGGGGTCCAACCGATCCCCATCGCGGCCGACGAGTCGAAGCCCGCGCCATCGCGGCGCGGGATCTGGCTCGCCCTCGGCGCGGTCCTGCTTGTGGCAGCGGGTGGGCTCGCTCTGGCTTTGACCCACCCCTGGTCGCCCGCACCCGTGACCGTCGCCGATCAGCAACCCAAGCCGCCGCCCGCCGTCCCGCCAACCGAACCGGAACAGCCGCCCGCGCCGTCACCACCGTCGCCGACACCACCATCGCCACCGTCACCGTCACCGTCGCCACCACCGGTCGCGCTGGATACGATGTCGGTCAAAGACCTGATCACGCGCAACAATCCCGGCGACATGACAGACCAGGCACAGCAGCGCCTGGCCAGCCACCCGCAGGAGGCGATGCTGCTGCTGGAAACGGCCGGGGATGACCGCAACCACGGTCCGGCCCTGGCCCTGCTGGCGCAGCTTTATGACCCCAACAAGCCCCGTCGCGGTGGCATCGGCGCCGACGCGCGCCAGGCGGCGAAATATTATCGCCAGGCCCAGGCGGCGGGACAGAGCGACGCCGTCGCCGCGGACCGGGAGGCGTTGCGTGCCTATCTCGACCAGCGGCGCCAGGCCGGTGATTTGACCGCCAAACTCACCTTGCAGGATTTCTGGCCATGATTTCACGCCGCGCCATGCTGCTCTCCGCCCTGCTGCTGCCGATCGGAACCGCAGCCGCCCAGGTGCCTGGGGTGCGCCCCGCCGGGGCGCCCGGCGGCCGAAAGCCGTTGTTGGTCGCGGGCAAGCACGAGCTGTATCAGCGGATCATCACCCGTCCCGGGGCGACGCTGACGCCCCAGCCCGGTGCCGCCGGCGCGCAGCCAACCCCGGGGTTTATGGTCTATTACGTTTATCAGCGCAACGACCAGTGGCTCGAGGTCGGCAGCGCCGCCGACGGCAGAACCCAGGGATGGCTGCCGGCGACGCATGCCATCGACTGGAAACACACCCTGATTGGCGCTTTCACCAATCCGGCGGGACGACAGCCGGTGCTGTTCCTCGACAGCCATGCCAATGCCCAACGCCTGATCCTTGATGGCAACGCCGCCGCAACCGTCCAACGCCTGCGCCAGGACGTCGCGGCGGGTCGTCCGGGGTCGGTGGTCGCGATGGAACCCGCCAACTTTGTCGATATCGACAGCCCGGGCCACTTCTATCTGCTGCCGATCCTCAGTGCCGAACTGATCGAACGCGAGATCGGCGGTCCGGTGCGGTTGCTGGAGGTGGTTTCGGTTCCCTCCGTCGACCCGCCGCCCGCCATACCTGACAGGCTGAAGGACTTCAAAGCGTCGCTGGTGTTTCTGATCGATACGACGATGAGCATGCAGCCTTATATCGACGCAACACGGGAGGCGGTGACGGCCATCGTCCACCGGATCGGCGGCACCGCGCTCAAGGACAAGTTCCGCTTCGGCATTGTGGCTTATCGGGACAGCCTGCTCGATACGCCCGACCTGGAATACCCGATCAAGGTCTTCGCCACACCGGATTTCACTGCGCCCCCCGATGCGGTGCTGCACGCCATGAATGACGTCCGCGAGGCGACCGCCTCGTCGATCGGCTTTGACGAGGATCCCATCGGCGGCGTGCAGGCGACCCTGGACCAGATCGACTGGAGCATGGCGACCCCGAACGGCGGCCGTTATATCCTGCTGATCACCGATTCCGGCGCCCGGACCGCTGACAATCCGCACAGCGTCACGCATTTGAATATCCCTGAGATCCGGGTCGCTGCCGACGGCAAGAAGGTCCAGATCATGGCGGTGCATCTGCTGACGGCCGAAGGGGCACGGCGCCATGATCATGAGCGCGCCAGCCAGCAATATCGCGAGCTGACGCAAACCAACGCCGCCGGCTCCCTGTATTACGGCGTCGCCAACGGCGATCGACAGGCCTTCACCCGCACCGTGAGCGATCTGGTCAATGATCTTTTGATCCAGATCGCCGCCGCGACCGGCGTGCCCCCCGAAACCCTGCGACTGCCCCCGTCCAGCGCCGATACCCCGGAACAGGCGCGAATGCGCGATCAGATGCGCGTCGTCGGCGAAGCCATGCGCCTGGCCAATCTCGGACGCATCGAACAAACACAGGCGCCTGACGTCCAGCGTAGTTTCACCGCCGACCGCGATCTCGCCAACAGCGATGTCGCCGCGCTCAATGTCCGGGTTCTGCTGACGCGCAACCAGCTTGCTGATCTGTACCAGGCCCTCAAGACGATCATGGAAGCCGGTAAAGCCGGTCGCACCGAACCGCAGAATTTCTTCACTCAGCTGCGCAGCACCTTCGCAAGTTTCACAACCGATCCGCAACAGATCAGCCAGATCACCAGCGCCCATAACATCGGCGCGATGATTGCCGAATATCTTGATGATCTGCCCTATCGTTCACAAATTCTGACGGTGAGCGAAGAGGACTGGCTGGCGATGGGCTCGATCAGCCAGCGGGAAATCCTGAACAATATTGATGCAAAACTGCGACTTTATCAGGAATTCCAGGAGCATAGCGCGCTGTGGCACGACATCACGCACACCAATATTCCGGGTGAGGCGGTTTACCCTGTCCCCATTGAAGCGCTGCCGTGACCGAACCCGGTCCGGTGGTGCCGCTGCTGATGGCATCGCGGTTGCGTCGCAGCTTTTCCGCCGGCGCCAGCCGCTTCATCCTCGAGATTGAGGGCTTTACCCTGGTGGCCGGCAGCGGCGTCGCCGTGGTCGGCCCCTCCGGCTGCGGCAAGAGTTCGTTGCTGGCCGTGCTCTCCCTCGCCCTGGCCCCCGACGCCGCGACCGATCCCGCGCAGGCCCTGATGCTGGCCGGGCAGGATGTCCTGGCGCTGTGGCGCCGCCGCGACACCAATGCCCTGACCCGGTTGCGCGCCGATACTATCGGTTTCGTGCCACAAACCGCGGCCCTGCTCCCGTTCCTTTCGCTGCATGACAACATCGTGCTGCCACAGCGCATCCTCGGTCGGCTCGACCCGGTGCGCGTCGCGGTCCTGGCGCAGGGACTGCGCATTGAGGACATCCTCGACCGCAAGCCCGCCCAGGTCTCGGTGGGGCAGCGGCAACGGGCGGCGGTCGCCCGCGCCCTGGCGCACCGGCCGCGACTGGTCCTGGCCGACGAACCCACGGCATCGGTTCATCCGGCGCAGGCCGAGGAAATCCTGCACCTGTTGGCCCAGGTCATCCGCGATACCGGTGCCGCGCTGGTGATCACAACCCACGACGCCGCCCGGGCGCGCGATGCCGGTTTCGCCATCGCCCCGTTCCAACCCGCCGCGGACGGCATCACCAGCGGTTTCACCTGGTACGATCAGCGCGCAACCACGGCGGCGGCCAGATCATGAGCACGGTGCGCATTGTCGTCCCTCTCGCCCTGGCCGATCTCTGGGCCGACCGGCTGCTGGCGCTGTGCACAGTTCTGGCCCTGGCCGCGGTGCTGGCGCCGCTGATCGTGCTGGCGGGTCTGCGCGAAGGCGTTGTGGCCGGACTGCGGGAATTGCTGCTGGAAGACCCGCACGCCCGCGAAATCGTGACCGCCGCCAACCGCACTTTCGATCGCAGCCTGCTGGACGCGCTGACGCAACGGCGCGATGTCGCCTTCCTCGCGCCGCGAACCCGAACACTGTCAGCCTCGCTGCTGCTGAGCCCCCCCGACGGCACACCCAACAGCCGCGTTGAGCTGATCCCCTCCGGCGCCGGCGACCCGCTGATCAGCGCGGTTCCCGCCCAGGCCGGCGACATCGTGCTCAGCGCCGCCGCTGCCGCCCGGCTCCATGCCGGTGCCGGCGACGCGCTGGTCGGCAAGGTCGGCCGCATCATCGACGGCCAAAGGCAGACCTTATCTCTGCCCCTGCGGGTTGCTGCCATCGCCGCGCCTTCAGCATTCGCACGTGAGGGCGCGTTCGTGACCCTCGACCTCGCGGTCCTGATCGAGGATTTCCAGGATGACCTGACCGACGCCATGGTCGACCCCTTTCACAATACCGCGCCACCGCGTCGCGTCTTTGCGGGCTTTCGCCTCTATGCCCGATCCCTCGACGCGGTGCCCGGGCTCGATTCGGAACTGCGAGCACAGGGCATCGACGTGGTCTCGCGCGCCGGTGAGGTCGCCAATCTGCTGGCCGTAGACCGCAGTCTGCGCGTGTTGTTCCTGCTGGTCGCCGGCATGGGCGGATCGGGCTTTCTGGTCTCGCTCGGCGCCGGGCTGTGGGCCAATGTCGAGCGCAAGCGGGTCTCGCTGGCGTTGTTGCAATTTCTTGGACTGCGCCGCGCCGGCCTCAGTGTGTTTCCCCTGGTCCAGGCCGCGGCCATGGCCGGCGCCGGCGGCACGAGCGCTCTGGCCGGTGCGCTGCTGGCTCAACAAGTGATCAACAAGGCGCTGGCGGGGACATTGGCGATCAACCGGCCGCTCTGTGTCATTTCGCCCCGTCTTGCCCTGACGGCGGTCGGCATCACGCTTGCCGGCGCCCTGGTTGTCACGGCGGCCGCGGCGATCCGTGCCGCCCGATTGGAACCCTGGGAGGGAGTCAGTACGCCATGAGTCAAAATCACGGCAGGCTGGTATTATTGCGCCTTCGCCTGCTGCTTTGCCTGGTCGCGGCGGCCCTGGGCCCGATCCCCGCGACGGTGTCAGCCCAGCAAACGCCGGCACCCTGGGACAGCAAATGGTATGACCCGCATCCGGCCGACGGGGACCTGACTTTGCCCCTGCCCTGCGGCGGGCACATCGTGTTTCGCCCCGTTGACGTGCTGACCGGCGGTGACGCCCTGTCCGACCGCCCGATCACACTGGGCGAGCCACAGACCAATTTCGGCTATGTCGATTATATCCGCAACGTCTACCTGGCCGCGCCGTTTGTCGGCCCCGACGGGGCGCAACGCTTCTGGATCGGCAAATACGACGTCACGCGCGATCAGTATGATGCGATCACGAAAACGACCTGCGCCGAGCCGACACCCGGCGGACGCGTGCCGCAGACCAACATCTCCTGGCTGGACGCGACCACGGCTGCGGCGCGGCTCACCGAGTGGCTGTTCAGCAATGCCCGGGACAAACTGCCGGTGCGCGGCAAGGTTCCGGGCTTCGTCCGCCTGCCGACCGAGACCGAATGGGAATATGCCGCGCGCGGCGGGGCCAAACTCAATCAGGAGGCGTTCCTGGCCCGGACCTGGCCGATGCCCGAAGGAATTGAGGCCTATGTCAACGCCGGCACCCAGGGCAGCAACCGCCTGGCCCAGATCGGGCAGAAACGGCCAAACCCGCTCGGCCTCTACGATATGCTGGGCAACGCAGACCAGATGACGATTGAGCCGTTCCGGCTCAACCACACCGGCCGCGACTATGGCATGGCCGGTGGTGTCGTGGCGCGTGGCGGCAATTACGCCACCCCGCTGGACAGCCTGTATACCGCCAAACGCACCGAAATCCTGCCTTACAACCCCACGACCGGGGCACCGAACCGGCTCGCCACGATGGGTTTCCGACTGGTGATCTCCGCCTCCAGCGCCGGGATTGATCCCACGGAAACCTCAAAGATCGGCGACGCTTTCGCCAAGGGACTCCGTGATCGCAGCAGCCTGGAGCAGACCGATGATCCGCAAACCCTGATCAAACAGATCCGCGAGCTCGCCAATGATGAAACGGTCCAGCGCGGCCTGGACCGAATTGCCGCGAAACTGGCCAGCGACACCAGTGCCCGAACCGATCAGGCGTTCTGGGCGCTCGGCGCTCAGGTCGAGGCGGCTGCGGTGATGGCCCGTTTCGTCTGGTCTCTGGACCGCGTGGCCAAGACGCAGGAAGACCTCGCCAACAGCATCCTGTTCGCCGGCAAGCCGCAACAGCAGGAGATTCTGCAAAAGGCGGCCGCGCGGCGCAACGAGGAGGCGGCGGCGCTCGACGGCTATTTCCGGCTGGTCCGCCAGATGTCGCAGAGCCCGGTGGCCGGGCAAATCGATCGGCAAATCGCCGTGGTCCGTGGCGAGATGCTGGCGCGCGGACAGTGCGAACTGCCCGGTTTCCTGCCGGCGGTGCAAGCGCACAGCAAGCTGATCGTCTCCGGCCAGGCGCCAAGCCCCGACAAGGCCCGTACAGATATCCTGGCGGTCCCGGAGCGAACCCGGGCGGGTTGCGCCAACTGATTGCAACCCATGACTCTTCCAACGCATCGCGGGCGGGTCGCATGCCTGCAGAAAAATATCGGGGGTCATCAACCGGGCGCGAAACGCGGGTCTCGATTCGTCCTGGCCCCTGCTCATCATGAAGCGTCCAAACGCGACCGCGTATCAGACGACGCTCTTGTATCGGGAGACTCTGCTCAGGCAGAGAGGTCGACCAAGCCCGCCGATTTGGTCCTCGCCTTCATCGTGCTCGTCGCTGCGGCGGTCGTGGTCGAAACGACAACGCCCTGGGCGTTGGTCACCGTTACCGTCGTGCCTGCGGCGATCGAAACGGTATTGCCAGCGGTACCGCCACTGCCGACCCCGACGATCGAAATGCTACCGCTCATCGCTGGCACTCCCGACTTGCCAATCTTCCCCTTAAGGTACGCGAGAATATGAGCAAGTTCTACCTGCCATCCAAGGTTCATACCTATCTGAAACGCTTGCAGATCGAATATGCGAGCGATGGCAAATCTCTCCTCCTGAATATCTTGAACTCCGCAAGAATCCTCGTCGTCGAAGAGGCGGGATACGACGACTGGAACGGCGGGATGTCCGGGCACGACGTGAAGTTCTTTCTTCCCGTCGACGTGTTGAGCAAAATCAAGATCCGCGAGCAGAAACCGGTCGCCGAGGAGATACGGAGCGACCTCAGTACCTGCGCTCAGACTGTGGAGAACGAGTACTTCCGGGCCGTCACGTTCGAACTCGAAAACGAGATGGATCCCGAATTCCAGTTGGCTTCCCCGCTTTCCCGGCAGCCACAGGTAGATCCGGACAACCTGTCGATATGGAGCCCTGGTCAGATCCGTTTATTCATCAGCCACCGCGACATTCACAAGGCTGCGGCCAAAGCCTTGGGAACGGCTCTGGAGGACTACGGGATCTCGGCGTTCGTGGCCCATGACACCATCCAACCCTTGTCGACGTGGCAGCATGAAATCGTCAAGGGTCTCCAGACTATGGAAATCATGCTGGCGTTCATCACCGATGATTTCCATGAAAGCACATGGACCAATCAGGAAATCGGGTTCGCTCTCGGACGGTGCATCCCAGTAATATCGCTGAAGCTGGGGAGCGCAGACCCCGAAGGATTCATTGGAAATCTCCAGGCTCTAAGAGGTCATCTGACTGATGAAAAAGAATCAGCCCCGGCAATCTATAAGTTGATCAGCGAAAGGTTTGGAAATAAACACCGACTCCAAGGAGCTCTCGTTAACGCGTTCGTCGCGTCGACAAATTTTGACGAAACAAGGCATCGATTTGATCGCCTTTTTAAGGTTGTAGAAAAACTTACCGACGATGAGGTGCTGCAGATCATCGACGGCTTTTCCGAGAACGACCAGCTTCACAAAGCCATCTACTTGACGAACCAATACGAACGGCTGAAAAAATTTCTCGAGCGTTGTACTGACGCCAAATTTGCAATCAACGGCAGGACGATTTCCCGCGTGGACGAAGAGACGACCGATGCCATTCCATTCTGACGCTCCGTTGATACCGAGGTCACAGAGAGGAAACCAAACGGGAGCTGAACGAGCATCATCCCCGGGTCAATGAAGGGTGCGGGCGCTTCGACCTGCTGGCGCGGCGAACCTGCTCAATGCCAACCGGTAACCACCGAGTGTCGCCGGTTGCAGCCAATATCCCTGGCTTTGCAAAGCAACAGCGAGACGGCGGGCGCTGATGCAGGCAGCCGCCGCGGCCCGTTCGCTGATCAGCGGTGTCAGCAGGTTGAAGGCATCCTCGCTGGCCTCCTCCTGCTCGAAGCCAATGGCACAGAGCAACGCCCGTTCATCATCGCTCAGGGTACGATTGCAGACGCAGTTGACTTCGAGCACGCGTCGGGCACCAAGGCTGAGGGCCGTCATGAAGCCGTCCAGGGAGGCCACGGCCTCGGGCGTGCCGAGGCGGTCAAACACGTTGCGGATGCCGGTTTCGGCATCGCGGCCATGGCAGTGGCCCAGGACCCAGGCCCGCATTGTCCAGAGCAGCAGTCGCTCGAGCGAGGGCAGCGCCGCCAAATGATCGGAACTTGGATCGTTCATGATGTCTCCTGGTCTTGCATCGGGGCGGGAAGCGGGGGATGCGCGCTGCCCGGACGGGAAGGCGCGCGAAAGCGGAATGTCGACTTTTGTTATGGTTGATTGCGCCGGTTCACGGCGGCGAACCCTGGAGCGCATCGGCGTGGGACGGGTTGAGCCAGTAGCCATATGACGCCAGGACGGCGGCGAGGAGTTCGAGGGCGCTGGCGAGCGATCGGCGGGCGTGGCGCTCTCGGACCGTGTCGCGAAGACGATCATCCACGTCGCCCTCACCGCCCTGGGTTAATACCAGCCCGCCATGATCTTGACTCATGGCGGGCTGGTACGGTCGCGACGGCGACCGCGCGCCCCGTGGCGCGGAGCCAAGCGCCCGGAGGGGCGCGCCGGCGCCTGAGGCTTCGCTTTGATCGGTCACGATCAAAGCAGATTGGTATAAGGCCAAACAATGCAACAGCAGTTCCTCGTCCGCGCTGACGTTCAGACTGTCGCGGCAACAGAGTTGCAAGGGCCGCGACCCCTGCGCCGCCATGGCCGTGAGCGCATGATCGAACATGGTGGCGACGCGCCGCAGGTCCTTTTCGATGCTGTGGGCAGGGCGTAGCGCGGCGTTCGGGCATCGCGGAGGATCACCGCGGATGACACGCCGCAACATCCAGATCGCCAACCGCTCGGCGAAGGGCAAATCCGACCAGCCCGTGCTGACCGTCTGTGTTTCGAGCGAACCGACCATGAGGTCTCCTGGGTCGGGGAATTGAGAATGCCACCATATTGCGAATGCCTCTCATTTGCAATAGCTGCCCGTCGTCGATCACCACCGAACAGGCTTCGTCAAGAACCCGGGATTGTCAGGGGAGATCGTGAGAACGTCGCGGACCGGCGAAAATCACTTGGGTCGCCGAGGCTCTGGCCCGATCAATGCGATTGGCGCGGCAGCCGGCGGGAAATCGCCAAGCCTATGGTAACGGGACCGAGAGGACCCTTGATCCGTTCGGTGATCCGTTCTGCCCACCGCGTCACCAGATTTTCGTGATGGCCGCCGGGACTGTCCTGTTCCCGAACTTGCGGCTCCGCAAAGACGGACGCCCGTTGGGCATTGATGCCCGAAACGGGTCGCGATTCGTCTTGTCCCCAGCCCCTGCAACACCGCGGCCGGGACGCGGCCCCCTGTCGTCACGAAGCGCTCAAATTCGATCGCGCGTCAGACGGCAGTCTCGTATCCAGAAAAACCGTTCAGGCAGAAAGATCTACCAGGCCCGCGGAGCCCGCGGCGCCCGCCGACTTGGTGCTCGTCGTCGCGGCCGCCGTGCTCGTCGCTGCGGTGGTCGTGCTCGAAACGACAACGCCCTGGGAATTGGTCACCGTCGTTGTCGTCGAGCCGTCGGCGTTGGTCACCACCGTCGTCGTGTCTGCGGCGCTGGACGCCGTACTGCCCGCGGTACCGCCACTCCCGGTCCCGAGACTCGAAATACTGCCACTCATTGCTGCCACTCCCAAATTGCCAATTACCCACCCAAGGTACGCCACATTGGGGGTGGACGTCATTGATAACCGGCTCGGAAACAAGAATGTCTAACTTCGGCGGAAACAGTGTCTAACCGGAACATTTGCCGGAATCAAAAAAGCCCGGCTCGTCACTGACCCGCCGGGCTTTTTGGATGGTAGCAGCGGAGGGATTTGAACCCCCGACCAAGGGATTATGATTCCCCTGCTCTACCGCTGAGCTACGCTGCCATCATGAGCCCCACCGGATTTCGGTGGGGTGGGAGCTTATAAGGCGGTGATGCCAACCCTGTCAAGCGACGAAATTCGATGATGTGCCACGGATCCAGCCACCGCCCAGCAGCCGATCGCCTTGATAAAACACGCAGGCCTGCCCCGGAGCAACGCCATATTGCGGGGTTGCCAGCGTGACCCGGGCCCGGTCGCCGCCGGTAAGAAGCAACCGGGCCGCCGCGGCGGTTTGAGTCGAGCGCAGCTTGACCGTCACCGCCACGCCCTCACCCCCGTTCGCTGCGGGCAAGGGATCGCCCAGCCAATTGACCTCGGCGACCTCGACCTGGTCACGCGCCAGGGCCTCGCGCGGCCCGACAATGACCCGGTGCGCGGCGGCATCAAGGCCGATGACATAGAGAGGCTGATCGTGGTCGGACAATCCGCCGATGCCCAGGCCCCGACGCTGGCCGATCGTATAACCGATGATCCCCTGGTGCCGGCCCAGCACCCGGCCATCACAATGGACGATATCCCCGGGCACCACCGCCCCCGGCCGCAGGCGCTCGACCACCTGGGCGTAGGAGCCATTGGGGACGAAACAGATATCCTGGCTGTCGGGCTTGTCTGCCACCGCCAATCCGAAATGCGCCGCCAGGACCCGGGTTTGCGGCTTGGTCAGACCACCCAGCGGGAAGCGCAGGAATTCCAGTTGCGCACGTGTCGTCGCAAACAGGAAATAGCTCTGGTCCCGCCCCGGATCCTGGCCCCGGTGCATTTCGGCGCCACCCGGCCCGACGATGCGGCGCGCATAGTGGCCCGTCGCCAGCGCGTCCGCGCCCAGGTCACGGGCGGTATCAAGCAGGTCCCGGAACTTGACGCGCTGGTTGCAGCGGATGCACGGCACCGGGGTCTCGCCGCGCAGATAGCTGTCGGCAAAATCCTCAACCACGCTTTCGGAAAAACGGTTCTCGTAATCCAGAACATAATGGGGAATGCCGAGCCGGTCGGCAACCTGGCGCGCATCATAGATGTCCTGTCCCGCACAACAGGCCCCCTTGCGCGCCAGCGCCAGCCCCTGGTCATAGAGTTGCAGGGTGATGCCCACGACATCATAGCCCGCCCCCGCCAACACGGCCGCGGTCACCGACGAATCGACGCCGCCCGACATCGCCACGACAACACGGGTCTGGGCCCGCGGCTTGTCAATGCCGACCGGATCACCGATCTGCGCCAACACCGATCGCACCACAGCATCGGTGCCAGGCGCCACAGGGTCGGGGAGAATCAAGGTTTCTGTCATCACACTCTCTCCGGGCCGGTCACGCGGGAGGCCAAGCGATCCGCCGGCCCCCCATGCGCCACCACCGGTTGGCCGGTGCCGGTCAGCCCGACTTGCCCGGCAAGTGATTACGGGTTCCCGCCGGCAGGCTCACGGTCAAGCCGTCCAGCTCCTCGCTCATGATGATCTGACAGCCCAGGCGCGACGTCTTGGCCAGGCCGAATGCCAGATCCAGCATGTCCTCCTCATCCTCCGAGGGGTCCTTCAACAGATCATACCATTCGGGCGCAATGATGACATGGCAGGTGGAACAGGCCAACGAACCCTCGCAGGCACCCTCAAGGTCGATCTTGTGGCGATGCGCGATTTCCAGCACCGACAGGCCAAGCGGGGCGTCGACCTCGTGCCGGGTGCCATTGGTTTCGATGAAGGTCATCTTAGGCATGAAAAAACAACTCCGAAGCAAAGAGAACAAAAAGGGTTGGAAAGATGCCCGAAATCGTCGCCACAGCGCGCCTGGTTGCGAGACGCCGACAGGATCAATTCCGGGCGACGCCATTCAAGGCGAGAGCTCGGGCAACAATGCCGGAATGATAATCCTCAATCATCCGACAGGGGCCGCGACACGGCGCGCCGTGCCCGGGTCTGTTCGGCCAATCGCGTCAGACATTCGAGACGCAGCACGAGCTGGCCCGCCTGCGCGAGATCATCAGCCCGGAACGCCGCCGAAAGCTGATGGATCGCCGCGGCGATATCCTGAGACACCTGAACCGCGAAACCGTCGAGCGTAGCCGTATCCGCCGCCGGATCCGGCTCCGCGAAACCGCAATCTGCCGGCGCCAATGCGGCCAGCGCGACCTCAGCCACGCCACTTTGTAGCAGCAAACACCGGGCCCGCGCGACCGGATCCTTGAGCTCCTCATACGCCTTGGCAAAGGCCTCCGCCTGGGCCCGGGCGTTGTGATTCTCGCCGACACCGCGGCTGGCGAAACGCTGCGGATCGAGAGCGCGGCTGAAACCCCGATATTGCCGCTCCAGGACCGCCGGATCGATATCGAATCGCCGTTCCAGGCCCAGGCGCGCGAAAGGATCAAGCGGCCGCGGTGGCTGGATCGCACCGCAGGCGTGGCAAAACAGCGCGCGCGCCGACACGGCCCGCTGGCAGAGCCAGCAGGACGTCAACGCACCGTCGATCGAGCCGGGGTGGCCGGCGCCGGAGCCGGGGTGGCTCGGATTCATGGTCGGGGCCGTTCCGGTTTCAAAGGGTTTCATTCTATCGCGTCATACAATTTGCGGCCCGATCTGGCAACCACCGACGTTGTCGCGCAACCAACGCCGTGGCAACCTCGCCCGGAAGCCTCGCTTCGCGCGCCCATCACGCCACGCGATCGGGACGCGTCCGTTGGCGCAAGCCGAGCCAGGCGGCGGTAAACCGCGCCACATCGTCGGGGCCACTGCCCCAACCCAGACTGACCCGCACCGCCGAGCCGGCCAGATCGGGCGCCGCCGCCATGGCGCGCAGGACATGGGAGGTCGCCACCTTGCCGCTGGAACAGGCCGCACCGCTGCTGACGGCAATTCCGGCCAGATCGAACGCCATCAATTGCGTGTCGGCCGCGACCCCGGTCATCGCCAGGCAACTGGTGTTGCCAACCCGCGGCGCCGTGGCGCCGAACACGACAAGCGCCGGGTCCGCCGAACGAATCGTCGCTTCCAGCCGGTCGCGCAACCCCGCCAGCCGGACCTGGTCGGCCAGGGACTGTTCCACCTCGGCGCAGACCGCACCAAATCCGGCAATCCCCGCGACATTCTCGGTACCGGCCCGGCGGCGCCGCTCCTGACCACCGCCCCGCAGCAGCGGCCGCAACGGCACCCCGTCACGAACGATCAGCGCCCCGACGCCCTTTGGCCCCCCCAGCTTGTGGGCCGACAGGCTGATCATATCGACGTCAAGGCGCCGCAGATCAATCGCCACCCGTCCCAATGCCTGGACCGCGTCGGTATGGATCAGGGCACCGTAGCGCCGCGCAATCGCCGCGGCCTCGGCCACCGGCTGGATCGTGCCGGTCTCGTTGTTGACCAGCATCACCGAGACCAGCGCCGAACCCGACATCGCACTGAGGATACGCTCGAGCGCCGTCAGCGCGATCCGGCCGTCGGCATCCACCGGAATCGTGACGGCGCGGTCCCCCGCCGCCAGGCGCACAGCGTCGTGCTCGATCGCCGACATCACGACCATATGCCCGGTTCCCGTCACCGCCAAATTGTCGGCTTCGGTGCCCCCCGCGGTAAAAATCACCGCCGCGGGCGGCGCCCCGACCGCCGCCGCGACCTGGGCCCGCGCCGCTTCGACGATCCGGCGCGCGGCGCGCCCGGCGCTATGGGGCGAGGACGCATTGCCGGCGACGTCCCACGCCGCGATCATCGCCGCCCGCGCCGTCGGGCGCAGCGGCGCCGTTGCGTTGTAGTCGAGATAGCACAGCGTGTCCGCGGCCACCCTTTACTCCGCCGCGACAACATGCTCGAACAGACCGGCCGCGTCACCCGCCAGGCCCGCGTCCCCGTTGAGGACCCGACGGCCGATGACATCGGCGATGCTGACCGTGCTGAGATAGCGGTGGATCTGATCGCCCAGGGCTTCCCACAGTTCGTGGGTCAGACAGCGGCTGCGATCGACACGGCAGCCCGACGACGACCCGATACTGCAGCGAGTCGTTTGAATCGGCTCATCCACGGCCAGGATGACCTCGGAGATCAGCAGCGCATCCGCCGGCCGCGCCAGGAGATAACCGCCGCCGGGGCCCCGTACGCTGCGAACCACCCCTCCCTTGCGCAGTTTGGCAAACAGCTGTTCCAGATAAGACAGCGAGATTTCCTGGCGTTCGGCGATATCGGCCAGGGCGATGGGGTTGCCCTGGCTGGTCGCGGCCAGATCGACAACCGCCATCACGGCGTAACGGCCTTTGGTGCTGAGTCTCATTCCCGTCCTTCCTCTCTGTCGGCTCTATCCGGTGCTTGCCTGATAAAACCACCAACCGCCACCCCGGCTTCCCGCGGTCCCGTGGCGAACGGAAGAGCGGGGAATGCCGAATGCGGTCAGTTTTCGCGGGCCTTCAATTCAAGATGCTTGAACATCAGGCCACAGGCTATGGTATAGTCCGCGCCCTTGGCTGGGCCGGGACCAGGTTGACATGGCACGCATGGATCCGCTTCCCGCCTTGGAAACCCTGGTTGCTTCATGGTGTGCAAGGCGGTCCCCTATCAAAATGCCATGCTCCGCCATATATGATGACCTACTGATTTGGTCAAGTTTTCCCGCAACCGATGACGCAGACCCTGGGGCCCGTGACAATCGTGAGCGACCGGTGACATTGTCCTTTCCCGACCATGCCCCTTGCACCCCGGCAAGTGGGTCCCTTCGTTCGGTAAAAACTCCGCTGCGCCAGGACCATCATCGCAATGCCTGAAGTCATCATCAATGGGCCGGCAGGACGGCTGGAAGGCCGTTACAGCCACAGCAAACAGCCCAACGCGCCGATCGCCCTGTTGCTGCACCCACACCCGCAGCAAGGCGGTACGATGAACAATCGTGTCGTGCATGCGCTGTTCCATGCTTACGCCCGCAGGGGCTTTTCCGTGGTCCGGTTCAACTTTCGCGGCATTGGACGCAGCCAGGGCACCTTCGACAAGGGTGAAGGTGAACTCAGTGATGCCGCATCGGCGCTGGACTGGCTGCAGACATTCAACCCCAACGCTTCAGCCTGCTGGATTGCCGGCTTCTCGTTCGGCGCCTGGATTGGCATGCAGCTGCTGATGCGCCGGCCCGAGATTGACGGCTTCATCTCGGTATCGCCACCCGCCAATCATTTCGACTTCAGCTTCCTGGCCCCCTGTCCGTCCTCAGGCCTGATCCTGCATGGCAGCAAGGACGAGATGGTCCCGGAACCGTCGGTGGCCAAGCTGGTGCATAAATTGTCGCATCAGCGCGACATCCGGATCGACTACCGCATCGTCGACGGCGCCAACCACTTCTTCGCCAACCATCTCGAAGAACTGACCCAGCACGCCGACGACTACCTGCAAAAAGCGGTGACGCCGCGGGCGGTCGCAGCCCCCCCGGTCGCGACGGTCGAATAGCCGACAGCCGGGCATCGGACATCCCCATCGGATATCCCCACCGGATATCCGATGACCCGGCGGCACGCGACGACCCGGCCCCGGCAAGGGGGGGGCGGGCGATTCAGGAGTGCGGTGCCGCCGGCGGCACATGCAGCCGGCCACCGGTCATGGGCCGCGCCACCCCGGTGGTCGCCGGGAGGCTTAGCGGCAATCCGCTGCGCGACCGCACCGCCAGATAGGCAAAAGCCTGGGCCTCCAGCGCGTCGCCGTTCCACCCCACCGCCTCGACCGGCACCACCGGTGCCGCCAGGACGTCCGCGAGACGCCGCATCAGATGGCCGTTATGCCGGCCACCACCGGTAACGAGCCAGCGCCGCGGCGGGACCGGCAGCGTGGCCGCAGCCGCCGCGATCGCCCGTACCGTGAATTCGGTCAAGGTCGCCGCGCCGTCGGCGACAGCGCGGCCCACCAGCGCCGTAACGTCGAAGGCATCGCGATCGAGGGACTTCGGGGACGGGCGGCGAAAATAGTCGTGGTCCAGCCAGAGTCTCACCAAGGCCTCATCGACGCGCCCTGACGCGGCGACGGCACCATCAGCATCGTAAAGCTGCCCGGTGTGGCGCAGCATCCAGTCGTCGAGCAGGGCATTGCCGGGCCCGGTATCACAGGCGATAAGCTCATCCTCGGCAGCGCCCAGGTAGGTCAGGTTGGCAACGCCGCCGATATTGAGCACCGCAAGCGGCCGCTCGAGCCCCGCCGCCGCGGCCAGCGCCTGATGGAATAACGGCACGAAAGGGGCACCCTGCCCGCCCGCCGCGACATCGGCCGATCGAAAATCATTGATCACGGCAATACCGAGCCGCGCCGCCAGCGTGGCGCCGTCGCCGATTTGCCAGGTTTGCCCCTGCTCCGGCGCATGAAACAGGGTATGGCCGTGGAAACCCACCAGGTCGACCGTCGCGGCATCGACCCCCTCCTGCTGCAGCAGGCTGTCAACCGCAACGGCGTGACGAGCCGTCAGTTCCGCCTCGACCGCCGCGACAACCGTCGCCGGCACCGTTCCGGGTGGCCCCAGGCAGGACCGCAGACGTTCGCGAAAGCCGGCCGGATAGGGAACCGTGAGAAAACCGCCACTTTCGACCTGAGCCAGACCGTCGGTCCGGATCAGGGCGACGTCGATGCCATCCTGCGCGGTGCCACTCATCAGACCAAGCGCGTTGAACATCGGGGCAGAACTCCGCGGTGAGGGGTTTCCGGCCGGGCACGGAACCGTGCCGGACGCGATCTCCAGACTACCCGAATTGCCCGGCAGGCGTCCTCATGTTAAACACCGCGCTATCAACGGAGGCACGAATGAGCGTTTTGAGGTCAGAATTCCTGCGGGTGATCGAGGCGCGGGGGTTCCTCCACCAATGCACGGATCGCGAGGGGCTGGATGAGAAACTGGCCGCGGGACAGCCGGTGGCCGCTTATATCGGTTTCGATGCCACGGCGGACAGCCTGCATGTTGGCAGCCTGCTGCCGATCATGATGCTGCGCTGGCTGCAGAAATGCGGCCACAAGCCGATCGTCCTGATGGGCGGCGGCACCACCAGGGTCGGCGATCCTTCGGGCAAGGACGAATCCCGCCAACTGCTCGACGACGAACGGATTGCCGCCAACATCGCCGGCATCCGCCGCATCTTTGACGCCTTCCTGACATTCGGCGACGGCCCGACCGACGCGGTGATAGTCAATAATGCCGACTGGCTCGACAATCTCGCCTATATTCCGTTTCTGCGGGACGTCGGTCGGCACTTCACGATCAACCGGATGCTGACTTTTGATTCGGTCAAGCTGCGTCTGGAACGCGAACAGCCGCTGACCTTCCTTGAATTCAACTATATGATTCTCCAGGGCTATGACTTTCTGGAGCTGAGCCGACGCCACGGCTGCGTGCTGCAGATGGGCGGCTCGGACCAGTGGGGCAACATCGTCAATGGCGTGGAATTGGCGCGCCGCGTCAATCAGACCGCGTTGTTCGGCCTGACGACGCCGCTGCTGACCACGGCCGCGGGGGCCAAGATGGGCAAGACCGCGAACGGCGCGGTTTGGCTCAATCCGGAACGGCTCAGCCCCTATGACTACTGGCAATATTGGCGCAACACCGAGGACGCCGATGTCGGCCGCTTCCTGCGCCTGTTCACCGAATTGCCGTTGGACGAGATTGCACGGCTGGAGGCCCTGCCCGGCGCCGCGATCAATGACGCCAAGAAGCGCCTGGCCGATGAGGCGACCCGGCTGCGCCATGGCGCCCTGGCGGCAGAACAGGCCGCGGAGACCGCGCGCCAGACTTTCGAACAGGGTGCGGCCGCGAACGGCCTGCCGACGGTCGACGTGCCGCGGGCCCGCCTGGACGCGGGCATGACGGTCGTCGATCTGCTGGTGATGTCCGGATTGGCCGCGTCGAAGGGCGAAGCCCGCCGGCTGATCAAAGGCGGCGGCGCGCGCCTGGATGACGCGCTGGTCGCCGACGAAACCGCGACGCTGGCCACAGCCGCGCTGCCACAGAGCGGTGTGGTCAAGCTGACGGCAGGTAAGAAACGCCACATGCTGATCCGGGCGGTGTAACCCGATCGCGGGGATTGAGACGGCGGGCCCTCGGCCGATCGTCAAAAAAACAACATCAACCTTGCATTAATGCCTTTGCGCGGCGCGGTCACCTGGGTTAAGGTGCGCGCCGCGCCAGATTGGATCCGTAGCTCAGTTGGATAGAGCGCTGCCCTCCGAAGGCAGAGGTCGCGCGTTCGAATCGCGCCGGGTCCACCAATCTGACTAGAAGGCCGTGCGACGTTTGAGTTGTTTCTTGCCCGAACGGAACCGCGCGCTTCTGGTTTTTGGATCGCGTGTCATACGGAGCGTCAGGATGGCCGCTGGCGGGCAAGTCCCCGAAGCGCTGCTGATGCAGGTGGTTTCCGTATTAAGACCGCGCCGGGTTATGCTGTTCGGCAGTCAAGCGCAGGGCGATGGCAGGGCCGACAGCGATTACGATCTTGTCGTTGTTCTTGATGATGACACTCCCAATGATCGGCTGTCGTCACGGTGGCGCTATGAAGCGCGCCGGGGATTTCCGTTTGCGGTGGGTATCGTCGCCTCCCGGGAAAGCGTCTTGAAGGAGCGGGGCCGGGCACTCGGTTCCTTCGCCCATACGGTGCGGACCGAAGGGGTGGCCGTCTATCAACCATCCTGAGCAGCGCCGCGTCCAATGGGCTGATGCGCTTTATGGCTCGCGAAGGCCGACGACGACATTCGCATAGCGGACCTGGCGTTAACCGCGGACCCGCCGATGATCGATCCGGCGGCGTTTTATTGTCGGCAAGCGGTCGAATAAATTGTCAAGGCTATGCGGGTCACCGTTGCCGTAGCGCCGCCACGACATCGAATTGTTAACTCGCTTCATCGGTCCCGTGACGGGAGGTCTGCAACAGGGTCAGAGTCAGGCGGCACGTCCTTCGTGCCCGCGGCGGCCGCAACGCCCACCAACCAGTGACGGATCGCCTGCTCCTCTGCCGGCGGCAATCGGGTGGTCAGCTCCTGTTCAACCGCATGGGCACGCGCTCGACACGCGGCCAGGAGAGCCGCGCCGCTGTCGCTTAGATCGATGTGCTGGATACGGCCGTGAACTTCATGCGGTCGGCGGACGACGGCGCCCCTCCGCTGGAGGTTGGCGATGATCACACTGACGGTCTGCGGCGTCAGAAGCGCAAGCCGCGCCAGATCGGCATTCGAATGACCGGGATAGGCGGCCAGCATGGTCAGCACCGAGAATTGCGGCGGCGTGACCTGGATGTCGGCCAGCGCCCGCTCCATCCGCAGTCGATAGGCGCCGGCCGCCTGGCGCAGCAGATAGCCGAGATAGCCGGCCTCGCCCCGCTTGCCCTCCCCGGGCTCAGGCAACCGGGATGTCAAATCAGGCTTGCTCATAATGTCAAAGCTCTTATATGTTGTTCGTGTTCTGATATTAAGGCAGACCGGCACACCGTGCCACTGCCAATCGAGCCCGGAGTTCAGGATGACCAAATGTCTCTTCCTCGCCGGCGCGACCGGCGCCATCGGCCGGCGGCTCGCACCGCTTCTGGTCAAGGACGGTTGGCGGGTGGTTGGCACCACGCGATCGGACGGCAAGGTGCCGATCCTGCGGGGCCTGGGCGTCGAACCCGTCATTGTCGATGTCTTTGATACCGACGCGCTTTGCGCCGCCGTGGCGCAGGTGCGGCCGAGCGTCGTTGTCCATCAGCTCACCGACCTGCCCCCCGGTCTCGATCCGGCCCGGATGGCCGAGGCGACGATGCGCAATGCGCGCATCCGCGATGAGGGAACGCGGAGCCTGCTGTCGGCGGCGATCAATGCCGGCGTCCGGCGCCTGATCGCGCAGAGCGTCGCCTTTGCCTATGCCGATGGCCCGTTGCCGCACGACGAGAATGACCCGCTGAATATCGATGCCGAGGGCGCGCGCGGTGCCTCGGCGCGCGGCGTCGCAAGCCTTGAGCGCCAGGTGCTCGCAGGGCCGCTCGACGGGCTTGTTCTCCGCTACGGCCGGTTCTACGGGCCGGGAACGGGCTTCGACACGGCTTCCGGGCCGGGACCGGTCCATATCGACGCCGCCGCGCGGGCGGCCCAGCTTGCCGTCACCCATGGGGGTCCCGGCATCTACAACATTGCCGAGGATGACGGAACGGTGTCGAGCGAGAAGGCAAAGCGGCTGCTCAACTGGAACTCTGGCTGGCGGACGGGGCAATGACGCAAACGAACGGGCCTGTCGAGATCGCCCCCGACATTCACGAGGTGGCATCCGAGCCGGAGGTGGCGGCCTGCTACGGCCTGATGCGGCAACTCCGCCCGCATCTCCTGTCCGAGCCGGAATTCGTCGAGCGCTGGCGGCGACAAACCGGTGCGGGTTATTGCCTGCTCGCCATCTGGAATGGGCCACGACCGGTCGCTCTGGCGGGTTATCGCGTTCAGGACAATCTGATGCACGGCCGGCATTTCTACGTCGACGACCTCGTGACCGACGAGGCCTTGCGCGGATCCGGTCTTGGCCATGCCTTGATGAACCGCCTCAAGGCGGAAGCGCGCGCCCTCGGCTGCGCCAAACTCCTGCTCGATACACCACTGAGCAACAGACTGGGGCAGCGGTTCTACGAACGCGAAGGTCTATCGGCGACCGCACTGCGGTTCAGCATCACTCTTGCCTGAGACGGTGAATTGGCGATGCCAATCCTGCTGCATATCCTTGCCAGCCCACGCGGCGAGACCTCACACAGCCGCAGGATTGGCCGAGCCCTGGTGAGCCATTTGAAGGACGTGGTCGTCGTCACACGCGATCTGGCTCTCCAGCCCCTGCCCCATCCGGATCGGGATTTCGTCGAGGCGAGCCTGATGGCCGAGAGCGAGCGCGGCGACAGGCAGAAGGCAGCCCTCGCCCTGTCCGAAAGGCTGATCGCGGAACTGGAGGACGCCGATCTCATCGTAATCGACACGCCGATGCACAACTTCACCGTGCCTTCTGTCTTGAAGGCCTGGATCGACCAGGTGATCCGGCCGCATCGCACGTTTCGCACGTCGCCGGAAGGCAAGATTGGCCTGCTGCGAAATAGACCGGTTTTCCTCGTCGTCTGCTGTGGCGGCTCTTGCGCCGACGGCGGGGCGGCCCAGAGCGATTTCCTCACCCCTTACCTGCGCCATGCGCTCGCAACGATTGGTCTTCGCGACCTTTCGGTGCTCCGCTTGGAGGGTCTCAACCGCGGGCCGGCTGCTGTCGAACGGGCCGACGAACAAGCTTCGGCCTGGATCGCCGACCAAGTAAGGAACTGGAACGCAAGACAGAGATAACACGACGAGCAAAACAGCGGCCCGGCTGCGCGACCGCTATAGGCCCGCCTCTCGGGGATTGCGACAGACAATCCGCCCGCCCGTTCCCTGATTTGTTACCTAATTCCCTGGGAAGGCCAGGGGCGCCTTGGTACCGGCTAACCCCTTGAAAATGGTGGGTGCAGTAGGACTCGAACCTACGGCCCGCTGATTAAGAGTCAGCTGCTCTACCAACTGAGCTATGCACCCTTCGTCACAAACCGTTCATGCCGGTCGCTGGCGAGGCCCGGGGTATAACAAAGCCCGGCAGGCTTGTCGATAGCGAATTTTCAGTTTTTCCCATCGAAAGGCCCGAGACAATGCCATCACAGGTCACCCAGCATCGCGCGCCGGTGGATCCGAACCTCACGATGGATATGGACGCTCATGACCAGGCCAAAGCCGAACAGAACCGTCAGCATCGCCGTGCCACCGTAAGAGATCAACGGCAGCGGCACGCCGACGACCGGGATCAGTCCCATCACCATCGCAATGTTGATAAACACATACAAGAACAGGTTGGTCGTCAGCCCCAGCGACAACAGCCGGCCAAAATGGTTGCGACAGCCCAGCGCGATGATGATCCCATAAACCAGCAGCAGCGAATAAAGGCTCAGCAGAACGACACCGCCGACCATGCCGAATTCCTCCGCCAGCATCGTGAAGATGAAGTCGGTCTGTTTCTCCGGCAGGAAGTTCAGATGGCTCTGCGTGCCCATCAGGAACCCTTTCCCGGCCAGGCCGCCCGACCCCAAGGCGATCTTGGATTGCATGATGTGATAGCCCGCGCCCAGCGGGTCCGATTCCGGATTGAGGAAGGTCAGAACCCGCTTGCGCTGATATTCACGCAGAAACTGCCAGGCAATCGGGATCGCGCCGATACCGAGCGCAGCCACCACGCCGAATTTCCACAGCTGCACACCGGCCAGAAACAGCATGGCGCCGCCAACCGCCATCAGCATCATCGCGGTGCCCAGGTCCGGCTGCTTCAGGACCAACGCCACCGGCGTCAGGATCATGGCCCCGGGAATCATCAGGAACGCGGTCCGTCCGACATCCTCCTGGCTCGCCCCATGAAAGAACCGCGCCAGGGCCAGGACGATCGCGATCTTCATCACCTCCGACGGCTGAAGCTGAATCACCCCCAGATCGATCCAGCGCTGCGCCCCCATGCCGATTTGCCCGGCGACATCGACCAGCACCAACAGCGCCAGGGCCAGGAAATAAATCGGGTACGCGGCCCGCAACCAGATGCGAATATCCACCAGGGCAACGGCCAGCATCACCACGACCCCGAAGCCAAAGCGGATCAGCTGGCGCGACGCCCAGGGATCAAACCGGCCATTGGCGGCCGAATAAAGCGCGGTCAGGCCGATCGCCGTCAGGGCGCACAGCACCAGGACCAGCCCCCAATTGATCTGCCAGACCTTCTCCAGCAGGCTCATGCGCGACTGGTCGGCGCCGAGTTCCAGGCGCATTACCCTTATCCACCCTTCTTTCTTGGTGACGACCCGGCCGCCGTCGTGATGATTCCGATCGCGGGCGGCTCGGCCGCGGGACCGGCATCCGCGCTCGGCCCGCCGAACATCACCCGGGCGATGTCGCGCTTCTGGCATTCCCACAGGATGTCACGGGCGATCGGCGTCGCGGTGTGGTCACCGCCATGCTCGACAATCACGGCGCAGGCGTAGCGCGGCGCCGACACCGGCGCAAAACCGACGAACAGCGCGTGGTCGCGCTCGCGCCACGGCAGGTCCAGATTGTTGCGGACGCCGTTGTTGCGTTCCGCGGTGCCAATGCGCCGGACCTGGGCGGTTCCGGTCTTGCCGCCGAATTCCATCGACGGATCGGGGATCTGCACCGAGTAGGCGGTGCCGCCGGGGCGGCCGACGGCAACCATGCCCTTGACCACCAGTTCCAGATTGGAGCGCTGGATACCAATTGTCGGCCAACTGGTACGCTCGGGCTCGCCGCCTTCGATCGCCTTGGTCAGGTGGGGCACGACGGCATAGCCGCCATTGACCAGGCGCGCGGTCATCGTGACCAGTTGCAGCGGCGTCGCCAGGACATAGCCCTGGCCGATCGCGGCGACCAGCGTTTCCCCCGGTTGCCAGGACACCCCGGTATGGGCGAGCTTCCATTCCCGCGTCGGAACCAGGCCGGGCCGCTCCCCGGGAAGATCAAGGCCGAGCCGCTCGCCAATGCCAAAGCGCCTGCACATCGCCGCGATCTTGTCGATCCCGACCCGATGGCCGACATCAAAGAAGAAGACGTCGCAGGAATGGGCGAAGCCGTTGACCACGTCCATCGTGCCATGCCCGCCCTTCTTCCAGCAATGGAAGCTGTGGTCGCCCAGCTCCATATAGCCTGGGCAGAACACCGTGTGGTGCGGCGTGATCGCCCCGGATTCCAGGGCGGCCATCGCGACCATCATCTTGAAGGTCGATCCGGGGGGATATTGGCCGGCAATCACCTTGTTGGTCAGGGGCGCCGTCGGCGTCGACAACAGCTCTTCCCACAGTTCGGCATTGATCCCCATCGTGAAGTTGTTGGGATCGAAACTGGGATTGGAAGCCAGGGCATAGACACCACCGGTATGCACATCCATGACCACAGCCGCGGCACTGAGCTGGTCGCCCAGCCGCTGCTGGACATATTGCTGCAGACCGATATCGATCGTCAGGGTCACCTCGCGCCCGGCATGGCCCTCTTCCCGACCCAGCTCACGGATGACCCGGCCCACCGAATTGACCTCGGCCTGAAAAGTGCCGGCGGTGCCGCGTAACACCGCCTCCTGCGCTTTTTCAACGCCGTTCTTGCCAATCCGGAACCCGGGCAGCGACAACACCGGATCGCCGGTCAATTCCGATTCCGCGACCGCGCCGACATAGCCCAGCACATGCGCCGCCGCCTCACTGAACGGATAGGAGCGGATCTCACCAACATCGATCGACACCCCGGGCAGGTCCGGCGTGTTGACTTCGACCGTCGCCACCTGATCCCAGGTCAGGTTCTCCTTGATCGTCACCGGAACGAAGGCGCGCTTGCGCTGCACTTCACGAAGGATCCGGCGAATATCGGCCTCGGTCAGCGGCACGATGCCGGACAGCTTGTCCAGCGTCTCCTCCAGCTTGCGCACCGCCTGCTCGGCCGTCACAATGACACGGAAATTCTGGTTGTTGATCGCCAGCGAGACCCCGGAGCGGTCCAGGATCTGACCGCGGGAGGGTGCAATCAGCCGAAGATTGATGCGGTTCTCATCGGCCAGAACCTGATAGCGACCGGAATCGACAACCTGCAGATAATACATCCGGGCGACCAGCGTCGAGAGCAGTCCCAGCTTGGCCCCGCCCAGCAACAGGGTGCGGCGGGTCAGGTTACGGTATCGATCGGTATCGCGGTCCATCAGAAATCACGCGGGCAGGAAGGCGCGGTGCAGGCGGATGAACAGCACGGCGACAACAGGGAACACGGTCAAGGACAGCAAGGCCTGGAACAGCGCGGCATCCAGCGGCGCCAGGGTCAGGCTCAGCACCGAGTAGCTGAGCCAGCTCACGCTCATCGCGATCAGAACCACCAGGGCAAACCCGCTCCACAGCACCACGAACGAGGTGCTGACGAAGAAACGTCGTTGCGTCAGCACGATCCAGTGAACGACGACAAACACCAAGGCATTCATTCCCAAGGGTGTACCGCTCAGCAGATCCTGAAGCAAGCCGATCGCGAACGCGGCACTGGTCGGCAGCAGGTCGGGGCGGAAAACAACCCAATAATACACCGCCATCAAGCCCCATGCCGGCATAATCGCCGTGAACCCCGGAAGAACAACAGGAACCATCGTCAGCAGGACCAGCAGAAGCGTCGACGCCAACGGCATCAGATTGCGTCCAAACTGGTCAAGCTTTTGCAGCACCGCGATCATGCCCGCGACCGCCCGGCCTTCAGCATCACGGCAGTGCGCCCGGCTTCGGCGCCTCGCCCAGCAAATTCGTCGCCAAACCGAAATCGACCAGCGTCACCATCTCCAGCCGGCTGAGATCGACCATGGGCTGAACCCTGATCCCGTGGTCCGTCACCGAAGCGACCTTGCCGACCGGCAGACCCGGCGGCAGGGTGCCGCCATGTCCCGAGGTCACAACCCGGTCACCGATCTGCAGCGGCACGTCGGTTACCGCATAGAGCAGCCGGGGTTGCTCGGAATTGTCGCCCGACATCACCGCCCGCTGGCGCGACGATTCCATGATCACCGGGATGCGTGAATTGAGGTCCGTGATCAACAGGATCCGGCTTGAGGTTTCGCCGACCTCAATGACACGCCCGATCAGACCGGGCCCGGCCATGGCGGCCTGCCCCTTGCGGGCGCCGTCGCGGCGACCCGCCGTGACCAGGATGGTGCGGACGAACGGCCCCCCGGCATCAGCGACGACCCGGCCACTGACATAGGATATCGCGGCATCGGGGACGACATGCAACATGTCGCGCATCGTGCGATTTTCCGACTCAAGCTTCAGCGCGGCCTGCTGCCACTGCAGCAAGGCGGCGTTTTCAGCACGCAGCCGCTGGTTCTCCGCCCGGATCCCGGCGAGTTCCTGGATCCCTTCGATCACCCGGGCCGCGGTCGCGGCGGGACGGGACAACGCGCCCATCACGGGGACGAAAGCATCATCGATACGGCCACGAATATTATCGATCACGATGGTGTCGATCTTGCCGACCAGCATCAGCGCGATGGCAACCAGAACCAGCAGCAGGAACGAAAAACGCTGGGCCAGTGCCCGAAGCGGCGCGGCAATTCGGAGCACGGATCCGGTGGCACGCGGTTTCAATTGGACCTTCCCAATTCCTGCCCCCAAGCAACAACCGGCCCCCCGGGACGTCCCGACACCTGAGGCAGAACGCTGTGACTGACCCCGTCAGGGTTCACCCGGACCGGTACGCACCAAGCCCCCCCGGGGTTCATCGCAAGCCGGCGTTCCCACGAAGACGCCTCACCAGGAGGACATGTCCCGCTCCGGCTGGCTCGACCCGCATCGGCCGGCCGGGTTCCTCGCTGGTCTCCGGCCGAAAGGAACGGGCGCGCCAACCCTCTAATACATACTGATCAGGACATTCTTCAACGTTTTCATCTCTTCGAGCGCCCGCCCGGTGCCCAGCGCGACGCAGGACAGCGGGTCATCGGCAATGGAAATCGGCAGCCCCGTGGCATGGCGCAGGACAAAGTCCAGATTGGACAGCAACGAGCCGCCCCCGGTCAGGACAATGCCCTTGTCGACAATGTCGGCCGCCAGTTCCGGCGCGGTGTGTTCCAGCGCGACCTTGACCGCCTCGATAATCGCGCTGACCGGCTCGGCCAGGCTCTCGGCGATCTGGCGTTCGCTGATCACCAGTTCCTTGGGGACGCCATTCATCAGGTCGCGGCCCTTGATCTCCATCAACCGGCCCTCGCCGTCTTCCGGCGGGCACGCCGAACCGATTTCCTTCTTGATGCGCTCGGCGGAACCCTCGCCGACCAGCAAGTTATGATTACGGCGGATATAGCCGATGATCGCCTCGTCCATCTTGTCGCCGCCAACGCGGACCGAGCGCGAATAGACGATGCCACCGAGGGACAGCACGGCGACTTCGGTGGTCCCGCCACCGATATCGACGACCATCGATCCGGTCGGTTCGGTCACCGGCAGGCCGGCACCGATCGCGGCCGCCATTGGTTCCTCGATCAGGAACACCCGGCGGGCACCGGCCGACTCGGCCGATTCCTGAATCGCGCGACGCTCGACCGCGGTCGAGCCCGACGGCACGCAGACAATGACCTGCGGGCTGGCGAAGCTGCGACGGTTATGAACCTTGCGGATGAAATGCTTGATCATTTCCTCCGCAACCTCGAAATCGGCAATGACACCGTCCCGGAGCGGCCGGATAGCCTGGATGTTGCCGGGCGTGCGCCCCAGCATCATTTTGGCCTCGTCGCCGACGGCCAGAACCTGTTTCTTGCCCCGGACCGTTGCGATAGCGACGACAGACGGCTCGTTGAGAACGATGCCGCGACCTTTGACATAGACGAGCGTATTGGCCGTGCCGAGGTCGATCGCCATGTCGGCAGATAGCACGCCGAGCAGTTTGGAGAACATGGAGGCTGTTGTCTCTTAAGTCCGGTGATGACGGCCTGCGTCCGGCCAGGAGAAGAGGAGCGGCGATCAACGCGCCGCATTCCTTCCCTTAGAGCAATGATCCGCCTTACTCAAGCGCTGAGTGCCGCCGGGATCGATTTCTACCGCCGATCGACCGATTCCGTCGCAGCGCCGCCGTGGTCGGGGGAAAGCCCGACCCGAAAAGCGGCGGCCCCCCGCGGGCCGCCGCCGCGGCCCGGATCAGTTCTTGTTGCGATCGACCAGTTTGTTGGCGCCGATCCAGGGCATCATCGCCCGCAGCTTTTCACCGACCGCCTCGATCGGATGGGCGGCGCCGCGGCGGCGCATCGCCTTGAAGCTCGGGGTCCCGGCCTTGTTTTCCAGGACCCAGTCGCGAACGAAGCGCCCCGACTGGATGTCGTCGAGGATCCGCTTCATCTCGGCCTTGGTGTCGGCGGTAATGACCCGCGGACCGCTGGTATAATCACCGAACTCCGCGGTGTTGGAGATCGAATAGCGCATGTTGGCGATGCCGCCCTCATAGATCAGGTCGACGATCAGCTTGACCTCATGCAGGCACTCGAAATAGGCCATTTCCGGGGCATAGCCGGCCTCGACCAGGGTCTCGAACCCGGCCTGGATCAGCGAGGTCAGGCCGCCACACAGCACCGCCTGCTCACCGAACAGATCGGTTTCGCATTCCTCCTTGAAGGTGGTCTCGATGATGCCCGAGCGCCCGCCGCCAATGGCCGAGGCATAGGACAGCGCGACCTCGAGGGCATTGCCGCTGGGGTTGCGTTCGACCGCGACCAGGCACGGCACGCCGCCACCCCGCACATATTCCGAACGCACGGTGTGGCCCGGCCCCTTGGGGGCGATCATGAACACGTCGATATCCGCGCGCGGCTCGATCAGGCCAAAATGGATCGCCAGACCATGGGCAAAGGCCAGCGCGGCGCCCGACTTGAGATTGGGCGCCAGATGATCGCGGTAGAGATCGGCCTGCAATTCGTCCGGGGTCAGGATCATCACGACATCGGCCGACCGCGCCGCTTCGGCCGGGGACAGCACGGTGAAGCCGGCGTCCCGGGCCTTCTTGGCACTGGCGCTGCCATCACGCAGACCGACGACCACGTCCTTGACGCCGCTGTCACGCAGATTGTTGGCATGGGCATGCCCCTGGCTGCCATAGCCGATGACGGCAACCCTCTTGCCCTTGATCAGGTTCAGGTCGGAATCACGATCGTAGTAGACGCGCATTTCTCATCTTCCTTGCATTGTCGTTCCGGGCCGAAGCCGGGCCGGATCAAAGCCGGGCCGAACCAAAGCCGGGTTGGAATTGCAGTCCGGGACCGGTGTCGGGGGCACGTGCCGGCGACAGGCGGACACCCGGCCGCTTCGGTAGAAACGTCAGAAAGCTTGTCCCGCCCCCGCAACCATGGCGGAGGGCGGGGCCGCCTCGTGGCTACAGCCCGCCGGGGCCGCGGGAAATCGCGACAACCCCGGTCCGGCTGACATCGACCAGACCGAGTTGCGCCATCAGGCCGATGAAATCGGAGACTTCCTCCCCGTTTCCGGTCAATTCGAACACGAATGAGCTGAGTGTGGCATCGACGACCCGGGCCTTGAAGATGTCGGCGATGCGAAGCGCCTCGATCCGCTTTTCACCGGTCTCGGCGACCTTGACCAGAACCAGTTCACGTTCGATGAAGCGCCCCTCGTCGGTCAGGTCGCGAACCCGGTGGACCGGCACCAGGCGATCGAGCTGCGCCTTGATCTGCTCGATGATCATCCGCGTCCCCGAGGTCACGATCGTGATCCGCGACACGCTCTGGGTGATATCGACCTCGGCAACCGTGAGGCTTTCGATATTGTAACCCCGCCCGGAAAACAAGCCGATCACCCGGGCCAGAACACCGGGCTCATTGTCAACCAGCACCGAAATCGTGTGCCGGCATATCGCATCGGCCGTAGCCGCGGAAGGCATATTCGACATAGCGGGAAACCCCGATCAACAACAGGCGGTGCAGGCACCGCCAGCAAAACACCCCGCCAGAAACGTCCCGCGGGCCCGGTGGCCCTGGGACCGCCGGGTCGCGGGAAGGAATTCGGCGAGGCACGAGGAACCGGCCTGCTCCGCACGGAACGGAGGCATGCCGGCCACGCGACGAGCTCTATACCAGAACCATGCCCTGTTCGGGCGTAGCCTGATCGACATTTTCCGCCGGCCCCAGCAGCATCTCGTTATGCGGCCGCCCGCCCGGGATCATGGGATAGCAGTTTTCCTTTTGGTCGACCCGCATATCGACGACGACCATCCGCGGCGTCTCGATCATTTCCGCAATCACGTCGTCGACCTCGTCGACCCGGCTCGCCCGCAGGCCGACCGCCCCGTACGCCTCGGCCAGCTTGACGAAATCCGGCAAGGCATGGCTGTAGCTTTCGGAAAAACGGCTGCCATGCAGCAGTTCCTGCCACTGGCGGACCATGCCCATCCATTGATTGTTCATGATCAGGACCTTGACGGGCAGCCGGTACTGGACCGCCGTCGCCAGTTCCTGAATATTCATCTGGATCGAGGCCTCGCCGGCGACATCGATCACCAGCGCATCGGGATGCGCAACCTGGGCGCCGATCGCGGCCGGCAGGCCATAGCCCATCGTCCCCAGACCGCCGGAGGTCATCCAGCGATTGGGTTGATCGAAGGGCAGGAACTGGGCCGCCCACATCTGATGCTGACCGACTTCGGTCGTGATGTAATGATCGCGGCCCCGGATCGCTTCACGCAGCCGCTCCAGCGCAAATTGCGGCTTGATCACCTTGTCGGTGTGCTCGTAGCGCAAACAATCCTTTTTGCGCCATTGATCGATCTGTGCCCACCATTGCTTCAGGGCCAACTGATCCGGGCGCTTATGGCGCGCCTGCCACAGCTCGATAATCGCTTCCAGGACATAGGTGCAGTCGCCGACCACCGGCACATCGACCGCGACATTCTTGTTGATCGAGCTGGGATCGATATCGATGTGGATCTTCTTCGACCCCGGCGCGAAATCCGCGATTCGCCCGGTGACCCGGTCGTCGAACCGCGCCCCGACATTGATCATGACGTCACAGCCATGCATTGCCAGGTTCGCCTCATAGGTGCCGTGCATGCCCAGCATGCCCAGGAACTGCGGGTCCGAGGCGGGAAACGCCCCCAGCCCCATCAGCGTGCTGGTGCAGGGGAACCCGGTCATCCGCACCAGCTTCGTCAACAAGGCCGAGGCCGCCGGCCCGGAATTGATCACGCCACCGCCGGTATAGAAAATCGCGCGCCGCGCCGTGGCCATCAGTTCGACGGCCTGGTCGATCCGGACCGGATCCGGCCGGGTTTGCGGGCGATAGGTCTTGTGTCCGGTCACCTGGGGTTCGACATAGGCGCACTCGGCGAATTGCACATCCTTGGGGATGTCAACAACCACGGGCCCGGGGCGGCCGCTGCGCGCGACATAGAACGCCTCATGGACGACGCGGGCCAGATGATCAACATGCTTGATCAGATAGTTGTGCTTGGTGCAAGGCCGCGTGATTCCCGTGGTGTCGGCCTCCTGAAAGGCATCATTGCCGATCAGATGCGTCGGCACCTGCCCGGTCAGGCAGACCACCGGAATCGAGTCCATCAAGGCATCGGTCAGGCCGGTCACGGCATTGGTCGCGCCCGGTCCCGAGGTCACCAGCACACAACCAACCTTGCCGGTCGAGCGGGCATAACCCTCCGCAGCGTGCACCGCAGCCTGTTCATGGCGAACCAGGATATGCCGAATGTCGTTCTGCTTGAACAGCGCGTCATAGATCGGGAGTACCGCGCCGCCCGGATAACCGAAAATTACCTCTACGCCCTCATCACGGAGAGCTTTGATGAGGATATCTGCGCCGGTCAGCTTCGGGTCGGACATGGCCAAAAAACCTTTGTTTTTCACAGCGTTACTGGTGACGGTGACGCGGACTCCGCATCCCTGGAAATCCGCGATCAGATCGAACGGCGGCAACCTAGACCGATTAGGTGCAATCGTCAACCCATTTTGCCAATTATCGGAAAGATCTCTGGCAATAGCCTTTCTGAATATTGCTCTGTTACGACATGGCAGCCATGCGGCATCAGGGCGGCAAGCTGGTGGCGAAACCAGGTGGTCTGTCGCTTGGCATAGTGGCGGGTCGCCTGCTGCGCCGCCGCGATCGCCGCCTCAAGGGTGATCTCGCGGCGCAGAAAGGCCGCCAGCTCCGGGACACCCACGGCCTTGAGCACCGGCAGACCCGGGTCCAGTCCGAGCTGCATCAGCCGTTCGACTTCGGCCACGGCCCCTGCCCGTACCATCGCTTCAAAACGGCGATTGCAGGCCTGGTAGAGCGGGGCCCGCGGCGGGTCCAGCAGCACGACATCAAACCGCAACCCCGGTGCCGGCGCGGTCGGCAGGGCATGCCATGCCGACAACGGGCGCCCCGTCGCCTCGATCACCTCCCAGGCGCGGATCAGGCGCTGGGGATCGCCCGGCCGCAGCCGCGCCGCCGTTGCGGGATCGCGTTGGGCCAGCCGGGCGTGAAACGCGGGGCCGCCCAGCTCGGCATGAAGCGCCCGCGCGGCGGCCCGGACCGGTTCCGGGATCGCCGGAATCTCGACCAGGCCGGTGATCAGCGCCCGAAGATAAAGCCCGGTGCCCCCGACAATGATCGGGCGCCGTCCGCCGGCCCGGGCCGCGGCGATTTCCTGAACCGCCCAGGCACACCAGCGCGCCGCCGAGCAGGCCTGCGCCCCCGGCAGCACGCCATAGAGACGGTGGGGCACCCGCGCCAACTCCGCCGGCCCGGGACGCGCCGTCAGGATCGCCAGCTCGGCATAGACCTGCATGCTGTCGGCATTGATGACGACGCCGTCGAGGCGCTCCGCCACGGCCAGGGCCAGGGCCGATTTGCCACTGGCGGTGGGGCCGGCGATCACCAGCACCGCCCCCGCCGGATCATCCCGGTCACAACCCGATCCGATCATCGGCCCTCCCCGTTGCAATCGCGGCAGGCCTGATCCCGTAACACCCGTAAAACCACGCGGCGACATCCTCCCGGTAAGACATGGACAACAGCGGGCCGTGCGATCCATATAGAGACCTCCCTGTCTTGCCGCTACCGGAAGCCGACGATGGATGCCGTCCTGACCCTGATCGCCTCGCCTGACGCCGACCTCGATGCGCAAGGCCGTCTTGGCCTGCTGCGCCGGGCCCTCGAAAATCTGGGGGCCGAAACCGCGCCCGCCGATTGGCTGTCTCCGGGCCGCGCCTGCGACATCGCCTTTGATGGCCTGTCCTGCGATCAGGCCGACGCCGCGGCCCGGACCGTGCTGGCGCAAACCGGTGGCCCCGGCGGGATCGACATCATTGCCCAGCCCCAGGCCGACCGGCGCAAGCGGCTGCTGGTCGCCGACATGGAATCAACGCTGATCCAGCAGGAAATGCTCGACGAGCTGGCTGATCTGGTCGGTCTGCGCGAGCGCATCGCCCAGATCACCTATCGGGCGATGAATGGCGAGATTGATTTCAAGGAGGCTCTGCGCGAGCGGGTCGGGCTGCTGGCCGGACTGCCGGTCGACGCGCTGGAGCAATGCTATCGCCGGGTGACCCTGATGCCGGGGGCCGAGATCCTGACCCGGACGCTGCTGGCCCATGGGGTTCGCTGTGTCCTGGTCTCGGGCGGGTTCCGCTTCTTTACCGCCCGGGTGCGCGAGCTTCTGGGTTTTCACGAAGACCAGGGAAACGATCTGGAGATCAGCGACGGTCGCCTCAGCGGCCGCGCGGTCGAACCGATTCTCGACAAGGACGCCAAGCATGCCGCGTTGATCCGCTGCGCCGCGGCGCAGCATTTGCCGCTGCGGCTGACCCTGGCCGTGGGCGACGGCGCCAACGATCTGCCGATGCTGCTGGCCGCCGGCCTCGGTGTCGCCTTTCGCGCCAAGCCCGCGATCGCCGCCGAAGCCCATGCCCGGATCGACCATGGCGACCTGACCGCCCTGCTCTACGCCCAGGGCTATCGGGACGAGGAATTCGTTCACCCCTGAAAGGCGGGTCGCGGCCACCAAGCGCTCTTTGTCAGATCGGCTTGGGTGGCGGCATCGCGGGGCACCCAAGGGCATCCCGCGCCAGCGGCTGACAGGATAAAAGCCGCATTATTCAACTGGATCTTGTTTCAATCCGCGCCCCCGTGTGGGGACGATGGACGACGGCCTGACAGCCATCCCGCGAGACCACTGAGTTTCAATCCGCGCCCCCGCGTGGGGACGATGGTCTGTATCTCTTATCTCCCTATCTGGGTAGCGCAGGTTCGCGAAATGTTCTAGGCGCTAGGCTCGCCTTGGAGTAGAATCTGTCTGTTGCTGATGGGGTGAAGCGATGGCCGGACTTCTCGATTTTGTTGCCAAATTCAGCACGGAAGACGTG